>JAFEDJ010000031.1 GCA_018241685.1 Pseudomonadota bacterium
CGCCGTCGATCCGACGACACGTGACCCTAGATTCTGGAGTGTCAGTTACCGCCCTGAGCGTGAGCGAGCGCTTGCGAGCGTGGCCCCGTGGTTGCTCGGGGCTGAAATCTAATCCCCCTCGCGCAGCTATTAAGTAATCCTTAATAGCTCGCCACCGTCCCGGCGGTTTCCGGGCGCCGGCGTCGGTACCGGCACTATTCATTCATGCCCGGCCTGTGCCGGGCTTTTTTACGGAGGCCACATGTCAATCCGAAAGCGCCCCGAAACCCTGGCGCCTCAGCAGCGGTTCGTCTCGCTGCGGGTTGAGTCGCCGGGTGATGGCGCCCGGGCGCTGGTGGATGCCGATACCCGCACCATTCGCCTCACGTTCTCCAGCGAAGAGCCGGTGGACATGTGGTACGGGACCGAGATCCTCAGCCACGCCAAGGGCGCGATGCGCATGGGGCAGCGGCAGCAGACCATGCCGCTGCTCTACAACCATAACCGGGACCGCCTGCTCGGCATTGTCGAGACCATCGAGCTCGATACCGCAGCGCGCAAGGGCGTTGCGGTCGTGCGCTTTGCCCCGGGCGAGGACGGCGACTGGGCAATGCAACAAGTCAATGCCGGCTGCCTGGTCAATGTGTCGTTCATGTACCGAGTCTGGGTATGGGTCGAGGACGTCGAGGAAGAGAGTTACACGGCAATCGACTGGGAGCCGTATGAAGTCAGCCTCGTCACCGTGCCTGCCGATGCGTCGGTCGGCGTTGGGCGCTCGGCCGACGACACCGAAAACCCGGTCGAGATCCAGACCCGGGGCAGCCCGCCCGGCGCCCAGCAAGACAAGACCGATCAACCCGCTCCGGCGGGTTTTTTTACGCCTGGCGCCCGCCAGTCGCAAACCCCTGAGCCCCCGAAAGGAGCTGATATGAAGCGCAACCGCCATCCCCTGCAGAACCAGGCGGGCGACGAAACCACCCAATCTGCCGGTGGTGGCGCCCCTGTTGTTGACGCTGCTCGCGAGCAGGCCCGCGGCGCCGAAGCCGAACGCAAGCGCATGTCCGAGATCGAGGCCCTGTGCGACAAGTACAAGGTCACGCCCGAGCTCAAGCGCGAGATGATCCAGAAGGGTGCCAGTGTCGAGCAGGCCAAGCTCACCGTGGTCGACATGGTCCTGGAGCGCGCCAAGCGCGAAGGCAAGCCCGCTGCCGACTTCGGCGACACCACCAACCCGGACCTCACCGAGCGTGAGAAGGCGCGCTACTCCATGCTCCGCGCGGTCAACGCCGCGATCTCCGGCGACTGGAGCAAGGCCGGTTTCGAGCTGGAATGCTCCAACGCGATCGGCCAGCGTCTCGGCCGTGGCGCTGCCGAGCGGGCTTTCTTCATGCCCACCAACCTGCAGTTTTACGCCCAGTCCGAACGGGCTGCGTATGCGACTGGCGCTGCCGGTACGGGCGGCGCGCTGGTGGCCACCAACCTGCTGGCCGGCAGCTTCATCGAAGTGCTGCGCAACAAGGCCCGCGTCCTGCAGCTCGGCGCCACGGTCCTCTCTGGCCTGGTCGGCAACGTCGACATCCCGCGCCAGACGGGTGCCACGCAAACCTTCTGGACGGCCGAGGGTGTCAATACGTCCGAAGGCGAGGCCACCTTCGACAAGGTGAGCCTGACGCTCAAGACCATCGGCACCTATTCCCAGATCACCCGCAACATGCTCCTGCAGAGCACGCCGGATATCGACATGATCGCCCGCGCCGATCTCATCGCGCAGATCGCGCTCGGCATCGATCTGGCCGCGCTGTCCGGCACTGGCTCCGGCGGTCAGCCGCTGGGCATCGCGAACGTCTCCGGCATCGGCTCGGTGGTCGGCGGTGTCAATGGTGCGCAGCTCACCATCGACAACATGATCGACCTGGAAACGGCCGTCACCTACGCCAACGCGCCGGAAGACTCGCTGGCCTACCTGACCAACGCCAAGGCGATTGGCTGGCTCAAGAAGCAGAAGTCCACCACCGGGCAATACCTCTGGACGAACGCGCCCAACGGTGGCCGCAGCGCCACGCCGGGCGAGATCAACGGCTACAGCGTGGCCCGGTCCAACCAGGCCCGCAGCACCCTGACCAAGGGCACTGCCAACGGGGTGTGTTCCGAGGTCTTCTTCGGCGCCTGGAGTGAGCTGCTGATCGGTGAGTGGGGTGTGCTGGAGATCGTCCCGAACCCGTACGACGCCGCCGTCTACAAGAACGGCGGCGTGCTGCTGCGCGCCCTCCAGTCCCTGGACATCGGCGTCCGCCACGCGGCCAGCTTCTCCACCATGTCCGACGCCCTCACGGCCTAAGCCTCGACTGGCAACCCCGCAGGGGCAGCGCCGGCTGCCCCTCGATTCTCTGGAGATTCAGAAATGCCCAAGAACTACACCGTCCGCGAAGGTTACGTCGTTGTGCTGGCCACCAAAGGCAACGACGACAAGATTTACGAGCGCACCTTCATCGGCGGCGACAACGTCCGCCTCGACGACGACCAGGCGCAGCTTCACCTGCATAAGCTCGAATTCGCCGACGCGGCAGACCGCAAGGCCGCCCTCGATGCCGAGGCTGCCGAACGGGCCAAGACGCAGGCCGCCAACCCTGCCCAACTGATCGCGGATCTCGTCGCCGCCCTGTCCGTCGCGCAACAGGCTGGGGCCGCCTCGGCGCCGGCTGCAACGCCTGCGGAGGCCTGACCATGAAGCACTACACCATTGCGCCTGGCGCGGTCTTCGTGAAGCCGGACGGCACCCGGGCGGCGGAAGGCGAAACCATCGAACTGCCCGATGACATCGCCGCCCTGCATGCCGACAAGCTCGTGCAGACGTCTGCAGACGTGCCGGTGGCCGAGCCGGTTGCCGCGCTCCCCGCTGCTTCGCAGCAAGAGGGCTGACCATGTTCGCCGAGGACGCCAGCCTCTTCATGGACGGGGCCGATGCCCAGGTGGTGCATGCCTCCGGCAGCTGTGCCGCCTGGCTCGACATGCCAGGGCAGGATGTCCTCGGCGGCCGGATCAACAGCACCGAGTACCAGATCACCTATCCCGCCTCCGCCTTGGCGCTGACGAGTGGTG
Organism: Pseudomonadota bacterium; assembly: GCA_018241685.1. Taxonomy (GTDB): domain Bacteria; phylum Pseudomonadota; class Gammaproteobacteria; order Burkholderiales; family Rhodocyclaceae; genus Zoogloea. The sequence continues at coordinate 3,079 of JAFEDJ010000031.1, forward strand.
ATCTGCTCACCGTCAATGCGGTGCAGTACCGCGTCCGTCATGACATGCCACTCGATGACGGAGTCTTTCGCGCGGCGGTCTTGACAAAGGTATGAGCACGATCCGAGAACAGATCCTGGAGGCCGTCAAGGCGGCGCTCCTGGGGCATACCGACGCCGGGGCCTCCGTGTTCCGGTCCCGCGCCGAAGCCCTGGAGCGCCAGCTTACGCCGGCCCTCGTCGTCCGCTGGCGGGAAGATCAGCCCCTCGAAAAGCTCGGTCCCACAGTCCAGCCCCGCGACCTGGCCGTTGTCATCGAGATCGTCACACGCGGGCAGGAGCCCGACGCACTGGCCGACCCCATCCTGGTGCAGGTGCATCGCCTGCTCTTCTCCGATGCAACCCTCGGCGGGCTCGTGGATGGCCTCATCCCCGGCCCGGTCGATTTCGAAGAGGACGACGCCGACGCGACCGCCGGCATCACCTCTGCCACGTTCAATTTTCGCTATCTCTCGCTGACGTCCGACCCGACGCGGCGCCTCTGACTTTAGGAGATCACCATGCAATTCGCGTTTGGCGCGGGCATCGTCTTTGCCACGCAGCTCACCGACGCCACCGGCGCCGCCATCGCCCTGCCCACGCCCATCGAGCTTGGCGTCATGCAGGAAGTGTCCGTCGATATTTCCTGGGACACCAAAACTCTCTACGGCGGCAACCAGTTCCCGGTCGATGCCGGCCGGGGCAAGGGTAAGGTGTCCGGCAAGGCCAAGGTGGCTCGCCTCTCCGGCGCGCTCATGAACACCCTGGTCTTCGGCCAGGGTGTCACCACCGGCATGCTGGCCTACCAGTACGATACTGTCGGCACCGTCGTCGCCACCACCGTCACCCCGACGGTTCCGGGTAGCGGCACCTGGGCGGGCGACATGGGTGTCAAGGACGCCAATGGCAACCCCATGAAGCGCGTCGCCAGCGCACCGGCCACCGGGCAGTACTCCCTGGCATCCGGCACCTACACCTTTGCTGCGGCTGACGTCGGCAAGACGGTTTACATCAGCTACCAGTACGCCCAGACCACCACCGGCAGCCGGATCGATGTCCTCAACCTGCCCATGGGCTACGCGCCCAGCTTCGCCCTCGACCTGATGGCCCCGAAGAACGGCCAGCAGCTGGCGCTGCACCTCTACAAGTGCATCGGCAGCAAGTACTCCATGGGCACCAAGCAAGACGACTACATGGTCCCGGAGTTCGACTTCGAAGGCTTTGCCGACGCGTCGGGCCGTGTTTTCAGCGTCTCGACCAACGAATAAGGAGGCGCTATGCCTGTCGTAAAAATCAAGGGGATCCCGGTCGAGCTGGGCGGCGGAACCTACATCGTGCCGCCGATCACACTCGGCGCGCTGGAACAGCTGCAGGAGGATCTCAGCAATTACACCGCAGGTCTCGGTAAGACCAGCCTGAAAACCGTAGTGGATGCGACGCATGCCGCCTTGCGTCGTAACTACCCCGGCATGACCCGCGATCAGGTGGCCGACCTGCTCGACGTGGGGAACATGCAGGAAATCATGGATGCCGTCATGGATGTGTCTGGCCTGCGCCGTAAGGCGTTGGAGGGCCAGGCCGTGGGGGAATCCCCGGCGGGGTAACCGACTTCGGCGAAATCATTTCCCACGTCTGCGCCTCCACGGGTTGGACGTGGGATTACGTCGCCGAGCATGTCGATTTGCCTCGCCTCGAGGCCCTGAATGCCTACTGGGCCGATCACCCGCCGCTGCACGTCATGGTGGCGGCCTACCTCGATATCAAGCCGCAACCCAAGCAAGACGCCGAGCTGGATCTGCTCGCCGTCTATGCGCAATTCCCCCAGAACAGGAGCTGACCATGGCTGCCGATAAGGATGTTTCGCTTTCGATTGGTGTTGAAGATGCTGGCCTGCAGGCTGGCCTTGAGCGGGCGCAGGCAGTCGTCCGCAATGCATCCGAGCAGATGCAGGGCGCGATGAAGGGTGTTGGCGAAGCCTTCCAGCGTGTGCAGGGAATCTTCGTGGCCTTCACCGCTGCGCTCGCGGGCGGCGCTGCCTTCCGGGACGGCATTGCTGCGGTCAAGGCGCAAACCTCCGAAGCAATGAGCCTCGCCAAAACGCTGGGCATCACCAGCGAAGAGGCCAATGTCCTGAATACGGCGCTCGGGAATGTCTTCCTCGACAAGGACGAGTACATCGCCGGCACGCAGGCCGTTAACCGGGCGCTGATCAAGAATGGCGATGCCTTCAAGGAACTGGGCATTAAGACCAAGGACGCGCGAGGCCACCTGCTGCCGATGCAGCAGATCATCGCGAATACTGTGGCCGTGCTCGACACCTACAAGGCCGGTGTCGATCGCAACGTGATGGCGCAGCAACTGCTGGGCAAGAGCTACCAGGAAGTGCTTGCGCTTGCCAAGGTCAATGAACAGGCCATGGCCGACGCTGCCCAGGAGGTAGCCGACTACCATAAGGAGATCGACCCCGAGCAGGTCAAGGCCTACAAGGGTGCGATGGAAAACCTCGGCGATGCGGCGGAAGGCGTCACCCTGGCTATTGGGCGCGGCGCCATGCCGATCATGACCGAGCTGGCCAACTGGCTTCAGAACGCCGGCCCGACTGCAACCGAAGCCATGATTACGGCCATGGATTCCCTGCGGGATGTGTACGACGCGGTCAAGAACAGCGCGACGACAGTGTGGGAGATCATCTCTTCGACAATGTCGCAGATCGCCGGGCTGGTCGAGAACACCTTCGGGGTTCGCGTGGCTACGGCGTCCGAGACCTTCGTCAATGCGTTCAAGGTGGTGCGCGTGGCCGCGCTGGCGCTAGGGCTGGTTGTCGAGCACGTTTTCGAGGGAATCCGTGTTTCGATCCAAATCCTCAACTCGTCGCTGATCCGGTTGGCGAATGTCGCTTCGGCTGCGCTGAGGCTCGACTTCGCGGGGGCAAAGGCTGCGTGGCAAGCGGGGGCGGCGGAGCTGGAGAAGATCGTTGCGGGATCTGCCGAGCGTATCCTTGTCATGCGGGCCAGCTATGGAACGCGGATGGATGAGGCTCTGCAGCCCGGAGTGAACACCAAGGTACCAGGGGTGAAGCCGCCGCCAGGTGGAAACAAGCAGGCGCGAGATCTGGGCGCCGGGGACGACGGAAAGAAGGATAAGAAAGCCGCGGACAAGTCCCGCATGTCCGAATGGGAAGCCGAGCTCGCCAGCCAGAAAGCAGCCTACGAGCAGCAGTCCGCGCAGGATGGCAGCTTCCAGCAATACACCCTCTCCCAGGAGCTCGCCTTCTGGGAGAAGAAGCAGGGCCTCGCCAAGGTGGGGACTGCCGAGGTGGCGGCCATCCAGAAGAAGGTCGGCGAGCTGCGGCTGCAGATTCTGCGCAAGGACCACGAAGCCGAGCTGCAGATCGATGCCATCAACACCGAGCAGGCCAAGAACGCGGCCCTGGCGCGGGTGGATGCCGATGAGCAGGCCGGGCAGCTGGAGGTGGCCCTGGGTCGGAAGAAGGCCGAAGAGCAACTGAGCGACGAGCAGGTCTTCGAAGATCGGCGCAACGCGATCCGCCTGCAGGCCCTGCAGGAAAAGTTCCTGATCGCTGCAAAGGACCCCGAGCGCAACAAGGTGGAGCTGGCCCGCACTGCCGCCGAGATCGAGCAGCTGGAGATCTCCCACCAGGCCAAGCTGGCCGAGATCCGCGGCAAGATCGCCGTCGCCAACGCCAACCCCTTCGGCGCCTTCCTGACGACGGCACAGGCCGGCTTCAGCCAGTTCGCCAACAGCATGCTCATGCGCACCCAGACGCTTGCGCAGGGGCTGGCGCAGCTCTACAAGCAGATGACGGGTGCCTTCATCAGCGAGTTCATCGTCAAGAAAAGCATGGCGCTGGTGGCTGATCAGGCGAAGGAGTTGGCGCTGCGCTCCTCGACGCTGACAGCTCTGCTCGGGCTGGAGTCTGCAAGCACGGTGAAAACCGTTGTCGCCAAAAAGGCAGAGGCGGCTGGAGTGATCCCGGCAGAGGCCGCGACCGCTGCTGGTGCTGCCGCTGCATCCGTAGCCGGTATTCCGGTGGTAGGCCCTGCAATGGCGGCTGCCGCCTACGCGGAAACCATGGCGATGGTGATGGGCGGTTTGGCGGTGGCGAGTGCGTCTAATGGATACGACATTCCCGCAGGCATCAACCCTGTCACACAGCTGCACCAGCGCGAAATGGTGCTGCCGGCGAAGTACGCAGACGTGATTCGCAGTATGTCTGACGGCGGCGGCGCTGGCGCGGGCCGGGGTGATCTGAATGTGACGATCAAGGCGCAGCCGATGAAAAGCGGTTTTTTCATGATTCACCGTGACGAGCTGGTCGCCGCGCTCAAGTCGGCTCGTCGCGACTTTGACATTTAGCCATGTCCAACGACGTTTATCCGACCCTGCCTGGGCTGTCGCTCCCGGTGGGCCGTTCCCCCACGTTCAAGACGAGCGTGCTGGAGACGGCCAGCGGCCGGGAGTTCCGTTCCGCGCTGATGTTTTACCCGCGGGTGAAATACACCCTCAGATATGAGTTCTTGCGTGACTCCAGCGCGCTTGCCGAGTTTCGGACGCTGTGCGGCTTCTACAACAGTCACCGTGGCCCGTTCGACAGCTGGCTGTTCGATGACCCTGACGATAACTGGATCGGCTGGCAGGTCATCGGCATCGGCAATGGGGCAACCAGGTCCTTCCAGCTGGTGCGGGCATTGGGGGGCTTTGTCGAGCCGATCTACGACACGCACAGCGTGCCTCAGATCTATGTCGATGGGGTGCTCAAAACGCCGGGCACGCACTACACGATCAACGCCACCGGGCTGGTGACATTCGTCGCTGCACCGGCTGTCGGGGCGACGATCACTTACACCGGCACGTACTACTGGCGCTGCCGCTTCCTGGATGACCACATGGACCTGGAGCGCTTCGCGTATTCCTTCTGGCAGCTCGGCAAGGTTGAATTCAAGGTGGTGAAGCCATGAGAAAAGTATTGTGGGAGCCCGCTGCCGGGCAACTGGTCGCGTTCCTGGCAGCAAACACCCAGGCGGTGCCGGTGGATCTCTACAAGATCACCCTGCAGAACGGCACGGTGCTGCACTACACCAATGCCGAGCAGGACATCTGGTACAACGACGCCACGTACTCGCCCGGCCCTGGGCTGGTGCGCAGCAAGACGCGCTTCACTGCCGGCATCGCGGTGGACACCATGGAGATCCAGCTGTTTGCAGACAGCTCCATCCGCGTTGGATCGATGGGCATCATCGCCGCGATTGCCTTTGGGCTGTTCGATGGTGCCGATGTCCAGGTTGCGCATGCGTTCTTCGATGGCTTCCAGGCCTGGCAGATGCAGGGCGTGGTGCTGGCCTTTGCCGGGCGGGTCGGGCAAACCTCAACCCAGCGCGGCCAGGCCAACATCGAGGTGCGCAGCTACTCCGAGCTGTTCGACATCATGGTGCCGGGCGATCTCTACCAGCCGGGCTGCAAGAACACCCTGTACGACGCGTACTGCGGGGTCAGCAGGTCCAGTGCTGCTGCGGCTGGCAGCGTGACGGGCGGCATCACGGCGGCCAACAATTACTTCGTCAGCAGTGTGCCGGTCGGCGCGGGGGCCTCCCGTTACATGCTGGGCACGCTGACCTTCACTTCCGGGGGCAATGCCGGCATCGCCCGCACAATCAAGCGGGCGGTAGCGGCCGGCGGCACGGTCGCGTTCGAGTTCATTTCGCCGTTTCCCTATCCGCTGGCCGTGGGCGATGCCTTCACCGCGCAGCTCGGGTGCGACAAGACGCGGGCGGCCTGTGCGGGTGTGTTCGGCAACGATGCCCGGTTCCGGGGCGAGCCCCTCATCCCGGCACCGGAGACGGTCACATGATCGCCGAGCGGATCTGTGCGGAGGCGCAGGCCTGGATCGGCACGCCGTATCACCACCACGGGCGCATCAAAGGGGTGGGTGTCGATTGCGCGCAGATCCTCATTGCCGTGTTCTCGGCGGTCGGCCTCATCGATCCGTTTGACCCGGGCGACTACCCGCACGACTGGCATCTGCATCACAGCGACGAGATCTACATGCGTTGGCTGGATCGCTTCGGTGATCGCATTGCGCAGCCGTCCCCCGGCGATGTCGCGCTGTTCCGCTTTGGCCGCTGTTACTCGCACGGCGGCATCGTCACCCCTGATGGGGTGATCCACTCGTATATCGGCAGGGGCGTCATCATCAGCCGGCGTTCGGAAGAGCCGCTGGACGGCCGGCCTGTGCTCTATTGGAGAATCCGCAATGGGCGGCAAGACCATCAACACCAGCCAGACCCGGATTGAAGCGCTCAAGCTGCAGTCCAGCGCGTATGCCGTGACCGTTCCGCTCGTCGGCGGCATGAACCGCATCCCCGGCAACCTGATCTATTACAACGACTTCAAGGCCACGCCCCACACCGAGACGCAAAGCGGCGGCAAGGGCGGTGGCGTCAAGACGACGAACACCAGCTACACCTACAGCGCCAGCGTGATCATGAGCATCGGGCACGGCCCGATTCAGGACGTGACGCGCATCTGGGTGGGCAAGAACCGCTATGAGGCCGAGTACACGGCCCCGGCCACGGCCCGGTACGAAGAAAGCTACAGCGTCCCGTCTGGCGGTGGGTCCCATGCGGTAGCCAATGCGGCCACATATAGTGGCGTCATCGACGTGGTGTCGTGGATGTCGGACAGCGAATCATCGTGGGGGGATGTGTTTGCTGAGGGCGGCGACTATACGGTCAGTGCGGGGGTGTTCAATTTCCCGGCCGGGTCGGCCGCCGCTGGCCGCGATGTGACTATCCGTTACACGGCCACGGCTGCTCCGGTGCTGCAGACGGCCATGCAAAAGCTGGGTGTCACGTTGGTGAAGGGCACGCCCGACCAGCTGGCGCCGTCCTGGGTGGCGTCGCTACACCCAGGCGATGCGCTGCGCTATCCCTACCAGGCTTATGTGACCGCGCAGGACTACAGCCTCGGCGATGGCGCACAGATCGAGAACCACACCTTCGAGGTGGTGGGGTTCGGGGCCTACTCGGTCAGCCCGTCCATCCCTGATTGCAACCCGGCCGACTTCGTTCGCTCCGTGCTGCTCGATGGCCGCTACGGTGCCCGCCTGCCGTCCGAACAGCTCGACAGCTTCGACGGCTGGTCCAGGTATTGCGCAGCGGCCGGCCTGCTGCTGTCGCCTGCGCTCACGACGCAGACCAGCGCCGCCGATCTGGTCTCGCTGGCTGCGCAGCTCACCAATTCTGCGCCGGTGTGGAGCGTCGATCGCTTGAAGATGGTCCCCTATTGCGATCAGGCCGTGGCCGGAAACGGGGTTGCCTACACGCCAGACCTGACGCCGCTGTACGACTTCTCCGATGATCACTTCATTGCTGCAGAGGGCGAAGCGCCGCTTAAGGTCACGCGGGTGCAGCGCAGCGACCGATACAACAACGTCAAGATGGAGTTCCAGAACCGGGCGAACTACTACAACAAGGAAATCGTCGAGATCAAGGACGATGCCGACATCCAGGCCAATGGTCTGCGCACCATGCCCTCGGTGTCCGGCGACTGGATCTGCGATGCCGGCGTGGCTCGTACCATTGCACAGCTGCTGATGCAGCGTTCGCTCAACGTGGCCACGAAGTACGAGTTTCGTCTGCCCTGGGCGTATTGCCTGCTCGAGCCGATGGACCTGGTGACCGTCACGGACCTCGACCAAGGGCTCGATCACCACGTCGTGCGCATCACCTCCATCGAGGAAGACGACACGGGGATGCTGACCGTCGAGGCGGAGGATTTTCCCCAAGGGGTTGCCAGCGCCACGGCCTATCCCTATCAGCCGGTCAGCGGCTACCAGTCCGACTACAACGCGCTCGCGCCCAGTGTTGTGGCCCCTGTGATTTTCGAGACGCCGTCTGTGCTGACGCAGAGCGGCCTGGAAGTCTATGCGGCTGTCGCCGGGCCTGGCAGCAACTGGGGTGGTGCTCATGTCTGGGTCAGCCTGGATGGCACCAACTACAAGCGTGTCGGCACTGTTACCGGTGGCGCTCGCTACGGCACAACCACCACGGCCATCACCGCGGCCGATAGCAGTGTTGGGGTAAGCCTGGTCAGCGGCGGCCAGCTCTACAACGCCAGCAGCGCAATGGCCGGCCAGAATCAGTCCTTGATCTGGATCGGCACGGCTTCCGGCGGCGAGTACCTCAACTACGTAGGGGCGTCCTTGAGCGGCCCGAGCGCCTATACGCTCACGGGGCTTGTGCGCGGCGTGTATGGCATTCCGGCTACTGCGCACGCCGCGGGCGCTCAGTTCGTCCGCGTGGATGATGCATTGGTGTCGAGTGGCTATCTCGATCTGTCGATGATCGGCCAGACCGTTCACTTCAAGTTCACCAGCTTCAATGTGTTCGGCGGCGGCGAGCAGACGTTGGACTCGGTGACGGACTACGCCTATGTGGTGCGGGGTGTATCGATTGCCCCTGTGCCTGCGCTTTCGGGCATTGAGCTGACGCTCACGGAGAAAGGTTTCCTGTTCCAGTGCGACCGTCCGGCGGGCGATTTTGCGGGGATCGAGATCCACCTCGGGACAGATCCGGGCTTTACGCCCTCTGCGCTGACGCGGGTCTTCGACGGCCCGGCCACGCAAGCGCTGATCCTGAACATGCCCGACGGTACGCCGATTGCGGCTGGGGCTACTGTCTATGTCAAGGCCGCAGGGTATGGGTCGTTCGGCCGGTCTGGGATGGCCTTCTCCGGCGCCCTGGGCGTGACGGTCGCCGCCACCGGCGCCAGCGTGCTCTACCTGAGCGCCTCCAGCCTGCTGTTTGCCGAGAAAGCGGATGGCAGCGTGTCGCCGTCGAGCATCACCCTCGCGGCCGTGCTGTCCGGCACTTTGTCCGGGCTGGTGACCTTCGCGGTCACAGCCGGTACGGCCACGCTCACCGGCACTGGCAACGTCCGTACGCTCAACTACGCCGATATGGCGACCGATACGGTAACCATCGAAGTGAGCAAGGACGGGTACACCGACTCGGCGACGATTGCCAAGCTCAAGGACGGCAGCAATGCACTCACGGGCTTTCTGACCAACGAGAGCATCACCCTTCCGGCCACGCCGGCAGGTGTCGTCACCAGCTACTACGGCGCCTTCACGGCTATGAAGGTCTATCTCGGCACGGTGGACGATAGTGCCAACTGGACGGTCAGCAAGACCGACAACAATTGCACCACCACGGTTGCCGGCAACATCGTCACCGTCACGGCCATGTCTGACAGCGCCGATGCAGCCTACTCGGACATCGTCGCCAGCCGCGCCGGCTATGCCAGTGTGACCAAGCGCTTGTATCTGGCAAAGGCCAAACAGGGGACGACGGGCGCCAATGCCCAGGTGCTGACGCTGACGTCCAGCGGGCAGTCTTTCACGTACGATGGCGCTGGCGCAGCTTCGCCCTCGGGTCAGTCGATTACCTTCACGGCCAACCTGCAGAACCTGACGGGCACCGTAACTTGGTCTGCACAGCTTTACAGCACGGGCGGCGGGAGCATGGGGGCCGCCACGCTCACCGGCTCGGGCAATACGCGTACGCTGTCGGCTGGTAATTTTGGATCGGCGGGCTACTGCGTGGTGACGGCCAGCCTCAGCGGCTATTCCGACACCATCACGGTGGTGCGGCTCACGTCTGGTGCAAATGGCGTCACGCCGGTCGTGGGTTACCTGACCAACGAGAGTGTCACCCTGGCTGCGGACAGCAGCGGAACCGTGGGCAGCTTCGCCGGGGCCTCCGGCAGCTTCAAGGTCTATTCGGGTACGACTGATGTCAGCGCCTCGGCAGCGTACGCGCTGTCCAGCTCGACGGGCTGCACGGCAACGATCAACGCCACAACCGGGGCCTACTCGGTCTCGGCGATGAGCGCGGACAGTGCCACGGCAACCTTCACGGCGACCTACGGCGGCGTCACCGTCACCAAGTTGCTCACGCTCTCGAAGAGCCGAGCGGGTGCGGCCGGTGCGGCTGGCTCCGATGCCCAGGTGCTGACGCTGACGGCCACCGGGCAGTCGTTCACGTACGATGGCACGGGTGCGGCTTCGCCGTCGGGCCAGTCGATTACCTTCACGGCCAACCTGCAGAACCTGACGGGCACCGTCACATGGACCACGCAGCTGTACAGCGCGGGCGGCGGCAGCATGGGGGCCGCCACGCTTACCGGCTCGGGCAATACGCGAGCGCTGTCCATCGGCAATTTTGGGACGTCGGCGGCGTACTGCGTGGTGACGGCCAGCCTCAGCGGCTATTCCGACACCATTACGGTGGTGCGGCTCACGTCTGGTGCCAACGGTGTCACGCCGGTCGTGGGCTACCTGACCAACGAGAGCGTCACCCTGGCCGCGGATAGCAGTGGCACGGTGGGCAGCTTCGCCGGGGCTGCCGGCAGCTTCAAGGTCTATTCGGGTACGACCGATGTCAGCACCTCGGCAGCGTACGCGCTGTCCAGCTCGACGGGTTGTACAGCGACGATCAACGCCACAACCGGGGCCTACTCGGTTTCGGCGATGAGCGCAGACAGTGCCACGGCAACCTTCACGGCCACCTACAGCGGCGTCACCGTCACCAAGATCTTGACGCTCTCGAAGAGCAAGGCGGGCGCGGCGGGCTCCGATGCCCAGGTGCTGACGCTGACGGCCAGCGGGCAGTCGTTCACGTACGATGGCGCAGGTGCGGCTTCGCCCTCGGGCCAGTCGATCACCTTCACGGCCAACCTGCAGAACCTGACGGGAACCGTCACCTGGTCCGCGCAACTCTACAGTGCGGTGGGGGCAAGCATGGGGGCCGCTACGCTCACCGGATCGGGCAATACGCGCACGCTGTCCATCGGAAATTTTGCGACGGCGGGATACTGCATCGTGACGGCCAGCCTCAGCGGCTATTCCGACACCATTACGGTGGTGCGGCTCACGTCTGGTGCCAATGGTGTCACCCCGGTCGTGGGATACCTGACCAACGAGAGCGTCACCCTAGCCGCGGATAGCAGTGGCACGGTGGGCAGCTTCGCCGGAGCCTCCGGCAGCTTTAAGGTCTACTCGGGGACGACCGATGTCAGCGCCTCGGCATCGTACGCGCTGTCCAGCTCGACGGGCTGCACGGCGACGATCAACGCCACAACCGGGGCCTACTCGGTCTCGGCGATGAGCGCGGACAGTGCCACGGCGACCTTCACGGCGACTTATAGCGGCGTCACGATCACCAAGATCCTGGCGCTCTCGAAGAGTAAGGCGGGCGCTAATGGCACCAATGGGACCAACGGCACAAATGGGACCAACGGTGCACGCGGCAGCATGACCGTCTATTACAACGGCGCGTATTCCAGCGGCGCGACGACCAGCAGCATTTTCGCGACGGCTGCCGGCGTGTCCGACAAAGTGCTGGGTGACACCGTTGTGTTCTACAGCGCCTCGACGGGGGAGGATCGGCGGTACCGGGCGTCGGGTGGGTCGGATACATGGATCCAGGCTGCGCTGTATATCAACGGAAATGCGGTGATCAATGGGACGCTGTCGGCCACCGCGATCAACGGGGGGACATTTACCGGAGCAAGTATCAATATCACGGGGGCATCCGGGAGTCTGCTGAAAGTCGATACGGGAACCAGCAACGCGGTGCAGATGTGGAAAGTCGCGTGCTCGAACCTGTCGGCGGGGACCGCGGCGGATCCCACTGCGCCGGGGGTTACTGGTCAGACTATCGGTGCGAACGTGGGGGTGTATGGCTACACGACCAGTGTCAACTCAGCGATGGGCGCGCACGGTGTCCGCGGCCAGAATCTGTATTTCAACACCTCTGGCCTGGTCGGCCCTGCAAACGGGTTCGACTTTTACGCAGAGGGCGGCGGCACGAACTACGGGCCATTCACGGGCAGCCACGATGCCCTGGTGCCAATCGGGGCATCGCTGACCATCGGTGACATCGTCGTCGATGCCGAGCTTGTGGAGCGCAACGGGGTCAGCTCGACGGTAACGCGAGTCGAGCTGTCCGCATCGCCTGCACAAAAGGGGGTGATTGGTGTCGTCAGCTCTATGCCCCAGTCCCTCTACAACATGCGGCCGGCAGTATTCGTCGATCACTTCTCGGATGACGGCCAGCTGGTCATGAAAGCGTCGTACGGATACGCGTGCGATCTCTATGAGCACATCGCAGTCAATGCCGTCGGAGAAGGTCAGATCAACGTCTGCGGCGACGGCGGAAACATCGCTGTTGGAGATTTGATCATGGCGTCAAGTGTGCCCGGTAAGGGCATGCGGCAGGCCGACGATCTTGTGCGTGCATGCACGGTCGCCAAGGCGCGCGAGGCTGTCGTGTTCGCAAGCGCATCTGAAGTAAAGCAAGTCGCCTGCATCTACCTGTGCGGATAAGTTGCAGACGTCTGCACGTCACCTCAAGCCCGGCCCCGTGCCGGGCTTTTTTCATTCAGGAGATCAGATGTCCGTCGACGTCATTCAGGAGGCTCTCGAATCGGTAAGGGACGACATTCGAGAGATCAAATCAGCAATCAGCAAGATGGCCGAAGCGGTCGTGCGCCTGGCTGTGCTCGAGGAAAAGCAGTCGACACAGGCCCAGGCGCAGGAGCGCGCATTCGGCGCGATCTCGAAGTTGGAAGCGCGGGTGCGAGACCTGGAACAGTCTCAGCCCGTGCAGAAGCTCACGGCCGGATGGGTGGTGAGTGCGGTGTGGTGTGCTGTCGGCGTGCTTGCCACGCTGGCTCTTAAATCTGCGGGGGTGTTGTAAATGATCCGAAATCATCGTTTCTGGGTAATGTGGGTTGCAGCTGCGCTGGTGCTCGCCTGGTACTTCGTAACCGACCCCGACGGCGGCCATGAAACCGTTGCTCGCGTGCAGTGGCTGCTGTGGGTCATCGTCGCAGCTGGCCCGGTTTATTTGCTGCGGCGGGCTTTCCATCCCGAGTCGCGATCTGGGGAGGCCTACCGGCGTGCGCTGGACAGCCCTACGGGCGCCGGCCTGGTGTTCCTCGGCCTGTCGCTGCTGACTGGGCTCCTCTTCCTATCGTTCGCCGCCCGTGCTGTCGCGGCCGATCTGCCGACCGGCGCGGTCACGTACCTGCCGGTGCTGCAGGGGGAGCTGCGCGCGCACTGGCCTGATGTCCCGCTGCCGTCTGCGTTGGCTGCCCAGGTTGAACAGGAGACATGCGCAAGTTTGCGCTCGGCAAAGTGCTGGTCCCCGCATGCCGAGCTGCGCACGTCCCGTGAATACGGGTTTGGCCTCGGGCAGCTCACGGTGACGCCACGGTTCGATAACTTCGCCGAGGCCCGCAAGCTCGATGCCAGTCTGCGCGACTGGCAGTTTGCCGATCGCTATGACCCCGCGCGGCAGCTGCGGGTCCTGGTGCTGATGGATCGCGCCGCATTCCGTGCGCTGCGCTCTGTTCCGGATGGGCGGGAGCGGCTCGCCATGGCGTTCTCGGCGTACAACGGAGGCCTTGGTGGTGTGCTTCAGGATCGGCGGCTATGTGCGTCCGTGCCTGGCTGTGATCCTGCCCGCTGGTTCGGGCATGTCGAGCTGCATAGCCTCAAAGCCCGCGCAAAGCAGGCCGGCTATGGGCAATCCTTCTACGACATTAACCGGGGGTATGTCCGCAATGTGATGATCACCCGCCGCGCACGGTACGTGCCGTACTTGGGGGCGTGATATGTGGACCGCAGTCATCCCCTGGACTTGGCGTCTGCTGGCCGTCGTCCTCTTGATGCTGGCTGCCGGCACCGTCGGCTGGTTCGATGGCGCCAACCATGAAGCAGCGGACAGGCGTGATCGTGAGAACGCCTCCCTCAAGCAAGCCCTGCAAGACGTCCAGCGACTGCAGGGGGAGGCCCGCGCCGCCGAGCAGCGCCATGCCGCAGCCCTTGCGGCGATCTCTACCGACTACGAAAGGAAGCTCGATGATGCGAATCAACGTCGCGCAGCGGATCGCGCTGCTCTGCGCGCTGGCACTCTCCGCCTGCGCGACCCCGGCCCCGTTACCGTCAGTTGTGCAGATCCCACCGCCGAGCCTGGCGCCGGCCCCGGCCGACGTGATGGTCGAGCGCCCGGCGAACTTTCGGACGCGGCTGCTGAATTTCTTCTCGACTTCGCAGCCGACGCCGATGCCGTCGTCCTCCAGCTCGCGGCCTGCCAGCGGGTCGTAAATGAGGATCGGGCGATGCAGGAAAAGCCGCGACCATAAATGAAGGGTGGATTTGTTGTGGAGGAGTATTAGCCAAACGGCTAATACAAAGCAAAAAGGCCAGTCCGAAGACTGGCCTAACTGCTTGATTCTATTGGTCGGGGCGGCGGGATTCGAACTCGCGACCCCTTGCACCCCATGCAAGTGCGCGACCTGTCCGTTCCATCCATTGAACTACTGAGCCACCACGAGCAGCCCGGCAGTGACCCCGCATGGTGTGCACGGGGCACTCCAGACAGCACAACGCCGGGACATGCCCGGCGCCGGTGGTGAGTTGAACGCTTACAAGTGCCCGCCAATCGCCAAGCGGGCGATGTAGCCGGAACGGGTTTCCCCCGCCGCCTTCGCGGCCCGGTCGAGACGGGAGAGCACCCGTCGTGGCAGGGTGATGTTCACCCGTTCGATCTGGTCATCGAGCATGGCCGGATCGATTTCGACCAGAGCCCAGATCCAGCCGACGAACTCCGGTCTCCCCTGATGCGCACCGATAGGCCGGGCCGGCGGGACAGCTTCGCCATCGTCCAGCAGCCCATCGATGTGCAGCTCGATGGCTTCGCGGGCGTGCTCGATGGCCTCATCGAGGGTATCGCCAGCAGAGAAGCAGCCGGGCAGATCGGGCACGACTACCCCCCAGGCGTGGGTATCGTCACCGGGTTCGATTGCAATCGGGTAGCGCATGGTCAGGATCTCCATTACTTCAGGCCGGCTTGCTTCAGGATGGAATGCAGCGTGCCGGGCGGCAGGTCTTTCTTCGGGTGCGGCACGGTGACCGGGTTGTTCTCCACCCGGCCGGTGGCGATGGCGTACAGGAAAATGTCGCTGGCCCGCTGGCGGACACGCTTGAGGGTCTCCAGGGCACCACGGGCTTCGACCTTCTTGAGCGTGGCCAGCATTTTGGCGGCGCTGATTTCGGCTATCGGGCGGCGCCCACGGCTGGGGAAGAGGTCTTACTCCAGGGATGTGAGCACCTTGGCCGCGTACGTCTCCACCCACTCGCCTTTCTGCTTCTCGTGCCATTCACGGGCGACGACTTCGAAGGAGGAGTCGGCCGCCACCTTACGGGCGATCTTTGCGGTGCGGCGGGCTTCGTCACGCTTCTGCCGGGCGAGCTTCAGGGAAACTTCCGGATAGACGCCGAGGGCGAGCAGCTTCTCTTTTCCGGAAAACCGGTACTTGAAGCGCCAGTACAGGGCTCCCGGTTTGGTGCCGACCAGCAGGAACAGGCCTTTCTCATCCCCCAGTTTGTAGGGCTTTTCGCCCGGCTGGGCCTTGCGGACTGCAGTATCAGTAAGGGGCAAAGACGCCTCCTGGGGGTATCTGCACGACCAAAAGTCAGGGGTATCAAAAAGCCCCCCCAGATGTACCCCCAAAGACCGTGAGATTCAGGGGTATGCGATGACACGGCATGATACGCCCGGAAAACAAAAAAGCCCGCAACGGCGGGCCTTTTCGTGTGTTTCTGATGCTGCTTGATACTGCCTGAACCAGTAGTTTGGTCCCCCCGACAGGAATCGAACCTGTATCTGGCGCTTAGGAGGCGCCCGTTCTATCCATTGAACTACGGAGAGCGAGGGCGGCATTCTAGCTTGGTGCGCAGCGATACGCCATGCCCATGGACGTCTATCGACAAATCAGCCCTAGCCGTCAATTTCGTGCGTAGGACAGGTGGAACTCCTCGATGCCGTCGAAATGCCGCAGCTCCGCAGACAAGGCGGCAATCGACATCGCCGAATCCTTGTTGAGCGCTACTGCCACGTAACGCCACTCTTCGCAGTCGTTAGAGCGATGGATCTGGATGGAGCCGGCAGCCACTTCATAGCCGCGTGCCCGGGCGATGGAAGACAGTACCGCCTCGTTGGGATGAAAACCCGCGCGGAAGCGCAGCACAATGGATACGGCGTGACGGGAAGGCAGCCATTTTTCCAGCCTCGACGCCCACATCATCAGCGCGGCGGAGAGCAACGTCAGCAGGATCGCTGCCGAATAGAAACCAACCCCGACCAGCACGCCGATCGCCGAAGAAGACCAGATCGACGCAGCGGTGGTCAGGCCGCTGATGTTGAGGCCCTCCTTCATGATCACCCCGGCGCCGAGGAAGCCGACGCCGGATACGATGCCCTGGATGACCCGCGTCGGATCGGGCGGCGCATGGCCGATCAGTTCCGTAAGCGCACTCCCACCGTACCAGGACCCCGGATAGCCGACGATTACCGTGAGCGCGCAGGACGCCATGCAGACCAGTCCATAGGTCCGCATGCCGGCAGCCCGGCCGTGGTAGCTACGTTCGTAACCGACCAGCAGGCCAAGCAGCAGCGCCCCGAGCAGATTGGAGAAAACGATGAGGTTGACCGCAATCTCTTTCGCCGACCAGTAATGCGCAAACAGATCGACCACGCTCGGCGATGCGGCGTTCATGCCCGCTCGGACGTGAGCAGATGCCCCAGCTTGCGTCGCTTGGTGGACAGGTAGCGCTGATTCCAGCAGTTATTGCCCACTTCCAGCGGAACACGCTCGACAACCTCGATTCCGACATCGGTCAGTGCGGCGACCTTGCGCGGATTGTTGGTCATCAGGCGCAGGGCGCCAACACCAAGATGCGCCAGCATGGGCTTGCACAGCTCATAGCTGCGCATATCGGCTGGAAAACCAAGCGCGGTATTGGCCTCGACGGTATCGGCCCCGCCGTCCTGCAACTGATAGGCGCGGATCTTGTTGATCAGGCCGATGCCACGGCCTTCCTGACGGAGATACATGAGCACGCCCCTGCCCGCCTTGGCGATCCGGCGCAGCGCCTCTTCGAGCTGCGCACCGCAATCGCAGCGCTGGCTGAACAACGCGTCACCGGTCAGGCATTCCGAATGAACGCGGGCCAGCACAGGTTCGCCGTTGGCGATGTCGCCCAGGGTCAGGGCAACGTGCTCCTTGTCGGTCCGCTCATCGACGAAACCGTGGAGTTGAAACTTGGCCCACTGCGTGGGTAATTCACAGGAGCCTACATACGAGAGTTGGGGGGCGATTTCACTCATTCTGGAACGGATCTTGAAACACAGGGGTTGATTCGGCGTACCGATACCCCGCACTGTAACCCCACTCGACGATTTGAAACAGAAGTGTGACGGCAAACCAGTTTTGCCAGGCGCACAACAATAGCGAGCCCGCGCTCATGCCGGGCAGCAAGGAACCCAGGAATGAACAAGACTCTGACCATCGTTTCAGCGCTGGCCGTCACGGGCTTGGCGGCAGGCGCGATCGCCCTTTACGCCGGCGCCATCGACGTTGCGGCCGACAAGCCACATGCTCCGCTGACCTATCGCCTGCTCGAATTTGCCCGTGAGCGCTCCATTGCGGTTCGGGCGCGCGACATCGAGCCGCCCGTCGATCTGGCCACTCCCGAACGCGTTCGCCGCGGCTCGGGAAACTACGACGCGATGTGTGTGGGATGTCACCTGTCGCCAGGCGCGGAAGACTCGGAAATCCGCAAGGGGCTGTATCCAACACCGCCCAGGCTTGCCGACAAGCCGGCCGCCGCGCTCGACCCGCAGTTTGCCCAGGCACGTCGGTTCTGGATCATCAAGCATGGCATCAAGGCGTCGGGCATGCCGGCCTGGTCCAAGGGGGGAATGGAGGACGAGGCGATCTGGGATCTGGTCGCGTTCATTCAGCAGCTGCCTGGACTGACTACTGCCGATTATCGTGCCCTGGTCGCCTCCAGCGAGGGGCACAGCCACGGTGGGCTGGATGAGCATCATGAAGGGCACGAGCATGACGACGACGATGACCACCATGAGCACAGCGAGCAGGCAGGCCGTCACGACGATGAGCCAGCATCGGCGCACGCCGGGAAGAAGCAGGGCCATACCCATCCGCCCGGCTTCAAGCATCAACACTGATCCGCTCAAGATTACAGAAATGTAATTTCCGGGACAGCTTCCCGTCGGTGAAGGCTTGCCAGAATGGGCCATCTCTTCAGCACCTCTGGAGCCAGTCATCATGAAAACGCCCCTTGGAATCATCCTCACAGCCCTATTTGCCGCAGCAGCGCTGCCGGCCCTCGCCGCCAACGACAAGCCTCAAACGGCCGACACCCACAACCACGGCAACCATGCCATGGCCCCGGCGACGCTGACTGAAGGCCTGGTGAAAAAGGTGGACAAGGCCGCCGGGCGCGTGACCCTGTCCCACGGCCCGCTGCCGAACGGCATGCCGGCGATGACGATGATGTTCCGCGTGAAGGATCCCGCATGGCTCGACCAGCTCAAGGCCGGCGACCAGATCCTCTTCGCGGCGGACCAGGTGAACGGTGCGATGACCGTCGTGGAATTGAAGCGCAAGTGAGCGTGCAGCCCGGCATCGCCTGATCGCGAGGCACGCCGGACCTGCCCCAGTGATGTTCAGGGAGCAAACAATGAGAACGCGAATACCATGTCGCGCCAGAAACCTGCTTGCCGTGCTGCTGTGTGCCATCGGCGTGAGCGCCCAGGCGCAGGAAGCGCTGATCGGCGCCGATGTGGAGTCCCTGCTCGCCTATGCCCGCGAGCACAATCCGGACTACGCGGCCATGCGCCACGAGGCCGACGCTGCGGCCGAGCGGGTGACTCCAGCTGGCGCCCTGCCCGACCCGAAGTTCCGCACCGAGCTACGCGACATCACCCGCATGGGCGATCAGAATCCAGCCCTGCTGCCAGCCCAGGTCGGCAGCACGCGCTACCTGTTGATGCAGGACGTGCCGTGGCTGGGCAAACGCGATCTCAAGCGGGAGATCGCCGAGCTCGACGCCCGTGGCGCCAGCGGACGGGCCAACGGCACCTGGGCTGAACTCGCTGGCCGCATCAAGAGCACCTACGCCCAGCTCCAGTACGTCTCCCGCAACGAGCAATTGACCCGTGAGATCCTTGATCTGATGGTGCGTCTCGAGAAGATCGCCCAGGTCCGCTACGCCGGCGGCCTGGCCGCCCAGCAGGACGTGATCCGCGCCCAGGTCGAACAGACCGGCATGAAGAGCGAACTGCTCGCGCTGCAGAACGAGCACCGGCAGCTGCAGGCACGGCTCAACGCGCTGCTGGCCCGGCCGAGCGCCGCGCCGCTGGCGCCGCCCCAACGCCTGCGCCCGCTGCCCGCCGCCGCCCGGCTCGATCCGGCCACGCTCGAAGAACGTGTGCGTGCCCGCAATCCGCAGCTCTTTGCCGACGAAGCCCGTATCCGTGCCGCCGAGAAGAACCGCGAACTCACGTACAAGAACCGTTACCCCGATTTCACGCTGGGCATCTCGCCGATCCAGTACCAGGGCGCCGTGCGTGAATGGGAGCTGATGGTCGAGCTGAATCTGCCGCTGCAGCAAGGCACCCGCCGTGCCCAGGAAAGGGAATCGGAAGCCATGCTGTCCGCCGCCCGGGCTCGCCACGACGCAACCGCCAATCAGGTGCTCGGCGAGCTCGCGGAGAACCTGTCAGGCCTCGAATCGGCCCGCCAGACCGAGACACTGACCACCACCAGCCTGCTGCCGCAAGCGGAGCTCAGCTTCAAGGCCGCCCTCGCAGGTTATGAGACCGGCAAGGTGGACTTCGCCACCCTGCTCGACGCCCAGCGGCAGATCAAGCAGGCCCGCCAGAGCGGCATCAAGGCCCAGGCCGAGGCGCAGCTGCGCCTGGCCGACATAGAACGCATTCTCGGAGAAGACCTATGAAAGCAGGCGCAGGCATTGCCGTCGGCCTCGCCGTCGCCCTCGCTGCCGGTGGCGGCTACTGGCTTGGGCAACGCCCCTCGGCCGGCGCGCAGCAGGCGGACAGCCCGGTCGCTGCGGCGCCGGACGGCGCGAAGCGGGAGCGCAAGCTGCTGTACTACCGCAACCCGATGGGCCTGCCGGATACGTCGCCGACCCCCAAGAAGGACCCGATGGGGATGGACTACATCCCAGTCTATGAAGGCGAGGCGGACGACGCGCCAGCCGCGGCAGGAACGGTGAAGATCAGCACCGACAAGGTCCAGAAGCTGGGCGTACGTACCGAAGCCGCCGAACTGCGCAGCCTCGAGCGCACGGTGCGTGCTGCTGGCCGGGTGGAGATCGACGAGCGGCGCAGCTTCGCGATCTCACCGAAATTCGAGGGTTACGTCGAGCGCCTGCATGTAAACGTGACCGGCCAGCCGGTCGCCAAGGGGCAACCATTGTTCGAGGTCTATAGCCCGGAGCTGGTGTCTGCCCAGCGCGAATACGCCATCGCCGCCCAGGGCGTCGAAGCGCTCAAGGATGCAGGCAGCGAGGCGCAGAGCGGCATGAAGCAGCTTGCCGAATCCAGCCTGCTGCGCCTGCGCAACTGGGACATCTCGGAAGAGCAGATCCGTGCCCTCGCCAAGTCGGGCGCCACCAAGCGCACGCTCACTTTCCGTTCGCCGGTGGCCGGCATCGTCACCGAGAAGAAAGCCCTGCAAGGCATGCGCTTCATGCCAGGCGAAGCCCTGTACCAGGTCGCCGACCTGTCGTCCGTGTGGGTGGTCGCCGACGTGTTCGAGCAGGACATCGGGCAAATCCGCAGCGGCAGCCCGGCCAGGGTACGCATCAACGCCTATCCGGACAAAGTCTTCGAGGGCAAGGTGAGCTATGTCTATCCGACCCTCAACGCTGAGACGCGGACCGTGCCCGTCCGCGTGGAGCTGGCCAATCCCGGCCTGCTGCTGAAGCCCGCGATGTTCGCGCAGCTGGAGCTGCCGGTCGGCGGACGGCAGCAGGTCGTGACCGTGCCGAACTCGGCGGTCATCGACAGCGGCACGCGCCAGATCGTCCTCGTCGCCCACGGCGAAGGCCGCTTCGAGCCGCGCGACGTGAAGCTGGGCAGCCGCAGTGAAAGCCACATCGAGGTACTGCAAGGCATCAAGGCCGGCGAGCAGGTCGTCGTCGCCGCCAACTTCCTGATCGACGCGGAGAGCAACCTGAAGGCCGCGCTGGACGGCTTCGGCCATGCGGACCATGGCAGCAAACAGACCGCAGCACCTGCCAGCGTCGGCCATCGTACGGAAGGCACGGTGGAGGGTCTCGACCCCAAGGAGAACACCGTCACCCTCAGCCACGATCCGGTGCCCAGCCTCAAGTGGCCGGCGATGACCATGGACTTCAAGCTGGCCAATCCGGCCCTGCAGCAAGCGCTCAAGCCCGGCGCGCGGGTGAGCTTCGAGTTCGTCGAACGCCAACCGGGAGAATGGGTGATCACGGCGGTCCAGCCGGCCGGCACCGCAGCAACAGCCAAGGCCCACGCTGGACACTGACAGGACCCCGCTCATGCTCGCCAAGCTCATCGACTGGTCGGGGCGCAACCGCTTCCTGATCCTGCTCGCCACGCTGTTCATCGTCCTCGCCGGCATCTTTGCGGTGCTGCGCACGCCCATTGACGCCCTGCCCGACCTCTCTGACGTACAGGTCATCGTTTACACCGAATATCCCGGCCAGGCGCCGCAGGTCGTCGAGGACCAGGTCACCTACCCGCTCACCACGGCCATGCTGTCGGTGCCCAAGTCAAAGGTGGTGCGCGGCTTCTCCTTCTTCGGCGCGTCCTTTGTCTATGTGATCTTCGAAGATGGCACCGACATCTACTGGGCCCGCTCACGGGTCCTCGAGTACCTCAACTTCGCCGCCGGCCGCATGCCCAAAGGCGTGACTCCACAGATCGGGCCAGACGCCACCGGAGTCGGCTGGGTCTATCAATACGCGCTGATCGCCAAGGAGAAGACCCTCGCCGAGCTGCGCACGATCCAGGACTGGTATCTGCGCTACCAGCTGGCCAAGGCCCACGGCGTCGCCGAGGTCGCCTCCATCGGCGGCTTCGTGCAGACCTACCAGGTCACCGTCGATCCGGTGAAGCTGCGCGCCTACGGCATTCCGCTGATGAAGGTCGCCCAGGTGATCCGCGACTCCAACCGGGACGTGGGTGGCCGCGTGGTGGAAATGGCCGAGACCGAGTACATGGTGCGCGGCAAGGGCTACCTGCGCGGCAAGGACGACATCGGGGCGCTGGTGGTCAAGGCCGAGGGCGGCACGTCGGTGCTGGTCCGCGACATCGCCCGCGTCGAGTTGGCGCCGGACGAACGCCGCGGGCTCACCGAGCTGAACGGCGACGGCGAAGTGGTGGCCGGCATCGCGATGGCCCGCTACGGCCAGAACGCACTGGAGGTCATCCACAACCTGAAGTACAAGATCGCCGAGATCGGCCCCGGCCTGCCGGAGGGCGTGTCGGTACAGACCGTCTATGACCGCTCCGAGCTGATCCACCGCGCCATTGAAACCCTGAAGAGCACACTGATCGAGGAGTCGCTCATCGTGGCACTGGTCTGCGTGGTCTTCCTGCTCCATGTGCGCAGCGCGCTGGTGGCGATCCTGATGCTGCCGGTGGGCGTGCTGATGGCCTTCATCGCCATGCGCCTGCTGGGCATGAACTCCAACCTGATGAGCCTTGGCGGCATCGCCATTGCGATCGGCGCGATGATCGACGCCGCCATCGTGATGATCGAGAACGCCCACAAGCACCTGGAGCGTCTGCCGGAAGGGCACACCACCGCCGAGCGTTTCGAGGCCATGCTGGCCGCCTGCAAGGAGGTCGGCCCGGCGCTGTTCTTCTCGCTCTTGATCATCACCGTCTCCTTCCTGCCGGTGTTCACGCTGGAAGGCCAGGAAGGCCGCCTGTTCTCGCCGCTGGCCTATACCAAGACCTTCTCGATGGCCGCTGCGGCGCTGCTGTCGGTAACGCTGGTGCCGGTGCTGATGCTGCTGTTCATCCGCGGCAAGATCATGCCGGAGGCGAAGAACCCGGTTAACCGGACGCTGATCTGGCTGTACCGGCCGATCATCGCCACGGTGATGCGCAGGAAGAAGCTGACCATCGCACTGGCCGTACTCACCCTGATCGTGTCTGTCTATCCGGCGTCCCGCCTGGGTTCCGAATTCATGCCCACGCTGAACGAAGGCACCCTCCTCTACATGCCCACGTCCCTGCCCGGCATGTCGATGACCAAGGCCGCCGAGCTGATGCAGACCCAGGACAAAATCATCAAGAGCTTCCCCGAGGTGGAGTCGGTGTTCGGCAAGGCCGGCCGCGCCAACACCGCCACCGACCCAGCGCCGCCGGAGATGTTCGAGACGGTCATCAACCTCAAGCCCCAGTCCGAATGGCGGCCAGGCATGACCACCGACAAACTGATCGCCGAACTGGACAAGGCCTTGCAGTTCCCCGGCGTCGCCAATGCCTGGACGATGCCGATCAAGGCCCGCACCGACATGCTGTCCACCGGCATCCGCACGCCGATCGGCATCAAGGTCTTCGGCAAGGATCTGGACGAAATGGAGAAGCTGGCCAAAGAGATCGAGGCCGTCGTGAAGACCGTGCCCGGCACCACGAGCGCCTTCGCCGAGCGCATCACTGGCGGCTTCTATCTGGACATCGAGCCGGACCGGGAACAACTGGCCCGCTACGGCCTCGCCGTCGGTGACCTGCAGGACGTCATCGCCAGCGCGCTCGGCGGCGAGATGGTCACCACCACCGTCGAAGGCCGCGAGCGTTTTGGCGTCACGGTGCGCTACCCGCGCGAACTGCGCTCCGATCCCCAGCAGATCGCCAGCCAGGTGCTGGTGCCGACGATGGGCGGCGCGATGGTGCCGCTCGGCCAACTCGCCCGTGTCGGCATCGCCAAGGGCACACCGGGCATCCGCACCGAGAACGCGCTGCTCTCCGCTTACATCTATGTGGACATCCGCGACCGCGACATCGGTGGCTACGTAGCTGACGCGAAGAAGGCCGTCGCCGACCAGATCAAGTTTCCGCCGGGCTACTACGTGAGTTGGAGCGGCCAGTTCGAGTACATGGAGCGGGCCGTCGAAAAGATGAAGATCGTCATCCCGATCACTCTGCTGACCATCTTCGTGCTGCTCTACCTCAACTTCCGGCGCATCACCGAAACGCTAATCGTCATGCTGTCGGTGCCCTTCGCGCTGGTCGGCGGCGTATGGCTGATGTGGCTGCTCGGCTACAACCTGTCCGTCGCAGTCGCCGTCGGCTTCATCGCGCTGGCCGGTGTCGCGGCGGAAACGGGCGTGGTGATGCTGATATACCTGGACCACGCCTGGGAGGCCGTGAAGGCCGAATGCCGCGCGGAAGGCCGGACACCCCATGTTGGCGACCTGTACGAAGCGGTGATGGAAGGCGCCGTCGAACGCGTGCGCCCGAAGATGATGACCGTCGTCGCGATCATGGCCGGCCTGCTACCGATCATGTGGAGCACCGGCACCGGCTCCGAAGTCATGAGCCGCATCGCCGCACCGATGGTCGGCGGCATGATTTCCTCCACAGTGCTGACCCTTGCAGTGATCCCGGCGATCTACGCGCTGGTCAAGCAATGGCGGCTGGCACGAAGCCTGGAAAACTGAAGAGCAGCCCGAAGTCACTACGCTTCGGGCCGCACCTGAAAACACCGCAAAAAAAAGCAGAAAACAAAAAGGCCTCGAGCGACGGCAAGCCGCTCAAGGCCTTTTTGTTGACCTGAAGTCCTACATCAACCCGACGAGTTGATGCAGGCGACAGACAAGCCGATCAATGCTTCACGACCCCGCCGTTGTCCGGGGTCTCCGCCGGAGCGGCAACAGCCACCTCGGCAGCCGGCACGTCCGGCAGCGGCTCCGGCTTGCGCTCCAGCGCGTGCTCAAGCACCTGGTCGATCCACTTCACCGGGATGATCTCCAGCGCGTTCTTCACGTTGTCCGGAATGTCGGTGAGGTCCTTGACGTTTTCCTCGGGGATCAGCGCCGTACGGATGCCGCCACGGACGGCAGCCAGCAGCTTCTCCTTCAGGCCGCCGATGGGCAGGACTTCGCCGCGCAGCGTGATTTCGCCAGTCATCGCCACATCGCAGCGCACCGGAATACCGGTCAGCACGGACACCAGGCCGGTACTGATGGCGATACCCGCCGACGGACCATCCTTGGGAATCGCGCCTTCCGGCAGGTGGATGTGGATGTCGGACTTCTGGTAGAAATCCTCCTGGATGCCCAGGGACTTGGAACGCCGACGCACCACCGACAGAGCCGCCTGGATGGACTCCTGCATGACCTCGCCGAGCTTGCCGGTAGTCATGATCTTGCCCTTGCCCGGCAGTGCCACTGCTTCGACGGTCAGCAGTTCACCACCCACTTCGGTCCACGCGAGGCCGGTGACCTGGCCGATCTGGTTTTCCTTCTCGGCAACGCCGTAGGAGTACTTGCGCACCCCCAGGTACTTGTCGAGGGTCTTGGCATTGACGATCACCTTGGCCTTGCGCTTGCCGAGGACCAGCGCCTTCACGACCTTGCGGCAGACCTTGGACACTTCGCGCTCAAGACCGCGCACACCCGCTTCGCGAGTGTAGAAGCGGACGATGTCGCGGATCGCGTCTTCGGTGACCGACAGTTCCTCGCGCTTGATCCCGTTGTTCTTCATCTGCTTCGGAACAAGGTAGCGCTGGGCGATGTTCACCTTCTCGTCTTCGGTGTAGCCGGACAGGCGGATCACCTCCATCCGGTCGAGCAGCGGCGCCGGGATGTTGAGGGTGTTGGCGGTGGCCACGAACATCACATCCGACAAGTCGTATTCCACCTCGATGTAGTGGTCCACGAAAGTCGAGTTCTGTTCCGGGTCGAGCACCTCGAGCAGCGCCGAAGACGGATCGCCACGGAAGTCCTGGCCCATCTTGTCCACTTCGTCGAGCAGAAACAGCGGGTTGCGCACCGCAACCTTGGACATGTTCTGCAGGATCTTGCCCGGCATCGAGCCGATATAGGTCCGACGGTGGCCACGGATCTCGGCCTCGTCACGGACACCGCCGAGACTCATGCGCACGAACTTGCGGTTGGTGGCACGGGCCACCGACTGGCCAAGGGAGGTCTTGCCGACGCCCGGGGGGCCGACGAGGCACAGGATCGGCGCCTTCAGCTTGTCGACACGCTGCTGCACGGCAAGATACTCGAGGATGCGTTCCTTGACCTTCTCGAGGCCATAGTGCTCGGTGTCGAGAACCTTCTCGGCTTCAGCCAGGTCCTTGCTGATGCGCGACTTCTTCTTCCACGGCAGGCCGACGAGGGTCTCGATGTAGTTGCGGACCACGGTCGCCTCGGCGGACATCGGCGACATCAGGCGCAGCTTCTTGAGCTCAGCCTGGGCCTTGGCGGTGGCTTCCTTGGTCATGCCGGAAGCCTTGATCTTCTTCTCCATCTCCTCGAGATCGGCGCCGTCCTCGCCCTCGCCGAGCTCCTTCTGGATGGCCTTGACCTGCTCGTTGAGGTAGTACTCGCGCTGGCTCTTCTCCATCTGGCGCTTGACGCGGCCACGGATGCGCTTTTCGACCTGGAGGATGTCCAGCTCCGTTTCGAGCTGGTTGAGGAGGCGCTCGAGACGCTGACCGGCATCGAACATCTCGAGGATTTCCTGCTTCTGCTCGAGTTTCAGCGGCAGATGCGCGGCGATGGTGTCGGCAAGCCGACCCGGTTCCTCGATGCCCGACAGGGAGCTGAGGATTTCCGGCGGAATCTTCTTGTTGAGCTTAACGTACTGGTCGAACTGGCTGATGATGGCCCGGCGCATCGCCTCGACTTCGTTGTTCGGCACATCGGCCAGCGGCATCGGCTGGGCCTTGGCGACGAACAGGGTGCGCAGGTCTTCGACGGACACCACGCGGGCACGCTGCACACCTTCCACCAGCACCTTCACGGTGCCGTCAGGCAGCTTGAGCATCTGCAGAATGTTGGCGATACAACCGAGATCGTAAAGGTCTTCCGCCGACGGCTCGTCCTTCGCAGCGGACTTCTGAGCCACCAGCAGGATGCTCTTGCCGGCCTCCATGGCGTTCTCGAGCGCCTTGATGGATTTGGGGCGCCCCACGAACAGCGGGATCACCATGTGGGGAAACACCACTACGTCGCGCAGCGGCAGCAGCGGGAGTTCGATCTGTTCTTCGGGGAGGTCAAGCGTGCTCGACATGATTATTCCTTTAAAGGCACTAAGGCCCCATATGGGGCCCTAGCGACATCAATTCAAGCAGTCCTGCGAAAAACTTCTGCTTGATGTCAGTTGGAGCCGGAGACCTTGGGTTGATCGGCGTACATCAGGATCGGTTTGGCGCTGCCATCGATCATGCCTTCGTCGATCACTACCTTGGAAACATTTTCCATGGAAGGCAGTTCGTACATCGTATCCAGCAGCGTGGCTTCGAGAATCGAGCGCAGGCCGCGGGCACCCGTCTTGCGCTTCAGCGCCTTGCGGGCAATCGCCTGCAGGGCCGCCGGACGCACTTCGAGTTCGACGCCTTCCATCGAGAAGAGTTTCTGATACTGCTTGATCAGCGCGTTCTTCGGTTCGATGAGGATCTGGATCAGCGCATCTTCGTCCAACTCCTGCAGCGTCGCGACCACCGGCAGACGACCGATCAGTTCGGGGATGAGGCCGAACTTGATCAGATCGCCGGGCTCCACTTCACGCAGGGACTCGGACAGATCCTTGTTCTCGCTGCTCTTCACTTCCGCGCCGAAACCGATACCGACCTTCTCGGTACGGTTGCGGATCACCTTGTCGAGGCCGTCGAAGGCGCCGCCACAGACGAACAGGATGTTGGTGGTATCCACCTGCACGAAATCCTGATTCGGATGCTTGCGGCCGCCCTGCGGCGGAACCGACGCGATGGTGCCTTCGATGAGCTTCAGCAGCGCCTGCTGCACGCCTTCGCCGGACACGTCACGGGTGATCGACGGATTGTCGGACTTGCGGGAGATCTTATCGATCTCGTCGATGTAGACGATGCCCTGCTGGGCCTTGTCCACCTCATAGTCGCATTTCTGAAGCAACTTCTGGATGATGTTCTCGACGTCCTCGCCGACATAACCGGCTTCGGTGAGAGTCGTCGCATCCGCCATCACGAAGGGCACATTGAGAAGGCGTGCCAGGGTCTGGGCGAGCAGGGTCTTGCCGGAGCCCGTCGGGCCGACCAGCAGGATGTTGCTCTTCGACAGCTCGACTTCGTCATGGGTCTTCGACAGGTGGCGCAGCCGCTTGTAGTGGTTGTACACCGCCACGGAGAGGATGCGCTTCGCCGAAGCCTGGCCGATCACATACTGGTCGAGGATCGCGCTGATCTCCTTCGGAGACGGCAACTCGCCCTTGACACCCTTGGCACCACCGGTGTCTGCAGTAATCTCATCGCGAATGATGTCGTTGCAGAGCTCGATGCACTCATCGCAGATGAACACGGACGGACCCGCGATCAGCTTGCGGACCTCGTGTTGGCTCTTGCCGCAGAACGAGCAATACAAGAGCTTTTCACCGCTTGTTTTCTTGTCCGCCATTACTGCCCTTTCTCTCTGTACTTGAAGCTAGAAGACCATCAAACCACGTCGTTGCGGCTGGTCAGGACCTTGTCCACCAGGCCGTAACGGACGGCTTCTTCCGAAGACATGAAGTTGTCCCGATCGGTGTCGCGCTCGATCTGTTCGACGGCCTGGCCGGTGTGCTTGGCCAGCATGTCGTTGAGCTTAGCGCGCAGGGACAGGATTTCGCGGGCATGGATTTCGATATCCGACGCCTGGCCCTGGAAACCGCCCAGCGGCTGGTGAATCATGATCCGCGAGTTGGGCAGCGAGAAACGCTTGCCCTTCTCGCCGGCCGCCAGCAGGAAGGCGCCCATGCTCGCAGCCTGCCCGATGCACAGCGTGCTGACATTGGGCTTGATGAACTGCATGGTGTCGTAGATCGCCATCCCTGCGGTGACCGAACCGCCGGGGGAGTTGATGTAGAAGAAGATGTCCTTGTCCGGGTTCTCCGACTCAAGGAACAACAACTGGGCAACGATCAGGTTGGCCGTTACATCATTGACCGGACCAACCAGGAACACCACCCGCTCCTTGAGAAGACGCGAGTAGATGTCGTACGAGCGCTCACCGCGGCCGCTCTGTTCGACAACCATCGGGATCAGGCCGAGGCCGACCGGGTCCCAGTCAGTACGGGAATTCGGGGGTGTAAAGGGATTCATTTGCCGTTGCCTTCCGCGGAATTAAGCCGCATTACCCATCAAGTCGTCAAAAGAAGTGGCGACATCGGTCGTCTTGGCATTGCTGACGACCCACTCGACCACATTGTCCTCGATCACCAGAGCCTCGGCCTGGGCCAGGCGCTGGGGCTGCGAGTAGTACCAGCTCACGACCTCAGTCGGGTCTTCGTAGCTTGCTGCAAAATCTTCGATCACGGCACGGATCTGCTCGGGCTTGGCCAGCAGGTCCTTGCTCTTGACCAGCTCGGACATGATCAGACCCAATTTGACGCGACGCACGGCCTGCTCGGCAAACCAGGCGGGCTCGATCGGCAGGTCCTTGGTCTTCATGCCGCGGGCTTCGAAATCCTTCTTGGCGTTCTCGGCCAGCTGATTGGACTCCTGCTCGACCAGCGCCTTCGGCACTTCGATCGGATGGGTCTCGATCAGCACGTTCATCACACGCTCCTTCAGCTTGGCCTGCACGCGGCGCTTCACTTCGCGCTCCAGGTTGGCCTTCACTTCTTCGCGCATCTTGGTCACGTCGCCGTCGGCGACGCCCAGGGACCGGGCAAACTCCGCATCGATCTCGGGCAGCTTGGGCTCTTCGACCTTTTTCAGCACGACTTCGAACTGCACGGTCTGATCAGCCAGATGAGCAGCGTGGTAGTCAGCCGGGAAGGTCATGTCGAAAGTCTTGCTCTCGCCGACGTTCAGACCCAGCACAGCGGTTTCGAAATCCTTGAGCATCTGGCCGCCGCCGATCACGAACGGGAAGTCGGTCGCCTTGCCGCCGTCGAACTCAACACCATCCTTGCGGCCGGTGAAGTCCACCGTCACGCGGTCGCCGTCCTGGGCAGCACGTTCGACGGGCACAAAAGTGGTGCGCTGCTTGCGCAGCACGTCCAGCGTCTTGTCCACTTCGGCGTCGCCGACGGCCAGCTGGGGACGTTCGACTTCCTGGCCACTCACGTCACTGATCACGATTTCCGGGTAGACCTCGAAAACGGCGCTGAATTCCAGCACGTCGGTCGCGGTGGATTCCTTCGGCTCGATGCTCGGGTAGCCGGCCACGCGCAGACTCTGGGCGCGGATCTGTTCGCCAAGGGCCTTTTCGACGGCAGCACCGATAGCCTCGGAGCGGGCCTGCGGGCCATAGGACTGGGCGACCAGACGGTACGGCACCTTGCCCGGACGGAAGCCCGGCATCTTGACGGTACGAGCCATCTGCTTCAGACGCGCTTCGACGTCCTTGTCGATTTCGGACAGCTGCACGGACATGTCGATACGGCGCTCGAGCGCGCTCACGGTAACCTGGTTGCTCATGAAAAGATAATTCCCTGATCGTTCTTGACAAAAACGCTCCGCAAGCAGGACAGACAACACGTAGCAAAACATGTGCCGTCTATCTCCTCCTGCCGGACGGAGTCGTCGGAAAAACCTTTAGTCTAACACAGGCCTTTGCTCCATCCGCAGCCCCCGCGCCAGTGCTTGGCTTTAGGGCGGTAGATGTGAAAAACTGCCCCACGCAATGCGGAACTCCATTTATCTTTCTGCTATCACACGGAATGAAATGGCCGTGTCCGTCAGCCTCCACGGCAAGTGCGACTAGCTTCACGAGGTGCTCAAGTATCTGCGTCATCAACCGTATGTCCAGTACATACATGGCGACCCCGGCGCCCCGGTCCGGGTCCGTGCCCCAGGAGACCTTAGATGAGTATCTTTACCAGCTTCCAGGCCCGCTTCGAGTCCGCCAAGGAAGAGGAAATGTCTGTCCAGGAATACCTGGAACTGTGCAAGTCCGATCCCGTGGCCTACGCGACGTCCGCCGAGCGCATGCTGCAGGCCATCGGCCAACCGGAGCTCGTCGACACCCGGCTCGATCCGCGCCTGTCGCGCATTTTTTCCAACAAGATGATCAAGATCTACCCGGCCTTCCGTGACTTCTACGGAATGGAGGAATCGATCGAGAACATCGTGTCGTATTTCCGACATGCGGCGCAGGGACTGGAGGAAAAGAAACAGATCCTCTACCTCCTCGGCCCGGTCGGTGGCGGCAAGAGCTCCCTGGCCGAAAAGCTGAAGAGCCTGGTGGAGAAGATCCCTTTCTACGCGATCAAGGGTTCGCCGGTGCATGAGTCGCCGCTGGGCCTGTTCAGCTCGGTCGAGGACGGGGCGATCCTGGAGGACGACTACGGGATTCCGCGCCGCTACCTCAACACCATCATGAGCCCGTGGGCAGTCAAGCGCCTTCACGAGTTCAACGGCGACATCACCAAGTTCCGTGTTGTCAAGCTGCGCCCCTCGGTGCTGCGCCAGATCGCGGTTGCCAAGACCGAGCCGGGCGACGAGAACAACCAGGACATCTCGTCCCTCGTCGGCAAGATCGACATCCGCAAGCTGGAGCAGTACTCCCAGGACGATCCGGATGCCTACTCCTACTCCGGCGGCCTGTGCCTGGCCAACCGGGGCCTGCTCGAATTCGTCGAAATGTTCAAGGCGCCGATCAAGGTGCTGCACCCGCTGCTCACTGCGACCCAGGAAGGCAACTACAAGGGCACTGAAGGTTTCGGCGCGATCCCCTTCGACGGCATCGTGATGGCCCACTCCAACGAGTCCGAGTGGATGGCCTTCCGCAACAACCGCAACAACGAGGCTTTCCTCGACCGCATCTACACCGTGAAGGTGCCGTACTGCCTGCGGATTTCCGACGAGATCCGCATCTACGACAAGCTGCTGGCCCACAGCTCCCTGTCCAACGCCCCCTGCGCCCCGGATACCCTCAAGATGATGGCCCAGTTTGCGGTGCTGTCGCGGCTCAAGGAACCCGAGAACTCAAGCATTTTCTCCAAGATGCGTGTCTATGACGGCGAGAACCTGAAGGACACCGACCCCAAGGCCAAGAGCTATCAGGAATACCGCGACTACGCGGGTGTGGACGAAGGCATGAACGGCCTGTCCACCCGCTTCGCGTTCAAGGTGTTGTCCAAGGTCTTCAACTTCGACCACCGGGAAGTCGCGGCCAATCCGGTACACCTGATGTACGTGCTGGAACAGCAGATCGCCCAGGAACAGTACCCGCCGGAGAACGAAGCCCGCTACCTGGCCTTCATCAAGGAGTTCCTCGCCCCCCGCTACGCCGAGTTCATCGGCAAGGAGATCCAGACAGCCTATCTCGAAAGCTACAGCGAGTACGGCCAGAACATCTTCGACCGCTACGTCACCTACGCCGACTTCTGGATCCAGGACCAGGAATACCGCGACCAGAACACCGGCGAGATCCTCGACCGCAACGCGCTCAACGACGAGCTCGAGAAGATCGAGAAGCCGGCTGGCATCAGCAACCCGAAGGACTTCCGCAACGAGGTGGTCAACTTCGTGCTGCGGGCGCGCGCCAAGAACAGCGGCAAGAACCCCAGCTGGACCAGCTACGAGAAGCTGCGGGCCGTCATCGAGAAGAAGATGTTCTCCAATACCGAGGATCTGCTGCCGGTCATCAGCTTCAATGCCAAGGCCAGCGGGGACGAACAGAAGAAGCACCAGAACTTCGTCAATCGCATGATCGAAAAGGGCTACACCGAGAAGCAGGTACGCTTGCTGTGCGAATGGTATTTGCGCGTCCGCAAGTCGTCTTGATCGTCCGCTCGCCGGCGCCCGACTGGGCGGCCGGCGGTGAACGCCAACAATTCGGGAGGCTCGAATGGTTCGTATCATCGACCGCCGGTTCGACAGCAAGAACAAGAGTGCTGTAAACCGGCAGCGATTCATGCGCCGCTTCAAGAACCAGATCCGCGAAGCCGTGGCCGACGCAATATCCGGCCGCTCCATCAAGGATCTGGACAACGGCGAGAGTGTCACCATTCCGTCAAAGGACCTGTCTGAGCCGCAATTCCATCATGGCCGCGGCGGCATTTGGGAAAACGTCTTCACCGGCAACGACCAGTTCTCGTCAGGTGACCAGATCAACCGGCCGCAGGGCGGCGGCGGGGGCGGAACCGGCAAGGGCAAGGCCAGCAAGGACGGCGAAGGTGAGGATGATTTCGTCTTCAACCTGTCACGCGAGGAGTTCCTCGACGTCTTCTTCGACGACCTGGCCCTGCCCAACCTGGTCAAGACCCAGCTTGCCCGCATCCACGAGTACAAGAGCCAGCGCGCCGGCTTCACCAACGACGGCACGCCGGCCAACATCAACGTGGTCCGCTCCCTGCGCGGCGCACTGGGCCGCCGGCTGGCCCTCGGCTCTCCCTATCGCGGCCAGTTGCGGGAGCTTCAGCAGCAACTCGACGAACTGCTTGAAACGCGCCCGGAGGACGATCCGGAAGTCCTCAAGCTGAAGGACGAGATCGGTATCCTGCGCGCCAAGATCGAGGCCATCCCCTTCATCGACACCTTCGATCTGCGCTACAACAACCGGATCAAGGTGCCCAAGCCGACCACCCAGGCCGTGATGTTCTGCATCATGGACGTGTCGGGCTCGATGGACGAGGACAAGAAGGCCACGGCCAAGCGCTTCTTCATGCTGCTCTACCTGTTCCTGACGCGCACCTACGAGCACATCGAAGTGGTGTTCATCCGCCACCACACGATCGCCAAGGAAGTGAACGAGGAGGACTTCTTCCACTCCCGCGAGTCCGGCGGCACGGTCGTTTCCAGCGCGCTCGAGATGATGAAGGACATCCTGCACGCCCGTTACCTGAACGGAGCCTGGAACGTGTACGGCGCCCAGGCTTCCGACGGTGACAACTGGGAGAACGACTCGCCGCACTGTCGCGAACTGCTCGCCGACACCATCCTGCCCTTCGTCCAGTACTTCGCCTACATCGAGATCACGCCGGGCGAACCACAGAACCTGTGGCGGGAATACGAAAAGCTGATCGGCGCCCATCCCAACTTCGCCATGCAGCACATCGAGGGCCTGCCGGACATCTATCCGGTGTTCCGGGAACTTTTCAAGAAGAAACTCGTATGAGCGCGAAAAGACAAAAACGGAAACAGCCCCTGCCCGCCCCCGGCGAATGGACATTCGAACTGATCGAGGCCTACCACGCCGAGATCGACCGTGTGGCCAGGAACTACGGGCTGGACACCTATCCCACCCAGATCGAGCTGATCACTTCCGAGCAGATGATGGACGCCTACTCGTCGGTGGGCATGCCCGTCAATTACCACCACTGGTCCTTCGGCAAGAGCTTCCTGCAGACAGAAAAAAGCTACCGACGCGGGCAGATGGGGCTGGCCTACGAGATCGTCATCAACTCCAACCCCTGCATCGCCTATCTCATGGAAGAAAACACCATGACGATGCAGGCACTGGTGATCGCCCACGCGGCCTACGGCCACAACAGCTTCTTCAAGGGCAACTACCTGTTCAAGCAATGGACCAATGCCGACGCGATCATCGACTACCTGATCTTCGCCCGGAATTACCTCACCGAGTGCGAGGAGCGCTACGGCGAGGAGGAAGTCGAACTGCTGCTCGACTCCTGCCACGCACTGATGAACGTCGGGGTCGACCGCTACAAGCGTCCCGAAAAGCTGTCCCTCAACAAGGAACTGACCCGCCAGCGGGAGCGCGCCGAGTACCTGCAGAGCCAGGTCAATGACCTGTGGCGGACGCTGCCAACGGCCCACGTCAAGACCCAGGCCGTGGAGCAGCGGCGCTTTCCCTCGGAGCCCCAGGAGAACCTGCTCTATTTCATCGAGAAGAACGCACCGCTGCTCGAACCCTGGCAACGCGAAGTGGTGCGCATCGTCCGCAAGGTCGGGCAGTACTTCTTCCCGCAGCGCCAGACCCAGGTCATGAACGAAGGTTGGGCCACCTACTGGCACTACACCCTCATCAACACGCTATACGACGAAGGCCTGCTCGCGGACAACTTCATGCTGGAGTTCCTGCACTCCCACACCAACGTTGTCTATCAACCCAGCTACAACGAACCCTGGTATCACGGCCTCAACCCCTACGCGCTGGGCTTTGCGATGTGGCAGGACATCCGCCGGATCTGCGAAAACCCCACCGACGAGGATCGCTACTGGTTTCCGGACATCGCCGGCAGCGACTGGCGGGAAACCTTCGACTTCGCGATGCGCAACTTCAAGGACGAGAGCTTCATCGCCCAGTTTCTGTCACCCAAGGTCATGCGCGACTTCCGCCTGTTCGCGATCCTGGACGACGACAAGGAGTCCAAGCTCAAGGTATCTGCGATCCATGACGAAGAAGGTTACCGTCGGGTACGAGAGATTCTGTCCGACAACTACAACCTGGGCAGCCGCGAACCCAATCTGCAGGTCTGGAATGTGGACCTGCGCGGCGACCGCTCACTGACGCTACGTCACCAGGCCTACCAGCGCCGTCCGCTCAGCGGCGACGCGGACGAAGTACTGAAACACGTCGCCCGCCTGTGGGGGTTCGCCGTGCGCATGGAAGTCGCCCGCGAGGATGGCTCGGTGGAAATCCTGCACGAATGCCGCCAGGAAAGGCGCAAGACCGACACCTAAGGCTGGAACGCCCCGGGCACGGCCGGCAAGCCATCCGGCAGCGCCCGGCTCTGGGCAGGATGCACGTACTCTCTGCTGGGAACGAGAGAAACGCCTTCCAAGCTACCGGGGGCCACCGGCCCGGGGCCATCCTTCAGTGGGGAGCCGTAGGCACCAGGAGCCAGAAGCGAACTGGCATCTGCCCTGGAGATCAGTCGATTCCCGAACTCTGCAGGGAAGACTCCATCGCGCCACGGCAACTGCCCCTTTTGAATACGGCTGCCCGCCTCTCTCAACTGCTTTTCGACGCACATCAATCCATCGCAGGTACGGACCAGCAAGTTGTTGAACGTCCTCACCTCGACACGCTCGGGTGTCCACACCGCCAGAAACTCCCCGCCCGCCGGCAGCCCATCCACAAGGGTATTGCTGGAAAGAACGACGCTATTCCGCTCATACGTCAGGCCTTCTGCCCCGAAGGCGACCATGCGTTTATTTTCAGTAGCCGCCGACTGTTGAATCAGGTTACCGATCACTATCGCCACGCCACCATTGGGAAACTCCAGTTCATAGCTCGCTCGTCCTCCGTTCTCGTCGGTCAGCCGGTTGTATTCGATCAGACTGAAACGTGCCCGACTCTTCAGCAGATGGCCGATCAAGCCGTGATGAAAGTAGCTGCCACGAACCTCCAGGCGAGCGATACGTCCTGCGTAAAGCAGGTGACTCAAACGGGGCGTCGCCAGAACACCATGGGAAAACTCCGAGTTCTCGACGGTCAGTGTCAGAGAATCCCGGTTGGCCGTCAGAATGCCCATTTCGTTGTCGTCGAACAGGCAGTTCCGCACCGTCAGCCGCCCCTGCTCGTGACGGATACCCGAGCCGTTGAGATCCGGCACCCGCGCGCCCCGGAAGACGATGTTCTCGATGAGTACATCGGCGCCACGCACGACCCAGATGCCCTTGCCCTCGGCACTCTGCCCAGCCGCCACCAGAACCGGGCGGCCACCGACACCGCGAATCGTCAGGCGAGCCTGGGGCCACACGGCTACCGCCGCATCCCCCTGATAGTTAGCCGCAACGATTTCCACGACATCACCATCCCTGGCTACTCGCGCGGCCTCGGCGATGCTGCGGATGGACTCATTTGGCCCCACCCGTAACGTTGCCGCCCACCCCGCTCCACCGACAAGCCACAGCATCACCGCCAACACCAAGCTCTGCATCACATTCATCCGCACACTCCCATCCCGACCCTCAATCGACGTCCGCCGATTAGAATAGCGAAATGTCCGCCGTAAACTTCCACCAAATTCTCGGCGTTGCCCCCGACGCAAGCGCCGCAGAGATCAAACGCGCCTACAAACGCCTCGCCATGCGCTGGCACCCGGACCGCAATCCGGCGCCGGAAGCCCACGAGGAGTTCCGGCGCGTCCGGGAAGCATTCGAACGCTTGACGCGTCCAACGGAACCCGAGATCGAAGCCAAAGCCGACGAGGCTGACAGCACGCCCGCCGATCCCGCGCCCGCCAAGGGCGAAGATCGCCGCATGGAAGTTGCCGTCGACCTGCTCGAAGCGGCCCGCGGGGGAACAATCTCGATCACCCTCGACGGCCGTGTCGACTGCGCCGACTGTGACGGCAGCGGCCAACGCAACTATGGCCGCACTACCATGTGCCCCCATTGTCACGGCAGCGGGCGGTTGCGCGGCAAGGCAGGGCTCAAGCCGTGCACCCATTGTCACGGCAAGGGCTTCACCACCGATCACCGCTGTCCGAGTTGTGACGGGAGGGGCTGGCACCCAGCCGAACGCCAGCTCGCAGTCAGTCTGCCCCCGGGCATGTTGCCTGGCGACGAACTGCGCATTGCCGGGCAAGGCGGAGCGGCCCCCGAAGGCGGCGCGCCAGGCGACCTCTACCTGACGATCCGGACCCGTCCCCACGCCCTGTTCCGTCTCGACCGGCACGACATCCACGTCACGGTGCCGGTCAGCATTTTTCGACTCCTCGCCGGCGGCACCATCGAAGCGCCCGACCTCGACGGTCTACGGGAAGTCCTGCTACCGGAAATGGCTGGCAAACAGCCGATCCGCGTTCCCCAGGCCGGCTTTCCCGGCCGGGGCCGCAGGCATGCCGGCGACCTCGTGATACACCTCGCCCCCCAATACCCTTGCTTCCTGAGCAAGGAACAAAAAGCCATGCTCGAAATGGCAGAACAGGTTCTTCAGCACCAACTCGAGTCCCAGAGCCCTGCGCTCGCCCAGTGGAAAGAGATGCTGGAAAACCGTTGACCCATCGCTCCAACCCCGAATACCTTTCATGCCTCAGAAACACCCGGAACTTCTCGCACCAGCCGGCTCGCTGGCCATGCTCGACACCGCCTTCGCGTTTGGCGCCGACGCCATTTACGCCGGCCAGCCACGTTACTCCCTGCGCGTGCGCAACAACGACTTCGGCGACCTGCCGGTCCTCGCCGACGGCATCCAGCGCGCCCGCACGCTCGGCAAGCGCTTTTACGTGGTCGCCAACATCTATCCCCACGGGGCCAAGATCAAGACCTTCATCAAGGACATCGCACCGGTCATCGCCCTCAAGCCCGACGCCCTGATCATGTCGGACCCAGGCCTGATCCTGATGGTCCGTGAGAATTTCCCGGACATGCCAGTCCACCTGTCCGTGCAGGCCAACACCGTTAATGCAGCCGCCGTGCGTTTCTGGAAGATGGCCGGCATCTCGCGGGTGATCCTGTCCCGCGAGCTGTCCCTGGACGAGATTGCGAGCATCCGCCAGGACTGCCCCGACACCGAACTCGAAGTCTTCATCCACGGCGCGCTGTGCATCGCCTATTCCGGGCGCTGCCTGCTGTCGGGCTACTTCAACCATCGGGATCCCAACCAGGGCAGCTGCACCAACTCCTGCCGCTGGGATTTCAAGACCCACGAAGCCAAGAGCTGCGGCTCCGGCGATGTACATCTGCTGGAAGAGCCCCACAAGCGTCCCGGAGAGTACATGCCCATCGAAGAGGACGAACACGGCACCTACATCCTGAACTCCAAGGACTTGCGCGCCATCGAGCACGTCCAGCGCCTCACCGAGATCGGCATCGACTCCTTCAAGATCGAAGGCCGCACAAAAAGCCCCTACTACGTCGCGCGCACCTGCCAGGCCTACCGCCAGGCCATTGACGACGCCGTCGCCGGCCGCGGCCTCGACCCGGTCTTGCTCGGCCAGCTCGAAGGACTTGCCAACCGGGGTTACACCGACGGTTTCTACCAGCGCCACACGCCTCACGAAACCCAGAACTACCTGCGTGGCCACTCGGAATCGAACCGCAGCCTCTACGTCGGCGACGTCGTCGGCTACGACCACGAGCGAGGCCTGGCCGAGATCGCGTCCAAGAATGCATTCTCCGTCGGCGACCGCCTGGAGCTGATCCATCCGAACGGCAATCGGGAAGTCGGCGTCACCCGCTTGCTCACTGCCGACGGCACCGAGATCCAGCGCGTGCCGGGCAGCGACCACCGGGCATGGCTACCGCTCCCGCCGGACAGTATCGGCGCCTTTGTCGCCCGCTTCCTGTAAGCCCGCGGCAATCTTGCACAAGACACTGAAATAGTTCAGAATGGTTGGCTTCCGGGTGGCCAAATTCACCACCCACGTACTACACAAAGGACCCGCGATGAAAGCCGATACCCATCCTAACTACACCGAAGTGCAAGTGACCTGCTCCTGCGGCCACGTCTTCATGACCCGTTCCACCATGGGCAAGCCCCAATACCACGTGGAAGTCTGCTCCGCCTGCCATCCGTTCTACACTGGCAAGCAGAAGATCGTTGACACCGCTGGCCGTGTCGAGCGCTTCCGTCAGAAATACGGTTCCGTTCAGCGCCTGGGCTAATTACCGCGTTTTATCGGTAACTCCCGAAAAAAGGCAGCTGCGGCTGCCTTTTTTTATTGCCTGCAACAAAACCGATCTGCCTGCCTCCCATGTCCGACGCCAGCTCACGCTTTTCCCTGCCAACCCCACTGCAAGGATGGTCGTTGCTCGCTCTCCTTGCCATTTACCTGCTGGTTGGCACGACAGGACACCTGCCCTGGCGAGGTGACGATCTCACGCACCTCGGCCCCATCCACGCCATCCTGAGCCGCGGCAATTGGCTCTTGCCGGAGATCGCCGGCGAGATCTACCGGGAAAATCCGCCGCTGTACTACTGGCTTGGCGCAGGGCTCGCCAAAGTGTTTGGCGGGATACTTCCGGTCCATGATGCGGCACGGCTCGCCAGCAGCGTATTCACGGCAGCCACCTTGTACTGGACGGGCCTCGCCGCCCGCCGCATGTACGGCCCCAACAGTTTCGCCCCCGCCATCCTGCTTGGACTCGGAGCCCTTGGACTCGTCGTGCACGCCCACGAGACCCAGCCCATCCTGGCCCAACTCGCCGGCATGGCCCTGTGCTACGCAGGCCTGGCCGAACAGACCGAGCGTCCCTGGCGTGCCGCACTCCAGATGGGCGCCGGTAGTGGCATCGCCTTCCTTGCAGGCGGCCTATCCGGCCTTGTACTCACGACGCCGCTGATTCTCCTCGGCCCAGCCCTCTGCCCTTCCCATCGATGCCGCAATGGCATTCTGAGCACGCTGCTGAGCCTCGGAATCACGGCGACAATCGCGGGTATCTGGCTGGGCGCCGTTGCCATCAACCATCCGACTGAAATTCCCCTCTGGTGGCATGACGAATATGCCAGCATCCGCCCCCATCTGGCCAACCTGACCGCTTTCAACAAACTGATCCAGCTACTCGGCTGGTTCTCCTGGCCCCTGTGGCCAATCGCCGGATGGGCTGTGTGGCGCAACCGCCAACAGTTGCGACTGGGCAGCCCGCAATTGACGCTGCCAATACTGGCAAGCATCCTGGCAATCCTGTTCACGGCACTGACCGGCAGCATTCGCCCAGCCAACATGCTGCCCATTCTGCCGCCGCTGTGCCTGTTGGCTGCACTTGGCGTAGAGAGCCTCCGGCGCGGCGCGGCCAATGCGTTCGACTGGTTTGGCGTCATGACCTTCAGCTTCTTCGGCCTGCTGGTATGGCTGGGATGGAGCGCTCTGCACTTTGGCTGGCCCCCGGGGCTGGCGCGTCAGGTGGCGCGGATTGCACCCGACTTCCCGGAGGAGTCCATCATCGGCGGCGCTGCGGTTGGCTTCATTCTGAGCGCAGCCCTGCTTGCCTTGCCGATTGTGACCCGTCGCGGCCCGATGCGCGGCGCGACCAATTGGGCGCTGGGACTGACACTGCTCTGGTGCCTGGCCGTGACTCTCTGGCAACCGTGGTTCGCTTACACCAAGAACTATCAGCCCGTGGCGAGCGAACTCGCCAAGGCGCTTGATGGACGCAACTACAACTGCATCAAGCGCGCCGGCATCGGGGACACTCAACGGGCAGCCCTGGACTACTTCTCGGGTATCCGGACGGTCTCTTACCGAAGCCAGGAACAGTGCGATCTGCTGCTCATCTACGCTACGGCAAACAGCTCGCCGAACATCACCAAGGATGAGTGGAACCCCATCTGGCAACGCCGCCTAGGAGGCGGACGAAAGACGGAGATCTTCAAGCTCTACCAACGTAACTGAAGCCTGCGGCGTGACTCGTGCCGCGCGCGTCA
The DNA here is from genome assembly GCA_018241685.1 of Pseudomonadota bacterium. Taxonomy (GTDB): domain Bacteria; phylum Pseudomonadota; class Gammaproteobacteria; order Burkholderiales; family Rhodocyclaceae; genus Zoogloea. The sequence continues at coordinate 44,479 of JAFEDJ010000031.1, forward strand.
CGCTAATCCTGCAAACGACGAGACACTCACCTGGCAGCAAAAAGACAGGGAACGGGAGCAGCACAGCCGCCGTTGTCCGCCGAAACGGCGCAAGCAACGCAACAAAGGGCTGACCTTCTGGAAATTACTTCGAGGGAGGCGTCTGAACGAAGATCTCATCCGACTTGGTCAAACCCAATTCAAAGCGGGCACGCTCTTCCACCGCCTCATAACCGGACTTCAGATCGCGCACTTCGGCCTCGAGGCCGGTATTGCGCTGCTCCAGCTTGCGATTACCCTCTCGTTGGGCGGCAAGCTGTTGCTCGACCTCCCAGACACGCAGCCAGCCGCCCTTACCGATCCACAAGGGATACTGCAGAACAACTACCAGAAGAGCGAGAACAATGGCTGGCCAGCGCATGGGAGACAAGCCCGGCTGCGTTGCACAGCCGGGCAAGAGAAGGATGATTAACGGGAACGCAGGTTGTAGAACGCAGAGAGGCCCGGGTAGAAGGCGGTTTCGCCGAGATCTTCCTCAATGCGCAGCAGCTGGTTGTACTTGGAGATACGATCGGAACGGGACAGCGAACCGGTCTTGATCTGCATCGCATTGAGGCCAACAGCGATATCGGCGATCGTGGAGTCCTCGGTTTCACCGGAACGGTGGGAGATCACCGCGGTGTAGCCGGCGCGCTTGGCCATTTCGACAGCAGCGAAGGTCTCGGTCAGAGTGCCGATCTGGTTGATCTTGATGAGGATCGAGTTGGCGATACCCTTGTCGATGCCTTCCTTCAGGATGCGGGTGTTGGTGACGAAGAGGTCGTCGCCGACGATCTGAACACGCTTGCCCAGACGGTCGGTGAGGGTCTTCCAGCCAGCCCAGTCACCTTCGGCCATGCCATCTTCAATGGAGATGATCGGGAACTTGTCAGCCAGTGTGGCGAGGTAATCGGTGAAGCCTTCGGCGCTGAGGGACAGACCTTCACCCACGAGCTCGTACTTGCCGTTCTTGTAGAACTCGGAAGCGGCACAGTCGAGAGCCAGCACGATGTCGCGGCCCGGCTCGTAGCCGGCGTTGGACGTGGCTTCGAGGATCAGGTTGAGGGCTTCTTCGGTACCGGAGACGTTGGGGGCGAAACCACCTTCGTCGCCCACGGTGGTCGGGTAGCCCTTCTTGTCGGTGATCTTCTTCAGGTGGTGAAAGATCTCCGCGCCGGCACGCAGGGCTTCGCGGAAGCTCTTGGCGCCAACCGGCATGATCATGCACTCCTGGATGTCCAGGGAATTGTTGGCGTGAGCGCCGCCGTTGATGACGTTCATCATCGGCACCGGCAGGGACATGCCACCGGAACCGCCGAAGTAGCGGTACAGGGGGAGGCCGGCCTCTTCGGCAGCAGCCTTGGCCACAGCCATGGAGACAGCCAGCAATGCATTGGCGCCCAGACGGGATTTGTTGTCGGTGCCGTCGAGGTCGATCAGGGTCTTGTCGATGAAAGCCTGCTCTTCAGCATCGAGGCCGATGAGCGCTTCGGAGATTTCCGTGTTGACGTTTTCGACCGCCTGCAGCACGCCCTTGCCCAGATAGCGACCGGCATCACCATCGCGCAGCTCGATCGCTTCGCGGGAACCGGTGGAGGCGCCGGACGGAACAGCCGCACGCCCCAGCACGCCGGATTCCAGCAGCACATCGGCTTCTACGGTGGGATTGCCGCGGGAATCGAGAACCTCACGGGCAATGACATCAACAATGGCGCTCATTAACTTCCTCTCTTATTTACTTTGAATTACTGAATTGAAACCGGTGGCAATGATACCGTCCCGAGCCGGAAAACCGGAAATGACAAAGCAATAATTGCGCTATCAGGTGCGCAACTCCTCGAAGCCCTGCCCCTTGACGAGCGCATCGATGCCCTTCAGCGTCGCCAGCAACGCCTTCATCTTGGGCAGCGGCCAGGCATTTGGGCCATCGGAAAACGCCTTGGCGGGGTCAGGATGCGTTTCCATGAAAAGCCCAGAGATACCGACTGCCACCGCCGCCCGCGCCAGCACCGGCACGAACTCCCGCTGTCCGCCGGAGACGGTACCCTGCCCGCCGGGCAGTTGCACGGAATGGGTTGCGTCGAACACCACCGGGCAACCCGTCTCGCGCATGATCGCCAGCGAGCGCATGTCGGACACAAGGTTGTTGTAACCGAAGGACGCACCGCGTTCACAGACCATGATGGTGTCTGCCCCGCCGTTGGCCTCACGCGCCTTATCGACGACGTTCTTCATGTCGCCGGGCGCCAGAAACTGGCCCTTCTTGATGTTCACCGGCTTGCCCGACGCCGCCACTGCATGAATGAAATCCGTCTGGCGGCACAGGAAGGCCGGCGTCTGCAGCACATCGACGGCGGCAGCCACGTCGGCAACCTCATGCTCGGCATGCACGTCGGTAAGCACGGGCACGCCGACCTTCTCGCGGACTTCGGCCAGGATCGCCAGCCCCTTCTCCATCCCCAGCCCCCGATACGACTTGCCGGAACTGCGATTGGCCTTGTCGTAGCTGGACTTGTAGATGAAGGGGATCGCCAATTCGGTACAGATCTCCTTCAACTGGGCTGCCGTTTCCAGCGCCATCTCGCGGGACTCGATGACGCACGGTCCGGCGATCAGGAAGAAGGGTTTGTCGAGACCGACATCGAAGCCGCAGAGTTTCATGGGGCGTCCTTTCAGGCAGCGCGCTGATGAGCCAGCGCAGCCTTCACGAAGGCGGTGAACAGCGGGTGGCCGTTACGCGGGTTGGAGGTGAACTCCGGATGGAACTGACAGCCGACGAACCACGGATGCACGTCGGACGGCAATTCGATCATCTCGCACAGATCGGTGCCCGGCGCACGGCCGGCAACGCGCAGGCCCTGCTCTTCGAGCTTGGCGAGCAGCGTGTTGTTGACTTCGTAGCGATGACGGTGGCGCTCGGTGACATCGGCGTTGCCGTAGATCTCGCGGGCCAGGGAGCCTTCGGCGAGATTACAGACCTGGCCGCCCAGGCGCATGGTGCCGCCGAGATCGGAATCCTCACCGCGCTTCTCCACCTTGCCGGACGCGTCCAGCCATTCGGTGATCAGGCCGATGACCGGGTAATCGGTGTGTTTGTCGAACTCCGTACTGTGGGCGCCGTTCATGCCGGCCACGTCACGGGCGAACTCGACGACCGCCAGCTGCATGCCGAGACAGATACCCAAATAGGGAACCTTGTTCTCGCGGGCATAGCGGATCGCCGCGATCTTGCCTTCGGTACCGCGCCGGCCAAAACCGCCCGGCACGAGGATGGCGTCCATGCTCTTGAGCACGCCACAGCCGTCCTTCTCGATGTCTTCGGAGTCGATGTAGTGGATGTTCACCTTGCTGAGGGTGTGCATCCCCGCATGGTTGAGCGCCTCGATCAGCGACTTGTAGGACTCGGTCAGGTCCACATACTTGCCGACGAAGGCGATGTCGATACTGTGCTGCGGGTTCTTCAACGCATGGACAAGGCGCTCCCACACCGACAAATCCGCCGCGCGGGCCAGGATACCCAGCTTGTGGCAGACGATCTCGTCAAGCATCTGGTCGTGCAGCATGCCCGGAATGCTGTAGATGGAATCCGCATCGAGGCACTCGATGACCGCTTCCGGCATCACGTTGCAGAACAACGCGATCTTGCGGCGCTCGTCGGCCGGCACCGAACGGTCGGCGCGGCACAGCAGGATGTCGGGCTGGATGCCGATTTCACGCAATTCCTTGACGGAGTGCTGGGTCGGCTTGGTCTTCAACTCGCCGGCCGTCGGAATATAGGGCAGCAGCGTGAGATGGATGAAACAGGTGCCCTGGCGGCCTTCCTCGATGCCCATCTGGCGGATGGCTTCGAGGAACGGCAGGGATTCGATGTCGCCGACGGTGCCGCCCACTTCGACGATCGCCACGTCGGCACCTTCGGCGCCGCGCTTGACGTAGGTCTTGATCTCGTCAGTGATGTGAGGAATGACCTGTACGGTCTTGCCGAGATATTCGCCGCGCCGCTCCTTCTTGATCACCGCCTCGTAGATCTGGCCGGTCGTGAAGTTGTTGCGCTTGCTCATCTTGGCGCTGGTGAAGCGCTCGTAGTGGCCCAGATCCAGGTCGGTTTCGGCGCCGTCTTCGGTCACGAAGACTTCACCGTGCTGGAAGGGGCTCATCGTGCCCGGGTCAACGTTGATGTAGGGGTCAAGCTTGAGGTGTGTAACCTTGATGCCCCGGGACTCGAGAATTGCCCCGAGAGAGGCGGCGGCGATGCCTTTGCCCAGAGAGGACACGACACCACCGGTAACAAAGACGTATTTGGTCATGACACGGGGGGACTACTGGAAAGGGGAATGATAGCCGATCAGGCCCCTTCTCTTCAATCGGTACCACCGCTCCACCCCCGGAAACAGGGGGCGCAAAGCCGTCCGGCACCCCCTTTTTTTGCCCTGATTTCGCCCCAGCCGCCCCTCAGTTATCCCGGATGAAATCCTGGTTGATTTCCCGGAACTGGGCCGTCGCGCTCCGCTTCAGCCATTCGAAAGCCACCATTTCCCGGCTCACGATCTCCACCCCATGAGCGCGCATGCGCGCCAGCGCCAGTTCCTTGTCGGCCGGCTTGCGGGACCCCACAGCGTCAGCCACGACGAAGACCTCCTTGCCCTGCCAGCGCAGCTCAAGCACCGTCTGCAGGACACAGACATGGGCCTCCGTGCCGATGACGATCACCTGGCGCCGCGCCTCGACCTCCGTCCCGGCGAGACAGCAATCCGAGACGCACGAGAAATGGGTCTTGTCGACGCAATGCGCCCCGTCCAGCACCGCCTTCAAGGGCGCCGCCGTCGGCCCAAGACCCGCCGGATATTGCTCGGAAACCACCACAGGCACCCGCAGGCGATGCGCCACACCCGCCAGCCAGATGCAGTTGGCGAGAACGGCTTCGCCGTCGTGGATCGCCGGGAGCAGCCGCTCCTGCACGTCCACGACCAGCAGGACCGATTTGTCCGCAGTCATCAGCATGGCATTCCCCTCAGGACTGCAGTTCCGGACGGTTCCGGAACTGCTCCAGCGCCGCCGGATTGGCCAGGGCTTCGACGTTCTTCACCGGCCGGTCATGCACCACCGCCCGCACGGCCAGTTCGACGATCTTGCCGCTCTTGGTGCGCGGAATGTCATCGACCCGCACGACCCTGGCCGGCACGTGACGCGGCGTGGTGTTGTCACGGATCGTGCGGCGGATGCGGTCGATCAGTCCGTCGTCCAGCTCCAGCCCTTCCCTCAGCTTGACGAAGAGCACCACCCGCACGTCGGTCGGGCTCTGCGGCGGCCAGTCCTGGCCGATCACCAGCGCCTCGACCACCTCGTCGAGCTTTTCAACCTGGCGATAGATCTCCGCCGTGCCTATACGCACTCCCCCCGGATTGAGGGTGGCATCGGAACGCCCATAGATGACCAAGCCGTCATGAGCGGTGATCTCGGAATAGTCCCCGTGGCACCACACGTTGTCGAAACGCTCGAAGTACGCCGCCTTGTACTTGCTGCCATCCCGATCATTCCAGAAACCGATGGGCATCACCGGGAAGGGGCGTACGCACACCAGCTCGCCCTTTTCAGCGCGCACCGGACGACCGCCATCGTCGAACACGTCCACGGCCATCCCGAGACCCTTGCACTGGATCTCTCCCGGCCACACGGGCAACGCCGGATTGCCGAGAACGAAGCAGGAAACGATGTCCGTTCCGCCCGAGATGGAGGACAGACACAGGTCCGCCTTGATGTCCCGATACACGTACTCGAAGCCCTCTGGTACCAGCGGACTCCCCGTCGAGAACATTGCCCGCAAGTGGCTCAGATCATGGGTTTCCCGGGGCTTGAGGCCGGCCTTGGCAATCCCGTCGATGAACTTCGCCGACGTACCGAAATGGGTCATCCTTTCGGCCTGGGCATAGTCGAAGAGAATCGAGCCGTTACCGAGCATCGGCGAACCGTCATACAGCAGCAGGGTTGCGCCGGACGCCAGCCCCGACACCAGCCAGTTCCACATCATCCAGCCGCAGGTGGTGAAGTAGAACAGCCGGTCGCCGGGTTTCACATCACCATGCAGGCGGTGCTCCTTGATGTGTTGCAACAGCACACCACCGGCACAATGGACGATGCACTTGGGCACGCCGGTCGTGCCCGAGGAATACATGATGAACAGCGGATGGGCAAAGGGCAGCCGTGCAAAAGGGATCTCGGTCACCGCCTGGAATGGCTTGACGTAATCGGGCAGCAGGCGGGCATGGGGCACGTGACTCAGGTCATGCCTGGCATGCACATAGGGCACCACCACCACCCGCTTCACCGACGGCAGACCGGCGGCGATCTCCGCCAGGCGATCCAGACAGTCCACCACCTTCCCGTTGTAGTAGTAGCCATCGACGGCAATCAGCACCTTGGGCTCGATCTGGCCAAAACGGTCCAGCACGCCCTGCACGCCAAAATCCGGCGATGCCGACGAGAAGATTGCTCCGATGCTCGCCGCGGCCAGCATGGCCACCAGGGTTTCCGGCAGATTGGGCATCCATGCCGCGACACGATCCCCTTCAACCACCCCCATTTCCCGCAGCGCCGCCGCGAAACGGGCCACCTGGCGATACAGATCGGCGTGGGTCAGGCGGTTCTTGACCTTGTCTTCGCCCCAGAACACCAGCGCATCGCTCTCGTCGCGGCTACGCAGCAGGTTCTCGGCAAAATTTAGACGCGCCTCGGGAAACCAGTGCGCACCGGGCATCCGCGCACCATCCTCCAGCACCACCGTGCCCTTCTCACCGCGCAACTCGCCAAGCTCCCAGATGGAAGTCCAGAACTCTTCGGGCTCGTCGATCGACCAGGCGTGCAAAGCGGCGTAATCGGGGAGTATTCGCCCCCAGCTCTGCTCAGCGGTTTTTGCAAAAACGGTAATGTTGGCGGCGGCAACCCGCGCCGCATCCGGCGCCCACAGCGGGCGATCAGCCGACGTATAGCTCATGATGTCTCTCCTCGTTTTTCTTATACAGGCCGGATCTGCGCCCAGCCCATCGCGGAACATGCCCGGTTTAGCTTACCTTGGCGCGGAGTGCATCAGGGATCGGCACCGACTTGCCGGTGCGCGGATCCATCCACACCACCTTGGCGGCGCCCTCCGCATACTGCCGGTCCTCGCCCTCGACATATAATTCGTACCAGGTCATCACACTACTCCGGCCCGGCTCGCCAGCGTAGAGGCGCACGACGACCGTCGCCGGATAATTCACCGGCGCCAGGAAGGTACAACTGGCATTGATGATGACGGCGCCGGCCTCGGCCTCCGGGCTTACCACGTAGCCTTCGCCCTCCAGCCATTCGACCCGGGCCTGCTCGAAATAGCGGAAATAGACAGTGTTGTTCACATGGCCGTAGTAATCCATATCACCCCAGCGCACCGGAATTCGGGTCGTCAGCAACAGCTTGCGCGAAGGGGCTTCTGCGGGGATGTCGGTACTCATGGCTCTTCTGTCTCCGGTTGATTGATTATGGGCTCTCGTGATCCGGGCAGCCAAACAAGCGGCTCGCCGAAATCAGCCGGGGCAATGTAACATACGGCACCGTATGCTTCGAAAGCCCCGTATTTGCCCATTCCGGGATTGCCCGGTGTCCGGCGGGCGGGTTACGCTTCGCGGTTTGCGGTTACATACCACAACAAATCAAATCGAACGGCTCTCAGGAGGAGGCAGCAATGGAACGCGATTCCATGGAATTCGACGTCCTGATCGTAGGCGGCGGCCCGGCGGGCTTGTCGGCGGCGATCAGGCTCAAGCAACTGGCCGCTGAAAAGGGCCAGGACTTTTCGGTGTGCCTGATCGAGAAGGCCGCCGAGATCGGCGCGCACATTCTGTCCGGCGCCGTCATCGATCCGCGCGCGCTCAATGAACTCTTCCCCGACTGGAAGGCGATGGGCGCGCCGCTCAACACGCCGGTCTCGGAAGACCGGGTGATCTTCCTGTCGGAAACCGGCGGACGCCAGATTCCCAACGGTCTGCTGCCGGACGCCTTCCACAACGACGGCAACTACATCGTGCGCCTGGGCAACCTGGCCAAGTGGCTCGGCGAGCAGGCCGAGGCGCTGGGCGTCGAGGTCTATCCGGGCTTTGCCGGCGCCGAGCTATTGTTCGACGACCAGGGCGCGGTGGCCGGCGTCATCACCGGCGACATGGGCGTGCTCAAGGACGGCAGCCAGGGCCCGAACTTCCAGCCCGGCATGGAGCTGCGCGCCAAGTACACCTTCTTCGCCGAAGGCTGCCGCGGTCATCTAGGCAAGCAGCTCGAAGCCAAGTACGCGCTGCGCAACGGCGTCGATCCGCAGACCTACGGCATCGGCCTCAAGGAGCTGTGGGAGATCCCCGCCGGCCAGCACGTGCCGGGCCTCGTCGTGCATACGGCGGGCTGGCCGATGGATACCGCCACCTACGGCGGCGGCTTCTGCTACCACCTGGAAGGCAACCTGGTGTCGGTCGGCTACGTGGTCGGCCTCAACTACACCAATCCGTATCTATCGCCCTTTGAGGAGTTCCAGCGCTACAAGACGCACCCGGAAATCCGCAAGTTCCTTGAGGGCGGCAAGCGCCTCGCCTACGGCGCGCGGGCGATTGCTGCCGGCGGCCTGCAGAGCCAGCCGAAGCTGGTCTTCCCGGGCGGCGCGCTGATCGGCGACGACGCGGGCTTCCTCAACGCCGCGCGCATCAAGGGCAGCCATGCGGCGATGAAGTCCGGCATGCTGGCCGCCGAAGCCGCCTTTGAGGCCCTCGTTGCCGGCCGCACCCAGGACGCACTGAGCGCCTTCCCGGAGCGCTTCAAGGCCAGCTGGCTGCACGCCGAGCTGCACAAGACCCGCAACTTCAAGCCCTACATGAAGAAGGGCCTGTGGCTCGGCTCCTTCCTATTCGGCGCCGAGCAGAAGCTCTTCGGCGGCAACGTGCCCTGGACGCTGCACAACCACGCCGACCACACGACGCTGCGCCCGGCCGCCGAGTGCCAGCCGATCGCCTACCCGAAACCGGACGGCAAGCTCACCTTCGACCGCCTCTCGTCGGTGTTCCTGTCCAACACCAACCACGAGGAAGATGAGCCCTGCCACCTGCAGCTGAAGGACGCCGCGGTGCCGATCTCCATCAACCTGGCCAAGTACGACGCCCCCGAGCAGCGTTACTGCCCGGCCGGTGTGTATGAGATCGTACGCAGTGAAGAGGGCGACAACCCGCGCCTGCAGATCAACGCTCAGAACTGCATCCACTGCAAGACCTGCGACATCAAGGACCCCACCCAGAACATCAACTGGGTCGTCCCGCAAGGCGGCGAAGGGCCCATCTATCAGGGAATGTAAGCCTCAAGCGACGCCTTCGCGACAAACCAAAACGGCCAGTGCAAAAGCACTGGCCGTTTTTTCATTGCAGCAGCGGGCGCGAACAACGTTCGCTCCCGCCGATCAGTCGCTTACCCCACCCACTTGCGGGCGTTGCGGAACATGCGCAGCCACGGAGAATCCTCGCCGAGGTCGGCCGGATGCCAGCTCATCTGCACGGTCCGGGCGGTGCGCTCCGGGTGCGGCATCATGATCGTGAAGCGGCCGTCCGGCGTGGTCAGGCCAGTGATGCCGGCCGGCGAACCGTTCGGGTTGAACGGATAGCGCTCGGCGATGGCGCCATTATTGTCCACGTAGCGCAGCGCAACCTTGGCGTTATCCTGGGCATCGATGCCGGCAAACACCGCCCGACCTTCGCCGTGGGACACGACGATGGGCATGCGGCTGCCGGCCATGCCGGCCAGCAGGATGGACGGGCTGTCCTGCACTTCCACCATCACGAAGCGGGCTTCGAACTGCTCACTGCGGTTGCGATGGAAGCGCGGCCAGGTCTCGGCACCGGGGACGATCTCGGCCAGGTTGGACATCATCTGGCAGCCGTTGCAGACGCCCAGCGCAAAGGTGTCGTCACGCTTGAAGAAGGTCTCGAACTGTTCGCGCAGCGCCGGGTTGAAGAGGATGGACTTGGCCCAGCCCTGCCCTGCACCCAGCACGTCGCCGTAGGAGAAGCCACCGCAGGCCGCCAGCCCCTTGAAGTCGGACAGATGCACTCGGCCGGCCTGCAGGTCGGACATGTGCACGTCGAAGGGCGCAAAGCCGGCCCGCTCGAAAGCGGCTGCCATCTCGGCCTGGGAGTTCACACCCTGCTCGCGCAGGATCGCGATCTTCGGCCGGGCACCGGTGGCGATGAAGGGCGCGGCGATGTCCTCCGCCGGGTCGTAGCTCAGGGACACGGACAGGCCGGGGTTGGAGGCATCCGCCAGTGCGTCGAATTCTTCCTTCGCACATTCTGCATCGTCACGCAGACGGGCGATCTGGTAGCTGGTCTCGGACCAGGTCTGCAGCAGTTCAGCACGCGGCGCATTGAACACAAGCTTGGCGTTGCGCCAGAAGCGCAGCTCATCGCGGTCGTTGGGCTCACCGACGAAGTGGTAGCTGAGGCCGGCAATACGCAGGGCCTCGGTCAGGCGGCTACGGTCGTCGCGGCGGATCTGGACGACAGCGCCCAGTTCCTCGGCGAACAGGGCCTTGAACAGCATGTCGTTGAAGCGGCCCTTCAGGGAATCCGGACGCTTGTCGAGGCCATCCACGTCGTTCATGAACTGGTCGTAGGCCACCGTGTCGAGCATCACCGACAGGCCGCACTTGGACGCGAAGGCCATTTCGCACAGGGTCGCGAACAGGCCGCCATCGGCGCGGTCGTGGTAGGCCAGGATCAGGTCGTCCTTGCGCCACTGCTGGATCAGCTCGAAGAAGGTCTTCAGCTGGGCGGCATCCACGTCCGGCGCATGCTCGGCTACCGAGTTGTAGGCCTGGGCCAGCACCGAGCCACCCAGGCGGTTCTGGTTGTTGCCAAGGTCGATCAGCAGCAGCTCGGTTTCCACGCCTTCCGGGAACTGCAGCTGCGGCGTCAGCGTGCGGCGCACGTCCTGCACCGGAGCAAAACCGGTGACGATCAGCGACAGCGGCGACACGACCTGCTTGTCCTCGCCCTCCTCGTTCCAGGCAGTACGCATGGACAGGGAGTCCTTGCCCACCGGGATCGCCAGCCCGGCCTGCTGGCAGAACTGGGACACCGCCTCGACGGTCTTGTACAGCTTGACGTCCTCACCGCGGTGACCAGCGGCGGCCATCCAGTTGGCGGACAACTTCACGTCGCCCAGGGAGCGGATGTCTGCCGCGGCGATGTTGGTGATCGCCTCGCCGATCGCCATGCGGCCAGAGGCCGGCGCGTCGAGGGTCGCCACCGGCGTACGCTCGCCCATCGCGAAAGCTTCGCCCAGGTAGCCGCTGTAGCTCATGGTGGTCACCGCCACGTCGGCGACGGGGATCTGCCACGGGCCGACCATCTGGTCACGGGCGGTCATGCCGCCGACGGAGCGGTCGCCGATGGTGATCAGGAAGTTCTTGCTGGCCACCGCCGGCATGCGCAGCACGCGCCGACAGGCATCGGCCAGATCGATGTCGGTAACGTCGAAGGGCGGCACGAAGACCTGGCGGCTGGACACGTTGCGGGTCATCTTCGGCGGCTTGCCGAGGAGCACCTGCATTTCCATGTCCACCGGCTCGTTCTCGAAGTGGCTGTCGGCAACGACCAGATGCCCATCGTCGGACGCCGTGCCGACCACGGCGAACGGGCAGCGCTCGCGCTCGCAGATCGCCTTGAAAATGTCGAGGCTTTCCGGCGCGATGGCCAGCACGTAGCGCTCCTGGGATTCGTTGGACCAGATTTCCCGCGGGCTCATGCCCGGCTCTTCGATGTGCACTTCACGCAGCTCGAAGCGCGCGCCCAGCTCGGCGGAATCCGCCAGCTCGGGGAAGGCGTTGGAGAGACCACCGGCGCCCACGTCATGGATCGACAGGATCGGGTTGGCCGCGCCCTTCTGCCAGCAGGCGTCAATGACCTCCTGGCAGCGGCGCTGGATTTCCGGGTTGCCGCGCTGCACGGACGCGAAGTCCAGGTCGGCGGTGTTGGTGCCGGTCGCCATCGACGACGCGGCGCCGCCGCCGAGGCCGATCAGCATGCCCGGACCACCGAGCTGGATCAGCAGCGTGCCAGGACCAAACTTGATCTTGAAGGACTGCTGATCCTGGATACAGCCGAGGCCGCCGGCGATCATGATCGGCTTGTGATAGCCGCGCACCTCGTCCTGCACACTCTGCTGGAAAGTACGGAAATAACCGGTCAGGTTGGGACGGCCGAACTCGTTGTTGAACGCCGCGCCGCCCAGCGGGCCTTCGATCATGATGTCCAGCGCCGAAGCGATGCGCTCGGGTTTGCCATAGGCCTGCTCCCAGGGCTGCTCGAAGCCGGGGATCTCCAGGTTCGACACCGAGAAGCCAGTCAGGCCGGCCTTGGGCTTGGAGCCGCGGCCAGTCGCACCCTCATCGCGGATCTCGCCGCCGGAGCCGGTGGAAGCACCAGGGAACGGAGAAATCGCCGTCGGGTGGTTATGGGTCTCGACCTTGGCCAGGATGTGGGTCAGTTCGTCGTTGTATTTCCAGGCACCGGTCTCGTCCGGGTAGAGCTTGGCGACCGTGGCACCCTCGATCACCGACGCGTTGTCGGAATAGGCAACGACGGTGCCTTCCGGGTGGGCCTTGTGGGTTTCGCGAATCATGCCGAACAGCGTCTTGTCCATCGGACGGCCGTCGATAACCCAGTCGGCGTTGAAGATCTTGTGGCGGCAGTGCTCGGAGTTCGCCTGGGCGAACATCATCAACTCAACGTCGGTCGGGTTGCGGCCCATCCGCTTGAAGTTCTCGACCAGGTAATCGATCTCGTCTTCCGACAGGGCCAGGCCAAGTTCACTGTTGGCGACGACCAGCGCATCACGGCCGTTCTCGATGATCGCCACGGTGGTCAGCGGCTGCGGCTCGTAATGGTGGAACAGCGCATGGGCCGCATCCACGTTGTCGAGCACGGACTCGGTCATGCGGTCGTGGATGGCCGGCAGCACCGCGTCGCGATCGGCGGACGACAACCCGCCACGCAGATCGAAGCTGTAGGCGGCGCCGCGCTCGATGCGGACGATCTTGTCGAAACCGCACTGGCGCGCAATGTCGGTCGCCTTCGACGACCACGGCGAAATGGTGCCGAGACGCGGCGTCACCAGCACCAGGCTACCCGCAGGGGCGTCCCCTTCCGGATGGGCGCCGAGCAGGTCGACCAGCCGTGCCAGTTCGTCAGCGGAAAGCGGCGCACTGACTTCCACGAAGTACCAGTGTTCGACGGCCAGCCCCTTCAGGCGGGGCAGCACGCTCTTGACCGAATCGGTCAGGCGGGCAAGACGGGAACGGGAGACGGCGGGCGCACCGCGCAGCTTGAGAATTTCGGACATGGCAAGGATGGGCGCGAAGTTGAAACCGGCCCGGCTACGGTCAAAAACGCCGCGCCGAACACGAAAAGGTCAGAGATTATACCCGAGCCCTCCCGAGGCTCCGACCATCCTTCGCACAGGATTCCCCTACCCGCACCGCCAGCCACTCCCAGGCCCCCGTCGGCACGAATACCTGAGTTGATAAAATTAGTTGCAAATTACAAATGTGAAAATTCATAGCAAGTAGGACATTAGCGTGCAAAAATTCACACTTTGAAGCCTAGGGGCAGTGACCATGCCTTCTCGCCGCACCTCCCACCAACCCCTGTCTCCACGCCTGTTCTGGGTCATAGCGGCGGGATTCGTGCTGTTCGAAAGCACGCTTTTGGGGCTCGCTTATCAATACACCCGCAACCAGCATCGGCTGACCGAGCAACTGGCCCTCGTTCATCAGGGCAGCGCAGTCGCCTGGCAGATGGTTTCTTCGCCTTCTAACGACGCGACTTCGAAATCGCGACAGGTCTGGCTGGGTTCCATGCTGCACGCGCTGGACAGCGGTGGCAGCGTTGTCAGTTTGGAGAACACTCTGGCGCAACTACCCCCACTGGACAGCCCCAACGCCCGACTGGCCGCCACGAGGATCCAGACCCACTGGGACGAATTCGTCCGACTCAACCGGCAGGCACCCGACAGCACTCCGGCGCGTGGCGAACTCGCGGCCATGTCCGCCCCCCTCCATGAACTCTCGAACATCCTGAGCCTGGAGCGCAACGAAGCCTCCCGGACAGCCGCGGTGATGGGCCTGATCGCGGTCGCCGCAGGCATCCTGACCTTCATTACCGCCGGTTCACTGATGTTGCACCAGATCCTGCGCTTCGCCCGCTCGGGGCAGATGCTACGCTCGATGATGAACCAGATCGGCGCGGGGGTCTGCATCCTGAGCAGCGGCGGCCGCATCGCCGACGCCAACCGTGCCGCGTGTCGCATGCTCGGCCGCCCGCGCAAGATGCTGCGCGGCAAGCGCCTGGAGGAAATCCTCGCCCTCAACGACGGCGTGTGGACCGGCGATCGGCCGGACGGTCTGCCGATCGCCGTCGAGCGTATTCCGGGGCAGATCGACAGCCACAAGGGGCCGCTCAACATTGTCACGCTACTGGACGTCACCGCCCGCCACCTGACGACGGAATGCCTCCTGCGCCTGGCGCACCACGACCCGCTGACCGGTCTTCCCAACCGGGCCTATCTTGAAAAGCGCTTCAAGGACGAACTCACGGACATCCAGAGTGACATGCTGCTGGGCGTCGCCGTGCTCGACCTGGACGGCTTCAAGCCGGTGAACGACACCTACGGCCACGCCATCGGGGACAGCCTGCTGGTCCAAATCGCCCAACGCTTGAGTTCCGCACTGCGGATCAGCGACATGCTTGCACGCACCGGCGGCGACGAGTTCGTCGTGCTGTTCCCGGATGTGGGCGGCCGGGAAAGCCTCGCGCAGCTTGGAGAACGCCTGCTGGGCGTGTTCAACGACCCCTTCCTGATTGCTGGTCATCGCATCACGATGGGCTGCAGCATCGGACTGTCCATCGCGCCGGACGACGGCACCGACCAGGACAGCCTGCTGCGCGCCGCCGACGCGGCCATGTACCAGGCCAAGCACGCCGGCAAGCGGCGAGTCCGCCTGACCGCAGTGAAGGGCGCCGGGGCTACCCTGCCCGCCGGCCCAAGAAGCAGGGCGATCGGGTAAACTACCGGGTTTTGCTGAGCCCCCGGCCCCTTGCATTACGACGAGTCCGCCCCCGACGAAATCCCCGCACCAGGCGCCCCCCTGCCACGCAGCTGGCTGATCGCACCTGCGGCCGCGCTCGCGGTGCTGGCGCTGGTCTGCGTCGCGGCCGGCAACCAGTCGATCTTCATCACGCTCAACGCTGCCGCCAGCGGCGTTTCATCTTCCCTGTGGTCTGCGCTATCGCTAACGGGCTCCGTGCTCGGCATGCTGGCCCTGCTGGCCCCAACCCTGAAGACACGCCCCCGCTGGCTGGCCTCCGCGCTGCTGGCCAGCCCGCTGGCTTTGGTTTTCAGTGAGGGCGGCAAACGCATTTTCGACATCATGCGTCCGGCCGGCGTGCTTGAATCCGGCAGTTTCAACCTCATCGGTCAGAAACTGTATGTGCACTCTTTTCCGTCCGGCCATGCGACCACCGCCTTCGTCGTGGCGGCGGCGCTGATCTTTGCGTGGCCTGAAGCCAGTGCCCGCATACGCCTAGCCATTCTTGCCACCGCCGTACTGATCGCCTTTTCCCGCATCGCGGTGGGTGCGCATTGGCCGCTGGACGTACTGGTCGGCGCCTGCGGCGGCTGGCTGATCGGCGCCCTGGGCAGCCTGCTCTCCACACGCTGGCGCTTCTGGGAACGCCGCGGTGGCATACGCGCGATGGCCGCCATCGCCCTCGGCAGCAGCTTGGCGCTGCTGTTCATCGACCTGGGCTATCCGTCCGTGCACCTGTATCAGATCGGTCTTGCCGCCTGGGGTATCGGCGGCGCAGCCTCAGCCCTCGGCAAAGACACGGAGACCCATTCATGAGCGCCAAGCGCCTTCTCGCCATCGCCGTATCCATCGGCCTGCTCGCCTGGCTGCTGGCCGATGGCCGCTGGCGCGGCCTCGGCGACGTGTTCGCGCGCCTCGACATGCCCACACTGATGCTGTGTGCGGGCGGCTTCGGACTGTCCTATGTCCTTCGCGCGCTGCGCGTTTTCGACGAGTTCCGCGCCCAAGCCGCCGGGCGCTTCGGCACCTGCCTGCGCATCGTGCTGATCCACAACGCGATGATCAATGTGGTGCCGTTCCGCGGCGGCGAGGCGGCCTTCCCGCTGCTGCTGCGGCAGAACTTCGGCGTCGCCCTGCCCCGTGCCATCGCATCTCTGTTCTGGTTCCGCCTGCAGGACGCCTTCGTCGTGATGGCCCTCGCCGCCTTTGTGTGGCCGGGTATGCCGGTGGCGCTCAAGGCCGCCTGCATCCTTGGCGTGATCGCGCTGGCCTGGTGGCTGCCGCGCTGGGCGCGGGCGCCCCACGACTGGGCCGACGGCAAGGCTTTCACGGCCAAGCTGGCCAAGGTGCGCGACGCCTTCGCCGAGAGCACCCGCCATGCCCGCTACGGCTGGGTGTGGACCATTGCCAACTGGACGGTCAAGCTCGCCGCCCAAGCGACCCTGCTGGCCGCGCTGCTGCCGGCCAGCATCGACGTGGGCGCGGCCGGCGCCCTCGGCGCCGAGCTCGCCGCGATCCTGCCGGTGCAGGGCGTGGCCGGCTTCGGCACCTACGAGGCCGGCGCTGCCGCGGCGCTGTTGCCGAACGGCATTCCCCTCACGGCCGGACTGCAGGTGGCGCTGGCACTGCACCTCTTCGTCATCGCCTGCTCGGTCACCTCCGGAGCCATCGCCTGGCTCTTCCCGGCCGCAAAGACACCGGAAGCCGCCGCAGCGCCCCGCTCCGACTTACAATCCGCCTCGTCCGCCAACGACGGGGTGAATACCCGATCTGTAAACGAATAAATACTATGACTGCAGCCTCCCAGCTCTCTCCGCTCCCGCCCGCCCAGCCGCAGATTCCGGCCAACCTGCCGCCGCACCGGCTGTCGGTCGTCGTTCCCCTCTACAACGAGGAAGACAACGTGGCGCCGCTGCTCGAGCGCATCCACCTGGCCCTCGGCCCCTACCCCTATCCGTGGGAAGTGGTGATCGTCGATGACGGCAGCTCGGACCGCACCGTGGACAACCTGGAAGCTGCCGCCAAGCATTACGGCCCGCACGTGCGCATCGTCGCGCTGATGCGCAACTTCAAGCAGACTGCGGCGATGCAGGCCGGCCTCGACGCCGCCCGCGGCGACGTGATCGTCACGATGGACGGCGACCTGCAGAACGACCCTATCGACATCCCGCGCATGGTCGGCCGCCTGCTCAACGAGGATCTCGACCTCGTCGCCGGCTGGCGCAAGAACCGCAAGGACGGCATGGTCCTGCGCAAGATCCCCTCGAAGATCGCCAACCGCCTGATCGCCAAGATCACCGGCGTGCACCTGCAGGACTACGGTTGCTCGCTGAAGGCCTTCCGCGCCAGCGCGATCAAGAACGTCCGCCTGTACGGCGAAATGCATCGCTTCATCCCGGCCTGGCTGGCCACCGTGACCACGCCGCGCAAGATAGCCCAGGAAGAGGTCACCCACCACGCGCGCATGTTCGGCCAGTCCAAGTACGGCATCTCGCGGACCTTCCGGGTCATCCTCGACCTGATCTTCGTGTACTTCTTCATGCGCTTCCGCACCCGTCCGGGCCACTTTTTCGGCGGCATCGGTCTGGGCCTGGGCGCGCTGGGCATGGTGATCCTGGGCTACCTGGGTCTGCTGAAGCTGTTCACCGGCGCCTCCATCGGCACCCGCCCGCTGCTGTTCGGCGGCTTCTTCCTGGTCATTGCCGGCGTGCAGATGGTGACTTCCGGCGTGCTCGCCGAACTGCTCACCCGCGTGTACTTCGAGTCCGGCCAGAGCCAGGCCTACGTGGCACGGGAAAGCGCCGCCCTGCAGGACGACCAGGGCTGGCGTTCGGCCGGCGCCCAATAAGCGCCGATGTCGTCGGCCATCCACACCGCCGGCGGGCGGCTTGCCGGCACGCCTGTCGGCCGCCTGATCCTCGTGCTTCCACTGATCGCCTTCCTGCTGCGCCTCGGCGGTGCGCCGCTGTTCGACGTGGACGAAGGCGCCTTCTCTGAAGCGACACGGGAGATGTTCGAGCGCCACGACTTCCTGTTCACCTACCTGAACGGCAGTCCGCGCTTCGACAAGCCGATCTTCATCTACTGGCTTCAGTCCGTCGGCTACCTGATCTTCGGCGCCAGCGAATGGGCCTTCCGACTGCCGTCGGCGCTGGCCGCCATCGTGTGGAGCTACGCGACCTACTTCTTCGCCCGCCGGCGCGTCGGCGAAGACGCGGCGCTGATTGCGCTGGCTGTCGCCTGTACGGCCCTCGGCCCCTTCGCCATCGGCCGCGCCGCCACTGCCGACGGCCTGCTCAACTGCCTGCTCGCGCTGACCCTGTTCGACGTGTGGCGCCACCTCGAAGGTGGCCGGCTCGCGCCGCTGCTGCGGGCCTTCCTGTGGATGGGCCTGGGCGCCCTGACCAAGGGACCGGTCGCGCTGATCGTTCCCGGCACCGTGAGCTTCCTGTACTGCGCCAGCCGCGGCGAATGGCTGCGCTGGGTGCGGATGGTCTTCAACCCCGTCGGCTGGCTGATCCTGATCGCCCTCGTCGCCCCGTGGTACGCCTACGCACTGCACCGCCACGGCCAGGACTTCATCGACGGCTTCATCATGAAGCACAACGTCCAGCGTTTCTCCGGATCGCTGGAAGGCCATGGCGGCAGCGCGTTCTACTACGTGATCGCGGTTCCGCTGCTGCTGTTGCCGTGGAGCGGGTTGTTCATCGTGGCCCTCGGCAAGCTGAAGGCCGGGCTGGGCGACCCGCTGCAGCGCTTCCTGTGGCTGTGGTTCGGCTTCGTGGTGGCCTTCTTCTCCCTGTCCGGCACCAAGCTGCCCCATTACGTGCTGTACGGCTGCACGCCGCTGTTCATCCTGATCGGCCTGCATGCCGGCACGGCGCGGCGGGCCTGGCCGCATCTGCTGGCACCCGGCCTGCTGCTCGCCCTGCTGCCCGCGCTGCCGGCCGTTTTCGACAAACTGTCCAGCGGCAAGCTGGGTGACGGCTATTACCGCGCCCAGCTCGGCCGGGCGCTGGAAGTCGGCGACACCGTCTATCTCAGTCTCACCTCCACCGCACTCCTGCTGTGGCTGGCCTACGTGCTGCTCTCGAAGACCTCGCTGGTACAGCGCCTGGCCGTGACGGCCGCGCTCCAGGTCGTGCTGCTGGCCGGGTTGGTCGTGCCCTTCGCCGGCGAACTGGCGCAAGGACCGGTGAAAGCCGCCGGACTGAAAGCCCATGAGCTGGGCGGCGACGTGATGTTCTGGAACTTCAGCACCGCCCCGAGCTTCAGCGTCTATCGCCAGGCCGTCACCCTCAAGGGCGATCCCCAGCCCGGCCAGGTCGCGCTAACGCGCGTCGATCGCCTGCCGGCCGACATGCCGGTAGACATCCTGTTCCGCCAGGGCGGCGTGGCCCTCGTCAAGGTGAAACAATGAGCGAACGCAGCTACGTCGGCCCGTTGGCACTGATCGCCGCCATCCTCACGGTCTACCGTATCTGGGTGATCGGCCATCTGGGCATCGACTTGTATGTGGACGAGGCCTACTACTGGGGCTGGTCGCAGAACCTCGACTGGGGCTATTTCTCCAAGCCGCCGGTCATCGCCGCGCTGATCGCCGGCAGCACGGCCCTGTTCGGCAACGGCCTGATCGCCATCAAGCTGCCGTCCCTGCTGCTCTATCCGGCGACAGCCTTCGCGCTGTACGCGCTGGGCAGCCGGATGTACTCGCCGAAGGTGGGTTTCTGGGCTGGCCTGTCCTTCATGTCCATGCCGCTGGTAGCGGCGCTGGGGTTGTTCGTGTCCACCGACGCCCCGCTGCTGCTGTGCTGGACCCTCGCGCTGCTGTTCCTGCTGCGCGCGCTGGACAAGGGCCGCTGGGGTACCTGGCTGGCCTGCGGCGCAGTGATCGGCATCGGCCTGATGTCCAAGTACACGATGGCGGCCTTCCTGCCGTCGGCTTTGCTGCTGATCGCGCTGGACCCGAAACAGCGCCACTGGCTGTTTCGCCCGCAGCCTTGGCTGGCCGTGCTGCTCGCGGTGGCGATCCTGTCGCCCAACCTGTACTGGAACTGGACCCACGACTTCCCCACCTTCCGCCATACCGCGGAGATCACCCGCGTCGGCGGCCACGGGGAGCGCGGCTGGCATCCGGGCCAGCTCGGCGAATTCATCGGCGCCCAGTGGCTGTCCTTCGGTCCGCTGCTCGGCGTGCTGCTTGGCATCGCGCTGGTCCGCGGACGCAGCCTGTGGCGCCATGCGTCCCATCGCACGCTGCTGATCTTCATCGTGCCGCTGCTGCTGCTCGTCAGCCTGCAGGCCCTCACCGGCCGCGCCAACGGCAACTGGGCCGCACCAATCTTCGTCGGCGCCTGCCTGCTGGTGCCGGCGGTATTCCTGCAGAGCGGCCGGCGCTGGCTGATCGCCGGCGTGGCGGTAAACCTCTTCGCCGCCATGCTGGCCTACCACTGGCCGGACATCGCCCGCGCCACCGGCACCGCGCTGACCGCCAAGAACGACCCCTACAAGCGGGCCCGCGGCTGGATCCACCTGGCCGACGGCGTCGCCCCGCTGCTGGCAACCCACCCCGGCAGCGTCCTCGTCGGCGAAGATCGGGAGCTGATCGCCCACCTGGTGTATCGCCTGCACCCCGCCGAGTACGCGGCCTGGAATCCCGACCACCTGCCCATCGACCACTACGAACTCACCACTACGCTGAAGGGCAAGGAAGGGCGCGACGTCCTGTACGTCGGCCGCAAGCCGGAAATCCCCGACATCGCCGCCCGTTTCGGCAGCAGCGAACTCCTCGGCAAGGTCGTCGTGCCGGTCCACAAGGATTTCAGACGCGAGGTTTACGTCTTCCTGCTGAAGGACTTCAAGGGCTACTGAACGCCCAGGGGTCGGGCTAGGCCCAGCCCACTCCCCTGGGGGACAAGGAAAGCTGGGAGCGGCCCGACGTTTCCTTGAGCGTGGCTACTGCCCTGCACCGGGCTCTGCGCCGGGCAGCGCGGCCAGCGGCTCGTCGAGCTGGGCCGCCTCGATCTTCTGGAAGTGGGCGCTGATCTTGCGCGACGAGGTCTGCACATCCACCACGTCTTCATTGGCCTGGCGGATGTGGGTAGCCAGCTTCTGCATACGCTCGTCGAAGCGGTTGAAATCCTTGGCCAGCTTGCCGAGAGCGTCCTTGATGACGTGGATCTGCTTGCGCGTCTCCACGTCCTTCAGCACCGCCCGCGCGGTGTTCAGCACCGCCATCAAGGTCGTCGGCGAGACGATCCACACCCGGCGCTGCATCGCGTAGGCCACCACCTCCGGGTGGTAGGCGTGGATCTCGGCGAACACCGCCTCCGCCGGCACGAACATCACCGCCCCGTCCGAGGTGACCTCCGGCTGGATGTACTTGTCGGCAATCGCATCCACGTGCTTCTTCACGTCGTTGCGGAAGGCCGTCTGGGCCGTGCGCCGCTCCAGGTCGCCCACCTCACCGGCAAACATGCGGTGGTAGTTTTCCAGCGGGAACTTCGAATCCACCACCACCATCCCGGTCGGCTCGGGCAAGCGGAGCACACAGTCGGCCCGTGTGCCATTCGGCAGAACGTACTGAAAATCGAAGGATTCCGGCGGCAAGGCGTTGCGCACCAGGGCTTCGAGCTGGACTTCGCCGAAGGCGCCGCGGGAGCGCTTGTCGCCGAGCAACTCCTGCAGGCTGACCACGTTGGTGGTCAGGTCACCGATTTTCTTCTGCGCCTCGTCGATGGTCGCCAGCCGCGCCATCACATTGGTGAAGGTCTCGTTGGTCTTGCGGAAGCCCTCGTCGAGGCGCTGGTTCACGTGGCCGCTGATCGCCTCCAAGCGCTCGCCGACGGTGCGGTGCATCGCCTCGATGCTATGGGTCAGCTGCTGGGACGCACCGTTCAAGCCCCGCTGCAGCAGCTCCCGGTCCGCGCGGGCGTGCTCGGACAGGGTCTTGAGCGTCTCGGCCATCATCTCCGTGCGCAGCTTCTCCTGCCCGCTGGCCACCGCGGACGCCAGTTCGGACAGGCGTAGCGCCATCTCCTCCTTCTGCGTGCCGAGCTGGGCCACCAGGGCCAGATGGAGTTGCTGGAGCGCATGGCGGGACGCGGCCTGCTCGGCGTCGAGCCGGTCGCGCAGGCGGTCGATCTCCCCCGCCAGCATTTCGATCACGCGATCGCCGGCGGCCGTCGAACTAGCCTGCAGCTCCCGGACGAACTGCAGTTGCTGGTGGCCGAACAGGCCCTCCAGGCGAGCATCGAGGTGGGCGAGCAGTTGCCCGGCGGTTTCGTCCTGGGCCCGGTTGAGACGGGTGATCCGCAAGGCCAGCCAGACGACGACGGACAGAACGGCGAGAAGCAGTACGAGCAAAAGCGGCAGCAAGACAGGAGCAGGTTCAGGAGTCATGGCCGGAGTATACCCGGCCATGCCCCCGTCCTTCCCTCAGCTCAGCGCCCGCAGGCTCGCCAGCGGCGGCTGGGACAGCAGATGCCGGGTGCCGATCCAGCCCGCCACCGTCACCACCGCGCAGCCGGCAATGCCGCCGGCCAGCAGTGGCAGCAGGCTCGGCGCATAGGGCAGCTTGAAGACGAAATGCCCCAGCGCCCAGCCGATGCCAGTCGCCCCGGCGCCCGCCAGCACACCGGCTACCAACCCGAGCACGGCAAACTCGGCGAGCAGCGCCGCGCGCAGCTGCCCGTTGCGGGCCCCCAACGTGCGCAGGATGGCCAGTTCCTTCTCCCGCTCATCGTGGGTGGACTGCAGCGCGCCGAACAGCACGACCACGCCCGCCACCACCGCGAAGCCGAAGACGAACTGCACCGCCGCGATCAACTGATCGACCATCGCCTGGATCTGGCCGATCACCGCCGCCACGTCGATCACCGTCAGGTTCGGGAAGGCCGCCACCAGGCGGTTGGAAAAGTCCAGCTGCCCCGGCGGCAGGTAGAAGCTGGTGATGTAGCTGGCTGGCTGCTGCTCCAGCATGCCCGGCGCGGCGATCACGAAGAAGTTCACCCGCATCGAATCCCAGTCCAGCTTGCGCAGGCTCGTGATGCGCGCCTCGCTGCGCACACCGGCGATCTCGAAAGTCAGCAAGTCGCCCATCGCCAGACCGAGGGTCTGGGCCAGCCCCTGCTCGACGGAAAACTGCGGCACGTGCTCGTCCCCATGCCAGCGCCCTTCGATGACGCGGTTGCCGCCCGGCAGGCGCGAGTCGAAGGACAGATTGAAGTCCCGGTCCACCAAACGCTTGGCGCGGTCGTCCGTGTAGTCGTCGGGCCCGACCGGGCGGCCGTTCACCGCCACCAGGCGTCCGCGGATCATTGGCTGCAGCAGGGGCTCAGGCCGGCCGTTGCCCTTGAAGAACTGGCGCAGGGCCGGCAATTGTTCGGGCTGGATGTTGATCACGAACCGATTGGGCGCATCGGCTGGCGTGGTCTGCTTCCAGCTCGACAACAGGTCACCACGCACCAGCGTCAGCAGCAACAGCGCCGTCAGCCCCATGCCGAGGGCCAGGGCCTGCACGAGGCTGGCCACCGGCCGCCGCCGCAGGGAAGCCAGCCCGTAGCGCCAGCCGCTGCTCGCCACACTGCGCGCACGTCCCAAGCCACCGATCACGGCCCACGCCACGCCGCCATACACCACGAAGGCCAGCGCGAAGCCGCCGACCACCCAGGCACCCAGCAGCCAGTCCCGCGCGATGCCGACCAGCAGGCCGGCCAGCACCAGCGCGCCCAACGCCCAGGCGAGGCCTTCCCGCGCGGCGATGCCATCCCACTCACGCCGCAGCACACGCAAGGTCGGCACCCGCCCCAGCCGGATCAGTGGCGGCAGTGCGAAGCCCAACAACAACAGCAGCGACACCGCAAAGCCATGCAGTACCGGCAGCCAGCCCGACGCCGGCAACGGGAAGCCGACAAGGCTGCCGAGCAGTTCGTTGAGCGCGAACTGCACCACGAAACCCAGCCCGCAGCCGGCCACGCCTGCCGCCAGACCGAGCAGCGCGAACTCGCCGAGAAACAGGGACAGCAGGTGCGCCTGCGTTGCGCCGACGCAGCGCATCACCGCGCAACCATCCAGATGCCGCTCGACGAAACGCCGCGTGGACAAGCCGACCGCCACCGCCGCCAACACCACCGCCAGCATCGCCGCAAACCGCAGGAAGCGCTCGGCGCGGTCCAGCGTAGTACGCACCTCGGGCCGCGCATTGTCGACGTTCTCCAGGGTCTCGCCACGCTTGAGGCGGGCGCGGGCCCAGTCTTCGAAGGCCTTCACCGGCGCCACGTCCCCCGCCACATGCAGCCGGTAGAACACCCGGCTGCCCGGCTGGATCAGACCGCTCGCCGGCAGGTCGGCGGCATTCATCACCAGGCGCGGCAGCAGGCTGAAGAAATTGGCGCCCCGGTCCGACTCGAAGGACAGCACGGCACTCATCTTCAGGCGGACCGCCCCCAGGCCGATCATGTCGCCGGGCTTGGCGGACAGGGCGCTGGCCAGCCGCTCGTCCAGCCACAACTCGCCGGCGGCGGGAATGCCCGGTGCCACCCGGTCCGGCTGGTTGAGCCCCGGCGCGATGCGCATCGTGCCGCGCAGGGGATGCCCGTCCTCGACGGCCTTGACGCCCGCCAGCTGGGCGCCCTCGCCCAGGCTGGCCATGCTGGTGAAGGTGCTGGAAACCACCGTTCGGAGGCCGCGCCGGCTCGCCTCGGCGCGGTAGGCCGGATCGAGGACATGGTCGGACACCAGCACCAGATCCCCACCGAGCAGCTGGTTGGCCTCCCGGGCCAGGGCTTGGGCGACGCGATCGGTGAAGAAGCCGACACTGGTGAGGCTGGCCACGGCGATGATCAGCGCCGCCAGCAGCAGCCCCAGTTCGCCAGCGCGCAGGTCGCGCCGGAGCATGCGGAATGACAGGAAGAAGGTATTCATGTGGCTTGAGGCAGGGAAGCGGCAAAAAAATTCCGGCCGGGCGAAAAACCGGGGCCGGAATTTTTCGAATTATCCGCGCGGATCGATGACAGCCCTGCGCTCAGCCTGCTTAGGCGTCGGACAGCCAGCGCTGCACCAGGCGGACCCAGTAGGCAACACCGTAGGGAATCGCCTCGTCGTTGAAATCGTAATGGGGATTGTGCAGCGTGCAACCGCCTTCACCGGGCCCGTTGCCGAGCCACACGTAGCAGCCCGGCTTTTCCTGCAGGAAATAGGCGAAATCCTCGGCACCCATGCTGGGCTTGGGATCCACCGTCACGTTGGCATCCCCGCAGATCTCCTTCGCCACCGCCGCGCAGAACTCCGCCTCCGGCACCGAATTGATCGTCGCCGGATAGCCGCGCCGGTACTCGAAGCGGATGTCGGCGCCAAAGGCTGCAGCGACGCCGGTGCACACCCGCTGCATCGCCTCCTCGACGCTGGCTTCCACCTCGGGCCGGAAGGCCCGCACGGTGCCGCACAGCTGCGCCACTTCGGGAATCACGTTGTAGGCATCGCCGGCATGGAACTGGGTCAGCGACAGCACGGCCGAATCCTGCGGATCGACATTGCGCGACACCACCGACTGCAGCGCCTGCACCAGTGCAGCGCCGGTGAGCACCGGGTCGATGCCCTGATGTGGCATCGCCGCGTGAGCGCCCTGCCCGCGGATCTCGATGTCGAAGCGGTCGGCGCAGGCCATCACCGGCCCGCGATGCACGGCGATCTGCCCGACCGGCAGGCCAGGCCAGTTGTGCAGCCCGAAAATTGCCTCCATCGGAAAACGTTCGAAGAGCCCGTCGGCAATCATCGCCGGTGCACCGCCCTCGCCTTCCTCGGCCGGCTGGAACAGGAAATAGACCGTCCCGTCGAAGTCGGGATTGCGGGTCAGGTAGGCCGCAGCGCCGAGCAGCACGGCGGTATGCCCGTCGTGCCCGCAGGCGTGCATGCGGCCGGGATGGCGCGAGTGGTGTGTGAAGTCGTTCTTCTCCTGGATCGGCAGCGCGTCCATGTCGGCGCGCAGGCCGATGGCCCGCTGGCTGTTGCCGGCGCGCAGCACACCGACCACGCCGGTCTTGCCGATACCCCTGTGCGTCTCGATGCCGAGCGCCTCCAGGCGCTCGGCAACCAGGGCCGCGGTGCGATGCTCCTCGAAGGCCAGCTCAGGATGGGCGTGGATGTCGCGGCGGAGCGCCGTGATCTCCGGATGGAGGGCCCCCAAATTCTCTAGAAGGTGCATGATGCGTCCCGATGTCCGGCCCAGAGGCCGTGGATCAATTAATGATAGCAGCGGGCTTCGTCCCCGCTCCACCACCCGAGCCCACCCCCAGCGATGAAACTGTTCTACGCCGACCATTTCGTGCTGCCCTTGCCCGAAGGGCACCGCTTTCCGATGGAAAAGTACGCCCGCCTGCGCACGCGCCTGCTCGCCGGCGGCCTGTTCGATGCCGACGACTTCCACGTCCCGACGGCGGCCAGCGATACTGAGATCCTGCGCGCCCACGATGCCCGCTACCTGCAAAGCGTAGCCCGCGGCACACTGGACAAGGAGGCCCAGCGGCGCATCGGCTTTCCGTGGTCCGAGGCGATGGTGGAACGCTCGCGCCGTTCCGCCGGCGCCACGCTGGCCGCGTGTCGCGCCGCCCTCGAAGACGGCTGCGCCGCCAACCTGGCCGGCGGCACCCACCATGCGTTCCGCGACCGGGGCGAAGGCTTCTGCGTCTTCAACGACTCGGCAATTGCCGCGCTGGCCATGCGAGCCGAAGGCCGCGTCGAACGCGTGGCCATCGTCGACTGCGACGTGCACCAGGGCAACGGCACCGCGGCGATCCTGTCCAACCGGCCGGACTGTTTCACCTTCAGCATCCACGGCGCCCAGAACTACCCCTTCGACAAGGAACGCAGCGACCTGGATGTGGACATGCCCGACGGCAGCGGCGACGGAGCCTACCTCGACGCGCTGCAGCCGGCGCTGGCCGAGGTGTTCCGGCGCGCCGATCCACAGCTGGTCATCTATCTGGCCGGCGCCGATCCGTTTGAAGACGACCGCCTCGGCCGCCTCAAGCTCACCAAGGCCGGACTCGCCGCCCGCGACGAGCTGGTGCTCGGCGAGTGCCGGCACCGCGGCCTGCCGGTGGCCATCGCGATGGCCGGCGGCTACGCTCGCCAGATCGACGACACGGTGGACATCCACGTCGCCACGGTGAGCACCGCCGCACACATCTTCCGTGCACGTAAAGCAGCATCGCTATAATCGAGAAAACCCCAGCGAGGATTCCCCATGCGTTTCGAAGGCTCCGACAACTACGTCGCCACCCCCGACCTGATGCTGGCCGTCAATGCGGCGATCCGCCTGCAGCGCCCGCTGCTTATCAAGGGCGAGCCCGGCACCGGCAAGACCATGCTCGCCGAGGAAGTCGCCGCCGCCCTCGGCATGCCGCTGCTGCAGTGGCACATCAAGTCCACCACCAAGGCCCAGCAAGGCCTGTACGAATACGATGCGGTGTCCCGCCTGCGCGACTCCCAGCTCGGCGACGACAAGGTGAAGGACATCGGCAACTACATCGTCAAGGGCACGCTGTGGCAGGCCTTCGATGCCGACGAGCCGACCGTGGTGCTGATCGACGAGATCGACAAGGCCGACATCGAGTTCCCCAACGACTTGCTGCGCGAACTCGACCGCATGGAGTTCCATGTCTACGAGACCCGCGAGACCGTCAAGGCGCGCCACCGCCCCATCGTCTTCATCACCTCCAACAACGAGAAGGAGCTGCCGGACGCCTTCCTGCGCCGCTGCTTCTTCCACTACATCAAGTTCCCCGACCGGGACACGATGCAGAAGATCGTCGACGTGCACTTCCCGGGTATCAAGCAGGCCCTGCTGAAGGAGGCCCTGGAGGTCTTCTTCGGCCTGCGCGACGTGCCTGGCCTGAAGAAGAAGCCGTCCACATCGGAGCTGATCGACTGGCTCAAGCTGCTGGTCGCGGAGGAGATCCCGGTTGAAGCCCTGCGCTCGCCCGACCAGAAGGCTGCCATCCCGCCGCTGCACGGCGCGCTGCTGAAGAACGAGCAGGACATGCACCTCTTCGAGCGCCTGGTCTACATGGCCCAGCGCAACCGCTGAGCCGGACGCCGCCATGCTCATCGACTTCTTCCTGCACCTCAAGAGCCGCAAGCTGCCGGTGTCGACGAAGGAATTCCTGACCCTGCTCGAAGCCCTCGAAGCCGACCTGGGCGGGCACAGCATGGAAGATTTCTACTTTCTGGCCCGCGCCAGCCTGGTCAAGGACGAGAGCCAGTACGACCGCTTCGATCAGGCCTTCGGCGAGTACTTCAAGGGCATCGAGACCATCCCCGGCCTGGAAGTGGATCTGCCCGAGGAATGGCTGAAGGCCATGGCGACGAAACACCTCAGCCCCGAAGAAAAGGCCAGGCTCGAGAAGCTCGGCTGGGACAAGCTGATGGAGGAATTCAAGAAGCGCCTGCAGGAGCAGAAAGGACGCCACCAGGGCGGCTCGAAATGGGTCGGCACCGGCGGCACCTCGCCCTTCGGCAGCAGCGGCTACAACCCGGAAGGCATCCGCGTCGGCGGCGAATCGGCCGGCAACCGCACGGCGATCAAGGTGTGGGACCAGCGGGAATACCGCAACCTGGACGACACCGTCGAACTGGGCACCCGCAACATCAAGGTGGCGCTACGCCGCCTGCGCCGCTTCGCCCGCCTTGGCGCGCCGGACGAACTGGACCTGGACGGCACCATTGCCGCCACCGCCCGCAACGCCGGCTACCTGGACCTGCTGATGCGTCCGGAACGCCACAACGCGGTGAAGGTGCTGATCTTCTTCGACGTGGGCGGCTCGATGGACGACCACGTGAAGGTCTGTGAGGAGCTGTTCTCGGCCTGCCGCACCGAGTTCAAGCATCTGGAGTACTTCTACTTCCACAACTGCGTGTATGACCACGTATGGCGTGACAGCCGTCGGCGCCATAGCGAGCGCACGCCGACCCTCGACGTGCTCCACAAGTACGGCCCGGAATACAAGCTGATCTTCGTCGGCGACGCGACGATGAGCCCTTACGAGATTCTGCAGCCGGGCGGCTCCATCGAATACAGCAACCCGGAACCCGGCGCGACCTGGCTGCGCCGCCTCGCCGACGCTTATCCCGCAGTCGCCTGGCTCAACCCGGAGCCGGAGCGCATGTGGGACTATCGGCAAACCATCGGCATCGTGCGCCAGCTGCTGGGAGAGCGGATGTTCCCCCTCACGCTGGATGGCCTGACGCGAGCCATCACTCATCTGTCGCGGAAGCAATAGGCACCGCTACCGCGGCATGTCCGGGACCGAGCCGGTCACGGCGCCCGGTAGTTCTCCTGGGTCAGCAGGTCGATGCCGCAGGGTAGTTGCTCGATCCAGTCAAGGAAGCGATTGACCATCACCTTGCCCTCGAATCGGCAACCATGCTGCGGCACGATCATGTCCACGTCCAGTTGGCGAACCATGTTCACCCAGAAGCGGCAGATTTTGTTGGAGATCATGTAGCGGCGATGGAAGCCGGCCATGGTAATAACATGGTCGTCGAAATCCCGCACCGGCTCGGCGGCCTGATGGTGGTCGACGAGCGAGGCGCCCATATCTCCCGAGAACAGGATCTTGGCCACTGGATCGTAAAACTGGAAGTTACCTTCCGAGTGCATGAAGTGGGCAGGCACCGCCTTGATCTTGCTCTCGCCGAGCGGGATGTTCATGCCTTCGTCGGGGATGCCGAGGATCCGCGCCGAGTAATCCTTGCCGGTGGTGAAGTGCGGCACGAAACGCGTCCACAGACGGGAGATCATCACCTTGCAGTGGGTGGACACCATCCACTTGTTGAGGGAAGCGATGATGTCCGGGTCGGCGTGGGTGGCGAAGATGTAGTCCAGCCCCCGCGATGGAAAGAAGCGTTGCATGGACATCAGCAGGCCGTTGTAGGTCATGTTGCCGCCTGGGTCGATCAGCGCACCGTGCTCACCATCGACAATGAGGAACTGGTTGCACTGCACCGCATGGTCGGCTTCCTCGTCCACCAGATCGTAAAAGGCCAGACAGGCATGCTTGCCATTATTGAAGAGTTCGACTGCCATGGGGTGCATTCCGCGTATCAGAAAGATCGATACTTTATCCGAGTCGCCACATGGCGAAAACGTGACAGCAACTTACATTGACCGTCGTCAAAGAAACTTCTCGTCATTCGCACGGCATTGAGGTAGTTTTAGCACTTTCGGATAGTCCAGTCTCCGTCGTGAAACAAGTCATACCCCTACTTTGCGCGACTGTCATCCTGCTCGCACCGGTCGACTACGCGTGGTCCCTCGACACCGGCTTCGCCAGCCGGGCCCCGTCGTCCGCCTTGAACAGCCAGCAGAACAGCAGCTCGTTCATGGCCCGCAAGAAGCTGCTGGCCATGCGCAAGGGCCCTGGCGCCCAGGCCGGCTTCGGTGGTGTCAATGTGATGAACCGGGAGGGCGTCCGCCCGGAGGATCTGCGCCCACCATCCGCCACGATGTGCGCCATGCAAGGCATCTCCGGGCATGCCAAGCCCAGCGCCGTCTCGCGCCAGGAAGCGTCCGGACGGGTCGTGCTGTCCACCGATCCCTCCAGCCTGAGCGGGCAAAGCGCCGACATCTATAGTGCCTGTGATTCCGCCGGCAAGCGCACCCGCGCCGGCCTCCGGCCCGGCAACGGATCGCTGCTCGTCGACTCGACAGGAGGGCGGATTGACAATACGGCAGCGGCCCGCCTACCCAACGCCAAGACGAAGAGCATCTACGATGCCAGGACCAATATGCTGGTCGGCGCCAAGGCAACAAAGGACCGCACTGCCGGCTTCGCCAACCAGCCTGCCAAATCCACTTCCCTGTTTGACCCGATCACTGGCGGTATCAAGCCGCCAAAGGTCATGAGCGCGTACAGCGTCTATCAGCAGACGCCCTGACGTAACAACACCTGCCCGTCAGCGCCTGACGGGCCAGTACCAGCTCGGCACACCCTTGCGCCCGCCTCCCGCGCCCTGACGGCGGCGGCTGCGCAGGTGGCCATCCACCGCGGCGATCCACGGCGCCAAGTGCATGTCGGCCAGTTCGAGATCCACGAACAGTTCCGGAAGACGATAGGCAAACCAGCGATAGGCCGCCAACAGACGCACGGTGGTTTCCGCCTCTTCCAGAGAGGCACGCCGCGGCGACTGAGGCAGGAAATCCAGCGCGATGGTCTTGCCCTTGTTGGCACCGTAAGCCCAGTCGCGCCACACTCCGTCGATCGTCTCGTTCTGGGATGCCATTGGCGCCATCGAGAACACATGCTTCTGATGAAGGCTGAGGTTCTTCATGCGGTCCAACTGGGCCGCGCGGGCCAACTGCTCCTCCGGGATGTGGGGTGTGAAGAAGCCGTCGCCACAGTCCGCGTGGAGCAGGAACAGGGACAGCAGCGCCTCCAGCCGGCGGTCGCCCGACATTTGGGCGATCTGCTCCAGGTAGGCCGAACCCGCGGTGATCTGGAAGCCCCTCGCCTCCAGTGGTTCCTGGTGGGTTTTCATGAGGCTGCTCACCACCCGGTGCTCGGCCGGGGTGAGGCCCGCCACGACCCCCTCCTCGTCATGATGACCGAAGCGCCCGGCGCGACCGCCGATCTGCTGCAGCAGGGACGGCGACAGGGTTCCCCGTGATGTGCCGTCAAACTTTTGCACAGCGGTGAACACGACGCGCCGAATCGGCAGATTGAGCCCCATGCCGATGGCGTCGGTGGCAACGAGGATGTCTGCATCCCCGCCGGCGAAACGGTGTGCCTCCCGTTCCCGCACCTCCGGCGACAGCGCACCATAGATGCAGGCCACCGACTTTCCCAGGGCCAGCAGGTCATCGCGCAGATTGAGGGCGTCCCGCCGCGAGAAGACGATGAAGGCGTCGCCGGGCTTGGCCCGCCGCAGCGCGGCCGCCGGATCGTTGCCCAGCGCCTGCCCCACCACCAGCGGATGCTTGCGCTGCTTGCGCCGGATCTCCAGCGGCAGGCCCAGGCGGGCGGCCAGCGCCGTAATGGCCGGCTCCGCCGACAGGGCCCCAACCAGCCACACCTCGCGGGCATTGGCGCCGACCACCGCCTGGGTCCACGCCCAACCACGATCCGGGTCGTCCAGCATCTGGATCTCGTCGATGACCGCCACCTCCACCGCCGTGGAGGAATCCAGCATCTCGATGGTGGACGCGGTCACGCGGCTGCCCTCGACGATGCGATGCTCCTCCCCGGTGATCAGCGACGCGCTGACGCCGAACTCCTCATTCAGGCGGGTGAAGGCCTCCAGCGCCAGCAGGCGCAGCGGCCCCAGGTACACCCCGGACGCGGCTGTCGCCAGGCGCTCGAAGGCGTCGTGGGTCTTGCCGGAATTGGTGGGCCCCAGCACCGCCACCAGCCGGCGCGTGCGACGGCCGGCCTGGAACGTGGCCGGATAATCGGACAGCTTGAGCGTCCGCCCGATCTGCTCCGCCAGATCGTGGTGGCGCTGTTTGGCGCGCAGATCGTTGAGGGACTGGGCCAGGCCCTTGCCGACAGTGGAGAGATCCAGATCGCCGCCAGACCACAGCTCCTTCAGCTTGCGCAGATTGGCTTGCAGCCCTTCCGCCGCACAGGCGTCCAGGTAGGCGCCGATTTCGATGATCGCCGCTTCGAGCGCGTACTCCAACTCCGCGCCGACTTCCTTGAGCATGGCCTGTTCGAGCGCGTCGCGCACGTCGCCCGGCCGGCGTCGCCAATGGCTTGCCTGACCCAGGCAGCTCTCGGGCAGATGACCGAAGACCCGGAACGCGTCGCCCCGGATCCGTACGGTCCGGCCTACGGCCAGCCACACCCGGTTGCCGCTGAAGGTGCGGGAGAAGCGCAGGGCTTCCGACGGGTTCGGGGGTGTATCCATAGCTATCCTATCTACGCTGCCATCGGTGTATCCGACGGGCAAAACATTGGGGGCGCACATCTTATTCGACCGCCCCCTTCCCGGCACGCCCAAATCCATGACCAAGGAAGGAAATGTTCCACGGGCCGCATACCTGGCCCCAGGGGCCTGCGTGCTGGAGTAAATCCGCCACTCACGGTAGTGTTGCGCGTTTCCGGCTTCCGCCGGGCATCTTCTTATACAGGGTAGGCATGTCTTGATGAGCGGTTTGCCACAGCCCGCGCGCCGGTGGGGGCGCGGAACGTCACGACCGGCATGGCTGGCCCGGCACATGCTTGCCCTCTCCTGCGCGGTGCTCAGCGCCTGCGCCACCGACCGCTTCGATCCGCAGCCCTTGTCTGCCGCCGCGATCGCCGAGATCCATGAAACCCGTGCGCTGAACTCGGCCGACCTGCAGCGCTACCTTTCGCAGCACGGCACAGCCCAGCCGCCGGAGCGCTGGGGGCTGGAGGCGCTGACACTGGCGGCTTTCTATTACAACCCGGAGCTGGAGGCCGCCCGCGCGCGCCTGGCAACGGTGGAGGCCGGTCGCCTCACCGCCGCGCAGCACCCGAACCCGACCCTGCAACTGCCGCTGCAGGGCACGCTCAATCCCCAGGCCGGCACATCACCCTGGACCCTGGGATTCGCCCTCGATATTCCCATCGAGACCGGCGGCCGTCGCACTTACCGCATCAATCAGGCATCGCAACTCAGTGATGCGGCCCGCTTCAGCTTCGCAGCCTCCGCGTGGGGCGTACGCAGCCGCCTGCGTTCGGCCCTGCTGGCCCTGTGGCATGCGGAAGCCCGCGAGACCCTGCTGCAGCAACAGGCGCTGCTCGACCGGGACATCGCAGAACGCTTCGAGCGGCGGCGTGCGCTGGGCGACGTTTCCGCCTGGGAAGTCAGCCAGCAACAGCTCGGCCTGATGCGAACCCAGGGCGAACAACTGGCCGCCCGGCGCCAGGCCGACAACGCCCGCGCTACCGTGGCTACCGCCTTGGGCATCGGCCTGCCGGCGCTCGGCGCGGTGGCGCTGGATCTGTCGGCTTTCGAACAGCCGCTTCCGCCCCTGCCTGCCCGCACCCTGCAAAGGCAGGCGCTGCTGAATCGCGCCGACGTGGCCGCCGCGCTGGCCCAGTTCGAAGCCAGCCAGTCCGCGCTGCAAGTGGAGATTGCCCGCCAGTATCCCAACATCACCCTGGGCCCCGGCTACACCTTCGACCAGGGCGCCCGCCGCCCCGGCTTCACTTTCGGTGGCCTGGAACTACCGCTCTTCAACCGCAATGAAGGCCCCATTGCCGAAGCTCGGGGACGGCGCCGGGAGGCCGAGGCACACATCCATCTACTGGAAAGCCAGGCCCTGGTGGAGACGGACGCCGCGATGACTGAATGCCTCGGCGCACAAGAGAGTCTACGACAACGGGAAACCCAGCTCGCCGAACAGACACGCCAGCTTTCGCGCCTGCACAAGGCCTTCGCCGCGGGCCAGGAGGACCGCTTGGCAGTGGTCCTGGCCGAGCGGCTGCAGTTGGCAGCCCGCCTGTCTGCGCTAGACGTCCGCCTGCAACTGCAAAGCGCGGTGGGACGCCTGGAAGACGCCCTGCAACAGCCCCTCGCCATGGCGGCGGACGACAATCGCAACCTGAAGTGATGATGCCCAACAAGACCCTCAGACGCGCCTCGCTGGTGCTCATACCGCTATTGGTGCTTGGACTGAGCGTGGCTGGTTTCCTGCAGTCCCGCGCAGAAGAAGGCCGCGAGGCCGAACAGGAGAGCGCCGCCATCCCTTCGCGCGTGGCAATGGAAGATGGCTTCACCGTGCTAACCCTCGACAAGGCCATGCAGGCACACAACGACATCCGGACCACCGCGCTCGCCCCAGCCGGCGCGGGTAGCGGCGCAGAGTTCTACGGCACGGTGGTCGATCTGCAGCCTCTCATGGATCTGGCCAGTCGCCGCGATGCCGCCGCGGCAGATCTGGCGGCCGCCGACACCGCCCTCGCGGCCGCGCGCGCCGAGCAGGCCCGCGTCGAAGCCCTGTACCAGGATGGCGGCACCGCTTCGCTCAAGGCGCTGGAGGCCGCCCGTACCGCCGATGCGGCGGCAAACGCCAGGTCGCGCGCTGCCCAGGCAGCCCTCGGCAGCGTCAACAGCGCGCTGCGCAACCAGTTCGGCACGGTCATCGCCGGCTGGGCCGGCAGCCAGGGAGGCCGTGCGCTCGCGCCCCTGCTGGCACGGCGCGAAGCCCTGCTGCGTCTCGTGCCGCCGACGACCGAAGCGCCGCCGGTGGTCTTCATCACCAGCGATGGCATGCCGCCCCTCGAAGCCCGACGCGTATCGCCGTCCCCACAGGCCGATGCTGCCTTCCACGGACAGGCACATTTCTATCGCACGATCGCCGATCTGCCCGCCGGTTTACGCCTGAGCGCCCATGCACCGGGCGCCGCCGGCGTACGCATTCCGGCCGACGCCATCGTCTGGTACGGCGGCCAGCCGTGGGCCTACGTGCAGATTGCCGAGTCACGTTTCGCGCGACGCCCGATCGATGCCGGCCAGCCCCGGGACGGAGACTTCATCGTGACGCACACATTTACGGCCGGCGAACAGGTCGTCGTACGCGGCGCGCAGCTGCTGCTGTCCGAGGAGTCGCGGCCCGCGACGGCCGGACAGACGGACAACGACTGACACGCCCTCGCCCGTGATGCTGACCGCCCTCATCGACTCCGCCGTCCGCCTGCGTGGCGTGATGGTCGCCCTGGCCTGCCTGCTGCTTGGTTACGGCGTGTATGCCTTGAGCCAGTCCCGGCTCGACGTCTTCCCCGAGTTCACGCCGCCGCTGGTCACCGTGCAGACGGAAGCGCCGGGCCTGTCGGCCGAGCAGGTGGAGCAGCTGGTCACCCAGCGCGTCGAGAACGTCCTCGGCGGTGCCAAGGGCCTCGCCTCCATGCGCTCCCAATCGATCCAGGGCGTCTCCGTCATCACGCTCACCTTTAGCGACGCGACGGACATCTGGCGTGCCCGCCAGCTGGTCAGCGAACAGCTGGCGGCACTGGCCGGCGAGCTGCCCGCGGGTGTGCGCAGCCCACGGATGACCGCGCTGAGTTCCGCCACCACCCAGGTGCTGGGCATCGGACTGACATCCGGCTCCAGGTCGCAGATGGAGTTGCGCAGCTTTGCCGAGTGGACGCTGAAGCCCCGCCTGCTGGGCCGCCCCGGCGTCTCCGACGTGGGCATCTATGGTGGTGATGTGAAGCAGTACCAAGTTCAGGTGATACCGGAAAAGCTCGTACGCCTCGGCTTGTCGCTGCAGGATGTCGTGGCCGCCGCGCAGCGAGCGACCGGCGTCCGCGGCGCCGGCGTGCTCGACACCGCCAACCAGCGCATCGTCCTCACCACCGAGGCCCAGGCCACATCGGCAGCGCAGCTTGGCCAGGTCATGCTGCGGACACAGAACGGCAGCGTCGTGCGACTGGCGGATGTGGCCACGGTCGCTCTCGGCAGCGAGGTGCCGTTCAGCGGCGCCAACGTGCAGGGCCGGCCCGGCGTGATCCTGATGGTCAGCAACCAGTACGGCGCCGACACCGTGTCGGTGACCCGCGAGCTCGACGCGGCGCTGGACAGCCTGCGCCCCGTGCTGGCGGCCCAGGACATCGAACTGCATGCGGACCTGTTCCGGCCGGCCAATTTCATCGTGGCGGCGACGAACCATCTGCGTGCAGCTCTGCTGCTCGGCGCCGGCATGGTGGTCCTGGTGCTGTTCCTCTTCCTGTTCAACGCGCGTACCGCCTTCATCTCGGCGACGGCCATTCCCCTTTCGCTGCTGGCGGCCATCGTCATCCTCCACCACATGGGCGTGGCGCTCAACACCATGACCCTGGGTGGCCTCGCCCTTGCGCTAGGCGAGGTCGTGGACGACGCCATCATCGACGTGGAGAACATCTACCGGCGCCTGCGCGAGAACCGGCGCCTGGGCTACCCGCTCACCGCGCTGCAGGTGGTCGTGCGGGCATCCACCGAGGTGCGCGGCGCGGTGATCTACGCCACCTTCACCGTCGCCGCGGTCTTCCTGCCGGTGCTGAGCCTGACCGGCGTGGCCGGCCGCCTGTTCGCGCCGCTGGCCCTCGCCTACCTGCTGGCCATCCTGTCGTCCCTCGTCGTGGCGCTGACCCTGACGCCGGCTCTGTGCTACCTGCTGCTGGCGGCCCGGGACGAGGATGTGGAGGAGCCCCGGCTCTATGTCTGGCTCAAGGCGCATTACGCCCGACTGCTCATGCATGTCGAGGCACACGGGCGCACCGTCGTGCTCGCCCTGGCCGGCCTGGCCGTGATGGCGCTGGCAACCCTGCCCTTCCTGCGCATGGAGTTCCTGCCGGAACTGCGCGAGGGGCACGTCATCGTGCATATGCGTGCCACGCCCGGCACATCCCTGCAGGAGGCCCTGCGCATCGGTGCTCAGGTCAGCAAGGCCCTGCTTGAGGTACCCAACATCCGTAGCGTGGCCCAGCGCGCCGGCCGCACCGCACGCGGTGTGGATGTGCTGGGCCCCCAGTACAGCGAGTTCGAGGTGGACCTGGTGCCTGGGCTGGATGCCGAGGCCCAGGAGGCGACCCAGGCACGCATGCGCGAAATCCTGGGCCAATTCGCCGGCCTCACCTTCACCTCGGAGACCTTCCTCACCGAGCGCATCCAGGAAACCCTGTCCGGTTACACGGCCCCCATCATCCTGAACATTTTCGGGGCGGACCTGGATGTGCTGGACGGCCTGGCCCGCCAAGCCCAGAGCATCCTGGCCACCGTTCCAGGCGCAAGCGGCGTGACACAACAGTCGCCACCGATGCTGCCTCAGTTATCGGTGCGCCTGCGCCAGGACCAGCTCGCCCGCTGGGGCTTCGCCCCTCTGGATGTGCTTGAAGCCATCCAGACTGCCTACCAGGGCACCGATGTCGCCCAGGTGTACGAGGGCAACGCGGTCAGCAACGTCACCGTCGTGCTGGCAGCAGCAGCCCGGCGCAACCCGGCCAGCGTCGGCGATCTGCCGCTGCGCAATGCAGCAGGGATGACCGTTCCGCTGCGCCGGCTGGCCGACATCCGCGAAACGGAAGGGCGTTACCTCATCCTCCACAGCGGTGGCCAACGCCTCCAGACGGTGACCGCCCAGGTGGCCGGGCGCACCGTGGAGGAAGTCGTCGCCGCGACCCGACAGCGCCTGAGCACCGATCTGAAACTGCCCCGGGGTTACTTCTTCGCTTTCGCCGGCGAAGCCCAGGCTCAAGCCCAGGCACGGCAGGACTTGCTGGTCGATTTCGGCGTGGCCGCGGTCGCCATCGGCATCCTGGTCTACCTGGCGCTGAGGAGTACGCGCAGCATGCTGCTGGTCATGACCAATCTGCCCTTTGCGCTGGTCGGCGGCCTGGTGCTGGCCTTCGCCACCGGTGGCCTGCTCTCCCTCGGCTCACTGGTGGGCTTCGTGACACTGTTCGGCATCACCCTGCGCAATGCCATCATGCTCATCTCCCACTACCAATATCTGGTGCGGGAGGAAGGGCACGCGTGGAACCTGGAAACGGCGCTGCTCGGGGCCACCGAACGCCTCGCGCCGATCTTGATGACCGCCCTGGTTACCGGCCTCGGCCTCCTGCCGCTGGCCCTGCAGAGCGGCGAGCCGGGCAACGAGGTCGAGGGACCGATGGCCATCATCATCCTGGGCGGCATCGTCACCTCGACCCTGCTCAACCTGCTGGTGCTGCCAACCCTGGCCTTGCGCTTCGGGCGATTTGAGGCAGGCGGCACCCATGGAAAAGCAGCCTGATTTTCAACCAGAGGCGGACCCTGTGACTTTTCCCAAAGAACGTTGTCCAGCCACCGTAGGGAAGCGCGAAAATCAATCCGCCGGCCCATGCGTGAAATTCAAATGCAGAAAAGCAAAAAGCCCTGATTGCTCAGGGCTTTTTGCTTGAAACTGGTCTTGGCGGAGAGTGAGGGATTCGAACCCTCGATGCAAGTTTTAGCTCGCATGCTCCCTTAGCAGGGGAGTGCCTTCGACCTCTCGGCCAACTCTCCCGTCAAGAGCTGCGCATTGTAGACATGCTGCAGCTCTTTGTCAAATCAAGATTGCGCTTGATCGAGGCCGAAAGCGCGGTGCAGCACGCGGACAGCCAGTTCGAGGTACTTTTCGTCGATGACAACCGAGATCTTGATCTCGGAAGTGGAGATCATCTGGATGTTGATGCCTTCCTCGGCCAGCGTGCGGAACATGCGCGACGCGACGCCCGGGTGGGAGCGCATGCCGACGCCGACGATGGACACCTTGGCCATCGTACGGTCGCCCTGGATCTCGCGGGCGCCGATGTGGCCCTGGACCTGCTCGAGGATCTTGTTGGTCTTATCGAAATCGCCGCGGCTGACGGTGAAGGAGAAGTCGGTGGTGCCGTCATGGCCGACATTCTGGATGATCATGTCCACATCGACATTGGCATCCGCCACCGGGCCGAGGATCTGGTAGGCGATGCCCGGCTTGTCCGGCACGCCCTGCACGGTAATCTTGGCTTCGTCGCGATTGAAAGCAATGCCGGAGATGATCGGCTGTTCCATGTTCTTGTCTTCCTCAACGGTAATCAGGGTGCCCTCACCTTCCTCCTGAAAGCTGGAGAGAACACGAAGCTTCACTTTGTACTTGCCGGCAAATTCCACGGAGCGGATCTGCAGCACCTTGGAACCCAGGCTGGCCATTTCCAGCATCTCTTCGAAGGTGATGGTGTCCAGCTTGCGGGCTTCCGGCACGACGCGCGGGTCGGTGGTGTATACGCCGTCCACGTCGGTGTAGATCTGGCATTCATCGGCCTGGATGGCTGCCGCCAGCGCAACGCCGGTGGTGTCGGAACCGCCACGGCCCAGCGTAGTAATGTTGCCGGCCTCATCTACCCCCTGGAAACCCGCCACAACCACGACCGCGCCAGCATCCAGATCGCGGCGGATGTTGTCGCCGTCGATGTCGAGGATGCGCGCCTTGGTGTAGGAGTCGTCGGTCAGGATGCGCACCTGGCCGCCGGTGTAGCTGCGTGCCTTGATGCCCAGCTCTTCGAGCGCCATGCACAGCAAGCCGATGGTGACCTGCTCGCCGGTGGAGATCACCACGTCGAGCTCGCGGGGGCTGGGATTCGTGCTGACTTCCTTGGCCAGCGCAATCAGGCGATTGGTCTCGCCGCTCATCGCGGACAGGACGATCACCAGCTGGTGTCCCTGGGCTTGGAACTTCGCGACCCGCTTGGCCACGTTCTTGATCCGCTCGGGGTTACCGACGGAAGTGCCGCCATATTTCTGAACTATGAGCGCCATCTTGACTTCTAAGAAGTGAGGATATGGGAAACCCGTGATCTTAACGGATATCGCCGCGACGTGCAGCCCCACAGATTTTTCCGTAACGATGTGTGCCATGTCACGAAAAATTGCTGTGGAAAACCCTAGTCCATGCAAATATGGCGTTGTATGTGTTGCGAGTAGTGATCTATACTTTCCGACATATAACGAAAGTTATATCAGACAGCAGCTAGTCTGTTGTAAAGACTGACAGAGTGAACAACCCCTTGAGGATGGCAAAAATGAAGACTACTGAAAAAGTTGATGTGCGCGAAATCCGTCGTAAGCTCGGTTTGAACCAGTCCCAGTTCTGGTCCAAGATCGGCGTTACCCAGAGCGGTGGCTCCCGTTATGAAAGCGGCCGCAACATTCCGCGTCCGGTACAAGCCCTGCTCCGCCTGGTTCATATCGAACAGGTGGACATTAGCAAGATCAAGAAGGATGACGTCGAAGTGGTGGAGTACCTGAAGTCCACCAACCCTGAGCTGTTCAAGACGCTGAAGAAGGAAGCCCGCGCCAAGAAGAAAGAGCGCGTCGCTCACTGAGCAGGTACGAGCCTCAAGGGCTGACTGTCACGGCCAGCCCTTTCTGCCTCAGCCTGCCGGCGATCGATTCGAGTTCGTCGGCACTGAGCTGTTGAAGGTGAATTGCCTCAGGCTGAAAGGACTGACGGGCAAGGCCATATAGCAGCACACCCTTCAGGGAAGCCAAGCCCGCCTGCTCCAGCACCTCGACATAGCGGCCTACAAACTCCGCGGACGGCGCCTCGCCATCCCAGCGGACCATGCAGGTCTGCACCCAAGTCGGACATAGCGACGCACACAGCGCCAGCCGCCGTGCATGCGACTCGGGTCGAATACTGACGCCGTTGATGCGCGCAATATCGGCCTGCGTACCCGCGTCCAGCTTGAACCACACCTCCCCATCCGCCTCGGCGAGCAGGCGCAACCCTGCCTGCACATCGGGCTTGTCCACCTGACTGCCATTGGTGATCAGACGTATCGGCACGTGCGCCAACCCGGCTTCGTTGCGGATATGTACGACCTGCCTGACGATATTCGAGAAGGTCGTACAGCTCGTCGGCTCCCCGTTGCCCGAGAATGCGATGTCGCGAATCACGCGCGCCTCCTCCGGCACGTGCTCGACCATGAACTGGCCATAAGCCAATTCATGCAGGAAACCCGTCAGCTCACGCGCCAGCAGCGCCTCGTCGATCTCGGGCGCCGCACCGCGTACCAGGCCGGGAACCTGGCAATAGGCGCAGTGCCAGTTGCAAGCATTGTTCGGATTCAGGTTGATTCCCACCGAGACGCCCCGCGCCCGCCTGGACACGACCGGGTAAACATAGGTCATGTCGATGTAGCTGCGGTTGTGATCCGTCACGGTCAGCATCTGCTGCCTGGTGTTCATGGCACTATCCGGCTCCAAAAACGAGGCGCGTATAATACGGGACCTTTTTTGTTTACCCGGTGCTCCCCATGCGTATCACGCGCCGCCTGGACTTCGACGCGGGCCACCGCATCCCCGACCACGCCAGCCAATGCCGTCACTTGCACGGCCATCGTTACGGACTGGAGATCACCCTCTCCGGCGACATCATCCAGGCCGCCGGCACACCGGTTAACGGCATGGTGATGGATTTTGCCGACGTGAAGGCCATCGCCAAGCAATATGTGGTGGATGTGTGGGATCACGCCTTCCTGGCCTATCGCCACGACACCGCCGTGGTGGACTTCCTGCAGAGCATGCCCGGCCACAAGACCGTCATCCTTGACGTAGTGCCGACTGCCGAGAACCTGGCCGCAGAGGCCTTCCGCATCCTCGATCCCCTCTACCGGGACAGCTACGGCAACCACCTGCGCCTCGAGCGCGTGCGCCTGTTCGAAACGCCCAACTGCTGGGCCGACGCACTGCGCTCCGAGTAAGCCCAGGCATGGCGGCGCCAGGCAGCGCCGCCATGCCTGACTCCGGCTAGACGATCCGCACCGCCAGGCTGCCGACGCCTTCCACACCCGCCTCGATGAGGTCACCAGCCACGACGGGGCCAACGCCTTCCGGCGTGCCTGTAAAAATCAGATCGCCCGGCTCCAGCCGGAAATACGTGGACAAATTGGAGATAATCTCGGCCATCGACCAGATCATGTCCGACACGTCGCCCCTCTGACGGGACTCGCCGTTTACGTTCAGCCACACCTCGCCCTTGCCCGGATGCCCCACAACGGACGCCGGCACCAACGGGGAAATGGGCGCCGCCTGGTCGAACGCCTTGCCGAGCTCCCACGGACGCCCCTTGTCGCGCAGCGCAAACTGCAGGTCGCGACGCGTCATGTCGAGGCCAGCCCCGTAACCCCACACGTAGGACAAGGCCTCGTCCACGGGAATGTCCGCCCCGCCCTTGCCGATCGCCACGACGAGTTCGATCTCATGATGGAGATTGGCCGTCGCCTGCGGATAAGGCAGCTCGAGCGTCGCGCCCTGGGCCACCGGCACCACCGCATCAGCCGGCTTGCAGAAGAAGAACGGCGGCTCCCGCGTCGGGTCCGAGCCCATTTCACGGGCATGGGCGGCGTAGTTGCGCCCGACGCAATACACCCGGCGCACCGGGAAAGACGCATCCTTGCCGACCACCGGCACCACCACCACCGGCGGCGGAACAATTACGAAATCCATCCAGTCAATCCTTTCCACGTGTTCATCTTGTCCGCGTCCGATCGCGATGCCGGACCCTATTCGGGGGCGCGGTAACCGGTTACCACCCGTAGCCCGTCCTCCATCGCCACACTTTCTCCACCCTACCCACCACCGAGGAGACTGGCATGCCCAAGAAAATCCTGATGATCTGCGGCGACTTCTGTGAAGACTACGAAACCATGGTGCCGTTCCAGGCCCTGCTCGCCGTCGGCCACACCGTGCACGCCGTATGCCCCGACAAGAAGGCCGGTGACACCATCGCCACCGCCATTCATGACTTCGAGGGCGATCAGACCTACACCGAGAAGCGCGGCCACAATTTTGCCCTGAACGCGACCTTTGCCGACATCCGCGCCGAAGATTACGACGCGCTGGTGGTTCCTGGCGGGCGCGGGCCGGAATACCTGCGCATGTATCCGGCAGTCGTCGAAGCGGTCCGTCACTTCTTCACCGCCAACAAGCCGGTTGCCGCCATCTGCCATGGCGCCCAACTGCTGGCCGGAGCCCGAGTACTCGAAGGACGGACCTGCTCCGCCTACCCCGCTTGCCGGGCCGAAGTGGAACTGGCCGGCGGCACCTATGCCGACATCCCGGTGGACCAGGCCGTCACCGACGGCAACCTGGTCTCAGCCCCTGCCTGGCCGGCCCATCCGGCCTGGATCGCCCAGTTCCTGACGGTACTCGGCACGCGGATCAGCCACTGAGCCATCCCCTTCGGCGCGATGCCCCCACCCGGCCTAGAATGGCCTGGCGGGGGTGTTCCCGTTAACGGAGTCATCGCAGCATGTGCCAGATCTTCATCAACGCCGACCCCGACC
Source organism: Pseudomonadota bacterium (assembly GCA_018241685.1). GTDB lineage: Bacteria > Pseudomonadota > Gammaproteobacteria > Burkholderiales > Rhodocyclaceae > Zoogloea. The sequence continues at coordinate 88,432 of JAFEDJ010000031.1, forward strand.
TGTACGCCGGCCGCAGCCGCTCGATCCGCCTGCGCGGCGTTGCCACCAGCCTGCGCCTGGAAAACCTGTTCTGGAACGTGCTGGAGGAAATCAGCGAGCGGGACGGCCTCAGCGTTCCGCAGCTGGTCAGCAAACTCTACGACGAACTCATCGCAAGCGGCCGGCTCGACGAGCACGCGAACTTTAGCTCCTTCCTCCGTGTCTCCTGCATGCGCTACCTGCAGCTCCAGCTTTCCGGACGCATCCCCACCGACACGGGCATACCGATCCGCAACCTGGACGCCAGCTGGGTGCTATCCGACGAACGACGCCCTAACGCCTGAAAGAACCGTGCGATGATCGACCTCCATTACTGGACCACGCCCAACGGCCACAAGATCACCCTCTTCCTGGAAGAATCCGGCCTGCCCTACCGCATCGTGCCGATCAACATCGGCAAGGGAGAGCAATTCCAGCCGGACTTCCTGCGCATCGCCCCCAACAACCGCATTCCCGCCATCGTCGACACCACGCCGGCGGATGGCGGCGAGCCGATCTCCATCTTCGAGTCCGGTGCCATCCTGCTGTACCTGGCCGAGAAGACTGGTCAGTTCCTGTCCTCCGACGCGCGTACCCGCATCACCACGCTGCAGTGGCTGTTCTGGCAGATGGGTGGCCTCGGACCGATGGCCGGGCAGAATCACCACTTCGTGCAGTACGCACCGCAGCCGATTCCCTACGCCATCGAACGCTACGTCAAGGAAACCGCCCGCCTCTACGCCGTCCTCGACAAGCAGCTGCAAGGCCGCGACTTCATCGCCGGCACCAACTATTCGATCGCCGACATGGCCTGCTATCCGTGGATCGTCCCCCACGAACGCCAGGGCCAGCGGCTGGAAGATTTCCCCAATCTGCAGCGCTGGTTCGAGGCCATCCGGCAGCGTCCGGCAACCATCCGCGCCTATGCGCTCGCCGAAAACATCAACAAGGCACCGACGGTAGATGACGAATCGAGGAAGATTCTTTTCGGTCAGGATGCTAAAACCGTAAACAAAGCGTGATGGGGCAACGGCACGGCCGGGTGCGCTTCCGGTAAAATCGCGGTTTCCTCTGAAGCCGCTTCTTTTTTCCGGGCCCAAGACCGCTTCACCCATCACCCGGCCCGCGTCCCGCTCCCATGACCGCTTCCATCGAACGCTTCGACCAGCTCGACCTCCAGGCCCCGATTCTCGAGGCCCTGGCCGAGATCGGCTACGAAACCCCCTCCCCCATCCAGGCCGCCTGCATCCCGCATCTGCTCGCCGGCCATGACATCCTCGGCGAAGCCCAGACCGGCACCGGCAAGACGGCCGCCTTCGCACTACCCGCCCTCGACCGCGTCGACATCGGCAAGCGCAGCCCGCAAGTGCTGGTGCTCGCCCCCACCCGCGAACTGGCCATCCAGGTGGCCGAAGCCTTCCAGCGCTACGCCAGCAAGATGCCGGGCTTCCATGTGCTGCCGATCTACGGCGGCCAGAGCATGGTCGTCCAGCTTCGCCAGTTGCAGCGCGGCGCCCACGTGGTGGTCGGCACGCCCGGCCGCGTGATGGACCACATCGAGCGCAAGAGCCTCAACCTCGACGGCCTGACCACGCTGGTCCTCGATGAAGCCGACGAAATGCTGCGCATGGGTTTCATCGACGACGTGGAGTGGATCCTCGAACACACGCCCGCCGAGCGCCAGACCGCCCTGTTCTCGGCCACCATGCCGGACGCCATCCGCCGGGTTGCGCACCGCTACCTGCGCGAGCCGAAGGAGGTGAAGATCAAGGCGGCCACCGCCACCGTGTCCACGATCCGCCAGCGCTTCCTGCAGATCGCCGGCGCCCACAAGCTCGACGCGCTGACCCGCATCCTCGAAGTCGAGGATGACTTCGACGCCGCCATCGTCTTTGTACGCACCAAGACCGCCACCGTCGAACTGGCCGAAAAGCTGGAAGCACGCGGTTATGCCGCCGCCTGCCTCAATGGCGACATGACCCAGCAGCTGCGCGAGCGGGTCATCGAACAGCTCAAGAACAAGACCCTCGACATCGTCGTCGCCACCGACGTGGCCGCTCGCGGCATCGACGTGCCGCGCGTCAGCCACGTCATCAACTACGACATCCCGTACGACACCGAAGCCTACGTGCACCGCATCGGCCGTACCGGCCGTGCCGGCCGCGCCGGCAACGCGATCCTCTTCGTCGCCCCGCGGGAAAACCACCTGCTGCGCCAGATCGAGCGCGCCACCCGCCAGCCGATCGAACTGCTCAAGCTGCCGAGCCGCGAGGCCGTCGCCGACAAGCGCGTCGCCGCCTTCCGGCAACAGGTTTCCGAGGTGCTGGAATCCGAGGACCTCAACTTCTTCCTCGACGTGATCGCCGGCATGGAAGAGAAGCACGACGCCAGCGTCCACGAGATCGCCGCCGCGCTGGCCTTCCTGGCCCAGAGGGATCGCCCACTGCAGATGCCTGACACCGGCCGGCCCGACATCGCCCAGCTCGCCGCCGGCAAGCCCGAGCCCCGTGCCCCGCGCGACGCCCGCGAACCGCGCGAGAACCGCGGCCAAATCCTCGAGCGTCGTCGCGACTTCGCCGAAGGCCGACTGGCCCGCTACCGCATCGATGTGGGCCGCGAGCACATGGCCTCGCCGAAGGACATCGTCGGCGCCATCGCCAACGAGGCCGGCATCGAGAGCCGCTTCATCGGCCAGATCAATCTCTTCGAGGACTACAGCACGGTCGAACTGCCGGCTGATCTGCCCAACGAGGTGGTCCAGATCCTGCGCCGCGCGCGGGTCCGTCAGCAGCCGCTGAACCTCCGCCTGGCCAGCCCCGAGGAAGCCAGCCGCGAACGTGGTCGCCCGGGCCCCGGTGGGCCCGGCGGCCGTGGCGCTCCGCCGAAGAAGCCCTTCCGCAAGGAAGGCTTCAACCGTGACGGCGGCAATTTCAATCGCGAAGGTGGCGGTTTCAAACCGCGCAAGCCGAAGCCCTGATGCAATCCATCAGCATTTTCACCACCTGATCGATCACGGACGCCACCGCCACTCAGAACGCTTTGACAGGCTGGCATCCGTTGCATTCGCCCCACACTTCCACAAAGCCCCCTTCGTGAAGCCGCTAAGCGTCTGATAAAATGTAAAGTTACCGTCATCACCTGGTAACAATTACACATGTTCGGACGCCTGCTGCCCCAGGAGGGGCGCTTTTTTGAACTCTTCAACAGCCACGCGGAACAAATCGTCCGTGGCGGCGAAGCCCTTGTCGCGCTGATGCAGGATCTGGATGGCGCGGAACAACACATCGCCAACATCGAGGCGATCGAGCAAGCCGCAGACAAGATCACCCACGAAACCATCGCCCAACTCCACAAGAGCTTCATCACGCCACTCGACCGCGACGAAATCCACGGTCTCATCAACGCCATGGACGACATTCTCGACACCGTCCAGGACGTTGCCGAGTGCACCACGCTCTACCACATCCAGCGCATCACCCCGGAAGCCCTGCAACTGGCCAACGTCAGCCTGTCCTGTTGCACGCGGGTCAAGATCGTCGTCGGCCTGATCGCCAACATGGACAACGCCAGCGCGATCCTGCAGACCTGCCAGGAAATCGACCGCCTCGAAACCGACGCCGACCGCATCATGCGCGGCGCCATGTCCAAGCTCTTCCGTGACGAACGCGACGCACTGCAGGTCATGAAGCTCAAGGCCATCTACGAGCAGCTCGAATCCATCACCGATCGCTGTGAGGACGTCGCCAAGATCGTCGAAGGCATCGTGCTCGAAAACGCCTGAGCGCATCCATGGAACACGTACAGATCGGCCTGTGGGTCATTGCCGGGCTCGTGGTCGTCGCCCTGCTTTTCGACTTCATGAATGGCTTTCACGACGCCGCGAATGCCATCGCCACCGTCGTTTCCACCGGCGTGCTCAAGCCCCATCAGGCCGTAGCCTGGGCTGCCACCTTCAACTTCATTGCCTTGTTCGTCTTCCAGCTGAAGGTGGCCAGCACCGTCGGCAAGGGCATCATTGAGCCCTCGGCGGTGGACCACTACCTGATCTTCGGGGCCCTCGTCGGCGCCATCGCCTGGAACATCGTCACCTGGTACTACGGCATTCCGTCGAGTTCCTCCCACGCCCTCATCGGCGGCATCGTCGGCGCCGCGATTGCCAAGGCTGGCAACACCGGCACGCTGATCGGCGCAGGCATCTGGAAAACGGTCGCCTTCATCATCCTCTCGCCGCTTTTCGGTTACGTGCTCGGCTCGCTGATCCTCGTCATCGTCGCATGGGTGTGCCGCAACAAGACCCAGCGCCGGGTCGACAAATGGTTCCGGCGACTGCAACTCCTGTCGGCAGGCCTGTACAGCCTTGGGCACGGCGGTAACGATGCCCAGAAAACGGTCGGCATCATCTGGATGCTGCTGATCGCCGCCGGCGTGACCGCTCAGGGCGATCCGGTCCCGATGTGGGTCGTCGTGCTGTGCTACATGGCCATCGGCCTTGGCACCCTGTTCGGCGGCTGGCGCATCGTCAAGACCATGGGGCAGCGCATCACCAAACTCAAGCCGGTGGGTGGCTTCTGCGCTGAGACTGGCGGCGCGATCACCCTGTTCATTGCCACCGCACTCGGCGTTCCGGTTTCCACGACCCATACAATCACCGGCGCCATCGTCGGCGTCGGCTCGGTGCGCCGTACCGCGGCCGTGCGCTGGGGGATTGCCGGCAGCATCGTGTGGGCCTGGATCCTGACCATTCCCTGCTCGGCGGTCATTGCCGCCGGCGGCTACTGGCTCGGTCGCGGCCTGCTGTAAGCAACGCAACTTGACGTCCGCGAGGAGAAGTCCGATCCTCGCGGCCTCAATCTGCTTGGCCCCGTCCAGTTCATGCCCGCTCCCACCCTGAAGCAGCAAAAGACCTTTGCCGTCGTCCGCATCGTCGGCGGCTTCGCCGCAGCTGCCGTGCTCGGCTACTCCTTCATCACCAACGTACTGGCCGGCCAACCCGCCGAAGGCCCGGTACTGCTGACCGGTGTCATGGCCCTGCTGGGCCTCGGTTACGCGGCCTACTACACCCGCAACCTGGGACGCATCGCCGAGGCGGAAAAGCAGCGCGATCAATCGTGATCCGCTCGCCAGCCCTGCTGGGAGGGCTGCTGGCCAGCCTCGCCCTGCTCGCCGGTTGCGCCACCGGCAACACCCCCGTCGAATCCCGCCCATCCCCCCGGCTTCCTCCTCCGGTCGAGCCCACACTACCCGCACGCCCCTTGCCGGCACCGGACATCCCCCGCCCGATTCCGCAAGCCGTGCCGGCAATGCCGCCCGCAGCACCGCCGATCGCACCGAAGCCCCCCCAGACCGCCGTCCCCGTCGCCAACCTAGGCGAACGTGAAGGGCGAGCGCTGGTGGCCCGCTTCATTCCGCCGGGCGCCAAGGATCGCGACGGCTGGGCTGCCGACATCTTCACGGCCTTCTCGACGCTGCGCATCCCGCCGACACCGGACAACATCTGCGCCGCCATCGCCGTCATCGAACAGGAGTCCAGCTTCCAGGCCGACCCCGCGGTGCCCGGCCTGTCGCACATCGTGTGGAAGGAAATCGACAGCCGGCGCGAACGTGTGCATCTGCCCAAGCTGCTGGTGGACACCGCTTTCCTGAAGACCTCGCCGGACGGCCGCAGCTACAAGGCAAGGGTCGATGCGCTGCGCACAGAGAAGCAGATGAATGCCCTCTTCGAGGACATGATCTCCGAGTTGCCCAATGGCAAGTCCCTGCTCGGCGGCTACAACCCGGTGCGCACCGGCGGCCCGATGCAGGTCAGTGTCGCCTTCGCCGAGGAGCAGGTGCGGGAGAAACCCTATCCTTACCCACGCCAGGGCAGCGTACGCACCGAGGTGTTCACACGCCGGGGTGGCGTCTATTTCGGCATCGCGATCCTGCTCGACTATCCTGCGCCCTACGGCAAGATCCTGTATCGCTTCGCCGACTTCAACGCCGGCCGCTACAGCAGCCGTAACGTCGCCTTCCAGAACGCCGTGGTCCACCTCAGCGGCCAGCCGATGGCACTGGACGGCGACCTGCTGCGCTACGTGGACGGTGCCCCGTCAACGGAACCGAGCACGACACTGACGACCCTGCAGTCCATTGCCGGGCGCCTCGGCATGTCCCGTACGGACATTGCGCGCGACCTGCGCCTCGAGAAGACCTGGCAGTTCGCACAGACACCGCTCTACGCCAAGGTCTTTGCCCTCGCCGAGGCCTCGGGCGCCCGCCTGCCGCGGGAGATGCTGCCGCAGATCGACCTAAAGAGCCCGAAGATTCAGCGCAAGCTGACGACCGCCTGGTTTGCCGAACGGGTGGACGGCCGCCATCGCACCTGCCTGGGACGCAATCTGTCGGCGCTACCCTGAGCGCACATCGCGCAAATCTTCCTTGATCCGGCCCATACGGAAAAGTACGGACCGGCTTTACAATCGAGTACAGCTTGGACCACGGGAGCGTGGTCTAATCTGCACTAAAACGATTACCAAGGGAGAAAAGTCAATGAGTTTCCAGGATCAATACGCCGCCAAGCGAACCACCGCCGCAGAAGCGATCCGTCATATCCGCAACGGTGACACCGTCGTCGTACCGACCGCCGTCGCCGAGCCGCCTGCGCTGCTCGGCGCCCTCTCCGAGCAGCGGCGTGACTTCCACGACGTGAAGGTGTCGCAGATCCTCTCCGTACGCAAGTTCGGCTACCTCGATCCGAGCACCGCCGAGCACGTCCGTCACGTCGCCTACTTCTTCAGTGGCGCCACCCGCCCCGGCTTCCGCGAAGGGGTCGTGGATTTCACGCCCAGCTATTTCTCCGAGATGCCGCAGCTGATCGACCGTGGCCTGATGCCAGCGGAAGTCGTGTTCACGCAGGTCTCGCCGATGGACAAGCACGGCTATTTCTCGCTGGGCATTGCCGCCGACTACACGATGGCCGCGATCCGCAAGGCACGAGCGGTTATTGTCGAAGTCAATCCGAACGTACCCTACGCCTTTGGCAACTGCCACATTCACATTTCCCAGATCACTGCGCTGGTCGAGAATGAAGAGCCGATCCTCGAGGTCGGCCTGCCGACCATCGGACCGGTGCAGGAAGCCATCGGCAAGTATGTCGCGGATCTCATCGACGACGGCTCCACGCTGCAGATCGGCTACGGCGGCATTCCTGACGCGGTGGTGATGCAGCTGACCCACAAGCACGATCTCGGCATCCACACCGAGATGATCGGCGACGGCATCCTGACCCTCATCGAAGCCGGCGCAGTCACCAACCGCCGCAAGAACTACCTGCCCAACAAGATGGTCGCGACCTTCGCGCTCGGCTCCAAGAAGCTCTATAGCTGGATGGACCGCAACCCGATGTTCGAGATGCATCCGGTGGACTACACCAACGATCCCTATCTGGCCGGCCAGAACAACAACCTCATCGCCATCAACGCGACACTGGAAATCGACTTCCTTGGCCAATGCGGCTCCGAGAGCCTGGGTCCGATCCCCTACTCCGGCACCGGCGGCCAGTCCGACTTTGTGCGTGCGGCCAACCGTTCGAACGGCGGCAAGGCCTTCATCGTACTGCCCTCCACCGCCAAGGATGGTGCGATCTCCCGCATCGTGCCGACCCTCACGCCGGGCACCCACGTGTCCACCAGCAAGAACGATATCAACTACGTCGTCACTGAGTATGGCGTCGCCCAGCTCCGCGGCAAGACTGCCAAACAGCGCGCCCAGGCCCTGATCGGCATCGCGCATCCGGACTTCCGCGAGGAACTGACCGCCGCAGCCCGGAAGATGCACTTGGTGTAAACAAGAAATGCCGTCCCGGCCTTGGGCTGGAACGGCATTCGCTGCAAGCTCTCAGGGCTGCAAGCGCTGGCCGCATCACGCGACCGGCTCTTGCAGCCCTCTTCATTGCCGCTCAAGGAATCTCGTACTCCAGTTCGAACTTGGCTCCGTCATCCAGGCCCAGCACTTCAACCAGATAAGGCATCACCTTCTTCAGTGTTTCCGGCAGCGTCCACGGCGGATTGATGATAAACAAGCCACTGCCGTGCATGCCGAAGCCGTCTTCCGACGGTTTCTGCACGTCCAGGCTCACGTTCAGCCAACTGGTGATCGGCAGGCGCTTGAGCTTGTCGGCCAGTTCCCGCGACTGCATCGACTGCAGCTTCGGGTACCACACCACGTAGGTGCCGGTCGCAAAGCGACGCAGGCTCTCCTTCAGCATCGAAATCACCGTCCGGTAGTCGGTCTTCACCTCGTACGGCGGGTCGATCAGGACCAGCGCCCGGCGACTCGGCGGCGGCAGGAAGGCATTGATGCCGGTAAAGCCGTCCTGCTCGAGGATCAGCGCCTTACTCCCGGAGCTCTCGAAGGTCTGCTGCAACAGCCGGTTGTCGGCCGGATGCAGCTCGAACAACCGCATGCGGTCATCCGGCCGCAGGATCGCCGCAGCGCAGCACGGAGAACCGGGGTACAGACGCAGACGGCCGTCCGTGTTCAGATCACGCACGACTTTCAGGTACTCCCGCAGCTCCTTCGGCACATCCTTGCGACCGAGGAGGCGCGCGACGCCCTCTTCATATTCCGCGTTCTTGCGTGCAAACGCCTCCTCGAGGGAATAGCAGCCGGCACCGGCATGGGTGTCGATATACCAGTAAGGCTTGTCCTTCTGGTTGAAGTATTCCAGCAACTGGACAAGCACGAAGTGCTTGAGCACGTCGGCGTGGTTGCCTGCGTGGAAGGCATGGCGGTAACTCAGCATGGCGGATGCACCCGGCAACGGGACGAAAGATCAGGGGCGCGATGTTAACACCTCGCCCGCCCTGCCGCCTCTCCAACGATCACTCCGGCGCGTCGTATTTGCGGCGCGAGCCACGGAAACGGTCGACCGGATACTTGGCGGCATTCTTCACCAGCTTGGTGCGGGCTGCGGCCTCAAGATCGATACCGGCCCGATCCGCGATCAGGAGCAAGTACAGCAACACATCCGCACATTCGTCCTCCAGCGCCTCTCGCCCGTACAGATCAAGTGGCAATGCGGCGATCTCGTCGTCGCTCTTCCATTGCGTCAGCTCCAGCAACTCGCCGGCCTCCAGGTTGAGGGACACGATCAGATTGCGCAGGGAATGGAACTGGGACCAATCCCGCTCATCCCTAAACGCCAACACCAGCCGTGTCAGTTCATCCAGCTCCGCCATTTCCATCCTTTCATCAAGAAAACGCCAAGGCAGCACCGCTGTGACCGGCATTTTTCAACGCATTTTGGCAAGAATGCTAAGCCCTTATTTCGGCACGGGAAATGTATCAAAACGCTACGCTTTCCCCTTGCACTGGACCGTCACCCTGTTATTATGGCGCGCTCTTTGGCCGGCCATTCGGCGGCACGGTCGAGACTCAACTAAAACAGGAAAGCATATGCCGATTTACCGCCTCGGAGAGCGCGCTCCACAACTGGAGGAGGGGGTCTGGATCGCGGACAACGCCACCGTCATCGGTGACGTGCATCTCGGCCCCAATGTCAACGTGTGGTTCGGCGCGATTCTGCGCGGCGACAACGACCCGATCAACGTCGGCGAGAACACCAACATCCAGGATGGCGCTGTTCTTCACACCGACGACGGTGTGCCGCTCGACATCGCCCGTGACGTTACGATCGGCCACAAGGCCATGCTCCACGGCTGTACGGTCGGGGAAGGCACGTTGATCGGCATCAACGCGGTCGTCCTCAACCGGGCCGTGATCGGCAAGCACTGTCTGATTGGTGCCAACTCGCTGATCCCGGAGGGCAAGGTCATCCCCGATCGATCGCTGGTCTGCGGCTCACCCGGACGGATCATTCGCGAACTCACCGACCACGAAATCGGACGCCTCAAGGCGAGCGCCGACGGCTACGTAAAAAACGCGCTCCGATACCAGGCCGAGTTGGTGGAACTCAAGGACGAGTGAACCTGAGCAGCAAGCCCGTGACTTGCTCAGAACAACGTGAGCATGACCGGCTGGTGGTCTGACGCTGCTGTGGCCTGATTGACGGCTACCGAGTCGATCTTGTCCACCAGATCGGTGCTGACGAAAAAGAAGTCGCAGCAATAGGGCCGATCCGGCCACTCTGCCCCGTTGAGGCCGACTGAGCACAAATGCGGGATGTCGCCGTAGCAAGCGGGCCATGCGTCGGCCCATTCAGGGCCAGCTTGGCCCTTCAGCGTCATGCGGTAATACGCCTGGCTACCCGGTTCGCAATTGAAGTCACCGCAGATGATGGCCGACAGCGGACGTGGCCAACTGCGGAACGGGGAATCTTCATCGGCCGCCTCGCCCTGAGGCTGCCCGGCCACGCTTTCCCGCACCTCACGGATCTCGGCCTGCAACTCGCGCAGGGCGTCGATCTGCGCCGAACGCTGCACCACGGAGTAATACTCCAGATGCGTGTTCAAGACCCGGATCGGCCCCGCCGGCCCGGATACAACCAGTTCCAGGCACACCCGCGGCATGCTCGGCACACCGGCATCCGGCGGGCGCGGCAGGCTGTGACGGAACACCTGCCCCACGGGCAAGCGGGACAAAGTCAAATTGCCGAAAAGGTTACGGCCACCAGCGCCGTCCGGCATATCCACGCCGGCGGCGAAATGCGCGCTGTAACCCGGAAATGCAGCAGCCAGCACCGCAACCTGATCCACTGGCGTCTGCCCCTGCAGGGCCGCGAAGCCTACGGCCACCTCCTGCAGACACAACACGTCGAACTCACCCAGCATGCGGATCGCCGCAATACTGCGGACAAGGTCCACCTCGCCATCGGCGCCCCGTCCCCACTGAATGTTCCAGCTCAGTACCTTCATAGACAAGCCTGTTCTCCATGATTTCCGACCCGCGACCACCACATATCCCGAATCGGTTTTTCGCAGAATAGCAAAGCTGTCATCGCACCTCCCTCCATATCCTCGCGGCTCCGTGCTCAAATCCCGCAAAGCGTTCAAGTGGCTGATCAAAACGGGATTTTTGTCACGCTCGGAGCTGACCCGAAAATTGCCCCCACACCTAAAGTGAGGCCGACAGATGCCGTTAAGCTTTCGGACTTCGCCTATTCCATCGAACCTATGAGCACCCCCCAGGAACTAGTCGCCTGTGTCGAGAAGCTTGCGAGCCTGCCCGCGATCTACCACCGCATCCGGGACATCCTCGACGACCCTGACAGCTCGGTCCAGCAACTGGCCGAAACGGTATCCAGCGATCCGGCCATCACTGCCCGGGTGCTGCGCATCGTTAACAGCGCCTTGTACGGATTCCCGGGCAAGATCGAGACAGTGGTGCGAGCGGTCAACCTGATGGGCATGCAGCAGATTCACGACCTCATCCTGAGTACCGCCGTCATCTCCGCCTTATCGTCGATTCAACCGCCGCAGCTACCCTTGATGCGCTTCTGGAAAGGCTGCGTGTTCCGCGGCCTGGCCGCCCGTTCTGCTGCTCAACGGCTCGGCGTCGGTGATCCGGAACGCCTGTTCATCGAAGGCCTGCTCGCCGATATCGGCCATCTGGTGATGTATCAGGCCGTGCCCGACCTCTGCCGGACAGCACTTGAGAAGGCGCAGAGCAGCGGCCTTCCTCTCTACGAGACGGAGCAGTCCATCATCGGCTGCAACCATGCCGAAGTCGGTGCGGCGCTGGCCTCCGCCTGGAGCCTGCCTCCCAGCTTCGCGACCGTCATCGGAGCGCAGTTGATGCCGGCCCTCGGTGGCTCGCATGCCACCGAAGCCGCACTGCTGCATGTAGCGAATCAGATCCAGGCAACCGACGAGTTCGACGAGCCTGACCAGATCGCACTCGGTCTGCTGGACCCCGTCGCCATTGCGCGGCTCGACATAGATGCATCACAACTTGCCGCGGTCCGGGCTCAGGCCCGGAGCGAATCACCGGCGGTCATCGCCCTCTTCTTCCCGACTCAGCCCTGAGCCCACTTCAGGCCAGCCTGAAAGCGGTTTCGAGGGCGTCGCCGACCCTGAGCTGCTCTCGCCATACAAGGGTTGTGGTCGGCTCCATGCTGCCGTAGCGATGGGAAACCCAACCCACCATCGGCTCCTCCACGTCCTGCAGGATGCTGACAGTCCAATCCAGCGGTAGCGTCATGCGCAGACACATCGGTCCGGTGGCGATCATCGTGCGCGGCGTCAGCGCTGTCAGAACTCCGCGTGGACGCGTACCGCGAAGAAGTTGGCCGGCCCCCGGTCGGCGTTGTAGCCCGGGTTCCACATGCGTTGTGCGTCCGCAGTCACGTAGAGGCTTTTCCACACATTGAAACTGTAGTACGCCTCGACGATCTGCTCCGGCTGGTAGTTCAGGCCGCCGTCGCCGAGAAAGAAGGACAGGCCTCCTGCCTCCAGGTAGCGACGGCGGTCCAGGGACAGGGCATTGCGGGCATAGCCGACCCCGACCGTATCCGCTGCACGCCCCCAGCGGTTGCCCTTCAAGGACAAGCCGGTGCCGATCGAGCTATCGGTTTCGGTGAATGCGAAGGTCTCACTGCGCCCGTCGGCCTTCATCGCACGCAGGAAGAAACCCAGGTCGGTGGAGATCGCCTGCTCCAGGTTGATCCCCAGGCCGAACTTGATCTGATCGCCATGGCGCACAGCCAGGATCGCCTGCGGGTCCGCATCCGGATTGGCACGCAGATAGGTTAGCGCGTCATCGAAGCGGGCCAGCCGTGCCCGGTTGCGCCAGGCCAGCACGCGTAGCTTGCCGGGCTGGCCATACAGCGTGTGGGCGCGCTCCACCTCGATCTGGTCGCCATAGTGCTTGCCGATGCGCGAATCGATGGGGAGCATGTTGGGCTCCTGCGGGCCCGTCATCCGGCCGATGCGCACCGCCCAGTCATCCTGGTACCACTCGAGCGCATAACCCCAGCCGAAACCCCGCGCGTCGGCGGCGTAGTCGTAGGCCAGCGGCGCCATGAACGCAGCGTTCATGAAATGGACGCGGGGATCCTTGGCGTAGATGTTGTCGTCAAACACATCGAGCAACGAGAAATTGCCAACCGTCAGCACCACACGGTTCTTGTCCACGAAGCCCGCCATCTGGTTCAGGTCGCCGTCCTGATGCTCCTGCTCGCCGCCCAGCCCCCAGGTCTGGCGCAGGAACAGGCGCTGACGGTAGGACTTCGGGCGGGAGCCGGCGGTCCGCGTCAGCTCCCCGTTGGTGAATGCCGCGGTTCCCTCCAGGTTGGAAAACGGCCGCCCCTGGGTTTCCTCGCCGTTGAAGTACAGCTCGCCGCCAGTCCATGGGCGGAAGCCCAGGAAGGCGGTGGCGGTCGCCGTGTAGCTCTTGTCGTGGTCGGCGGTCAGACTGTTGCGGCCACTGTAGTCGGCATGGAAGGCCGGCTTGTTCTGCCACACGTAGGTCGTCTGGAAACGGGCGGTCCACGCCTCGGTATCGATGGATTCGGCGTGGGCCTGGACCGGCAGGTACAAGCTGGCGAGAACCGCAGCAGCCAGCGCGGCCAGGGGCTGACGAGCCCCACGCAGAGGGGCGGCAAACAGTTGAAAAGACATGGGGCAAGGTCCGGCAAGCACGTGAAGCCGGGCAGAACCCGGCTTCGTGGAATGAAGGGTCGGCGGATTGTATGACTGTAATGTTACGGTTCATGGAGCCGGCACGAAGGGCCGGATCCAGCGGAGTTCAATCCGTCAGATGGCCGAGAATGGGGTTGAGCATCGCCGCACCGAGACATTTGCTGCGCTCGCCGCTCCAGCCACTCAGGCCGTCCGGCAGGTTCGCATTGTCCTTGAACGGCATCTCCAGGGTCAGGGACACGCAGCCGAAGCGGTGGGCCACCCATTTCGAGGCGAGGCTTAGCAATTCGTCCTTGAAACGCCCGCTGAGATAGCCGTGCTCGGTCTGGAAGTCCGGGCTCGCCGCCTGGAAACGCTCGACGAAGCGCGCCTGGCGGGCCTTCTGTTCATCCGAGAAACCCGGCACCTCCTCGGCGGTGGAAAAGAACACATAGGGCAGCGCTTCGTCCCCATGGATGTCGAGGAAAAGTTCGACGCCCCTCGCCTCCATCGCCTGGCGCACCAGCAATACCTCAGGGCTGCGCTCGGCGCTCGGCTCGCGCCACTCCCGGTTGAGGTTGGCTCCGGCCGCGTTGGTACGCAGGTTGCCGCGGATCGCTCCGTCCGGGTTCATGTTCGGCACGATGTACAGCACCGCGTGTTCGCGGATGCGGCGGGCCACCGGATCGGCCGCGTCGAGCAGGCGTTCCAGCAGGCCCTCAACGAACCACTCGGCCATGCTCTCGCCCGGATGCTGGCGCGCGATGATCCACAGCGGCTGCTTGCCCGGCGCGGCGCGGCCGACGGTAACCAGGTCCAGGTCTCGCCCATCCACCGTCGCCCCCAGGTTCGTCACCGACGCAAACGGCGACATTTCGACCCGCCCCAGCAGATCCAGGTGGCGCTCATGGGAATACGGCTCGAAGTAGGCGTAGTAGACGCTGTTACGCTCCGGCGTGTGCTCAACGATCAGTTGCCCGTTCTCATAACGGGTCGAGCTGATGCGGAACCAGTGGCGGCGGTCGTAGGACGCCACGCAGCGGTAGTCCGGCCAGCCGTCCGGGTAGGCGGCGTCGGCGGCGTTCTCGAACACCATCCGCACGCCCTGCCCCGCTGCGCCATGCAGACGGAAATGGAACCACTGGCGGAAGGCCCCGTCGCCAGCCACGCCCTGGTCGGCACGCAGGCGCAGGCGGATGTCGTCCGGGCGCTCCACGGACAGCACCTCGATGGCGCCGGAGTCGAAGTTGCTGCTGATTCTGAGGGTCATGGCTGGATCAGGTCAGGAGTTGGGTCACCGCGTACAAGGCCAGGCCGATGAGGCCGCCGACGAAGGTGCCGTTGAGACGGATGAACTGCAGGTCGCGGCCGACGCTGACTTCGATCTCGCGCACGAGATCCTCGTCGTTCCAGGCCCGGACGGTACTGGCGATATGGCCGGCCAAGCCCGTGCGCAGCTCTGGCGCCAGGCTTTCCACGGTCTTCTCCAGGTGCTCGTTGAGGGAGTCCCGCAGCGCCTCGTTGGCGGCCAGGCTGGTGCCGAGCGCCCCCGCTGCCGACGCGATGCGCTGGCGGATCATCGAGTCCGCGCTAGCCATGTCACGCCCCAGCCAGGCACGCAGTTCGTCCCACAGATCCCGCAAATACGTGCCCACCGCCGGATGGGCGAGAAACTCCCGCTTCATCTGGTCCACCTGGGCCCGGAAGGCTTCGTCGCTCTTGAGGCGCCCGACGTAGCGGGTCACCACCTCGTCGAAGGCCGCCCGGCGCGGATGCTCGGGATTCGTGGCGATGTCATTGAGCAGGCCGTGTACACCGGCGACGATGCCGGTCGCCACCTTGTCGCCCAGTTCGGTCGGATCGATGCCAACGAAACCGAGGGTCGCGACCACCTTCGGATATTCCCGCGCCGCCACGTCGAGAATCATGCTTGCGAAACTATGGCGCACGCCCGGCTCGTCCAGCCATTGGGCCAGCTTGTGGATACTCTCGTCGAGCAGGGCCTGGTGGCGCCCACCCTGGGTCAGCGCATCGAGAATGCCACCCATGCTGTCGGCCATGTCCAGGCTGCCCGCCCGCCGCCGCAGTGCATGCAGCACCAGCCGCCGGACGCGTGGATCGTCCATGAAGTCCAGGGACTCGGCCATCACCACTACCAACCGCTCGGCGAAGATGGTCGCGTTCTTCGGGTCCTTCAGCCAGCCGGCCAGCCGCTCGGCCGGATTGGCGCTGCGCAGGCGGGCCACCAGCGACGCGGTGTCGAGAAACTTGTCGCGGATGAACTCGGCGATGTTGTCGGCCAAGCGCGCCTTGTTGCGTGGCAGGATCGCCGTGTGGGGGATGGGCAACCCGAGCGGATGGCGGAACAAGGCCACCACCGCGAACCAATCCGCCAACGCGCCTATCATCGCGGCTTCGGCAAATGCCGCCACCCACGGCCAGCCCTGTTGCCGGGCCAGCACGAACAAGGCCGCCACAGCGATCAAGGCCGCGACGGCCACACCTTTCATACGCGCCAGTTGCGCGATCTTCTGCGGATTCGCCACAACAAGCCCCCTTCAGTCCTGGCGCCGCCGGAAGACCCAGCGGTCGATGTCGGAAGCCTCGGCGGCAAAGGCGTAGCCGTCGAGGTCGAAGTCCTTTAGCTGGTCCACGTCCTCGACCCGTTGGGTGACCGCATACCGGGCCATCAAGCCGCGGGCACGCTTGGCGTAGAAGCTGATGATCTTGTAGCGCCCGCCCTTCCAGTCCTCGAAACCGATGTTGAGCAGGCGCCCCTTCAGCTGGGCCGGCTTGACCGACTTGAAGTATTCCTCGGAGGCCAGGTTGACCAGCACCGGCTCATGACCCGCCGCCTCATCCCGCGCCAGCAGGCGGTTCAGCGCCTCGGTCTGGGTCATGCCCCAGAAGGCGTACAGATCCTTGCCGCGGCCATTCTTGAAGCGGGTACCCATCTCCAGGCGATAGGGCTGCATCAGGTCCAGCGGCTTCAGCAGGCCGTAAAGACCGGACAGGATGCGCAGGTGCGCCTGGGCGTAATCCAGGTCGGCCTCGCCGAGGCTGCGCGCATCGAGCCCATCGTATACATCACCGTTGAAGGCCAGCACGGCCGGCTTCGCATTAGCCGGCGTGAACGGCTGCGACCAGTCGGCGTAGCGGGCCACATTGAGCGCCGCCAGCTGGTCGGACAGATCCATCAGCTTGGCGACCTCGGCGTGGGACAGCTCGCGCAGGCCGGCGATCAGCTCGGCCGCGTCGTCCAGGTAATCGGGCTCAGTGAAGCGCGGGGTGGTGGGCGGCGTCTCGTAGTCGAGCGCCTTGGCGGGGGACAGCACAAAAATCATGGGGGCGACCCGGATTCTGAAATGCCGCGATTCTACTGCCTGCGGGCCTCATTTCGGGTGCGAGATCCCTGCGACACGGGGCGCCGGCACCGCTCTCAGGGCAAGGGCTCCAGGTGCGTCGTAACTTCGGTGCCCGGCAAGGCTTTGCCGAGTTCCGCCTCGATCTCGTCGAGCAGCGCATGCCCCTGGCGGACGCTCCACTCGCCCGGCACCAGCACAACCACCTGCAGAAAGGATGAAGCGCCGGCTCGCCGGGTGCGCAAGCCCTGGAACGCCACACCGCGGCAGTGAAAGGATTCGAGCACGCCGGTGGCGCGCTCCACCGCGGCCCGATCCAGGCTGCGATCCATCAGCCCATCGATGGACTCCCTGAGCAGCTGCCAGGCCTCCAGCGTGATGTGCAGGCCGACGGCGATGGCGATCAGCGGATCGAGGAGCAGCCAACCGGTCAGCGCGACCAGTCCGACACCGGCAATGACGCCGACGGACGTCCATACATCGGTCATCAGGTGGCGGGAATCGGCCCGCAGCGCAATCGAGTCGAAACGCTCGCCGGCCCGACCAAGGATGCGCGCCACGACGAAATTGATGAAGGTCGCCGCCGCCGACCAGGCCAGCCCCCAGCCGGCCGACTCGAGCGGCACCGGGTAGATCAGGCGTTCCACGCCGGCCCAGATGATCGCCACCGCAGCGCCGAGGATCAGGATGCCCTCGAAGCCGCTCGAAAAGTACTCCGCCTTGCCGTGCCCGAAGGGATGCCGCCGGTCCGGCGGATCCCGTGTGACGAGGATCATCCACAGCGCGAACGTGGCACCCGCCAGGTTGACGAAGGACTCCAGCGCATCGGACAGCAGGCCGACCGAGCCGGTCAGCCACCAGGCCAGCGTCTTCAGGCCGATCGTCGCCACCGCCGCGGCGATCGACAGCCACGCGAAGTGATGCCGCTCGAAGCGGCTGCCGTCGATCACCCCTCAGCCACGCTCCACGTCGGTGACACCTTTGACCTCCCGGATCAGGGTGACGGCCCGCTGGATCTGGTGCACGCCCTGCACCTCCAGCGTGAAGCGCATGCGCGCTGCGCCCTTGCGGCTGAGGGTATTCACGGCGATCACATTGAGTTTTTCCCGCGACAGGACTTCGGAGATGTCGCGCAGCAGCCCCTGCCGGTCCATCGCATGGACCAGCACGTCCACCGGGAAGACCGCCACTTCCTTGGAAACATTGGCCGCCTCACCCCACTGGGCGCTGATCAGGCGCTCCGGATGCTGGCGCACCAACTCCTGGAAGTCTCGGCACTCGACGCGGTGGATGGACACACCACGCCCGCGGGTCACGTAGCCCTGGATCGCATCCGGCGGCGCTGGCTTGCAGCACCGCCCGAGGGACGTCATCAGCTTGCCGACGCCGACGATCAGGATGGTGTCGCTGGCATCGCCGGAATGGCTCTGGCCGATGATCACCTCCGGTGTCTCCGGCGACGCCTCCAGGGAGTCCGCACCGCGCAGCGCCACCTGGATGGCCCGCGGCCCAACCTCCCCGCGCCCGGCTGCGATGAACAAGGCTTCCGGATTCTTGAAGCCGAGGCGCGTCGCCAGCACCTCGAGATTGACCTGTCCGTGCCCTTCCCGCTGGATTTCCTTGGTCAGCACGCTGCGGCCACGGACCAGCAGCTCCTCCTCTTCGAGGGCGCTGAAGTACTGCTTGATCTTCTGGCGCGCCCGCGACGTCGCCACGTAGTTCTGCTGCGCATTGAGCCAGTCACGGGACGGCCCACCCTCCTTGGTGGACATGATCTCCACCGTTTGGCCGTTTTCCAGCTGCGTGTTGAGGGTGACCAGCTGGCCATTGACCTTGGCACCACGGCAGCGGTGGCCAAGGTCGGTATGTACACGGTAGGCGAAGTCGATCGGCGTCGCCCCGCGCGGCAGGTCGATGACCCGCCCCTGCGGCGTCAGCGCGTAGATCGTGTCGTCCAGCGAAGCCCGCTTGAACTGCTCCAGCCAGTCCGCCGAATCCGTCACCTCATCGCGCCACGACAGCAGGCTGCGCAGCAGCGCGATCTTCTCGTCGTACTCGCCGGTCGACGCGCCGGAACCTTCCTTGTAGCGCCAGTGGGCGGCCACGCCGAGCTCGGCATGGTTGTGCATCGCGTGGGTACGGATCTGCACCTCCAGCGCGCGCCCGTCGCCGGCGTACACGGCGGTATGCAGGGACTGGTAGTTGTTGCCCTTGGGCATCGAGATGTAGTCGTCGAACTCCTTGGGGATCGGCGTCCAGATCTGGTGCACGATGCCCAGCACCGCATAGCAGTCCTTCACCTCGTCCACCAGCACGCGCAGCGCGCGCACGTCGTAGATCTGCGAGAAATCCAGGCGCTTGGCGCGCATCTTGTTGTAGATGCTGTAGATGTGCTTGGGCCGGCCATACACCTCGGCCTTGACGCCGATGGCCTCCACCTCGCTCTTCAGGCGGGCGACCGCATCGACGATGAACTGCTCGCGCTCCACGCGCCGCTCATCGAGCATGCGCGCGATACGCTTGTAGGTTTCGGGCTCCAGAAAGCGGAAGGACAAATCCTCCAGTTCCCACTTGAGCTGCCAGATGCCGAGCCGGTTGGCCAGCGGCGCGTAGATGTCGAGACTCTCGCGGGCGATGGATTCGCGGATCTTGCCCGGGTGGTCGGTGAAGTAGCGCAGCGTCTGCGTGCGCGACGACACCCGCAACAGCACCACGCGGATGTCCTCCACCATGGCCAGCAGCATCTTGCGCAGCACCTCGCTCTGGGCGCGGATCTCGGGGGCGCTGGCGGTGGACGTCATGCGCGTGATGACACGCAGCCCGTTGAGCCTGCGCAGGCCATCCACCAGCCTCGCGACGCTGGCGCCGAAGCGGGCGGCAATCTGCTCGCCCGAATGGTCCAGCACGTCACCGAGCGCAAAACACAGTGCCGCCGTGCGCGTATCCGCGTCGAGACGCAGGGACGCGACGATCAGCGCGGAGCCGAGGGCGTGCTGCCAGATGGGTTCGTTGGTGCCGAGGGTACGCTCCCCATAGAGCGGCTGGACCCACTCGAGGGCGGCACCCACGCGGGCGGCATCATCCGGGCCGAGCCCCTCGCACAATAATTCGACCGCGGAGAACGCGGACACGGATTGGGAAATCGAATGTGTAACGGCAACCATGCCGACATTATCCTATAGGCTGATGACGCAAAGCTTGATCTTCATCGTATTCGAGTGACCGACGACACGCCGGTACGGCCTTGCCACGATACCGGCCCCCTTCGACAGACATCGACCCGCCATGTTCTCCGCCTTCCGCCGCTGGCGCCGCCGGCGCACCGCCGACCGCATGCAGGTGGCTCCCTCACAATGGGAGCGCATCGAGCAGAGCCTGCCCTTCCTCGATTTCCTGCCTGCGCCAGACCGCCCGCGCCTGCGCAGGCTGGCCCTCGAATTCCTGGCCGACAAGCAGATCCACGGCGCCGAGGGCGTGAACGTCACCGACGACATGTTGCTGTCCATCGCACTGCAGGCCTGCCTGCCGATCCTCCATATCGGCCTCGATGCCTACGCTGACTGGGTCGGCATCGTGGTCTATCCCGGCGATTTCATCATCCCGCGCACTGTCATCGACGAGGACGGCATCGTCCATGAATACGATGACGAGGTGCTCGGCGAAGCCTGGGAAGGCGGGCCGGTGCTGCTCTCGTGGTTCGACGGTGAAGCGCAGCCCGAAGGCATCAACGTGGTGATCCACGAATTTGCCCACAAACTGGACATGGGCAACGGCGAAGTGGACGGCTACCCGGCCCTGCCCGCCGACATGTCCGCCACCGACTGGGCGGCTGCTTTCCAGCCCGCTTTCGATGATTTCTGCCGGCGCGTGGATGGCGGTGAGGACACCCTGCTGGACCCCTACGGCGCCGAGCATCCGGCCGAGTTTTTCGCGGTCATGAGTGAGGCCTTCTTCGAGACGCCGGGGCTCCTGAAATCCGAATACCCCGCTGTTTACAGGCAGCTTTCCCTGTTCTACCGGCAGGATCCGGTGGCCCGCGAAACGCCTTCGCAATAAAACCGACAGCATTCCTGAAACAAAACTTTGAAGTCCCCGACTCCGCTGTCTACAGTGGGTAAGCCGCCTCGGCATTCCTTACCAAGTGTGGAGAGCAATTCATGGCTATTACCTGGATTCTGGTCGCCAATGCGAGTCTTGCCCGCCTGTATGCCAACCTTGGACCCAAGCAGGGCCTGCAGCTCGTGAAGGAAATCGCACACCCCGCCAGCCGCATGAAGAATTCCGACCTGTCATCCGACCGTGCCGGGCAGATGCAGGCCTCCATCAGCGGACATGGCGCCCGGGAACAGCAGACGCCACCAAAAGAGAACGCCGCCCGCAGTTTTGCCCAGAAGCTCGCCAAGGAACTCTATCTGGGGCGCAGCCGCAACCTGTTCGGCCGCGCCATCGTCATCGCACCACCGTCATTCATGGGCATGCTCAATTCCGTTCTCGACCGACCAACCGCGCAGCTGATCACCGACCGCTTCGAGAAGGACTACACCAAGACGCCGGAACCGGCACTCCGCGATCATCTGGAAGGATGCCTGTTCGTCTGAACCACGATTCGAGTTGTACCGCTCCTCTGACCTCCCGGCGCGCCCATTCGGGTTAGCGCACTTTCAGGCGGCCGCGATGCCCATCGTTGCCGCCTGATTTTTGTCCAGCCGAAGCAAGCCCCTCAGTCCAGTGCCCACGCGGCCACCCGCTGATAGTCTGCGCCATGCGGTGCCAGGCAAGACGCCATCAGCGCCCACTCGGCAACGTCCCACTCCAGCGGCTCGAAAACCGCCGGCACATAAGGCGTGCGCGCCTTGCGCAACAAGGTCATATGCGGCACGAAGGCCGGCTCACTGACGGGCAGGCCGATCGCTGCCACTTCCCGGCGGATGTCGGCCGCCAGCTGCAGCAAGGCCGGCGGCACCTCCGTACACCCTGCCCACAGGATATGGTTGTGGGCCCAGTGGCCGACGGTATCCAGCCGTATATGGAAACGCGGCACGCGGACCCGGCCCAGCACCATCAGGAGCTCGGGCAAGCGGTCCTCCACCACCGCACCGATGAAGGCCAGCGTGAGATGCAGGGTCTCCTGCCGCATGATCCGCCCACCGCAGTCCCGGTGAGCCTGGCCCGCCAGTTGGTGCAGGCGCTCGGCCAGTGCCGGCTCCGGCCACAGGGCCAGGAAGAGCCGGCGGCTTTGTTCAGCCATCCACGCGGGCCAACAGCGCCACCGCCTGGGCGGCGATACCCTCGCCACGGCCGGTGAAGCCGAGCTTCTCGGTGGTCTTGCCCTTGACGTTGATGACGGCCGGCTCCACGCCCAGGTCTGCCGCGATGTTGGCGATCATCGCCGGCACGTGGGGCAGGATCTTCGGCGCGCGGGCGATCACGGTCGCATCCACGTTGATGGTCTGCCAACCGGCGGCTCGCGCGGCGGCGGCAGCCTCACGCAGCAGCACGCGGGAATCCGCTCCCTCGAAACGGGGATCGGTGTCGGGAAAATGGCGGCCGATGTCGCCCAGGCCGGCCGCGCCGAGGATGGCATCGGTGATCGTGTGCAGCAGCACGTCGGCATCCGAATGGCCGAGCAGGCCACGGGCGAAGGGAATCGTCACGCCGCCGATGATCAGCGGACGGCCGGGAACCAGGGCGTGGACGTCGAAGCCCTGGCCAATGCGGAACGGAACATTCATCTCTATGACTCCCGGTGTTGCAGGATCCATTCGGCCAGGTGCAGGTCGAGCGGGAAGGTCACCTTCAGATTGGTCGGATCGCCGCGCACCAGGCGCGGCTTGAGGCCCATCGCCTCAATGGCGCTGGCCTCGTCGGTGACGTGGCGGGCATTTTCCAGCGCACGCTTGAGCATCACGTAACGGAACATCTGCGGCGTCTGGGCCTGCCACAGGCCATCCCGCGGCACGGTGGCAGCGATGCGGTGCAGGCTGTCCTCGCGCTTCAGGGTGTCTGCCACCGGCACCGCCAGGATGCCACCCACCTCGTCGTGGATCAGCTCACGCACCAGGTTCTCGATATGCCAGGGCGCCAGGCACGGCCGCGCCGCGTCATGGACGAGAACCCAGTCGGATTCGGACGTATCATCGGCAATGGCGCGCAAGCCATTGAGCACGCTGTCAGCCCGGGACGCCCCGCCACAGAACAGGGGCACCAGGCGGTCGCCGAAGGGACTCCAGTCATGACGGTCCCACTCCTGATCACCCACCGAAAGGACTACATAGACCCGATCGATCACCGGCGATGCGCACAGCACCGCCAGGGTGTGTCGGATCAGAGGCTCGCCGAGCAGGGAAAGATATTGTTTGGGCTGTTCGCCGCCCATCCGGCTGCCGCTTCCGGCCGCCGGCACCATCGCATAACAACGGGTCGTAGGATTTCGCATCGCGCGATTCTACTCAATGTCACCCACGATCCTGCCGCTGATTAAGCCGTACGACTTTTCGGAGAACCCTCATGCTGTTCTCGCAAGCCTTCGACCCCCGCGAACTGGAAGCCCTGGCCCTCGCTACCGCGATCGGCCTGCTGATGGGCCTCGAGCGGGAACGTCGCCCGTCCGCCCTTGCCGGCGTACGCACCTTCGGCCTGACCGGTCTGCTCGGTGCGCTGGCCGGGCTCCTCACCGAACAACTTACCGAGCCCGCGCTGCTGGTCGGCGGCTTCGTGCTGGTCGCTGCCACGATCATCGCCGCCAACTACCGCCAGCCCGAACCCAACGACCCGGGCACCACCTCCGTCGTGGCCCTGCTGGTGTGTTACTGCCTCGGCGCGATGGTCTGGCTGGGGCACGGGCGGCTGGCCGTCATGGCGGCGGTCGGCTCGACGATGCTGCTCTATTTCAAGTCCGAACTGCGCGGCGTCGCCGCCCGCCTGACCAGCCAGGACTGGCGCTCGATCCTGCAGTTCTCGGTGCTGTCGCTGATCGTGCTGCCCATCCTGCCGGACCGGGGCTTCGGGCCCTACGAGGCGATCAACCCCCATCAGGTATGGCTGATGATCGTGCTGATCTCAGGCGTCAGCCTCACCGGCTATGCCGCACTGCGCCTGGTGGGCGCCCGTTATGGCGCACCACTGCTCGGCCTGCTCGGCGGCCTCGTCTCCAGCACCGCCACGACGATGGTGTTCTCCCGCCATGCCCGCGAGAACCCGGCCATGGCACCGACGGCCAAGCTGGTCATCCTGCTCGCCAACCTGATCATGGTCGTGCGGGTGCTGGCGATCGCCGGGGCGCTGTCGCCGGACATCACCCCGCTGCTGCTGACCGGCTGCGTGCTGGCGGTGCTCGTCGGCAGTGTGGTCATCGCCTTCGACTGGCACAAGCTGGCCAGCAAGGACACACTCCCTGTGCCTGAAACACGCAACCCGACCGAGCTGCGCGCGGCCATGGGCTTCGGCCTGCTGTACGCCATCGTGCTGCTGTGCGCCGCCTGGCTGTCGGACATCGCCGGCCAGGGCGGTCTCTACTTGCTGGCCTTCGCCTCGGGCCTGACCGATGTGGACGCCATCACCCTGTCGACGCTGCGTCTGTTGAATCTGGGCAAACTCGAATTGATGCCATCTGCGATCGCCATCCTGCTGGCGATGCTCGCCAACCTGGCGTTCAAGTCGGGGCTGGCCTTCGCCCTCGGCGGCCGGGACCTCGGCCGGCGCGTCGTCGGTGGCATGCTGGTCGTCGGCGCCGGGCTGGGCGCCGGTATCGGCTGGTTGCTGCATACCTCCCTATAATGGAATCAGGCAAGCCTGTCGGATTGAAGGAAATCATGGCTCACGCATCCCACCGTCTGCCGGCTGTCGCCGGCATGTTCTACCCTGCGGATCCCCACAGCCTGCATGCGCAGGTCGCGGGTTTCCTGTCGTCGGCGATCCCCGCCGAAGTCGTCGAAGCCCCGAAGGCGCTGGTCGTCCCCCACGCCGGCTACATCTATTCAGGCGCGGTGGCAGCGAGTGCCTACAGCGAGCTCGTCCAGCGCCGCGACGTGATCCGCCGCGTACTGATCCTCTGCCCAACGCACCGCGTGGCAGTACGCGGCATGGCCATTCCGGCGGCCCAGACCTTCCTCACACCTCTCGGCGCCGTATCGGTGGACCGGGAAGCCTGGCTGCAGGCCCGGGAGCTGCCCGGCGTGGTCGTGGATGACCGCCCCCACGCGGATGAGCACGCGATCGAAGTCCAGTTGCCCTTCCTGCAGAGCACGCTGGATCATTTCGAGATCCTGCCCATCGCCGTCGGCGACATCGAACCGCAGCGGGTGGCGAGCCTGCTGGAAACCCTGTGGGGTGGCCCGGAAACCCTGATCGTCATCAGCTCCGACCTGTCCCACTACCACCCCTATCGCCAAGCACAGCTGCGCGACAAGGCCACCATCGCCCAGATCCGCCAGCTCGATGCCCGCCTGGAAGGCGAACAGGCCTGCGGTGCCGACGCCATCAACGGCCTGCTCCTTGCCGCCATCCGCCACCACCTGACGCCCCACGTGCTCGACTTGCGCAACTCGGGTGACACCGCCGGCGACCGCGACCACGTGGTCGGCTACGCATCGATCGCCTTCTCCGAGGACCGCCAGCATGCCCACCACTGACACCCTCGGCCCAGTGCTGCTGGCCCAGGCCCGCAAGGCTATTGCCAACGCGCTCGGCCAATCCGCCCCGCAGCCGCCCGATCATCCGCAACTGAAGGAACGCGGCGCCAGCTTCGTCACTCTGACTATTGATGGAGAGTTGCGCGGCTGCATCGGCAGCCTCAACGCCCACCGCGCCCTTGGCGAGGACGTACGTGAGAATGCAGTGGCCGCCGCGCTGCGTGATCCACGTTTTCCGCCGCTGTCAGCAGCGGAATTCGCGCGGGTCAGCATCGAGGTCTCCCTGCTCAGCGAACCGGACTTCATGGAGTTCCGTGACGAGGCCGACGCTCTCGCCCAGTTGGTACCCGGCCGCGATGGGGTGATCTTTTTCAACGGCTGCCAGAAAGCCACTTTCCTGCCCCAGGTGTGGGATCAACTGCCCGATCCCCGCGATTTCATGGCGGCGCTCAAGCGTAAAGCCCGCCTGCCCGCCGACTTCTGGGGCCCCAACGTAATGCTGGCCCGTTACGAGGTCCGCAAATGGCACGAGGGCAGCGAACTGGAGTAGATCATGTCCGACCATCCCGCCCGTTACTGGCATTCCATCGACGGCGGCCGCATCCAGTGCGACCTGTGCCCGAGGGACTGCCGCCTGCACGAAGGCCAACGTGGTGCCTGCTTCGTGCGCCAGATGGTGGACGGCAAGATGGTCCTGACCACCTACGGACGCAGTTCGGGCTTCTGTATCGACCCCATCGAGAAGAAGCCACTGAACCACTTCTACCCAGGTTCCAGCGTGTTCTCCTTTGGCACCGCGGGGTGCAACCTGGCCTGCAAGTTCTGCCAGAACTGGGATATTTCCAAGAGCCGCGACATGGACCGGCTGATGGATGCCGCTTCACCGGATGACATCGCCGTCACCGCCGCCAGCCACGGCTGCCGCAGCGTGGCCTTCACCTACAACGACCCGGTGATCTTCGCCGAATATGCGATGGACACCGCCGAGGCCTGCCACGCCCGCGGCCTGGCCACCGTCGCAGTGACGGCCGGCTACATCAGCCCTGACGCCCGCCGCGACTTCTATGCGGTGATGGACGCGGCCAACGTGGACCTGAAGGGCTTCACCGAAGACTTCTATGTGCATCAGACCGGCGCCCATCTGGCCCCCGTGCTCGACACCCTGCTCTACCTGCACCACGAGACGCAGGTTTGGGTGGAGATCACGACGCTGCTGATCCCCGGTCTCAACGACAGCGACGCGGAAATCACCGCCCTGTCGAAATGGATCGCCACGGAACTCGGCCCAGATGTGCCGCTGCACTTCACCGCTTTCCACCCGGACTACAAACTGGACCAGCTTCCACCGACGCCGCCGACCACCCTCCGCCACGCGCGCCAGATAGCCCGGGATGCCGGCCTGCACTACGTCTACACCGGCAATGTGCACGATCCGGAAGGCGGAACCACCTACTGTCCGGGCTGCGGGCAGGCCGTCATCGAACGGGACTGGTATGCGATCCTCTCCTACCGGCTCGACGCTCAGGGGGCCTGCACGGCCTGCGGACACCGACTGGCCGGTCGTTTTGGCGAATTCCGCGGTGCTTTCGGCCCGCGCCGTGTCCCAGTGCACATTCACGCTCAATAGGGCATGCCGCGCCCTTGCCCGGCACCCACCGGCGTGCCATCGTTGAGCGAAAAACCCGCGCTGCGCCGCCATGATGAAACTGCGTCAAACCCCGCTGAGCATCGCTGCCGGCCCGATCTGGCTCGAAGCCCTGCTCGCCCATTCCCCCGACGCCGAGGGGCTGATCCTCATCGCCCAGAACTCGGTCGGCAATCACCGCGAGTCCCGTGAAGCCCATTTCGCCAAGCGCCTGCAGGAGGCCGGATTCGCCACGCTGATCTTCGACCTGCTGACCCATTACGAGGAAACCCGCGACCCGGACACCCGCTACAACTCGCCGCTCCTCGGACAACGCATCAACCTGATCTTCGAATGGCTACGCCACCAGCCACCGCTCGCCATGCTCCCGGTCGGCCTGGTCGCCAGCGGTACGGGCAGCGCCGCCGCGGTACGCGCGGTCTCCAAGGAACCCATGGTCGTCGATGCGCTGGTGCTGCGCGGTGGCCGCCCTGGGCTGGCGGGGATATCCCCACTGCGCCAGATCGTTTGCCCGACGCGTTTCGTGGTTGGCGAAAAAGACACAGGCCTGTCGGCCTTGCGTCAGGCTTTCGACCTGCTCACTTGCACCAAGGACTGGCGGGCTCTGGCAGGCACCGACGAGGATTTCCGCCAACCCGGTGCGCTGGATGACGCGGCGACGACGGCCGCGGACTGGTTCCACCATCACCTCATCCAGCCGCCCGCCGCAGCGGACGCCCCCAAGCCAGACGCTGGTTAGCGCTGGCGCAACATGGCCTGGTGCGGCAGGCCCGCCTCCTCGTAAACCTCGCCTTCGGGCACGAAACCGAAACGGGCGTAGAAGCCCCGCGCATGGGTCTGCGCGCTGAGCACCAGCCGGCGCATGCCACGCCGTTCGGCCTCATCGATCAAGGCCTGCAACAGGGCCGCGCCCACACCGTGCCTGCGCCAGTCGGCCAGCACTGCCATGCGCCCGATGTGACCGTCGGGCAACAGCCGACCTGTGCCCACCGGCTCATCGCCGGCCAAAGCCAGCGCATGGCAGGACACGGCATCGAACTCGTCGAGCTCCATGTCCGCCGGCACCTGCTGCTCGTCCACGAAAACCCGGAAGCGGATCGGTGTCGCCTGGGCGGCGAGTTCAGACCACTCGCCGAGCCGGACGGTGATGACGGGACGGGTATTCATTCGCGGATGTCCACCTGCGTGCCAGCCGGAACCAGATCGAACAGCTCCGCCACATCGCGGTTACGCATGCGGACGCAGCCGATGGATAGCGGCACGCCCATCGGTTCGGTATCCGGCGTGCCGTGGATGTAGATGTAGCGCTGCATCGAATCCACGGTGCCGAGGCGGTTCCGCCCCGGCTCCAGGCCGGACAACCACAGGATCCGGGTGAGGATCCAGTCCCGCTCCGGCGACGCCTCCGCCAGCGCCGGTGACCACACTTCGCCGGTCGGGCGACGCCCGCGAAAGGCCGCACCCAGCGGCGCACCGGCGCCGATGCGCGCGCGGATCACATGGCGCCCCCTCGGCGTGCGGTAGCTGCCCTTCTCCTCACCGGCGCCGTTCTTCGCGGTGGATACCGAATAGCGGCGGATGCACGCCCCGTCGTCACCGAACAGAGACAGGGTCTGGCTGGAAATATCGACACGAATCCGCATGGGCTCACCCTGCCACGGCACGCTTGCGCCGGGCCGCAAAGAAACTCGACAACAGGCCACCGCACTCCTCCGCCAGCACCCCGCCCTCGATCGCAGCGTGATGGTTTAGGCGTGTCTCCGCAAACAGATCGATTACGCTACCGGCAACCCCGGTCTTCGGATCCCGTGCGCCGAAAACCACCCGGCCGATGCGCGCATGCATGATCGCACCAGCGCACATGGCGCAAGGCTCCAGCGTGACGTACAACGTACA
The DNA here is from genome assembly GCA_018241685.1 of Pseudomonadota bacterium. Classification (GTDB taxonomy): domain Bacteria; phylum Pseudomonadota; class Gammaproteobacteria; order Burkholderiales; family Rhodocyclaceae; genus Zoogloea. The sequence continues at coordinate 117,539 of JAFEDJ010000031.1, forward strand.
GCCCGGCAGACGGTAGTTGCCGAGACGCGCGGCGGCGTCCCGCAGGGCCATCACCTCGGCGTGGGACGTGGGGTCGTGGCGGAGGATGGGCTGATTGAAGCCGCGTCCGACCACCTGCCCGTCCGGGCCGACGATCAACGCGCCAACCGGGACTTCGCCGCAACGGCCGGCATCCTCGGCCAGTTCGATCGCCATGCGCATGAAAGCGCTGTCCTGCTCGGGAAGGATGAGAGGCATGTTCAAGAAACCAGGGACTCGATCGGACCTAAAGCCAGGATTTTAAAACAGCATCGTGGAAAGCCTCAGCGAAACCGCACATCGCCCCCGTTCTGGAGGCCCGCCATGACGGACGGCCATCAGGGCGCCGCCCTCCTCGCGCGCTTCCATGCCTTGCTGGGCGGCCTGGTGGTTTTCGGCAACCCGTCCGGGACGCTGCAGCCCTGGGCCATTGGAGTACTTCTCCCGCGGTCTCATCGACAGCCTGCCGCCCCCTTCTTCCTGTTCAACGAAACCGGCCGCCTCGTCCTGTGGAACAGCTTCGTCTGCGACCTGACCGGTCTGGACGTGAGCCAGCTGATTCATCGGGAAGCTCGGCGACTTGCGCACCCCGCTGCGGGCGATCGAGGGCTACAGCACCATCATCGGCACCGATTATCCCGACAGACTCGACGACGGGACCCGGGAACTGCTGCGCCGTGTCCGTGCTGCGGCCCACCGCATGAGCCAGTTGATCGATGACCTGCTGACTCTCTCGCAGGTCAGTCGCAAGCCGCTGGAACGACGTCAGGTCGACCTGTCCCGGCTGGCCCGGGCCATCTGTCAATGAAATTCGCCCTTCGGTCGAGCTCCCATCAACATGGCCACGATCCTGTTCGGCAAGCTTCCTATTTCTGCGTTATATGCCTTGACCGCTTCTACGTACCGAAGCTCAGCGGTGTCGATCCGCCCACCGGCCTCTTCCATCTGCGCTTGAAGGTCTCGGAAATTAGCATCAGCCTTGAGAGCGGGGTAGTTTTCGGACACGACCAACAATCTGTCGACGGCCCGCGACAACTCCAGATTTCCCCTGGCGAAGTCAATCAGCACATCCTGGTCCCCCAGGGATTCAGGTGTCGCAGGCATATGCTCAGCCGTTGAGTCACGCGCTTGCGACACACGGCTCAACGTCTCCCGCTCGCTGGGGGCGTGGGTCTGTACCACCTGAATCAGATTCGGCACCTGATCCAGGCGTCGCCTGCTGAGTTCGATGAACTCGGAGGCCGTCACCAGCACCTGCTCATCTTCGGCCTGAATCTGGTGATATCCGCAACCGCTTACCAGACTTGCTGCCAGCAGCAGAAATACAGCCCGTCGGGTCTGCATCAAGAACACCTTCTGAAAATGCTGCGAGTGGTGCCATTATGCCTACCCTCGCACACAGCCCACGGACACCGATTGTTAAATCGGTCGCGCTACTCCGTCGGCCGCCTTCAAACCGATCATGGTCCGCCGTGCAAAGCACAGATCCTCCCAGGCCTTTGCCTTGTCGGCGAGATTCCTCAGCAGATAGGCCGGGTGATAAGTCACGATCACCGGAATGGAGCCGTAGGAGAACAGTTTGCCGCGCGCCGCGCCGATCTTGATTTCCTGATTGAGCAGCGCCTGCGCCGCTGGACGGCCGAGGGCCACGATCAGGCGCGGGCGAATCAGTTCGATCTGGCGTTGCAGATATGGGAAACACGCCGACAGCTCGGCGGTGTCCGGCGTCCGGTTATGGGGCGGCCGGCATTTCACCGCATTGCCGATGTAGACGTCCTCCCCCCGCTTTAGATCGATCGAAGCGAGCATGTTGTCGAGCAGGCGCCCAGCCTGGCCAACGAAAGGCTCGCCGCGCTCATCCTCTTCGGCTCCCGGCCCTTCACCGACGAACAACCAGTCCGCCTTCCGATCACCGACGCCAGGCACAGCCTGCTTGCGTCGACGGCACAAGCCGCAGGCATCGCAACTGCGGATGCGTGCCTCCAGTTCGTCCCAGTCCAGATCGCCGACACGCACGGGTGCTGCCGGCGCATCGGCTGGCGGCCTGCGCTCCTGCTCTGGCGCCTTCATTGCGGCAGACAGCATGCTGCGGATGGGCTGGGGCTGGGGCTGGGCCGGCATCACGGCAGGCAGACTCTCCAGCACGGCAGGCTGCAACACCGGCGCCGTACCGGCTTCCTCGTGCTCATCGGACGCGCTGCGGAGTCGCCACAGGGGAGCCAACCCCATCTCCCGCAGGATGCCGTTTCTACGCAAGTTCATCGCGGCGCGCTCACAGGCGGGACCTCATCACCAACGCATCCTCGCGCCCGGACGCAGCCGGGTAATAACCCTTGCGGCGACCGATGGTTTCGAAGCCGGCACGTTGATAAAGGGCCAGCGCCGCAGTATTGGATGGACGCACCTCGAGGAACATCTGACGGGCGCCGTCCTGGCGGGCCACGTCGCCGAGATGCTCCAGCAAGCGGCGCCCCATGCCCTGGCCCTGGCGTTCGGCCTGGACACTGATATTGAGGATGTGGGCTTCGTCGAGCACCATCATCAGCACCGCATAACCCACGCGTTCCAGACCGTCGCGCATGGTCCAGCAACTGTAACCGGAACGCATGGAGTCGGAAAAATTACCGACCGTCCACGGATAGGGATACAGGCGCACTTCCTGCATCGCGACCCATTCCAGGTCGGAATCCTGCATCGGTGCAAAATTCAGTCCAACCAGCGTCACGCCCGCCCTCCGCTGGCGAGACGCTCGGCGGTGGTCATGGCCACCTTGTCGCGCACGTACAAGGGAACTGCCAAGGCAGGATCGATCGCCTCCCCTTTGGCAAAGCGCACCGCAGCCAGGCGCGCCACGCTGGCCGCCCTGGGGATCGGCGACGGGTCGAAGCCGGCGAGGCGCTCACCGAGGGCCGGGATCAGCGCCGCTCCATATGCGCCGAAAGCGGAGCCGAAACCGAACCAGTCGCCCTCCGCCGGCAACGCCACCGCGGCGGGAACCGCGCAGGCCGGCGCGGTCTGTTCGACTAGCACACCATCGATACGCCGATAGGCGGCGAAGTAGACCTCGGACATCCGCGCATCCGCGGCAACGAAAATGGCCGTTTGATCACACTGATCCGCCAAGACCTCCAGGGTACACACCGGCACTACCGGCTTTCCGGCTCCGAGTGCCAGCCCCTGCGCCACACCGCAAGCGAGGCGCAAACCCGTGAAAGCGCCGGGCCCCGCGCCGAAGGCGATCGCATCGAGATCCGCCAAGCCGACGGCGGCTTCCTTCAGGAGCTCCCGCACTTCGGGAAGAATGGTCTCCGAATGACCGGGACGGCCGGCCACGGGGCGTTCGATGAGGCGTTCTCCGTCGAGCAGTGCGACAGAACCATATTCGGTGGAGGTTTCGAGGGCGAGGATCTTCATAGGAGGCGCATTCTACCGCCCTCCGCCCCCGGAAGCGGTGTTGAAGACGCGGGCCGTCGCTCGCAGTCAGTCCGGACGACGATGCCGGTCGCCGTAGACATCCCGGCCCGCATCGTGAACGTCGCGGCGCAACTGGCGTCGCTCCTCGGGAGACCAGCGGCGGGGATTACGATTCTCGTCGACGTCCTGACGCCGCACGGGCTCCGCAGAAAAGGCCGGCATTTCCCTCCCCTGACGGTCTTGCGGAGCCGCATACTGGCGCAGGAAAGGTCCCAGACGCTCGTTACCCTGGGCTGCGGCGGCCCCCGTGGCCAGCAGTCCCACCAGCAACAACCCCAGCGTCAAGCGCGGGCCGCGACCAGACTTGTTCTGCAAAGTGGTTTCATTGCACATGGCGCTTATCCTAACCCGGCCGCAATCATTCAGGCATCTCCGGGAAGCGGGCCGATTTGATTCTGGCAGGCCAGGCCACCCGAGGTGCGACGCTTTGTAAGGGAATGTTAGGCCTGTCACTCCACTTACGTTTCTTTACCCACGTCTTTCACTGTCCCGCTAGCCGACCTGCACACGAGCGGCTAGCATTCGACCCATGGAAAAAGAGAGCTTTCGCATCCTCGTCGTCGACGACGACCTTCGCCTGCGCGACCTGCTGAAACGTTACCTTGGCGAACAGGGCTTCAACGTCAAGACAGTGGCCGACGCAGCGCAGATGGATCGCGCGCTGCTGCGCGAACACTTCGATCTGATGGTGCTCGACCTCATGCTGCCGGGAGAGGACGGCCTGTCCATCTGTCGGCGCCTGCGCGGCACCAACAACGGCATTCCGATCGTGATGCTCACCGCCAAGGGCGATGACGTGGACCGCATCGTCGGCCTGGAAATGGGTGCCGACGACTATCTGCCCAAGCCCTTCAACCCGCGCGAACTGGTGGCCCGCATCAACGCTGTGCTGCGCCGCCAGCCGCAGACGCCCCCCGGCGCACCAGCAGCCGACGATGAGGACGTGCGTTTCGGCCAGATCGTCGTTCAGCTCGGCACCCGCATGCTGATCCGCAACGGCGAGGAAACGCTGCTCACTACCGGTGAATTCGCACTGCTCAAGGTGCTGCTGCAACATCCCCGCCAGCCCCTTTCGCGGGATCGCTTGATGGAACTGGCCCGCGGCCGCGAATACGATGTGTTCGACCGCTCCATCGACGTGCAGATCTCCCGCCTGCGCAAGCTTATCGAGGAAGACCCCGGCAAGCCCCGCTACATCCAGACCGTGTGGGGTTTCGGCTACGTCTTCGTACCGGACGGCAACAAGCATTCCCAGTGACGCAAGGAGCGCACGCTCCTGCCCGTCCGTCGCACCATGGCACCCGCCCGCTACCGCACCCTGCTCCACGCTGCCCCCCGCACCTTGCTGTGGCGCATCTTTCTGGTGGTGGCGGCGCTGATGCTGGCCTCCGTGGCGGTGTGGTCGGCGATCTTCAGCCACTTCGACCAGGCCAGCCGAGCACGTCAAACCGCCCAGACGGTCATCAGCATCATCAACCTGACCCGTACCGCCCTCCTCAACGCCGACCCGGCACGGCGCAAAGACCTGCTGCTCGACCTCGCGACCCTGGAAGGCATCCGCATCTACCCCGCAGAAGCCCAAGACAAGGTACAGCCGCTGGAAGACACGGCGATCATGCGGATGGTCATTACCGACGTCCGCAAACAACTCGGAGTGGAAACCCGCTTCGCGTCTGCCTGGGAAGGTCTGACGGGATTCTGGGTCAGCTTCAAGCTGGACGACGACCCTCCATCCGAAAGCATGGAGTTCTGGGTCATGCTGCCCAGCGAACGGATCATCCGCCCCCACGCACTGGAGTGGATGTGGTGGGGCGCCGCAGCCCTATGCCTCGCCACGCTGGGGGCCTACGTAATTGTCTCGCGCCTAAGCCTGCCTCTCAAAGCCATGGCGGCCGCGGCACGTACCGTCGGCCGTGGCGAGGTTCCGCCGCAACTCAGCGAAAGCGGCCCTACCGAGTTGTCGGATCTGGCCCACGCCTTCAACCAGATGTCCCATGACCTGCAACAGCTCGATGCAGACCGGGCCCTCATCCTGGCCGGCGTGTCCCACGACCTGCGTACGCCACTGGCCCGCCTGCGCCTGGGCATCGAAATGTGCGGTGCCGACCCGGCTGATATCGATGCAATGGTCTCCGATGTCGAGGATATGGACCGCATCATCGGCCAGTTCCTGGAGTTCTCGAAACTGGACGGCGGTGAAGCGCTAACCATGCTCGATCTTTCCGAACTGGCTGCCGAACTAGTCACCCTGTATGCCCGCCGCGGTTACACGCTGGAACTCCGCAGCATCGGGCACGTCACCGCGGCGGCGCGGCCGCAGGCCCTGCGGCGGGCAATAACGAACCTGATCGAGAACGCACTGCGCTACGCCGGCTCTCCCCCCGAATTGGAAATCGGTTCGGACCAGGGTCGGCCGACGATCCGTGTGCTCGATCGCGGCCCGGGCATTCCGGAAGCCGATATCGAACGCGTCAAACGCCCATTCACCCGCCTCGAATCCGCCCGTAGCAACACCAAGGGATCAGGGCTCGGCCTGGCCATCGTCGACCGCATCGTCCGGGGCCAGAACGGTGAATTCCGCCTGACGCCTCGACAGGGCGGCGGGCTGACGGCCAGCATTCATCTGCGAGCCACAACAAAAGCCTGAGTTGAAGCTAGAATCGATGCTATCCCGTTCTGTTGGCGCCACACCCATGATCCTGTTCCGCCAGTTCTTCGATCCGAGCAGTTGCACGCTCAGCTATCTCCTGGCCGACCCAGTGACCGGCGATGCGGTCATCATCGACTCGGTCAAGGAGCACGTCGGGGCCTACATCAGTTTTCTGCAGGAGCAGGAACTCCGGCTGGTCTGGGTCATGGAAACCCATGTGCATGCCGACCACATCACCGGCTCGGCCGGCCTGCGGGAAGTAACCGGCGCCCGTAGCGTCATCAGTGCCGGCGGCGGTGTTGGCTGTGCCGATCGCACGGTTGGCGACGGCGACGTCATCGTCTTCGGCAACGAAGTCATCCGAGTCATTCCCACACCGGGGCACACGCCGGGCTGTGTCACCTACCACTGGCGCGACCGCCTTTTCACGGGTGATGCCTTGATGATCGGCGGCTGCGGCCGCACCGACTTTCAGGGCGGTGATGCGGGCCAGCTGTACGACAGCATCACCGAACGCCTGTTCACCTTCCCGGAAGAAACCCTCGTTTATCCCGGCCACGATTACCGCGGCGCACGGGTCTCCAGCATCGGCCAGGAAAAGGGCAGCAATCCGCGCCTGGCCGGGCGCAATCGACAAGAATTCATCGATCTGATGGCCAGTCTTGGCCTGCCCCCGCCACGCATGATGGATGAAGCCTTACCTGCCAATCTGCGTTGCGGTCGTCCTGGAGAGTTGGATGTCCATGGAGCTTGAACCTCTGACCCCCTACACCGAACTCGGCGGCGAAGAAACCATCCGCCGCCTCGTCCATCGTTTCTACGAACTCATGGACACCCTGCCTGAAGCATGGGATGTCCGCCAGATGCACCCCGAGGATCTGTCCGGTTCGGAAGAAAAGCTGTTCAAGTACCTCACCGGCTGGCTCGGCGGACCGCCGCTCTACGAGCGGGAATTCGGCCATCCCCGCCTGCGTGCGCGCCACCTTCCGTTTGCAATCGCGAGCCGGGAACGTGATCAGTGGCTGATGTGCATGGAAACCGCCTTCGACGAATGCCTCCCCCAAGGTCCGTTGAGAGACAAACTGTGGGCAGCCATCCTCGGCCTCGCCGATCACATGCGCAACCGCGTCGACCTCGGCTGACGAACAAGCCAACGAAAGCCTTTCCCGCCTTGCATCCCTGATTTCTGCGCTGATGAAATTTCTTTTCGACCTGTTTCCGATCATCCTCTTCTTCATTGCCTACAAGTTTGCCGGCATCTTTGCTGCAACGGCAGTCGCCATCGCCGCCACCGTGGCGCAGATCGGATGGGTCTGGTTCCGCCACCGTAAGGTAGACACCATGCTGTGGGTCAGCCTCGTGATCGTCACCCTCTTCGGGGGCGCCACGCTGTTCTTCCAGAACCCGACCTTCATCAAGTGGAAACCTACCGTGCTGTACTGGTTCTTTGCCGGCTCCCTGCTGTTCTCCGCACAATTTCTTGGCAAGAACCTGATTCGCAGCCTGCTCGAGGCCCAGATGAAACTGCCCGACCGGCTGTGGGGCCGGCTCAACCTGGCCTGGGCCGCATTTTTTGGCGTGATGGGTGTCATCAATCTGTTCGTCGCCTACAACTATTCCGAAGACACCTGGGTCAACTTCAAGCTTTTCGGCGGCATGGGCCTGATGCTCGTGTTCGTGCTGGCCCAGGGAATGCTGCTGTCCCGTTACATCGAAGAGGAACCCAAATAATGCTGTATGCCCTGATCGGCGAAGACGCCCCCAACTCCCTCGACAAGCGCATGGCCGTGCGCGCCGAGCATCTGGCACGCCTTCAGGCCCTGCAGGCTGAAGGCCGCCTCGTACTGGCCGGCCCCTGTCCGGCAGTTGACTCTCCCGACCCCGGCCCGGCCGGCTTCACCGGCAGCGTGATCGTCGCCGAATTCCCCTCGCTGGCCGACGCCGAAGCCTGGGCGGCCGCCGATCCCTACTCCACCACCGGCGTCTTCGTGCGGTGCACTGTCAAGCCCTTCAAGAAGGTCCTGCCGTGAGCGTCATGGACGACATCCGCCAGCGGCTTGCCGTGCTGGCACCGTCCGCCATCGAACTGATCGATGACAGCCACCTGCACGCCGGCCATGCAGGTGCGCGCTCCGGCGGTGGGCACTACCGCCTCGCCATCGTGTCCGCGGCTTTCAGTGGCAAGAACACGGTTGCCCGCCACCGCCTGATTTACGACACCCTCGGCGACCTGATGCGCCGGGAAATCCATGCCTTGGCCATCCAGGCCAGGACACCCGACGAAAGTTGAATTTCAACCCGCTCCACCAGCAAGGAAAACTGATGAAGATCATCCCGAGCCGCCTGGCTCTGTCCCTCCTCGCAGCCACCATCGCGATTCCCGCCTTTGCCCAGAACGTGGCAACGGTCAACGGCACGGCCATTCCCCAAGCCCGCGCCGACGTGATGATCTCCGAGCAGAAGTCCCAGGGCGCTCCCGACTCCGAGCAGCTTCGCAACGCCGTGAAGGAAGAACTCGTGCGTCGCGAGGTGCTCGCCCAGGAAGCCCGCAAGAAGGGTTTCGAAAAATCCGCCGCCGTTCAGGCCCAAGTCGAGCTAGCCCGTCAGGCCGTGCTGATCCGCGCCTACCTGCAAGACTTCGTGAAGAGCCATCCGGTCACCGACGCCGAAGTGAAGGCCGAATACGACAAGATCAAGTCCCAGCTGGGTGACAAGGAATACAAGGCACGCCACATCCTCGTCGAGAAGGAAGACGAGGCCAAGGCCATCATCGCCAAGCTCGAAAAGGGTGAGAAGTTCGAAGAGCTCGCCAAGCAGTCCAAGGACCCCGGCTCCAAGGACAAGGGCGGCGATCTCGGCTGGGCCAATCCGGCCGGCTTCGTCAAACCCTTCGCCGACGCGCTGACCAAGCTCGAAAAGGGCAAGATCACCACCACCCCGGTGAAGACCGATTTCGGCTATCACGTCATCAAGCTTGAAGACAGCCGGGCCCTCAAGGCACCGAGCTTCGACGAGGTGAAGGGGCAGATCAAGCAACGCCTCGAGCAGCAGCGCGTGGAACGTCACATCGCCGAGCTGCGCAGCAAGGCGGCGATCAAGTAACAAACGCTGCCACGCAGATGACAAAAAGCCGACGGAAACCGTCGGCTTTTTGTTTGCCTTTCGTCCTGCAGCCCCGGCTCAACAAAAGCAATTGGCCCGGATGACACCGTCCACCAGGGACGACACCATCCGGGCCAAGTCGGAAGCCGGAAACGTCGATCAAGCGCCGAAGGGGTGGCGCTTCAGGATCGTCTCGTCACGCTCGGGACCGGTGGAGATCACGTCGATGGAGATTTCGCAGATCTCCTCGATGCGGTGCAGATAGGCGCGCGCTTCGGGCGGCAGCGCATCCCAGGTGCGCGCACCAAAGGTCGTGCCGCTCCAACCGGGCAGCGTTTCGAGGATGGGTTCGCAACGAACCACCTCCTCAGCCCCCATCGGCAGCAGATCCACGCGCTTGCCGTCGAGCATGTAGCCGGTGCACAGCTTGAGTTCCGTCAGGCCGTCCAGCACGTCCAGCTTGGTAATGCACAGGCCGGAAACACCGTTGATGATGATGGAACGCTTCAGCGCAGCCAGATCCAGCCAGCCGCACCGACGCTTGCGTCCGGTCACGGTACCGAATTCACGGCCCACCGTGGACATCTGGTAACCCGGCGTGCCGGCAGTTTCGAAGTCCAGCTCGGTCGGGAACGGACCGCCACCCACACGCGTACAGTAGGCCTTGGTAATGCCCAGCACGTAATGCAGACGGCCGGGGCCAACGCCGCTGCCCGCCGCCGCCTGACCGGCCACGCAGTTGCTGGAGGTCACGAAGGGATAGGTGCCATGGTCGATGTCCAGCAGCGTGCCCTGCGCGCCTTCGAACAGCAGGTTGCCACCGGATTTGTTGATCGCGTAAAGATCGGCGGACACGTCAGTGACCATCGGACGAATCTCTTCCGCGTCGGCCAGGGCTTGATCGTAGACAGTCTGGAAATCCACCGGATCGGCGCCCAGATACTGGGTCAGCACGAAGTTGTGATAATCCAGGTTCTCCTTCAGCTTCTCGGCGAAGCGCTCCGGATGGAACAGGTCGTACACACGCAGCGCGCGGCGGGCGACCTTGTCTTCATAGGTCGGGCCAATGCCCTTGCCGGTGGTACCGATCTTGTCGCCAGCGCTCTTCTTCGCTTCGCGGGCGCGATCCAGCGCCGAGTGGTAGCCGAGGATGATCGGGCAGCCCGGGCTGATCTTCAGACGCTCACGCACCTTGATGCCACCCGCTTCCAGACCGCGCACCTCGGCCAGCAGGTGGTGGATGTCCAGCACCACACCATTGCCGATGAAGCACTGCACGCCTTCACGCACGATGCCGGACGGCACGAGATTCAGTTTGTACTCGGTGGTGCCGACGACCAGCGTATGACCAGCATTGTGGCCGCCCTGGAAACGGACAACCCCCTGAGCCTGATCGGTCAGCCAGTCGACGATCTTGCCCTTGCCTTCGTCACCCCACTGGGTGCCAACAACCACAACATTCTTTGCCATCTATTTACTCTCCCTGAAGCGGTTCAACCTGCCAGGCACCGCCCCGCAGAACCAGACGCCGGTCACAGCCGGCCTCGCGCCACGTGCCGACATGGCCGGGCAATTCAATCACTACGCTTTCGCCGTTGTCGCGCAAGGCGGCGATGGCCGCCTGGAGCTGCGGATCCCGCCCGCCCGGAGCCAGGACGGCACCCGGCAATACGGGGTCGGCAACCTGCGCCGCAAGCTCGCGCAAATCCAGGCTGAAACCGGTAGCCGGACGACCGCGGCCAAAAGCCCGGCCTACACTGTCGTAACGCCCGCCGAGGGCGAGCGCGACAGGCGACTTGCCGCCGTAAGCCGCGAAGACTACCCCGCTGTGGTAATGATAGCCACGCAGATCAGCCAGATCGAAACTGATGGGCAGACCTTCCAGCTCATCGGCCAGCCACTGGAGATCACTCAGCGCAGCCGCGATTTCAGTGTCGGCCGGCAGGATCTCGCGGGCACGCGCGAGCACCTCGGCGCCCCCATACAGGGTCGGCAGGGCCAGCAGGGCTTCGCGGACATCGTCGGCGACACCGCTCAGCAGATCGCGCAAACCCGGCAGATCCTTGGCCTGCAGGCAATCGAACAGCGGCTCCTCTCGCTCCGCGCCGATACCGGCCTTGGCCACCAACGCTTTGAAAAGGCCCACGTGGCCGAGATCGATGCGCGACGTACCCACATCGGCGGCCTGCAGCGCTTCGGCGAGCAGACGGATCACTTCCGCGTCGGCCTCCCGGCCGGCGTGGCCGTAGATCTCGGCCCCCAGTTGGAGCGGCTCGCGGGTTGCCGTCAGCGACGACGGCACTGCGTGCGCAACGCTGCCGCAATAAGACAGGCGGGCAACGCCCTTCCGGTTGAGCAGGTGCGCATCGATGCGCGCGACCTGAGGCGTGATGTCGGCCCGCACCCCCATCGTACGACCGGAAAGCTGGTCGACGAGCTTGAGAGTTTTCAGCTGGAGATCCTGACCGGCACCAGTCAGCAGGGACTCCAGGTATTCGAGCAGGGGCGGCGCGACGAGCTGATAACCGTTGAGACGGAAGGCGTCGAGCAGACGACGGCGCAGATCTTCCAGCTTGGCCGCTTCGGCGGGCAAAGCGTCCTGGATATATTCGGGTAGAACCCAACGCAACATGGGGTAGCGCCTTACGAAAAAACGAATAGAACAACGAGGCCCAGCAGCATAGAGCCGAGGCCGACAAAACGGATCTGCCCGTCCGCCATGCGGATCAGACGGGCGAAAGTCTCCCTCCACAGGGCGGGCGCGACAAAGGGCACAGCGCCTTCAAGCACCAGCATCAGTGCGAAGGCGAGAATGAGCGAACGCCCCATTATTATTACTTCTTGCTCTTCCCGGACTCGCTACTGGCAGCAGCAGCCCGCCCGCCCGCACTCTTGAGATACTTGAAGAACTCGGAGTTGGGCTCCACGACCATCACATCCGACTTGCTCTTGAAGCTGCTCCGGTAAGCCTCAAGGCTGCGGTAGAAGGCAAAGAACTCGGGGTTCTGGCCGAAGGCCTGCGCATAGATCGCGGAAGCCTTGGCATCACCTTCACCCTTGACCTTCTGCGCATCACGGTAGGCTTCGGCGATGATCACTTCCCGTTGCTTGTCCGCGTCGGCCTTGATCTTTTCCGCCTCGGCACCACCCTGGGAGCGCAATTCATTGGCCACCCGCTTCCGCTCCGCCTCCATGCGACGATAAACGGACTCGGAAACCTCCACTGGCAAGTCAACGCGCTTGAGGCGGACATCGACGATCTGCACGCCGATCTTGCGGGCATCGAGGTCGGCCTTCACACGCATCTCGTCCATGATCTTCTCCCTCTCACCGGAAACGACCTCATGCACCGTGCGCTTGCCGAATTCTTCGCGCAGACCGGCGTTGACCGTCTGTTCGAGGCGCGTGCGGGCACGCGTCTCATCGCCCCCTACCGAGACATAGTAGAGCTTAGGGTCGACGATGCGCCACTTCACGAAGAGGTCAACAAGGACGTTCTTCTTTTCCGACGTGATGAAACGCTCCGGCTCGGAGGTATCCATCGTCAGGATGCGCTTGTCGAAATAGCGGACGTTCTGGATCAGGGGAATCTTGAAATGCAGGCCCGGCTCGCTGATCTGCCCCTTCACCTCGCCAAGTTGGAAGACCAACGCATGCTGGCGCTGATCGACCGTGAACAAGGACATGGACAACACAGCCACACCGAACAGGGCGGCACCGAAAATCAATGGCAGTCGTTCACGCATCAGCGCTCTCCCCGCTCACGGTTACGAGTGGCCTCACGGGTGCGGGACTCTCCCAGCAAAGCATCGGCACGCGGCGGAGCAATATTGCTCTCAGTCGTCGGCGAGGACACTGGACGACTGGTCTGCACCGGCTCGGCCGCTGGCGTAGCAGCCGGCACTGTCGTCTGCTGAATCAGCTTGTCCAGCGGCAGGTACAGCAGATTCCCACTGCTGCGGGCATCCACCATGACCTTGGAGGTGTTGGAGAAGATCTGCTGCATGGTATCGATGTACATGCGCTGACGCGTCACTTCCGGCGCCTTGGCATATTCGGTGTAAACCTGCTTGAAGCGCGACGCGTCACCTTCGGCCTGGGCGACGACCCGCCCCTTGTAGGCGTCCGCCTCCTCGATGAGACGGGAGGCAGCACCACGGGCACGCGGAATCACGTCATTGGCATAAGCCTGACCTTCGTTCTTCTGGCGCTCGCGATCCTGGCCGGCCTTCACCGCATCGTCGAAGGCCGCTTGGACCTGCTCTGGCGGCTGGGCATTCTGCATCGTCACCTTGCTGACCTGGATACCGGTCGAATAGCGATCGAGGATGTCCTGGGTCAGCTTCTGGGCGCTGGCGGCAACCTGCTCGCGGCCTTCGTAGAGCACGAAATCCATCTTGCTCTTGCCAACAATCTCGCGCACCGCCGTTTCCGCGGCCTGGATCACCGAATCATCTGAGTTGCGGTTGTTGAACAGATATTGCTGAGGATCCTTCAGGATGTATTGCACCGCGAACTGGATGTTCACGATGTTCTCATCGTCCGTCAGCATCAGGGCTTCCTTGAGCACCTTGTTGCGCTCCGAGCCGCGATAGCCGATCTCGACCGTGCGCACTCCAGTCAGGTTAACCAACTCATGGGTCTGAATCGGATAAGGCAGGCGCCAGCGCAATCCGGGCTCAGTGGCCTCCTGGAAGCGGCCGAACTGCAGCACGATGCCGCGCTGGCTCGCGTCGACGATGTAGAAGCCGCTGGCCAGCCACACGACGGCCGCAAAAGCGGCAATCAGGCCGATGCCGCCACCAAACTGGCGCATGTTGAAATCGGGACTGCGATTGCCACCGTCTCCGCCCGATCCATTACCACGGCCGGAGTCACGCCCGAACATGCCGGACAGACGCCGGTTGAAGTCACGCCAGAGCTCCTCCAGATCGGGAGGTCCCTGATTTCCATCGCCGCCGCCGCGGTTGTCACCGCCGCGGTTACCCCATTTGGGATCGTTGAGAGACATGAGAATGCCTGTGATCACAGTAAAAATCCGCTCCGGGAAGGTGATGGGAAGGATTCGTCAGACTGAATCCTGAGTTTCCGACGTGGCAGCCAATGGCGCCTTGTGAGCAAGTGCGATATCGGACAGCACTTGCCGCAGCAAACCGAGCCCCTCACCCGTCCTGGCGCTAAGCAAAACGCGCGAGATATTACCACACGCATCCCGCTGGACCTCCGGACTGGCCAGAGTCGCGTCGATCTTGTTCCAGATCTGGATCTGGGGGAGGCTGCCGGCACCGATTTCCTCGAGTACCGCATTGACCGCCGCAATCTGCCCTTCCCTGTCCTCACTCGATGAATCGACGACATGCAGCAGCACGTCCGCTGCCACCGTCTCCTCGAGCGTGGCGTGGAAAGCCGCGACGAGGGAATGGGGAAGGTCACGAATGAATCCGACCGTATCCGAGAGCACTATGTTCCCGGCATCCCCGAGAAAAAGTCGTCGTGACGTGGTGTCCAGCGTGGCGAAAAGCTGATCGGCCGCGTAAGCACCAGCCTTGGTCAGCGCATTGAACAGCGTGGATTTGCCCGCGTTGGTATAGCCCACCAAGGACACGGTGAGCACGTCGCGGCGCTCCCGGGCGCGGCGACGCACGCCGCGCTGGCGTTCGAGCTGGGTCAGACGGGACTTCAGCAGCTTGACGCGCTCACCGAGCAGGCGGCGGTCGGTTTCAAGCTGCTTCTCGCCGGGGCCGCGCAGGCCGATACCACCCTTCTGGCGCTCCAGGTGAGTCCAGCCCCTGACAAGGCGCGTGGAAAGGTGCTGCAACTGGGCCAGTTCGACCTGCAGCTTGCCCTCGTGGCTCTTGGCACGCAGCGCGAAGATGTCGAGGATCAGCGCGGAACGATCGATGACGCGGCGCTCCAGCACGCGCTCCAGATTGCGCTGCTGTGCCGCCGAAATGTCATGATTGAAGATGACAATATCGGCCTCGTTGAGCTGCGCGGCCATCCGGATCTCATCGGCCTTGCCCTTGCCGATGTAGAGCGCCGGATCGGGCGCCTGCCTGCGGCACTGGACGACACCGACGACGCTGGCACCAGCACTGCTGGCCAGCAGGCCGATTTCGGACAAGCGCTCTTCAATGCTGCCCTGACCAAAATCGACCTGAATCAGGAGCGCGCGGGTTCCCGTGGAAGGCCGGTCAAACACACGCGAACCCGGATCGGAATAGGCCGCACTGCGGCCGGACGGTCACGGAACTCAGCTCGCAGCCTCGTTCTGTTCCTGCTGAATATTGACGGGACGGGCCGGCACGACGGTGGAAATGGCGTGCTTGTAGACCATCTGGGTCACCGTGTTCTTCAGCAGAACGACGTACTGGTCGAAAGACTCGACCTGCCCCTGCAGCTTGATGCCGTTCACGAGATAGATCGAAACGGGGACGTGTTCACGACGCAGGGCGTTGAGAAATGGATCTTGCAGGAGTTGCCCCTTATTGCTCATGTCATAACCTCTATGGTTTTAGTTTGGAATAATTATAGAGCCTTTTGCTGCACCGCCGCATCAGGCAGGCATCGGCTCGCAGGTGTGGAGAACAGGTTACTTAGTCTTTGTTCGCGTAGGGGTTGTGCGAAGATTTGAATTGTATCCGCAATGGCGTCCCCTGCAATTTGAACGCTTCCTGGAAAGTCCGCTCAAGGTAGCGGACGTAAGACGCGGACACGTCATCCAGGGCGCTGCCGTGAATCACGATCACCGGGGGATTCATGCCGCCCTGGTGCGCATAGCGCATCTTCGGACGGAACCCACCGTGCCTCGGCGGCTGTTGGCGCAACACGGCGTCGAGCAGCAGGCGCGTCAGCTTGGGCGTGGACAGCTTGGTCATCGCCGCCTCGTAGGCGCCATCGACACACTTGAGCATCGGCACGATGCCCTGCCCCTTCAAGGCCGAGACATACAGGAAACGCGCGAACCCCAGGAAGGGCAACTTGCGGGCAATGTCTTCCTTGACCCGCTGGCGACGATAGTCGTCGATGGCATCCCATTTGTTGACGGCAACCACCAGCGCTCGGCCGGCTTCGACGACAAAACCGCCGATATGAGCGTCCTGCTCGGAAATCTCCTGACTGGCGTCGAGCACCAGCACCACCACATTGGACTGCTCGACCGCCTGCAGGGTCTTGATGACCGAGAACTTCTCGACCGCCTCGAAGACCTTGCCGCGCTTGCGCAGACCAGCCGTGTCGATGAGGGTGTAATTCCGGCCGTTGCGCTCGAACGGCACCTCGATCGCATCCCGCGTGGTGCCGGGCATGTCGAAGGCGATGACGCGCTCCTCACCGATCAAGGTATTGACCAGCGTGGACTTGCCCACATTGGGACGACCGACGATGGCCACGCGCGGCCCCCTGCTGGCGTCCTCGTCATCCTCCGGATCCAGCGGGAAGTTCTCGAGGATCAACTCCATCAGCGCATTGACGTTGTCGCCATGGGCCGACGAAATACACAGGGGATCGCCGAGGCCCAGCGCATGGAATTCGGCCGATACCATCGAGCGGTTCATGCCCTCCGCCTTGTTGACGACGAGGAAGGTCGGGCGGCCAGCACGGCGCAGTCGGGTGGCAATCTGTTCGTCGTGGGGCGTCAGGCCGGCGCGGGCATCCACCATGAACAGCAGCGCATCGGCTTCGGCGATCGCCTGTTCAGCCTGTTTGGCCATTTCATGGACGATGCCTTCCTTCGCCACCGGGTCGAAACCAGCAGTGTCCACAACGAGGAACTCGCGCTCAGCCGCACGGCCGAGGCCGTAGCGGCGGTCACGGGTCAGACCCGGAAAATCAGCCACCAGGGCATCGCGGGTCTTGGTGAGGCGGTTGAACAAGGTCGACTTGCCCACATTAGGGCGTCCAACAAGGACAAGAGTGGGTTTCACGCGTCAGCGACTCCGTTATTGCACGCCGAGGGCGTAGATTGTGCCATTCTGGGTTTGCACCACGACGTCGCCACCTGCGCGCTGCAGATCGGCTGCAATGGCACTGGACACGACCCGGACACGACCGATCAGTGTGCCGTCATCACGACGCAGCACGTGGATGTCTCCGAAGCCATCACCGATGATCACATGATCACCCATGACGCGGGGACGACCGGGCGAACGGCCGGCAAGTTGATCCTGCTTCCAGGCACTCGCACCATTGGCGATGTCGAGGGCGTGCACCGCCCCTTTTTCGTCGGTCACGTAGACATGGCGCTCATCCAGATCGAGACCGCGGGAACTGGACAGGTCCCGCGTCCACAGTGTGGAGCCATTGGACATGTCGAAGCAGGCAACCCGCCCCTGGTAAGCCACGGCGCAGGTCGCGCGGGCATTCATTACGGGCAGGCTGGTGATATCGGCCACCCGCTCGAGTTCGGTGGCCCCGCGCGGGATGGCGACGGTGCCTTCCCACATCAGGGAACCATTGGCAGGGTTGACCGCTGCCAGCTTGCCACCGGGGAAGCCCGCCAGGATCAGCTTGTCATCCAGTACCACACCGGCCGAACTACGCAAGGCCAGCGCCGGAGTTGCCCGCTGATACACCCAGCGCTGCTTGCCGGTGCTCGGCTCAAGGCCGAACAAGCGGCTGTCGGCACTCCGCACGACGACGATACTGTCCGAAACAGCCGGCGCTGCAAGCACCTCCGCATTGACCTTCGCTTTCCAGCGAACTTGGCCGGTGGCACCGTCCAATGCGATCACGTCGCCCTTCGGCGAAGCAACCAGAACGAGCTGCCCATCGCTGCCAACCCCGCCGGATACGGTGACCCCCACATCGGTTCTCCAGACGGTCTTCCCGCCCTGGAGCTTCACCACCTTACCATCACGCCCAGCGGCAAACACTGCATCTCCGGACAATGCGGGCTGCAGCACAAAAGGCCCTGAATCGCCGACACTCGCCCGCCACACCTCGGCGATACGAACCGGGTTACTCAGGGGCTTGAGCGCCGGCAGCTTGCCGTCACCCGACGCAAAAGGGTTCCATGTGGAGCATGCAGCCAGACTCAGGGACGCCAGAACCGCGACAAAACCCGGACGAAGCTTGTTCATTGAGCACCCCCGAGCGCATCCAGCTTGGCCTGGGCAATCTCGCGCAGGGTCGCAGCCTCAACCTTGGATGCGGTGCCAAGCGCGTCCACTGCCGCCTTGTAGGCGATGCGAGCCTCTGCAGGCTTCCCTTGGGCGACCAGGATGTCTCCCTTCAGATCGGCATATCGGGCAGCCAGGTTTTCGTCGGGCACGGAATTCAGCTGAGCCAAGGCTTCGTCGTATGCCTTGTCATCCAGCAAAACGGTAGCCAGGCGCAGCTTCGCCAAGCCCCGCAGCGCAGGGTCGTTGGCCTTTTCGGCTGCCCAGGACAGCGGTACACGAGCGTTCTTCAGATCGCCCGACTCCACCTGGGCCTTGGCGGACAGCAAAGCCGCAAGGTCGGCGTAGGCCGTACCACTGTACTTGTCGATCAGCGTGCCAGCGGCCTCGCGGGCTTTCTGGGGATTATGCTCGGCAGCCGCTTGTTGGACGGCCTCGTACAGCGTGGCGGCCTCCGCACTCTGCTTGCGGACGTACCAGTTCCAACCCTGCCAAACCACCGACGCCAGCGCGGCGATGATCGCCACCGCCGTCACGAGCTTGCCATATTGCTCCCACCAGCCCTTGATCTGGGAAAGCTGTTCTTGTTCTTCGAGGTCAAATGCTGCCATCGTCTTCTTCCGATTCGATTAGGCGATCCGCCAAAGTTTCGGGGAGCACTTCCATGGGAACGCGAAGCTGTTCACCACCGTCGCGCAAGGGCTTGAGACTGACTTCACCGACGGCGGCCTCGTCATCGCCGATCACCACGGCAAACGGCGCACCGGACGCATCGGCCCGTTTCATCTGAGACTTGAAGCTGCCGCCACCGCAATGCTGGGTCACCGAAAAACCGGTGCCGCGCAACATCTCGGAAACCCGGAAAGCAGCGCGCTGGGCCGCCTCGCCAGCGTGAACCAGATAGACGTCGGGCACGACGCGCTCGGCTTGGCCGCCGCTCTCCTGCCACAGGGCGAGCAGGCGCTCGACGCCCATCGCGAAGCCCGCTGCCGGCGCCGGTTTGCCGCCCAATTGGGCGACGAGACCATCGTAACGGCCGCCGGCACAGATGGTGCCCTGAGCGCCGAGCCGGGTCGTGACCCACTCGAAAACGGTGCGGTTGTAGTAGTCCAGCCCACGCACCAGCCTGTGGTTGATGCGATAAGGCAGGCCGGCATCCTTCAGCACAGCCTGGACGCCCTCGAAGTGCTTGATCGACTCCTCGCCGAGGAAATCGGCCAGCTTGGGCGCGGCTTCCACAATGTCCTGCAGATCCGGATTCTTGGTGTCGAGGATGCGCAGCGGATTCGTATACAAACGACGCTTGCCGTCCTCGTCCAGCCGGGCCTGATGCTGTTCCAGATAGGCGATCAGGGCCGCCCGGTGGGCCGCCCGCTCCTCGCTGCTACCCAGCGAGTTGATCTCCAGCTTGACATCGTCGAGGCCGAGGTCGTCCCACAGGCGCGCGCACATAAGGATGTGCTCCGCGTCGATATCCGGCCCTTCGAAGCCCAGCGCCTCGACACCGACCTGGTGGAACTGGCGGTAACGCCCCTTCTGGGGACGCTCGTGGCGGAACATCGGGCCGTGGTAATACAGCCGGCGCGGCTGGCTGAACAGCAGATTGTGCTGGATCGCCGCCCGCACGCAGGACGCCGTGCCTTCCGGACGCAGGGTCAGATGCTCGCCATTTAGGGCGTCTTCGAAGGAGTACATTTCCTTCTCGACGATGTCCGTCACTTCACCGATGGCTCGCTTGAACAGCGGGGTCGGCTCGACCAGCGGCATGCGGATCGGGCGATAGCCGTAGCTATGCAACCAGTTGCGGACGATCTCTTCGAATTGTTCCCAGATTTCTGCTTCGTCGGGCAGGATGTCGTTCATCCCGCGCACGGCCTGGAGGGTCTTGCTCATAATTCCTTTTGTTTTTCTGTAACGCGCGGATCAAGCCGCGGCGCCCTTGCGGGGATAGGTGCGGGCCACGTAGTTCTCGATGATGGCCTTGAATTCATTGGCGATGTTGTCACCCCGGAGAGTCAGGGTCTTCACCCCGTCTTCGAACACAGGAGCCGCCGGCGACTCGCCGGTGCCCGGCAGGGAAATGCCGATATTCGCATGCTTGCTTTCGCCGGGGCCATTCACGATGCAGCCCATCACCGCCAGGCTCATGTTCTCGACGCCATCGTACTGATCGCGCCAGACCGGCATGTTGTCACGCACGAAGGACTGCACGTCGGATGCCAGCTCCTGGAACAGCGTGCTGGTAGTGCGGCCACAGCCCGGGCAGGCCGTGACCATCGGGGTAAACGCGCGCAAGCCCATCGTCTGCAGGATCTCCTGCGCAACGATGACTTCCTGGGTCCGGCTGCCATTGGGCTCGGGCGTGAGGGACACGCGGATCGTGTCGCCGATGCCTTCCTGCAGCAGCACGGCCAGGGCCGCCGTCGACGCCACGATGCCCTTCGAGCCCATGCCGGCTTCCGTCAAGCCCAGATGCAGCGGGTAATCGCACTTAGCCGCCATGTCGCGGTAAACAGCGATCAGGTCCTGCACGCTGCTGACCTTGGCGGACAGGATGATCTTGTTACCGGCCAGACCGTACTCCTCGGCCTTCGCCGCGGACTCCAACGCCGAGGTGACCAGCGCTTCGCGCATCACCGCGCCGGCGTCGCGCGGCACGGCCCGTTTGGCATTCTCGTCCATGATTCGCGCCAGCACCGACTGGTCGAGGCTGCCCCAGTTGACGCCGATCCGTACCGGCTTGTCGTACTTGCAAGCCATCTCGACGATGGACGCAAACTGGGTATCGCGCTTGGCTCCCTGCCCCACATTGCCCGGATTGATGCGCAACTTGTCGAGGGCTTCGGCGCAGGCCGGATTGTCGGCCAGCAGCTTGTGCCCGTTGTAGTGGAAATCGCCGACCAGCGGAACATCGAGGTTCATCGCCAGCAGCTTCTCGCGGATCTTCGGCACGGCCTTGGCCGCTTCGTCGTTATTGACGGTGATCCGGACGAGCTCGGAGCCAGCCCGAGCCAACTGGGCTACCTGCATCGTCGTCGCGAAGTCATCAGCGGTGTCGGTATTTGTCATCGACTGCACGACGACGGGCGCGCCGGAGCCGATCGACACATGGCCGACGCGAACCTGACGGGTCTGACGGCGGGCGCAAGCGCGCCCCGAAAGTAGTAGATCCATAAATGAATGCGCCTGATTATTCGAGCTTGAGACGAGCCACCGTCACCTTGGTGTCGTGGGTCAGCTCCACCGGCACGCCATTGCGCTGCAACTTGACATAACGGGCATTGCCTACCACCAGGGAGAATGGGGCATTGCCGCTGACTTCACGACGTACGCCGGCCTTACCCAATTGGGACAACAGGATCTTGCCATTTCGATCCTTCACCTCGACCCACGCGTCCTGAGAAAACTCGAAAACGAGCTGATCGGCTCCGCTCGCCCCGGCCGGCTTGGCCGGCGTGGCTTCTACGGCTTTCTCAACCGGGGGCTGCGGCGGGGTGGTCGGGATCGGGGCCACGACTGCGGGGGCCGGCGCGGCAGGTGTTACAACGGGCGCCGCACCTTCGCGGGGCTCTGCACCAGGAGGCGGCATGACCTGAGACGTGGCCGTTTCGGAGGGCTGGACAGGCGCGGGAGCCGCCACGGCGGGTGGCACGTTCTGGGCCTGAGGTGCCGGGGCACCCTGCGCCCCCTCAGTGGTCACGGACGGCGCCTGCACCGTCACATTCTCGACCACCTTCTTTTGTGTATCGAAATACCACCCTGCCACAACCACACCAAACAGACCCGCTGCGGCCAGGACCCCGGGCAGAATGGATTTTCGGAAGCGGCCACGCCCCACCTGCGGGATGTCTCCGTGGGCGTTCGAAGCAGGCGTAAGCTCCATTGCCGCCGCATCGCCAGGTCGATCTACATGAGCCAGCAGTGGGGCCACATCCAGCTTCAACAGGCGCGCGTAATTGCGCAGGAAACCTCGAGTAAAGGCCAGACCGGGCAGATCGTCAAAACGCCCCGCCTCCAACGCTTCAACTTGCCGAACGTTCAGTTTCAGCGCATTCGCCACTTCCGCGAGGCTGAAACCTTGCGCTTCGCGAGCCCGACGCAGGGTTTCCCCCGCGGAGATGTCAGTCACAACCGGTACTGCCGAGGACGGAAGTGCTTGAGAATCTGTCACTGGTACTGCCCTTGCAAGAAAGCCTGATACTCCGGCGACTCCGGGAAACGGCGCCGTAACTGCTGGACGAAGCCGGCCTCGGCAGCCCTGTTCCCCAGCCGGCGTTCGATGCGGATAGCCAGCCACAGACTCTCCGCAGTCGGCTCCCCCCCCTGATTCAACACGGCAAGGTAACGCTTCGATGCCTCGTAAGCCCCTCGCCGGTAAGTGATTTCGGCCAGATGAAACAAGGCCTGCATATTGCCGTTATCCGCCTCCAGCGCTCGCTGAAACTGCTGCTCGGCGGCGGCATCGTTCTTCAGCCGCAGCTGACACAGGCCAGCGTTGGCGTACGCCCGGGTCGGCGTCTGGTAATACGGATTACGTGCTGCCTTGGTGAGCAATTCCAGCCCTGAAGTCTCGTTGCCCGTGGAGCACAGGAACCAGCCATAGCTGTTCATGATCTCCGGGTCACCGGGGGCCAGCCGCATCGCGTACTCGAAATTGCTCGCCGCGATCTGGTTCTCCTGCAGGAACATGTGCACCATGCCCATCAACTGGAAGGCCGGCGCATAACCCGAGTCGTAGTTGGTTGCGGCACGCGCTTCGTCAAGCGCGACACCATACCGGCCAACCTGAAAATAAGCCTGCCCCAGCTCGACGTGGATCTTGGCCTTGCGCCGGGCATCCGTAGTCGCCGGCTGATCAACCATCGGGCGCTCGAGCTTGTCCGTTTCACCAGAGGGCAAGGGTGCGACGCACCCGCCGAGCAAGAGCGCCAACAATCCCAACGCACACCAGCGACGCATCAGGAGCGCACCTCCACGACTGGTACAACTCGGGTGGCCGTCCGGCGCGTCTTGTCCTTGACCTGCCCGGCCAACTGGCCGCAAGCCGCATCCACGTCATCACCACGGGTCTTGCGGGTGGTCGTCACGATGCCCGCATCGATGAGGATCTCGGCAAACTGCTTGATCCGCAGCGCGGGGGAACGATCAAAGCCCGAATTCGGGAACGGATTGAAGGGAATCAGATTGAACTTGCAAGGCACATCGCGGGTCAGCGCAATCAGTTCCCGGGCATGGGCGTCGGAATCATTCACGCCATCGAGCATGACGTACTCGAAGGTGATGAAGTCGCGCGGAGCCTTCTCAAGATAGCGCCGACAGGCGGCCATCAGTTCACGCAGCGGATACTTCTGATTGATCGGCACCAGTCGGTCGCGCAGCGCATCGTTGGATGCATGCAGCGACACCGCCAGCGCCGTCGGGCAGGCGTCGCGCAGTCGGTCCATGGCCGGCACAATGCCGGAGGTGGACACGGTCACGCGCCGCCGGGAAAGTCCGTAGGCATTGTCGTCGAGCATCAGCTTGAGCGCCGAGACGACATTGTCGAAATTGGCAAGGGGCTCGCCCATACCCATCATCACGACGTTGCTGATGACCCGCTCACCGTCGCCATTGGCGCCCAGCATGCGGTTGGCCAGCCACAACTGGCCGATGATCTCGGCAGCCGTGAGATTGCGGTTGAAGCCCTGCTTGCCGGTCGAGCAGAACGCACAGTCGAGGGCGCAGCCGGCTTGCGACGAGATGCACAGCGTGCCGCGGTTGGTCTCGGGAATGAACACCGTTTCCACCGCATTGCTGTTGCCCACGTCGAGCAGCCACTTGCGCGTGCCATCCGTTGAAACGCTGTCGCGTACCGGTACGGGGGGCATGACGCAGGCCGTCGCTGCGAGCTTGGCCCGCAGCGACTTGGCGACGTCGGTCATCTGCTCGAAGTCGGTTTCGCCGAAACGATGGACCCAACGGAGCACCTGCTTGGCGCGAAACGGCTTCTCACCCTGCTGGACGAACCATTCGGTGAGGGCTTCGGCATCGAAATCGAGAAGATTGACCACGTGTATTTCCATCCAGACCAGCGGGACGGAGGAGTTCCGCCCCGCTGGTAGAGATCATCAACGGCTGTAAACGTTCATGCCCGGGAAGAAGAAGGCGACTTCCACGGCAGCGGTTTCAGGCGCGTCGGAGCCGTGCACGGCGTTGGCGTCGATGGACTCGGCGAAGTCGGCGCGGATGGTGCCGGGAGCAGCCTTCTTCGGGTCGGTGGCGCCCATCAGTTCGCGGTTCTTGGCAATCGCGTCCTCGCCTTCCAGGGCCTGGATCATCACGGGGCCGGAGGTCATGAAGGAGACCAGATCCTTGAAGAAGGGGCGCTCTTTGTGAACAGCGTAGAACTCGCCGGCTTCACGCTCGGACAGGTAGGCCAGCTTGGCGGCAACGACCTTGAGGCCAGCGGCTTCGAAACGGGCGTAGATCTGGCCGATCACGTTCTTGGCGACGGCATCGGGCTTGATGATGGAGAGGGTGCGTTCAATTGCCATGTTGCTAGCTCCAGTGAGACAAAGGATGGTCGAAAAACCGAAAGCTTGGAATTTTAGCAGGTTGATGCGTCAATTCGGCTTTTTTCGGCTCACATGGCAGAACGGGAGCGAAAGGGAAGGCGGCACGAAGCGGCCGGCAGACCAAGGGGCGAAAAAAAAGGGTGCGCATCGCGCACCCCCAACCCCAACAGAGAGACTTTAGCCTGGACCATGATCCAGGAGGCGCCAAGTATTGCTTGTTGTTTGCGCCTTGAACTTGGGACGAAGTATGAAAGAACTCCGCGAAGGCAGTCTTGACCTGCGTCAAAAACCCTTCACATGAAGGGGTGACTGGAACCGCAGAATCATGCCTCCTCCTTGTTCTTATCCGCAGGTCCGCGCGACGCCGGCTGCGGCGTATCGTCGTCACTGACAACCCGGTAGCCCGGCCCCTCGAGATCGTCGAACTGTCCACTGCGAACGGACCACCAGAAGATCACCCCGATCAGGAAGACGAGCAGCACGGACATCGGAATCAGCAGGTACAGGCTTTCCATGGCACAAGGGCTTTCAGTTGGCCTTTCGCCGTTGAAGGCGAAGGGCATTCAAGACGACGAACAGGGAACTGGCAGACATGCCGATGCCAGCCATCCAGGGCGTCACAAGGCCGGACATGGCCAGTGGCACCGCAGTGAAATTGTAGGCGAAGGACCACCACAGGTTCTGCCGGATGATATGCAGCGCCCGCCGTGAGAGCCCGACGCCGTCCGCCAGCGCCCCCAGGCGCGCGCCGAGCAGCACGATGTCCGCCTGGTTGCGGGCCAGGTCCGTACCGCCGCCCATGGCGATCGACACCTGCGCCTGGGCCAGCACCGGCGCGTCGTTCACGCCATCGCCAACCATTGCCACCACCGTACCGCCGTGCTGCAGCCGGGTCAGTTCGGCATGTTTGTCCTCCGGCGTCATGCCGCCCACCGCGCGGGAAACCCCCAGGCGCGTACCGAGTTCGGCAACGGTAGCCGGCGTGTCCCCGCTGAAGATCGACAGGTCGATCCCCTTGCCGCGCAAGGCCTCGAAAGTGGCAGGGCAATCCTCACGCAGCCCATCGCTGAGTGCAAAACCCGCAATCCAGCCGGCCGACGAGCCCAGAGCCACGACGGTTCGGCCCGAACGCTCGTCCTCAAGCAAGGCCGCCGGAATCGGCGTGCCCGTCAGTTCGGCCACGAAACCCGGACGACCGATCCGATGGACCACGCCGGCAAGCTCGCCGGCCACGCCCTGCCCGGTCGTGGCCTTGATGGCTCCCACAGGAGCACCCGGAGCGGTCGCAGCCGCCAGCCTGATGGCCGTCGCGATGGCATGCTCCGCCCCCTGCTCCAGCCCCGACGCCACAGCCAGGGCTTCTTCTTCGGATAGCCCGCCGAGCAGACGGACCTGCTCGATCCGCATAGCCCCGTAAGTCAGGGTGCCCGTCTTGTCGAAGACGAAATGCTGGGCCTTGGCCAGCGCCTCGACCGCGTGCCCACGCGTCACCAGCACCCCCATACGCGCCAGCGCGTCGGTCGCCACGGTGAGCGCCACCGGCGTCGCCAAGGACAGCGCACACGGACAGCTGACGACCAGCACCGACACGAAGACCCACAATGCCCGGTCCGGATCGAACCACCACCAGCCCGCCGCGGTAAGCGTCGCCAGAACCAGCAGCACGATGATGAACCAGGCTGCCACCTGGTCGGCCTGCTGCACCACCCGCGGCTTCTCAGCCGACGCCCGTTCCATCAGCTGACGGATCGCCGCCAGGCGGGTGTGTTCGCCGGTACGGGTGACGCGCACGCACAGCGGACTGGTGACATTGATGCTGCCTCCGGTCACCTCGTTGCCCGGCGCCTTGGGCACCGGCCGGCTCTCGCCGGTCAGCAGCGCTTCATTGGCCTCGCTCTGCCCTTCGACGACGACGCCGTC
The DNA here is from genome assembly GCA_018241685.1 of Pseudomonadota bacterium. GTDB lineage: Bacteria > Pseudomonadota > Gammaproteobacteria > Burkholderiales > Rhodocyclaceae > Zoogloea. Next base: position 144,376 of record JAFEDJ010000031.1, read on the forward strand.
CGCCGGCACAGCCTCGCCCGGCTTGACGCGGATCACATCGCCCGTCAGCAGCTGGGACACCGGGACCTTCTCCCCATCCAGAGCCGGATAGGCCGGCAGACGCTCGGCGAAAGCCGGCAAGGCCTTGCCCATCTCTTCTACGCCGCGCACGGCCTTCTGCCGCGCCAGCATCTCCACGTAGCGGCCGCACAGCAGGAAGAAGACGAACATCGTCACCGAATCGAAATACACCTCCCCCTTACCAGCCAGCGTCGCCCAGCAACTGGCCAGGAAGGCCGCCCCTACCCCCAGCGCAACGGGTACGTCCATACCCAGCCGGCGCAGGCGTATGTCGCGGATCGCGTGACTGAAGAACGGCGCGGCGGAATACAGCACGACGGGTGCGGTCAGGATCAGGCTCGCCCAGCGCATCAGCTGCTCGATGTCGGCGGTCATGTCACCCGCCTCGGCGATGTACACCGGGAAGGCATACATCATGACCTGCATCATGCCGAAGCCGGCCACGAACAGGCGCCACAAGGCGGAGCGGCGCTCCCGCTGGGAAATCTGCTCGGAACGCGCCGCGTCATAAGGATAGGCGCGGTAGCCGATGGCGTGGATGGCCGCCAGGATGTCCGACAGCTTGATGCGCCGCTCATCCCAGCGCACGCGCGCACGCCGCGTCGCGTAGTTGATGTCCACCGCCGTCACGCCGGGCTGGTGGGCCACGTGCTGCTCGTTCAGCCAGATGCACGCGGCGCAGGTGATGCCCTCGAGGATCAGCGCCGCCTCGCGCTCGTGTTCGCCGATGGGCTTGACGAAGCCCTGCTGGAAATCCGGATGGTCGAACAGCCCGAGGTCCTTCAGCTCGTCGGGCATCGCCTCGCGGGCCTGCTCGGGCATCGCATCGCGGCGCTTGTAGTAATCGACGAGGCCGCTGCTGACGATGGACTCGGCCACCGCCTGGCAGCCGGTGCAGCACATGTGATGCGGAACACCCTCAATATCGACGGGGAGATCTACATCTGCGGGAATGGGGAGCCCGCAGTGGTAGCAATCATGCTCGGGCAGAACAGGGGAAGGGGACGACAACGAAGGCCTCGCACAGGACTCGCCGGCGACCGGACGGTGGCCACCGGGAAAACACGCCTTTTAACACAAAGCAGCCCCCCGCGGCGAACCGCCCCTCCCGGACGGCAGCCGGGCGGGCTACAGCCGCGACGGATCGAAACCGGTTTCCCGGTAGATCGAGCGGATCAGGTCGCTGCCAATGCGGGCCTCCATCTTCTGATGGACCGGCAGCATGGCTTTCTTGAAGGCCAGGCGCTCTTCCTTGTTGGGCACATACACCTGCACCTTACCGCTCTTCTTGATCGCTTCCAGCGCCTTGTCGTTCTCTTCCTTGGCAATACGGTTGGCGTAGACCGTCGCTTCCCGCATCGCCTGCTCGAGCTGGCCGCGCACATCGGCGGGCAGACCATCCCAGAACCGCTTGTTGGCGATGACCGCGTAACCGAGATAGCCGTGATTGGTCACCGTCAGGTACTTCTGCACCTCGTGCATCTTCTGGGTGTAGGTGTTCGAATGCGGATTTTCGGTACCGTCGACGACGCCGGTCTTCAGCCCCTGATACACCTCAGAGAAAGCCATCACCTGCGGCAGGCCACCAACGGCGCGGATCTCCTCCTCCAGCACCTTCGACGACTGGATCCGCAGCTTCTTGCCACGCAGGTCGGCCGGCGTACGGATCGGCGTGTTCGCAGAGAAGGACTTGAAGCCATTGTCCCAGTAAGCCAGGCCGACGATACCCTTCGATTCGAGCTTCTTCAGGATACTGGCCCCAACCGGCCCCTGCGTCACCCGATGCAGATCGGCGTAGTCGTCGAAGATGTAGGGCAGGTCAAAGACCTCGAACTCCTTCACGCCCAGCGGGCCGAACTTGGCCAGGGACGGCGCCAGCATCTGCACGACACCCAGCTGCAGGGCTTCGAGTTCTTCCTTGTCCTTGTACAACGTGCTGTTCGGATAGACCTCCACCTTGACCTTGCCGCGGGTCAGCTCCTCCGCGCGCTTTTTGAAATACTCGGAGGCCTTGCCCTTTGGGGTGTCCGCTGCAACCACGTGGCTGAACTTGATCACAATGGGTGCCTGAGCGGCGGCCATCGCGCACATCCCCATGGCGAGCAGGCCGAACAGCAAGCTACGCAAACGCATTCCAATCTCCATCATCGGCAGTCGAGGCGGCATGGTACATGAGCCGCAATTCCGGCAGACTGCAACGCCACACTGTGGAAGACGGCACCAACAGACTCAATTGTGGTCATCCGCAGTGTGGAAACATCGAATGGCTCAAAAATGCCAGTCCGGCGATAAACAGGAATCCTCCCATTCGTGATTCTCAACCCGTTGCCCCCATCGAATTCAGCCTCTCCGCCACCGAGCTGGTACTGGAGCCTGCCCTACGCCGCCGTGGCCCTGTTCATCGCCACGATGGCGACGCTGCTGTGGCTGACCCACCGCCAGGACGCCGAAGAACAGCGCGCCACGCTGATCAACGACGTGCTGTGGATGGAGCAGAACTTGTCCTTCCAATTCGAGCGCAATGACGCGCAGCTGACCCAGCTCGGCCCTGCCCTGCTGGCCAGCGGCCGCCTGAACTCCACGGCCGAAGCGCGCATCCGGCAGGCCCTTGACCCGGAAAGCGGCCTGATCCGGGTACTGTGGCTCGACGCCGGCGGGCGCGTCAAAGGTTCCGAGCCCCCCTACACCGACAGCCACCTGGTCGGTGAGGCATCGGGCACCTTTCCGTCGTCGTCCGCCTATCGCCTGGCCCGCTCCCTCGGTCGGCCAGTGTACAGCGAGGCCTACGCCGTTCTCGACAATCAGACCCAGTTCGAGGTCCACGTACCGATCTTCGACGGCGGCCGCTACCTGGGCTCGGTGGTCGGCGTTTATTCACTGAACAACATGCTGGCCCACCAGATTCCGTGGTGGTTTTCCGAGCGCTACCGGGTATCCGTCAGCAACAACCTGGGCACCGAAATCGCCGCCAAATCCAAGGTTTCCCCGCTGTCCAGCCTCAACTACGAGATCCCCTTCGAGCCCCCCGGCCACGGTCTAACGGTCAACGTCACCGCCTACAAGAGCGAGGTGCGCTGGATTCCGCTTCTGCTGATGGGCTCCCTCGGCGTCCTTGGCGCGGCCATCGTATGGAGCCTGTGGCAGTTGCGCCGCCACATGAAGCGTCGCCAACAGGCGGAACTGGCCCTCAGCGCCGAACACGCCTTCCGCAAGGCGATGGAGGACTCCCTCAACACCGGCATGCGTGCCCGCGACCTGAGCGGCAAGATCACCTACGTGAATCCGGCCTTCTGCCGCATGGTCGGCTGGAACGCCGATGAGCTGGTCGGCCTGATGCCGCCGATGCCCTACTGGGCGCCGGAAGCGCTGGAGCGCACCCGCGCCGTGCACGAACTGGTGCTGGGGGGCAATGCGCCGCCCCAGGGCATGGAAATCCGCCTGATGCGGCGCAACGGCGAGCGCTTCGATGCCCTGCTCATCGAAGCACCGCTGATCGACTCCAACGGCAAGCACATCGGCTGGATGGGCTCGGTGGTGGATGTCACCGAACAGAAGCGCGCCCAGGAACTCGCCCGCCAGCAGCAGGAGCGCCTGCAGGCCACCGCTCGCCTCGTCACCATGGGCGAGATGGCTTCGACCCTCGCCCACGAACTCAACCAACCGCTGGCTGCGATCTCCAGCTACAACACGGGTTGCCTGAACATGCTCGGCAACGGCGACCTGCCGAAGAAAGAGCTGACGACCATCCTCGAAAAGATCGGCAAGCAGGCCCAGCGGGCCGGGCAGATCATCCGGCGGGTGCACACCTTCGTGCGGCGCAGCGAGCCCAAGTTCGAACCGGTGGACGTGAACACCATCCTGCGGGAAGCCGTCGGCCTGGTGGAGCCCGACGCCGACCGGCGCGGCGTCCTCATCGAACTGGAACTGGAAGACAACCTGCCCTGCGTCGACGCAGACCCGGTGATGATCGAACAGGTCGCAGTCAACCTGATCCGCAACGGCATGGACGCAATGGAGGACAACCCACGCGAAACCCGCCGCCTGCTGATCCGGACCCAGCGTCAGAACGGTACGCTGCTCTGCGACGTGGCCGACCGCGGCGTCGGCATCCCGCCCGAGGTCGCCGAAAAGCTGTTCGCCCCCTTCTTCACGACCAAGGCCGAAGGCATGGGCATCGGGCTTAACATCTGCCGTTCGATCGCCGAACTCCACCGGGGCCGCCTGAACTTCGAGAACAACCCGGGCGGTGGTACGATTTTCCACTTCTCCCTGCCGATCCCGTCATGAGCACGCCCCTCGCCCACATTGTCGACGACGACGAAGCCATCCGCGACGCCCTCACCTGGCTGTTCCGGACCCGTGAAGTGGCCAGCGCCGAATGGAGCTCCGCCGAGGAATTCCTGGCTGCCTGGCAGCCGGAGTGGCGCGGCTGTATCGTGCTGGACATCCGCATGCGGGAAATGAGCGGCCTGGAATGCTTCGACGTACTGCAGGAGCAAGGCAACACCCTCCCCGTCATCTTCCTCACTGGCCATGGCGACGTGCCGATGGCGGTCAGCGCGCTGAAGAAAGGCGCCTTCGACTTCCTCGAAAAGCCGTTCGAGGACAACGCACTGGTGGACGTGGTCATCCGCGCGCTGGCCAAGGACGCCAAGCGCCAGGCCAGCCAGGCCAGCCAAGCCTCGGTCGCCAATCATCTGGCCCTGCTCACACCGCGGGAGCAGGAAGTCATGAATCTCGTACTGGCCGGCAAATTCAACAAGGTCATCGCCGACGAGCTGAGCATCTCGATGCGTACCGTGGAAGTTCACCGCGCGCGGGTCTTCGAAAAGATGGGCGTCCGCTCTGCTGTCGAGCTGGCCCAACTGCTCGCACCAAGCCGTGACAAAGGGTCCGGTAGCGACTCAGGGGAACACTGACCAGCGCGGCAGGATACCCGCTGCCCCCGGCGGACAGGCGAATTCGGCAGCCACGCCGACCCCGGCGATCCACGCCAGGCGCTCATCCACCCATAGCATCGGAACCGTATCCCGCAGCCAAGGGGGAATGCCCGCTTCCTGCCACAGGTTTTTCAGACTGCGGGAAGGCCTGCCCGCGTTCAGACGCATGCGCGCGCTCGTCCTCCTGCGCCCGACCCAGCATGACCCCGCCGCGAGCAGATCAGCCGCCAGCCCCCGCCCGGACACGGCGCTGAAATCCAGCACACCGCCAGCCCACGGCAAGGCGGCTTCACCACGCCACGGGCGGAAATCGACCACTTCTACGGGCACGGTCGCCGCCTCCAGCCACCAGCGCTCCCGATAGATGCACAGCGCGACATCGCCCAACAGGATTCTCGAACCGGACGCGACGGAATCCTCCCGGAACTGCCGCTCAGCCTCCCGCAACCGCGCCTCATCTGGCATCGCCGCCCCCACCTGCACCAGCAGGCGCCGCAGCAGATTGCGCAAACGGGCTGAGGACAAATCAAGCGCAGGGGCACGCAGCATCTGCATGCATCCCGGGATGCGCAGCTTCTCGACGTCGCTGTCTGCCAGTTCTTCCAGCAGCTCTTCCGCCTCACCGGCCAGCCGCCCCAGGCGGGCCAGATTAGCCGACGCACCGGTAAAACGTCCATCCAGCTGCGGCAGGATTTCGTTGCGCAGGAAATTGCGGGAAAACGCCGTATCGGCGTTGCTGGGGTCATCCACCCAGCGCAGGCCATGCCGCTCCGCATACGCATGCAGCGCGGAACGTGGAACGTCCAGCAGCGGGCGCCAGATCCGGCCACCCGCGCCGACATCGACGAAGTTGCGCATGCCGGCCAGGCCCTTGACGCCGCTACCGCGCAGCGCGCGGAAAAGAATGGTCTCGGCCTGATCGTCCCGATGGTGGGCCAGGGCCAGCACGCCGTCCCCCAGACCATCCAGAAGCGCGGCCCGACGCACTTCCCGCGCAGCCGCTTCCAGCCCGCCCGAATGCGCCCGATCCACCTGGACTTCACGAACCGCCAGCGGCACGGCGAGTGCCGCACATAGCTCGACGCAGGTGTCGCTCCAAACTTCGGAGCCCGCCACCAGGCCGTGGCGGACATGCATGGCGCTCACCTCGATCCTGAGCTCGCCCTGCAAACCGGCGAGCACATGCGTCAACACGGAAGAATCGAGGCCGCCGCTCAACCCGACCCGGACCGGGCCGGGTGCGAGGGAAAGTTGCCGCCAGCTCGCGGCAACCCGGGCAGCAAGCTCAGTCGACGGCAATTTCCTTGAACTTGCCGTAACTCATCAGGCGCTCGAAACGGCGCTCGAGCAGCTCCGACGGCGACAGCTCGGACACCTGGCGCAGCGCGTCCTGCAGCGCCCGCTTGAGGTTCTGCGCCATTGCCCGATGGTCGCGATGGGCGCCGCCCACCGGCTCGTTCACCACCTTGTCGATGAGCCCCAAGGACTTGAGACGCGACGCGGTGATACCCATCGTCTCGGCCGCATCCGGCGCGCGATCAGCGCTTTTCCACAGGATGGACGCGCAACCTTCCGGCGAAATAACTGAATAGGTGGAGTACTGCAGCATCAGCAGCTGATCGCCAACCGCAATGGCCAGCGCGCCGCCCGAGCCACCTTCGCCGATGATCGTGCAGATCAGCGGCACCTTGAGTTCCGCCATCACCAGCAGGTTGTGGCCGATGGCCTCCGACTGGCCGCGCTCTTCCGCATCGATACCCGGATAGGCGCCCGGCGTATCAACAAACGTAAACACCGGCAGGCCGAACTTCTCGGCCAGCTTCATCAAGCGCATCGCCTTGCGATAGCCCTCGGGGCGCGGCATACCGAAGTTGCGGAACAGCTTTTCCTTGGTATCGCGGCCCTTCTGATGGCCGATCACCATGCAGGACTGGCCGTTGAAACGGGCCAGGCCGCCAACGATCGCCTTGTCGTCGGCAAAGCTGCGATCACCGTGCAGTTCTTCAAAATCGGTAAAGATGTGCTGCACGTAGTCAAACGTATACGGACGCTGGGGATGACGCGCTACCAGCGCGCTCTGCCAAGGCGTCAGCTTGGCGTAGATATCCTTGGTCAGGCCGTGGTTTTTCTGCTCCAGCCGGGCGATCTCCTCGGAGATATCCACCGCCGAATCGTCCTGCACAAAGCGTAGTTCTTCGATCTTCGCCTCAAGCTCCGCAATAGGCTGCTCAAAATCTAGGAACGTTGTTTTCATCCGGTCGAACTCATAGAAATTTTTGCCATTTTACCCTATCGACTCCCGCGACGGGCGTCGCACCCTGGTCAGCCCTGTTTTTACTGCAAAAATCGCATTGCTGCACAGCGCAATAAGCCGCTAACATCGCCCCTCTTTTTGGCTCGCCCCATCATTCCAAATGGCTTCGATGAACCTTCTCCGCGCCCTCGCCACGGTCAGCGGAATGACCCTGTTGTCGCGGATCCTGGGTTTCGTGCGCGATTTCGTGCAGGCCCGCGCCTTTGGCGCCGGCATCGAGATGGATGCCTTCGTCGTCGCCTTTCGCCTGCCCAATCTGCTGCGCCGCATGTTCGCGGAGGGCGCCTTCTCCCAAGCCTTCGTGCCCATCCTGGCGGAATACAAGAACAAGCGCGGCCCTGACGAAACCCACCGCCTGATCAACCACGTGGCCAGCGCGCTGGGGCTCGTCGTGCTGATCGTCTCGATCCTCGGCGCCCTGGCCTCGCCGGCCATCATTTACGCCACCGCCCCCGGCTTCTCCGACAACGTGGAGAAGTTCGAGCTGACCGTCCAACTCACCCGCATCACCTTCCCCTATATCTTCTTCATGTCACTGGTGGCCCTAGCCGGCGGCGTACTGAACACCTGGAGCCGCTTCGCGATCCCGGCCTTCACGCCGGTGCTGCTGAACCTGTCCTTCATCTTCATGGCGCTGTTTGCCGCCCCCTACTTCCACCCGCCGATCCTGGTGCTCGGCTGGGCGGTCTTCATCGGTGGGCTCGCCCAGGTCGTATTGCAACTGCGCCCGCTGGCCAAGATCGGCATGCTGCCGCGCTTCTCGCTGGATTTTTCCGACCCCGGCGTGCGGCGCATCCTCAAGCTGATGGCACCGGCAATCCTTGGCGTGTCGGTCAGCCAGATCTCGCTGCTGATCAACACGGTCTTCGCCTCCTTCCTGCCGAGCGGCAGCGTGTCCTGGCTGTACTACGCGGACCGCCTGATGGAATTCCCTTCCGGCATGCTCGGCGTGGCGCTGGGCACCATCCTGCTGCCCAGCCTGTCGAAAATGCACGCCGACGAGAAGCCAGCCGAGTTCTCCGCGCTGCTGGACTGGGGCCTGCGCCTGACCCTGCTGCTGACGCTCCCGGCCTCGGTCGGCCTCGCACTGCTGGCCATACCGCTGATCAGCACCCTGTTCCACCACGGCGCCTTCGGCGCCAACGACGTCCTGCAGACGCGGACCGCACTGGTCGCCTACAGCCTCGGGCTGACCGGGCTGATCCTCGTCAAGGTGCTCGCCCCGGCCTTCTATTCCCGTCAGGACGTCCGCACGCCGGTGCGCATCGGCATCATGTCGCTGATCATCACCCAGTTGATGAACCTGATCTTCATCGGCCCGTTCCAGCACGCCGGCCTGGCCCTGTCCATCGGTCTAGCCTCCTGCTTCAATGCCACCCTGCTCTACCGCGGGCTGCGCGCCCGAGGCGTCTACAACCCCCAACCGGGCTGGGGTGCCTTCGGCAGCAAGCTGGCCGTCGCACTGCTGGCCCTCGCCAGCGGTCTCTATTTCACTGCCGGTCCGGACAGCCTGTGGCTTCACGCCAGCAGCCTGGAACGGGTCATCCGCCTGTCGGCACTGATCTGCGGCGGCATCGCCGTGTACTTCGCCGTCCTGTTCGCGCTCGGCTTCCGGCTCACCGATTTCCGTCGGCGCGGTACGACCTGACAGCGATCCTGGCTACAATCGCGCAAACCATCCTGGGAGACAAACGAAGATGAAATTGCACAGCGACAGCTTTGCCGACGGCAGCGTGATTCCCGGCCAGTTCGCCTTCTGCGTACCTGCTGCGGAAGGACATGTGAGCCTCAGCTCCAACCGCAATCCGCAACTGGCCTGGAGCGATGCGCCTGCTGGCACGCGCTCCTTCGTGCTGATCTGCCACGATCCAGACGTACCGAGCCGCGGCGACGACGTGAATCAGGAAGGGCGCTTCGTGCCAGCCGATCTGCCCCGCGTGGACTTCTTCCACTGGACGCTGATCGACCTGCCGGCTTCCGTCACCAGCATTGCCGAGGGCGCACACTCCAGCGCGGTCACGTCCAACGGCAAACCCGGCCCTGACCTGCCTGACGGCAGCCGCCACGGCGTGAACGATTACACCGGCTGGTTCGCCGGCGACGAGCAGATGAAGGGCAATTACTTCGGCTACGACGGCCCCTGTCCGCCGTGGAACGACTCCATCCGCCACCACTACGTCTTCACTGTGTACGCACTGGACATTCCGCGCCTGCCGATCGAAGGCATCTTCAGCGGACAGCAGGTGCGTGACGCCATCGCCGGGCACATCCTCGCCCAGGCCAGCCTGACCGGCACCTACAGCCTCAACCCGGCCGTCCCGGCCTGACGCGGCGCGTCCGGCCTCCCGCGAGGAGGTCGCCACACCGAGCCGGATCAAACCTCGTAAGAAGGCAGGCGTGTCGCCATCAGCGGCAGATTCAGGTGCAAATGCAGGTAATCGGGCAAGCCGTTCCTGAACGGCGGCCAGTCCTCGCCGGCAATCAGGGGGCGGCACCAGGTTTTAAATGCCTCGGTCACACCGAAAGCATCCGCGGCGATGAACTCCGGCGGTAGCGTACGCTCCAGATTGGCCACCCGCTCGAAGGGCTGTAGGTTGGTCCGCCAGCGATAGGGCTGGTCCGACACCCGCTCGATGCCGACGACACCCCGCTCGCCGGCCAGCACCCGCCGCACCGCCGCCTTGCCGACGGCAAAAGCCTGGGCCGTATCCGTGCGCGATGCCAAGTGCCGGGCCGAACGCTGCAGATAATCGGCCAGCGCATAGTGCACCTTGTAACCAAGGCAGGCGTGGATGCGCTCGGCCACCACCTCCCCCGCCCCGCCCAGTTGGACATAGCCCTTCTGGTTGCGGTCGTGCATGGCCAGGATCTGCCCATCCGGCCCACGGATGCCCTCAGCCACGACGATCGCGCAGGCGCCGATGCGCTCGACGATCTCCTTCACGCGGGCCAGGAAGGCGGCCTCATCGAAAGGCACTTCGGGCAGCAGGATCAGATGCGGTGCGGCGTCCTCCTCCTCCGCCGCCAGCGCGCAGGCCGCGGCCAGCCAGCCGGCGTTGCGCCCCATGACCTCCAGCACGAAGGCGCGCCCGCCGCCGGTCGTCATCGCCGCCAGATCTAGGCCGACCTCCCGGATCGAAGTCGCCAGGTATTTGGCCGCCGAGCCGTAACCCGGGCAGCAGTCAGTCAAGACGATATCGTTATCGACGGTCTTCGGCACCCCGACCACGGTCAGGGGATAGCCGCGCACGTCTGCCGCGACCTGAATCTGCCGGCAGGTTTCCATCGAGCCATTGCCGCCGTTATAGAGAAAACAGGCGACATCATGGGCGGCCAGCACATCGAACAGGCGGTCGTACTGGGCCGGATTACGCTCCAGCACATCCAGGTCGAAGCGACATGACCCGAAGGCGCCGCCAGGCGTCGCACGCAGACGGGCCAGGTCGGCATCCGACAAGGCCGCGGTATCCAGCAAGGTTTCCCGCAACACCCCCAGGATGCCGTTGCGGGCGGCCAATATACGCCCGACTGCATCGCCGGCCTGGCGCGCAGTGGCAATCACGCCAGCAGCCGACGCATTGATGACCGCAGTCACGCCGCCCGACTGCGCATAAAGCAGATTCTTCGCCATCCGGATCCTCTTGCCGCAGATTGCGCCACCAAAAAACAAAGGCCGGCTTGAAGCCGGCCCTTTGCGAGTGCGGACTGGGCGCTTACTTCAGCGCTTCGAAAGCACGCTCGCGGATCTCCTCGACCTTGCCGAGGCCGCCGATCTTGCGGTACTGGGGCGCATTCGCGTCACCCTTGGCCGCCCAATCGGAATAATAGGCGACCAGCGGCTTGGTCTGGGCGTGGTACACGTCGAGACGCTTCTTGACGGTTTCTTCCTTGTCGTCATCGCGCTGGATCAGCGGCTCGCCGGTCTCGTCGTCCTTGCCTTCCACCTTGGGCGGGTTGAACTTGACGTGATAGGTGCGGCCAGAAGCCACGTGCACGCGGCGACCGGACATGCGGCCGATGATCTCTTCATCGGGCACGTCGATCTCGAGCACGAAATCGATGGGCACGCCGGCAGCCTTCATGGCTTCGGCCTGCGGAATGGTGCGGGGGAAGCCGTCGAACATGTAGCCGGACTGGCAATCGGCTTCCTTCAGACGGTCCTTCACCAGACCGATGATGATGTCGTCGGACACGAGGCCGCCGGCATCCATGACCTTCTTGGCCTCGATGCCCAACGGGGTGCCGGCCTTGACGGCCGCACGCAGCATGTCGCCGGTGGAAATCTGGGGAATGCCGAACTTTTCCTTGATGTAATTGGCTTGGGTGCCCTTGCCGGCGCCCGGCGGTCCCAACAGAATCAAACGCATGTCTTTCCCTCCTCTGGTTATTGTCGATACGACATGGGATTGCGAAACTATCGCGAAACTTCCGCAAGGTCAAACGCCTGGCGGACACGTTCAAGATCTTCGGCGGTATCCACTCCGGCGGGCGGAGCCTGGTCCAGCACCATGACCCGGATGGGGAAACCGTGGGCCATCGCCCGCAGCTGTTCGAGGGCTTCCCATTGCTCCAGCGGAGATGGCGCCAGCGTGGAATAACGCTTCAGGAAGCCAGCCCGATAGGCATACAGACCGATGTGGCGATAAGCCGGCAGACCGACGGGCAGCACGCTGCGCTCGGCCGCAAAGGCGTCCCGCGCCCAGGGGATCGGCGCCCGCGAAAAATACAGCGCCCGGCTCCGGGCATCGAGCACGACCTTCACCACGTTCGGATTGAAGAATTCTTCCGCCGAACCCAGCGGATGGCAGGCGGTGGCGATGGCGGCCTCGGTGTCGCCGGCCAGGCACTCGGCCGCACGGCCGATCAGTCCTGCCGGAATCAGCGGCTCGTCACCCTGCACGTTGACGACGATGTCGTCGTCGCCCCAGCCCAGTTGCGTTGCCACTTCGGCCAGGCGGTCGGTGCCCGACGGATGCCCGGCGTCGGTGATGACGACCTTGCCGCCGGCCTGTTCGACCACCGCGGCGATGCCTTCGTGATCGGTGGCCACCCACACCTCGTCGGCGCCGGCTTCCAGAGCGCGATCGAGGACACGCAGGACCATCGGCTTGCCGGCGATGTCCAGCAACGGCTTGCCAGGCAGCCGACTACTCGCGTAGCGGGCTGGAATGACGATACGGAAACCCATGTCAGCGGGACTGGGCGATTTCTTCGTCGGTCAGCGACCGGGCTTCTTCCTCCAGCATCACCGGGATGCCGTCGCGAATCGGGTAAGCCAGGCGGGCGCTGACGCTCCACAGCTCCTGCTTGTCCTTGTGGAAGTCGAGCGGGCCCTTGGTAATCGGGCACACCAGGATTTCAAGCAGTCGGGGGTCCATCGAGCTTCTCCACAATCAGTTCCGCCGCCCCAGGCGCAACCTGCGCACGGACCGGCCACACCCAGCTGTCGGCCGGGGCGAAAGGCGCGCATTTTACCGCATCCTTCTCGGTCATCAGAAGCACATCGCCATCGGAAATTTCCAGATCGGTCGTAGTGAACGCGTGATGATCGGGAAATGGGCGCCGCAGGATGCTCAAACCCAGCCCTTCGAGCTGGCTGAAGAAGCGCTCCGGCCGTCCGATGCCGGCCATCGCATGGATCCGGCGGCCACGGAAAGCCACCACATCGCAACGCTCTTCGCGCCGCTCGAGCCGCTCGAACAGCGAACCGGCCAGCCCGAACTGGAACACCGGCACCGGACGAATCTTTGCGGACAGGCGCTCCGACAGAGCACCGTGGGCCAGCACCAGCCCTGCTTCGCGGACGCGGCCCAGCCCTTCCCGCAGCGGCCCCGCCGGCAGGCGCAGGCAGTTGCCGAGGGTCGCTTCGTCCACCACCACCACTTCCAGATCGCGTGCCAGCCGGTAATGCTGCAGACCATCGTCGGCGATCAGCACATCCACGTCCGGATGAGCTTCCAGCAAGGCCAGCCCCGCCGCCGGACGGTCGCGCCCGACAAAGACCGGGCACCCCGAGCGGGACGCCATCATCACCGGCTCATCACCGAAACGGGCCGGATCGCCATCGATAGGCACCGCGGCCACGCCTTCGACCGCCCCGCCGTAACCACGGCTGACGATGCCCGGCGTGAAACCCCGGCTGCGCAAGAGCTCAACCAACCACAGCACGACGGGCGTCTTGCCACTCCCCCCCACCGCGACATTGCCGACGACGACAACCCGCACCGGCAAACAGACGGGCTTCAGGACACCCAACGCAAAGAGCCGGCGACGCAGGCCGGCCAGCAATGCAAACAACAGGGAAAGAGGAAAGAGGCTCCAGGCGAGCGCCCCTCGGCTCTGCCAGAATCCGGGGGCGCTACGAGGCATGGATTACTGCAGACTCAGCGCTGGGTAGCCTGAGTGGCGAAGGAAATGTGAATCAGCCCGGCCTGCTGCGCCGCCTGCATCACATCGATGACGCGTTGGTGAACCGCCTTCGCATCCGCGTTGATGATGACCACCGGATCCTTGGCGTTGACCGGCGCGACTGCACGCAGTGCGGCGGCAATGGCCGCCACATCGGTGCTGCTGACCGGGCGCTTGTTGATGACCACCTCGCCACCGGCAGTGACGGCCACGTTGATCTCGACCGGCTTGTCATCGCTGACCTGGGCGTCCGCAGTGGGCAGGTTGATCTCCAGCCCGGCGAAGCGCGAATAGGTCGTGGTGAGCATCAGGAAGATGATGATCACCAGCAGTACGTCGATCATCGGAATCAGATTGATTTCCGGCTCCTCGCGGGAGCGGCCACGACTGAAGTTCATGGCCGGTGCCTCAGCGGCGTTCGCCGTGGATCAGTTCGACGAGACGGATCGCCTGCTGCTCCATCTCGATCACCAGGCCATCGACAGTGGCGCGGAAATGGCGCCAGAAAATCATGCTGGGGATGGCGATTACCAGACCGAAGCCGGTGTTGTAGAGGGCGATGGAGATACCGTGGGCCAGCTGCTGGGGGTTGGAACCACCAGGAGCCTGGGAACCGAAGATCTCGATCATGCCGACTACTGTGCCAAACAGGCCCATCAGCGGACTGATCGATGCGATGGTGCCGAGGGTGGTCAGGAAACGCTCCAGGTCGTGGGTTACCGCGCGACCGGTTTCCTCAATGGACTCCTTCATCACATCACGCGGGCTGCGCACGTTGCGCAGACCTGCGGCCAGAACACGCCCCAAGGGAGAGCTGAGCGCCACGCGGTTCAGCATCTCCGGCGTCACGCCGCTCTGGCGCATCTCGGCGACCACTTTGTCTACCAAACCGTCGGGCAGGATCTTGCTGCGACGCAGCGTGATGAGCCGCTCGATGATCAAGGCCACGGCCACGATCGAAGCAAACAACAAGGGCCAGATCGGCCAGCCGGCAGCTTGAAGAATGGCGAACACGCGAACGCTCCTGAGAATCGGACGAAGCCCATGACTCTAACCTGCCCAAGGTTGCAGAGCAACACATGGAGCGTGTCAGACAATCCACAAATTCTGTGGATAACTTTGTGGATTGATGCCAAGGGCGGGCGCTAAACCCGTAGTTTGTAAGGACTTTTAGTGGTCGGGTCAAAAATGAGGCGACATACACATATGTTATAAATCAATCACTTACAAGTTTATCGGCAAGTCAAGGGTCTGAACTGGATTTTTTTACCCTGCCATGGGCGGGATGTGGATTCCGTTAGAATTCGCCCCCATGAACACCCCGCAAAGCAGCACCAAAGTCAACTCCGGCGAAGTCGTTTCCGTATCCTGGCTCAACCGCGCGGCCCGCGAAGCGCTGGAAGGCAGCTTCCCCTTGCTGTGGGTCGCCGGTGAGGTTTCGACCCTCACCCGCGCCGCCTCCGGGCATGTGTACTTCACGCTCAAGGACGACCAGGCGCAGGTGCGTTGCACCATGTGGCGCAACCGCGCCCAGCTACTCGGCTTCCGCCTGGAACACGGCATGCGCGTCGAAGTGCGCGCGCTGGTAACGCTGTTCGAAGCCCGCGGGGATTACCAGCTGAATGTCGAATCCATTCGCCAAGCCGGCGTGGGGAATCTCTACGAGGCCTTCCTGCGTCTGAAGGCGCGCCTCGAGGCGGAAGGCCTGTTCGATCCGGCCTGCAAGCGATCGCTACCACGCTTTCCGCGGGGCATCGCCGTCGTCACCTCCCCCCAGGCCGCCGCCTGGCGCGACGTCACGGCTGCGTTGGCACGGCGGGCACCGCATGTTCCGCTGAGTCTGTATCCGAGCCTGGTCCAGGGCGCCGACGCACCTGCGCAGATCGCCGCCGCGATCCGCCAGGCGGGCCTCCGCGCCCAGCAGGACGGCAACGACGTGCTGCTGCTGGTGCGTGGCGGCGGCAGCCTGGAAGACCTCGCCGCCTTCAACGACGAGAGCGTCGCCCGCGCCATTCGCGCCTGCCCGTTGCCGGTGGTGGTCGGCGTCGGTCACGAGACCGACGTGAGCATCGCCGACTTCGCCGCCGACCTGCGCGCCGCCACACCGACCGCGGCGGCCGAACTGGTCAGCGCCGGCTATGTGGAAGCACAGGAGGGACTGGAACAACTGGCGCGCCGTCTCAAGCGGGCCATGGAGCGGCGCATAGAGAACGCGGCCCAGCGCGTCGACCGGGCCGCTGCGCACCTGATCCACCCCCGCCAGCGGCTGCACGCCAGCCGGCTGCAACTGGAAAATCTGCAGCAACGCCTGCAGGCCCGCATCACCCAGCGGATTGCTGCCCAGCGGACACGGGTCACCACACTGGAACTACGCCTGGCCGCCCGCAGACCCGATCTGACCAGCCGGCAACAAAAGCTGAACATGCTGGAGCAAGGGCTGCAGCGGGCCATGCACAAGCTGCTCGCCGATCGCCAGACGCAACTCAACACCCTGGGCCAGCACCTGACCCACCTCGATCCTCGCGGCGTCCTGTCCCGCGGCTACAGCATCACACGGGATGCCTCGGGTCAGATCATCCGCTCCGCCAACGGGCTCGTTCCGGGAGATCTCATCCACGTCGAGTTCCACGACGGCGTCGTAGATGCAAAGGTAGACAAGCATTCCGGCTAGTTGCGGTGCAAAATAGCGGGTGGAACCGGCGACCGGATGAGGTACGCCGAGGCCGATTGTGCAGAGAATCCAATCCCGACTAGAATAGTCGGACAATTTCCTATACCCCGGAGAAACAAATGGCTCATACCCTGCCCGAACTGCCCTACGCCAAGAACGCCCTGGTGCCCCACATTTCCGAAGAAACCTTCGAATACCACTACGGCAAGCACCACCAAGCCTATGTGACCAACCTGAACAACCTCATCCCGGGCACCGAGTACGAAAACCTGTCCGTCGAAGAGACCTTCCTGAAGGCCCCGGCCGGTGGCGTCTACAACAACGCCGCCCAAGTCTGGAACCACACCTTCTTCTGGAGCTCCCTCAAGCCGAACGGCGGCGGCGCTCCCGCCGGCGCGCTGGCTGACGCCATCAACGCCAAGTGGGGCTCCTTCGACGAGTTCAAGAAGGCCTTCCAGGCTTCCGCCGTCGGCAACTTCGGTTCCGGCTGGACCTGGCTGGTCAAGAAGGCCGACGGCTCCGTCGACATCGTCAACACCGGTGCTGCCGGCAACCCGCTGAAGAGCGGCGAAGGCAAGCCCCTGCTGACCATCGACGTGTGGGAACACGCCTACTACATCGACTACCGCAACGCCCGTCCCAAGTTCGTGGAAACCTTCCTGAACAGCCTGGCCAACTGGGACTTCGCTGCCGCCAACTTCGCCTGATCGCGAAGCGGCTGCAGCCACCGGGAGCCCGGCGACCTCACGGTCGCTGCTCCCGAAACAGCCCCGACATCGGTTCACGCCGTGTCGGGGCTGTTCTTTTTGAGCACGTCTTGAAGCACGGAAACATGGCTTGTTGAGCTATCTGTATTTATATACAGTCAACTCATGCCCCAACAGGATCCTCCCGCTTTTGCCGAACTCTGTGCCCGCTCCAACTTCAGTTTCCAGACCGGCGCTTCGCATCCGGAGGAGCTCGTCGAGCAGGCTGTGGCCCTCGGCTATACCGCACTGGCGCTGGCCGACGAATGCTCCATGGCCGGCGTCGTGCGAGCTTACGCGGCCTGGCAGACGCACAAGAAACGGCTGCAGCTGATCGTCGGCACCCGCATCCAGCTCGAGGACGGCCCGCAGCTCGTATTGCTGGCCGAGAACCGGGAAGGTTACGGCCAGCTGTGCCGCCTCATCAGCCAGGGCCGGCTGGCGACGGAGAAGGGCCAGTACCAGTTGCACCGGCATGATCTGAACGGCGGTCTCGACCACTGCCTGGCCCTGCTGATTCCGCCGGACACCACCTCCATCACGCTCATGGATGACGCCCGCTGGCTGGCCTCTCTCTTCCCTGGCAGTGCCTGGATCGCCGCCCTCCTCCCGATGGGCGCCGACGACCGCAGCCGGCAAGCGTGGATCGCCGAAGCAGCGCATACCGCCAACATCCCGATCGCCAGCACCTGCGCACCGTTGATGCACCACCCGTCGCGCCAGCCCGTAGCCGATGTGCTGAGCGCCCTGCGCCATCATTGCAGCCTCGACGAGGCCGGCTACCGACTAGGCGCCAACGCCGAACTCCACCTGCAGAGCCGACAACGCCTGGCCCGCCGCCACCCGCCGGAGTGGCTGGCCGAAACATTGGTGATCGCCGCCCGCTGCCACTGTCCGCTCGGCGAACTGGGCTATGAATACCCGGAGGAAATCGTGCCCCCCGACGCCACGGCGGGATCCCATCTGCGCGCGCTGGTGGACGCCGGCCTGCGGCGCCGCTACCCGCCAGCCGCGCATGAGCGGGATCGGGTTCCGGCCGACATCCGCGCCCAAGCTGACAAGGAGCTCGCGCTGATCATCGAGCTCGGGTACGAGGCCTTCTTCCTCACCGTCGAGGACATCGTCCGCTTCGCCCGCAGCAAGACCATCCTGTGCCAGGGCCGCGGCTCGGCGGCCAACTCGGTGGTGTGCTACGCGCTGGGCATCACCGAGGTCAAGCCGGAGGAAGGGCATCTGCTCTTCGAGCGCTTCGTGTCCAAAGAACGCCGGGAGCCACCCGACATCGACGTGGACTTCGAGCACGACCGGCGCGAGGAGATCATCCAGTACATCTACAACAAGTACGGTCGGGATCGGGCCGCCCTGGCCGCCACGGTGATCCGCTACCGCCCCCGCAGCGCCCTGCGCGACGTGGGCCGCGCTCTCGGCTTCGACCTCGGCCAACTGGAACAGCTCAGCCGCCGTCTGGCCTGGTGGGACGGCAGCCGGGTGGCACCGGAGCGCCTACGCGAAGCCGGCCTCGATCCGGAGGCGCCGCGCACGCAACGCCTGCTCGAACTCGCCAACACGCTGGTCGGCTTCCCCCGCCACCTATCCCAGCACGTGGGCGGCTTCGTGATTTCCCGCGGCCCGCTGGCTGAACTAGTCCCGGTGGAAAACGCCGCCATGGCCGAGCGCACCGTCATCCAGTGGGACAAGGACGACCTGGAAACCCTCGGGCTGCTGAAGGTGGACGTGCTGGCCCTCGGTATGCTGTCAGCGATCCGCCGCAGCCTGGACCTCATCTCCCGCTGGCGTGGCCGCCCCTTTGCAGTAGCCGATATCCCGCGGGAGCAGGCGCCCGTCTACGACATGCTCTGCGAGGCCGACGCCATGGGCGTCTTCCAGGTGGAGTCCCGGGCCCAGATGAGCATGCTGCCGCGCCTGAGGCCCCGCACCTACTACGACCTGGTCGTCGAAGTGGCCATCGTCCGGCCCGGGCCGATCCAGGGCGGCATGGTCCATCCCTACCTGCAGGCGCGGGAAAAAATCGCCCGCCAGGAGCCCATAGAGTATCCCCGCCCGGAGATCGAGCCGGTTCTGTCTCGTACCTACGGCGTGCCGATCTTCCAGGAACAGGTCATGCAGCTGGCGATGGTCGCCGCCGGCTTCAGCCCCGGCGACGCCGACCAACTGCGCCGTTCCATGGGCGCCTGGGGACGCCAGGGCGACCTGCAGCACTACCAGCAGCGCCTGACAGCCGGCATGCTCGATCGCGAGTACCCCCTGGAATTCGCCGAGGCGCTATGCCGACAGATCCAGGGCTTCGGCAGCTACGGCTTCCCAGAATCCCACGCCGCCAGCTTCGCGCTGCTGGTCTATGTCTCCGCCTGGCTCAAGCGTTTCGAGCCGGCGGCCTTCCTGTGCGGTCTGCTCAACAGCCAGCCGATGGGCTTCTACGGGCCGTCCCAACTGATCCAGGATGCCCGGCGTCACGGGGTCGAAGTCCGCCCGGTCGATGTCAGCACCAGCGAATGGGAATGCACGCAGGAAGCCTCCAGCAGCGCCCCGGACATCCCCGCCGCCCGCCTTGGGCTGCGCCTCGTCAAGGGCTTCAATGCCGCCGCCGCAGAGCGCATCGTCGCCACCAGGCGGGACGGCGCCTTTCTGTCGGTGGACGACTTCACGCGCCGGGCCGGACTCGATCCCGGAGAGCTCCGCGCACTGGCGTCCGCCGGCGCCCTCGCCAGCCTGGCCGGCCACCGGCGCCAGGCCTGGTGGGCCGCCAGTGGCGCCCAGGCGGCTCCCGGCCTGCTCCACCAGGCGCCGCTGGCCGACGACAGCCTCGCCCTGCCCGCCCCCAGCGAAACCCAGGATCTGATCGCCGACTACGCGCGCCTGGGTTTCAGCCTGGGCCGGCATCCACTGCTCTTCCTACGTTCTCGCTTACGGGCCGAGCGCTTCCTGACCGCAGCAGAGATTTCCAACTGCCCGGACCGCAAGCTGGCCCGGGCTGCCGGCATCGTCACCTGTCGCCAGCGTCCGGGCACGGCCAAGGGCACGATGTTCGTCACCATCGAAGACGAAACCGGCTGGATCAACGTCATCGTCCGGCCCGAACTCCTGGAGGCCGAAAGACGCATCCTGCTGGGCACCAGCCTGCTTGGCGTCTATGGACAGATCGTCCGCCAGGACAAGGTGGTGCACCTGCACGCCAAACGGGTCGTAGACCGCTCCGCGCTGCTTGGCCAACTGGCCCCCAAGAGCCGGGACTTTCATTGAATCCCGCCGCCTTTCCGCGGTCTCATTCACACGAAGATTCCAACTCGCCCGGAGTGCCCATGCGTTTCCGCCCCCTGTCCGTAGTGACATTTCTCGTATCCTTCACGCTCCTCCTGACGGGCTGCGCGACCAGCACCATCAAGTCCAGCTGGCGGGATACCAGCGCGCCCGCCGTCGTGCCCCACAGGATTGCCGTCTTCGTCTCAGTGAAGGACGACGAAAACCTGCGCAAGATGGCCGAGAACCGGATCGTCCAGCGCATGCCCAAGAGCGTGCAGGCCACCGCCGGGCACCTGCTCGATCTCGAACCCCGGCCAGAAACCGACAGCGTCCGCCGGCGTTTGATCGACGGCGGTTTCGACAGCGCCCTCGTCGCCCGCCTGGTGTCCGTGGACAAAACACAGACCGTCGTTCCCCCGCAGACCCAATTCGGGCCCGATCCCTTCTTCTGGCGGATGGGGCCTTACTATCGGCCCTACTACAACCCCTTCTTCACCTACTACCCTTACACCTACGACACTCCCGGCTACACCGTCGACACCACCCGCGTCGTCGTCGAGACCCTGCTGTACCGCCTAGCGGACGCCAAGCCGGTGTGGTCCGCGGTCACAGAATCCGTCAATCCGGAATCGTCCATCCGCCTCGTGGATGAGCTGATCGACCTGCTCGGCAAGCGCCTCAGGGACGAAAGACTGCTACCACCAGACTGAGAGCGATCCACTTTTTTCTCCCCGAGCAGCACAAAACACCCCTATTCAGGTCAGGGGCATTGACCATTTCGGGTTCCAGCTTTAACATAGGATTCATTCTCATTTGCGAATGAATCCTGTTTTACATTCGCAAACGCAAGCCAGCCAAGCGATTGGACCCGCCCAGCCAGCCAGCGAAGAGGACACAGCCTGCCCGGCCATCAGGCCGCCCAGGTCACTGCCGACGCCGACTGACTGGAGCCCTTCGATGCACCGCCTCGCCCGGATTACCCTATCCCTGTCCATGACCCTGCTGCTTGCGGCCTGTGGTGGAGGCGGAGGAGGAGGCAGCGGGGGAAGCGGCACAGACACTGCGGCGAGCAACCTGTCCGCAGCCGCCCAACTCGGCGAAAAGCTGTTCAATGACCCGATCCTGTCGAGCACCGGCGCCATGTCCTGCGCCACTTGCCACGTCAAGGCCAACCACTACGCCGCCGCCGACAGCCGCTCGGTGCCCGCCGGTGCGGATGCCGGCCATGAGGCCGGACGTCAGGCTCCGTCGCTCAAGTATCTCAAATTCAACACGGCTTTCTACTTCGCCAAAGACGGCACGCCCACTGGCGGCTTCACTTGGGATGGCCGCGCCAACACGCTCGGCGACCAGGCTTCAGGCCCCCTCCTCAATCCGAACGAGATGGCCAACACCAGCGCCGACGACGTCGTGGCCAAGCTCAAGCGTTCAGCCAATGCAGCGGAATTCATGAAGGTCTTCGGCAGTGACATCTTCAGTCGCCCCGCCGACGCCTTCGCCCGCCTGCAGTACGCGCTCCAGCAGTACCAACTGGAAGACACCGATTTCGCACCATTCAGCAGCAAGTTCGACCTCTGGCTCGCCGGCAAGGCCCAGCTCACCGACGCGGAGATGCGCGGCTGGGCCCTGTTCAACGACCCGAACAAGGGCAACTGCACCGCCTGCCACGTGGGCACCGCGGCGGACGGTCATCCTCCGTTGTTCACCGACTTCACCTACGACACGCTCGGTGTGCCACGCAACATGGACATCACGGCCAACGCCGATGCCAGCTACTACGACCTCGGCCTATGCGGCCCGGTACGCACCGATCTGTCCGCCCGCACCGACCTGTGCGGCGCCTTCCGCGTGCCGACCCTGCGCAACATCGCCAAGACCGGCCCCTACTTCCACAACGGCGCCATCAAGACCCTCACCGACGCAGTCCGCTTCTACGTCCGTCGCGACACCAACCCCGAAGAGTGGTACCCCACGGACGCCAGCGGCACGGTGCAGAAGTTCAACGACCTGCCCGTCGCCTACCGCAAGAACGTGAATACCCTTGAGGTGCCGTACAACCGGAAGCCCGGCGACTCCCCCGCCCTCACGGAGAGCGAGATCGCCGACTTGGTGACCTTCCTGAACACCCTGACCGACGGCTACGCCCCCTGAACCAATACCGATTTCCACATTGAAGCCTGCTTGCTGATTCCGGAGAAACGACGATGAAGAGCACCCCGATCTGTCTGGCCCTCGCGGCCCTGTTTGCCACCGGCAGCGCTCATGCCGCAACCGACACCGAGCTGATGGCCAGACTCGACCGCCTTGCGGCCGAACTCGAAGCCGTCAAGGCTGAACTGAAGACCGTCAAGGCCCAGGCAACGGCCACCCAGGCCCCTGTGGCAGCCACCACCCCTACTGCAGCTCCGGCACCGGTTGCCGTCCCGAGTCCCGCCGCGGCACCTGCTCAGGCCTACCAAGCGCCCCTGGCCGTCAGCAGCTCCAGCGGCCAGACCAGCTTCTTTGGTTACGGCGAAGTCAATTACAACCGTCCCTTCCGCGACCAGAGCAACACCCAGATGGACGTCCGCCGCGCCGTGCTCGGCGTGACCCACCAGGCCTCCGAACGCACCCGCATCGTTGCCGAATTCGAGTTCGAGCACGCCATCGCCTCCTCCTCCGATCAAGGCGAAGCCGAAGTCGAACAGCTCTATGTCGAGCACCGCCTCAATGACAACGTCGGCCTGAAGGGCGGCCTGTTCCTGATCCCCCTCGGCTTCATGAATCTGAGCCACGAACCCACCTCCTACTACGGAGTGGAACGCAACTTCGTCGAGACGGCCATCATCCCGACCACCTGGCGCGAGGTCGGCATGTCCGCCTTCGGTGTGACTGATGCTGGCCTGCGCTGGGACGTCGGCATCACCAGCGGCTTCGACCTCAACAAGTGGGATGGCACCAGCTCCGAAGGCAAGGAGTCGCCCCTCGGCGCCCTCCACCAGGAAGGCCAGCTCGCCAAGGCCAACAACCTGTCGGCTTACGGCGCCGTCAGCTGGCGCGGCACGCCCGGCCTGGACGTGGGCGCTGGCGTGTTCTCCGGCAAGGTCTCCCACAAGAACACCGCCGCCGACAGCACCAAGGCCGGCCTGTACGCCCCCGACGCCCGCGTGACCCTGTGGGATACCCACGCGCGCTGGACGCCCGGCAAGTGGGACCTGTCCGCCCTCTATGCCCGCGGCACCATCACCGACACCAGCGAGTTCAACCTGCAGTTTGCCGGCGGCACCCTGGTACCCAAGACCTTCTACGGCTGGTACACCCAGGCTGCCTACAAACTGTGGGAAGGCGGCGAATACCGTCTGAGCCCCTTCGCGC
Organism: Pseudomonadota bacterium; assembly: GCA_018241685.1. Classification (GTDB taxonomy): domain Bacteria; phylum Pseudomonadota; class Gammaproteobacteria; order Burkholderiales; family Rhodocyclaceae; genus Zoogloea. The sequence goes on from JAFEDJ010000031.1 coordinate 168,130, forward strand.
GCTACGAGGTATTCAACACGGCGGCCAACTACGCGGCCATGCCGGCTGGCCTGGAAACCGACTCCCAGCGTGACGAGAAGGTCGTCACGCTGGGTGCCAACCTGCGTGTCGGCGACAACGTTGTGCTGAAGGCCGACGTGCAGCGCTTCCAGCTGGAGCGTACCCGCGATCGCCTGAATCTGGGCATCGGCTACCAGTTCTGATCCGGAGACGAACGCGGTATCCTCCCACCCTGCCCGGCGGCTCTCCCCGACCCGCCGGGCTTTGTGCTTTCAACGAAGGAACAATGATGAGCAAGTCCTGTGACAGCTGGAGCACGGTCTCCCTGGTCAGCCTGGCCAGCGCCGGCCTGAGCGCTCTCTGTCCGCCCGCCGCCGAGGCCGCCCAGTACATGAGCGTCGAGCAGGCCGAAAAGGCGGCCTTTCCCGAGGCCGACCGTTTCGACGCACGCGTGCTGCGCCTGACGCCCGAGCAACTCCACAGCCTTGACGCAGTGGCCAGCGTGCGCCAGCGCGGCGAAGTCCGGCAGATCGACGCCTGGGCGGGCAACAAGCTGCTCGGCACGCTCTACGTGGACGATGTGCTGGGCAAGGTCGAGTGGGTGACTTACGCTGTGGCGATCGGTGCCGATGGCGCCGTCCGCTCGCTTGAGATTCTCGAGTACCGCGAGACCCATGGCTATGAGGTCCGCACGCCCAGCTGGCGCAAGCAGTTCGCAGGGCGTCGCCTGGACACGCCCTTCCACTTTGGCGACGACATCAAGAACATCAGCGGCGCCACCCTGTCCTGCTCCCACCTGACCGCCGGCGTTCAGCGCCTGCTGGCACTGCACGCCCAGCTCGCCAAATCTCGATGACCACCTGCACCTTGCGACGGATCCGTCCGTGGCTGGGAACTTACGTACATATCGACGTAACGGCGGCAGATGAGCATGTCGCCGAGACGGCGCTACAGGCAGCATTCGAGGAAATCGCCGCCGTTCACCAGGCAATGAGCTTCCACTCACAGGACAGTGACGTGTCTCGGCTGAACCGCGAAGCCCATCTGCACTCAGTGGTCGTGGGCGCCAACACCCTGGCCGTACTCGTCGCAGCCCGCCGCTTCGCACAGCTATCCGGCGGCCTCTTCGACCCGAGCATCGCCCCGGCGCTGGTGCAGCGCGGAATGTTACCCAGCCCCGCAGCATCCGATGCCCACAAGGGAGCGAGCTGGGAAGACATCGAAATCATCGACGACGGCAGCGTGCGCTTCCAGCGCCCCCTGTGGATCGATCTGGGCGGTATCGCCAAGGGTTACGCCGTCGACCGGGCGATCGACGCCCTGGAACGCCTCGGCGTGCAGGATGCCTGCGTGAATGCCGGCGGCGATCTCCGCCATTTCAGCCGCCTGGGACAACGCCATCCGCTTGCGGTCCGGCATCCCGGCGATGCATCCCAGTCCATCCCCCTCGGCCATATTGCGAACAAGGCGGTTGCCAGTTCGGGCGACTTCCTCCTCGGGCGCCGCGGCGACCAAGCGAACGCATCGCCCATTGTTCATCCCCGGCGTGGCGTTGCACAATCCCGCCCGCGCAGCGTGACGGTGATTGCCGGTACCTGCTGCGAAGCCGATGCGCTGGCCAAGATCGTCAGCCTGCTTGGCCGGGATGCCAGCCCCTTGCTGGTCGAACTGGGCGCCAGCGCCGCCATCATCGAGGCGCCGGATACCCTCCAGGCCAGCCCCGGCTTCTGGTCGGCGCTGGGCCATGACGCCCCCTTAGGACGACAGCCACTTCATGCATGAACATCCGCACTCACGCCCCCGGAAAGCCGTTCGACCGGGGCGCCGTCAACGCCACGCCGTCCACCTGAGCACACTGCTGCTACTGGGCAGCGGCATCGCCTGGATGTTGGCCCATTACCTGCTCCCGCTGCCGGAAGATGCCGCGCGCCATCCCGTTGAACCCTGGGCCATGCGTGCGCATGGCGCCGCCGCCATGTTCGGTCTGGCTGTGCTGGGCAGCATCTGGACGACCCACGTGCAGCCCGCCTGGCACCGGGGTATCCATCGGCTGTCAGGCGGCGGCCTGTTCCTGCTGTGGTGCGCCCTGACCCTGAGCGGCTATGGCCTGTACTACCTGGCCGACGAAGCGCAACGGGCGACGACCAGCTGGATCCATATGAGCTGCGGAATGCTCCTCCCCTTCGGGCTGCTGCTTCACATCGTGCAAGCAGTCAGGGCACGCAAGCGCCTGGTTTGATCAGCCCTGCTCAGTTGCCATCGGCCGCGGCCTGCTCGCGCCGGCGGTAGTGGATCACCGCGGGCGCAACAAGGAGCGCCCCCAGAGCCACGACGAGAAGCAAGGGCCACAACACGGGAGTATTCCACTCGCCGCGTTTCTGCTCCCTGGCAGCCACATCGATGCGCTGGTACTTCAGCGTATTGCGGATGATCTTGCCGGGCTTGCGGTTGTAGACCCAGCCGTGCTGCAGCGTGTAAGCCTTTTCGTAAAAGCCCCAGACCCAGGGTGCGTCATGCTGCAGGATAGCCAGCATGCGCTCGATGATGGCCGTCCGCTCGGGGCCGTCCGGCATCGCCTTCATGCGCTCGAACAGGCGATCGTACTCAGGGTTCTCGTAGTTCGACGCATTCTCCCCCTGGCTCTTGACCTTACCTTGGGCGCCATGGAGCAGAAACAGGAAATTCTCCGGATCCGGATAATCGGCGTTCCAACCCCAGTAGAAGAGCTGGGCATTGCCCTTGCGGATCTTGTCCTGGAAACGGTTGTAATCGGTCGCCCTGACCACCAATTGGATATCCAGTTTCTTCAGTTGCTTGGAGAGCCAGTCAACGGAGGACTTGTCTCCCAGGCCAGTACCGGTGGTGTCGAGGTTGATCACCAGCGGTTCGCCAGTCTTCTCATCCCGCCCGCCCGGATACCCCGCCTCGACGAGCAGGCGGCGGGCCTCATCCACGGACTTGCGGCTGGGTTTGCCATCGACCCAGTCATAGACATACGGGTTGATCCCGGCCTTGCCCTCCCGATACCCAGAAATACCGGGCGGAATCGGATGCATGGCCGGCAAGCCGCGCCCATTGAGGAATACGGAGATGAACTCCTCTTGGTCGATGGCGATCGACAGGGCCAGCCGAAGCTTGCGGGCCCGTTCGCTATTGCCGCCCACGACCGGGTCGAGCATGTTGAAGCCCATGTACATCACGGTCGGCGCCACCGATGTATTGAGCTTGATGCCCTTGGCCACCATGTCGTCGGACAAGGTCACATCGCCTTGCCCCCCCATCTGTACCGCCTGATCGAAGTTGTCCGACGAAACGCCGGATGCGTCGTAGTAGCCCTGCAGGAATTTGTTCCAGTACGGAATACTCTCCTTCTCCCGGGTAAACACCACCTTATCGACGAACGGCATCGCCTTGCCACAGTCGACAAGCAAACCCGCTTCTCGGTCTCCCCGCTCTCCCTCACAGGGATAGGTTTCCCCATGGAAATTCGGATTTCGAGCCAACACCATGCGTGCATTGGGATTGTTCTCCATCAGCATGTAAGGCCCAGTTCCAACCGGCCACCAATCCAGCGTCAGATTGCGTTCCGCCATACCAGGCTGGGAGAAGAAGCGATCAGCCTCATACGGAAGCGGTGCAAAGAAACTCATGGCCAGCCAGTAGGGAAACTGGGGGTATGTTCCCTTGATGCCGATCCGATAGGTGTAACGATCAACCACCTCGATGCCGCTCAACGGGTAGCGGCGCAGATCGATCCATCCCCCTTGCGGAGAAACCCGGCCCGCCTTCTCATCGGCCAGCAGGCGCGCCTGCAGATCCTTCAAACCAATAATGTAATCGCTCATCAACTCGAGCACTGGCGAATGCAGGCGAGGGTGAGCCAGACGCTTGATCTGATACACGAAATCATCGGAGGTAAGCTCACGCGTTCCCGTCTCTGGAAAATCACCGAGCCCGCGCTTCTCGGCAAGGTCCCTTTCTTGTAGCTTCCAATACACAGGCTCACCTTTTGCATCCACCGCAAAAGCCGGATGAGGTTGGTAATGAATCCCAGGCCGGATGTGGATCTCGTACTCACTGCGCGCAATCCTGGCCGGATCGCTGCCCTTTGGCAAAAGATGCCCCTCTGCATCGTATTCGCGAAGCAATGGCATCTGTACGGCCGCCATCGGTTCCAACTGGAAGGGGCGCTTCAAATAGTGGTACTGCAGCGGCGGCTCGTAGATCTGGCTCAGAAAAATCGCTTCGTCTTCACTGTAGGACTGCACCGGATCCAGATGCTTGGGACGCTGGGTGAAAGCCGTATAGAGGATGTTCTGCCCCCGCTCCGCCGCGGGGTAAGGATCGTTCCACACCTGGCCGCAACCAGCCACGAGCAGGGTGAAAGCAACCAGCCAAGAGTGATGAAGTGTCGCGCGCATGGACCTAAGTCTAACGGATCACCCCATCGTCCGCGGCAAAGCACACGCCGGACGCATCCGTTATAATCGTGCGGTTATTCACTGGAGACACCTTACATGGGCTTTCTCGCCGGCAAACGCATCCTCATCACTGGATTGCTGTCCAACCGCTCGATTTCCTACGGGATCGCCAAAGCCATGCACCGGGAAGGTGCCGAACTGGCGTTCACCTATCAGAACGAACGCTTTGTCGACCGCGTTTCCAAGATGGCTGCCGAATTCGGGACTTCACTGGTATATCCTTGCGATGTCCAGAACGATGATGAAATTGCCAAGCTGTTCGCCGAACTCGGCGCGCAATGGGACGGTCTGGACGGCCTCGTTCACTCCATCGCCTTCGCACCCAGTGAAGCCCTAGAGGGAGACTTTCTGGACAACGCCAGCCGCGAAGCCTTCCGGATCTCCCAGGAGGTCAGCGCCTACAGCTTCCCAGCCCTTGCCAAGGCCGCCCGGCCGTTGATGAAAGGACGCAATGGGTCGCTGCTCACCCTGTCCTATCTGGGCGCGGTGCGCACCATGCCCAACTACAACATCATGGGTCTGGCCAAAGCCAGCCTCGAAGCCGCAGTTCGCTACATGGCCGTAAGCCTCGGACCTGAAGGCACGCGCGTCAATGCCATTTCCGCAGGCCCGATCAAGACGCTTGCAGCCTCCGGTATCGGCAGTTTCGGCAAGCTGCTGGCCTTCAATGAACGCAACGCACCGCTACGCCGCAACGTGACCATCGAAGAAGTCGGCAACGTCGCTGCATTCCTGTGCTCCGACCTGGCGAGCGGCGTCACCGGGGAAATCATGTACGTGGATGGTGGCTTCAACACAACGGCTTTGGGGAATCCGGACCAAGGCTGATCACCACTGATAGATGAAAAAAGCCCTTGTTAAACAAGGGCTTTTTATTTCTACAGCACGGACGTCCGATTACTTCTCTTTCGCTGGCTCCAGCGCTGCTGTGTTGATCTTCACGTCATAGCGCTTGCGCAGGGCAGCAACGTACGCAGAGAAGTCCTGCTCAGCCAGAATCCGCGAATACTGCTGACGCAAGGCATCGAGACGCGGGTCACTCTCAGCCAGGGTTGGACGACTGACCTTCTCGATGCGGAAGATGGTATATCCAGCTCCCGGCACCTGGGCTCCGACATAGCTCGGGAGCTTGTCTACCGGGGCACGGAACACCGCTCTTACTGCATCCGGCGGCAAGTCCTGAGCTCCCCGCAGCAAGGCATGCGGCACTCCCCACGCCAGTTCAAGCGAATCGCCCTTAACGAGTTTGGCAAGCTTGGCAGCACCATCCGCCTCCGCCAGCTTACTGGCCTCCTCGCTGATGAGCGCCTTGGCGATATCGGCCTTCACTTCTTCAAACGGGCGAATGGACGACGGCTTGAACTCCAGCACCCGGGCAGCCACCATGGTTCCGCTGCCAACATCAACGGCTTCCGTATTACGCTTGTTCTTGACGCTGTCTTCGGAAAAGAGTGCCGCGGCAAGCTTAGGATTATCAAACGGCGGCACCACCTTGCCTTCCCGCGCGAACCAGTCGGTAGTACGGATCTGTAGCTTGAACTTCTCGGCCGCCGGCTTGAGACTATCCGCCTGCTCATAGACCGTATTGCTGAACCCATCGACCAACTCGGCAAACTTCTTCGCAGCCTCCGTACGCTTGAGCTCTGCCGCAATCTCGGCTTTGACCTCGTCAAAGGCGCGCACCTTTTCCGCCTTCACACCAGTCAGCCGAATGATGTGAAAACCGAAATCCGACTGCACGACACCCGACAAATCGCCTTCCTTGGCCAGCGCAAAAACCGCCTCCTCGAAGGGCTTGACCATTGCACCGCGGGCGAAATAGCCGAGATCTCCACCCTTGTCTGCCGACCCCGGATCCTGGGAATTATCCTTGGCCAGCTTCGCAAACTCAGCGGGGTTCGCCTTGAGTTGCTTCAGCACCCCTTCCGCTTTGTCCTTGGCTGCCTTCAAAGCGGCTTCGCCGGCTGCTTTATCGGCCTTAATCAGAATGTGACTCGCACGACGCTCCTCACCCTGGCGGAAACGCTCGGGATGGGCGTCATACTCCTTACGGAGATCTGCATCACTGGGAAGCAGTTGGGAGGCCAGTTCGTCCTGGTTGAGAACAAGGTATTCAGCCCGGACTTGGGCCGGCACTTCAAAACGCTTCCGGTTCGCTTCGTAGAACTTACGCTCGGCATCCTCGGGGAGCTTAACTGATGCAGCATAATTTGCAGCCCCCAAGCGTACCTCGCTAATCTGACGCTCCTCCTGTTGAACAGAGTAGACACCCTCCGCAGACTTGCGCGATACAAGGACACCTTCGGCCACGACACCGATCACCTGCTGCAAGGCCAGATCCTGACGCAAACGCGCCTCAAACACAGCCTGCGTCATCCCTTGGGCCTTCAGCACAGCCTCATAGCGCGGCAGGGAGAACTGCCCGTTATCCTGAAAGGCGGCAATCGATGTAATGGTGTCGCGAACACGTTGATCCGATACCGTCACATGCTTCTTGGCCAGATCAAGCGCCAACAGACGCTGATTCACCAGATTTTCCAGTACGGCACGACGCGCTTCCGCCGTCTCCATCATCGCCGGATTGAAATTGGCCCCCAGAGCCACACGCATGCGCTCCTGCTGCTCATGAAGCGCCTGCTGGAACTCAGCCTGGCCGATGGCTGAGCCCCCAACGGTTGCAAGCTCGCCGCCACCGCTCATGTTACGAACATAGGAGTCCACTCCCCAAAATGCGAAGGGCAGCGTAATTAGGAGCAGAAAAACCTGAACGATCTTCTTGTTGTTGCGTACAGCATCAAACATGCGGGGGTCCTTAGTTACTACGCTTATTGGCAAGCGACTCTCGGCTGGAGAATACAAAAAAGGCGAACCTCAGTTCGCCCTTTTCTCGCCTTACATTCGTGTGATCGCCGTTTGAGCGAATACGGCAAGAAACGAGGAGCATGCCAGCCCAACGTTCAATCAAACCGTAGCCACTGCATGAACGGACGAGTCTACATGCAGGAATCGTAGGGGACAAGGCCCAATGAATGGTGAAAACAAAAAAGAAAAAGGCCACTTGTCGTGACCTTTTTTATATGAGCATCTTGATTTTGTTGGCGGAGTGGACGGGACTCGAACCCGCGACCCCCGGCGTGACAGGCCGGTATTCTAACCAACTGAACTACCACTCCATTTCGATTTCAGCCATCAAGTAGCTGGTGGGTGCTGACGGGGTCGAACCGCCGACATTCGCCTTGTAAGGGCGACGCTCTACCAACTGAGCTAAGCACCCGGATATCGAAGACTTCTCGAAATCAAGAGGTAATCATTGTAGTGCATCTTTCAATGCTTTACCAGGCCTAAATTTAGGAATTTTTGCCGATCCAATCTTGATCGCGGCACCTGTCCGCGGATTTCTGCCACTTCGTGCAGCACGCTCGCCTACGTGGAAGGTTCCAAAACCAACCAAGGTTACCGTCCCACCCTTTTTCAGGGTTTGCTTGACTGCACCAATAGCAGCATCCAACGCTCGCCCCGCAGCAGCTTTCGAAATGTCGGCACCAACAGCAATTTGGTCGATCAGTTCGGATTTGTTCATACAAGCCCCCTCGTTATCAGACAAACAGACAGGAAACCCCGACGACAAATGCTGGCGCAATATTGCGAGACCGCGGATGCGCACAGAGATTGATTCTATATAGCGCGCTAAAAATCAAGATGTCAAGACAAGAGCCATGAAGACACCATCAGCAATGCTCAGCTCCCATCTCGGAAATGCAAAAGACCGCGTAAACGCGGTCTTTTGCACACATACGTTGCTGCAATGCATGCCCTTTGAGGGTCATGCCGCACATCAATCGATATGCTTAAGCTGCAGCAACAGCACCCATCGCCTTGATGGAGGCAGACAGGCGGCTCTTGTGGCGAGCGGCCTTGTTCTTGTGGATGATTTTCTTGTCAGCGATGCTGTCGATGGTACGCTGAGAAACCACAAAAACTTGCTGAGCCACTTGCTTGTCACCAGCCACGACTGCCTTGCGAACAGCCTTGATAGCGGTGCGCAGACGCGAACGCAGGCTCATGTTGAGGGCGCGGGCCTTGACTGCTTGACGGGCGCGCTTACGGGCTTGTGCCGAGTTGGCCATCTTTGAGTAATCCTAAAATAAATGCATTAAAGGCGGGATTTTAATGGCAAGGATGTTCTTATTGCAAGGCCTTTCGAACCTTTCCCAAAACGAAAATGCCCCGCACGCTCCCGTGCGGGGCATTAAAACTACCTGAAAACTCAGATGCGCTCGAAGATTGTTGCGATACCCTGCCCGCCGCCGATACACATGGTCACCAGCGCATAACGGCCGCCGATGCGCTCGAGTTCGTACAGAGCCTTGGTCGCGATGAAGGCACCAGAACACCCAACCGGGTGGCCTAGAGCAATCGCCCCGCCGTTCGGGTTCGTCTTGGCCGGATCCAGACCGAGTACCTTCGAGACCGCCAAGGCCTGCGCCGCGAACGCCTCGTTCGACTCGATGACATCCATCTGATCGAGGGACAGACCAGCCTTCTTGAGCGCCAGACGCGATGCCGGGATCGGGCCTTCGCCCATGACGTCGTTCGGCACGCCGGCAACCGCGTAGGACACGAGGCGTGCGATCGGCTTGTAACCCGCATTGACCGCCGTGGAACCATCAGCCAGCACAAAGAACGCAGCACCGTCGTTGATGCCGGACGCGTTACCGGCAGTCACCGTGCCGTCCTTCTTGAACGCCGGCTTCATCTTGGCCAGGGACTCCATCGTCGTCCCGCGCTTGACATGCTCGTCGGTATCGAAGACGACCTCGCCCTTACGGGTTTGCTTGACGATCGGGACGATCTGCGACTTGAAGCGACCTTCATCGATGGCCAGCGCAGCGCGGCGCTGGGACTCGACGGCAAACGCGTCCTGCTCTTCACGGCTGATACCGTGCTTGGCAGCCAGATTCTCAGCGGTGATACCCATATGGCCAACGCCAAACGGATCGGTCAGGACCGCGACCATGCTGTCGATAGCCTTGGTGTCGCCCATTCGTGCGCCGGAACGCAGCGCCGGCATCAGGTAGGCAGCCTTGGACATGACCTCGACGCCACCACCAACACCATAATCAGCATCGCCGAGCAGGATGTTCTGAGCCGTAGTGACGATCCCCTGCAGACCAGAGGAACACAGACGACCGACCTGCATGGCGACAGACTCCATCGGCAAGCCTGCCTGAATGGAAGCCACGCGAGGCACGTAAGCGTAACGGGAATCAGTAGGCATGCAGTTGCCCACAGTGACATAGTTGATCAGCTGAGGATCCACACCCGAGCGGACAACCGACTCCTTCATCACGATACCGGCCAAATCGCTCGAATCGAATTCCGCCAGCGCGCCTCCAAAGGCACCAATAGCAGAACGTACTGCGCTCAAAACCACCACTTCACGATTAGCCATGTGAACTCCTCCTCAGAATTACTACGGTTAATTACCAACCCATCCGGCAACGCCCAACAGCGCCAGCACAAGACACAGCAGCACCAGCGTACGCCAGATCAGGCCGATAGTACTTTGCATGAAATCGGCGTCAGCTTCATCTCCAACCCCCATTTCCGGACGCTCCAATACATCTCCGGATTCGTGTATCGGCATACCCAGACGTACTCCCAGAGCCCCTCCACCGCTTGCAAGAAGGATACCGGAAGCCTTGTCCTTCCACTGTGAAGCCTGAGCTCGCCAACAATACACACCATCCTCGAAATCGCCGACGATCGAAAAAGCGATCGCGGTCAACCGCACCGGCAGCCAGTCAAGAATAGCGAAAATCTTGCGGGAGAAGTCTCCGAAGTCGCCAAACTCGTCAGACTGCTCCCGACCTCCCCACGCCTCATTGAAAAAATGCGCAAGTCGGTAAAAGACAGCACCGCTGGGCCCGGGCATCAGGATGAACCAGAAAGCTACCGCAAAAACATTACGGTGCGACGCGACCAGCGCCTCTTCGATTGCCAGCCTTGCCACTTCACTGGAACTCGCACCGTCGTGACTGCGCCCGCGCCACTCGGCGATCAGCCGCCTTGCTTGAGGAAGCTCTCCCATGCGCAACGCCAACTGAATATCTGTGAAGAAATGGCTGACCTGACGGAAACCCATCGTCAGGTAAAGCACCAGCACATTGAAGGCAAAAGCCAGCACAGGATGCACATGCCAGAGGATGAAATACATCAATGCCGAACTGAAGCAGGCGATAGTGATCGCCACCCACCATGCAACGGCGCCATGGCGTGCCTCACCGTCGTTGAAACGATCCTCGAGAAAACGGGCAAAAACGCCTAAGGGGGCTTTTACGAAACGCTCTACAGGGAGCGGACGAAGTTGCTCCAGGAGCAAGGCGGCAATCAGCGAAAACAGGGTCATGCTGCGGGGGGCTTTGATGGGCCCTCATGGTTCAAGCCTATAAGATATGGCCCAAGATACCACCAAACTGACACAACACAAACGGAGAGGCTCATCTGAACAGGAAACGGTGAAGACTAACAAGCATTCCCGCAGTAGCTCCCCAAATGAAGTAGTCACCATAAGGCATCGCGTAGTATTCACGACGAACACCGCGCACCTCCGTCGAATGCAGGCGATGATTTGCGTCATCCAGCAAGAATGAGAGCGGGACCTCGAAGGCCTCGGCAACTTCAAAGGCATCCAGCGCAAGATCCAGCGGGGGACTCACGAGCCCCACCACCGGCGTCACGTCGAAGCCCGTCCCGGTCCGGTACTGAGGCAGGCATCCAAGCAGCTCCACCTTTTCGCGAACCAGGCCAATTTCTTCCTCAGTCTCCCGCAGAGCCGTATCAACTGGCGATGTATCGTGCGCCTCGACACGGCCACCAGGAAAGCTGACCTGGCCAGGATGGTGGTGCAGATGATCAGTGCGGCGCGTCAGCAAGACCGTCGGCTCCCGTTCGCGCAAGATGATGGGCACCAGCACCGCCGCCGGCGTCATCGCGCCCCCCGCACCGCTCTCCTCCACCGACACATCCTGCACGGCCCCTTCAGCAAAACAGGCGCGCAGCCACTCGACTGAAGCAATTTTCGACAAATCGGGAGCCATCATCACAGAAACCATCATCAATAACGTTGCCGCAACTGGAGACTGGGGCCATCGTGCCGCATCTCCATGCGACTGAGAAAACTCATGCCAAGCAGCGCAAAGGGCATATCCGTCCCCTGCACGATACCGTCCACGTTGCGCAGGACGACATCGCCAACACGCACGGAATCCAGCTTGACCTTCCATGCCTGCGCGACACCGTTGGCAGTCTGCATCATGACAGGCTCGGCCCGGCTGACATCAATACCCGCCCTCGACGCATCTCCACGCCCCAAGGATACATAGGTTGCGCCCGTATCAACCACAAAACGGATTGCAGAACCATTGATGGAGCCCGGCACATGAAACTGCCCCCGACTATCCGCCTGCACCGTCACCGAAACACGCCGTCCATCACCACCAAGGTTCAGGGCCTGCTGCCCCACGATCAGGCGCTGGCGACGCCCATCCACCTCGACCACGGCGCCATCGCTATCCACCGCAATGACCCTGACCCCTTCCTGCGTCGTAGCTCCGACCGGCAGCGCGCGGGGACTCCCACCGTTGATAACTACTAGCACTTTGCCGGGAAAAACCCCGGCCAATGCGACCTCGGTGGCCTCCGCTGGGATCACTAGGCAGGCCAGGAACACGCCGCTACACTGCAGCCAACGATCAATAAAGAGAGTCTTCATGAAACCGGTAGCAATCATTCGACATAGCAGGACGGAAGGGCCGGGTCATTTTGCCACATTCCTGGATAACCACTCCGTCCCATGGCAACTGTTCCGCATTGATGCTGGCGATGTTGCGCCAACACCATCACGGGCAGATGAATTCTCCGGCCTCTGTTTGATGGGCGGCCCCATGAGCGTGAATGACGATCTGCCATGGATCCCGCCGCTCCTCGCATTCATCCGAAGCATGATCGACGCCGACCGCCCGGTGATTGGTCACTGCCTGGGAGGGCAATTGATCAGCAAGGCGCTGGGCGGAGTCGTTACCCGCAACCCGGTCAAGGAGATCGGCTGGGGTCTGGTCAACGCTGTCGACGGACCACAGACATCTGACTGGCTGGGCGACTTGCAACAGTTTGAGAGCTTCCACTGGCACGGAGAGACTTTCTCGATTCCGCCAGGAGGAACACGCATCCTCGCAAGTGCTGCGTGCCCCAACCAGGCTTACGTGGTGGGCAACAAGCACCTGGGCATGCAATGTCACGTGGAGATGACCGCCGAGATGATTCACGACTGGTGCCAGAGCGGTGCAGAAGAGATTGCCACCTGCCCCCCCTCTGCGACGGTTCAGACGCCCGAGGAAATGGCTGAAAACCTTGATCACCGCCTAGTGGCCTTGAACTGCGCCGCCGAGCAGTTGTACTCGCAGTGGATCAAGGGACTGGAGACGGCCACATGATTAGGTTCAGACAAATAAAAACCGGCCTTGGGCCGGTTTTTATTTGTCGAGCGCACTCACGCAAAAGTATCGACCGATCTTCCTACCGTGGCGGTAGGGTCGGCTGCAGCGACGGGCCTGGGAATCGCCTCCAGCATCTGCGCTGCACTCTGCTGCTGCATATCGAGCGCCTTTCGCAGCATGAGGATCGAGGTCGTATCCTGCGCCTGCACCTGTGACGTGGACGCCAACGCGGAAATACTCATCGTTCAGTCCCGGAAGTTACCGTACTGCAAAGGATAATCCGTCACATCCTTGCGGACCAGGGTAATACATTCCTGCAGGACATCCCGCTTCGCCCCGCTGACACGGACAGCCTCGCCCTGAATACTGGCCTGGACTTTAAGCTTGCTATCCTTGAGCAGCTTGACGATCTTCTTGGACTGCTCCTGCTCGATCCCGACCCGAACGGTAAGCTCCTGCTTGACCTTGTTGCCGCCGACCTTCTGAATATCTCCGTGCTTGAGGCAACGCACGTCGATCTTCTTGGCCGTCATCTCGGGCAGCAGGATCGCCAGCATCTGCTCCAACTGGAAATTGCTGTCGCCGTGGAGAACCAGGAGCTTCTCCTGCTGCTCCACGCGGGCGTCCGTGCCCTTGAAGTCGTAGCGGCCGGAGATCTTACGATTCGCCCCTTCAACAGCATTCTTCAGGGCAACCATGTCGACTTCGGACGTGATGTCGAAAGATGGCATGGACGCCTCCCGATCAGCCGAAGTAACAGACGTAGTGATAGGGCTCGCCGCTCACTTCGATATCGAAGCTGGAATTGCCCGGCACATTGAAGCTCTCGCCAGCCGCGGACACCTTCCATTCGGTCTCGCCTTTAAGGCGATAACGGCAGGAACCCGCCACCGTTTCCATCACTTCCGGCTCGCCGGTATTGAAGGTCAGGCTGGCAGGCAGGATCACACCAACGGTCTTCTTACTGCCATCGGCAAAGATGACCGTGTGGCTGACGCACTTGCCGTCAAAATAAACATTTGCCTTCTTGACGACGGAAACGCCATCGAACTGAGCAGACTGGGTCATATTTCCACCTTCACAAATTTATTCAATGCCTAACAGCTTCTGGATGATGCCTTTGGCCATGAAGCCAATGAAACCCACACCAAGCCCCACGAACATCCAGATCGCGCCGTATTTCCCCGCCTTAGATTCCCAGGCAAGTTGGCCGATGATGAAAATCATGTAGGCAATCAAGCCGCCTACACACACCTTGAGGGAAATGTCCTCGAACTCGGCTACGGTCAAACCGAATATCAGTGGGGCATTAGGGTCCATTTCTTTCGATCAACCCCGCTTCGCCTTGGCGTTGGCGGCGATCCGCATGCGCAGCGCGTTGAGGCGGATGAAACCGTGGGCATCCTTCTGGTTGTAGGCGCCCTGGTCATCCTCGAAGGTCGCGATCGTCGGGTCAAACAGGGAATCAGTCTTGGAGTCGCGGGCAACAACGATCACATTGCCCTTATAGAGCTTGATACGAACCCAGCCATTGACGGTCTGCTGAGTGTGGTCGATCAGCGCCTGCATGGCCTGACGCTCAGGACTCCACCAGTAGCCGGTATAGATCAGGCTGGCGTAGCGAGCCAGCAGATCGTCCTTGAGGTGGGCGACTTCACGATCCAGCGTGATGGACTCGATGGCGCGATGGGCACGCAACAGGATGGTTCCGCCCGGGGTTTCGTAGCAGCCGCGGGACTTCATGCCCACATAGCGGTTTTCGACCAAGTCCAGACGGCCGATACCATGCTTGCCGCCCAACTCATTGAGCTTGGCAAGCAGTTCATGCGCCTTCATGCGGGTGCCGTTAATGGCAACCAGATCGCCCTTCTCGAATTCGAGATCCACATACTCGGCAGCGTCGGGAGCAGCCTCTGGCGACACCGTCCAGCGCCACATGGACTCCTCGGCCTCGGCGGCCGGATTTTCCAGGTGGCGGCCTTCGAAGGAGATGTGCAACAGGTTGGCATCCATGGAGTACGGGGAGCCGCCCTGCTTGTGCTTCATCTCGATGGGGATACCGTTCTTTTCGGCATAGGCCAGCAGCTTCTCGCGGGACAGCAAGTCCCATTCGCGCCACGGTGCGATGACCTTCACATTCGGCATCAGCGCGTAATAGCCCAGTTCGAAACGGACCTGATCGTTACCTTTGCCGGTAGCGCCGTGGGAAACCGCATCGGCGCCAGTCTGACGGGCGATCTCGATCTGGCGCTTGGCGATGAGCGGACGCGCGATCGAAGTGCCGAGCAGGTATTCACCCTCGTAGATCGCATTGCAGCGGAACATCGGGAATACGAAGTCGCGCACGAACTCTTCGCGCAGATCGTCGATGAAGATGTTCTCGGGCTTGATGCCGAATTGCAGCGCCTTCGCACGTGCCGGCTCAAGCTCCTCACCCTGACCGAGGTCAGCCGTGAAGGTGACCACTTCGCACTGGTAGGTGTCCTGCAGCCACTTGAGGATTACCGATGTATCCAGCCCGCCCGAGTAGGCAAGCACAACCTTCTTTACGTCGCTCATGTCCCGCTTTCCGAATATGAGTAATTGAGTCTTAACCGCTTCCGACCACGCTATGCGCAGTCACCCTCGATCTTTCCGATCAGGAGGTATTCCATCAAGGCCTTCTGCACATGCAGGCGATTTTCCGCCTCGTCCCAGACGACGGACTGGGGTCCGTCGATGACCTCCGCGGATACCTCCTCACCACGATGGGCAGGCAGACAGTGCATGAACAACGCGCCGGGATTGGCCACCTTCATCATGTCTTCGTCCACCTGCCAGTCGGCGAAGTCGCGCATCCGCTCTTCGTTCTCTGCCTCGAAACCCATGCTCGTCCACACGTCCGTGGTCACCAGGTCGGCGCCGCGGCAGGCGTCCATCGGATCGTCGAAGTGCGCATAGTGATCCGTGCCGTACAACCCGGCCCGCTCGGGTTCGACTTCATACCCCGGCGGCGTGGACACATGGACATGGAAATCCAGTACTTCGGCAGCCTGCAGCCAGGTGTTGCAGACGTTGTTCGAATCCCCGACCCAGGCCACCGTCTTACCCTTGATCGAACCACGATGCTCGATGAAGGTGTAGATGTCGGCCAAGATCTGGCAGGGATGGTATTCGTTGGTCAAACCATTGATCACGGGCACCCGCGAATACTCCGCGAAACGCTCGATGATGGATTGCTCGAACGTGCGGATCATCACGATATCGCTCATGCGCGAGATCACCTGCGCCGCGTCTTCCACCGGCTCGCCGCGCCCCAGTTGGGAATCCCGCGTATTCAGGTAGATCGCCGACCCACCGAGCTGCTGCATCCCGGCCTCGAAAGACAGCCGCGTCCGCGTGCTGGCCTTCTCGAAGATCATCACCAGTGTTCTGTCGAACAGCGGATGATGAGGCTCGTAACGCTTGAAACGCTCCTTGATCCAGCGCGTGCGGGAAAAAAGGTAGTCGTATTCAGCGCGGGAAAAATCGTTGAACTGTAAGTAATGTCTCGGTGCGTTCATGGCACTCGTTCTTCGTTATTGTGCTGCTAGAAATCCCTTGATGAGCGGCACCAATCCTTCCACCAACGCGGCCGCCTCCCGTTCGCTGAAATTCAACGACGGCAGCAAGCGCACGACCTTGTCGGCGGTAACATTGATCAGATAACCCGCTTCAAGAGCCTGCCCCACCAAAGCACCGCAGGGACGATCGAGCTCGATACCGATCATGAGACCGGCCCCCCGGATCTCAAGCACTCCGGGAACACCCTTGAGGGCCTCACTGAAAGCGTCACAGATATGACGTCCAATCCGCTCAGCATTTCCAAGCAGATCTTCCTCGTCGATAACAGACAAGGTGGTCAGCGCCGCAGCACACGCCAGCGGATTTCCACCAAATGTGGACCCGTGATTACCGGGCTGAAAAACACCCGCAGCCCGTCCGGAAGCCAAGCACGCGCCAACCGGAACGCCAGAGCCAAGCCCCTTTGCAAGGGACATCACATCCGGCTTCACACTTGCATTCTGATGACCGAACCACTTGCCGGTCCGCCCGACGCCACATTGCACCTCATCAAACATCAGCAACAACCCACGCTCATCACACAGCGCGCGCAGGCCCCTCAGATAATCATGCTGAGCGACATGAACGCCGCCCTCACCCTGAACGGGCTCGAGCAGAACTGCAACCACGTCAGTCCGGCCTTCAAGGCTCCGCTCCACTGCAGCCAGATCATCAAAGGGAGCCCGCAGGAACCCCTCCACCAGCGGCTCGAAACCGACCTGCACCTTCTTGTTGCCTGTGGCGGACAGGGTAGCAAGCGTACGGCCATGGAAGGAATGCTCCATGACGATGATCACGGGCTCTGCAACACCGCGTTTGTACCCATAAAGACGAGCCAGCTTTATCGCTGCCTCATTGGCCTCACAGCCAGAATTGCAAAAGAACACCTCGTCCATGCCCGACAGCTCGGCCAACCTGTCGGACAGCGCCTCCTGCAAAGGAATCGCGTACAGATTCGAGGTGTGGATGACACGAGAAGCCTGCTCTGCGATAGCCTTGACCAGCCGGGGGTGATTGTGTCCCAGAGTCGACACCGCGATTCCGGACAGAGCATCGAGATAACGTTTACCGGATAGATCAAACAACCAAGACCCCTCCCCGTGGCTGAATGCCACCGGAAGCCGTCCGTACGTGTTCATCAGGTGAGACATGAAGCAACCTTGTCGATGTTCGCCAACCATTGACGCAGACAACCGCGTCGGAGCCAGAAAGGCGAAACGGCGACTTTCGCCGCCGTCGAATAAAGAAAACCGCTTGAGGATTCTAAGTGATATCCGTCTTGTTGTACAGGAACACGGCCGCAGCCTAACGACGCCCCATCGACATTTGGCACGTTCCCCAGCAAACCCGCCGGCTAACGCTCATTGGGACAGGCCCTCCGCCCCGGGAGGCGCAACCTTCTCTTCAGCTGAACCAGACTCCGCTGATATGGCTGACTTCCGTGGCAAGGCCTGCCACTTTCCAACCTTCTCCAGCTTTTGTCTCAACCCCGGCAACTGATAGCCCATGCCATACGCCGCGTGCGCGGCCGCCAATGCCTCATCATACCGCCCAAGAGCAAACCACCCGAGGCCAAGATTGTACTGTGCATTAGGATTATCCGACGGCACTGACGCCTGAGCCGCTGTAAGCTGCGCTTCGGCCCCCTTCTTGTCTCCGGCCTCTGTCAGCCATACACCGTAGAGTAGATGAACCACCCCATCATTCGGAGCAAACCTTAGCGCCAAATCGAAGTAACACTCTATCGAGCGCTCCATTCCAAGCGGCCTATGAGTCCTATCCCTCTTGGCCAACCTAACGAGCGTTGCGAGGGCTCGATGGTGATTTGGAAAATGGCTTAATACATAAGCTAAATCCGGGCCGACAGTCGCGGCGGTCACCCCTCGCACCAGGGCCTCCACCTGTGGCGAGAAATGATACTTCTCCACCACATGCAACATATCATTAGCCGGAGGCGTCCGATAATCGAATGGACCGGTCATCGGAGGCTCCAAAGGCAAACACCCCCAGTTGTCTTCTGCAAAAGCTACCCTAGAAAACACACCGAGCACAACCAAGCCGATCACCAAGGTCAAATAGCTTCCAAGCCTAGTCTTTCTCATACGCCCCCACATTTCAATAAGCCCCCTGGTTCAACCCATTGCGTTGTACACAACTCTTCCAGTCCTCTTAGACTCCAGTTCTGAGTGATTTTTCGGACCAGCGATGATTTGGGCGGAAGAGGAATTTGGCGGCGCGGACCTGGGCGACAAACGTTTGAA
>JAFEDJ010000032.1 GCA_018241685.1 Pseudomonadota bacterium
CAATCCGATTTGGCCACGAAGTGGTGCAGAGACTGATGTCGTGCCTGGACGGAATGCGGATCGATGCTCGCCGCCAGCGGCTCCACGCTCTTGCGAGCCAGTGGCAGCATCAGACCACGGCAATAACCCCGCAGCCCTTCACGTCGGTCCGCATGTCCGAGGGCCGAACACAGGTGTTCGAGGTAGGTCTCAAAACGCGTCTCCATCATTCGCTTTGCGTTCAATGCCAAGTTCTGATGAAGCGAATAATGCGCCTATTTTAGTGACACAGTAAGATTAAAGGCCTGGTATGAAAATCAGATTTCCGCCATCTGTCAGCTCTTCAATGCGTTTGGCCTTCAACGGCGCGTACCCCGCAGACTCATACATTGCAGTGGCTGCTTCTTTGGAAGGGAAGCGGATTATGGCAGTTAGATTTCCGCTGGACTGACCTTCTTTGACCTCGACATCGCGTGTGGCCGCAATAAACTTGCCGCCGAACTTCTCGACCTCCATGCTCATCAGCGAGCCATATTGCTCAAAGTATTTCGGAAAGTCTTTTACATTGAATTGCACAAGGACAAACATGGGCGTCGACATTGGTATCTCCTAGTTAATAACGATCAAAAAGCGAATGCCTAGCGATTTACAATCTTGCGTTACCGGAGGCTGGCGGAATTGATCAATTCAGATAAGTCCGAACGTTTTTCTTAGACCTTGCTCGACAGGCCCAGCAGGCAAGAAGCGACGGAGTTTGGCCAGAAGCGATGCCTCCCCTTTGGGCGTGCGTCGCATCGTCCAGCCCCCCAACGCTGCATCGATGATCGTGCCGGCTACGCCGTCAGGGTCGGGCGCCTTCTGGACATTCTTCTGAATTGCCTGGGATACGACGCCGAACTGTTCGCTGTAATCCGCTATCTTGCGAATGGTCTGCGGTGCGTTGAGATCCAGGTTAGTCTTGGTGAACGAGGGCTCGACCAGTGAGACTCGAATCCCGAATTGGCGCACCTCATGATCCAGGGTCTCGGACAGCCCTTCAACGGCGTGCTTGGAGGCCGAATAGAGTGCCATGTACGGCGCGGGCAGAAAGCCCAGCACCGAGCTGACGTTGACGATGCGGCCGGAGCGCTGCTCGCGCATCTGCGGCAGCACGGCCTTGATCACGCGCAAAAGCCCGAAGAGGTTAGTGTCGAACAGCGTTTGGGCTTCGGCAATCGACGTTTCTTCCGTTGCGCCCAGCAGGGTCACGCCTGCGCTATTGACCAGTACGTCGATCCGCTTGGCATGAGCAATGATTGTCTGGATTCCGTGTTGAACTGATGCATCGTCACGGATATCCATCTCAATCAGTACAACACCGGGAATTGGCATTGCTTTGCTGGTCTTGCGTACGGTACCGAATACTCGGCAACCACGTTTGGCAAACCTCTCCGCGGTGGCGCGTCCAATGCCGGACGACACACCGGTAACCAGTACAACTTGAGCATTCGACATGGCAATTCCTTTTCAGCAATAGAGGATTGAGGAGTGAGCCTGGGGCAACCGCTGATCAGTGGTGCGAGTGAGCGGGCCTGATCTTGAACCAGATGGAATACACGGCCGGCAGGAACACGAGCGTCAGGATCGTCCCGGCAAAGGTGCCGCCAATCAGTGTGTAGGCCAGCGTTCCCCAGAACACCGAATGGGTCAGCGGGATGAAGGCGAGGATTGCCGCCAGTGCAGTCAGGATCACCGGACGCGCGCGCTGCACGGTCGCTTCGACAAGCGCACGGAAAGGGTCCAGCCCCGCCCGCTCGTTTTCACGAATCTGTCCGATCAGGATCAGCGTGTTGCGCATCAGGATGCCCGACAGCGCGATCAAGCCAACCAACGCATTGATGCCGAAGGGCTGCTGGAACAGGATCAGCGTCGGTACCACACCGATCAGTCCCAACGGACTGGTCAGGAAGACCATGACCATTCCGGCGATCGAGCGGACCTGCAGGATGATGATCAGCAGCGTGGCGGCCAGCATGATGGGAAAGATCGGCAGCATGGCGACCGAAGCCTTGCCCGACTCTTCGATGGAGCCGGCCTCCACGATGCGGTAGCCGCTCGGCAGCTTGTCCATGACGGGCTGGAGCTGCTTGGTCATGGCCGTCGACACGTCCGGCGGCTGCAAGCCTTCGGCGATGTCGCCGCGCACGGTGATCGTCGGCGTGCGGTCACGCCGCCGCAGGATGGGGTCTTCCATGCGCACCTCGACCTTGCCCACCTGCGACAGCGGGATGCGTTGCCCCGCCGAACCGACCAGCGTGAAGCCTGCGATCTTCGCGGGATCGAGACGGGCATCGCCCGCAGAGCGACCGACGACCTGTACCGAGCGGATATCCTCCCGCACCTCCGTCAGCGGTGCCCCGCTCAGCAGGAACTGCAACTGCAAGGCTACCGAACTGGAACTCAACCCAACCGCCTGGAGCCGATCCTGGTCGAGGGTGAAGTGCAGGGTCGGGACACGCGGTCCCCAGTCCGTATTGACGGTGCGCATCATCGGGCTGGCGTGCAGGACGGCCTCGACCTCAGCGGAGATCTCGCGCAACTTGTCCGGATCCGGCCCCATGACGCGGTAAGCCACAGGAAACGGCGAAGGAGGCCCGAACACGATCTGGGTGACACGCACCCGCGCCTCGGGCGCCAAGCCGTCGGCTATCACCTGACGCAGTCTGAACTTGAGGGCTTCCCGTTCCTTGTCGTTGCCGGCGAGCACCACGATCTTGGCGAAGGACGGATCGGGCAGCTCAGGTGCCATCGCCAGGAAGAAGCGCGGTGCGCCCTGGCCGATGTAGGCGGTGACGATCCTGGCTTCCTCCTGCTTGGCCAGCCAGGCTTCGACCTTCGCCGTCGCGGCGCTGGTCTGCTCGATCGAGCTGCCGTAGGGCATCTGTACCTCGACCAGCACTTCCGGCCGGTCGGAGGTCGGGAAGAACTGCTTCTTGACCACGGCCATACCCAGCACCGCCGTCACGAACAGGCCGATCACGGTACCGGCAACAATCCACTTGCGGGCGATGACGCGCACCAATATCTGACGGAAGCGGTTGTAGCGCGGCGTGTCGTAGATCGCCTCGTGACCGCCCTCGACTTTCTTGAACTCGGGCAAGAGCTTCACACCGAGGTAAGGCGTAAACATCACCGCCACCACCCAGGAGGCGATGAGTGCGATACCGACGATCCAGAACATGTTGCTGGTGTATTCGCCTGCCGTGGAGCGTGCGAAGCCATTGGGCATGAAGCCGACGGCCGTGACCAGCGTGCCGGACAGCATGGGCGCCGCCGTATGACTCCAGGCATAGGCCGAGGCCGCGATGCGGTCATAGCCTTCTTCCATCTTCACCACCATCATTTCGATGGCGATGATTGCGTCATCCACCAGCAGCCCCAGCGCCAGGATCAGCGAGCCCAGCGTGATGCGGTCGAAGTTCTTGCCGGTAGCCGCCATGATGACGAACACCGCCGCCAGCGTCAGCGGTACGGCTGCCGCCACCACAATCCCGACGTGCCAACCCATGCTGACGAAACACACCACCATCACCACCAGCAGGGCGACGAAGAACTTGACCATGAACTCGTCCACCGCCGAGCTGATGTTGACGGACTGATCGGTGACCTTGGTCAGTGTCATGCCCAGCGGGAGTTCCGCGTTGATCTTGGTGACTTCCGCCCCCAGTGCCTTGCCCAGGTCGAGCCCGTTCCAGTCGTCGCGCATCACGACGCCGAGCAACAGCGCCGGCTCGCCGCCGTTGCGAACCAGGAAGGTGGCGGGATCTTCATACCCCCGCTCGACGCTCGCCACATCCGACAGCTTCAGCGTGCGGCCCTGCGCAACGATCGGGGTCTGGCGGATCTTCTCCAACGTGTCGAAAGCGCCATCGACGCGCACGAAGACCTGCGGCCCCTTGGTTTCGATCGAGCCGGCGGGCGTCAGCACGTTCTGGCTGTTGAGCGCGGCGAAGATATCCTGCGGCGCAACCCCCAGCGTCGCCAGGCGGTCGTGCGAGAAGGACACGAAGATGCGTTCGGGCTGCTCGCCGATGATGTTGACCTTCTTGACGCCGGCGACATGCAGGAGTTGCTGGCGCAGCGCCTCCGCGTCGCGCGCCAGCAGTCTCTGCTCTTCGCCCTTGGCCTTGAGGGCGAAGAGCGCAAAGGTCACGTCCGCATATTCGTCGTTGACCATCGGACCGATGACGCCTGCAGGCAACTTCTTGGCCTCGTCGCTGATCTTCTTGCGGGCCTGGTAGAACTCCTCCTGGACCTCCGCAGGCGGTGCGCTGTCACGCAGCGAAACCATGGTGAAGGCCAGGCCGGGGCGGGTGAAGGTTTCCGTGCGGTCATACCAGCGCAATTCCTGCATGCGCTTTTCCAGCGGTTCGGCGATCTGGTCCTGCATCTCCTTGGCCGTCGCACCCGGCCAGGCGGTGACGATCGTCATCTGCTTGATCGTGAATGGCGGGTCTTCCGCACGCCCAAGCTTGAAGAACGCGAGAATGCCAGCGGCCGAGATCAGGACGATCAGGAACAGGGTAATGGCGCGTTCGCGTACCGCGAGCGCCGACAGGTTGAAACGCCCCTCGCTCACGGACGCGCTCCTTCAGCCCCAGTGGCGACGGCGAGACCCGCCACCCTAACCTGCTCGCCTTCGCGTAGCAGATGCGCGCCGAGCGCAACGATCCGTTCCCCCTGCTTGATCTGACCCGCAACGTAGGCGCCAGTGTCATCCATGCGCTGAACAGCGACCGGTCGCCAGGACACCTTTGCCGGCTCGCCATTGATGGTCCACACCCCGGGTCCTTTGCCCGCGTCGAACAAAGCACCAATCGGCACGTACAGACTGTCCTGTCCTGAAGAATGTCCGTCCGGTATCTGGATTACGACCGTGGTGCCCAGGGGTGCGTTTGACAGTTCGCCATCCAGCACATACCGCGCCTCGAAGGTGCGCGTAAGTCGATCTGCGGAGTTGGCGAGTTGCCGGAGCTTGGTCGGAACGCGGAGGTCTTCCTTGCTGAAGAGGCTGGCTTGTCCGACCGAGCCAAGGGACGGACGAAGCGTTTCTGGCAGTTGGATAACGGCCTCGCGCCGTCCGGCGCGGGCCAGGCGCACAACGACCTGGCCCGCATTGACGACCTGGCCCGGCTCGACCAGCGTTTCCACGACCACCCCATCGCCGTCTGCCACCAATTCGGCATAGCGGCTCGCATTACGGGCGACATCGGCCTGCGCCTCAGCGGCGCTGAGCTGGGCTTTGGCGGCATCTGCTGCGGCCTTGATCTGATCGTAGGCCGAAGAAGAGATGGCGCCGGTTCCACGCAGGTCGCGGTAGCGTGCTTCATCTTCAGCCGTCTGTTGCGCCCGTGCCCGCGCAGCAGCGACGGCCTCCTGCTGCGCCTGCGCAGCAAGCTTGAGATCGACGGGATCGATGCGCATCAGGGGTTGGCCGCGCTTGACGGCTTGCCCTGTATCCACCAGCCGCTCCAGCACCTTGCCGGAGACGCGAAAGCCGAGGTCGCTTTGTACCCGAGCGGCTACGGTTCCCGTGAATGAACGTGATGCAGACGTGGCCCCTTGGACGATTGCGGCACGCACCAAGAGGGCTTCGGTACGCGGATCGGCTGGCGTCGTTTCACCGCAAGCGACCAACGCAAACGGCAATGCGCAAATGGCAGAAGTTGTAGCGATGCGACGCCGGAGCATGAAAGTCCCCTCGTGAAATGATCAGGACTTTCATTCTGGTACCAGTAACCAATTACGTCAACAGTCACAAATCTAACATGCGCTCAGGGCGACAGACTGCGCAGCACCAGACTGGATAACTGGCCCGGTGCCTGGTCGGTGTAATCGAAGCTGTATTGCAGGAGCAGCGGGTTAAGGTAGGGGCGCATGACCAGGTAAATCGCCATCGTCGTTTCGTCCAACGGTGTCTTGCGCTCGAAGTCCCCGCTCTGACGGCCCGCCAGCAAAATATCCTGGAGCAACTTCTGGATGCGTTCCTCGTAAGCGCGCGTGGCCTGCCATCGCTCGGTAGCGGCCGATGCAGCGATCTCATAGAGCTTACGATCCTGGAAAAACAGGCGAAGACTGGCTTCGACAACCGCCTTGAACATCCGCCGCAGCTTTTCAGGCGGATGATCGGCCTCGGCAATTGCTGCACTGACCTCAGTCTCGATCTGACACAAGCAGTTTGCGCAGATCATCTCGCCGATGGCTTGCTTGGATTCGAAGAACTTGTAGATGTATGCCTTGGAGAAACCGATAGCCTTGGCGAGGTCAGAAACCGTCGTTTTCTCGTAACCATAGCGGCTGAAATGCTCCGTCGCCGCGGCAACAATCTGGTTTCGCACCTCGTGGTCGGCTGGCCCTCGGGTTGCAGCAGGATAAGTGGATGAGCTTGTTTTCTTCATAGCATGCAGCTTACGCCGGTTGAAAGCACTGGACAATTTGTGACCACTTCGTAATATAGTCACAAATATCTTTCGAGGATGATTCCCCATGTTGCCGAAACATAGCTTCGCAGCGCTCCTGGTCGCCGGCTTATCGACGGGCTGTGCTGTCGGCCCGGATTACGTTCGCCCTGATGTGTCCTTGCTGGAGCGCTTCCAAGGACAGCACGCCGTAGAACAGAGAGCCGCTGCAGCCAATGCGGATCTTGCCGCGTGGTGGACGGACTTCGGCGATCCACAACTGACCCGATTCGTGACGCTGGCGCTGGCGCAAAACCTCGATCTGGCGCAGGCAACGGCGCGGGTCGCTCAGGCGCGCGCAGGGCTAGGTGCCGCCAATGCTGCGTTAGTACCGTCCGGCACCGTTACCAGTCAGGCTTCCAGAGCCTATCAATCCGTCGAAACTCCGTTGGGACGGGTTTTGAACTCCACCCCTGGGTTCGACCGCTATGGCACCGCTTACGAAACCAATCTTGGTGCAAGCTGGGAACTGGATGTGTTCGGAGGGCTACGCCGCGGACAGGAAGCTGCACTCGCCGAGTACCAGGCATCCGAAGCTGGAGCAGTTGCTACGCGCTTGGCAGTGGCAGCGCAAACCACCGACATCTACATCAGCATACGTGGATTGCAGACCCGCCTGGCGGTTGCCCGACAGCAGGTTCAGACACAGCAGGAACTGCTCTCCATGATCAACCGCCTCCATGAGAAAGGCTTAGCGGCTGAACTTCAAGTCAGACAGGCTGAAGGAGCGCTGGCCCAGGTCCAGGCGTCGGTCCCTGCCCTTGAGACGGGCCTGGACGCAGCCACGAATGCGCTCGATGTCATGTTGGGTTCACCGCCTGGGACGCATGGAGGAGAACTGGTTGAAACAGGCGTCATCCCGGTCGCACCGAGAATCGCAGACACCGGATCGCCCAGCGAGTTACTCAGGCGGCGGCCTGATCTGATCGTGGCGGAGCGTCGCCTAGCCGCGTCGAACGCCCGCATTGGTATCGCCATCGCCGAGTACTACCCCAAGGTCTCCCTGAGCGGACTGCTTGGCAGCGCGACATCGGTGTCCAGCGGCAATCTGTTCACTGGCGGCGCCAGTCAAACCGCTGGCGTACTCGGGCTGCGCTGGCGCCTGTTCGATTTCGGTCGCATCAATGCGCAGATCGAGCAGGCCAAGGGGCAGGAAGCCGAGATGTTGGCTGCGTATCGTCTGGCCGTGCTACATGCCGCGGAGGATGTAGAAAACGCCTTTTCAGCTTTGGTAAAGCGGGAAGATCAGGCGACAGCACTTGCCAAAGGCGTGGACTCGCTCGCCCGCGCACGCGCGGCCTCGTTTGCAGCCTATAAGAAAGGGGTGGTCAGTCTGATTGAAGTGCTGCAGGCCGACGAAGTTCTCCTTCGAGCCTCCGACGCGCGAGTACAGGCGCAAACAGAATCTGCACGCGCAGCAGTCGCTGCATTCAAGGCACTCGGAGGAGGATGGAAGCCCGGCGAATCCAAAGTGCTCGCAGCCAACTCAAATGCCCGTGTCGGAGAGCGCCAGACTGATTGGGCCGGCACACGACAGTGAGGCCCGGTGGCGCCGTCCATTCATTTCTCCGGCTGAAAAAAAATTATTTTTCATATGAAATATTTAAATTTTCATACGACATAAATCATCCTTCACGCCAAAGAACTCTCCAGCGGCACGGAATAATGATTTTTTCACGCCACCAACAGATTTCGTGACGTGACAAAACGGTCCGGCGGCCACGCTGGGGAATTTTGTCATATGACGAAATTCCCCAGCGGCGCCGCTTGGTCTTTTTGTCACCTGAAAAATCGTTTCCTTCATACGAAAAAGAGCTTTTTTCGTATGAAAAAATCCCTGCGCGCCGCCTCATGGTCAAGCAGCCACCCGATGTGCTATTAATCCCGCTCCGCCCCCAGCAGGAGACGCGCGATGGACATGGATGCAGGCTGTAGCGGCGCCGACGGCCGCAAGTCGATCAGCGCCGCGGAGGCGCGGCGGATCATCCTCGGTCGCATCGGGCCGCTGGCCGGCTGGGAGCGCGTGGCGATCCGCGCCGCCCTCGGGCGCATCCTCGCCGAGGACGTGGTAGCGCCGTGCAATGTGCCGGCCCACGACAACTCGGCGATGGACGGCTACGCGGTGCGCGCCGACGATCTAGAGGCCGATGGTGATGTGACGCTGCAGGTGGTCGGCACCGCGCTGGCCGGGCGGGGGTTTTCCGGCCTGGTCGGCCCCGGCCAGGCGGTGCGCATCATGACCGGCGGCGTGATGCCCGCCGGCGCCGACACCATCGTCGTGCAGGAGGTCGCGCGGAGGGACGGCAGCGTGATCGTCGTACCGCCCGGCATCCGTTGCGGCCAGAACGTGCGGCGGGCTGGCGAGGATCTGGCCGAAGGCGCCGTCGCCCTCCCCCGCGGCAAGCTCATCGGCCCGGCCGAGCTGGGGCTGGTGGCGTCCCTCGGGCTGGCCGAGGTCAGCGTCCATCGGCGCCTGCGGGTGGCTTTCTTCTCCACCGGCGACGAGTTGGCCAGCATCGGCCGGCCGCTGGCGCCGGGCGAGGTCTACGACTCCAACCGCTACACGCTGTACGGCGCCCTCGCCAAGCTGGGCTGCGACATCGTGGACATGGGCGTCGTCCCGGACCAGCCGGAGGCCCTCGAAACCGCCTTCCGCAACGCGGCCGCCTGTGCCGACGTGGTGCTGACCACCGGCGGCGTGTCGGTCGGCGAGGCGGACTTCATCCGCGCGCTGATGCAGCGCCTCGGCGAGGTGAGCTTCTGGAAGATCGACATCAAGCCCGGCCGCCCGCTGGCCTTCGGGCGCATCGGCGACACCTGGATGTTCGGCTTGCCGGGCAACCCGGTGGCGGTACTGGTCACCTATTACCAGTTCGTCGTCGATGCGCTGCTGAAGATCGCCGGCCTCGACCCGCTGCCCGAACGCCCGCTGACCCGCGTGATCTGCAGCGAGGCGATCCGCAAGCTGGCGAACCGCCGGGAGTTCCTGCGCGGCCGCCTGTTCGAGGAAGCCGGCGAGTGGAAGGTCCGCCCGGCCGGCAAGCAGGGCTCGGGCATCCTGCGCTCCATGTCGGAGGCCAACTGCTTCATCGTGCTGGACGAGAAGCGGGGCGACGTCGCGGCGGGCGACGCGGTCTACGTCCAGCTGTTCGACGGGCTGGTTTAAGGTTTTTCGGCCAGCTCAGCGCCGCCGCGGCACTGGCGCACGCGCCGGTCGCCTCGCACCCCGCAGGGGGTCAGAGCATCGGGCGCCAGCGTGGGCAGGCCTTCGCCATCCATATGCGCCTCCACGGTGTGCCAGCGCCGCACGCCACGGCGGTCCACGCTGAACTGCAGCAGCCAGCCGGTCTGGGCCTCCGGGAAATCGAAGCCGTCGAAGACGAAGTTACCGAGGCTGTAGATGATCGGCCGCCCCTTGTAGATCTCCGTTCCCTGCGTGACGTGCGGATGACCGCCGACGACCGCAGATGCCCCGGCGTCGATCATCTTGTGCGCAAGCCGACGTTGCCGTTCGCCGGGCTCCGGCTCGTATTCCCAGCCCCAGTGCATGAAGGGGATCACCAGATCGGCACCGGCCCGCTTCGCGGCGCGGATGTCCGAGATCACCTCGCTGTCCTCGCTCCATGCGATGCCGGGCGTGGTGGCACCGGCCTCGAAGGAGCGCGGCTTGAATTCGTTGTAGGCGAGGATCGCGATGCGCAGGCCCTTGGCCTCGATCCACAGCGGCGTGTGCGCCTCGGCGAGATTGCGGCCGCCGCCGACCACGCCGATGCCCGCCGCCGCGACGTGATCCATCGTCTCGACGAAGGCCGCCTTGCCAAAATCGCCGGCGTGGTTGTTGGCCACCGCCACGGCGTCGAAGCGCCCTTTCAGCACCTTCACGACGTCCGGCTCGGCACGGAAGACGTAGGGCTTGTTGGCGATCGGCGTGCCCGTCTTTGCCACCGCACATTCCAGGTTGCCGATGCGGTAGTCCGCGCCGGCCAGCAGCGGCGCCACCGCAGCGAGCGGATCGCGCCCCGCCGCGATGGCTTTGCCCGGGCCGTCGGCGAGCATGATGTCGCCGGCGAACAGCAGGCGCAGTTCTTCCGCCTGCACGCCCTGCGCCGCACCGCACAGGCCCGCCAGCACGGCGGCGGATGCGAACCACGTTCTCATCGCGTGCCCTCCTTCGTCACTTCGCACCAGTAGCTCAGTTCCCCGTCACGATAGGGCTCGTAGATGCGTTGCAGCCCAGTGAAGCCGTAGCGACGCCCCAACGACCGCGGCGGCCACGGATAGCGGGCTTCCTGGATCATCACCGGCTCGTTCTGGCGATTCCAGAACACCTGGATGCGCACGCCGGCCAGATCCGTGGGCTGGTCGCGCAGGATCACGCGCAGCTGGAAATCGTCGTCGATCGGCCGCGGTGCGACGCTGTAGGGCGTGCTCGCAGCTTCGAATGAGAGGTCCTGGGGCGTGCCGTCGTACTCGGCATGGCAGACGATGCGCGGCGCGGCGACCGCCAGCTGTGGCAGGACGGCGAGCATCAGGATGAACGGAAAACGCATGAGGGCACCCGTGGATGAAAAAAAGCCGACCGGCTGATGACCGGTCGGCTTCATGGATCAACTGCAGGCCAGGCTTACTTCGCGCCCAGGGCCGCCTTGATCTGTTCGAGGGTGGAAGGATCCTCGATGGTGGTCAGATCACCCGGATCGCGGCCTTCCGCCAGCGCCTGGATGGAACGGCGCAGCATCTTGCCGGAACGGGTCTTGGGCAGACCGGAGATGAAGTGCACACGGGCCGGACGGGCGATCGCGCCGAGGCTGCCGTCGACGATCTTCATGACGGCCTTCTCGAGCTCGGCAACCTTTTCCGGAGTGTCGACGGAGGCCGGGTCCTTGACCACCGCGAAGGCCATCGGCATCTGGCCCTTGAGCTGGTCGGCCACACCAACCACCGCCACTTCGGCGATGGCGGGATGGGACTGCACCGCTTCCTCGATCTCGCGGGTACCCAGGCGGTGGCCGGCGACGTTGATCACGTCATCGGTACGACCGAGGATCTTGTAGTAGCCGGCGTCGTCCTTGATGCCCCAGTCGAAGCTGGAGTAGACCAGCGGCTCCTGGAACAGCGTGAAGTAGGTCGACACGAAACGCTTGTCGTCACCCCACACGGTGGACAGGCAGCCCGGCGGCAGCGGCGGCACGACACCGACGATGCCCTTTTCGTTGGGGCCGCACTCGGAACCGTCGTCACGGAACAGGCGCACGTCGTAGCCATACACCGGGAAGCCGGGGGAGCCGAGCTGCACTTCGTGGTGCTCGACGCCGGGCATCAGGGACAGCATCGCCCAGCCGGTTTCGGTTTGCCAGTAGTGGTCGATGACCTGGATGCCCAGCTCGTCCATCATCCACTGGTGGGAGGTCTCGTCCATCGGCTCGCCGGCGCAGTACAGGGTGCGCAGCTTGGAGAGGTCGTACTTCTTGAGGAAGGCCGGGTCCTGCTTCTTGAGCACGCGGATGGCGGTCGGCGCGCTGAACATCACGGTGACTTCGTGGTCCTGGCAGATCTTCCACCAGATGCCGGCGTCGGGGCGCAGCGGCGTGCCTTCGTACATCACGGTGGCCATGCCGGCGATCAGCGGGCCGTAGATGATGTAGCTGTGGCCGACCACCCAGCCGATGTCGGAGGTGGAGAAGAAGGTCTCGCCCGCGTTGCCGCAGTAGATGTGCTTCATCGACGCGGCCAGCGCCACGGCGTAGCCGCCGGTGTCGCGCTGCACGCCCTTCGGCTTGCCGGTGGTGCCGGAGGTATACAGGATGTAGCTGGGCTCGGAGGATTCCAGCCAGGTCACCGGAACCTCGGCATTGAGGTGCTGCTCGCGCAGGGTGGCGTAATCGACGTCACGGCCTTCGACGATGGCCATGTCCTTGTCGAGGCCACGGTTGACCATCAGCACGCTGGCGGGCTTGTGCTCGGCCAGGCTGATGGCTTCGTCGAGCAGGTGCTTGTAGGGAACCGGGCGGCCACCACGCATGCCGGCGTCGGCGGACACGATGACGGTCGGCTTGGCGTCGTCGATGCGAGTTGCCAGGGAGTGGGAGGCGAAGCCGCCGAACACCACAGAATGGATCGCGCCGATACGCGCGCACGCCAGCATCGCGAAGCAGGCTTCGGCGATCATCGGCATGTAGATCAGGACGCGATCGCCCTTCTTGACGCCGAGGCTCTGGTAGATCGCCGCCATGCGCATGACTTCGGTGCGCAGCTCGGAGAAGGTGTAAACCTTTTCCTGGTCGGTCTCGGTGGAGATGAAGACCAGCGCCTTGCGATCCGGATGGGTCTCGGCGTGACGGTCTACGGCGTTGTAGCAGAGGTTGGTTTCACCGCCGACGAACCACTTGACGAACGGCGGGTTGGAAAAATCGTAGATCTGGCTGGGCTGCTTGTTCCAGTGCACCAGCTCGGCCTGTTCACCCCAGAAGCCATTGCGGTCTTCGATCGAGCGCTTGTGAAATTCCTTGTATGTAGCCATCGGATCCTCTCCCTATTCTTGAATAGTCCAAACCATTTTCATATTTGTGGGAGCAGTACGTCCGCCTGTTGCAGCGTCTGTCCCTTAGTCGTTTTTCTGTTCCACGTTCGATCCGGTTTCTGCGGCGCGGGCGAGGGCTGCCAGCGGCAGACCGGAAGGAAGCTCGGATTCTATCAATTCCAGCAGCGGTAAGAGCGTCCGTATGGCATCGGGAAGTTGTTTGCGCAGGCTGGCGTCCAGTCCGGTGGTGCGCAGGCGTGCCAGGAGCTGGTCGATGCTGACCGGCGCACGCACGGACTGCTCGACCATGTCCTGCGTGACTTCACCGTCGGCGCCGATCACCCGGTTGCCGCCGGCGGCGCGGCCGCTGGCGATACGCTCCATCGCCACGCCGATCAGATGGCTGACAGTCTGCACTGCGCCGGGGGTCGTCGCGGCCAGACCGATGGTGATCTGGATGCGGATGCGCTCCTCCCGATAGGTCATCACGATATGGTCGAAGGCCGTCCGCAGACGCATCGCGAAGGCACAGGCCCCATCCATGTTGGTGCTCGGCGACACCACCGCGAAGCGCGCCGGCGCCAGTTCGGCCACGGTGTCTTCCTGGCGCAGCTTGGTGGCGAGGATCTTCGACAGCTTGCGATTGACCAGCTGCGCCACATGGGCGCCATAACGGGCTACCAGCGCATCGAAATGGTCGATCTCGATGACCATCACCGACACGTCGGCGTGGCGGCGCTGGGCCAGCGAAAGCTCCTGCGCCGCGTGGTAATGGAGGTAGGACGGCGTGGCCAGGCCGGAGTTGGGATCCACCGGGCTCGCGCTGGCCAGCGCCGCCCTGCTCTCTTCCAGGTCCCGCTGGGTACGGGCGAGCTGGGTCAGTGCCTCCAGGCGGGCCAGCAGCTCCACGTTGCCGATACTCTTGGAGATGAAGTCGGTGGCGCCCGCGCTCTTGGCGCGGACGCGCACGTCGGGCTCGTCGTCGCCGGAGATCACCACCACCGGCAAGGTGTTGATGCGCGAGATGCGCGAGCCGCGGATGCGTTCGAGCAGGCCGTAGCCGTCAAGATTGGGCATGCCGATGTCGGTGATGACGGCCTGAATGGTCGGGTCCACCATCAGGGTCTGCCAGCCAGCCTCCCCGTCGACCTCCTCGCGCACCTCGAAGCGGTCCCTTATGTGCCGGATGATGGAAGCCCGCACCATCCGGGAATCGTCGATGATCAAGACCCGTGGCAGGGTCTGCTCGCTGTCGTCGCTCATGCTGGGACTCGCTGGGTAAATGAATCGTCAGGGGTTAACGGCAATCACCGTGCGCCCCTTGACCCGGCCGGCGATGAAGTCGTCGAAGACGCCGGGCAAATCGCCGAAAGGCACCGTCCGCGTCATGCCGGCCAGGTGGCGGGGCTTGAGGTCGGACGCCAGGCGCTGCCAGACGGTGCTGCGGGTCGGGAAGCCGATGTAGCCGGAATCCACGCCGAGCAGGCTGACCCCACGCAGGATGAACGGAAACACCGTGGCGTTGAGGGCGATGCTCTGGGCGTTGCCGATGCTCGCCACCGTGCCGGCCTGCTTCATCGTGGACAGCACCCAGGTGAGGATGTCACCGCCCACGTTGTCCACCGCGCCGGCCCACAGGCCAGCGTCGAGGGGGCGCGTCTTGGCCGGGTCGATGGTGTCGCGCAGGCGGATCTCGGCAGCGCCGAGGTCCTTGAGGTAGGCCTCTTCATGCGCCTTGCCGGTCAGCGCGACCACGTGATAGCCGAGCCCGGCCAGCATGTCGATGGCCAGGCCGCCGACGCCGCCGCTGGCGCCGGTAACAATCACCGGGCCGCTGTCGGGACGCAGACCGTTGTCCTCCATGCGCACGATGCCCAGCGCGGCCGTAAAACCGGCGGTGCCGAGGGCCATCGCCTCGAAGAGGCTCAGGCCGGCGGGCAGCGGCACGACCCAGCCGGCCGGGATCCGCGCGTATTCCGCGTAGCCGCCGTGGTGGGCCACACCGATGTCGAAACTGGTGGCAATGACCTCGTCACCCGCCTTGAAGCGTGGATCGCTGCTTTCCACTACCGTACCCGACAGGTCGATACCACCGACGCAAGGGAAGCGACGGATGATCTTGCCGGCGCCCGTCGCGGCCAGAGCGTCCTTGTAGTTAACACTGGAATAAGCCACCTTGATTAGAACCTCGCCTGCATCGAGCGCATCGGCGGCGAGCGTCTCCATCGCGGCGGAAACCTTGCGGTTCTCGTCCTGGCGGATCACGTAAGCTTTGAAGGGGGAAAGGGTGGCGGTCATGCGTTTCTCCTCGTTGCCGGACACCGGACTGGCGCCTCATGTTGGTTATCGGTCGATTATAGCCTTGCCAACTTGACGCCCAGCCGCGCCACACCTCAATACCGCATGCAAAATGCCGTAAATGGATTCATCGCCCGCAGGAACACCGACATGGCCCTGATCAACGTCCCTTTCGAGACCCTGGACGCCTACATCGCGTTCTTCAGCCAGCAGCCCCTGCCTGTCCTCAAGCACACCGTCAAGGAACTGCAGACGATGCGCGACCGGGAGGATCACATCAACGGCCGCACGGTCGCCGCGCTGGTGCTGAGCGATCCGATGATGACGCTGCGCGTCCTGATCCACCTCGAGGAAAACCGGCGCGCCCGGCAGAATCACGACATCACCACCGTCGAGCGGGCGATCATGATGATGGGCATCTCGCCCTTCCTGCGCCAGTTCTCCGATCTGCCGACCATCGAGGACCAGCTCGCGGCGTATCCGAAGGCCCTCGTCGGCGTGCTCAAGGTGATCAGCCGGGCCCGTCGGGCCGCCCGCTACGCCCGCGACTGGGCCATCGTCCGTCACGACCTGGACGTGGACGAGATCACCGTCGCCGCGCTGCTCGCCGAGGGCACCGAAATCCTGTGCTGGTGTCTGGCGCCAAAGCTGACCTATCAGGTGTACGAGATGCAGCACATCGACCGGAGCCTGCGCTCCGCATCCGCCCAGAAGTCGATCTTCAACTTCTCTGCGCGGGAGCTGCAGCTGGCCCTGGTCCATCACTGGCGGCTGCCGGAACTGCTGGTGTCCATGCTGGACGAGCGGCAGATCGAGAATCCGCGCGTGCGTACCGTTCAACTGGCCAACAGCCTGGCCCGGCACACTGCGCTAGGCTGGGACGACCCGGCTATTCCTGACGACCTCAGCGCGATCACCGAGCTATTGCACATCAAGCGCGAGACACTCCTCAGCCGGCTGTCCGTGCCCCACGAAGCGGTCGAAGCGCTGCTCGCCGCGGGCGGAGATCCTCTCGGGGCGATGCCGCCGCCCCTCTAAACAGACTTACTTGCCGGTGCCGCGCGACTCCAGTTCTTCCCAGCGCAGCATGGCCACCTCAATCTCACCTTCCAGCGCCTGCAGGCGGGTGTTGAGGGCTGGCACTTCCTGCGGGGCGTCCCGGTAGGTGGCGGGGTCGTTGAGGCGGGCCTGGATGGTGCCCTGCTCCTCCTCCAGCGCCGCGATGCGGTCCGGCAAGGCTTCCAGTTCCCGCTGTTCCTTCCAGCTCAGTTTGACCGGCTTCGCTGCCTGCGGCTTGGGTTCTTCCTTCTTCGCCTGAACAGGCTTGGGCGCGGCGGCGGGCTTGACCACTTCGGGCGCGGGGCGCACGCGCAGCCAGTCCTCATAACCACCGGCGTATTCCTTCCAGTTGCCACTGCCCTCCGCGGCGATCACCTGCGTCACCACGTTGTCGAGGAAGGCCCGGTCGTGGCTGACCAGGAAGACGGTGCCGTCATACTGGGCCAGCAGGTCTTCGAGCAGATCGAGGGTTTCGATGTCCAGGTCGTTGGTCGGCTCGTCGAGCACCAGCACGTTGGCCGGACGGGCGAACAGGCGGGCCAGCAGCAGGCGGTTGCGCTCACCGCCGGACAGGGACTTGACCGGCGAACGGGCCCGCTGCGGCGAGAACAGGAAGTCCTCCAGGTAACCGATGACGTGGGTGCGGTGCCCGGCGATTTCCACGTAATCGGAGCCCGGACTGATGACTTCGGTCAGCGGTGCCTCCGGGTCGAGCTGCGCACGCAGCTGGTCGAAGTAGGCCACCGTCTGGCGCGTACCGCGCTTGATCGTGCCTTCGTCCGCTTCGAGCTCGCCGAGGATCAGCTTCAGCAGCGTGGTCTTGCCGGCGCCGTTGGGGCCGATCAGGCCGATGCGGTCGCCGCGCAGGATGCGCGTCGAGAAATCGCGGACGATCTGCCGCTCGCCGAAGCGCTTGTTCACATGGGTCAGCTCGGCCACCAGTTGGCCGCTGCTGTCGCCACGGTCCAGCGCCAGCTTGACGTTGCCAAAACGGTCACGGCGGGCACTGCGCTCGCGGCGCAGGGCTTCCAGGCGCCGCACACGGCCTTCGTTGCGGGTCCGTCGCGCCTCGACGCCCTTGCGGATCCACACCTCTTCCTGCGCCAGCAGCTTGTCGAAGCGGGCATTGGCCTTGTCTTCCGCATCCAGCTGATCGGCCTTGCGCGCCTGGTAATCGCTGAAGCGGCCGGGAAAGCTGCTCAGGATGCCGCGATCCAGCTCGACGATGCGCGTCGCCACGTGGTTCAGGAAGACCCGGTCGTGGGTGATAACCACCACCGCCCCCGGAAAATCGCGGATCAGCTCTTCGAGCCACAGGATGCCGTCGATATCCAGGTGGTTGGTCGGTTCGTCGAGCAGCAGCATTTCCGGCTCGCCAACCAGCGCGCGGGCCAGCGCCACGCGCTTGATGCCGCCGCCGGACAGGCTGCCGACGACCGCCTCGCCCGACAGCTTGAGCTGGGCCAGGATCTGTTCAACGCGCTGCTCCAGGCGCCAGGCCTGGGCGTCCTCGACGCGATGCTGGAGCTCTTCCAGCCGCGCCAGCCTGGCTGCGCTGGCATCGTCGGCCACCGCCAGCATGGCCTCGTGATAGTCCACCAGCAGGCGGGCCACATCGCCGAGACCATCCGCCACCGTCTTGAATACCGTGCGCTCAAGCGAAAAGTCCGCTTCCTGCGGCACATAGGCGATCCGAGCCCCCGGCTGCCGCCACAAGCGACCATCGTCGAGCATGGCCTGTCCGGCCAGCGCCTTCAGCAAGCTTGACTTGCCGCTACCGTTGCGGCCGATCAGCGCAACCCGCTCGCCGGGGTCGAGCTGGAAACTAGCCTTGTCGAGCAAGGCGACGTGGCCGAAGGCGAGGCAGGCATCATCGAGGGTGATCAGCGGCATGGTGCAAATAAGTAATCAAGACTGCGGAAGGGGCTGGATTCTACCCCGCCGCCGCCTTCCGCCGCCGAAACAGCCGACGTCCACGACACGCGGCCCCCAAGTTCACTGCCCACGATGCAACACCGAAACAGCGTGATGCAGATTTTCTTCACAAGCCTGTTGACGAAAACAATTCTCAGCTATTTAATAGGAACCGTTCTCATTAGCATTCGTATCCAAGTGGAAAACCTTAACGCTCCGGCCCAGCATCCGTCCTGCGACGCAGCCCTCGAAGCCGATGTAGGCCAGTTCGAGGTGCCGATCCGGAGCAAGGATCTCTTCAACGACCGCAACTGCGTGTTCATCG
Source organism: Pseudomonadota bacterium (assembly GCA_018241685.1). Taxonomy (GTDB): domain Bacteria; phylum Pseudomonadota; class Gammaproteobacteria; order Burkholderiales; family Rhodocyclaceae; genus Zoogloea. The sequence goes on from JAFEDJ010000032.1 coordinate 18,593, forward strand.
AGCACGAAGGCATGATTTATGCACTTCGAGCCACACGTGCCGGCAAACTGATACTGACGAAATGACGACCTCCGCCCGACTCCGCCACCACGATGGCCTTCCCGGCCACTGGACCGAACCCACTGGCCAGCGTCCGCTGTCTGCCACTGGCCTTGCAGCCCTCCTTTGCGTCGGGCTCGCGGGCTGTGTCGCGGCAGCCAGCCTCGTGCTGCGCCTTTATCCGATCGTCTGAGCAGCTCCCAATCCGGGTGTGAAGGAAACAAGACAATGTACGTTTGCATCTGTCGTGCCGTGACTGAAAAGCACATCGAAACCGCCGTCCAGGGCGGCGCGCGGCGTCTGCGCGACCTGCGGCAGCAACTTGGCGTGACCGAGGAATGCGGACGTTGCGCCCAGTGCGCCAAGCAGTGTCTCGACGGCGCCGTGGAGCAGGCCTGCGCCTCCGCGTGCAGCAGTGTTGCCGATCCCGCCTACCCGCAGTTGCTGATCGCCGCTTGAGGCCGGTTTCGCCGCACGGTCTGGTTTATCCGGCCAGAGGCGCCAATTTGCATTCGGCGCCTCCCTCCGCCCACTGCCGACCAAAAAGTTTTTAGGCAGAATCCATAAATCAGGTAGCCGCGAGGGGAGACATCGGTTATCTTTATGGGCCCATCAAATTTTATCCGGGCCCAGCGACATGCCCACCGGCATCACACCCAGTACCGACACCGGCGCCAGCCAACCGCGCAAGCGCCTCACCCCAGCCACCCGAATCCCCCTGATCCTCGATGCAGCCCTGGCGGAGTTTTCCGCTCACGGCTATAGCGCTACGCGCGTCGACGACATCGCCAACCGGGCGGGCCTTTCCAAGGGCGGCTTCTATGCCCACTTTTCCGGCAAGGACGCAGTCTTCGAAGCGCTGCTGCGCCGCTCGCTGACGGCCCCGGCCCTGGACGTCGAAGCGCTGCTCGAGTCCTCCACGGACATCCGCAGTCTGGTCGAACAACTGGTGGACCAACTTCACACCCATCTGGGTGACCCCACACTGCGCGCCACCGCCCGCCTCCTGCTGACCGAAGGCCACCGTCTGCCCGACATCGTGACCCTGTGGCGGCAGAACACCGTGGACAACCTGCACGTGCAACTGGGCAGCCTGCTGCGCCGCTGCGTCGAACGCGGCCTGTGCCGGGACAGCACGGTAGTCCATCACCCTTGGCTGATCGTGTCGCCAGTCATTCACCAACTGTTCCAGCAACTCTCCTCAGCCGCCGTAGTCCCCATCCAGATCCGCGAGGCGCGAAACACCCACGTGGACATGCTGTGCGAACTGCTGACCCCACAGGCAGCCTGACTACCGCGCCGGCAAGCGTCCTACGCACAGCGGCGGACAGGCATCCTTAACGATCAGCCCCCAGCCGCAGCGAAGCCCGCACGAGGCGCTGCTCCTCCTGCTCGATCTCCAGAAACGTATCGCGCAAGCTGTTGATGTGCTCGCAGGCAACCCGGTAAGCCTTGTCGGAATCCCTGTCGATCACCGCCCTGTAGATCCGCTCGTGGTGGCGGTCCAGTACCCGTTTGTGGGCGGGCCTGTGGTAAAGGTTGCTCACCGATGCCAGCACACTGCTGAGCATCAGGTCTGACAAGGACTGCAGCGTGTGCACCAGCACCGGGTTGTGCGACGCATCGTTGATCGCCCGGTGGAAGGCGTGGTCGGCGCGGGCATGCTCCTCCAGCGTCACCCCTTCGCCCTGCGCCTGCAGGCTCTGTAGCTCCTCGTAGCGCCGCCGGATCAGCAGGAAATCCGCCGGCGTCCCGCGTTGGGCAGCCAGGCGCGCTGCCTCGCTTTCCAGGATCGCCCGCACCTCCAGCAAGTCATACAAGGTCCGCGGCTGGGAATTGAACAGATGCATCAATGGCGTCATGTCCCGATCGGCGGACAGGCGCGCCACGTAGGACCCACGCCCGTGCTGTGTGTCGATGATGCCCAGCCCGCGCAGCACGCGCAGCCCCTCCCGCAGGGCCGTCCGCGACGTACCCAGCTTCTCGCACAGCCGCCGCTCGGACGGCAGCGCCTCTCCCACTTTCAGAATCCCATCGATGATCAGCCGCTCGATCCGCTCGGCGACCACATCGGCTACTTGCTTACGTTCGGTCGCCTCAAAAGGGTCTTTGGCGGGCTTTTTCAAAGTGGTCGGACCAGTTGATTCAGGCACTGCTACATGTCTCCTCTGATTGTCTGATCACATTGAATTCAAAGGATTTATCTTTCAATAAGGGAAAACATGTATTCAAAAAAACTGGTACGACCACTTTAAAAGTGCTTTGTTTTCAGTGTCTTCGAAACCTAGTATCGCCCATCCCGAGCACCAGGCCGGGCCATATCGCGGCCCCGAATGTGCTCAAAAACCGAACCGGAACCTTCAGGGCCACCTGCCATGAACATCCTCTACGACGAAAAGATCGACGGCGAACTCCACCACGTGGACCGCGCCGAACTGATGGCCGCGATGCGCGCAGCCATGCCCGATCTGGAAATCCTGCACACCCGCGAAGACCTCAAGCCCTTTGAGTGCGACGGCCTGTCGGCTTATCGCACCACGCCGCTGCTGGTCGTACTACCCGAGCGCCTCGACCAGGTCGAAACCCTGCTCAAGCTGTGCCACCGTATGCACGTGCCGGTGGTCGCCCGCGGTGCCGGCACCGGCCTGTCTGGCGGCGCGCTGCCGCTGGAACAGGGCGTGCTGCTGGTGATGGCGCGCTTCAACCGCATCCTAGAAGTCAATCCTGAAGGCCGCTTCGCCCGCGTCCAGCCCGGCGTACGCAACCTGGCCATCTCCCAGGCCGCAGAGCCTTTCGGCCTCTACTACGCGCCGGATCCGTCATCGCAGATCGCCTGCTCCATCGGCGGCAACGTGGCCGAGAACGCTGGTGGCGTGCATTGCCTCAAGTACGGCCTCACTGTGCACAACCTGCTGAAGGTCGAAGCGCTGACCATCGAAGGCGAACACGTGACCCTCGGCACCGACGCGCTCGATGCGGCCGGCTTCGACCTGCTGGCCCTGTTCACCGGCTCCGAAGGCCTGCTCGGCGTGGTCACCGAAGTCACCGTCAAGCTGCTGCCCAAGCCCCAGGTGGCCCGCGTGCTGATGGCCAGCTTCAACTCCATCGAAAAGGCCGGCAAGGCAGTGGCCGACATCATTTCCGCCGGCATCATCCCGGGCGGCCTCGAGATGATGGACAAGCTGGCCATCCGGGCTGCCGAGGACTTCATCCACGCCGGCTACCCGGTGGATGCCGAGGCCATCCTGCTGTGCGAACTCGACGGCGTCGAGGCCGATGTGCAGGACGACATCGAGCGCGTGCGCACGGTGCTCACCGCTGCCGGCGCCACCGACGTGCAGCTGGCACGGGACGAAGCCGAGCGCATCAAGTTCTGGGCAGGCCGCAAGAACGCCTTCCCGGCCGTCGGCCGCATGTCGCCGGACTACTACTGCATGGACGGCACCATCCCACGCAAGCAGCTGCCGGCCGTGCTGAAGGGCACCGCCGAGCTGTCCGTCGAATACGGCCTGCGGGTCGCCAACGTGTTCCACGCCGGCGACGGCAACATGCACCCGCTGATCCTCTTCGATGCCAACCAGCCTGGCGAATTCGAGCGGGCCGAAGCCCTCGGCGGCAAGATCCTCGAACTGTGCGTGGCGGTGGGCGGCACCATCACCGGCGAGCACGGCGTTGGCCGCGAGAAGATCAACCAGATGTGCGTACAGTTCAACAGCGACGAGCTGACCTTCTTCCACGCCGTGAAGGCCGCCTTCGATCCGGCCGGCCTCCTCAATCCCGGCAAAAACATCCCGACCCTGCACCGCTGCGCCGAGTTCGGTGCGATGCACATCCACCATGGCCAGCTGCCCTTCCCCGAACTGGAGCGTTTCTGATGAGCGAGCACACCCACGACGCCGACCAGGGCGACGCCCTGCTGTCCCAAGTCCAGGCGGCGCTGGCGGCTGGCACGCCGCTCTCCATCACGGGAGGTGGCAGCAAGGCCTTCTACGGCCGCAAGGTTGATGGCGTACCGCTGGACGTTCGCGCCCACCGGGGCATCGTCAATTACGACCCCGCCGAACTGGTCATCACCGCCCGCGCCGGCACGCCGCTGGCCGAACTCAACGCCACCCTCGACGCCGCCGGCCAGATGCTCCCCTGCGAGGCGCCGGATTTCACCGGCAGTGCTACCGTCGGCGGCATGGTCGCAGCCGGCCTGTCCGGCCCGCGCCGTCCGTGGGTCGGCTCGGTACGTGATTTCGTGCTCGGCTGCCGCATCATCACCGGCCACGGCAAGCACCTGCGCTTCGGTGGCGAGGTCATCAAGAACGTGGCCGGCTACGATGTTTCCCGCCTGATGACCGGCACCCTCGGCTGCCTCGGTTTGATCACCGAAGTGTCCTTCAAGGTCCTGCCCAAGCCCCGCGCCAGCCTCACCCTGCGCCTCGAGATGGATCGTCCGCGGGCCCTGCGCAAGTTCGCCGAATGGGGCCAGCAGTCCCTGCCGATCAGCGGTGCCTGCCAGGACGGGGGCACCACGCTGCTGCGCCTGGAAGGCGGCGAGAGTTCGGTGAAGGCTGCCCGCGCACTACTCGGCGGCGAAGAAGTATCGGCGGATTTCTGGGACGCCCTGCGCAACCACCGGCTCGATTTTTTCAAGGACCCGCGCCCCCTGTGGCGCTTGGCGGTGGGCAACAACCGCACGCCGGCCGATCTGCCCGGCGACGCGCTGATCGACTGGGGCGGCGCCCAGGTGTGGCTCAAGTCGACGGCCGAAGCCGTGCAACTGCGCACCCTCGCCGAGTCGGCCGGCGGCCACGCCGACTGCTACACGCCCGGCGTCACCGACGGCCCGCTGCCGCCGCTGCCCGACGCGCTGATGCGCTACCACCGTCAGCTCAAGGCCCAGCTCGACCCGCAGGGCATCTTCAACCCCGGCCGCATGTACGCCGGGCTGTAAGCGCCACCGCGCCTTCCCCATTTCCGGACCAGATACGCCATGCAAACCAACCTGAGCGAAGCGGCCCGTCATCGCTACGGGGCCGAAGTGGCCGAAAGCGTGCTGCGGAGCTGCGTGCACTGCGGTTTCTGCAATGCCACCTGCCCCACCTACCAGCTCCTCGGCAACGAGCTGGACGGCCCCCGCGGCCGCATCTACCTGATGAAGCAGATGTTCGAGACCGGCGAGGTCAGCGAGAGCACCCGCACCCACCTGGACCGCTGCCTCACCTGCCGCAACTGCGAAACCACCTGCCCGTCGGGCGTGCAGTACCACAAGCTGCTCGACATCGGCCGCGCCGCCGTCGAGGAACTGGTGCCGCGCAGCACCGGCGAACGCCTGCGCAATCTGGCGTTGCGTGCGATCGTTCCCAACCCGGGGCGCGTCAAGACCGCCCTCGGTATCGGCTCGGCGCTACGCGCCTTCCTGCCAGCCTCGCTGGCAGACAAGCTGCCGCGCCATCAGTACGCCCCCAAACCCCGCCCCGCCGCGCGGCAGAGCCGCGTCGTGCTGATGCTGGAAGGCTGCGTGCAGCCCGGCGTGTCGCCCAACACCAACGCCGCCGCGGCGCGCATCCTCGACCGCCTGGGCATCTCAGTCCAGCCCGCGCCGGAAGCGGGCTGCTGCGGCGCCGTGGATTACCACCTCAACGCCCAGGACGCCGGCCTCGACCGTGCCCGCCGCAACATCGACGCCTGGTGGCCGGCCATCGAAGGCGGTGCCGAGGCGATCGTGCAGACCGCCAGTGGCTGCGGCGCCTTCGTCAAGGAATACGGCTTCCTGCTGCGCGACGATCCTGCCTACCGGGACAAGGCTGCGCGGATCAGCGCGCTGGCCAAGGATCTCGTCGAAGTGCTCGCCCGCGAACCGCTGGAAAAGCTCGGCGTCCGCGCCGACAAGCGGCTCGCCTTCCACTGCCCGTGCACGCTGCAACACGCCCAGAAGCTGGGCGGCGCCGTGGAAGGCGTGCTGCGCCGCGTCGGCTTCGCGCTCACCGCGGTGCCCGACGGCCACCTGTGCTGCGGCTCCGCCGGCACCTATTCGATCACCCAGCCCGAACTGTCCCGCCAACTGCGCGACCGCAAGATGGACGCGCTGGAAAGCGGCAAGCCCCAGCTGATCGCCACCGCCAACATCGGCTGCCAGATGCATCTGGACGGCGCCGGACGCACCGAGGTCCGCCACTGGATCGAGATCGTCGAAGACGCCCTGCCCTCCCAATAAGACCAATCCCAGCCCCAACAGAGACCATAAAAGGGAAACCACCATGCAAACCAAGTCCTTCCTGACCCGTGACGACGCCATCCGCATCCTCGACGCCGCTCGTAGCGAAGCCCGGGACCATAACTGGGCCGTCGCCATCTCGGTGGTGGACGATGGCGGCCATCCACTGATCTTCGAACGCCTCGACGGCTGCGCGGCGATCGGCGCCTACATCGCCACCGAAAAAGCCCGTACCGCCGCCCTCGGTCGCCGGGAATCGCGCCTTTATGAGGAAATGATCAACGCCGGGCGCAATGCCTTCCTTTCCGCGCCCGGCCTGAACGCTATGCTGGAAGGCGGCGTGCCCATCACGGTCGATGGCCACGTCGTCGGTGCCGTCGGGGTGTCCGGGGTCAAGCCCGACCAGGACTCCCAGGTGGCCCGCGCCGGCGTAGCCGCGGCCTGACAAGCCGCAAACGCAGCACCACACCTCAGCACCACACCAAATATAAGAGGAGACAAAACGATGGTATGGCAACAGACCTACGACCCGCTCGGCAGCATGCTGCTGAGTACGCTGGTCGCTGCAATCCCCGTGGCGGTCATGCTGATTGGCCTCGGCTTCTTGCACCTGAAGGCCCACATTGCAGCGGCGGCCGGCCTGGCTAGCGCACTACTGATCGCGATCTTTGCGTACGGCATGCCGGCCGAAATGGCCGGCAAGGCGGCTTTCCTGGGCGGCCTCACTGGCCTGCTGCCGATCGGCTGGATCGTGCTCAACATCATCTTCCTGCACCAACTCACCGAGCAGAACGGGTCATTCAAGATCCTGCAGGACTCCATCGCCGGCATCACCGAAGACCGGCGCCTGCAACTGCTGTTGATCGCCTTCGCCTTCGGCGCCTTCTTCGAAGGCGCGGCAGGCTTCGGCACGCCGGTGGCGGTGACTGCGGCGATCCTGATCGGTCTCGGCTTCTCGCCGCTGGCCGCCTCCGGCCTGTCCCTGATCGCCAACACCGCCCCCGTGGCCTACGGTGCTCTCGGCACGCCTATCATCACGCTGGCCAAGGTCCACAACTATGACGTGATGGCCGTGTCGGCGATGGTCGGCCGCCAGTTGCCGTTCTTCTCGGTGCTGGTGCCGTTCTGGCTGATCTGGGCCTTCGCCGGACGCAAGGGCATGCTGCAGATCTGGCCAGCCATCCTGGTCGCCGGCGTTACCTTCGCGATCCCGCAGTTCATCGTCTCCAACTTCTTCGGCCCTGAGCTGGTGGACGTCATCGCTGCGATGTGCTCGATGATCTGCCTGGTGTTGTTCATGAAGGTCTGGCAGCCCGCCGAGATCTGGCGCTCCACCTCCCTGCGCGGCCATGAGGAAGATGGCGGCAAGGCCGCCCCGGTCACCGCCATCGCCCGCCATGCCAGCGGCGACGTGGTGCGCGCCTGGATGCCCTGGTTCATCCTGACGGTGTTTGTCTTCATCTGGGGCCTGCCCGCCGTGAAGGCCTACTTCAACGGCATCTACGCGCCGAAGTTCCCGATCGAGGGCCTGCACAAGCTGGTCGAGAAGGTGCCGCCGGTTGTCACCACACCGACCAAGGAAGGCGCCGAGTACGTGTTCGGCCTGCTGTCGGCGACTGGCACCGGTATCTTCGTGGCCGCCATCGTCGGTGGCCTGGCGATGAAGTACAACCCGCTGACGCTGCTGCGCACCTACGGCAAGACGATCTGGCTGGTCCGCTACTCGCTGATCACCATCGTGCTGATGCTGGCCCTCGGCACGCTGACCCGCTACTCCGGCCTCGACACCACGCTGGGCCTGGCCTTCGCCTCCACCGGCGTGCTGTATCCCTTCTTCGGCACCCTGATGGGCTGGCTCGGCGTCGCGCTGACCGGCTCCGATACGGCCTCCAACGTGCTCTTCGGCGGCATGCAGAAGGTTGCGGCGGAACAGCTCGGCCTGAGCCCCAACCTGATGGGCGCAGCCAACAGCGCCGGCGGCGTGATGGGCAAGATGGTGGACGCCCAGTCCATCGTGGTGGCCTCCACCGCGACGCGTTGGTTCAACCACGAGGGTGACATCCTGCGCTACGTGTTCTTCCACTCCATCGCGCTGGCTTGCCTGGTGGGTATCTTTGTGACGCTGCAGGCCTACGTCTGGCCGTTCAGCGCCCTCGTCATCAAGTAATCGGGAGAGTCCTCATGTACAAGCGCATTCTGGTTGCCATCGACAGCAGCGACACCGCCCGCAAGGCCCTCGACGAAGCCGTGCAACTGGCCAAGCTGTCCGGCGCCGCCCTGTGCGTGGCCCACGCCCTCGACGAGGCACCGCTGGTCCAGCACGCGATGGGCATCGGCACCTTTATCGACGCCGACAAGATCAAGGATGAGATGCGCCAGGTCGCCCGCCCGGTGCTGGACGAGGCAGTTGCCAAGGCCAGCGCTGCCGGCGTCACGGCCGAACGCCTGCTGATCGAGTCGGAAAACAAGCGCACCGCCGAGCAGATCGTCGACGCGGCCCAGAACTGGAGCGCCGATCTGATCATCGCCGGCACCCATGGCCGCCATGGCATGGACCGCCTGCTGGTTGGCAGCGTCGCCGAGAACCTTACTCGGCTGGCGAAGACTTCACTGCTGCTGGTGCGCTAAGTCCTTTAGGGACTCGAGGCAAAAAAATGGCGGGCCAGGAATGGCCCGCCATTTTCATTGCTGAGTTACCGACGAAGCCACCAGGAGCTCCATAGCGGGGGCGAACTCACTCGCTCCCGCCCACGGCACTCAGGCCGCGTTCATCGCCAGCATCAGCTGGTTGATGCGCTTCACGAAGCTCGCCGGGTCGTCCAGCGTGCCGCCTTCGGCCAGCAGGGCCTGGTCGAACAGCACCGCGGCCCAGTCCTCGAACTGCTTGTCCTCGTACTTGAGGCGTAGCACTACCGGGTGGGCCGGGTTGATCTCGAGGATCGGCTTGGACAGCGGCATGTTCTGGCCGGCAGCCTTCATCAGGCGGGCCAGGTTCATCCCCATGTCGTGCTCGTCGGCCACCAGGCAGGCGGGAGAGTCGGTCAGACGGTGGGTGACGCGGACTTCCTTCACCTTGTCGCCCAGGCTGCTCTTCATCTTGTCGAGCAGGTCCTTCAGCTCGCCGGTTTCCTTCTCGACGGCGGCCTTCTCGGCCTCGTCTTCCAGCTTGCCCAGATCGAGGCCGCCCTTGGCAACGGACGCCAGTTGCTTACCGTCGAACTCGGTCAGGTTGCCAACCACCCATTCGTCCACACGGTTGGACAGCAGCAGCACCTCGATGCCCTTCTTGCGGAAGATTTCCAGATGCGGGCTGTTCTTGGCGGCATTGAAGCTGTCGGCGGTGACGTAATAGATCTTGTCCTGGCCTTCCTTCATGCGGCCGATGTAGTCGGCCAGCGACACGACTTCCTCGGCGGTATCGGCGTTCGTCGAGGCGAAGCGCAGCAGGCCGGCGATCTTCTCCTTGTTCGCGTGATCTTCACCGACGCCTTCCTTCAGCACCTGGCCGAACTCCTTCCAGAAGGTGACGTACTTGTCCTTCTGGTTCTCGGCGAGGTCTTCGAGCAGGCTCAGCACCTTCTTGGTACAACCGGCACGCAGAGTGTCGATGTCCTTGGATTCCTGCAGGATTTCACGGGACACGTTGAGCGGCAGGTCGTTGGAATCCACCACCCCGCGCACGAAGCGCAGGTACATGGGCATCAGCTTCTCGGCGTCGTCCATGATGAAGACGCGGCGCACGTAGAGCTTGACGCCATGGCGGGCCTGGCGGTCCCACATATCGAAGGGGGCGTGGCCGGGCACGTAGAGCAGCTGGGTGTACTCGTGGCGGCCTTCAACCTTGGCGTGGGTCCACGCCAGCGGCTCTTCGTAGTCGTGGCCGACGTGCTTGTAGAACTCGGTGTATTCCTCGTCGGTGATGTCCGACTTGGCGCGCGCCCACAGGGCGTTGGCCTTGTTGACGGTCTCGTCCTCGTCGGTGAGAACCTGCTCCTTCTTCTCCTCGTCCCATTGCTCCTTCTTCATCACGATGGGCTGCAGGATATGGTCGGAGTACTTCTGGATGATCGAACGCAGCTTCCAGCTGGACAGCAGGTCGTCCTGGTCATCGCGCAGGTGGAGGGTGATCTCGGTGCCGCGACCGGCCTTCTCGACGGCTTCGACGGTGTATTCGCCGGCAGTATCGCCGGTCATCGAACAGGTCCATTGCACCGCGGCATCAGCGCCCAGGCCAGCATGGCGGGTGCGCACGGTGACCTTGTCGGCCACGATGAAGGCAGAGTAGAAGCCGACACCGAACTGGCCGATCAGGTGGGCGTCCTTCTTCTGATCGCCGGTCAGCTTGCCGAAGAATTCCTTGGTGCCGGACTTGGCGATGGTGCCCAGGTTGGTCACCACTTCGTCACGGCTCATGCCGATGCCGTTGTCGGCGATGGTCAGCGTGCGGGCCGCCTTATCGTAGCCCACGCGGATCTTCAACTCGGCGTCGTTCTCGAACAGCCCACCGTTCTCCAGGGCTTCGAAACGAAGTTTGTCACAGGCGTCAGAGGCATTCGAAACCAGCTCCCGCAGGAAGATCTCCCGGTTCGAATACAGCGAATGGATCATGAGGTGCAGCAGTTGCTTGACCTCAGCCTGGAAGTTCAAGGTTTGCGCGGACGTATCGACAGTCATAAAGCTTGCTCCATAAGAACCGTTAACGATCCCCATATGGGTATGCCCCTCTGACTTTCAAGCCCCTGCCAACGGATGGAACACTCCCGACTGCCCGCCTCAGCGCTTCCGTCGTCGCAGCCCGCAGCTTCCCGGGCGGATCCCCCCGTCGCAGCGAGTTCGCTGCGCTGGCTGCGGCTGGCCATCTGGATCGCCTTCGCGCTGCTCGCGGCCCTCATCGTCGGCGTCACCACTTCACTCATCCGATATGACCACGACCAGGTGCTGCGGCGCTCGGAGTCCGAACTGCTGAACCTGACTCGCGTACTCGAGGAACACATCGCACGCACCTTCGGCGAGGCAGAGGGTGCCATCAACGAAATTGCGGGCCTGGTTGCACTACGCGGCGGCATAGACGCCTTCGACCAAGGTGAACTGCAGGCCTTGCTGCGGCAGCGCGCCCCCCACCTGCCGGAAGCAGAGACCCTGTTCGTCGAGCGCGAGGACGGACGCCTTGCCGCCGATGCCCTCGAGCCGGAACCCACCGAACAGGATGACGCGGCGCCGGGCAAGCCGAGCATGCCGCCCGTCCTGAAGGACGGCTTCGATATCGGCAGCCCCGGACATCACCAGGTCGGCAGCCGCGTCAGCACCCCGCTGACCCGCCAGATCTTCGATGCGGCCGGCAAATACCTCGGAACCGCCGGTGCAGCCATCAGCCATGCCTATTTCGGGGCTGTATACCGGGAGCTCGGGCTGTCCGACCGGGACACGATCCTCGTTATCCACGCCAGCCGGAAGGTCGTGCTGATCCACCACCCCCAAAACGACGCCCTGATCGGCACCGCCGCCTCGTGGCCATCGGTACCCGGCACGCCCGCCGACGCCCGCAGCCTGGTGCTGACCGGCGCCAGCGACGCGGACCCGGTAGACAGCATCCGCGCCTACCGACGCCTGGCCGACCGCCCGTTGATCATCGCAGCGAGCCGGCCGGTCGAAGTCGCCCTGGCCGACTTCTATGTCCATCGGCGCTACATCGTGGCCGCGGCCGGACTGATGCTGGGCCTCCTCGGCGCGCTGGCCTTCAGCCTGCACCGCGTGGCCAGCCTGCGCGACGCCGAACGCGAAGCCCTTGCCGAAGTGAACGCATCGCTGGAGGAACGGGTGCGCCAGCGCACCGAAGAACTGGAGCAGTCCAACCGGGAGCTGCTGAGCTTCAGCTACTCGATCTCCCATGACCTGCGTGCGCCACTGCGCGCCATCAACGGCTTTGCCCACGCGCTGGCCGACGACTACGGCGAACGCCTCGACGCGAGCGGCCGCGACTACATTGCCCGCCTCGGCCGGGCCAGCCTGCGGATGGGAGAACTCATCGACGCCCTGCTGAAACTCGCCAGCGTGTCGCGGCAGGCGCTGAAGATCGCCCCCACCGACGTGAGCACCATTGCGCGGGAGATTCTCGATGAACTGGCCACCACAACACCGGAGCGCCCGGTGCAGTTCCATGTACAAGACGCGCTCAGCATCGACGCCGATCCGACGCTGATCCGCAGTGCTTTGCAGAACCTGCTGGGCAACGCCTGGAAGTTTTCCCGCGACAGCCACCCGGCGCTCATCCAGGTCGGTGGCCGCCCCCACGGGGAGGAACAACTCTTTTATGTGACCGACAACGGGATCGGCTTCGATATGGCCCACGCAGGCAAACTCTTCGAGCCCTTCCAGCAACTGCACGCGCGGGGCGGCTTCGAGGGTTCGGGGATCGGCCTGGCCAGCGTACGCCGCATCATCGAACGCCATGGCGGGACGATCTGGGTCGAGTCGGCGCCGGGCGCCGGCACGACGGTCTTCTTCACGCTCCCGCGCAGTCCGGCCATCGTCCGCCGCCCACGTATCAAGCAGATGGGGTGAGCAGCGCTGCGGCGATCTCCTTCACGCAGACAGCTGCAGCGCCTCGCCTCACTCGTAACGGATTTCCACGACTTCGATTTCGCGGAGACCCGCTGGGCTGGCGAAACGCACCACATCCCCTTCCCTGGCCTTCAGCAAGGCACGGGATAGCGGTGCAATCCAGCTGATCCGGCCTTCAGAGGCGTTTGCCTCGTCCACACCGACGATCTGATAGGTCTGCTCGTCGTCCCCGTCCACATCGCAGACGGTGACCGTCGCGCCGAAGAAGACCTGCTCGGTATTCTCCTGCTCGGAAGGCGTGACCACAGTGGCGCCCTCCAGGCGCTTGATCAGGAAGCGGATGCGGCGGTCGATCTCCCGCAGGCGCTTCTTGCCGTAGATGTAGTCGCCGTTCTCCGAACGATCACCGTTCGACGCAGCCCAACGCACCGTCTCGACCAGCTTGGGGCGCTCATCGCGAACGAGCTCATCGAGTTCGGCCTTGAGCCGCTCGAAACCGTTGCGGGTCATGTAGTTGCGGGTACCGGGCGGCAGGCTGGGCACACCCGGCGCGGACTCGTCGTCCTCGTCCTGGTCGCTTTCCTTGACGAAGGCCTTATTCACCCTGAAACACTCCGGAAACAAAACGGTGGGCAATAGTAGGAGCCGCCTGCCCGACTGGCAAGCGGCTCCTGCCGCCCCATCCCGCATCAGGAACGCGTCAGTGGTAGATCGCCGGCTGGGTCATCAGCGAACCGTAGTCGGCGATCCAGGCTTCGAAATCGTCCATCTCGGTGGCCGACGAGGCCACGTCGCGCAGTTCGCGGCGGAAGCGCTGGGCTGCCTCGTCACGAAACAGGGCGCCGACGCCGCGCCGTTTGTCGATCACCTCGACCGCATCGAGGTTGGGGTAATCGACCACATACAGGACAGGATTGTTGAGCACCACGTTCATGACAGGCCTCCCGATAGCTAGGTTTTGCCTTTTGGGCATTGTGCTACTGAAGATGGGAACACATTCCGACACTTCAAGTTCCCCAACGCCGTTGTAATTCCCGCCCCCCGCGCCTAAGATTCCACCGAACCCGCTCGCAGCCGTGCGCTTACCTCATTCAGACCAGGCATGAACGACAGCAACGAACCCAGCGCCGACGTCACCAGCCTCGCATCCCGGCTGGCGACCCTGACCACCGAGCATCGAGACCTCGACGCCGTCATCTCCCAGATTTCGTCGGCGCCCCCGCCGGGCGACGAACTACTGCTGCGCCGCCTAAAGAAACGCAAACTGCTGGTCAAGGACCGGATTGCCATCATCCAGCGCCTCATCGACCCGGACGAACCGGCCTGAGACCAGCCCTCCCCATCCCAGAATAGATACCGCATGTCCATCCACCGCAATGCCGGGGCCGACACACTCGCCCTGCACGCTGGCCAGACGCCCGACCCCGTTCATCATTCCCGGGCCACCCCGATCCACTTCACCACCAGCTACGTCTTCGAGGACAGCGAGCACGCCGCATCGCTGTTCAATCAGGAACGGGCCGGGCATGTCTACTCGCGTATCTCCAATCCCACCAATGCGGTGCTGGAGGAGCGCATCGCTGCCCTCGACGGCGGCATCGGCGCGATTGCCTGCGCGAGTGGCCAGGCCGCGTTGCTGCTGGCCATCACGACGCTGATGGGCAGCGGTGGCCACATCGTTGCGTCCCGCGCGCTGTATGGCGGCTCCAACAACCTGCTTGCCTACACGCTGCCCCGCTTCGGCATTGAAACTACCTTCGTCGCCCCCGGCGATCACCAGGGCTGGCGGGCAGCCATCCGTCCGGAAACCCGCCTGCTGTTCGGCGAAGCGATCGGCAACCCGGGCCTGGAAGTGCTCGACATTCCGGAGCTGGCGCAGATCGCCCGTGACGCACGCATTCCGCTGTTGGTGGATGCCACGCTGGTCACGCCGATGCTGCAGTGTCCGCTGGATCTCGGCGCCAACCTGGTCGTGCACTCCGCCACCAAATTCCTCGGCGGCCACGGAGTTGCCATCGGCGGCCTACTGGTCGATGGCGGCAACTTCGACTGGGAGGCCTCCGACGGCCATTTCCCGACGCTCACCGAACCCTATGAAGGCTTCCACGGCATGGACTTCGCCGAGGAGTCCCCCGTTGCCGCCTTCCTGCTGCGTGCCCGGCGCGAGGGCCTGCGCGACTTCGGCGCCTGCCTGTCGCCGATGAACGCCTTCCAGATCCTGCAGGGCATGGAAACCCTGGGCTTGCGGATGGAACGCCACGTGGCCAACGCACGGGCGCTGGTGTCCCATCTCGTGGCCCAGCCGCTGGTGGAGTCCGTCTCCTGGCCCGAACTCGATAGCCATCCCGATCATCAATTGGCGGCACGACTGCTGCCGAAGGGCTGTGGCGGCGTGTTCAGCTTCAGCCTCAAGGGCGGGCGCAAGGCGGGCGCAGCGTTCATCGAGACGCTCCGGGTGTTTTCCCACCTGGCCAATGTCGGCGACGCAAAATCACTTGCCATTCATCCGGCCAGCACCACGCATTTCCGCATGTCGCGCAATGCACTGCTGTCGGCGGGCATCACCGAAGGAACGATCCGCCTCTCGGTCGGTCTGGAAAGTGTGTCCGACCTGATCGAAGATGTGGACCGTGCGCTGTACGCCGTCCAGAAAGCCCTGGCCTGACTCCGGAAGCACGCAT
This sequence comes from Pseudomonadota bacterium, assembly GCA_018241685.1. Classification (GTDB taxonomy): domain Bacteria; phylum Pseudomonadota; class Gammaproteobacteria; order Burkholderiales; family Rhodocyclaceae; genus Zoogloea. The sequence goes on from JAFEDJ010000032.1 coordinate 34,079, forward strand.
GAGACTCAACCTGTCCGGTCACCTGACCGACCACATCACCTACTGCTACACCGGCGGCCAGCGCCTGGAACGCGACCGCCCCACCGCCCTGTTCATCCATGGCGCCGGGCACGACCACAGTGTGTGGACGCTACAGACCCGCTACTTTGCCCACCACGGCTGGAATGTCATTGCCCCGGACCTCCCCGGCCATGGCCGCTCCAACGGCCCCGCACTGGAAAGTATCGAGGGCCTGGCCCAGTGGATCCTTGCCCTGGCGCACAAGCTCGGCACCGAGCGTCCAGTTGTAATAGGCCACAGCATGGGGGCATTGATCGCGCTGCAGCTAGCCGCCACGGCTCCCGAACTGGTGAGCCGACTGGTTCTTGTCGGCGCCGTTGCCCCGATGCCGGTGGCACCCGCCCTGCTCGATGCCACGCTGTCGAACCGGGACAAGGCCCATGCACTGATCAACCAGTGGTCCTTCGCGCCACACAGCCAGACTGGCGCCAGCAGCATTCCGGGCATGAACCTCACCGCGCTCAATGAGCGCCTGATGCAGCGCCAGGCGCCAGGTGTGCTGCATACCGACATGGCTGCGTGCAATGCCTATACCGCTGGCTTCGACGCCGCCGCACGGGTTCGCTGTCCAACCCTGCTGCTGAGTTCGGCTCAGGACCGGATGACGCCTCCCAAGGCAATCGCACCGCTCGCCGCGGCCTTCGACAAGAGCATTGCGCTCACCAGAATCGTGCTGCCGGACGCCGGCCACGCGATGATGTCCGAATCCCCCGGCGAGGTGCTCGACGCCTTGTGGGCCTTCGTCAATTCTTCCCACGCAACCGGACAGCCCCCAACATGAACTGATCCGGTTGCTGCAGGCCATTGAGTTCCAATAACCATAACGGAGACAAAGCATGGCTCAGCATGACATCCCCCCGGACGACGAACAGGCCGCCGCAGCGCTGCCATTTCCAACCTTACGCACAATCGGCGCAGGCGCACCGTTCCAGTGGATCGCGCAGGGCTTCAACGATCTCAAGGCCTGCCCTGTCGCCAGCCTGTTCTACGGATTCTGCTTCGCGGCCATGGGCTTGCTGCTGACCTTCGTCTTCGAGCACGCCTACCAATACACCTCCGCGGTTTCCACCGGCTTTCTGCTCCTCGCCCCGTTCTTTGCCATGGGGCTCTATGAGCTCTCGCGGCGCCGGGAACACGGCGAACCATGCGCACTGACCCCAACCCTGATGGTGTGGCGCCGCAATGCCGGCAATCTCGCCGTTTTCGCCGCGGTACTGACCGTCATCTTCCTGATCTGGGCGCGCGCCTCCCTCGTCATCTTCGCCATCTTCTACACGCGGGAGCTCCCCAACCTGTCTGGCTTTCTCGGACAGGTGCTGTCCTTCGAGAACCTCGACTTCCTGCTGGTCTACTTTGGCGTCGGCTTCATCTTCGCGCTACTGGTGTTCGCGGTCAGCGTGGTGTCCATTCCGCTGATGCTCGACCGCAATCAGGATGCCGTCACATCGATGATCGCCAGCATCCGGGCCCTGGCCCTCAATCCGCTCCCGCTGCTCATCTGGGCCGCGTTGATCGTCAGCCTGACCATTCTGGGCTTCCTGAGCTTTCACCTCGGCCTCGTCGTCCTGATGCCCATCGTCGGGCACGCCACCTGGCACGCCTACCGGCAACTGGTGGCACCGCTGCCGAACAACTGACACCGGGCCCTGTGCTTTTCAGCGACACTCTGCGCCGCAGGCAGCACTGAACAAGCACATGGGCTTTGCCAATTGCTTCGACCTGTGGCGAAATAGGCGGGATTTCATACCATCCAGTCATGGCCGGAGAATATTCCCGTGCGCATAGCCTCCTTCCTTTCTGCAGGCCTGGCCCTGTTCCTGACTACTGCTACGGCGCAAGCGGCCGACGGAGCAACGCCCCCCGCATTGCCGACGGCAGATATCTCGGTCGAAGCGAGTCGCCCCGCCCCTAACGACCAGTTCCGGGCACAGGTCTATTACGAAACCACCGAAACCAGCCCCGCCGAACTGGCCCGCAAGGTGAATTCGGTCGTCGCCCAAGCCTTGCAAACGTCCCGCAATTATCCGGCGGTGAAAGTTCGCACCGGCGGCAACATGACCTACCCGGTCTATGGCAAAAACGTGCGCAATATCGAGGCCTGGCGGATGCGCTCAACGCTGCTTCTCGAGGCCAATGATTCCGCAGCCCTGTCGGAGCTGCTCGGCAAGCTCCAGCAAAGCATGGTCATCGGCGGGCTGAATGCAGCCCCTTCGGCCGAGACCTGGAAGAAGATCGAGGAGCAGGCCATCGTGGATGCCCTCACAGCATTCGAAGCCCGCGCAAAACTGGTCGCCGCCAGCCTCAACAAGAAATGGAAGATCAAGCACGTCTCCGTCAACACCGGCGGCATCCAACAGAAGTCCATCATGCCGCTCGCCCGTAGCGCCAGCATGATGGCCGCCGAAGCCGTGCCCGCCCCCATCGAAGCCGGCGATAGCTCTGTCAGCGTGTCCGTCAACGGGCAGATCGAACTTCTGGAATGATTGCGCTGATTCAACGCGTTCTGGAAGCCCGCGTGACGGTGGAGGAGCGTACCGTCGGGGCGATCGGTCCGGGGCTCCTTGCCCTGGTCGCCGTGGAGAAAGCCGATACGTCGACCAACGTCAATCGGATGGTGGAACGCCTGCTGAGCTACCGCGTTTTTCCCGACGACGAAGGGCGGATGAACCGCTCGCTGGTGGACACCGGGGGCGGCCTGCTGCTCGTATCCCAGTTCACGCTGGCCGCCGATACGGCCAAGGGAACCCGCCCTAGCTTCACGCCCGCGGCAGCCCCTGACCTCGCCGAAGAACTTTTCAATGCTGCCGTAACCCTTGCCCGCAGCCGCCATTCTTGTGTGGAAACGGGTGAGTTCGGGGCCGACATGCGTGTATCCCTCGTCAACAATGGCCCGGTTACCTTCCGCCTCACCGCCTGAACGGGCATACCCCGCCTTGCTCCTCGCACTGGCCATGCTCGCGGGCTGCAGCCAGACGCCTCCGCGGCCGCGGGATTCATCCACGCCTTACTCCCGGCCGTCGTCCCCCACAAACCGCAACTGGATCACCCTATCCCAGTCTGCCGATGCCCAGGAGGTCGTGCTCTACGCGCTGGGGCTGCTCGACACCGGCTACCGCTTCGGGGGCAAGAACCCGTCTGCCGGGCTCGACTGCAGCGGCATGGTCAGCTACATCGTCGAACAGGTCAGCGGACGCAAACTGCCATACAACGCGGCAGGTATCGCCGAACGTACGCGCCCCATTTCATCCGGCGCAATCCAGCCGGGCGACCTGGTGTTCTTCAACACCCTTGGTCGCTCTTATTCCCACATGGGCATCTACCTCGGCGACGGCAGGTTCATCCATGCCCCCAGCAGCAAGGGGAAGGTCCGGGTCGATCGTCTCGACAACCGCTACTTCGCGGAACGCTTCGAAGGCGCCCGGACCCTGATACCGGAGGGCTGACGCCCTCCGGGGACAGCACTTACTGGTTCTCTTTCAACCAGCGCGCCGCATCCAGTGCGTAATAGGTCAGGATGCCATCAGCTCCGGCCCGCTTGAACGCCAGCAGGGCTTCCATCGCGCAAGCCTTCTCGTCCAGCCAGCCATTAGCCGCCGCCGCCTTCAGCATCGCGTACTCACCACTCACCTGGTAAGCGTAGGTCGGCACCTTCAATTCGGTCTTCACACGCCGCACGATATCCAGATAAGGCATGCCGGGCTTGACCATGAACATGTCCGCGCCTTCGGCGATATCGAGGGCCACTTCACGGATGGCTTCGTCGGAATTGGCCGGATCCATCTGGTAAGTGTATTTGTTGCCTTTGCCCAGATTGCCCGCCGAGCCGACCGCATCGCGGAACGGGCCGTAGAAGCTCGACGCGTATTTGGCCGAGTAAGCCAGGATGCGCGTGTAGATCTGCTGCGCGCCGTCCAGCTCGGCACGGATACGGGCGATACGGCCGTCCATCATGTCCGACGGCGCGACCACGTCTGCGCCCGCCTGGGCGTGGCACAACGCCTGGCGAGCAAGGACCTCCAGCGTCTCGTCGTTGAGCACATAGCCGTTCGCGTCGATGAGGCCGTCCTGACCATGAACCGTATACGGATCAAGGGCCACGTCGGTGATCACGCCCAGTTCGGGAAAACGCCTCTTCAGCTCGCTGACAACACGGGGCACCAAACCATCGGGGTTAAAGGCCTCCTCCGCGCCAAGGCTCTTCTTGCCGTCCTCGATCACGGGGAACAATGCCAGCGCCGGCACGCCCAGCTGAACGGCCTCTTCAGCAACGCGCAGGAGATTGTCGAGCGACATACGTGCCACGCCAGGCATCGATGCCACCTGCTGCGTGATGCCCTGCCCCTCCAGAACAAAAACCGGGTAGATCAAATCGTTGGCGGACAAGCGATGCTCGCGCATGAGCCGGCGGGAGAACTCATCCCTGCGCATGCGACGCATCCGGATTGCCGGAAATACAGACTGAACTGGGCTCATAAAGATCTCAAGTACTTACATCCAGAAACGAAATGCCGCAGGAACTTTCTCCCCCGGCCTCTACACTAATGAACAGATGGTGCTGAACCGTCTCCCGCTATACCTCCCTGAGCGGGTGCCTTGAGCAAGCAAGGCATTTTTCGACCCCCGGCGCTCCCCTTGCCGGGGGTTTTTTATTGCGCCACACACCCGGATTCTGCCTTGAGGCACGGCCCCGTCTGAACAAACAGAATTCTAAGCCGAAGCCCAATGGCCGACATATCTTCTCGCTCACCAACACGGCTGCAACAGCACTTAAGAACATATATAGTGAATCGTCCCCGGCTTGCCCAGCCCGCAGATTCGGACTTTCGTTGTAGCGATGCTACTGTCCCTAATGAAATACGCTGGTTGGGTCCCGATCGATTCAATGCACTCGAAGTGCGTCCCCCCGAATGGGTTTGGCCAACCGCGGCCTTACCTGTTTCACCATCACTACGTGATTGTCAGCGCAATCGATTGGCGTACCTGTCCGTTCTTTGTATGTGATTGATGCGGGTTATACGGTTGTCAGTCTCGACGTGTAATCGCCCCCCGAAACTCCCGGTCGTGGGCAAACAAGGCCCAGACGGTTCTAGCATTCTTGTTCGCCAGGGCAGACGGCGGCTACATTCGGATTTAGTCGCTCAAGTAACTTGCCGAGCCAGGGATTCGACTTTGCGTGTCGCTTCGCAGCCGACAGGGCGGCCTGAGCACCGTGGATCAGCAAGGTTCGCAGATACACATCGTCGCGCTTGCTGATGCCCAGCAATGGCACCGCAGCTGCATTCAGAGTCAGTGCCTAGAGACGATCCCGGGCGTTGGACCGCTCACCGCCACGGCGCTGGCGACCTCGATTGCGGATGCCCACCGTTTCAAGAATGGTCGGCAACTGGCCGCATGGCCGGGGCGCGTCCCGCGGCAGCACTCCAGTGGCGTGCAAGCCGACATTGCCTGATCTGCTCCTCGAATTCGCCAACCTGTCGGTCCAGTTCCACCAGATGTTCGTGCAGGTGCCGCGCCAGACGCCGGAACACTTCTGGCACCTGATCACCGACACCGCCCAGAAGCACCAGCAGCTGTTTGCGTAACGCGCAGAATCCTGTTGGAAGCACCAGACCGAACTCTGCGAGCAATCCCCGGATTTGGTTGGCTTGGGTCGTGGGTGCGGCCACGAAGCCCTGGCGAACCCGATGCAGCGAGAGCACCGTTTGCTGCTCGACGCTTTTGATGGGGACAAAGCGCATGTTCGGCCTGGAGATCGCTTCGCCGACACGGCGGCAAGGTGGCCATGAACACACTCAACTGCTCGCGCTTGAGCTGCTTGCGTAAGCACCGTGCTGCCCTGCTCATCGACGCCATGAATCTGAAAAAACGCTCTTGGCTAGGTCGATTCCAACTGTCGTAATCTTCATGGTAGACGCCTTCTTCGACTTGAGTGGTTGATCAGCGATTCCGCTCCGGCACATCAATGCCGTATCGGGTGCGGACGTCCATTCCATTGATTCCGATAACTACTAATCTACAAAGTTGGCGTTTGCACTTACGAATACCTTCGGATACACTGCCCGCCCTGAATGTGCGGGGTTGGCGGAATTGGTAGACGCACTGGATTTAGGTTCCAGCGCCGCAAGGCGTGAGGGTTCGAGTCCCTTGCCCCGCACCAATTAGGAGTGAAGTTGCCCACAACCCGTGGGCAGGTTGCGGCTTTAAAGTCAAGCGCTCTGATCGTACGCGATTGTCGTGACGAGGGCATTCTCCTTATCTGTACTACCCCAGCAAATCCTGCAGAGGTCATGTTGCTAAAGCGAGTGCTACAGCCTGGGTCTTCATCTCCAGCGCCTGATGGGGCTGCTGGTGGTTGTAGAACTGGATCCAGTCACCGATGACGCGAATGTCATACTGCAGGGTTTCAAAGCGGTGGCGGTGAATGCACTGCGCCTTGAGGTTGCGGATCATCCGCTCCACCGGCCCATTCCTCTGCGGGGTGTAGGGCGTAATAAACGCCTACTTCAGGCCGTAGCGTTTGACCGGCGCGGTGTCGCTGCGGCTGGTGAAGTACCAGGCCGTTGTCCGAACACAGCATAAAGGGCCCGCTCCAATGCAGCCTCAGCGGTACGCGATTTGCCGCTGCGCAAAACATGCCCCCAAGAGCTCCCGGCTGTAGCCGTCGATCAACAGCGCCAGCGTGGTCCAACCATCTCGACCTGCCCAGACCCGGCATAGATCCGCCACGCAACGCTCGTTGGGTTGGGATGTTGGAGCGCAGCGCCTCAATCCGCGCTGAAACCCGACCGGGCGTTTTCTGACCTGCCCGCCATAAAGCTGTAAGACGCGCTGCACCGTGTTCTTGTTTTCCCCCCAGCGATGGGCCACGGTCAGATAGCCAAAGGACGGGTTGTCCTCGATCATCGCCTTGACCGGTTCTGCAAAGCGGGACTGCACCTTCGGCGAAGCTTTCACCAACGGATAGTAGAACGTCCGACGGGGTACTTCAAACGTAAGCGTCCAGCCAAGTCATTTTCTCAGTCGCTCGTGATCCCCTGACTATCATGTCTTCCAACAACAGCCTTTGGAGGACACATGGACGCTTCAACAATCAATCTCCCCTCCGCCGGTCGGCGTCGTGGTCGGTACAGCGATGCCTTCAAGGCAGAGATCGCGGCCAGCTGCAAGGCTCCTGGCGTTTCAACGGCTGCGGTTGCGCTGGCCAACCCTCGTTCGGCGCTGGGTGCTCGAGAGCAATCCGGCCCATAAGAGCGACACTCGGGCTGCATCCTTACCCGCCATGAGTGCGCCTTCGCCCTAGCCCCCGCCGCAGGGGGCCTCAGCGTCTCCAGGCTTTGTTCCTCTGGCACTGAACGCGCGGAGCGCCGACATTCGCATCGAACTGCCCCCCGCGCCAGAATAGTTGTCGCCTCGATAGAATCCTAAAGAACTTGGGGGCGATGATGAGAGAACGACGTGGCACGATACGGACAGGAATTCAAGGATAGAGCGGTGGCGCGATTGCTGCCGCCAGAGAGCGCGACGGTGGAGGCCGTCGCACGTGAGATCGGTGTGGGTGTGGCGACGCTGGAGCGGTGGAGGAGCGATGCGCTGTCCAGGCCCGCTCGCGAGCGGGCCTGGACAGCGGCGGCGCGGTTCGAGGCAGTGCTCACCACGGCCGCGCTGGATGAAGCGGCCCGGAGTGCCTGGTGCCGGGAGCACGGGGTTTATCCGCAGGACCTGGCCCAATGGCGCCAGGCGGCCACGCAAGCGCTGGCAACACCCGAAGAAGCCCGTGCCAGCCCACTGCAGACCAAGCAGGATCGGCGTCGCATCAAGGAACTCGAACGGGAACTGCGACGCAAGGAGAAGGCGGAGGCGGCAGCCCTGCTGGTCCTTTCAAAAAAGCTCGAGGCGATCTTTCCGAAGGACAGGGACGAGGACGCATGATCGGCCTGGAAGATCGCCGGATGAAGGTCCGGAACATCAAGGCGGCCCAACAGGCTGGAGCGCGTCTTGACGCAGCCTGCACGGTGGCGGGCATCACGCTGCGTACGCTGCAGCGCTGGAAACGTGAGGCGGGCCTCGTGCGCGGCGACCTCAGACCGGCAACCCTGCGCCCGCGTCCTGCCCATACCTTCGGCGTGAAGAGCGAATGGTTTTTCCGGGGGCTTGCTTTGTTTCGGAGCTTTAAAGCGCAAAGCCCCCGCACGATGGAGTGCGGGGGCTTTGATGGGGTAAGTCTGACGATGACCTACTTTCACGCACGGTTGTGCACTATCATCGGCGCGGTCTTGTTTCACGGTCCTGTTCGGGATGGGAAGGGGTGGTTCCAAGACGCTATGGTCG
>JAFEDJ010000033.1 GCA_018241685.1 Pseudomonadota bacterium
AACAGGTGACGCAGGCGGTGGGGCAGATGGACGAGGTGACACAGCAGAACGCGGCGTTGGTGGAAGAGGCGGCGGCGGCAGCCGAGAGCCTGGAAGACCAGGCTCGCAGCCTCGTCCGCGCGGTGGCCATGTTCTGTCTGCAATCTGGTGCGCAGGTCACCCAGGCGGTTCCGCTGGTGGTGGAGCCTGGTCCGGCCAGTAATGTATCAAGGCTGCCCGAGCGCCCTGCACGGCCTGCTGTGGTGCGTGCTGCGCCGCCCTTGCCCAAGATCCGTCGTACGGGTGGAACTGTCGGCAGTGATGTCGATGATGAGTGGGAAGAATTCTAGAGAGCTGCCGTATGTCGGAAAAACCGTTTTCCTCCCGTAACTCTTTGCCGCCATCGGGCGGGACGGTATCACGTCCCGCTGCAGTACGGCCCGCCCCTGCAGGTGCCGCGAGCATGCCCGCCGCGGCTAATCCGGAGCGCGAGTTCCAGTTCTCGGCGGCCGATTTTGAACGTGTCCGTGATCTGATCTATCGCCATGCAGGCATTTCTCTGTCGCCGATCAAGCAGGACATGGTGTACAGCCGTCTGGCCCGTCGTCTGAGGGCGAGGGGCGACCGCACATTCAGCGAGTATCTCGATCGGGCTCAGCGCGAGCCTCAGGAATGGGAAACCTTCGTCAATAGCCTGACCACCAATCTGACTTCTTTTTTCCGGGAGGCCCATCACTTCGAGATCCTGGCCGAACGGCTCAAGAAGCACAAGGTACATGCGCCATTCCGTATCTGGTGCAGTGCCGCGTCGACGGGTGAAGAGCCTTACAGTTTGGCCATTACTGCTTGCGAGGCTTTCAACAGCCTGAGCCCGCCGGTGCATATCGTTGCCACTGACATTGATACCAATGTCCTGGCGACGGCGGCCAAGGGCGTCTATGGGCTTGATCGCGTCGAGCGTTTGTCTCGGGAACGCATGCAGCGCTTCTTCCTTAAAGGGACGGGAACGCAGGACGGCAATGCCCGCGTGCGGCCGGAATTGCAACGCCTGATCGAGTTTCGGCGCATCAACCTACTGGACAAGAGCTGGTCGGTACAGGGCCCTTTCGATGCGTTGTTTTGCCGCAACGTGATGATCTATTTCGACAAGCCGACCCAGCATGGCATCCTCCAGCGATTCGTGCCGCTGTTGAAGCCGGAAGGCCTGCTGTTTGCCGGACATTCGGAGAGCTTCCTGCATTCGGCGGATCTGTTCCGCTCTCTTGGCCGGACTGTTTATGAAAGGGCCGACGCTCGTGCACGCTGATCCGGGGTATGTGGAACACTTAGCGCACAATCGTTATTTTGACCGGACCTTCGACTGCGATGCGGTGAAGGTTTTACCGGGCGAGTACTTCGTGACTACGTCCGATATTGTGCTGGTTACCGTGCTCGGCTCCTGTGTCACCGCTTGTGTGAGGGATAGGGATAAAGGTTTGGGGGGCATGAACCATTTCATGCTGCCCGAGAACGGCGGTGATGGCGGCGTGCTGTCCTCATCGGCGCGCTATGGTGCCTACGCAATGGAAGTGCTGCTCAACCACTTGCTCAAGCTGGGGGCTCGGCGCAGTAGCTTGGAAGCCAAGGTATTCGGTGGTGGCAAGGTGCTGGCGAGTCTGACGCAGGCTCAGGTAGGGGAAAAGAATGCGGAGTTCGTGCTGAACTACCTCAAGACTGAACGCATACCGATCGTGGCGCAGGATCTACTCGACATTTATCCGCGTAAGGTCTATTTCTTCCCTGCCAGTGGGCGCGTCATGATGAAGAAACTGGTGCGAGTGAAGAATGACACGCTCATTGAGCGTGAGCGCGAATATGAAGCCCGCTTGCGGCGTGACAATGTACAAGGTGACGTTGAACTCTTTGGCTGACGGGACGTTGGGGTTCCGTCCTGATCTGGAAGTGAAGCATGACAATCAAGGTTCTCGTCGTCGACGACTCGGCGTTGATGCGCAGTCTGTTGTCGGAGGTGATCAATTCTGCCCCCGACCTGGAGGTCGTGGGCATGGCCCCCGATCCCATCGCCGCCCGCGAGATGATCAAGACCCTCAATCCAGACGTCCTGACACTCGATATCGAAATGCCCCGCATGGATGGTCTCGACTTCCTGGCGCGCCTGATGCGATTGCGTCCGATGCCGGTGGTGATGATTTCGAGCCTGACAAAGCATGGGTCCGAAGCGACCCTGCAGGCGCTGGAGCTCGGTGCCGTCGATTTTCTGCCTAAGCCGAAGTTTGATATGCCGAGCGGTATCGAGGCTTATCGCATAGAGATTTGTGACAAGATCCGGGCTGCTCATGGTGCCAGACTGCAGTCTAGGGTATCGGCTACACCGGCATCGATGGGAGTCACTTCCTTGCTGAAAGAGAGTTCCGCGCCTGTTTCGAGCAGCGCAGGCGGGCTGCCCGAAAGGGTTCTCCAGGAACGTCTGGTCCTCATCGGCGCGTCGACGGGCGGCACCGAAGCGATCAAGGAGGTGCTATGTTCCTTACCGGCTCAAATGCCGGGTATCCTGCTCGTGCAGCATATGCCCGAGATGTTTACCGCATCTTTTGCCAAACGTCTTGACGGCTTGTGCCGGCTGAGAGTCAAGGAGGCGGAGCACGGCGAGCGGGTGATGCCGGGAACCGCTTATCTGGCTCCCGGGCATTCCCACTTGTTGGTGCGTCGCTCTGCGGGGGGGTACGTGTGCGAACTGGCTCAATCGGAACCGGTGAACCGGCATCGGCCAGCCGTGGACGTCCTGTTCCATTCGGCGGCCAGTCAAGTCGGGGCCCATGGCATCGGTGTGATTCTGACCGGGATGGGCAAGGACGGGGCGCAGGGCATGTTGGCCATGCATAAGGCCGGTGCGTGGACGATCGGACAAGACCAGGATTCCTGCGTCGTTTACGGTATGCCGCGAGAGGCAGCCAGCGTTGGCGCGCTCGATGAAGTCGTTCCCCTGAAGGACGTTGGTCAGCGTGTGCTGGCTCGCCTGAGGGGCGGCGAGCGGCGGGGAAAAGTTTAAAAGTGCGCTGGCGACCGCTGCAGGCATGTCGCCACGGTGAGCAATAGCAGAGGCATTACATGGATACTACAGTCAGCACCCAGCAGAACCAGGCCCGGATCCAGCTTTCGGGGCGATTCGATTTCAATTCCCATCGGGAGTTTCGCGATGCCGTCGATCGGGCATTGAGCAGCCCGGATACCTCGGAAGTGGCTGTGGATTTGGCCAACGTCGCCTATCTCGACAGTTCTGCACTCGGAATGCTGTTGATGCTGCGGGATAAGGCAAAGGGGGCCGGCAAGACGGTCCGGTTGGCCAACGCAAAGGGGAGCGTTCATCAGGTTCTCGAAATCGCCAATTTCGGTAAGCTGTTTCCCATCGATTGAGGGGGCGTGTTCCGCGCTCGGTACCCTGGCGGTGGAATGCTGTCGTCGGTGTTCGCGCCTGGGTGTGACTGATTTGCGATTCGACGCTCGGGTGATTTTAAAGTTCTGTTTCGGCCCGCCGATAAATGGGCGACGTTCATGTGACCTGTCGATGACAGGGAGCGGGGCGGAGGCTCCGGCGCGCGGGGGGCGTGCCGGTTCCCGGGGGAGGCGCTTGCGCCTGCCCATACCCATTTCAATACACGGGGTTGGCCGGACATCATGCAAATTCAGCTTTTTTCAATCATCGCCGGTCTGATCGTTGCGGGAGGCAGCGTCGGCATCGGATTGGCTTTTGGAACTCCTCTGGGCGCGAGTCTTGTCGCTGCGGGCCTAGTCTTTGGCTTTGTGGTTGGTGTTGTTGTACTGACTGTTATCCGTTCGATGTTCGTGCAGCCCTTGGCAGAGTTGCACGACACCATCAAGGCGATGCACAAAGATGGGGATCTTTCCCGTCGTGCGCCTGTTTCGAGTGGTAAGGTCGGTGAGGTTGAGGCCGTTTTCAATGAGTTGATCGGTAGCTTTCAGGGAATCGTCGGCAAGGTGATTTTCGATGCTCAAAGGGTATCGGAGGCTGCGGATCTACTGTCCGGTCATGCGGGTAACGTGGCTGAGGGCTCTGGTAGCCAAAAAAGCGCCGCGGAAAGCATGGTGGTGGCTATCGAGCAGATGACGGCAGGCGTCAATGCCGTTGCTGACCATGCCAGCCAGACGGCTACCAACGCCCAGGTGGCACGTGAGTTGTCTATCAAGGGGGCGGAGATCGTGACCAGTGCGTCGCGGGAGATCGAGCAAATTGCCCGTTCGGTCGAGGATTCCGCCCAGGTCATTTCTGCGCTCGGGGAACGTTCCGAGGCTATCAGCGGCATCGTCAAGGTCATCCGCGAAATTGCCGATCAGACCAATCTGCTGGCCCTCAATGCTGCCATCGAGGCAGCTCGTGCGGGTGAGCAGGGACGTGGTTTTGCCGTGGTGGCGGACGAAGTCCGCAAGCTGGCGGAGCGGACCTCGTCGGCGACGACCGAGATCAGTACGATGATCTCCGCGATACAGTCCGAAACGAAGACGGCCATCGCCTCCATCGACGCAGGCAGCGCCCAGGCCCACGCAGGGGCGGCACTGGCCCAGAAGGCGGCAGACTCCCTCCAGCAGATCAATGAGGGGGCCCAGCAGACGATGGAGAAGGTCGACGCCATCGCCGAAGCGATCAACGCGCATAGCCGCGAGGCCGATCAGATCGTCGGCCATGTGCGGGAGATCATGGAAATGGTCGGCCGCAATTCCGTGGGTGCTCAGGAAACCCTCGACGAGGCTTCCAGCCTGAGTGGGCTGGCGGTCAACCTCAAGGAGATCAGCCGCGTATTCAAGCTCGGCCCTCAGGGTGAGCAGGCGATGGGCGTTCACAAGAAAATGCCCAGCGTGGCACGGGAGGCGGCCCGGCAGATCGGTCAACTCCTTGAACAGGCCATCGCCGCTGGCCAGGTCAGTGAGGCCGACGTTTTCGACGACAGCTACAAACCGATTCCCAATACCCGTCCGCAGAAGTACAGTACGCGCTTTGATGCATTGACCGACCGGCTCTTCCCTGCCGTGCAGGAGCGTCTGCTGGATGGCAACGCTGAAATGGTCTACGCCATCGGTACCGACCGTAACGGCTACGTGCCAACCCACAACAAGCGCTTCAGTCAGGCGCTGACGGGGGATTACGAGAAAGATTTCGTTGGTAATCGGGGCAAGCGGATCTTCGATGATCCGGTTGGAAAACAGTGCGGAAAGCATGAAATGCCGTTCCTGATTCAGACGTATCGACGTGATACCGGAGAGATCATGCATGACATTTCTGCACCGGTTTACGTTAATGGACGTCACTGGGGAGGCTTCCGGATCGGCTATCGGGCCTGATCCGCAGCGTTCCCGAGAAAGTCCGGCCCGCCTGTGCGGGCCGTTTTGTCATTATGCAGAGGCGTGAAATGGTGTTTGACGGTCCTCAAGATTGTTTGCACCCCGCCGATATTGCTTCCAAGTCGAGGCCTGCCCCATCTGGATGGCAGGTGGTCTGCGACGGAGAGTGAGCATGTCCGAACTTCTCAAGAACATTGATGCGCGTACCCGGCTGGCGGGTACAAACAAGCTCGAGATCCTGCTGTTTACCCTCGGGGTCGATCCCCGTACCGGCCGGCGTGAGACCTTCGGCATCAATGTCTTCAAGGTCCGCGAGGTCATGCGGACGCCGCCGATAACTGCTGCGCCGGAGATGCCGTCGTCGGTGGAGGGGATGGTGAGCCTGCGCGGCGTGCTGGTGCCGGTGGTCGACCTGGCCAAGTATGCCGGCATGGGTAGCGATGGCCCGCGTGACATCATGATTGTCACCGAGTACAACGGACACACTCAGGGTTTCCTGGTCGAGGCGGTGGATACCATCCTGCGCCTCGACTGGTCGCAGATGAGGGTGCCGCCGGAGATGTTGACGGCCAACCTGGGCGGTTTGGTCACCGCGGTGACGGAACTGCCAGGCCCCAAGCTGGTGATGCTGCTGGACGTGGAAAAAGTCCTCTCTGAAACCACCCGCTACGACGACGAGTTCCTCTTCAAGGGGATCGAGCCGATCATGGCCGACGAGCCGCAAACGGTCTATTTTGCCGACGACTCTTCCGTGGCCCGCAAGCAGATAGAGCGCACGCTCGACGCCTTGGGGATTCGCTACGTGGGGGCCGTCAATGGCCGCCAGGCATGGGAAGAACTCGAAAAGCTGGCCAGCTTCGCGGCTTCCAGCGGGCGCAAGGTCAAGGATCTGCTGGCCCTGATCCTCACCGATGTGGAAATGCCCGAGATGGACGGCTACATCCTGACTAAGCGGATCAAGACCGACCCGCGTTTCGAGGGGATCCCGGTGATCATGCATTCGTCGCTGTCGGGCATGTCCAACCAGCAACTCGGCCGTTCGGTGGGCGTCGACGAATACGTGGCCAAGTTCGAGCCGCAGCGGCTGGCCGAAGTGCTGCGCCGCCTGATCACCCAGCGCGCCGCAGCCAAGGCGGACTGAAGGAATTAGAGGAGCATGATGAGCATGGATCATGTCGATCGTGGGCTGCTTGAGGCCGTTGATGCCCGCACGAAGCTGGCGGGCTCCAACCGCATGGAAATCCTGCTGTTCTCCCTGGGCACCCAGGAGATCTTCGGGATCAACGTCTTCAAGGTCCGGGAAGTGTCCCGCACCCCCTTCATCACCAAGGCGCCCAACATGCCGGTCGGTGTGGAAGGGCTGATTTCCCTGCGCGGCAACGTCATCCCCGTGCTGGCCCTGGCCAAGATCATGGGAATCTCGGCTCCCGGCGACCCGCTGGGCGGCTCGATGATGGTCACCGAGTACAGCAAGCGCACGCTGGGTTTTCTGGTGCACGAGGTGGATCGCATCATCCGCGTCGAATGGGACAAGGTGCGCGCGCCCGACAACGTCACGTCGTCCGGCCATCACTTCATCACCGCCATCACCGAACTGCAGGACGGCAAGCTGGTGTCCATCCTCGACGTGGAAACCATCCTCGCCAGCACCTTCGGCGAGGCCATCGTCGGCCAGATCCACCCCCTTGAAGGCGGGCAGGATGCCACGGTGTTCTTCGTCGATGATTCGGCGGTTGCCCGCAAGAAAATCGTGGAAACCCTGGACAAGCTCGGCGTGCGTCACAAGCACGCGCTCAATGGCCTGGAGGCCTGGACGCGCCTCGAGGGGATGGCGACCCATGCCCAGCAGCGCGGTGCCAGCCTGTCCGATGAGCTCAACCTCATTTTGGTCGACGCGGAAATGCCCGAGATGGACGGCTACGTGCTGACCCGCAACATCAAGTCGGACGCCCGCTTCGAGGGCATTCCGGTTGTCATGCACTCGTCCCTGTCGTCGGAGGCCAACCGCGCGATGGGTAAAAGTGTCGGTGTCGATTCCTACGTGGCCAAATTCGACGCCGAAGTCCTGGCTGACACCCTGCGCCCCTTGCTGATGCGGGCCTACCGGGATTGAACGGAGATCAATAACATGTCGGACCCCAAGATGAAATTTCTCGTTGTCGACGACTTTTCGACCATGCGTCGGATTGTCCGCAACCTCCTGAAGGAACTTGGCTTCACCAACGTGGACGAGGCGGAGGACGGGCAAATTGCGTTGCAGAAGCTCAACTCCCTGCCGTTCGACTTCGTTGTGACGGACTGGAACATGCCAAACATGGATGGCCTGACTCTGCTGCAGAACATCCGTGCGACCCCGGCCCTGAAGCACCTGCCGGTGCTGATGATTACCGCCGAGGCAAAAAAGGAAAACATCATCGCGGCGGCCCAGGCCGGTGCCAGCGGCTACATCGTCAAGCCTTTCACGGCGGCAACCCTTTCCGAAAAGCTCGAGAAGATTTTCGAAAAAATGGGCAAGAAAGCTGCCTGAAGGTAGCTGATCAGACGGAAATCCATCATGGCAAAACGGCTCAAATTCGATGAATCCGGCGATAACGACGACCTGCAAGCCCTTTTCGACAGCATTACCGAAGGCGCCGCGCCAGCGCCGGCTGCTCCTCCGCCTCGACTCGAAGTGGTGTCTCCGGCCAGCAGTACCGGGGGGGATGATGACGAACTGCAGGCTTTGTTCGACTCCGTGGCAAGCGAGTACACCATGGGCGACGCAGCCGTTGAACCGGAGGCGCGTCCGCACAGCTGTGACGGGGTTTTCAACCGGATTGGCGTGATGACCCGACAACTGCATGACACCCTGCGTGAACTCGGTTACGACCGCAGCCTGCAGGAAGCGGCTCACGCGATTCCCGATGCCCGCCAGCGCCTTACTTATATTGCCGAGATGACGGAACAGGCAGCCAGCAAAGTGCTGAATGCCACGGACATCGCCAAGCCGATCCAGGATAGGGTCGAGGCGGGGGCCACCATGCTGCGGGCTCGCTGGGACCGTCTTTATTCCAATCAGCTGAGTCCGGACGAGTTCCGCCAACTGGCTGGTGAGACCCGTGATTTTCTCGGAACTGTCGTGAACAGCAGCCGGGATACCAATGCCCAGCTGATGGAAATCATGATGGCCCAGGATTTCCAGGATCTGACTGGACAGGTCATCAAGAAAGTTGTCGATCTGGCCCAGAACCTCGAGAAGCAGCTCCTGCAGGTGCTGATCGAGACGATTCCGGCAGAGCGCAAGGTGGAAGACAGTCTCCTGAATGGACCAGTGATCAACGCCGTGGGCCGTGATGACGTGGTATCGAATCAGGAGCAGGTTGATGACCTGTTGGAGAGCCTGGGTTTCTGACCGGGAGCTAGCGGGCAAGTCCGCAAGGAGCAGAGCAAATGAGCGATTTTGGCGGGATGGAAGACCTGCTTCAGGATTTTCTGGTTGAGGCCGGAGATCTCCTGTCAGGCGTGGACAACAAGCTGGTGGACCTGGAGCGAGCGCCCAACGACAAGGGCTTGCTCAACGATATTTTCCGCGGATTCCATACCATCAAGGGTGGTGCGGGCTTCTTGAACGCCACCGAGCTGGTCACCCTGTGTCATCTCACCGAAAACCTGTTCGACAAGTTGCGCAATGGGGAATTGACGGTGACGCCGGAAGTGATGGACGTGATCCTGTCGTCCACGGGGGCGGTCCGCGACATGTTTGGCTATCTGGAGCAAGGCGTGCAGCCTGCTGCGGCGGCAGGCCACCTGATCGATAGCCTGCGCCTGGCAATTGCCGGCGATCTGTCCCATGAGCCGGTGGCTCCTCCTGCCCCGGTCGTGAAGCAGGCCGTGCCTCCTCCGAAGGCAGCCGTTGCGGCTGCGGTGCCTGCTGCGGCGATACCGTCCGGCGATGGGCTCGACTGGAATGCTCTGTTCGAAACCGTAACGGGGACCAAACCCGCAGCGGCGTCCGTGGCGGCTCCGCTTCCCGTGACAATTGAGGCGCCGGCGGCACCGGTCGTCATGCACCAATCCGACGACGCTCTGGCCCATAAGTCGCCCGATCAGGTCATCAAGGCCGCGGTGGGGCGGCGTGCGACCGATAAGCCGGGCGCCTCGGGGCCCATTGGCCGGCGTGATAGCGAAAAGACTCGCGACAACTCGATTCGCGTCGATACCTCGCGTCTCGACCAGGTGTTGAACCTGTCCGGTGAAATCGGCCTGACCAAGAACCGCCTGAATGCGCTCCGCAGCGACATCCTGAACGGCCGCAACGATACCGAAACCCTGCATGCGCTCGATCTGGCTGTCAGCCAGCTCGACCTGCTGGTGTCCGACCTGCAGAACGCGGTGATGAAGACCCGCATGCAGCCGATCGGCCGCCTGTTCCAGAAGTACCCGCGGATCGCCCGTGACCTGGCCCGCAATCTGGGTAAGGATGTGGAGTTGGTGCTGGCCGGTGAGGAGACCGAGATCGACAAGACGATGATCGAGGACTTGTCCGATCCGATCATCCACCTGATCCGCAATGCGGTGGATCACGGTGTCGAGGATACCCAGGAGCGCCTCGCCAACGGTAAGCCCGAGAAATCCATCGTGCGCCTTGAGGCCCGCCAGGAAGGCGATCATATCGTGATCCTGGTGGCAGATGACGGCCGTGGCATGAACGCTGAGCGTCTTCGTGCAAAGGCGGTCGAGAAGGGCCTCATCACCGATGAGGAAGCGAACACGATGGATGAGCGCCAGAGCTTCAACCTGGTGTTCCTGCCCGGCTTCTCGATGGCCAGCCAGATTTCCGACGTATCCGGTCGTGGCGTCGGGATGGACGTGGTACGGACCAACATCCAGAAGCTCAACGGCTCCATCGATATCCGTTCCAGCCTTGGCAAGGGCACGACCTTTGTCATCAGCCTGCCGCTGACGCTGGCGATCCTGCCGGTGCTGCTGGTGCGACTCGGCGAGCAGCCCTTCGCAGTGCCGCTGTCGATGGTCCGCGAGATCCTGCCGATCGAGCCAGCGGAGGTTCAGGAGGTCGGCGGGCGGGCGACGATGGTGGTGCGTGGCGAAGTGTTGCCGATCATGCCGCTGACCACACTGCTGGGCTGGGAGCCTGTGCAGACGCCCGAATACGGTGTGCTGATGCAGAGCGCCGAGCAGAGCTTCATCCTGGCGATTGACAGTTTTGCTGGTCGCGAGGATGCGGTGATCAAGTCCCTCGACGATTTCCGTCCCAAGGGCGTGGCTGGCGTCACGACGCTGTCCAATGGCCAGATCGTGTTGATCCTCGACATGAAGGAATTGTTGGGCGCGCTCGGCGATACCCGTGGCGTATCCCGCCGCGAATTGCTGGCCAGGCTGGAGGCGCCTGCGCTGGCAGCTTGAATGGTGCGAGCGGCCGGCGTGGAGAGCTCCGCCCAGCGGCCTTGTGACATACGGCGCTCGTAAGTTGGGCGGCGGTCGGTTAGGATAGGTCCGGACTGCCGCCGCCCTTCGCCTTTCAGGTGTCGCGCGCCATGTCCGGCAGGGGGAGGGCGTGTGGGTGGCTTCGATTTCGACTACTGGAAACACCTCGCGGAGCATGATCCCGTTGCCTTTTTCCAGGCCAGGGAACTCGCGCTGCGCCAGTGCATCGCAATGCATCCCGGCCAGGAGGGTCCTCTCTCCGCGCTGCAGTCCAGGATAGATACGGCTCGCGTGGTGGCAGGCAGCCCAGTACAGGCCTGCCGCGACATCCTCGACATGATGGAAGAGCGCCTCATCCTGCTCAGCCTCAAGCTGGTCGAACTCCAGCGGGAAACCGACAGCCTGCGAGGTTTGCTGCGAGGGACTTCCCCGCCCTGATACGCAGGTAAGCGTTGCTGTGCAGATCTCCGCTGTTCATTCGCTGTGTTGTGCAGTCCAGTCTGCGCGTATCCTGATCTCCCCTGAACGACTTCCGGATCGTCCGTGGCTGAAGACAGCGACGCCGAAAAAACAGAATCAGCCTCAAGCCGACGGCTAGAGCAGGCTCGCGAAGAAGGGCAGGTGCCCCATTCACGCGAGCTGGCTACCTTCATCCTGCTCATCGTCGGGGTGGTGGGGCTGTACGTGCTTGGGCGCTGGGGCGGGCATCGCATGATGGGTCTGGTGAGGTCGGCTTTGTCTTTCGAGCGCAAGTCAGCCTTCGAGCCTGGGGGCATGGGGCAGATCTTGTCGGCTTTGTCGATTGACGGGCTGCTCACCATTGCGCCGCTGTTGGTGGCCTTGGTCGTGGCGACGCTGATCACCCCCTTTGTGATGGGCGGCTGGGTATTCTCCACCAAGGTCTTTACGCCGGATCTGAGCCGTCTGAATCCGCTGCCCGGGCTGGGTCGGATGTTCTCGACCCACGGCCTGGCCGAGCTGGTGAAGGCCAGTCTCAAGGCGGTGCTGGTGGCCAGCGTCGGTGTGTGGGTCGTGTGGCGTGAGCGGGACCACCTGTTCGGCTTGATGATGCAGCCGCTCGAATCCAGTATGGACGATTTCGCCAATCTGGTCCTGTACTCGACCTTGCTGATCGTCGCCAGCCTGGCGCTGATCGCCGCGCTCGACGTTCCTTACCAGCTGTGGGAATACCACCGCAAGCTGCGCATGACGAAGGAAGAGCTGCGTCAGGAAATGAAAGAGCAGGAAGGCGATCCGCAGATCAAGGCGCGCATCCGCGCCGCCCAGCGGGAGATGTCCCGCCGCCGCAT
This sequence comes from Pseudomonadota bacterium, assembly GCA_018241685.1. Lineage (GTDB taxonomy): Bacteria > Pseudomonadota > Gammaproteobacteria > Burkholderiales > Rhodocyclaceae > Zoogloea. The sequence continues at coordinate 12,069 of JAFEDJ010000033.1, forward strand.
GATGTCCAATGTGCCAACGGCCAACGTGGTGGTGACCAACCCGACCCACTATGCTGTGGCCCTGCGTTATGACCCCGAGGCGGCGGGGGCGCCAATCGTGGTGGCCAAGGGCATGAACCTGATCGCCCAGAACATCCGCGAGCTGGCACGGGAGAGCGGGGTGCCGGTGCTGGAGGCGCCCCCGCTGGCGCGCGCACTGTACGCTCATTGTGAGCTCGATCATCAGATCCCGGGGACGCTCTATACGGTGGTCGCGGAGGTTATGGCCTACGTATATCAGCTCAACCACTGGATTGCCGAAGGCGGCCTTCCACCGGAGGCGCCGACCCGTCTGGAGGTGCCCGCGGGCATGGATCCGGCGGAGGGGCGGCCGGACGAGCCGTGAGCCGGGATGGCGGCTTGCTTCGAATTGAACGGTAAATCCCTGTTTCTTCCCGCCTTTCATTGGGCTGGAGGAGGAGGACCATGGCGACCATGAATGGTAGTCTGAACCTGCGAACGCTTTTCGCGCCCAGCAACATCCGCGCCCTGGCTGGTCCGCTGCTCATCATCCTGATTCTGGCGATGATGGTGCTGCCCTTGCCGGCTTTCGTGCTGGATCTGATGTTCACCTTCAACATCGCCGTATCGGTGATCGTCATGCTGGTGGCGATGTATGCCCTCAGGCCACTGGAGTTCTCGGTCTTTCCGACCGTGCTGCTGGTGACGACCCTGCTGCGCCTGTCCCTCAACGTGGCCTCCACGCGTGTGGTGTTGCTGGAGGGGCACAAGGGGGCCGATGCCGCCGGCAAGGTGATCGAGGCCTTCGGACACTTCCTGGTCGGTGGCAATACAGCCGTCGGCCTGGTGGTGTTCATCATCCTCACCGTGATCAACTTCGTGGTGATCACCAAGGGTGCCGGGCGGATCGCAGAAGTGGGCGCGCGCTTCACGCTGGATGCGATGCCAGGCAAGCAGATGGCCATCGATGCCGACCTCAACGCAGGTCTCATCGACGAGAAGGAGGCCAAGCGCCGGCGTGCCGAAACGGCCCAGGAGGCCGACTTCTACGGGGCGATGGACGGTGCGTCGAAATTCGTGCGCGGCGACGCGGTGGCCGGCATCCTGATCATGGCCATCAACGTGATCGGTGGTCTGATCGTCGGTGTGCTCCAGCACAACATGGAGTTGGCCCAGGCGGCCAACAACTACACGCTGTTGACCATCGGTGACGGCCTCGTGGCCCAGTTGCCGGCGCTGATCATCTCGGTTGCCGCGGGCTTGGTGGTGTCCCGGGTCGGTGACGAAGGGGATATGGGCTCCCAGCTGATCGGGCAGGTTTTCACCAATCCGCAAGTGCTGATCCTGGCAGCAGCGATCCTCGGCATTCTGGGCATGATTCCGGGCATGCCCAATCTGGTCTTCCTGCTGCTTGCCGGTGGGTTGGGTTATCTGGCCTGGCGAGGCGGCAAGCGGCAGGCTGAGGTCGTCGAGGAGCCTCCGCCGGCAGAAGCTCCCGTTGCACCCATAGAGAGCCAGGAGGCCAGTTGGGCGGATGTGACGCCGGTCGACGTGCTGGGCCTCGAGGTCGGCTACCGGTTGATCCCGATGGTGGATAAGGGGCAGGACGGTGAGCTGCTGAAACGCATTCGGGGGCTCCGCAAGAAGTTTGCCCGTGACATCGGCTTCCTGGCCGCGCCGGTGCACATCCGTGACAACCTGGAACTCAAGCCCAATGAATACCGGATCGTGCTGAAGGGGGTCGAGGTAGGCACTGGTGCGGCTTTCCCCGGCCAGTTCATGGCGATCAACCCGGGGCGGGTGGCGGGACCCCTCAACGGCAGGGAAACCACCGATCCGGCCTTCGGCCTGCCTGCCGTATGGATCGATGCGAGCCAGCGGGAGCAGGCACATGCCCTCGGCTATACGGTCGTCGATGCCAGTACCGTGGTGGCGACCCACCTGAACCATGTGATCCTGAGCCACGCTTCCGAGCTGCTCGGCCGCCTCGAAACCCAGGCGCTGCTCGATCACATCGCCAAGGAAACGCCGAAGCTGGTGGAGGATCTGGTGCCCAAGCTGCTGCCGCTCGCGACGGTCCAGCGGGTGCTACAGAACCTCCTCGACGAAGGCGTCAATATCCGCGACATGCGCAGCATCATCGAGGTGCTGGCGGAGTGTGCGCCACGCGTCCAGGACCCGCTGGAGCTTACTACGCGAATCCGCCAGTCCCTGGGGCGTGCGATCGTGCAGGGGCTTTTCCCCGGCAATGGAGAGGTCCAGGTCATGGCTCTCGATCCAGGCCTCGAGCGCGTGTTGATGCAGGCCATGGCCGGCGGAGGGCCGGAAGGCGGCGCGATCGAACCTGGCCTGGCGGATACCTTGTTGCGCGAAACGGCCGCGGCGGCCCAGCGCATGGAGGACATTGGTCTGCCGCCGGTCCTGCTGGTGCCGGCGCCTCTGCGCTGGTTGTTGTCGCGCTTCCTGAGGCGGGCGGTGCCGAGCCTCAAGGTGGTGGCCAATTCCGAGGTGCCCGAGACCCGCCTGATCCGCGTGTCGGCGATGATTGCTGTCACTTAGTGAGAGTGTGCTGACTACGGCGTAGGAATAGCACCCTAAAACCTGTCTTTTCCGCGTCATCGAAATGCGGCGAACCGGAGATAATCAAGACTACCGAAGTGCCCGCTGGCGTTTGCATGCGCCCAGACCGTGAGGGCCTTCGTTCCCGGAGACAGGAGCATGAACGTCAAGCGCTACTTTGCCAAAACCGCTCGCGAAGCCCTTCGTATGCTGAAGGATGATCTTGGGCCGGATGCGGTGGTGCTTTCCAATCGCGCAGCCAATGGTGGCGTGGAGATTCTTGCGTTGCCGGCAGGCGATGTGGCCAGCATGCAATCGGCCCAGCGCGCCCGCAGCCAAGCATCGGCCGCGCCTGCCCCTGCTGCGACACCTGCGGCGGCTCGGAAGGCCCCGGAGGATTTTTTTGATGACGATTTCCGGGTCAGCCTGTCGAGGGCCGCCGGCAATCGTCAGCAAGCCCCGTCAGCGGCCCCTGTGCAGGCAGCGCCGCGCCCGGCGCCGCAGCGTCCGGCCCCGGCAGTGCAGAGCCCAGCTCCAGCGGTACAGAACTTCACGCCGCCGCGGGTCGAGCTGAGCCGGGATGTGTTCAATGCTGCGTCGGCCCAGGTCCGCCGTCCGCTGGCGGATCACGCGGTGGCGCCGCAGATGTCGGCACCGCGTTCGCCCTTGCGCAGCGAGCCGACGCCGCCACGGGAGGCTGTGCCGGCCCGCGACAACGCAGCGCGTCAGCGTCCGGCGGGTATCGAAGAGGAGGCGCGTATCCGCGCCCTGGAGAACGCCAATTCCCAGATGGCCAATGAACTGGCCGCGATCCGTGGCATGCTGGAGCGTCAGCTTGCCGGTTTTGCCTGGGGCGAAATGGCCCGTACGGCACCGGGGCGCACCCGGTTGATCGGTGACTTGCTGGAGGCGGGCTTCTCCGCCGTACTGGCCCGCGAGCTGGCCGAAGAGGTGCCGGAAGACGAAGCGCCGGAGGAAGCCCATCGCCTGCTGCAGGCGGCGCTCGATCAGCGTTTCCGTTCGATGGCCAGCGATGTGGACATCATCGACCGGGGCGGTGTGTATGCGCTGGTCGGCCCTACCGGTGTCGGCAAGACCACCACCACGGCCAAGCTCGCCGCACGCTGCGTCGTACGCCACGGTGCCGACAAGCTGGCCCTGATCACCACTGACGGTTACCGGATCGGCGCCCACGAACAACTGCGTATCTACGGCCGGATTCTCGGTGTGCCGGTCTTTGTCGTGCGCGACGCGACCGATCTGCGCGAAACCCTGGCCGGTCTGCGTGACAAGCACATGGTGCTGATCGACACGATGGGCATGAGCCAGCGCGACAAGATGGTGGCCGAGCAGGCGGCGATGCTGACGGGGGCCGGCAAGGTGTCGCGCCTGCTGCTGCTCAATGCCACCAGCCGTGGCGATACTCTCGACGATGTGGTCAATGCTTATGCTGGTGACGATCTGGCTGGGGTGATTCTCACCAAGATGGACGAGGCCATGTCGCTGGCTCCGGTCCTCGACGTGGCGGTCCGCCGTCAGGTGGAAGTCTTCTACGTGGCCAACGGCCAGCGGGTGCCGGAGGATCTGCATCTGCCCAATCGGGACAAGCTCCTTGGTCAGGCGCTGCGCGAGTTGCCCGCCGCCTCGCCGTTCCGTCTTGACCCCCTGGAGGCCGGCCTGCTGCTGGCCACCGGAGGCAAGGGGAGTGCCAGTCTGAGGGGAGGCCTCTAAGATGCTGCACGCTTCCGATCAGGCTGCCGGCCTGCGTCGCCTGTTCCGTCGTACGCCCTCTGCCGTGGTGGCGTTGTTCACGTCGGGCCGCGCACCCCGCGATCTGGCCGTACAGACCTTGCTGGCGCTGACCGACGGCGCGCGGCGTGTGGTAGCGATCGATGAACATGCGCCTGAGCGCGGCTCTCTGCTGGCTGCTTTCGGCTTTCCGGAAGGGGGCGATCTGCTCGGAGCGCTGCAGGGGCAGTTCGATGTCACCGAGACGATGCGTGAAGTGGCTGACGGTCTATGGGTCGTGCCGGCTGCGGCGACGGTGCAGGCCGTTCCTCTCCTTGGCGCCGGCCATCACGCACGGCTGGAGGCCGGTATCGCCGAGTTGCAGCGTCGCGCCGATCTGCTGGCCATCCATACGGTCGGCGATGCCCGTCGTCTGACCCCTTTTGCCCGCGCTGCGGGGCGACGCCTGCTGGTGGTGGAGGCCAGCGGCGTGGGCGCGCGCGGCGCTTGCCAATGGATCAAGGGGTTGGCCGCCGCCGGGGCAGGCTCCCTGGAGATTGCCGTCAGCGGCGCCCGTGACCGGGCCGATGCGACCGCCCTGTTCGCCAGCTTGCAGGATTTCAGTTCGCGCCATGTCGGTTTGCCGCTCGCATGGAGGGGCGAGGTGGAACGCGATCCGCTGGCTGAGGCAATGACGACGCCCCTGGGTGCCCGTCATCCTGCGGAAGGGGCCAGCGCCTTCATCCGGCGCCTGCGGGCCTGGTCGGCCCAGGCCGGAATGGCGGGCTGATTCGACCGATTTGTGGATTGTGTCGCACGGGGCGAAGAGAAGCGTAGCGTTGCCGGTGGCTGTCTCGTAACATGCGGACGGCCCCGGCAACTCAGACCAGAAAGCTGATGAAAGATGTACACCGCCTCCGGCACCCTCGATAAAGAACAGCTCGTCGTCCAGTATGCGCCGCTGGTCAAACGCATTGCCTATCACCTGATGGCCAAGTTGCCGGCCAGCGTTCAGGTCGAGGACATTATTCAGAACGGCATGCTGGGCCTGCTCGACGCGATCAACCGCTACGAAGAAGGCCTGGGGGCGCAGTTCGAGACCTACGCGGTGCAGCGTGTCCGTGGTGCCATGCTCGATGGCCTGCGCGAGAACGACTGGCTACCGCGCAGCCTGCGGCGGGATATGCGGCGTATCGAGGCGGCCGTGCACCAGCTGGAACAGCAGAACGGCCGCCCGCCCACGGAAAAGGAACTGGCCGACTCCCTCGGGCTCCCTCTCTCCGACTACCAGCACATGCTGCAGGAGGCGCGCGGCTACCAGCTGGTGTATTTCGAGGATTTCACGAGCGACGGGGAGGACGACTATCTGGAACGCCACATAACGCTGGAAGGCAATGATCCCCTGACTTTGCTGCTTGAGGGGAGCATGCGCGACGTGCTGGTGAGGGCTATCGACGACCTGCCGGAGCGGGAGCAGACCGTGATGGGGCTTTATTACGAACAAGACATGAACCTGCGCGAGATCGGCGAGGTCCTCGGCGTATCGGAATCGCGTGTATGTCAACTGCATAGCCAGGCCATCGCTCGGTTGCGAGCCCGTATCTCAGGCGTGGCGCAGGGCATGGTGAAGGCCAAGGCTGACGGTCGTGCCCGCGGTCGGCGTCCCGCGGCATCCTGAACCACAGCCAGAGGGCACGCATGGACAGCATCAGCCTTATCGGGATCACCCTTGCCCTGGCGGCGATTCTCATCGGCCAGGTACTCGAAGGCGGGCATGTCGGCTCCTTGATCCAGCCCACCGCCTTCATGATCGTCATCGGGGGTACCCTGGGGGCGGTTATGCTGCAAAGCTCATTGCAGGTTTTCCGGACAGGGGTCCGGATGATCCGCTGGGTCTTCGTGCCGCCGGCATTGAACCACGCCGAACTGATCGCCCAGATTGTCGAGTGGAGCCATGTCGCTCGCAAGGAAGGGTTGCTGTCGCTGGAGGCGCAGATTCCGGCACTTGAGGACCCCTTCATCCAGAAGGGCCTCCAGCTGTTGGTGGATGGCGTCGAGCCGGAGCGCCTGAGGGATGTGCTGGAGGTGGATATCGACACTTGGGAGGCCCAGATGAAGCAGGGGGCCAAGGTTTGGGAGGCAGCCGGCGGCTATGCGCCGACCATTGGCATCTTGGGCGCGGTGATGGGCTTGATCCATGTGATGGAGAACCTGTCCGATCCGTCGCGCCTCGGTTCGGGGATCGCCGTCGCCTTCGTGGCAACGATCTATGGCGTGGGCTCGGCCAACCTGATCTTCCTGCCGGTCTCCAAGAAGCTCATGGCTGTCATCGGAACACTGGTTTCCATGCGCGAGATGCTGCTCGACGGACTGGTCGGAATCGCCAACGGCGACAACCCGCGCATCATCGAACGTCGTCTCAGCGGCTACGTGGGTTGAGAGCATGGCGCGGCGTGGAAAGAAGGAAGACGAGCACGAGAATCACGAGCGCTGGTTGGTCTCCTACGCCGACTTCATCACCCTGCTGTTCGCCTTCTTCGTGGTGATGTATTCCCTCTCGTCCCTCAATGAGGGCAAGTACCGGATCATGTCTGATTCGGTGGTGAACGCCTTCCGCAATATCGCCAACAGCGAGAATCCGCGGATCGTTTCGAATCCTATCTCGCCGATCCGTCCGAGCACTGCAACGCCGCCGAATGCTGCCGGCGAGACCGATGAGGCGCGCCGCTCGAAGGCCGAGCGGGTGCGTAACATGGCCGAAGAGATCCGCAAGGTGCTGGCTCCGTTGGTGGCCGATGGGCAGGTGCGGGTCACCGAAGGGGCATTTGGGATCACCGTCGAGATCAATGCCAGCGTCTTGTTTGCGCCGGGATACGCCCAGCTCGGCCCCGACGCCGTGCGTGCGCTGCGTGCGGTTGCGCAGGTGCTCGCCGGGGCAGAGTTCCCCATCACGGTCGAAGGGCATACCGACGTGACGCCGATCGCAACCCCAATGTTCCCGTCGAACTGGGAGCTGTCCGCTGTGCGGGCGTCAAGCGTGGTGCGCTTGTTTGTCGAGAATGGCGTGCAACCAGCTCGCCTGACTGCAGCCGGCTACGGCGATCAGCGGCCGGTTGCCGACAATGCGACTCCGGACGGGCGTGCCCGTAATCGTCGAGTCACCATCCTGATCGAGTCGCGGGTGGCCGAGCCGGAGCCTGGAAAGCCCGTCAAGGCATCGGGTGTTGCCGACTCCATCCTGCCCTCGACTGCGCTCCCGCCCCAGTCTCCGGCTGCAGTTCCTGGTGCTGCCGTCAGTGAGCCGTCGGCGGTGACTCCAACTCCGGGCGCACGTTGATAAGCGGCTGAAGCGGTCAAGCCGCAGGCGTCGAGGGCGATCTGCTCAGGCCGAGCCGAGGTGGCGACTGCCTCCAGTTGGCCGCGACTGGCCGTCCTGGCCGTAGATCTGCGGATGTTCGGCGGCGGCCAGCAGCGTGCTCAGGGCTTGCTGATTGTTCTGCAGGCGCTCAAGGATCAATTGTCCATTGACCCGATTGCGCTCCTTGGCCTCGCTCGCCATGGCGATCACCTTGTCCCAGTTGGCGAGCGCTTCAGGCAGGCCGCCGAGGGCAAGCCGGATATTCTCGTTGGTAACCCGAGCACCAGCCCGCGTGAACATCACTGTCCGGTCATCCGACAGGCGTTGCAGGGCACGGTATTGGCTCGTCTTTTCCTCGGCCAGCAGGGTCAATGCATCGATCTGGCCAGCGACAAGCAATTCTTCCTCCCGCTGCAGCAGCGCTAAGAACTGCTGCAAGCCGGCGCGCTCTTCACCGATCAGAATGGCGAGGCGATGGATGAAGTTCTGATCGACGGTTGCCATCTTTTATCAGGCTTTGCCGGTCTGCGTGGAGAGCATCTGGCGGACGCTTTCGATCAGGCCGTCGGCGACCTTGCCGGTGTCCACCTTGAAACGCCCTTCACTCATGGCCTGTTTGATTTCATCGACCTTTGCACTATCCACGACGGGAGTCCCGGAGATGGTTTCTTCCATCTGCTGCATGCGCGATGAGAGGGAGGAGATCTCCACCTTGTCGGTATCACCATTCGATGCCTGGGATTTGGTCGCGTCTTTGGAGGCGCGGGTCCGCCCGTCGTTGGACGGCAGGCCACCGGCCGATTTGACGGAATTGTCTATCTTCACGGTCTTGCCCTTTCTTCCAGAAGTCGTTCGAGTCAACGACTCATGGGACCAAAACTTTAACCCGTTCGGGTGCGGTGGGGAACGCCTCAAGGCGTAATGATTTCGATAAATCCGCCGTTGCGCGCCACGCCGCGTACCACTTGCCCGGTGCTCAGGCGGACTTGTGCCCCCTGACCGTCGCTGGCGGTGCTGAGGGCTGTCCCATCGTTGGCGACTTCGAACCCGGCACCTCGGGAAATGACCTTCACCGGCTGGCCTTGAACGACGGCGGGCGGCAGGCGCAGGTGGCTGGCGGCGAGCGGTTTGCCGGCCGCCAGGGAGATCCGGGCGGCGTAGCCGATAGCCTGGGAAGGATCGGTCAGGACATCTGAGGCCTGGGCGCTCAGCTCGCCGGTTTCACGACGTAGATCATTGGTGCCGATGATCTGCCCGGCGAGCAGGGGCGCCGCCGTAACCAGATAAACGCCCTTGACCCGAACCTCGGCAGGTACGTAGGCAGACCAGGTGCTTGGCGCAAGGCAGCGCACGCCCACGGTCAGGCGGCCCCATTGCCGGCTGCCGGGCGGCAGGAAAGCTTCTAGTTGGAGGCAGGCCGGCAGAGCGTTGTCGGAGGCAAAATCGCCAACTTGGACGCTGACTTCGCCGGGCAGGCTATGGCTTTGTATGTTGAGGAAACGGGCAACCTCGGCACGTACGGGGGCGGGATCCTGGCGCGCAAAAGCGGGTTGAAACGGGTGTGCCAGGCCCAGCAGAGCCAGTACGGACAGCAGGTGACAAAAGACGGACTTCATGGAGCGAAGAGTAGGGATGTGTGTTCCTATTCGACCACGTCCGGCGCCGAAGTGCGAAAAAAACAGATGTCCCCGTGCCGACTACGGCTTGAGGCGGGCGGCGCTTGCCGGTTCGGGCGGCAAAGTTTGCCGTGGCGGCCGGGAGGGGCTGCGCACAGGCATTAAATTGATGCCGGATTTACCGCCTGTTTGGGCCATCAATGTCGCCGCTTGCCGCGTAGAGTGCTTGGCACGGAAGGTGCATTGAATTGCACGAAGACCGCGCTGCCTTGCATGAACGAAAAATGTAACGGCACCGCAGGGAACAAACTTTAAAGGTGAATCAAATGGCCGATCGACTGGACAACGAACTGCGCTTCCATCAGACGGCGCTGAACGTGCGGGCGTATCGCCAGCAAGTGATCGCCTCCAACATCGCCAATGCCGACACGCCCAACTACAAGGCCCGTGACGTCGACTTCCGCGAAGCCCTGAATGGCGCGTTGGGGGGAAAGACGAGTGGGCTGCCTCTCGCCACGACGTCTGTTGCTCACCTGCCGGGCAGCAGTGCCGGCAACGTGCTGGATGCCAGCCTCAAGTACCGGACGGAAGAGCAGGGCGCCATCGACGGTAATACGGTGAGCATGGATGCGGAGCGCAGTGCGTTTGCCGAAAACTCGGTGCAGTACCAGGCCAGCATCACCTTCATCAACGGCCTGCTGCGCTCCATGCAGCAAGCCATCCAGGGTCAGTAAGGAGCGCATCGTGAGCATGCTCAACGTCTTCCACGTGGCCGGTAGCGCGCTGACCGCCCAGTCTCTGCGCCTCAACACGACTGCCAGCAACCTGGCCAACGCCGACAGCATCACCTCGAGCAATGGCCAGCCCTACAAGGCCAAGCAGGTGGTCTTTGCGGCGACGCCGATGGCCGGGCCAGGTGCCCAGGGCGTGCAGGTCACGCAGATTGTCGAAAGCGCGGCGCCGATGCGCATGGTGTACGACCCCAAGAGCCCGGCCGCCAATGGGGAAGGCTACGTGGCGCTGCCGAATGTGAATGTGGTCGAAGAAATGACCAACATGATTTCGGCGTCCCGGGCCTACCAGACCAATGCTGAAGTCATGGGGACGGCCAAGTCCCTGATGGAAAAAACCCTGGCCATCGGCCAGTAAGCGTAACGGAGCACGATGATGAGTACCGTCAATTCCAGCACTTCGACCACTGCCGCGGATGCGCTGGCGGCGTTGCAGAAATCTTCGACGACATCCACCAGCAAGACTGACGATGCACAGACCCGCTTCCTGAAGCTGCTCACCGAGCAGCTCAAGAATCAGGATCCGCTGAACCCCACCGACAACGCGCAGATGACGTCGCAGCTGGCCCAGATCAGCACCGTAAGTGGCATCGACAAGCTCAATGCGACGCTGACTTCCCTGCTCGATCAGTCCCAGTCCGGCGACGCGCTGCAAGCCGCGGCGCTGGTGGGCAAGGGCGTGATGGTCTCGGGCAATTCCTTGGCCCTGTCGAGCAGCAAGGCTTACGGCGGTTTCGAGGTCACCAGCCCCGCCGACAAGGTGACGGTCACGATCAAGGATTCCAGCGGCAACGAGGTGCGCAAGATGGAACTGGGCGCCGTCGATGAGGCCGGGGTCTACAATTTTGCTTGGGATGGCACAACCAACAACGGCAGCGTCGCGGCCGACGGCAAGTACACGATCAGTGTCAGCGCGACCCGTGGCGATACCGACGTCAAGCCGACAGCGCTGACGCTGACTACGGTGAATAGCGTGCTGCGCTCCAGCACGGGCAGCGTGTCGCTGGATGTGGGGTCGGGTAATACCGTCGGCCTGTCCGATATCAAGCAGATTCTGTAAGCGGAGACGAAAATGGGATTCCAACAAGGTTTGAGCGGCCTGTCGATTGCGTCCAAGGCCCTTGAAGCGATCAGCAATAACGTGTCCAACTCCGGGACCGTCGGCTACAAGGAAGCCGTTGCCCAGTTCTCCGACGTGTTCGCGGCCTCACTGGCAAGCGGTGCGACCCAAGTGGGTATCGGTGCGCAGGTTTCCAAGGTTGCCCAGCAGTTCGGCCAGGGCAATATCACGACCAGTACCAATGGCCTGGACCTGGCGATCAATGGTCAGGGTTTCTTCCGCATGGATAACGCAGGGGCCATTACCTATAGCCGGAACGGTCAGTTTCAGACCGACAAGAACGGCTACATCGTGAATGCCCAGGGGTTGCGCCTGACTGGCAAGGTTGCCGACGCGAATGGCGTGCTGACGGGGGCGACCGGCGATCTCAAGCTCAATCTCAGCGATGCCAAGCCTCAGGCGACCGGCAATGCCGGCTACAACGTCAATCTGGACTCCCGCTCGGCCACGCCGACGTCGCTCACTGCGGCGTCGGGGACCAGCGCGGCGATCACTTCGCTGACGGGGCCCTCTCCGTCCTTCACGATCGCTTCGACCGACCAGTTGACCTTCCAGCTCGATGGTGAAACCGGCTCCACGGTGGTAAACCTGCCGGCTGGAACCTATAGCGACGTGGGATCCCTGGCTGCGGCGATCCAGACCTCCATCGATCAGAGTTCCCTCAAGGGGCGTATCAAGGTGTCGGGCGATAGTACCCCGGCCATTACGTTCACGTCGGCCCGTACGGGTCGTCTGTCCGGCATCACCGTGACCGGTACATTGGCTTCCTTGCTGCCCGCGACGACTACACAGGGCAGCAATGCCAACTTCAGCATCAATGATCCGTCCAGCTACACGAGCTCCACGTCCCAGACGGTCTACGATTCTCTCGGTAATCCGCACACCCAGTCCCTGTATTTCGTGAAGACCGCCCAGGCCAACACCTGGGACGTATACAGCAGTCTGGATGGGCTGCCGCCGCAGATCAACGCGGATGCGCAGAAGCTGGCCCAGTCCCAGACCCCCCCGCAGACCACCACCGAAAACCGCTGGATGTCGATCAGTTTTGACAGCAACGGTGTCTTCCAGAGCAGCAGCCTCTACCAGATCGATCCGGCCAATCCGACCCAAATGGCCTATGTGCAGAGCCCGAGCTCCAAGGTTAAGGTCAATTACGACATTACGACGGGTGCAACTACTCAGTTGAGCTTCGATGTCAATCTGGCCGGCACGACCCAGTTCGGCAACAGCTACGGGATCAACCAGCTGACCCAGGACGGCTTCACCACCGGCAAGCTGTCGGGCCTGAGCGTCAGTGCCGACGGTACGGTGCTGGGCAACTTCAGTAATGGTCAGTCGCGGGTCATGGGGCAGGTGTATCTGGTCAGCTTCCAGAACCCGAACGGCCTCAAGTCCATCGGCGGCAATCAGTGGGTGTCCACCAGCGACTCCGGGCCGGAGCAGCCCAATGCCCCGGGCACCGGCGTGCTGGGGGTGATCCAGTCTGGCGCCCTGGAAGACTCCAACGTCGATCTGACTGCCGAACTGGTCAATATGATCACCCAGCAGCGTGCTTACCAGGCCAATGCCCAGTCCATCAAGACCGAGGATCAGGTGCTGCAGACGCTGGTCAACCTGCGTTGATGAACCCTTCGGGATAAGTCATGGACCGTCTGATCTATACCGCGATGACTGGCGCCTCCTCTACGATGGGGCAGGAGGCATCCGTTGCCCACAATATGGCCAACGCCACCAGTACCGGCTTCAAGGCGGAACTGCATCGCCTGCGCGCGGTGCCGGTCCAGAACGCCTTGTTGCCGACCCGGGCCTTCGTCGTCGATGCCAGCGTGTCGGACGATTTTTCTTCCGGCGCGCTGCAGAGTACCGGGCGTGGGCTGGACATGGCGATCCAGGGCAAGGGCTGGTTTGCCGTGCAGTTGCCGGACGGTACTGAAGCTTATACGCGCAACGGCAGCTTTGAGGTCAGTCCCAACGGCGTCCTGCAGACCCGCAGCGGTTTGCCGGTGCTCGGCAACGGTGGTCCGATCACTGTTCCGCCGGATGTGGAAATGCAATTGGGGGGCGACGGCACGCTGTCCACGGTTCAGCGCTCCGGCTCCCGCAACAACACGAGCGCAGTGGACCAGCTCAAGCTCGTCAATCCGCCCGAGCAGGATCTGCAGCGTGGTGCCGATGGGCTGTTCCGCCTGGCAAATGGTGCCCAGGCGCCGGCAGATCCTGCCGTCAAGGTTGCCGCCGGCTATCTGGAGGGCAGCAACGTCAATGTCGTCGAGCAGATGGTGTCGATGATTTCCCTGTCCCGGCAGTACGAAATGCAGACCAAGATGCTGACGACCGCCAAGGAGATGGACCAGTCCGCCACGCAGCTCGTTTCCAAGAGCTGAATGGTGCTGACGAAACCGGAATAGAAGGGGCTTTTCCGGTCTGCTCCGAGGCTGGAACACCTCTTGCTCTGTCTAGTATCGAATCCGCTGCATCGGTCGATCTTGCCGGTGCAGTAACCAGACACCAGGAGCCCTCCATGCTCATCCGTTCCCTCTCGACCGCCGCTTCTGGCCTCGAGGCCCAGCAGACCCAGTTGGACGTCATCTCCAACAATCTGGCCAACGTCTCCACCAATGGTTTCAAGCGTTCACGGGCGGTCTTCGAGGATCTGCTGTATCAGAACCTGCGCCAACCCGGCGCCCAGTCGACGCAGCAGACGACGATTCCGTCGGGCTTGCAGATCGGTGTCGGCGTGCGGCCCATCGCGACGGAGCGCAACCACACCCAGGGTTCGCTGACGCAGACCGGCAATGCGCTGGACGTAGCGATCAACGGCGAGGGCTTCTTCCAGATCCTGCTGCCCGACGGCACGACCGCCTATACCCGGGACGGTGCTTTCCAGAAGGATTCCAATGGGCAGATCGTGACCTCCAGCGGCTATCCGCTGCAGCCGGCCATCACGATCCCCTCCAACGCCTTGTCCCTGACCATCGGCAAGGACGGCGTGGTATCGGTGACCTTGCCCAACCAGACCGCACCTTCCCAGATCGGCAACATCCAGGTGGCCAGCTTCGTCAATCCTGGCGGCCTGCAGAGTGTCGGTGAAAACCTGTTCCTCGAGACCGCTGCCAGCGGAACGCCGAATCCGAACACGCCGGGTACCAATGGCGTCGGCGTGCTCAACCAGACCTACGTGGAGTCCTCCAACGTGAACGTGGCAGAGGAACTGGTGCTGATGATCCAGACCCAGCGTGCCTATGAGCTCAATTCCAAGGCGGTGTCCACGTCCGATGCGATGCTCGGCAAGCTGACCTCCCTGTAAGTCCTGAGCCGCGGAGATTGATCGTGTTTCTGTCCCGTCCTTTTTTCGTGCTGTTGCTCGCTGGGCTGAGCGGCTGTGCCGCGCTGCAGAGCACGCCGCCGACCGCCGTGCACCAGCCGATGACCATCCGCCCGGAGCCGCGGACGTCCCAGGCGTCCCAGGCAGGTTCGATCTTCCAGCCGAGCTTCTCGCGCCCGTTGTTCGAAGATCGGCGGGCCCGCTTCGTCGGCGACGTGATCACCATCAATCTGGTCGAACAGACCGCCGCAAGCAAGAAGTCGTCGGCAACGGCGGAGCGCAATTCCAGTCTCAGCGCGTCGTTGTCCGGCCTGGCCAAGGTGCCGTTGGCCGGCGCGCTCAACGGGCTCGGGGCGACGGCGTCCGACGCGAGCAAGTTCGGCGGCAAGGGGGACGCGGCGGCCAACAATGCCTTCACCGGTACGATCACGACGACCGTCATTGAGGTGCTGTCCAACGGCAACCTGCTGGTGTCCGGCGAAAAGCAGATCGCCATCAACCAGGGCAACGAATTCATCCGCTTCTCAGGCATCGTCAATCCGGTGTACATGACTGGTGGCAACACCGTGCAGTCCACCCAGGTGGCCGATGCGCGCATCGAGTACCGGGCCAACGGCTATATCGATGAAACCGAGAACATGGGCTGGCTGCAGCGTTTCTTCGTGAACGTGCTGCCTTTCTGAGGGGCATGGATATGTCTTTCCTGTTCCGTCTGTGTCTCGCCCTTGTCGTCGCGGCAAGTCTGACCATTGCGGTGCCAGCCCGGGCCGAGCGCCTCAAGGATCTGGCATCGATCGGTGGTGTGCGGCAGAACCAGTTGATCGGCTACGGCCTGGTGGTCGGCCTCGATGGCTCTGGCGACCAGACCACCCAGACGCCGTTCACGGTGCAGAGCATCATCAACATGCTCGGCAACCTGGGCATCACGCTGCCGCCTGGCCAGTCCCTGCAGCTCAAGAACGTCGCGGCGGTGATGGTCACTGCCAGCTTGCCGCCGTTTGCGCGTCCGGGCCAGCAGATCGACGTGACGGTCTCGTCGATGGGTAATGCACGCTCGCTGAAAGGCGGCACCCTGGTCATGACGCCGCTGAAGGGGGCCGATGGACAGATCTATGCGATGGCCCAGGGCAGCCTGGCGGTGAGTGGGGCCGGCGGTTCGGCGGGAGGCGCCAAGGTGACCGTCAATCACCTGTCAGCCGGACGCATTCCGGGCGGGGCCACGGTGGAGCGCGCGGTGGCGAGTCCGGTGGGGCAGGGGGATTCCGTCTTCGTCGAACTCAACGACGCGGACTTCGGCACGGCCCAGAACGTGGTCGATGCCATCAACCGCGTTGCGCCCGGTACCGCCCAGGCTGTCGATGGGCGGCAGATCCAGGTGCTGGCGCCGGAAGATCCCAACCTCCGCGTGGCCTTTCTCGGCCGTCTCGAGAACCTCGACGTGACGCCGGCCGTGCAGGCCGCCAAGGTGATCGTCAATTCGCGGACCGGGTCGGTGGTCATGAACCAGAAGGTGGCACTGCAGAACTGTGCCGTAGCCCACGGCAGCCTGACCGTGACAGTCAATAACGAACAGCAGGTGAGCCAGCCCGGTGCGTTGTCCGGTGGTCAGACGGCGGTCACCAACAAGGGCTCGGTGGATATCAAGCAAGAGGGCAGTACGCTGTTCAACATCAAGGCCGGCACCAACTTGGCCGACGTGGTCAAGGCGCTCAATGCGGTCGGCGCCAACCCTCTTGAACTGATTGCCATCCTGCAGGCCATGAAGGCCAGCGGTGCGCTGCGGGCCGAGCTCGAGGTGATCTGATGGCGGATTTCAGCCAGATCAACGCTCTCGACCCGAACACGCTGTCCGGTCTGAAGCGTCTGTCGAAGGACAACTCGCCGGAAGCCATCAAGGAAGCATCCCGCCAGTTCGAAGCCCTGTTCGTGCAGCAGGTCATGAAGTCGATGCGCGATGCGACACCCAAGGGCGGCATGTTCGACAGCGAAGAGGCGCGCATGTACCAGTCTCTGCTCGATCAGCAGATGTCCATGCAGCTTTCCACCCGCGGTCGTGGTTTTGGGCTCGCCAAAGTCATCGAGCGGCAGATGACCCAGGGGCGGGAGTCGGTGACCCTGCCGGATGGTCCGGTGCCACTGGAGCCGACGATCCGGCGGAACTTCGATGCCGCGGTACCGCCGGCGGCAAAGGCTGGTGGTGAAGCGGCAAATCCTGCCGGAAGCTTGCCGGCTGCGGATGCATCGAGCACCGTTGCCCCACAGCTGTCGGGCATGCCGGCCGGCAGCCGGGCCCGGGCCTTTGTCGACAAGGTGTGGCCTCAGGCTGTCGAGGCCAGCAAGGCCACCGGTATTCCGGCCCGTTTCCTGGTTGCGCAGGCGGCCCTCGAAACCGGTTGGGGCAAGCACGAGCTGAAGAATGCCGACGGCACGCCCAGCTACAACCTTTTCAACATCAAGGCAGGGCGTAGCTGGACCGGGGCCACGGTGAGTACCTCCACCACCGAGCACCGCAACGGGCAGGCGGCGACGGAGAGCGCCCGCTTCCGCGCCTATGGCTCCTACGCGGAGTCTTTCCGTGACTATGCCCGCCTGATCGGCGGCAACCCGCGCTACGCCGCGGTGGTCGGCCAGACGGATGCGACCCGCTTTGCCCGTGGCTTGCAGGCCGCCGGTTACGCCACCGATCCCATGTATGCGGACAAGCTTGCCCGCATCATCAACGGTAATACCCTCAAGGTCGCCCTGGCGGCAGGTTCCACCCCCAGCGCCTGAGCGGCGGTGTTTGCCGGTTCTTTGCTGGCAAAGTTCTTGCGTAGTCTGCCGTAGATACCTCCGAATCAGGGACGCGGATCATGGGCAGCAGCATCTTCAATATTGGCCTCACCGGACTCAACGCCGCCCAGGCGGGGCTGATCACGACCAGCCACAACATCTCGAATGCGGGAACGGCCGGTTACAGCCGCCAGACGACGGTCCAGAGTACCAATCCGGCAATGTTCAGCGGGGCGGGTTTCTTTGGCGAAGGGACCAAGATCGATACGATCAAGCGGGCCTACGACAGCTTCCTGACCGGCCAGGTGATGTCCGCCGACACCAAGTACAACGAGTACAACACCTACAGCACGGAGATCAGCCAGATCGACAACATGCTGGCGGATTCCACGGTGGGCCTCGAACCCGCGGTGGATTCCTTCTTCCAGGGTGTGCAGGAAGTGGCGGCCAATCCGTCCAGTATCCCGGCCCGCCAGTCGATGATCTCCACGGCCCAGAGCCTGGTGGACCGCTTCCAGAACCTGGCCAACCGCCTCAGTGACATCCGCTCCGGCGTCGAGGGGCAGATCAAGGACACCGTCACGTCGATCAGCTCCTACGCCGAGCAGATCGCCGACGTCAATCGCCAGATCGCCATCGCCCAGCAGGCGGGCTCGTCCCAGCCGGCCAACGACTTGCTCGACAAGCGCGACCAATTGGTGAAAGAGCTGAACCAGCTGGTACGGGTGTCCACCACCACCGCCAGCGACGGCTCCATGTCGGTCTTCATCGGTACCGGCCAGCCGTTGGTGGTCGGTATCAGTGCAACCAAGCTCGAAGCCCGCCCGTCCTCCACCGACCCGACCCGCCTCAACGTCAATATCATCACGCCGAGTGGCGCCCCGCTGACGGTACCGGAGAGTCTGCTGGGAGGCGGCAAGCTCGGTGGTCTGCTGGCGATGCGTTCCGAATCTCTGGATGCTACCCAGAACCAGCTCGGTCTGATTGCCGTTGGCCTGAGCTCCGCATTCAACGCTCAGCATGCCCTGGGCCAGGATCTCAACGGGAATCTGGGTACATCCTTCTTCACGGTACCCGGTGCCACCGTCCTTGGCGACTCCAGCAATACGACGACACCGCCGACCGTGAAGTTCAACGATGTCTCCAAACTGACCGGTGACGACTACAAGCTCGTCTTCACGGACAGCGCCGGCAACTATTCGCTGACCCGCCTTTCCGACGGGATGTCGGTGAGCCCTGCTGCAGTCGGGCTGTCGATCACTCCGCCGTCGGCATCCAAGGCGGGCGACAGCTTCGTCATCCAGCCCACCCGTAACGCGGCGGCCAACATTGGCGTCGCCATTACCGACACGCGCATGATCGCAGCCGCGGCGCCGGTGACCGCGTCGGCCACCAGTTCCAATCTGGGATCGGCAAGCATTACCGCGCCAGTGGTGTCGAGCACGGCCGATCTGGCCAGTTTCGGTACCGCTGCGGCGCCGCTGAAGCTGACCATTACGGCGGGGAATATGTTGTCCGGCTTCCCGGCAGGCGTGCAGCTGAGTTACACCCCCCCCGGTACCACGACACCGGTGCCAGTGCCCGCCGGCAGCTCCATTCCCTACGCCAGCGGGATGACGGTTAGCGTCGGTGGTGTGTCCTTCACCATGAACGGTGCGCCACAAGTCAACGATACTTTCACGTTGGGGCCGAATACGGGAGGCGTGTCTGACAGCCGCAATGCGGTTCTGTTGGGCAATCTCCAGACGAGCAAACTGCTGCTCTCAGCGAGCGGCCAGCCGTCAGCGACGTTCCAGTCGGTGTATGCCCAGCTGGTCAGTACGGTTGGCAACAAGGCCCGTGAGGTCAGTGTCAACAGCGACGCGCAGAAAAGTCTGGTGGATCAGGCAGTCCAGGCACAGCAATCGGTGGCAGGGGTCAATCTCGATGAAGAAGCGGCCAATTTGATCCGTTATCAACAGGCATACCAGGCGGCGGGCAAGGTGATGTCCATTGCCTCCAAACTCTTCGACCAAGTGCTGGCCCTCGGCCAGTAAGGAGCATCATCATGCGAGTCACCACCGGCATGATCTTTGACAGCGGCGTTGCGCAGATTCAGTCGCAGAACAGCCAGCTGATCAAAAGCCAGAAAGAGGTTGCCACCGGTCGCCGCGTGCTGGCACCGTCGGACGATCCTGTTGCATCGGCGCGGGCCTTGGAAGTGACCCAGTCGAAAAGCGTCAACGCCTTGTATACGTCCAACCAAGGGTATGCCACGGATCAGCTCAAGCTGGTGGATAGCAAGTTGAGCGCGGTTACCGATCTGGTTACCTATGTGCGTACCCGTGCCGTTGAATCCGGTAACGGTGCGTATTCAACCAAGGAGCAACAGAGCATTGCTGCCGATATCACCCAGCAGTTCTCTGCGCTGCAGGGCCTGGCCAACAGCCAGGACTCCACCGGTGAATTCATCTTCGGTGGCTACACCAGCAACACGCAGCCGTTTGTCGGCAGTTTGACGACCGGCATGACCTATCAGGGCGATCAGGGCGCACGCACTTTGCAGATTTCTTCATCGCGCAATCTGCCGGTCACCAGCTCCGGTGATGAGATCTTCAACACGCTGCGGGCGCCGACTGGTTCGGCCTTTGCGCTCAGTGCGGCTGGCAATACCGGCTCGGCACTGGTTTCGGGGATGAGCCTCAGTGGCTACAACAACCACGCGTACGACATCAGCGTGGCTGCGGGGCCGACCTATCAGGTCTTTGACTCCACCGCCGACCCCACCCATTCGGCGCCGATTACGCCGACCGTTACGACCAGTGGTTCGGATACGACCCTCAATTTTGGCGCCGTCACCCTGACGCTGAGCGGTGCGCCGGCTGCGGGCGACAGCTATTCGGTCAGCACGGTGGCCAGCGCCTTCGACATCATGGGCAACTTCGCGACGGCCCTGCAGTCGGGCAATGCCGCCGTGACCCGCTTCGGTGGTCTTCAGGCGATTGCCGGCATGGACGCAGCGCAGGACAGTGTTTCGCGTGTGCAGGCCGGGGTTGGCTCCCGCATGGTGGAAGTGGAAACACAGCAAAATATCGGTAGTAGCCTCGATCTGCAGTACAGCGAAACCCTGTCGCGTCTTCAGGATGCCGACTACGCTTCGGCAGTGAGTAACCTCTCTCAGCAACAGATCTACTTGCAGGCGGCCCAGCAGAGTTTCATGAAGGTCAGCAATCTGTCCCTCTTCAATTACATCAATTAAGCCAATGCGGGTGGGTTTCTCATCTTTGGGGATGGTCGGGCTAAGCTTAGGCTTGGTTGCCTGTAGCAGTGCCCCTCCAAAGGAGTGGGCACTTGGCCCTGCTGCGGTGCTTATGGCCTCGGACGCGGGCTATCTGAACGCCTCGATGCTTGCAGGGGCCTTGATTTTCTATATCGTCAGCGATCCTTTCGCGCCCAACTGGAGCATCGAGGAAGCCCGCCGGGGTGACGACCGCTATCTGCTCGCCTTGCGCCTGAAGGCTATCCATTCGGGGGGCGATGGCGAGGCGCGCCAGGTGTTCACGCGTCGGGCGGCGCAACTGGCCGGACAGGCGGGCTTCACGTCCTACGAAGTGGTTTCCTGGCAGGAAGGGCTCGAAAGCACTCGTCCGTTTGCCCAGCGGGTGGCGTACGGCGAGCTGCGTCTCGTCCGGGCGGAGCCGGCGCCAGGCACTCCGGTGAGATAAGCGTCACGCCGCGATGCCTGCAAGCGTTTCTGAGCCTTGCGGGATGGGGCCGAGTTTCGTAAGGTGCGCGCTTCGACCGCAGGAATTTGCTGATATGGACCGAATGACCGAAAGGCGGAAGGATCGCCGCATTCCGCTGGGCTGCAAGGTGGGTATCCGGCCCTACGGCGGGGGGCCGACGGTGGTCGGGACCTGTGTCGAACTGGGCGTCGGCGGCATGACCATCCACTCCAGCCACGTACCGCGAATGGACGAAGTCTTCGAGGTCGCCGTGCTGCCCCCTGACAGCGGCGGAACCTACATGCCGCTGCATGCGCGGGTGCGTGTCCGGCGCTGCCACGGGCTCGAACAGACCGGCGTTTACGAGATGGGCGTGGAGATCATCGAGATCATCCGCTGAAGAGGCGCCCTGACCGCATCCCGTGGTCTCAACCGGTGGCGGCCAGCGCCAGGCCAGGTGCTGGATTGCCGGCAAAAAACGGCAGTTTTTCAAATTCCTCCGCCGGGCAGGGCTTGCCCAGGTGGTAGCCCTGCAGGACATCCACTTCCAGTTGCATGAGCGTCGAAGCAGTGGCTTCGTCTTCGACGCCTTCCGCCACCGTGCGCAGGCCGAGGGCCCGGGCCAGATTGACGATGGCCTGCAGGATGCGCAGGCCGTCCGGCGTATGGACCCGCTGCACGAAGGAAATGTCGACCTTCAGTTCGCCGACCGGCAGCTCGTGCAACTGGGACAGGGACGCGTAGCCGGTGCCGAAATCGTCGATGGACAGTGTGAAGCCGGCCTGTACCAGCTGGCGCAGGCGTTCTTCGGCGCACTCCACCTCCATCAAGGCCACGGATTCGGTGACTTCCAGGATCAGGGCTGCGGCCGGCAGGCCGTAGTGGCCCGCATCCGCCAGCAGGGTATCGACGAAATCCGGTGCGAACAGCTGGCGCTTGGAGATGTTCAGGGACAATTGCAGATCGGGGCGCAGCCGGTGCCAGCGGGCGAACTGTTCAAGGGCCTGGCGGCGTACCAGCTGGCCGAGGTCGTGGATCAGGCCGAGGGTTTCCGCCATCGGGATGAAGGTACCCGGTGAAATCCAGCCCAGATCCGCGTCGTGCCAGCGGGCCAGTGCCTCGGCGCCGGTCAGCGGGCGCTGGCCGGTGGCGTCCGGCGTGGCGGCGAACTGGGGCTGGAACCAGCTGGTGATGTGTCCGTCGCGGATCGCCTGGGCCAGCCGCGACTGGATGTAGAGCTCCTTCTTGCCCAGGCCGCGGGCCGACATGTCGGAGAACAGCTGGAAGTTGTTGCGGCCCTGGGACTTGGCGTAGAACATCGCCCGGTCGGCGTGGGCCAGCAACGTGTCCACGCTGTCGCTGTCGTCCGGGAACAGGGATATTCCCATACTGAAGGTGGCGTTGATGGGCTGGCCTTCCAGTTCGTAGGTCTGCTGCATCACGCTGACCAGTTTGCGCGCCACGTTGCGGGCGTCTTCGGCACTGGTGAGGCCGGGCAGCAGGGCCACGAACTCGTCACCCCCCCAGCGGGCGATGGTATCGCCGTCGCGCAGGCTCTTTTCCAGCGTCTTGGCCATGCCCAGCAACAGCGCGTCGCCGGTCTTGTGGCCGTAGGCGTCGTTGATGTTCTTGAAATGGTCGAGGTCGATGAAGCACACGGCAACCCGCGCATCGGTGCGCCGCGCCAGTTGCACCGTCTTCTTGATGCGATCTTCCAGCAGTACCCGGTTGGGCAGGCCGGTGAGGGCGTCGTGCAGGGCCATGTGGGCAATGTGGCGCTCCTGCAGGTAGGTCTTGGTGATGTCGCGCAGCACGCCGCGGATGCCGATCAACTGGCCCTCGTCGTCGCGTTCGGCGACGAAGCGGCACTCCATCCATTGTTCGTAGGCGGCCTCGGCCATGATGCGGAAGCGGCCATGGAACTCGTCCTTGCGGCCGTTCTGCAGGTCGCCGAGGCATTTCAGGAAGGCACTGCGGTCGTCAGCGTAGATGGTCTCGGCCAAGGGGGCTCCGCCTGGCGAATTGCCGGTCAGGTGCCACCAGCCGCTGTTAGCGCTGGCGATGCGGCCGTCGGGCTGCAACTCCAGCACGGCTTCGTCGAGCATGTCCAGCGTGCGAACGAAGGAGTGCTGCTCTGCCGCCCACAGTTTTTCCTTCGCCAGCGCCCGGTTGAGGGCCGCAAAGGGCTGGCGCACGCTGTCCACGAATACGGCCCGGTAGATGAAGCCATAGGAGATGACCTTGTAGATGTGGCCGGCGAAATTGAAGATGTCGCTGACCGACGCATACAGCGTGAAGCACAGCTCGGACAGGGCGGCGATCGCCGCGGCTGCGAACAGGTCCGCGGCATTGTGGGCGACGCCTCGGCGGGCCTGTCGGTAGAACAGCATGGCCGCAAGTCCGTAGAGGACGATCAGCACATACTCGCTGTCGATCTTCAGTTGCGTCAGGCCACTTTCCTGGACGAAGAGGACGGGCAAGCTGGCGGCATTGAACAGCTCGAGCCAATACACCGCGCCGACATAGCCGCATACCGCCACGAGCAGGCTGTAGCGGGAATGGCGGTGCAGCATGGGTTGCCATGCGCGGGTGGCGGTGATCAGCAGGCCGACGGCCACCAGGGCACGCGCGGCCAGCCAGAAGACGATGGCTTTCTGCGGGCTGGATGGGGTGACAAAGTCCGGCATGCCGCCGTAGCCGAACATGTGTCCGAAGTCGAGCAACGCCGTGCCGAGAAGGACCGTGCCGAGCAGCACTACGTTGCCAGGCCGGGTGTGGGAATAGGCATTCCAGGCGATCCCGAAGACGAGCATCGATACGATGATCGATGCGGTCTCCATGGCAGCGTGCAGCGGCAGGAAACGGCCCAACCCCAGGTCAAATCCGCCGTCCTGCTGCCACAGCAGGAGATACACGAAGGTGAGTGAGCCCAACCAGTAAAAGGCTTGGGTCAGGTCCTGGGAGCGGGCTTGGAGGACAGGGGGCGGATTTTTAGCGGGCATCGGGACGCCGGGCACACGGACAAGAGCAGTGAACGGATATCAGGCCGACACTAATATCACAAAGTGCTTATGGGGCGACGGGGCAAGCGTCATGCCTTGTGAAATATGCTGTTGTTGGCCCGGAGCCGGCGTCGGCCGCTACGTTAATGCCGTGTGTCTATCGTCAGCAAGCCGATTTCGCTTGCGGTCAGGGGGCCGATGAGGGTCTGGGCCAGGCTGTCGGGAATCCTTGCCCGGTCGTCGGCGAGCGGGATGCGCCCGGCCATGATCTCGGCGGTCGGTTGCGGGTAAAGCGGCTGCCGTTGGGGTTCCGCATAGCCGTCGGGAAAACGCGGCGCAAGACTGTGGAGGTCGTACTTGTCGGTGGCGCCGAGAGTGTGCAGCAATTCGTGGGCGATGATCACTGCGTTGCGCTGGCGCTCGCTGCGGCTGGCGAAAACCTTCACGACGCCGAGCTTGCCCTTTTCGAGGCCGACCGAATGGTCCAGTGCTGGTGTCAGCATCGGATCGTGGTAAAGCAGGAACAGGCGTACGTCGGGTCGCGGCCCGGGGGCGGCATCATGACGCCAGGCCCAGAAGCGCAGCTGCAGGCTCCAGCCCATCATCGCCAGGGCATTGCCGCCAGCCGGGAACGGCGGCGGCTGGCTGGTGAGCGGCGGGGCCAGGTTGATGGCCAGGGGCCGCAGCAGCGAATGCCCGTGGCGTTGCAGTTCCTCCTCCAGCCAGTCGCCGATGACCGCGAAGTCTTCAGGCTTCAGCTCGCCAACGATGCGCCGGCTCGTATCGGAGGGATCGGCGGCGATCGGATAGACCGTCACATGCAGGGTACTGTCCCACGCGGTGCTGCGGGCGCTGGATTTCCAGCTGCCGACGGCGACGGTGGCGAGGATGAACAGCAGGATGGCGATGCGGAGCTTGCGGAACATGGGGAATCGCTGAGGTGCCGCGGAAGCGGCGTCCGGAAAGAGTCCGGATTATGCCAAAAGATTTTATGCCGGCCGAAAAAAAGCCCGGCCAGACGGCCGGGCTCGGGTGCTGCGCAGGGGCGTGATCAGGCGACGGTGACCGGGATCTTGCCGATCTTGGCTTGCCATTCCTTCGGGCCGGTGTTGTGCACGCTGGTGCCGGAGGAGTCCACCGCAACGGTGACGGGCATGTCCTGCACGTCGAACTCGTAGATGGCTTCCATGCCCAGGTCGGCGAAGCCGACGACCTTGGCCGACTTGATGGCCTTGGCCACAAGGTAGGCGGCGCCGCCGACGGCCATCAGGTAGGCGGAGTTGTTGTCCTTGATCGCCTCGATGGCCACGGGGCCGCGCTCGGACTTGCCGATCATGGAGATCAGGCCGGTCTTCTCAAGCATCATGCGGGTGAACTTGTCCATACGGGTGGCGGTGGTCGGGCCGGCGGGGCCGACGACTTCGTCACGCACCGGGTCCACCGGGCCGACGTAGTAGATCACGCGGTTGGTGAAGTCCACCGGCAGGGTTTCGCCCTTGGCCAGCATGTCGGCGATGCGCTTATGGGCAGCGTCGCGGCCGGTCAGCATCTTGCCGTTGAGCAGCAGCTTCTGGCCCGGCTTCCAGGCGGCGACTTCTTCCTTGGTCAGGGTGTCCAGATTGACGCGGGTGGCCGACTTGAGGTCCGGCGTCCAGGTGACGGCAGGCCAGTCTTCCAGCTTCGGCGGTTCGATCTTGGCCGGGCCGGAGCCGTCCAGGTGGAAGTGGCAGTGGCGGGTGGCGGCGCAGTTGGGCACCAGGGCGACCGGCAGGTTGGCGGCGTGGCAGGGGTAGTCCAGCACCTTCACGTCGAGCACCGTGGTCAGGCCGCCGAGGCCTTGGGCGCCGACGCCCAGCGCATTGACCTTCTCGTACAGCTCGAGGCGCAGCTCTTCGGCGCGGGTCAGGGCGGCGCCGGAGGAGGCCTTTTCCTTCAGCTCATGGATGTTCACCGGCGCCATGATGGATTCTTTGGCGAGCAGCATGGCCTTCTCGGGCGTGCCGCCGATACCGATGCCGATGATGCCCGGCGGACACCAGCCGGCGCCCATTTCGGGGATCTTGTGCAGGACCCAGTCGACGAGATCGTCGGACGGGTTGAGCATGGCGAACTTGGACTTGGCTTCGGAGCCGCCGCCCTTGGCCGCGCAGATCACTTCCACGTGGTGGCCTTCGACGATCTCGAAGTGCACCACGGCCGGGGTGTTGTCCTTGGTGTTCTTGCGGGCACCGGCGGGGTCGGACAGCACGGAGGCGCGCAGGGGGTTTTCGGGGTTGCTGTAGGCGCGGCGAACGCCCTCGTTGATCATCTCCTGGATGCTCATCGTGGCGTCCGGCCAGCTGACCTGCATGCCGACCTTGATGAACACCATGCCGATGCCGGTGTCCTGGCAGATCGGGCGGTGGCCTTCGGCGGCCATGCGGGAGTTGGTCAGGATCTGGGCGATGGCGTCCTTGGCGGCGGCGGATTCCTCGCGCTCGTAGGCTTCGCCCAGGGCCTTGATGTAGTCCAGCGGGTGGTAGTAGCTGATGTACTGGAAGGCGTCCGCGACGGACTGGATCAGGTCTTCCTGTTTGATGGCGGTCATGGGTGAGGCTCCCTCTACGTGATGTCTTTAGTGTTTGGACAGCAGGACGGTCTGGTTCATGATCTTGTCGACCATCGCCATGGCGAGGGCCGAGAACAGGAACACGACATGGATGATCACCTGCCACTGGATCGTGTGCTCGGGCAGGTTGCCGGCATTGATGAAGGTCTTCAGCAGATGGATCGACGAGATGCCGATGATGGCGGTGGACAGCTTGATCTTCAGCACACCGGCGTTCACATGGGACAGCCATTCCGGCTGGTCCGGGTGGTTCTCCAGGTCGAGGCGCGACACGAAGGTCTCGTAGCCGCCGATGATGACCATGATCAGCAGGTTGGCGATCATCACCACGTCGATCAGGCCGAGCACCACCAGCATGGTTTCCGTTTCGCTGATATGGCCGCCGGATTCGAAGACCGAACTCACCAGGTGGAAGAGTTCGGCCATGAACAGGTAAACGTAGATTCCCTGGGCGACGACCAGGCCGAGATAGAGCGGGGCCTGGAGCCAGCGGCTCCAGAAGATGAAGCGTTCCATTTGTTGAGGACCGTTGCTCATGATGATGGGCTGCAGATTGGGGACCCCGGATTTTATCATCGGCGAACGGCTCTCCAAGACGCTAAAATAGAGAACTTTGCTTTTCCGCCTCAAGGGCTTTACGCATGAACCTGCAACCCATCACCGCGCTGTCGCCCCTCGACGGGCGCTACGAATCCAAGGTCTCCGCGCTGCGCGAGCACTTCTCCGAGTTCGGCCTGATCCGCAACCGCGTGAAGGTCGAGATCGAGTGGCTGAAGGCCCTCGCCGCCGCGCCCGAACTGGCCGAGATCGCGCCGTTCTCCGCCGCCACCGTCGCCGAGCTGGATGCCGTGATCGCCGAGTTCTCGGTGGCCGACGGTGAGGCCGTGAAGGCCATCGAGGCGACCACCAACCATGACGTGAAGGCCATGGAGTACTGGCTGAAGCAGCGCCTTGGCCACAACCCCGAAGTCACCCGCGTCACCGAGTTCATCCATTTCGGCTGTACCTCGGAAGACATCAACAACGTGTCCCACGCGCTGATGCTGCGCGACGGCCGCGACGGCGTGCTGCTGCCGTCCCTCGACAAGATCATCGCCCGCCTGGTCGAACTGGCCCACCAGCACGCCGAGCTGCCGATGCTGTCGCGCACCCACGGCCAGCCCGCCAGCCCGACCACCCTCGGCAAGGAAATGGCCAACGTGGTGTACCGTCTGCGCCGCGTGCGCAAGGCCATCGCTGGTGTCGAGCTGACCGCCAAGTTCAACGGCGCCGTCGGCAACTACAACGCCCACTTGTCCGCCTACCCCGAGTTCGACTGGGAAGCCTTCAACGGCCGCTTCATCGAATCCCTCGGCCTGGCATTCAACCCCTACACCATCCAGATCGAACCCCACGACGCGATGGCCGAGCTGTACGACGCCACCGCCCGTGCCAACACCATCGTGCTGGATATCTGCCGTGACATCTGGATGTACATCTCCCTGGGCTACTTCAAGCAGAAGCTGAAGGCCGGCGAGATCGGCTCGTCCACGATGCCGCACAAGGTCAACCCGATCGACTTCGAGAACGCCGAAGGCAACCTGGGCCTCGCCAACAGCGTGCTGCGCCACCTGGCCGACAAGCTGCCGGTGTCCCGCATGCAGCGCGACCTGACCGACTCCACCGTGCTGCGCAACATGGGCGTGGCCTTCGGCTACGCCGTGTTGGCCTACGATTCCTGCCTGCGCGGCCTCGGTAAGCTGGAAGCCGAGCCGGCCCGTCTGGCCGCCGACCTGGACGCCTGCTGGGAAGTGCTGGCCGAGCCGATCCAGACCGTGATGCGCCGCTACGCCGTGCCCAACCCCTACGAGCAACTCAAGGAGCTGACCCGCGGTAAAGGCATCACCAAGGACGCGCTGCAGGCCTTCATCGGCACGCTGGCCATCCCCGAAGCCGAAAAGGCCCGCCTGCTGGAGATGACCCCCGCCAGCTACATCGGCAAGGCCGCCGAACTGGCCAAGCGCATCTGAGGAGACGGACATGGCCTTTGCCGACAAGCTCAAGACCCTGCCGGGCGTGTCCCATCTCGCCGCGATCCAGCTGATCGACGCCGCCGACGCGGTGGTTGCCACCATCGAGAACAAGCCCGGCCAGGCCGGCTCGCTGGCGGTGTACAACCACCTGGCGCAGATCCACGGCGCGATCACCCCCGAGGCGGCGACCCAGGGCATCGCGATCTACGAGGAGCACAGCGAGGATGCGCGCCTGAACCCGGGCAAGCATCCCAACATCGATCGCCTGATCGGCCTCGTCGAGCGCGCTGAAACCCTGCGCGTGAAGCACGTCTTCGCGACCTGAGCGGCGATGCGGCACGGGATGCCCGCGGGCATCCCGCCAGCAGTCCCCAAAAAGCAAAACCCCCGGTAAGTCCGGGGGTTTTGCTTTGCGGCTCCCGGCCGCAGCCGGGGATGCAGCCTACGCGTCGGCTCAGGCGTTCAAGCCCGTGATCATGCCGGCACCCACCGTGTTGTTGGTGGATTCGTCGATCAGGATGAAGGCGCCGGTGGCGCGCGAGTCGGTGTAGTTGTCGGCGAAGACCGGCTGGGCCAGCTTGAGGGTCAGGCGGGCGATGTCGTTCATGGCCAGCGTGGTCGCCGCTTCCTTGTCCAGCGTGTTGATGTCCAGGCGGTGGGTGATGCTCGCCACCTTGGCCTTCACTTCGCGGGTGGTGTGGCGCAGCCAGTAGGTGCGCGCCGGCGACAGCGGGGTTTCCGACAGCCAGCAGACGATGGCCTCGACCTGCTTGGTCTGGGCTGGCACTTCGGTGCTGCTGACGATCATGTCGCCGCGGGAGATGTCGATCTCGTCTTCCAGCAGCAGGGTCACGGACTGCTCGTGGATCGCCTTGGGCAGGGACTCGCCGTACAGCTGGATGTCCTTGACCTTGGTGGTCAGGCCGTTGGGCAGCACGGTGACGCTGTCGCCCACCTTGATCTCGCCGGACTCGACGCGGCCCATGAAGCCGCGGTAGTCGTGCAGCTCGGGGTTGTCGGAGGCCTGCGGGCGGCACACGTACTGGACCGGGAAGCGGAAGCTCTCGGCCTGCTCGGTGTGGGCGGCCGGGGCGGCTTCGAGGATGTCGATCATCGTCGGGCCGTCGTACCAGTTGAGGCGCTCGCCACGGTCCACGATCATGTCGCCGTTGAGGGCCGACAGCGGAATGAAGCGCACGTCGGTGAGGCCGATCTGGTCGGCGAAGGCCTTGTACTCGGCAACGATCCGGTCGTAGGTGGCCTGGTCGTAATCGACGAGGTCCATCTTGTTGACGGCTACCACCACGTGGGGGATGCCCACCAGCTTGGTCAGGTAGCTGTGGCGGCGGGTCTGGGTCAGCACGCCCTTGCGCGCGTCGATCAGGATGATCGCCAGGTTCGCGGTGGAGGCGGCGGTCACCATGTTGCGGGTGTACTGCTCGTGGCCCGGCGCGTCGGCGATGATGTACTTGCGGGTGCCGGTCGAGAAGTAGCGGTAGGCCACATCGATGGTGATGCCCTGTTCGCGCTCGGCCTGCAGGCCGTCGGTGAGCAGGGACAGGTCGACGGCGGTCATGCCACGCTTGCTGGAGGTGCGCTCGATGGCAGTGAGGGTGTCGGCCAGGATGGCCTTGGTGTCGAACAGCAGACGACCGATCAGGGTGCTCTTGCCGTCATCGACCGAACCACAGGTCAGGAAGCGCAGCAGGCCGCGGTCTTCAACGTGTTGGGCGCTCATTTAGAAGTAACCCTCTTTCTTGCGTTGTTCCATGGAGGCTTCGCTGGTCTGGTCGTCCAGACGGGTCGCGCCGCGCTCGGTGATCGTGGTGGTAGCGGTTTCGAGCACGATCTTCTCGACGTTGTCGGCGTCGGACTCCACCGGGGCGGTGCACGAGATGTCGCCGACAGTGCGGAAACGCACCTGCAGGTCGATGATCTCTTCGCCGGCCTTCGGCAGGTTGGTCAGTTCGCCGTTCATCAGCGGTACGTTGACCGGCACGATGGCGCCGGAACGCATCACCACCGGACGGGTGTGGGCGAAGTAGATGCTCGGCAGCTCGAGCTTCTCGCGCTCGATGTACTGCCACACGTCCATCTCGGTCCAGTTGGAGATCGGGAAGGCGCGGATGTTCTCGCCCTTGTGGCTGCGCGCGTTGTAGAGGTTCCACAGCTCGGGGCGCTGGTTCTTCGGATCCCATTGGCCGAACTCGTCGCGGAAGCTCATGATGCGTTCCTTGGCGCGGGCCTTTTCCTCGTCGCGGCGGGCTCCGCCGATACAGGCGTCGAAGCCGAACTCCTCGATGGCTTCCAGCAGCGTCACGGACTGGTGCTTGTTGCGCGACTCGTTCTCGTTCTTCAGCACGACGGTGCCGCGCTTCATGGAGTCTTCGACGGAGCGCACGATCAGGCGCTCGCCCAGCTCGGCGGCGCGCTTGTCGCGGAACTCGACCACTTCCTTGTAGTTGTGGCCGGTATCGATGTGCATTAGCGGGAAGGGGAACTTACCGGGGCGGAAGGCCTTCTCGGCGATCCGCAGCATGCAGATGGAGTCCTTGCCGCCGGAGAACAGCAGCACGGGGTTGCTGCACTGGCCGGCCACTTCACGCATGATGTGGATGGCTTCGGATTCGAGCCAATCCAGGTGGCTCAGGGTCTGTTTGGTGAGCGTCGACATTGCTTTACTCGTTCTATGGTTCCTGGGTGCCCGTCACTTCTTGACGTGCAGGCCGCATTCCTTGGTTTCCGGGTTTTCCCACCACCAGCGGCCGGCGCGGACGTCCTCGCCGATCGACACCGGGCGGGTGCACGGGGCGCAGCCGATGCTCGGGTAGAACTTGTCGTGCAGCGCGTTGTACGGAACCTTGTTGAGGCGGATGTAGGCCCACACTTCCTTCTCGGTCCAGTCGGAGAGCGGGTTGAACTTGACCAGGCCGTTGCCCTCGTCGAACTGGCGCTTGGGCAGGTCGGTGCGGGTGGTGGACTGCTGGGCGCGCAGGCCGGTGATCCAGGCCTGTTTGCCGGCCAGCGCGCGGCCCAGCGGCTCGACCTTGCGGGCGTGGCAACAGGCCTTGCGCAGCTCGACGCTGTCGTAGAAGGCGTTGATGCCGTTTTCCCGCGTGAAGGTCTCGATGGCCTCGTGGTTCGGGTAGAAGAACTTCAGCTTGAGGCCGTAGCGCTTCTGTACCTCGGCCATCAGATCGTAGGTTTCCAGCGGCAGGCGGCCGGTGTCCAGCGAGAAGATCTCGATGGGCAGCTGGCTGGTGGCGATCACGTCGGTGAGCACCATGTCTTCGGCGCCGAGGCTGTTGGCCATCGTGATGGCCGGCAGTTCGGCGGCCCAGGCAGCCAGGTCGGCCTTGAGCTGGGCGACCTTGGTTTCCAGGCTGGCAAGCAGCACCGGATCGTCGAGCTTGGGGTTCTGGTTCGGATGCATGGAGGTTTCTCCTCGCTCAGGCGGCGCGCTGGGTGCGGCGGAACAGGGGTTCGGGCTGGTCGATGGCGGCCTGGTAGGGCGTCGAGAAGTCCTTCAGGCTGGCCAGTGCTTCTTCAAGCTGGGCGTCGCTGTACTTGCCGGCCTTCGGCTGGATCGCGTCGAAGCCGCAGCGCTGCATGAAGAAGAACTGGTCGCGCAGCACATCGCCGATGGCGCGGATCTCGCCCGTGTAGGCGTAGCGGCTGCGCAGCAGCGCCGCGCTGGAGTAGGCGCGGCCGTCGGTGAACTTGGGGAAGTTCAGCGCGATGGCGCCGATGCTGTCCAGGTCGCCTTCGAGGTCGTCCACGCTCTCGCTGCTGTCCAGCCAAACGCCGAGGCCGGCACGGCCGGAGAGGGCGCCCTTGTGGGCCTGCCACACGGCGAGGGGCACGAACACCGGACCATCGGGCAGGCTCAGCGCCTCGGGGCCCTGGACTTCGTCGAGGACGAGGATTTCTGCGGCGTCGTCGATCACGCGGCCGTTCTTGATGAGCTTAGGCATGTTGCTTCCTTTCGATGATCGCGGCTTCGCCATACACGCCGAGCTTGAAGGGGTCGAGGCCGGTGCGGCGGACGGTGTCGATGAAGCGCTCGCCGTCCTGGCGCTGGGCCCGGTAGACGTCGATGATCTTGCTGATCACGTCGGGCATTTCGGCCGCGGCGAACGAGCGGCCGATCACCTTGCCGATGCTGGTGTCGTTGCCCTGGCTGCCGCCGAGGCTGACCTGGTACCACTCCTCACCGTTCTTGTCGACGCCGAGGATGCCGATGTGGCCGACGTGGTGGTGGCCGCAGGAGTTCATGCAGCCGGAGATGTTGAGCTCGATGTCGCCGATGTCGTAGAGGTAGTCCAGATCGTCGAAGCGGGCCTGGATCGCATTGGCGATGGGGATCGACTTGGCGTTGGCGAGTGCGCAGAAGTCGCCACCGGGGCAGCAGATGATGTCGGTCAGCAGGCCGAAGGTCGGCGTTGCCAGGCCGGTGGCGCGAGCCTTCTCCCACAGCGCGAAGAGGTCGGCCTGCTTGACGTCGGCCAGCACCAGGTTCTGCTCGTGGGTGGCGCGCACTTCACCGAAGCTGTAGGCGTCGGCCCACTCGGCGACCAGGTCGAGCTGCTCGGCGGTGATGTCGCCGGGGGCGGTGGCGGGGTTCTTCAGGGACAGCACGACGATCGCGTAGCCGGGCACCTTGTGGGCCAGCACGTTGCGGCGAGCCCACGCGGCGAAGGCCGTGTTGGCAGCGCGCTGGCTGGCGTAGCCGGCGTCCTCGCCCGCCAGGGTCTCGTAGACGGGCGTCGTGAAGTGGGCGGCGACGCGGGCCACTTCGGCTTCCGTCAGGGTGTTGGCGCCATCCTTGCCGAAGGCCCATTCCTCCTCGACCTGGCGCTTGAACTCGGCGACGCCGAGGGCCTTGACGAGGATCTTGATGCGCGCCTTGTAGAGGTTGTCGCGGCGGCCGTAGCGGTTGTACACCCGCAGGATCGCCTCGTTGTAGGTGATGATGTGCTGCCAGGGCACGAAAGCGTTGATTTCCTCACCGATGATCGGGGTGCGGCCCATGCCGCCGCCGACCAGCACGCGGAAGCCGATCTCGCCGGCCGCATTGCGCTTCAGTTCGAGGCCGATGTCGTGGCACTGGATGACCGCGCGGTCCTGCTCGGCGCCGTTCACGGCGATCTTGAACTTGCGCGGCAGGAAGGCGAATTCCGGGTGGAAGGTGCTCCACTGGCGCAGCACCTCGCACCACGGGCGCGGGTCGATGTACTCATCGCCGGCCACGCCGGCGAAGGGGTCGGAGGTGATGTTGCGGATGCACGCGCCGGAGGTCTGGATGGCGTGCATCTGGACCTGGGCCAGCTCGCCGAGGATCTCGGGCACCATCTTCAGTTCGGGCCAGTTGAACTGCACGTTCTGGCGCGTGGTGATGTGGGCGTAGCCCTTGTCGTAGCTGCGGGCGATGTGGGCGAGCTTGCGGACCTGCGTGGACGACAGCAGGCCGTAGGGCACGGCGATCCGCAGCATTGGCGCGTGGCGCTGGATGTACAGGCCGTTCTGCAGGCGCAGCGGGCGGAACTCGTCATCGGTCAGCTCACCGGCCAGGTAACGCCGGGTCTGGTCGCGGAACTGGGCGACGCGCTCGTCGACGATCTTCTGGTCGTAGGGGTCGTAACGGTACATTTCGTTTTCCTGGTTTATTCGTAAGCCCGGTCAGGCCGCAATCAACTTGCTGCCCACCAAGACCAGCATGGTTGCCAGAATCGGACGCAGCACCCGGTCGGGGACGCGGGTGGAAATGTGGCTGCCCAGCCAGATGCCCGGCAGGGAGCCGATCAGCAGGCTGCCCAGCAAGGCCCAGTCGACGCTGCCGAGGAACCAGTGGCCGATGCCGGCCACCAGCGTCAGGGGCACCGCGTGGGCGATGTCGCTGCCGACGATGCGCAAGGTCGCCAGCCGCGGGTACAAAAAGAACAGGGCGCTGACGCCTAGGGCGCCGGCACCCACCGACGAGATCGAAACCAGTACGCCCAGCACGGCACCGGTCAGGATCGTCAGCAGCTTGGTGCGCTGCGGATTCTCCTGGCCGCCGGAGCGCTTCAGCGCATAGGCCTGGATCTGCTTGCGAAACACGATCGCCACCGCCGTGAGGAGCAGCGCGATGCCCAGCGAAACCTTGATCAGGCTGCCGGCGCCGCCGATGCCGCCGGGAGCGAAATAGCCCACCAGCAGCAGGGTGATCGTCGAGGCGGGAATGCTACCCGTGGCCAGGCGGCGCGTCACCGTCCAGTCCACTGTGCCCTTCATGCCGTGGGCGACCGTTCCGGTGGCCTTCGTGATGGCGGCGTAGAGTAGGTCGGTCCCGACGGCCACGGAGGGGTTGATGCCGAACAGCAGGACGAGCAGCGGCGTCATCAGGGACCCGCCGCCCACGCCGGTCAGACCGACGATGGCACCCACGGAGAAGCCGGCAATCGTGTAAGCGATACTCATGATAAGCCCAAATTCCTTGTGCGGCGCATCGTAGAACGTGTTTTTAGAGCAAAGAAGGTGTTTTAGGTTAAACCTTTAGAACTTATAGTTCTAATATTCTATTTTCAGGTTCTTCCACGAGGTCTGGCGCCGATGAACATCCAGCAGTTGCGCTATGTATTCGAGGTGGCCCGCCACGGTCTCAACGTATCGGAGGCCGCCGAGGCGCTGTTTACCTCCCAGCCCGGCGTGTCGAAGCAGATCCGCGTGCTGGAGGAGGAGCTGGGGGTGGAGATCTTTGTGCGCCACGGCAAGCGCCTGGTGGACATCACTGAGCCCGGCAAGCAGGTGTTGGCCATCGTCGGGCGCATTCTCCAGGAAGTGGACAACCTGCGCGAAGTCGGCGCCGAGTTCAGCAACGAGGCGAGCGGCAGTTTGTCGATCGCCTTTACACATACCCAGGCCCGCTATGCGCTGCCCAAGGTGGTGCAGGCCTTCATGACACGCTACCCCAACGTGCGTCTGTCCTTCCATCAGGGCAACCCGCGCCAGGTCTGCGAATACGTGCTGTCCGGCGTGGCCGACATCGCCATCGCCACCGAGGCCATCGCCGAGCACGAGGACATCGTGATGCTGCCCTGCTACCAGTGGAACCGCTGCGTCGTCGCGCCGCTGCGCCATCCGATCCTGGCGACGCAGCCGCTGACGCTGGAAGCCATCGCCCGTTATCCGCTCGTGACCTATGACTTCGCCTTCACCGGCCGCAACCGCATCAACGAGGCCTTCACCGGCCGGGGCCTGAAGCCCAATGTGGTACTTACCGCCATCGACTCGGATGTGATCAAGACCTACGTGGCGATGGGCCTCGGCGTCGGCATCATCGCCAAGATGGCCTACGATCCGGTGGCAGACAAGGAGTTGGGCATGCTGGACGCGGCCCACCTGTTCGCATCGAGCACGACGCGCATCGGTCTGCGCAAGAACGCCTGGCTGCGTGGCTATATCTACGCCTTCATCGAGTGCTTCGCCCCGCACCTGAGCCGGCGGGTGGTGGACGCGGCGCTCGCCGGAGGTGGTGAGGACCCAGGGCTGTAGCCTGCTTATGAGCTACCGGAATTGCGTTTCGGCCTCGTGTTGTACCGAGGCTTCTACCCGGCCTTCTGGCAAGCCCGGAAAGACGGAGCCCCCGGAAAGTCCGGGGGCTCGTCAGCGATCTGCTGCTGCAGCGCAGGGCGCCGGCTTGACCGTACGGCCTTAAAGGCCCTGATCAGGCCGTCTTGCGACGGAAGAGCGATGCGAAAGCGCCAAGCAGACCCAGGCCCATCAGTGACAGCGTAGCCGGCTCCGGGGTGTTATAGATGGAGTTGGAGCTGCCCATGAAGAGCTGCTCGTAACCGTTGTCGATCTGCACTTCCGTACAGGCGCCGTTGAACTGGGAGTCGCAGCCGAGATTGAGCTGCAGGTGCAGCGAGTACTTGCTCAGGTCGACCTGTTGAGAGACCAGATCAGCCAGCCACGTATCCAGCAGGGGAAGGTCGGCCGCGTAAGCGACCTGGTTTGCGCCCAGGTTGTGGTTGATGGCCGTGGTCTTGCCGCTGCAGGGAGTCGAGGGGGTCACGACCACTTGGGTTGCGTCGCAGATCAGCACGTCGCCGCCGGATCTGACGTAGCTCGTGTCGTAGGGGCTGGTGCCACTGGCGGTGGGCGATACGCCACCGCTGGCAACGCCGCCTTCCGCTCCGGACCCCGATACGCTCAATGCTGCGCCGCCCGGATTGTAGATGGTCGCATCGCCGGCGGGAACGCCGGGCGTGCCATAGGGCTGGTCGGTGTTCGTATTGATGTTCTGATTGCTCAGATACAGGAAGCGATTGACCAGATTGCCGTTCGCATCGGTGATCCACAGCTTGGCCCAGATGGCCAGATCCTGATCCTTGTTCGTATCGTTGTTGTTGAAGAAGAAGATCGGTGTGCCACCGTTCAGGAACTTGCTGAGTGCGTCGAGACTGGCGTCCCAGGTGTTGCTGTAGACGGTCTGGATGCCTTTGGAGGCGACGCCGGTCGGGGAGGTGACGTTGGTGCCATCGGTGGATGCGAATTGGGGGGAGGAGCCGTTGGGGGTGCCGTAGGCATCCTCGAAGCCCATGGCATTGGTGGTCACGTCGGTGCCGCTGGCACCGGTGTAGATGACGACCAGATCCTTGATGGCACCCGGGGACGATCCGACATAGTAGGGGGTGCCTGGACCCGTGCCACCGCCATTGGCCTGATCATAATAGTAGGCGGCCACCGGCAGCGAGTAGGAGTTGGTGTTGCCGTACGTGAAGTACTGGCCCGCCGGCAGCGTGAAGGTACCGGCTGCGCCAGCGCCCGACGTAAAGCAAGCCGACGCGATAGCCGTTGCCACCAACATCTTGTTTTTATTGAGTTTCATATCCAGTCTCCTGCGTTTATGAAGAATCGGCGGTGGGTTTTGTGATTCTGTCGAATATTTAGCAGGGAGTGTGCCAAATTGCCTTTAGTGCTGTTAATTGGCTCTGATATATGATTTTTTCTAAAAATTGTAATTTTTTGGAATATTGCCAAATCAGGCGACTGTAAAGATTCCTGACACGCCTGTAAGGCGAATCCCTATAGAACTACTCCCGTAGTTTCTGTCGTATTGTTTCCTTATCCTTCCACGGGCATCCGGGTCTCCGGTTTGTGAGAGACTCGGCATTCCATTGTTGTGCATAGATATCCATGCAATCCCTGACCACTCTTGCTGCCCTGCTGCTGGCCTCCGTGTTGCTCGTTCCCTTCTTCAAGCGGGCCGGGCTGGGCACGGTGCTGGGCTATCTGGCGGTTGGGGTGCTGATCGGTCCGTTCGGTGTGAAGCTGGTGCGCGACCCGGACAACCTGCTCCACACGGCCGAACTCGGGGTGGTGCTGCTGCTCTTCGTGATCGGCCTGGAACTCAAGCCCTCGCGGCTGTGGGCCTTGCGGCGTTCGGTGTTCGGGCTCGGCGCGCTGCAACTGTTCGGGGTCGCCGCGGCGCTGGCCGGTGCCGGGCGCTATCTGGGCCTGTCGTGGCCGGCGGCGACGGTGGTGGGGATCATCCTGGCCCTATCGTCGACGGCCTTCGTGCTGCCGACGCTGGCCGAGCGGCGCGAACTTTCCACTCGTCATGGGCGCGAAGCTTTCGCGATTTTGTTGTTTCAGGATCTATCCGTCATCCCGCTGCTGGCCCTGATCCCGCTGTTCGGCACCGGGCGGCCGACGGCACTGACCCATCCGGCGGTCGGCCTCGGCTTGCTGGCGGTGGTGGCGGTGATCGGCCGGCCGACGCTGGACATGCTGTTCCGCCACGTGGCGCGGGTGAATAGTCGGGAGATGTTTACCGCCGCCGCGCTGGCGACGGTGCTGGGCCTGGCGCTGTTGATGCAAGCGGGCGGTCTGTCCATGTCCCTGGGGGCTTTCGTGGCGGGCGTGCTGCTGGCCGACTCGGAATTCCGCCATGAACTGGAAGCGGCCATCGCACCTTTCCAGGGTTTGCTGCTGGGCCTGTTCTTCATGGCCGTCGGGATGTCCACCAACCTCGACCTGCTGCTCAAGTTCCCGTGGCAGATCGCCCAGCTCACCGCCGGGCTGATCGTCGTCAAGGGCGTGGTGCTGTTCGTGCTGCGGCGCCTGTTCGGCGGCACGACGGCGGACGCACGCCTGTTGGCCCTGGTGCTGGCCCAGGGTGGTGAGTTCGCCTTCGTGCTGTTCGATGCGGCCCAGTCCTTCCGCGTGCTCGGCGAGGTGCAGGCCGACAAGCTGACGCTGGTGGTGGCGATGTCGATGGCGGTGTCGCCGCTGCTGCTGATGTTCGGCGACTGGCTGGCCAAGTCCGCCAAGAAGAATGAAGTGCCGCGGGACTTCGACGAGATGCCGGAGGACGGCAGCGAGGTGGTGATCGCCGGCTTCGGGCGTGTCGGGCAGGTCGTCGGGCGCCTGTTGCTGGCGCGGGGCGTCAGCTTCACGGCGCTGGACTCCGATGCCGGCCAGGTGGACACCGTGCGCCGCTTCGGCCTCAAGGTCTTCTACGGCGATGCGGCCCACCTGGATCTTTTGCATGCGGCGCAGATCGGCCAGGCCAAGGTCTTCGTGCTGGCCATCGACGATGTGGAAGCGTCGCTGCGCACCGCCGAGCTGGTGCGCAAGCATTTCCCGCATGTGCAGATCGTCGCCCGGGCGCGCAACCGCTTCCACGCCAGCCGCCTGATGGACCTCGGCATCGAGCGGCAGATCCGCGAGGCGCTGCCGTCGAGCCTGGAAATGGCCAAGTGGACGCTGGAGCTGCTCAACGAGCCGCCGGCGCTGGCCGAGCAGATGGTCAATCGCTTTGCCCGCCACGATGCCGAGGTGCTGGCCCGCCAGCAGGCCATCGGCCATGACGAGCACAAGTTGATCCAGTCTTCGCTGGAGGCCCGCGAGGAGCTGGCCCAGGTGCTGGAGGAGGCCCGCGTGGCCTTCACCCGAAAGGGGCGCGGCGCGACGTCCTGAGCGTGGGGCCTCCTGCGGGCAGCCCCGGGCGTGCTGACGAAGTGATTTTTCCCCATGAAAAAATCATTTTTTCGGCTGAAAAAAGCCGTCGCTCACATGACAAAAAGTTCGGGCGGCGTCCCTCGATGATTGGGGGGCGTGCCACAAGCTTTTTGTCACGCCGCCCGATGATTTTTTTCATGTATCCCGCCGATCCAGCGGCATGACGCAAAGATTCCGTCGTGCCGCTGGACGATTCCTCGGCGTGAAAAATCGAGTTTTTCATATGAAAAAACGGATTTTTCGTCCGACGGAAAAAATCCGTCAGGTGTCCCGATGATCGGGTGATGTGTAAAAAGCCTTTCGTCACGCCGCCGGATGATTCCGCGGCGCCACCGGATCATTCTTCCAGTTGCAGAAAGCTCTGTGCTTCGCCGCCGCGGGCGAGGGCCAGCATCAGCGCGATGCGGGCCTTGGCGGGGGGCAGGTCGCCGGCGGTGAGCCAGCCTTCCCGGTCGTCGTCGGCATTGGCGTTGTGATCCACCGGGCCGGCGCAGCGGCTGGCGCGCAGGATCGCCACGCCGTGTTCGCGGGCCCGGGCGAGGGCCGGCAGCCAGGCGGCGGGCACGCTGCCGTGGCCGGTGAGGGCCAGCACCAGGCCACGGGCGCCGGCGGCGATGCAGGCCTCCACCAGTTCCGGCGGCGCCCCGGCGTAGCCCATCAGCACGTCCACCCGCGGTAGCGTGGCCGGGCTCAGGTCGGCGCAGCGCCCGTCGGGGCGGCCGTCGGTCCATGGCCTTACCGACTCGAAGGCGTCCAGCCCATGGGTGCGGGCCTTGCCGAGCCAGCGTGCCGGGTAGGCGGTCCGGTTCATCACCACCAGCACCCCCTTGCCGTGGGCGCTCGGGCTGGCGGCCAGGCACACGGCGGCGCGCAGGTTGGCCGGGCCGTCGGCCTGCGGGTGGTCGGCCGGGCGCATCGCGCCGGTCAGCACCACCGGCTTGTCGCCGGGCAGCGTGAGATGGAGGAAGTAGGCGGTTTCTTCCAGCGTGTCGGTGCCGTGCAGGATCACGATGCCGGCAATCGCCGGGTCGGCCAGCGCGCGCCGCGCGGCAGCCAGGATCACCAGCCAGTCGGCCGGGGTCATGTCCTTGCTGTCGAGGGACAGGATCTGCTCGGCGCTCAGTTCGGCGGTGGCGTCGAGGCCGGGGACGGCCGCCAGCAGTTGTTCCACCGGGCGCACGCCAGCCCGGTAACGGGGGCTGTCGGCGGCGGGATCGGCTTCGCCGGCGATGGTGCCGCCGGTGGCCAGCAGGTGGATGTGCGGACGGGTCATGGCGCTGGCGTTCAGTGAGTCAGTGGGTCAGGATCTTGGCGAGGAACTGGCGCGCGCGTTCGGAGCGCGGGTTGCCGAAGAAGCTGTCCTTGTCGTCGTCCTCGACGATCTGGCCCTTGTCCATGAAGAGGATGCGGTTGGCGACCTTCTTGGCGAAGCCCATCTCGTGGGTCACGCACATCATCGTCATGCCCTCGTGGGCGAGCTCGACCATCACGTCGAGGACCTCGTTGATCATCTCCGGATCGAGGGCCGACGTGGGCTCGTCGAAGAGCATGCAGATCGGGTCCATCGCCAGCGCGCGGGCAATCGCCACGCGCTGCTGCTGGCCGCCGGAGAGCTGGCCGGGAAACTTGTCGGCGTGGGCCTTGAGGCCAACCCGGTCGAGGAGCTTGAGGCCCTTGTCGGTGGCGGCGTCCCGGCCGCGGCCGAGCACCTTGATCTGGGCGATGGTGAGGTTGTCGGTGATGCTCATGTGCGGGAACAGCTCGAAGTGCTGGAAGACCATGCCGACGCGGCTGCGCAGCCGGGGCAGGTCGGTCTTCGGGTCCCCGACGGAGATGCCGTCGACGCTGATGGTGCCGCTCTGGAAGGGCTCCAGGCCGTTGACGCACTTGATCAGCGTGGATTTGCCGCTGCCGGACGGCCCGCAGACGACGATCACCTCGCCCTTCTTGACCTCGGTGGAGCAGTCGGTGAGAACCTGGAAGGCCCCGTAGTGCTTGGAAACGTTCTGGATGGAAATCATCTCGGGCTCCGGAAATCAGTGCGCCACGTGGGCGTTGAGCTTTTTCTGGTAATGGCGCACGGCCTGGGAGGCCGCAAAGCAGATCAGGAAATAGACCGCGCCGGCGAACAGCAGCAGCTCGACCAGCCGTCCGTCCCGGTCGCCGACCTTGTAGGCGGCGCCGAAGAAGTCGGCCAGCGCCGACACATAGACCAGGGACGTATCCTGGAACAGCACGATGGCCTGGGTCAGCAGCAGCGGCACCATGTTGCGGAAAGCCTGGGGCAGCACGACCAGGCGCATCGCCTGGGCGTAGCTCATGCCCAGCGCCGACGCGGCGGAGATCTGCCCCTTGGGTACCGACTGGATGCCGGCGCGGATGATCTCCGAGTAGTAGGCCGCCTCGAACAGTGCGAAGCCGACC
The DNA here is from genome assembly GCA_018241685.1 of Pseudomonadota bacterium. GTDB lineage: Bacteria > Pseudomonadota > Gammaproteobacteria > Burkholderiales > Rhodocyclaceae > Zoogloea. The sequence goes on from JAFEDJ010000033.1 coordinate 54,095, forward strand.
AGCGCCGAGGCCAGGCGGACGTCGGTGTTCGGATCGAGATTGAAGAAGCCGCGCAGTACCTGCGGCACGATCAGGAAGAACCACAACAGCACCATCACCAGCGGGATGGCGCGGAACAGGTTGACATAGCCGGCGGCCAGCCAGGCCAGGGGTTTGAGGGCGGACAGGCGGGCCATGGCCAGCAGCGTGCCCCAGGCGATGCCGAACAGCACTGCGCAGGCGGTGATGCCGAGGGAGACCTTCATGCCCTCCCACAGGAAAGGCAGCGCGCCGGGAATCGAGGACCAGTCAAATTCGTACATGTCACTTGCCTCCCAGGTAGCCGGGCACCCGCGTGCGCGCTTCGACGATGCGCATCAGGCCCATCACGACGACGTTGATGGCGAGGTAGAGCAGCGTCACGGCGATGAAGGACTCGTAGGGCTGGGCGGTGTAATCGACGAGTTGGCGGCCCTGGGCGGCCAGCTCGAGGAGGCCGATGGTCGAGCACACCGCGGAGTTCTTGAAGATGTTGAGGAATTCCGAGGTGAGCGGCGGCACGATGAGGCGGAAGGCCATCGGCAGCAGCACGTGGCGGTAGGTTTGCGGCAGCGTGAAGCCGAGGGCCAGGCCGGCGGCCTTCTGGCCGCGGGGCAGCGCGCCGATGCCGGCGCGGACCTGTTCGGCGACGCGGGCGCTGGTGAAGAAGGCCAGGCACAGCATGGCCGCCAGGAACTGCTGGGTGAGCGGCGACAGCTGCTGCTTGAAGGCGTCGCCGAGGCCGAAGGGCAGGATCTCCGGCAGCACGAAGTACCAGCTGAACAGCTGCACCAGCAGCGGGGTGTTGCGGAAGATCTCCACGTAGGCGGCGGCGAGGCCGGACAAGGCCTTGCTCGGCGCGGTGCGCAGCACGCCCACCAGGCTGCCCAGGGCCAGCGCGACGAGCCAGGCCGACAGGGACAGCACGATCGTGGTCTGCAGGCCCGACAGCAGCCAGGCCAGGTAGGTGGTTTCACCGGTCGGGACCGGACTGCCGAAGATGCTCCAGTTCCATTGGTAGCCCATGCGGGTCTCCTTGCGGAAGGTGGCGGCGGCGATGGCCTTCGCCTCTACGTGGAACGGAAGCCGGCGGGTGGCTTCCGTCGCCTGCAGTCACGCGCTCACTCGAAGGGTTTGTCGTTGGGTGCCTTGTAGAGCTTGAGCATCGCGTCGGAGAGCGGGAAGTTGAGGTTCAGGCCCTTGGGCGGGATGGGCTGGGTGAACCACTTCTTGTAGATGGCCTCGGCCTCGCCGGAAGTCATGGCCTTGGCGAGGGCGGCGTCGACGACCTTCTTGAAGCCGGGGTCGTCCTTCCTGAGCATGCAGCCGTAGGCCTCGAAGCTCTGCGGTGTGCCGGTGACGACCCAGTCGGCAGGCCGCTTGGCCTTGGCCATTTCGCCGTAGAGGAGGGCGTCGTCCATCATGAAGGCGACGGCGCGGCCGGTCTCGAGGGTGAGGAAGGCCTCGCCGTGGTCCTTGGCGGAGATGATG
>JAFEDJ010000034.1 GCA_018241685.1 Pseudomonadota bacterium
AACAGGTGACGCAGGCGGTGGGGCAGATGGACGAGGTGACACAGCAGAACGCGGCGTTGGTGGAAGAGGCGGCGGCGGCAGCCGAGAGCCTGGAAGACCAGGCTCGCAGCCTCGTCCGCGCGGTGAGCACCTTCCGTCTGGTCGCACAGGCCGGGGAGCCTGCTCCTGCGAATCTGGATTTCGATGGCGTGATCCAGGCGCATATGGGCTGGAAGCACAAGTTGCGTAACTACCTGTCCGGCGAAGGGGAGGCACTGGACCCAGCGGTTGTTTCCCGTGATGACAAATGTCTGCTTGGGTGCTGGATACATGGGGAGGGCAAGCGTTATGCCGGCAATTCCCATTACGCAGCTTTGCGTGGAAAGCACGCGGATTTTCATGCCTGCGCTGGTGCTGTCATCCGTGCCAAGCAGGGTGGGGATGACGAGGGAGCGCGGCGTTTGTTGCTCAATGAGTTCTCGGTGCTTTCGGATGAAACGATTCAAGAAATACGCCATATGAAGCAGAGCTGTGCGGGTCTTCCGGTGCCTGCCTCGATACCGGCCGCTCAGAAGGCCACCGTGACGCCTTTGCCGGCCCGCGTCAGGGGCGAAAAAGGGGGTGGGGGAAGCAAGGTCGCGGCGCCCTTGCCCAAACTGAAAGCAGGGGCTGTGAATCTGGCGGAAGCCGAGTGGGAAGAGTTTTGAACATCTGATTGGCCATTGGCTGTCGTGTGCTGTTGGCGAGGGAAGGATTCGAGATGAAAATAAATATGCCGGTGACCCAGCACGAGGTTGAATTGAAGGAGACGACGCTGATCGTGTCCAAGACCGATCTCAAAGGGCAGATCACCTATATCAATTCGGATTTCATCGCGATCAGCGGATTTGCCGAGGAAGAACTGCTCGGTCAGCCCCACAACATCGTGCGCCATCCTGATATGCCGGTGGAGGCCTTTGCCGACATGTGGCAGGCCCTGAAGGCTGGACGTCCATGGGTCGGGATGGTCAAGAACCGTTGCAAAAACGGGGATTTCTATTGGGTGGAAGCCCATGCTTCGCCTATTTTCGACAACGGCCGTGTTCTTGGTTACATGTCGGTGCGACGCAAGGCCAGCGTAGACAAGATTCGCGCTGCGGAGGCGACCTATGCCCAGTTCCGCGAGGGCAAGGCCGGCAGCAAGCAGATCATGGACGGCAAGGTCGTGTCGGGTGGCGTTGGGCTCAGGCTCGGACGCTGGTTGGGCCGTAAATCGCTGGCCGCGCGTTCTGCACTGGCTGCGACGCTGGCGCTGGTGGTGATTCTTGGCTCCGGTTCGCTTTATATGCGCGGACGCGCCAGCGAGGCGCTCGAAGCGCAAGGGCTGGCCGTGGTTTCCGACAAGGTGGCGGCAGTGCGGGCACTGGTCGAATCCAAGGCGCAGAGTCTGCGAGTTGAAACCGACAGGCTCGGCAACCTCTTCGCGTCCAGTCTGGGGGACGGCTTCACCGTCAATGCTGCGGGCGAGGGAATGCCGGTGCTGCTCAACGGTAGTACGGTGATGAACCTGCGTACTCAGGAGGTGGATCGCTTCACTGCCGCCAGTGGCGCAGTGGCCACTCTTTTTGCCCGGAAAGGGGACGAGTTCTACCGAGTCGCCACCTCGGTGAAAAAGGAAAACGGCGAGCGCGCCGTTGGAACTACGCTGGCTCATGACAGCCCTGCCTATGCCCGTTTGCTGGCCGGTGAGCACTACGTGGGTAAGGCAGTGTTGTTCGGTGTCGATGCTTACACTGGCTATGCTCCGATCAAGGACGCCAGTGGAAAGGTGATTGGTGCCACCTTTGTCGGACGCAGGTTTGCCGAGGAGATGGCGGCCTTACGCCAGCAGATCAAGACTGTCCGCTTCGGTGAGTCGGGCTATGCCTATGTGCTGGACACCACGGCGGGCAAGGCCCAGGGAACCTTGGTCGTTCATCCGGCCAAGGAAGGGCAGAGTGTTCTCGAATCGAAGGATGCGAGTGGGCACCCGTTCATCCGCGAGATGCTTGAGCGAAAGCAGGGGGTGATCCGCTATCCGTGGCTGAATGCAGAACTTAACGAGACCTCGGTCCGAGACAAAGTTGTGGCTTTCGACAGCTTTCCTGAATGGAACTGGCTGATCGCCGGCGGTACCTACATGGATGAGTTTGAGAGCGTTTCCCGCAACATCGGCGTTATGCTGCTGGGCATCAGCCTGTTGGCAACGGTATTGCTGGCAGGGCTCATCTTTGGGCTGCTGCGTGGCCTGATCGCGGGTCCGTTGGCGGCAATGGTACGGACTGCCCAGAGTGTGGCCAACGGCCGTTACGACAATGAGATTGATGTCAGCCGCAATGATGAGGTGGGGCGCGTCATGCAAGCGCTTGAGGCGATGCAGGTCAAACTGGGTAGCGATATTGCCGAGCAACAGCGGATTAGTGATGAGAACGCACGCATCCGCCAGGCATTGGACAGCGTCGAGACAAACGTGCGGATCGCCGAGCCCGATGGCCGGGTTATCTATGCCAATCCAGCTCTGGTGAAGACCATCCGTGGAATCGAAGGGGAAATCTGCAAGAGCGTGCCGGGTTTCCGCGCCGACAGCTTCGTGGGTAGCGATATCACCCGCCTGTATGCTGATCCGTCCTCAGCACGCCAGCGCTTGGCCGCGCTACAGCAGACCACGCGCAGCATGATGGAGATTGGCGGGCGTAGTTTCGAGGTGGTAACCAGCCCGATCTTCAATGTGGGCGGAGAGCGCCTCGGGTCGGTTGGCGAATGGCGTGACTGTACCGATGAGCTGGCTGCTGAACGTGAAATCCAGGCCATCGTGTCGGCTGCGGCGGATGGTGACTTCTCGGCCCGTTTGCAGCGCGAGGGCAAGACCGGCTTCTTTGTCGATCTGACGGATGGGATCAATCGCCTCATGGAGGGTGTTGCTGGGAGTTTGAACGATCTTGCGCGCGTTCTGAACGCGATTGCGCGGGGTGACCTGACGGAGAAGATCACGGCGGAATACAGCGGGACGTTCGGTCAGTTGAAGGACGACACGAACACGACGGTGGAGCGTCTGCGGGA
>JAFEDJ010000035.1 GCA_018241685.1 Pseudomonadota bacterium
GCGCCCCACGCATCGCCGGGGTCAGCGCGGAAGCGCCACTCCACGACTACTTGCCAGCCTGCTGGTGGTGTGACGCCTGCGGCGAAATGGTCGATGGGGATGTCGGATTGCAATTCCGCGTTGCGGGCAACCCATGTGAAGGTGAGCGCCATTAGTCGGTCACCACGCTGTCAGTGACGTGTACTGTGATATTGCGCACCTTGCACTTGTAGCCAAGGCTGGCCTTGGTGCCCACCATGACGTGCCATGTCAGTGCGCCAGTGGCATCAGTTGGCACACGCACCCACGCGGTGCGCTGGGTGAAATCGCCGCGCTGCCACACGCCATTAGTGATTGGGTACTGCGTGTACGTGCCGCTGTCTTTGGCCATGATACCAAGCCGCACGCCACCTGTATTGATCCCAGCAAGGATTGTTGGGTCATCACACCAACAATCGGCCTCGATCTTAACGTACTTGCCGGCCACGTCAGCAAGCGCGATGGGGTCATCGCAAATAATATATTGGAAGACGCCACTGCCGATTGTTTCGGCGGTCAGCACCCCAGCGCTCACGCTCAACGCAGGGGTTACACCGGGAACATTCGGTAGGTTTGTCCACCCCGCTAAGCCCGCATCGAATGCAATATGGTCTGGAATTTCTGCTGTTTCCGGAATGCTGATTGCGTCGAATGACATCTCCGCATCATCCGCTGTCGCCAGCACGGTGCTGCCAATGGGGCCGGCAATGCTGATGACAGGCATAACGTCCTGATAGATCAGCCGCCCATCCCCCGTCACGCCTGTGGATTGCCTGCGCCACTCAAACACATGCTGGACAACTGTCTCGGTGATGTACTCGGCGGGCGTTGACATGTAGTCACCGATGCCCGTAACACCAACGGCAAGCATCACGCCGGGTTCGCCGGCAAGTTTTGCACGCACCGTCACGCGGTAACGCGGCATTGGATTTGCGCCAAGGCTGTATTTGGCGAGCTTGCAGACAGCGATGCTGTTGTAGCCCGCTGCCGCGCCGTGGAATTGCAACCGCCCGCCAACGATAGACCACTCCGGGCCTAGCGGCTGACTATTGCTGCGCAGCATCCATCCGTCGATGCTGGCGGGGTCAGTGAAGTCGCCATCTGGCATGACATCCGTACCGCCTACCGGTGGGCTTGGGATGGGATATGGCGCATTGTCTGGGTAGCCGCCGTTTGGCCCGGGTGTTGTGGATGCAGGCGTGCCATTCGGCGTTGTCGCCGGCGGGCTTGTGGGCGTGCCTGTGCCGCCACCGCCGCCCGTACCGCCACTACCTCCACCACCACCCGTACTGGGCGTGCCAACCGCATAAACGGACACACCATTGAGCTTAAAATCTGCCGGCGGATAGGGCCGCGCGATGCGCTCGTTAAAGGTCACGTGCATGGCCGTGGCATCGGCAGGGCTTAGCTGCTTGCTGAAAGAGTTTGTCAGCAGCTTGACATCCACGGTCTCGCCCGCGATGTGCTGCGTGCTGTCTTGCGCTGCGGTGTGCTGGTAGAAAAACAGCCGGCTGTCTGCCGCATGTGGATGCGGCAAGGTATCTGCGCACCCACGCCCAAGGTCTAGCGTGCCGGCGTCAAGGTCGATGGCATCCACACGCACCAGCTCAGTATCCCACAGCGCCAAGTCGCCCACTGCAACGCCGGACATCTGCACGCCATCGCTAAATCCAATGCCCACGCGCAGCCCCGGTTCAACCGCCGCCGTGGCTGTGCAACTGGGGCTAAATTCGCCGTCATCGGCAACGGCATACGCGCCGCCGCTTGGCGCAACCGTCATCGTAAAGTCACGCATCCGCCCTGGGTTGACTGCCGCGCCAACAAGATAGCCGGCATCCTTCGGCAACGCTGAAAAATCGGATGCTGGCATGGCTGCAACAACATCGATGTATGGGGCCTCAAACGCCGCCTGCGCGGTGATGGGCGCGGGCGTGCTGGGTGGCCGCGTATCCACCCCGGTTTCGGTTGTGGCGTATGCCGTTGTGGGCAGGCTATAGATATCTTGCGTGGCTTTGATTTGCACCGCGCCAGACTTCAGCGATCCGCTATTGATCTCGGCCAGCAGGCACACCATGTCCGCAATGCCTCGCTTCGGGCATTGCAGCCGGAAGTATGTATTCCTGCGCCAGCCTGCGGTTTTACGGGTTGTGGCAAGGGTGAAAACGCGGGTTGGCGTGCAACGCGCCAGCAGCTCGCGGTGCGCCACGCGGTTTGCAATCGCGTCCGTTGGGATTTCCTGGAAATCATAAGTCTGGTGGATTGTGCCGAACTCAGCGATAAGCCCCATTGCACGTAGCGGTGGGGTTGTGATGATTTCCTTGCGCTGCGGGTCAAAGTACTTGATGCTCACGCTGTTGACAGCATCATCCAGCACCGTGGGGATTTCCTCGAAACTCACGATGTCATCATCGGTCAGCGTTGGCAGTGTCTCGATGTCGTACTCGCCGTTGGCGATGTCTATGTACCACTGCCCATCGGCCCGGTTTTGCGACCACGCGCAACCGGCGACGCGCTCAATCCTGCTCGAAAATTCGGCGGCACTCTCTTTGTCCGGATAGCGGATTGTGCACAATCCAAACCCATGCGCGTAAAACCAATCGGCTGCGGCAGTTGCGCTGGCGATGTTGACAGTCTCTAGCGGCTGCCCCCCACAGTGCTCTTGCGTATGCGCCCATAGCAGCATGTGGGCTGGGTTTTTTGAGTAGACAGACACATGAAGATCTGGCCCGGCTGTATCAGCCTCAAGCGGCTTAGACCACAGATAAACGCCGCCGATAGCCGTTGTATGCGCGCCAAGCCCGTCATTCGCCCATGCCACCCCGGGGAGCGGAGGAGGCGGCGACAGTGTAGGAAGCAACACAATCATATGCAGCACACCGCTCATAAACTTTAGCAGTGCCGTCTTGCCATAGCCCAAGCCGCGATCTACAAAGTAATTTACTGCCTGCGCGTTAGATTCCCCATCTGTTTTTGCAAAAGTAAGCCCGGATTCGTTGTCACGCCAAAACCACAGATACTCGTCTGTGATGGCATAAGCGAATCCTTGATTATCGGCCATCTCCTGTGTACACATCCCAGGGTCGTTAAGCCCAGGGCTCGTTACGATGACACGCCGGCCCACTTTGTATGGGTAGATAGCCCCACCGCTTGATCCGCCACCAGACTCAAAAATTGGCACCGCCGCCTTCGCCGGGTACCAGCACGCGTCCCCGTCCCACCCCTGCTTGATGCGCTCTACTTTGTGCGCCCTCTTTTGCGCATAGGGGTTGTTAGCACCATACTTCCCCCCCTCAAAAACAACCGTGGCAACCCCGCGCCACGCGGTTGTTTGATCGCCGAATGTAGAGACCAAATATGGGCTTGGGGTTTGTGTGGCATCGCCAAACATCAGAGATAGCGGGCCGACGATACCGCCTTGATCTTTTTCGCCGCCCCAAAGGTCTGGTGCACTGATGTAGATAGTGGTGCTATATGTTTCCCGTCCACTCCATGCGGTTTTTGTCCCGGCACGAAACTCCAAGTAAGCATCCAGTGGGCCAAGGCACAGGCCGTCATGCCATGCCAGCTCATACCAATAGCCTGTGGTGACTTTTTTACCGCCCATCGTCTTGCGCCTCCTTGCGGACGATCTCGATCAGCTCATCCATAAACGCGCCGCCGATACGATGCGCATCTGAAACGGGGATGCCCTCGTTGGCCAGCTTGCGCATGTCAACGCCATGCGCCGCGCACCATGCACGGATACCCGGCGTGCATGTCACACCGCGGCCGCGCAATTTACGCACATGCCGCATATAGACTCGGGCCGTCATTTTTTGCCGCCTGTTTTGATTGGCACGCGGCCAACGACTTTGTGCGCAAGGATGAACTCGTCTTCGATCCAGCATGTCCCGTGCACTTCCGGGATCGCTCGGCCATCCTCCACCACGGGCGCGTTTGCCTCTGCCGGTTTTGGCGGCTCAATCTTTGGCCGCAGTGCGTAGCTGATGATGGCTGATATCACCGCGATGATGAGCTGGACTACCCATACCGGCCAGACTGCTTTGTCTTGCATGACGTTGCCGGATGGCACGGCAAGCCTTGCCACTTGCACAACGGTGATGATGACCATCGCCGAAAAAAGCCATAGCTGCGCCCGCTTTCCTTGCGCGGTGTCCAGATACCAGTAACGCAGCCGCAGCCAATGCAGTGCGCACTTGCTGCACAGCTTTTTGCTGATCATCCCCATGACATGGACTCCCCTTCGTAGGGGCTTCCGATCGGCTCATAGATCGCGCCGCCGTAGTGAATTTCAGGGTTTATGCGCCGCGCGGCGCACGCGGCCCAGGTGCCGGGGCAGTTGGGCAGCACGGATACCGACATCCCGGCGACCATGCCGCGCCCGCCGTACAGCAGATGCACGGTGGCACCATCGTGCTTGACGATGGTGCGCCGCTCTACCACGCCATCTGTGCGCGTCCAGTACAGCCACCCTTGCTGTAGCGAGTGCGGGGCCGACGCAAATGCTGCGGATGTCAACGCAAGCCCACTCACTGCGCTTACAACGGTGTCGATTTTCAAGGTATCGGGATTAAGATTGCAGCCACGCACACCGGTGGAATACACCGTCTTTGAGCATGCGCGCTGAAACTTCATCCCTTGGTTTCGCGCCTCTGCTTTTGCATTCCCAGGCAGGCAAGTAACCTCTAACTCGGTATCCGTAAAACGCGGCTGCCGCGCCTCGCCAGACCACTCCATGACCGGCGCACCGGCATCACCAGCATGTGCCGCTAAGCAAATGACGCGCACCGCGCTGCTGGGGATGTATGGGTGCCATATGCTCCCAAGCGATTGTGTGACCGGCAGTGATTGCTCTGGTGCATCTGGATCCCGCAGATACGCCATGCGAATCTTGAGCTGATCTTTTGCCTTTTCGGCAGTTTGTTTGATTTCATCGCGGTCGATCTGCGCGGCAAGCCATGTTTCGCCGCCGGCGATAACGTCGCGGTCAGACTGCGCAAACCGCCACACCAACCCCTGCAACTCAAAGCGAAACAGCCGCACCGGGCGGCCCAGGAACCGGCTGGTTTCCAGCACGTCAAAGGCCATGCGCTATCTGCCTCCACATCAACGTGCACTCCACAAAATCGCGCGCCCAGTACCGCAAAAGATTGGTATCTGCATCCTGCACACAGAGCGCCATCATGCTGACTAGCAGGACATCGCCCGCACTAAACCCAACTGCGATGGGCGCATCCAGCGCAAGCCTTTCAACCCCGCCTGCCGGCGTAGTGATGCCCGTTATCCTGCGGTACAACACGCTGCCATTAAGCAGCTCAATCCGGATATCCCGCTGGTTGTCAGCAAGGTCAAGCCCGGACAATGTGGGCCACTCAACATCAATCGCACTTGCGCCGGCTGCAACATCTGCGATCACGCGCAAATCGCTGTTGTAGCTTGCAATCCACACCGGTGACCACCGCCCGGCAAGTGCGAACAACGCGCTACGAAATGCACGCACGGCATCGCTGCCGGCCATCGCATAGCCGAGTGTTGTTTTACCTTGCGGGACGGCGGCCATGTCATAGACAACTGGCGGGCCAATGTCATCATCAATCGTCTGCAAGACGCGCTCCGGCACCCATGCAGGCTGTGTGCCCCA
>JAFEDJ010000036.1 GCA_018241685.1 Pseudomonadota bacterium
GCCAGCGGCTCCACGCTCTTGCGAGCCAGTGGCAGCATCAGACCACGGCAATAGCCCCGCAGCCCTTCACGTCGGTCTGCATGTCCGAGGGCTGAGCACAGGTGTTCGAGGTAGGTCTCAAAACGTGTCTCCATCATTCGCTTTGCGTGCAATGCCAAGTTCTGATGGAGCGAATAATGCGCCTATTTTAGTGACACAGTAAGACTAACGAATCGATGTGGGCGTATTTCGAACCCGGCCTGCGCAAACGACTATCATCTTTGGATTCGACGGTGAAGATGAGCGATCGCGTCGGGGCCGCGTTGCTGGAAGGTCTGCCTGCGGGACAGTATTCGATTGAGTTCGTCGCCACTCATCTGGCGGTTAGCAAGCGCACCTTGCAGCGGCAGCTGAACGACGAATCGACCAGTTTCATGGAGATACTGAACACCACGCGCCGGCAACTGGCGCAGCATTACCTGGGTACGCCATCCGTTTCGCAAGGGGAAATCGCTTTCCTCCTGGGATTTCAGGAGGTCAATTCATTCATCAGGGCGTTCAAGGACTGGACTGGCATTACCCCTGGAGCTTATCGGCACGAGACCACATCCCCCCAATGACTCAGCCCGGCTTATGTCTCAAGGTTCTCGGCCGCAAGGCCAGTTCCAGGCCGAAGCAGCCATGCAAATGACTGTTCGGTCGGAGGGGGGGCGAGCGTTGAAATACACTCGGTTTTGCCGTTGCCGAAGTGCTCTTGCGGAGCCAGCACAGGGGGAAGCCGACCTCCGGAGAATGGCCGGTGCCCCTAAGCGGCAACGGCGGGTGACTGTAATGCGATCAATGCAGGTCTGACGCCTTGCCTGCCCGGTAGACATCACCCATCTGGGTGAAGGCGACAAAGAGGTCGGCTTCGCCTTCTTCGATCCGCTTGACCATGTGTTCCAGGCGGTCTTCGACGAACTCGGCGTTGATGCCCTTGTCTTCGCCGGCAGTGACGTAGACGATGTCCCACGCCTGACCGTTCTGCAGGGACTCGTCGAGCATTTCGACGAAGTTGGTCAGCTTGGACAAGGGTTTGTCGGTATACATCACCGGCCTGATGGTGAAATTACTGGGCAAGGCCTGGCCGGCCGCGATTTCCTCCTCGGAGGCGAACTCCTTTTCGGCGAATACCAGGTAAAGGCGTTGTGGCGTACCTTTTTCGCGGGCGAGGTTGAGGAACAGGTCAAAGTCTCTTTCGTCCATGATCTTTTGATTTCCGGTTGTGGGCCAACTGGCGGTTCAGCGCGCAGCCGGCCCGTTGTTGATGAAGCTCGCAGTGAGCCGAGCCATGAGATCAGCCCGGCAGCGCCCCGGGCTCATACCTTGAAGATCGCCATCGTTTGATGCAGGCGGGCCGCCGCGCCGTCCAGATCCCGCGATACGGTGGCACTCAGCGTCCCCGCTGCGCAGTTCTCCTCGCTCATCCGGGCCACGGCCGAGACACGCTCGGAAATGTCGCTGGCCGCCCGGTTCTGCTCGATGATCGACGATGACACCTCGTCGATCGCCGTCGCCGCATGCGTGGTGCTGGTCCGGATCTCCTGGACGTGGCGGGCCGCGTCTTCCGACAGTTTCTGGCCGCCAGCGGCGCGCTGCACCACCGATTCCATGGAAGTTACGGCCACCCGCGTCGCCGCCTGCATGGTCATGACCTTTTCGTCGATCTCCTTCGCCGAGGCTGCGGTCCGTTCGGCCAGCTTGCGCACTTCGTCGGCGACGACTGCGAAGCCGCGCCCCTGCTCGCCGGCCCGGGCGGCTTCGATGGCCGCATTGAGGGCCAGCAGGTTGGTTTGGTCGGCCAGCTCCTTGATCACCTGGACAATGCCCGATATCCGGTCGGAGTCACCTTCGAGCGCCGTCACCGCCTCACCCGCGGCGGCGATCTGCACGGCGATCTGGTCGATCTCGGCCGCCATCGAACGGATTGCGTCGGCGCCCGAAATGGCTTCCTTGTTGGCGCCCTGCGAACGCTCTAGCGCCTCGCAGGCGCTGGATGAAATATGGGCGATGCCTTCCAGCATCTGGGCGACCGCGGTCGCCATCGAGGTCGCGGCCTCGCTCTGCCGGCTGGAAGCCTCGGCGACCTGGGACGACACGCCGGACGCCTGCTTCGACGATTCACCGATAGTGCCGGCGGCGGCCATCACGTCGCGCAGCGACTGTTGGACGCGCTGCAGCAGCGTGTTGAGCGCCTCGGCGGTGCGCGCCAGTTCGTCCTTGCCGCCGATTATGGCCCGCAGGTTGAAATTATTGGTTTCGGCAATCTGGGTGATGGTGTGCCGCATCGACTCCAGCGAGCCGATCACGCTGCGCGCAATGGCAAAGCCCAGGATGCTAATCGCCGCGCAGGCCAGCGCCACGGCGCCGACCGTCGTCCGGGTCGCGATGCTTGCCACGCGGTCGGCATCGGCCTGGGCCGCCACCCCGTCGTTGATGCTGGTCGCCACCAACTTGCTCAACTGGGCGTCCAACGTCGCATAGGAGGTCGCCCAACGCAACGCCGAGGACTCGAATTCGTGAAAGCGCAGACGGAAGGTGTCCCACTCCCTGGCCTCGACCAGTTCCCGCGTTAGGGCAATTTGCCGCTCGTCGAAGCGCGAAAAATCCTCCCACATCGGCCGTATCTCGTTCCACTGGCGGGCCTGCTCCTCGCCCTTGGGCAGGGCATCGTAGGCCTTGTAGGCCAGCTTGGCCTTCTCGCTGGCCTCGCCGAAACGCTCCATGATGCCCTGGAAAACGCCTTTGCTCTCGGCCAGCAGGTCGTCCTTGTTCTGCATCAGCGTTTCGAATTTTTCCATTTTCCAGGCAGCGCCTTCCTGAACCGCGACGATCGTCTCAAGACGGGAGGTCCGCAAGATCGACAGATGTTTGACTGCGGCGAGGCTTTGGTCGCTGACCGCATTCATCGACAGCGACATCTGGTTGAGGCCGATCCAGCCGAATAAACCCACGAACATTAAAGCGACGATCGATATTCCATTCAGCAGAACCAACTTGGTGCGAATGCTGATTTTGTTCAAATCTATCTCCTTGGCTAACAGTCCAGACAGAAGCAGAAATATCACAAAGAATATCGTATGGTAAAATATTAATATATAGGCAAGATACTGCCGGCCTTGAGCGAAACGGTACGATCAAAAATCGGAGGCTTCCCTCCACGCCTTCTCTGCAGGCGCTTTCGGCACAACAGCCGACGGTTGCTTTGGCGAATGCTGCTTGGCAGCAGGAGGCAGGAGGCAGGAGGCAGGAACATTGTGCGGGAAAAACGCGCTGGCAGTTTGAAAACAAGCGTATCGTATGATTGAATATCAATTGTGTTCTTCGACTTGTCGCGCCACCCACCTGACAGGCCTGAGAAACGCCGGGCAGGCTACGAGTCCCGATCGCCCTTCGACGATTGATTCATGCAGGCGACGGAATCCGGCCGGTTCAACAACAAAACTATTCAAGGAGACGCTTTATGGAAGCATCCATTGCCAGCAAGAAACTTGATGTGCCGGTGGATATCAGCGGCAAAGACCCAAGCCTTCTGATCAAGACCTGGTTCACCATCGGTTGCTGTTTCTTCGTTTTCATGGGCTGGGTCATCTACAAGTGGGTGACCGCCCCCTACTTCGGCCCGACGGTGCTGCCGCCCGGCGTCGAGGTGCCGCTACAGTTCAAGATCGGCGGTCATGCGGTCGAAGTCGGCATGGGGCTGGTCTGGATGTATTTCATCTATACCCAGCTGATCAAGCCGATCCGCCAGACCGGCCAGCCGAACACGCTGGGCCTGCTCGGCATTGCGTTCTTCTTCGCGATCTTTTGGGATCCGTCGATGAACCTGATCCAGCAGGGCTGCGTGTATAACCCCTACCTGTTCAACATGGGCTTCCTGTCCGCCGAAATTCCGGGCTGGATGAGCCCGAACGCCCAGCGCCTGCCCGAGCCCCTGCTCGCCTGGTCCGGCGGCTACCCCGGCTTCCTGATCTGGGGCTGCCTGTTCGGCCTGGCCGCGATGCGCTGGACCAAGGCCCACTTTCCCGGCATCAACAACGTCAAGCTGTCCATAGCGGGCGTCGTCGCCACGATGCTGTTCGACACCGTGCTGGAAATCCTGCTGATCCGCGTCACCGGCATCTATGCCTATCCGGGCTCCATTCGCGCCGTGAGCCTGTGGGGCGGCCACTGGTACCAGTTCCCGATCTACGAAGGCCTGCTCTTCGGCGGCTGGTGGGGCCTGTGCACCGTGTTGCTCTATTTCAAGGACGACAAGGGCCTGACCTGGGTCGAGCGCGGCGTCGAGAAGATCGACATGTGCAAGCGCTCGAATTTCCGCAAGGGCATGATGCGGGCCATCGCCGTGGTCGGCTTCTGCCAGGTCATCGAACTGTTCATCTACGTCATGCCGATGGCCGTCATCACGGCCAACGCCGACCCCTTCCCCGACGACACGCCGGCCTTCTTCACCGTCGGCACCGGCATGTGCGGCCCGGGTACCGGCACCGCCTGCCCGCGACCGGACTTGCCGATCCAACGCCGGACCGACCTCGATAAGTTTGCCAACTCGCCGCGTATCAGCGATGAAGACGCGATGAAGCGGGTTGCGGAAGACTACGGCAAGAAGTAAGCGATCGCCGACGACTATCCATGAGCAATGCGGGCCCGGTGCCCGCATTTTTCGTCCCCCGCAAGCAGACGCCGTTCGAATGCTCGCTGCCTCAAGGAAGATTTCAACGATGACATCCCCTACCCTGAAAACCGGCTCGGTCATGGCCAACGGCCTAGACTTCCACTATATCGAGATGGGCGAGGGCCCGCTGGTCCTCTGCCTACACGGTTTCCCCGACTCGCCGATGACTTGGCGGCATCTGCTGCCGGCCCTCGCCGCCGCCGGCTATCGGGCCGTTGCGCCCTACATGCGCGGTTACGCACCGACCGCCGTTCCGTCGACGCCGGCCTACGACGGCGCCAGCCTTGCCGCCGATATCAATGCCCTGCATTGCGCCCTCGGCGGCAAGGCTGATGCCGTATTGATCGGTCACGACTGGGGGGCACTGGCCGCCTATGGCGCCGCCCTGACCGGGGCCGAGCGCTGGCGGCGCTGCATCACGCTGAGCGTCCCGCCGCTGCCCGTCTTCGGTCAGGTCGCGTTCGACTACGCCCAGATCAAACGTTCCTTCTACTTCTGGTTTTTCCAGATGAAGATCGCGCATGTCGCCGTCGCCGCCAACGATCTCGCCTTTATCGACGGGCTCTGGGCCGACTGGTCGCCGGGCTACGATGCCCGGGAAGACCTGCAGTACGTCAAACGCTGCCTCGGCTCGACGGAAAACCTGACGGCTGCCCTCGGCTATTACTGGGCCAATGTCGCGCCCGACACCTTTGGCATCGTGGTCAATCCTCAACCGGTCCTCGCCCAGCCGCTCCTCTATCTGCATGGCGACCGGGACGGCTGCATTGCCCTCAACGAGAAACATGTCCAGTCGGTCGCCGGCTATGGCGCCACCGGCTCGAAAGCCGCCATGGTCGCCAACGCCGGGCACTTCCTGACCGTCGAACAGCCGGCCGCGGTCAACGCGCTGATCCTCGAATTCATAGGCAGGCCCAGCCGATGAACACGCCGGCCGACCTGCAACCCGGCCGGCTCATCGAAAGCGATGCCCCGGAGATCGTCGCCTTTGCCCGCCAGGCCACCGGCACAGCCGATAACGATATCGGCCGTGCAGTGAACCTTTACCGCGCGGTTCGCGACCAGATCGCCTACGACCCCTACGACAAGCTGACCCGGCCGGAAAGCTGCTCGGCCAGGCGGGCGCTGGCCCGTGGCCGCGGCTTCTGCATCCCGAAGGCCGCGCTGCTGGTAGCCGGGGCGCGCGCCCTGGGCATTCCCGGCCGCATCGGCTTTGCCGACGTGCGCAACCATCTCGCCTCGGCCCGCCTGATCGAGGCCAACAATGGCGACATCTTCCGCTGGCACTCCTACGCCGAACTGTTTCTCGACGGACAATGGGTCAAGGCGACGCCCGCCTTCGACCTGAAGCTGTGCCGGCATGCCGGCATCGAACCGCTGGACTTCGACGGCCGCCACGACTCGATGTTCCATGCCTACGATCAGCGCCAGCGCAGGCATATGGAGTACGTCCTCGACCGAGGCCAATTCAGCGATGTCCCGTTCGAACTGATCCTCGCCACCTGGCAGGCCTGCAGCCCGGGCGTGCTGGACGAAGCCTACCTGTCCGGTGCGCGCAGCTTCGTCGAGGAAGTGGAGCGACCTGCCGACTGACTCAGCAGGATCCGAACCGTTCTTTCGTGGCGGGAGGTTCAGACTTCCCGGCGCCACAGCCAACTGAGCCAGACTAGGGCCAGCACGATATCGACGCTGGCGAACAGTACGAAGCGGCCACTCAAAGCACCGAACAGCCACTGGCCGGCAAACATCAGGAAAGCCGTACCCTTGACCAGGGCCCCGAAGCCCAGCAGCGGCCGGTCGATTGCCGGCCGCCTCGCCAGCCAGCCGTAGGCGAGGCCCAGCGCAACGACCATCTGTGCGGCCAGCGCGGTATGCAGCGGCGAGGTCGATGCGGTGAAGCCGGCCAGCTGCGCCAGCGCGTTACCGGGAAAGATCAGCAGACAGGCGGCCACGAGATTGAAGACCAAGCTCAGCAACAAGCTACGGCGTATCAGTTTTTCGGAAATCAAATGGGGACTCCTTTCCGCCCCGGCCAAGGGGCGCGGGATGGCACTCAGCTTCGGCCCAACCACTGCATCGCCACGATCATGCCGGCGCTGCCGGCGATCCAGGCTTCGAAGATCAGGCGCAAGGCCCGTGGCGCCAGCTTCAGCTCCATGAAGTGCAGGAACACCAGGCGGGCTTTGAACAGCGCGAACAGCATCACGGCCAGCACGGTCCACCGGCCGGCACCGTGATTCTCGGCCAAGGCCCAGCCGGCCAGCGTGGCGCAAACCAGCAGCAGCCAGATCCGACTCATTGTCGCTTGCGCGCTTTTCATGCCGCCCTCCCGAGTAGGTAGAGCATCGGGGACAGCATGATCCACAGCAGGTCGACCATGTGCCAGTAGATACCACCGGATTCGATCCAGCCCCCGAACGGGCCGTCGAGCGCCCTGTCGCGGGCCTGCAACCAGAGCGCCAGCAGGATGCCGAAGCCGACGACGAAGTGCAGGAAATGGATGCCGGTCAGCGCGAAATAGAACATGAAGAAGTCATCGGTCAGCATGCTGATCCCGTGCGTGATCTTGGCCCGGTACTCGAGCAGCTTGGTGACCGCGAAACCGCCGCCGACCAGCATCGCCAGCAGCAGGTAGCGGCGCAGCGCGGGCCGTCGCCCATGCCGCGCCGCCTCGACGCCGAGGGCGACCAGCCAGCTGCTGGTAATCAGGATCAGCGTATTCAACAGGCCGAGATCGGCATCCAGCAACCGGGACGACCGGTCGAACAGCGCGACCTGCCGGCCGCGCTCGATCATGAAAAGCGTGAAAAACAGGGCAAAGACGAGCACATCGGCCGTGATGAAGGTCCAGATCGACGGCAGCTTGCCCCGGGGCCTGCTCAGGCATTCGGTGTGACGCCGTAGGCGATGGCGTCGCGCGGAAAGACCAGCGTCCCAGCCTTGTGCTCCTGCTCCAGCCGGGCGACGGCCTTGTACAGGTAGTAGGTGACGAACAGCATGTAGAAGAAGTAGATCGAATATTCGATCCAGAAATTGAGCAGGCCGTTGCGGGCGAACACGCCGTGCTTGAAGAAGGGCATGATGTCCTCGGCGACGAACATGAAGCCGCCCCAGATCGAGTACCAGCACAGCCATTTCGGGATCAGCGGCGTCGGCCGCTTGTCGGTCAAGAAGCAGGCGCCCATGGCAATCATCTGCATGGTCGTCACCGAATAGCAGGGGCTGATGGTCAGCCAGCTCATGTCGTACATCATCTGGATCAGGCTCGGCTCCAGCGTGTCGGCGCGATAGGCGCCTGTCAGGATGAAGACGCAGCACATCAGCACCGGGATCACCGTCAGGCCGGCGCCCCATAGTTGCAGTGTGGACAGGATACGGTTGTTGCCTTCGAGCGTTTCCATGACCTTGGTGATGCCCAGCCCCCACATCATGTAGGTCGGGGCGAAGGTCATCGCGCCGACCATGCCGAGGATCATTTGGCTGCGGTTGTCCTGGAAGTGGCTGGCCATCTCGGCCGCGGTCAGGGTCGCCGGCAAGGGCGGAACGCAGGAGCCGAGGATGCCCCAGAAACCGAAATAGGTGGCTAGGAAAACGAGGCCGGAGGCGAAGCACAGCCGCCAGTATTGGAACGGATAATTCATGATGCACAGTCTCCTTGAGTCGGCTTGTAGATCCCCGGCTCGGCGGCGCGGGGTGGATGAAGGACAAGGGACTATAGGCCGGCGGGGACGTGGCAAAACACCCTACCAAAGGATGGGACGCCTCCGTCCGGGCGCTACGCCGCGGCTTACCGGGCCAGCAGGCTCAGGGCCCGGGCGCGAGCCAGCGCCGCCGAGCGGCTGGACACTCCGAGCTTGCGATAGAGGTTCTGCAGGTGCCACTTGATGGTCGTCACCGACAGCTGGGTGCAGTCGGCCAGTTGCTGGTTCGACAGCCCCATGTCGATCAGCGACAGCAGCTCCACCTCGCGCTTGCTGGGCACCGTCGATTGGCCGGCCTCGGCGTTCCAGAGCGGCGGTTGGTCATCCGCTAGCGGCGGTGCGACCGGTAGATGCCGGCAGATCTCGGCGAAGAAGGCCCGCTCCTCAGGCGTACTGAACGACCAGGCGGCCGGCCGGGTGTTGTTGAGGATGGCGGCCAGCAGCGGCGCCTGGTCCCGGAACGGACGCAGGATGCGGCGCCGGGCAGCGATCCCGACCGCCAGGAACACTTCCTTCGTGGCCGCTGCCGGCGCCTCGCGGCACAGCGCGATCCGGGCTTTCGCCAACATCAGTTCCACCTGCCGGGCCGCCCGGCCCTCGGCGGCTGCAAGCTTCAGCGCACCGGCGATCGCCGCCTCGGCCGGCTTGATGCGACCGGTGGCGATATCCAGGTCGATGGCGGTGGCGACATAGAGATCGCGAAAAAGAGGGATGCCCATCGCCCGCGGACCGGGCACCCCGTCGGCCGCGCCTTCAGGACCCAGCCCCAGCCCGCGGGCCTCGGCCATGGCTTCCGGCAGCCTGCCGAGCCGCAACAGGCGCTGCACCAGGTAGCAGGACAGCATCAGTGACAGGCGCAGCGGGTAGTTCCGGACCAACTCGCGCAGCCGGGGAATGGAGACCGCTTCGTCCCCCGTGCCCGGCCACAGCTTGACCACCGCCTCGAAGCCGCAGGCCGCCGTATCGACTAGGCCATGGCTGACCGCGCTGCGCAAGCCCAGGCCCAGCAATTCGTGGGCGCGGTCGTCGAGCCCCATCTCGACAGCGCACTTCATGCCGACCAGGGCCATCGACCCGCTCAGACCGGCGTCGTCGCCGAGCGACTGGCGAATCCTCGGCCAGCCGGCATTGAACTCCTCGTAGGCCTGGATGTAGTTGCCTTCGTAGGTCCAGACCAGCGTGTTGATCAGATTGATCCAGCCGAGGCCGTAGGCGCCGCCAGCCTGGCGCTTGTGGGCCTGGGCGACGTGCATGGTCTGCCGGGCCTGGGCAAAGCGGAAGGCATCGGCCTGGCAGACCGCCCGGATGCAGTACATCGACCCCAGGCTGAACGGCTGATCGTCGCCCTCCTCGGCCAGCCAGCGCTCCATGCCGGCTGTGGTTTCGGGCAGGCGGTCGGTGAACAGGTCGATGCAGACCCGCAGATGCTCGATGCGGCGCGACAGATTATCCGGCGGAGGCGCCTCTGCGTCCGAACGGTGCGCCAGGCGACGGACCAGTCTTTCCAGCTGCTGGCGCCCGGCATCGTAACGGTGGCTGAAGACCAGCGCCCAGGCGAACCAGTATTCGGTTTCCCAGCCGAGCGGCACGCCGGCGGCCTGCAGGCTCTCCGCCCAGCGCAGGTATTGCAGGATGTCGCCGCGGTCGCGGACCGAATCCGTCGCCGCCTGCTCGACCAGGCGGCTGGTCATCGCCATGTCGCCGGCGGCCAGCGCGTAGTCCACCGCGTCCAGCCGCTCGCCGGCCTGCTCACAGCAGGCGGCGGCGCGGCACAGGACAGCCCGGCGATGCGTCGGACCGAGCCGGCGCTCGGCCTCGTTGCGCAGATAGGACCGGAACAGACCATGCAGCCGGTAGCGCTTTCCCTGCCGGTCGAGCGGAATGATGAAGACGTTGCGCTGCAGCAGAAACTCGATGTGGCGAGCGGCCTCGCCGCAACCGGTCGCCAGGCGGGCAAGATCGATGCTGAAGCAACGCAGCTGGGACAGCCCGAGGACGAATTCCCGCAGATCGGGCGCGAAGCTTTCCAGCACGTGGCGATTGAGCAGCGCCGCGATGTCCTCGTCCGAGCCGGAAAACGCCTCCAGCGCCGCCAGCGGTTCTGCTGCATCGCTCAGGATGATCTGGGCCAGCCGGATCGCCGCCGGCCAGCCTTCGGTCTGCTGCAGTAGTGCCTCGATTCCCCACTCCCCGATCCGCCGGCCCAGTTCGGTCCCCAGCAGAGCGTGCGTCTCGGTTTCGTCCAGGCTCAGGTCGGCCAGCCCGATCTGGCGGATCAGGCCTTGCAGCTTGGCCCGCGCGAAATTGAAAGGCAGGCGGACCGAACTGGACCAGACGAGGCGCACCGACGACGGTGCCCGGAAGATCAGGGCATCGAGTAGCCGGCCCAGGGCCGGATCGCTGCAACTGTTCAGATTGTCGATGAACACCGTCGCCCGCTCGGGCAGTGCCGCCAGCGTCTCGAGCAGTTCGTCGAGTCGGGTTTCCAGCGGCCGGTGGCCAGGCAGCAGAGCCTGCAGCGGCGATTCCTCCAGGCCGCACCGGCCGATGGCCGCCTCGATCGCGCCGAACAGCCTGTCGAGGTCGGTATCGAGATCGTCGAGGCCGATCCAGAAGCACGGCCGCCCCTGTTGCCGCAGCGCGGCGAACAGCTCGGTCATCAGCACCGTCTTGCCGTAGCCGATCGGGGCGATCACGCTGAGCACCTTGGGCCAGGCCGCCAGGTTGCCGAGCAAGGCCGCCAGCAGGCGCGTCCGGATCGGCTCGAAGGCATGGTGCGGCGGCCCTTGCCGGACGCCCTCCCCGGCTTGCCGGTTGATGTCGCCACGGGCAATCCTGATCGACATGCCTGCCGCCTCAACCGCCGTTGCCGCCTGGCATCAGCTCAGGCGGCCCTGGCCGCTGCCGCGATGGCGGTTTCCGTCAGGAGGCGCAGCCGGCGCGGCAACTGCTCGGCGCGGTTGATGGCCAGGTAGTTGGCAGCCCCGTAGACCCGCTCCAGGCGCTCGCCGTCGGCATCGCCGCCTACGCTGATACAGACGCAGGCAACGCCCCGGGCTCTTGCCTCCTCGATCGCCTTGCGCGTATCGGCCATGGCGTATTCCCCCTCGTACTGGTCGTCGTAGGGATAGCCGTCGGAAACGACCAGCAGCAGCTTGTAGGGGGTGCCGGAATGCCGCTCGAGATGGGCGGTGGCATGCCGGATGGCGGCGCCGCAGCGGGTGTAGCCGGCCACCGACAGATGTCGCAGCCGTTGTTCGAGATAAGCGCCCGGCGGCTCGTCGAAGCTCTTCAGGGTCTGGAAGCGGACCAGGGTCCGCCCCCAGGAATTGAAACCGTGCATCGCGACGCGGTCGCCGAGCAGCGCGAAGGCCCGGCCCAGCTTCCAGGCGGCGCGGGCCTGCAGGTCGAAGACCCGCGTGCCGTCGGAAGAGCGCTCCAGCGTCGAGCTCGAGGTGTCGAGCAGAATATGGACGCCTAGGTCGCGCCGCGTCTTCAGGCTGGCCGCATAGACGCGCTCGTCGCCGCTGTGGCCGGTGCGCAGGTCGATGGCCAGGCGGATCATCTGGTCAAGAACCAGATCGTCCCCCTGGGGCTGCCCCCGGTGCCGCTGCACGCCGAGGCACAGGCCGGCCAGCGCCCGCTGGAAGGGCAGATCGCCGCCGCTCAGGGTCCCTGCCGCGAACAGCGGCTCGTCGGCATGCGGCAGCACTTCCTCGACATTGACCCAGTGCGGCCGATAGCGCCGGGCCTCGAAATCCCATTCCGGATAGCTGTGGGCGCCGGGTTCGGCCTGCACGAAGGCGCTGGGAATGGCGACGGCCATGCTGGAGCGGATCGCCTGCGTGATGTCGCGCAGCCGGCTGGAGACCCGGCCGCTGACCATCTCGGACGAGCCGGCCACGCCTGAATTGTTGGCGTCCTTGTCGGGCGACGATTTCATGTCGAGGACCTCCTGCATGAAGCGGGAGAAAAACCCGTCCTTGCCGAGCGGCGAGGAAAGCAGCTTCCAGAAGGACGACTTGTGCAGCCGGTCGTCCTCTTCCTCGTCGTCGCTCTCGATCTTCTTGAGGCCGGCTTCCAGCTGGGCGAGTTTCTGCTCGCTCATGCCCTCGCCGCTGCCTTGCAAGCCCATGCGTAGCACCTGCCAGGGCCGCAGCGTGCCGTACCAGGCCGGTGGTTCGGGCAGGCGGCGGCCGCTGCGGGCGATGGCCAGCGACTCCTCAGGGGAGCCCGAAACGCAATCGCTGCGGCAGGCGGCCAGCCGGGCCAGGAAATAGGCCGGCAGGCGATCCTTGATCAACCGGCAGCAACGCTCCACTTCCAGCACTAGGTAGCGCCGGCCAAGCTCCGAACGCCCGACTATGCCGCGCAGCGGTCGGGAGGCCAGCGCCCGGCCGGCGAGCAGCGCGCCCTGGACCATCAATTCCAGCCGCCGGTCCTCGACGCCGTCGTGGGCCGCCAGGTACAGGCGCTCGCCGTCGGTATAGCTGAGCGCATCGGGCTGCAGCAGGTAGGTGATAGCCACCGGCCGGCCGACGATGGCGGCGCCCAGCAGCCGGAGCGGATGGCTTGCGGTGGCCGATGCGGACATGACCGGTACCTCTCAGGCCGGCAGGTAGGTGCCGATGATCTCGCCCAGGCCCTGGGCGATCTCGCCGTCGTCGGTCAGCGGCAGCAGCATCGCCGCCGTTGCCGCGGCGCGCGCCGTCAGGCCCTCCTTGATCAGCCGGGCCGTGCTGACTAGGGTGCGGGTAGACGACACCTCGGGCAGGCTGCTGGCATCGAGCTGGCGGATGGCGTTGGCGAGCTTGACTAGCTCGGCGGCGCCTGCCGGGTCGATACCGGATTCCTGGACGACGATCTCGATTTCCTTGGCGGCCGGCGGATAGGCCATCTCGATGCCGACCATGCGCTGCCGGGTCGACTGCTTCAGATCCTTGAGCACGCTCTGATAGCCCGGGTTGTAGGAGACGACCAGCATGAAGCTGTCCGGTGCGCGCAGACTTTCGCCCAGGCGCTCGATGTTCAGTTCGCGCCGGTGGTCGGCCAGCGGATGGATGACCACCGTGGTATCGGCACGCGCCTCGACGATCTCGTCGAGATAGCAGATCGCCCCCTGGCGGACGGCGCGGGTCAGCGGCCCGTCGACCCAGACCGTCTCGCCGCCGGAGAGCAGGTAGCGGCCGACCAGGTCGGCCGCCGTGATGTCCTCGTGACAGGCGACGCTGATCAGTGGCAAACCCAGGCTGTGTGCCATGTGCTCGACGAAACGGGTCTTGCCGCAACCGGTCGGCCCCTTGAGCATTAGGGGCAGCCTCTGCCGGTGGGCGGCGCGGAAGACCTCGACTTCGTTGGCGGTGGGCAGATAGTAGGGGCGCTCGGTCTGCGTCGGGTTGGCTTGCATGATGTCTCTCGTGAGGTGAGGTTTCGGCAGCGCGGGACGGCTCGCGCTGCTTCGTTCAGCGTCTCTGGCGCAAAAACTAGTGGCCGAATACGACCTTAACGCTGCTGTCGGCGGTACCTTTTTCGATGTAGCCGATCAAGTTCGGATTGTCGGCAACGAGTTTCTTGACCTCGTTGTTCCCGGACACTCCTTTCGGCGGTTGAGACTTGCCGGTAAATACTTGCTTGGACCAGTACGCCTTGATCTGGGCATTGTCCTTGCCGACGACTTTGGTATAGAAATCGGCATAGGGTGCGGAAGCTTCGGACTGGTCGATGGGAACGGCCTGGGTGCCGTTTGGAAAACTCTCGGATTTGCCCAGGAAAATCTGTGCGACCTGATCGGCGGTCAGGCTAGTGACGGCACTCTTGGCGGAAACGACGACCACAACGTCGGCTCGAGCGGCCAGGCTCGCGCCGGCCAGTGCCACGGCGAGCGATAGGTACTTGAGTTTGGCTTTCATGTCATTGCTCCCTGTGTTCAGAATACAAAATCAAGGCCGACGGAAGCCACGTTGACGCTCTTGTCGTCAGAGGCAAACGGGTTCGTGGGTGACATGTAAAGAGGTTGGGTATTGAAGGAACCGAGATAACCGGCCCCGGCCTTTGCACTGGTGCGTGTCACATGATCCAACTGGGTCTTGAGGGCAACGTTTTTATAGATGTCCCAACGGATGCCGACGCCGACGCTGCTTTGCGAAGTTCCCAGCAGCCCGGTATCGGAGAGATCAACGAAGCGAGAATAGGTGACGCTGGGCATGACCTCGCCGAAACGATAACCGGTCGTCAGGTAGCCCATTTTCTGGTTTTGAACGCCAAAGCCGTTGATCGAATTGGTTTTGCGCCAGATATATTCGCCTTGGACCAGCCAATTGCCCGGATCGTAGATCAGGCCCACGTTATTGAAATCGTCTTCGATCTTCTGGCCGGCGATCAACGTCGATTTGTTTTTGGCATAGACCTTGCCGTAGCGCAGGGTCCAGGGCCCATTCTCGAAGACCACGCTGGCTCCGACCACATCGTCGACATCCCAGTTGCTCACCACACCGCCGGCTAGAACGGCCTTGAAATCACTCTTGCCATAGGTCGCTTGCAGGCTGATCGTACTGTCGCCATTGTGAAAACGCACAATTCCGTCGACACCGTCGACATGACTCATCGGCATCATGCGATAGGCCTCGACCGGCGGACGAATCCAGGGCTGGGAGTAACCGACATTCATATAGTCGGAAATCAGAAAGGCGGGCAAGCCAACCCGGCCGACCCGAACGGAAACATCCGGGGTGAATCGATATTTGACATTGGCCCACTCGGCTTGCGGCGTGTATTCCCCCTTTTCGTTGCGGCGACTGACCAGCTGCAGCGTGGCACTCAACGCCGAATTGATCCGGGCATCGGCCTGAAGGCCGAGACGCGAATCCGTCCCAACCGACCAGTTATCGTGGATGCCCCGATCGGCGGTCATCGATGGCTGGTAGTAGGCATTAGCGCCATCGACATTGGCGTGGCTGGCGATCAGGCTGCCAAAGCCGCTGACCTTCAGCCAATCGATACCGGTATCGATTGCATAAGCGCTTCCCTGCATCGCAGCCAGTGTGGCAAATGCAGTACCCAAGCTCGCTATTTTTTTCATGAAACTTCTTTGCCTTACTTCTTATAGAAAAATGAAAACTCAAGTCCTGAATCGACCGGCAATGCTCTGCAGTCTGCCGGCCAGGTTGCGAATATGCAAAGAGGCTTCGGACAGTGCTTGCGATTGGGAGAGTGTCGAATCGGAAACTTTCTCGAGATCCGCAATACGCACTGCGATGCTCTCGACCTCGTTCCTCTGGATCACCGAGGTCTCTGCGATCTCGTGGTTCATACGGCGGATAGTTCCTACACGGTCGGTGATGCCTTCGAGGGCATTCCCGGAATCGGCGATCTGAGCCACGCCCGCCACCGCCTTGCTCTGGCTGGCCTCGATAATTTTGGTCAGTGTTTCCATGGTGCGCTCCACCTGGGAAACGATGCCGCTCACCTCCACTGTCGCGATCTGTGTTTCGCCAGCCAGTTTGCGGACCTCATCGGCGACCACAGCAAACCCTCTGCCCTGTTCGCCGGCACGGGCAGCTTCGATCGCCGCATTCAGCGCCAGAAGGTTGGTCTGCTCGGCGATGGTCTTGATCGAGCAGACGACCTTGCCGATCTGCCCGGCATCGTTGCGCAGATTCCCCAGTTCCACAAAGGCATCCTGGACACTTGCCGCCAGCCCCTTGATGGCGTCGATCGTCGTCTGAATATTGATGTAACTGGTCTTTGCGGCCTCGTCGGCCCCGGCCGCCGCGACCGAGGCCTGGTCGGCGTTGCTGGCGACGTGGTCGATGCCCTCGCGAATGGCGCCGACATCGCGTGTCACGTCGATGATGACACCTCGCTCTTCAGCCACGGAGTTCTCGGTCTTCGAAACCACGATCCCCAGAACGCCGATGGTGTTCTCAAGATCGTGCAAAGCCTTCATCAGGCTGCTCATGTCCCTTTGCAGCGAAGAGACGAAGTCATTGAAGCGATTGACCAGTTCGCCAATTTCATCATTGGTTTCCGGCTCGATCCGCCGAGTCAGGTCGCCTTCGCCGCAGGCGATCGCTCGCATGGAGTTGACCACCGAGTCGACGCTGCGTGTAATCGCCGAGGCGGCGATCCATGCCAGCAAGCCGGAAGCCAGCACGGCCAAGGCACCGATGCCACCGATGCTCAGCATCTGTCGCGAGGCTTGGGCAGACTCTTCGACCATGTTCACAAACTGCCGATGCGTGGCGTCGCGCAAACTGGCCAACTGTGAATTCAAGAGGTCGAACTCCTGGCGCATTTCGGCGATTTTCGGCCCGGCAGCGCTCATGTCTACTTGCTTGTCCACCATGCCCATCGAAAGCCCGCGCGCCTTCGAGTAATAGCTGTCAAACTGTTTGAGTGCCGCATCGGCCGGCAACTTCTGGGAAGCAGAGACTCTCCCGAAGTTAATCAGGTTCTTGCGAATTTTCTCCGCGATGCCATCGGCCGCATCGATCATTTCCTTTTCGCCGGTTGCCGCTGCCGAATTCAAGTTCTCGGCAACTTTCTCGGTCAGCGTGATATTGGCGTTGGCCAGTCCGAGCGAGGGAAAGGAGGTATCGCGAATTTGATCGAGCCGACTGCTGTTGCTGTTCGAGACAATCAAAGTGAACGCCAAGTAAGCCATGAACAACAAGATGCTTACGGTGGGAGCCATCAATACCTTGGCCCGTATCGGCAAGCTCTTGAAAGTTAGTCTGGCGCTTCTTGGTCGCAGCATGGTTAAGTCTCAACAGTCTTCATCGGGTGGGAGAAAGAGGGCGGCGAAAGCCCCGAGCCGACGGAAGCTCCGGGATTTCGCCATTTAAGGAAGTGCGCGCCGCCTGCCCGCCGCCGCCAAGCGCTGGCCGACCGCTTCCACGGCAAACGGCCCCGGCGGTCTTCGGGCTACCATCCCCGCCGATGGCGGAGAGAAGGGCGGATACGCGCTAGCTGCCGGCTGAGCCGGCCAGCAGCGCGGCCCGCTCGCCACTGAACACCGCCGCTTCGACGCCGGCCTGCGAGAAATAGTCGCCGGCGAGGTAGATGCCTTTGGGGATTTCGGCGTGGACGGAATCGAGGGTGCGGTAGTGCCCCGGCTTCGCGATGGTCAGGCCGCGGTCGTAGCGGAACAGATGCACGAAGGTCGGTTCCGGTGCCGGTCCGAAAGCGCGCACCGCCGCTTCGACGGCCTCACGCTTGATGTCCTCGTCGCTCATGTGGGCCAAAGGCGGCGTGTTGAAATAGATGCCGGCGACTTCTCCGCCCGGTGGCACCGAGCCCGGATTGCGTCGGTTGTGGAGCACGATGGCGCCGACGTTGCGCGTTTCGCCGTAACCGACGGGCAGTACGATATCGGCCGGGAAGGCGGGCCAGGGATTCTTGGCGTAGCCAATGGCGACGTGGGCGTAATCGGTGTACGGCGTGTTCAGCAGCTTCTGCGCCGTCGGTTGCGAAATCAGGTCCTTCAGCAACTCGGCGGCGACGAAGGATTCGGTCGCGACGACCAGGCGGTCGGCCTCGTAGGCCTGCCCGCCGGCGAACACCTTGTAGCCTTCCCCGTGGCGCTCGACTGCATCGACGCGGGTATTCAGATGCACCTGGAGGCCGGGGCTATGCTCGACGAACCAGTCGCTGACCTGGCCGATGCCGCCGGGCGGCACCGACAGCGACATCTTGAGGGCCTGCTGGATCACCGCCAGCGGAAAGGGCAGCGATAGCCAGCTTGCCGGCACCGCGTAGAGGAAGTCCATGATTGGCCGGACGATGTACTCGTAGGCACGATCGCCGAGATTCTTGCGGGACCATTCCTCGAGGTTCTCGCCGGTCTCGTACTTGGCCAGTTCGGTGCCGTCGAAGGCATTCTTCGCGCCCGGGCTCAGGTAGAGCTTGATGCCGGCCACGATGATCTTCAGTTTGTCGCCCAGGGTTAGTTTCGGAATGCCCAGGTAACTCTGCAACGCGACGAAATTGACCGGATAGCGGCTGTCGTCGTTGTCCATCAGCTGCGAGGCGCCTTTCCAGGGCACGAGATCCTTGTCGCGACCCATTTCCTTGAGCAGCGCCGAGGTCCGCGGGTAGAGGCCGCCCATCAGGAACAGGGCGCCGGTGGCCAGGTTGAAGCCGTCCCGCTTGAGCTGCTTGGTCCGCCCGCCGACGCAATGTGCTGCCTCGAACAGGCGAACGTCGTGTCCCTGCTTCTTCAGGGTATAGGCCGCGGTGCAACCCGCCGGGCCGCCGCCGATTACGATGAACTTCTTCAAAACTGTCTCCCTTTTTATGAATGTCCGGCGGCCGGCCAACCTGGGTTAGCCATCAGCCCGCTGTTTGACCAGAGCGAGTTCGGCGCTGACGAAATCGTCGCAGGCCTCTACCAGACGAGCACAGGACTCGCACGAGCTCTTCAGATTGCCGCGCACGGCCTTGACCAAGCGGGCAACATGGCGGGTCACGAAATCGTGCTGGGCTAGCTGCACCGAAGCCAGATCCTTGGGTCGGTCGGCAAGCTGGCTTTCCAGATGGGTCAGGAAATGCATGAACTCGAGTTCGACGCTGAGGTGATCCGGCATCTCGGCGCCCTCTTCGCGTTCCAGGCCGAAGAAGGTGTAAAAGCGCATCAGTTCCTCGAACAGCGCGCTGGCATCCTCCTCAATATGCGCCGCTTCGCGTAGGGAGCAGGCCCCTTCGCAGATACCCGGGTCGAAGGCATCGTTGTATTCGGGGCCGCTGATCCGGAAGGGGCCGGTCGTCGCTCCGGCATAGGTAAAGGCCTCGGCCAGGGCGCGGTAGGCGGCGCTGCGCTCGGCCGGATTGGCCAGATCGACGCCCAGGGCATCGGCGGCGATCATGCCTGCTTCCTCTCTTCGATTCGCTCGATCTCGATCCGCGTATCGCGGTCGAACACCGAGTTCATGCCTTGTAGGATCCCGGCCGTCAGGTGCGGATGTCCGCCGGACAACTCAACCGGATTGAGCGGCGTCGGAGAGACCGAATTCATGTCGCCCTTGCCGCTGAACTGGTAATGCTCCCAGGCGTGGTACATCAGCGTCTGGCCGGGGCGCATGCTCGGCGATACCTTGACGCGGCATTGGAAGGAACCGACATCGTTGAACGCCCGCACCATGTCGCCCTCGTTGATGCCCCGCTTTTCCGCATCGGTAATGGAAATCAGCATGTAAGGCTCGGGGCGGTCCAGGCGCATCATCAGCGGACTGTCGCGCCAGGTCGAGTGGATGCTCTGCCGCGTCTTGCCGCCGGTCATCACCAGAGGATAGTTGCCGCCCATCATCGGTGGCGCCTTGAAGCGCGGCAGCAGTTCGTCGAGCTCGTCGTACAGCGGATGGTCGATATAGAACTGGATGCGGCGGGAGGCGGTCGGGTACGGCACCTTGTCGCGCACGTGGTATTGCAGCGGAACGATGGTGTCGTGCTCGGGGAAATCGCACATGTTGCCGATGGAGCCCGGATCTTCCGGCAAGTGTTCGAAGCGGGCGAAGCCTTTCTTCTTGACCTCTTCCCAGCTCATTTTCTTGTGGCTGCTGCTAAGGTCGTAGATGACCTTGGCCACCTTGTCCTCGTCCCCTTCCTTGAACTGTCCCTGCATGGTCAGATCGTCGTAGAGGGTATTGAGCTTGACGTCCAGGCCCTCGGGGCTCTTGGCCCCGGTGATGCCGCGGGCCAATGCCCGCTCCTGGATGTGCTTGGCGAGCAGCACGATGATGTCCCAGTCGCACTTAGACTCGCCGAGCGGCGGCGTCGCCTGGTCGCTGGTCGTCAGGTAGGGCGACAGCGGCGTCACCCATTTGAGGTTGGTATGCTCGTACCAAGGCGCCGCCGGCAGGACGAGGTCAGCGTGGCGGGCGGTCGAATTGATCCGCCAGTCCATGACGACAATCTTCTTGAGCTTGGGCCACAGGACTTCGAGCAGCTTCTCGCTGCCGCGCGCCCGCCGCAGCGGGTTGCTGACCATCGAGATCATAATCCGCGGATCGCGCCCCGGGGCCGGGGTCAGCGGCTGCCAATGCTTGCTCAAGGACTCGTCGACGTAGGACTCGATCGGGCGCTTGTAGCCCAGCCCCCATTTCTCGGCGTTCTCCGCCGAGGTCAGTTGCCCGGTGCCGCCGTGGATCGACCAGAACAGGGTCCCGGAGGTCCAGACCGGCGTGCGCAAAACACCGTTATTGGGGATGTAGAGCAGGCGCCCGAGGTCGGTGACGATCATTTCATGGGTGTCGCCGTTCGCCAGGCGCTGGTCGATCATCGGCTGCAGCTTGGCGAAGAACTGCGGCGCCTCCTGCAGTGACGGCGGCAACGCAAACTTGTCGCCGCCATCCATGGTCAGCAGCGGGAAACCGGCAAAGCCGGCGCCCTTGCGGCCCATGTTGCCGGTCAGGCTGAAGATCAGCGCCACGCTGCGCTCGGCTAGGTTGCCGTGGAAGTATTTGCACATCGAAGTCTGGGCGACGCTGGTGACGGCTTTGGCGCGCATGATCTCCTTGGCCAGGCGTTCGATCATCTTCGGTGAGACACCGCACATCTGCGAGGCATTTTCCGGCGTGTATTCGGCCAAGCGGTCACGCAGCAGCGAGAAGACGCTGCGCACTTCGATTTCCTGGCCATCCTTGAGCCGGACGGTCCGACGCACGTCGAGTTCGGGATCCAGTTCTTCCAGCTTCAGCGAGCGGAAAGGAGCTGCGGCCAGGGTATTGCCATTCGCATCCCACAGCATGAAGTGATTGGCCTGGCCGTCGGCCTGGACATCCGACTGCTTCAGGAACATCCGCGTATCGCTGCGGATCAGTAGCGGCAGGTCGGTCTGCTCCTTGACGAAGGCCTTGTTCACCTTGTCGTCGCGGATGATCAGATGAGCCACCCCCAACGCCAGCGCCGCATCCGTGCCCGGCTTCAGCGACAGCCAGAGATCGGCCTTGGTCGCTGACGGGTTGTAGTCGGGCGAGATGGAAATGATCTTCGCGCCGCGATACTTCGCCTCGATATAGAAGTGGGCCTGGGGGATTTGCGTGTAGATCGGGTTGCCGCCCCAGAACAGGATCAGGTCGGAATTGAAATAGTCGTCGGCGGAACGCTCGAAAACGATCTTGCCGAAGGTTTCCAGTGTGCCGCGCCTGGAATCGCCGATCTCGCCGTCCATGTCCAGGCCGACCGACTGGGTTAGCAGGCTGAAACGGGTCTGGGCCGCCATCGACACGCCGAGGTCGATCCCAGGCCCGAGATCCCAGATCGTCCGGTCGGTCCCTTCATCGACGGTGACGTCGAGATAGGTATCGGCGATCTCGTCGAGCGCCTCCTTCCAGGTCACGCGTTCCCACTTGCCGCCGCCGCGCGGGCCGACGCGCCGCAAGGGATGTGTGATCCGCGTCGGATCGTACATGCGCTGGCTGAAGCAGCCGCCCTTGTTGCAGCCACGCGGGTTGTAGTCGGGCAGTTCGGGATTGACCTGTTCGTATTCCGCCGCTTGCTCCTCGCGATAGACCAAGCCGTCCTTGACGTAAACGTCCCAGGAACAATGGGCCTGGTACCAGCAGTTCAGGTGGTGGGTCGAGCGGACGACCTTGTCCCAGGTCCATTGGGCGCGGTAAATGTCCTTCCATGTCGAATATTGCGGCACCGTTTTGCCGGTGGCGATCTCGGCGGCCTGGACGACGAAATTCGGCAATGCGAGGCCGCCCGCCGTGGCCACGGCCCCCTTCAGAAAGCTGCGACGATCGAGGTTGACACTCACGGACGCTCTCCTTTCTTGTAGAACTTGACCGGCGAGGCTTGGCCCATTTCACGCCCGGCATCGCGCGGGTGCTTGGTGAAGGGGCCGAACAGATCCTGCCATTTGCGCGAAATCAACAGATCCATCAACTCCGAGGTTTCGCCATTGCGAACGCGCTCGCGCTCGTCCTCGATTTTCTTCAGGACTTCTGGCACGCGCGGACCAAACAGGGAAATCAGGTAATCGACTGGGATACGCGACTCACCGGTCGCATCGCCGTTCTCGTCCAGCTTGGGCGGCGACAGCGGCGGCACATAGAAGACGTTCGGACGCGTCCCGTATTCGGAATGCAGGGGCAGCGCCACCTTGTACTTGTGCACCAGCTTGAAGATCGGGCCGTTCTGGTCATCGAGATAACCGACGAAACGGATACGCCCCGGACACTGGCGCGAACAGGCGGTGGTCACGCCCTCGTCGATCCGCGGGAAGCAGAAGATGCACTTCTGGGAGACTTCCTCGACTTCGTTGTAGTAGATCTTCTTGTACGGGCAGGCTTCCTGGCAGAAGCGGTGGCCGCGGCACTTGTCGTGGTTGATCAGGACGATGCCGTCTTCCTCGCGCTTTTCGATGGCCTGGCGCGGGCAGGCCTCGAGACAGGCCGGATGGGTGCAGTGATTGCAGATGCGCGGTAAATAGAAATAGTAGCTGTTCGGGTATTCGCCGCCGCCGATGTCCTCGTCCCAGTTCGGGCCCTTGCCGGCGCGGCCGCCGTCGGCCATCAGGTGGGCATCCGGCTTGCCGCCGAAGGCGACCTCGTCGTGGTTAAAGTCCCAGGCCTTGCCGAACTCCTCGACGGTCGGCCGGTGGCCGCGTTGCGGAACGCCGTCCTTGAAGCCGCCGCCCATGCTCTCGTAGCCATGCGGCGTACCGGTCCCGGGCTGGGTATTCACGGTATTCCAGTACATGTGGGACATGCCCTCGCGCTTGGTCCACAAGGTCTTGCAGGCGATGGTGCAGGTCTGGCAGCCCAGGCACTTGTTGAGGTCCATGACCATCGCGACTTGTCGTTTACTCATGCTCGCTCCTCAGGCGTCCAGAGCCAGTTCGGCCCAATCGATCGAAAAGGCCTTGATGCCGGCCCGCTCGTCGTTGGCTCCAAGCCAGACAGCGAAGCCGATCTGCGTTTTTTTGCCGGCGACCAGGGGTGCCAATTCCTGGCCGAAGCCGAGGGCACGGGTGATCACGACGCTCCAGGTATCGCCGGTAGCCTCGCCCTGGGCGCTGCTCTTGATCTTAGGTCCCGAGCGCGAACTGCCGATGCCGGTGGCGACGATGGACTGGGGCTTTTCCTTCTTGGCGGTCCAGCGCAGGTACTGGACGGGGGCCCCGTTGCCGCCCATCGTCATCAGTACGGGCTTGCCGCTAACCGGCAGCGCCACCGCTAGGGAATCGGGGAAATCCGTGCCGGCCGGCGACACGCCTTGCCAGGTGACCCGGATCGCCCAGCTTTCGCCGTCGTGCACACTCGCCACCCGCAGCGACTGGACGGCGCCGTAGGGGCGGCCCTCCCAAGATCTGCGGATATATTCGGTGGGCTGCATCGGCAGCGGGGTCGGCATCATGCGGATGTCCTCGCCGGCGACCTGTGCCCAGCCCTCGCCGCCCGGCGCCAGGTAATCGGCGATGTTTGCTACGCGTTGGCTCCTCACCGTGTTCTCCTTATGGTGTCGAATCTGATTTGACACCAATAATATACGCTAGCGTATCGATATTGCAACATCGCTGAGAAACTCCCTTTTTCGACGCTCCCTTCCAGACTGCCTGGTGGCATATTTCACAACGGTCATCGAACGGAAAAAAAAAGCGAGCCGGGCCAGCTCGCTGCTCTTTCCGTAGGTACGGGATCCCCCGCATGAGGGCTCAGGGCTGGTAATAGCCCACCCCGATCATGTAATCGCCGACGCGCTGCAGAAAGGTCCGCTTGCCTTCGATTTTGCCGGTGACCGGGTTGCGCCACTGGTAGTCGAAGGAGCCCTCGCCCTTACTGGTCACGATGTCGATCATCGGCCGCATGATCGGTTTGCCGTTCGCGTCCAGCAGTTCGGAAACATTCCTGCCGACCAGCCGGGGCATGGCGCCGTGGGCATGCATCCGCAAATCCTTGAGGCCGACGACGAAGACATAGCTATCGTCCTGGACGAAGCCGCCGTTGAGGTCGTTGAAACGCTGGAATGCCTGCGTGCCGCTGCGCTTTAACTCGTCGACCGCCCGCCACAGGAGTGCCTTGGCCTGCTCCGGCGTCGCCCGCGGCACGTAGTAGCCGACCGCGACAATCCGGTTGTCCACCGCTTGGTAATACGCCACCTTGCGCTCGACAATGCCGCGCTGGAGATTGAGCCAGCGATATTCGATCCGGCCGCTGCCCTTGCTTTTTGCCCTGTCGAGCATTTCCTGGAACAATTTCTTGCCGTCCGGATCCCGGTACTCCAGCATGTTGCGGCCGATGAAGTTGAACGATGCGCCTCCGCTGGCCAGCAGAACGCCATCGTTGCCGACGACATAGACGTAAAGGTCTCCGTCGGTGAATTCGCCGGCCCGACTGAAGGCAGCATAAGCCCGCTCGCCCTGCTCTTTCAGGTGGATCACCGCCCGCTCGAGCAGCGCCTTGGCCCGGACCGCATCGTCCGCCTGCTCGGCCCGGGGCTCGGGGCTGTCTGCTGCCGCGGCGAACGCCGGCGGCAGCGTGGCGAAGACAAATGTGGCGAGACACAACAGAATCCTGGCTGTCTGGATCATGGAATCTCCTTACTTAATAATAATGCTTAAAATATGCGTGAATTCCATTTCATGAAATCGATCAGTGCCCCCCAGCGGCGCCGCAAGAAACCGTTCCCTCGGGCCGCCGCTCAGGCCGTATTCCGGCAACGCACCATGCCCGTCGTCTCAAGCTCGGCCACCGACTGGCCAAGCTGGTTCGTAATATCCCAATGCCAGCGAACCAGCCCGACCCCGGGACGGCTCTCCGAGCGCCGGGCCTCCAGCACCAAGGCATCGAGGCTCAGCGCGTCGCCCGGCCGCACCGGCTGCTTCCAGCGAACCTTATCCACGCCGGGAGAGCCGAGTCCGGCGGACTCCAGCAGGAAACCGTCGCAGATGAGGCGCATCGCCAGCGCGCAGACATGCCATCCGCTGGCAATCAGGGTGCCGAACCGGGAATGCCTGGCCAGTTCCTCGTCGATATGGAAATCCTGGGGATCGAACTTCCTGGCGAAATCGACGATTTCCTCGGCTCTGACCGCGACGGGACCGGCGTGCCGCTTGTCACCTACGGGGAAGTCTTCCCAGTAATATTTCAAAGTCACGAGCGCTTCCTCAAATGGGTTGTTCGAACGGCATTCCGCCCCGGCAATCGGGGTCAGGTGGCGAGCTCCGGCCGGTTGCGGTACTGCTCCAGGGCTTCCGGATTGGCCAGCGCCTCGGTGTTCTTGACCGGTTCGCCATGGACTACCTGGCGAACCGCGATCTCGACGATTTTGCCGCTCTGCGTGCGCGGTATTTCGTTGACCTGGACAATCCGCCCCGGCACGTGCCTGGGCGTGGTGTTTTCGCGAATGGCCTGGCGAATCTTGTCTTCCAGCGACTTGTCCAGCCGGATGCCATCGCGCAGTTTGACGAACAGCACGACCCGCACGTCGCCCGGCGCCGTGGGCGGCCAGTTCTGGCCGATAACCACCGACTCTAAGACCTCGCCGACGCGGTCGACCTGGCGATAGATTTCCGAGGTCCCTATGCGCACCCCGCCTGGGTTCAGCGTCGCGTCCGACCGCCCGTAGATGATGTAGCCGCCGTGCGCCGTGATCTCACAGTAGTCGCCATGGCACCAGATGCCTTCGAAGCGGGTGAAATAGGCGCTGTGGTACTTCTCGCCGGCCGGATCGTTCCAGAAATAAAGCGGCTGCGTCGGAAAGGGCCGGGTGCAGACCAGCTCGCCTTTCTGATGGCGGACCGGCCGACCGCTATCGTCATAGACGTCGACCGCCATGCCCAGCAGTTTGCTCTGGATTTCGCCCCGCCACAGCGGAGTAACCGGATTTCCGCCGACGAAGGCGCCGAGCAGGTCGGTGCCGCCGGAAATCGACGAGATATGGAGATCCTGCTTGAACGAGCCATAGACGTAGTCGTAGCCCTCGGCCAGCAACGGGCTGCCGGTCGAATAGATCACCTCGACCGACGAGAAATCATGCGTGGTGTTCGGCTTCAGGCCGGCCTTCTCGCAGGCCTCGATGAACTTGGCCGAGGTGCCGAAATGGGTGAAGCGCTCGGCCTGCATGTAGTCGAACAGGATGTTGTTGTTGGCCGCGAATGGGCTTCCGTCGTAGAGCATCAGCGCAGCCCCGGAAGCCAGGCCGGAAGCCAGCCAGTTCCACATGACCCAGCTGCAGGTCGCGAAGTAGAACAGGCGGCTGTTCGGATTCATGCCTCCGTGCAGCTGGTGCTCCTTCAAATGCAGCATCAGCGCCCCACCTGCCCGATGCACGATGCACTTGGGCACGCCGGTCGTGCCCGACGAGAAAACGATGTACAGGGGGTGGTCGAAGGGCAGCTGGGCGAACTCGATCGACGTGGCACCGGTGAAAGGAGCGACGAAGTCGTCCAGCATGACCGCTCCGGGAATACCGTCGAGACTCCAGCTCGAGGCGATATAGGGGCAGACGACGACGTGTTTCAGCGACGGTAGCGCCGCCGCGATGTCGCGCACCTTGGACAGTGACCCGTGCTCTTTGCCGTTGTAGACGTAGCCGTCGGCGACGAAGAGAACGACCGGCTCGATCTGCCCGAAGCGGTCGAGCACGCCCTGCGGGCCGAAATCGGGCGAGGCCGAACTGAAGATCGCGCCGATACTGGACGCGGCCAGCATGGCGACGATCGTCTCCGGCATGTTGGGCATGTAGGCGGCGACCCGGTCGCCCGGCTTGACGCCGCTGGCCCGCAACGCCGCCGCCAGGCGGGCCACGGCAAGATAGAGCTCGTCCCGGCTTAGGCGCCGCTTGACACGGTCCTCGCCCCAGAAAACGATGCCGTCGCCGGGGCCACGATGCTTCAGTAGGTTCTCGGCGAAATTCAGGCGGGCCTCGGGAAACCACTGGACCGACGCCATGGAGCCGCTTTCGACCAGCACCCGCTCGCCGCGCGACTCGGCGACGACGCCGCAATAGTCCCAAAGCGACGGCCAGAATTCGTCGAGATGATCGACCGACCATCGATGCAGATCGTCGTAGCTGTTGAACGAACGCTGCCAGCGTGCTTCGGCCGCCCGGCAAAAATCGGCCATTTTGCTGACGGCGACGCGCTCGGGGACCGGCAGCCAGGTCGCGTTGTCTGCGTCGAATCGGGTTGGGAGGGGCATGACACGTCTCCACGGAATGGTTTGGGATAACGGGCGCGGCCGGACGAGCCGCCCACGCGCCGAAAACGGCGGATTCAAAAGCCATGCGCCGGATCGGGCATAGCGTGCGGCCGGATGCTGCCCGGCCGGGGCGGTCAGGTGCCGAATTGCGAACGGATTGAGGTCTTCTTGATCTTCCCGGTCGGCGTCATCGGCAGCTGGTCGGCGAAAATGATCTGCTTGGGCACCTTGTAGCGGGCGATCAGCGTCCGGCAATGCTCCATCAGCTCTTCCTCGGTGACCGTCTTGCCGCTGACCGGCACGACCACGGCCACGACTTTCTCGCCCCACTGCTCGTCGGGCACGCCGAAGACGGCCGTGATGGTCACTGCCGGATGCTTGCCCAGGGCCTGCTCGACCTCGGTGGAATAGATGTTCTCGCCGCCCGAGACGATCATGTCCTTCGAGCGGTCGACGATGTAGTACAGCCCTTCGTCATCCTTGAAGCCGACATCGCCCGACCGGTACCAGCCGTCGATGATGGCGGCAGCGGTGGTCTCGGGTTGGTTCCAGTAGCCCTTGAACAGGCTGGGGGCGCGAATCAGGAATTCGCCGACCATCCCCTGCGGCAGATCGGCACCGAGTTCGTCGACGACCCGGATTTCGACCAGCGGCAAGGCGGTGCCGCAGGACTTCAGCTTCTGCTCGTTGTCGATGGCATGCTGCTCGGGGCGTAGCAGGGTCAAAGCCCCGCAGCTCTCGGTCGCCCCGTAGAACTGCATGAACTGGCACTTCATTTCGACAATCGCCCGCTTGAGCAATTGAGACGTGATCGACGAACCGGAATACCAAACCATGCGCAGGGACGAGAAATCGGTGTTCTTCGCGTCCGGATGGTCGAGCAGCATCTGGATCGCCGTCGGCACCAGGCAACAGATGCTCGGCCGGTCGCGGGAAATCGTTTTCAGGACATCCGGCACGTTCAACGACGGCAGGATGGTGACCGTCACCCCGTTGTACAGCGCCTGGACCGACAGACCGGTACCGACCAGGTGGAAATTCGGCATGACGAACATCATCACGTCGTCGGGCTGCCACTGGTAGGCGGGCTCCAGATGCTCGCACAGGCGCATGTAGCCCAGCCCGCCATGGGTCATCTGAACCCCCTTCGGCTTGCCGGTGGTGCCCGAGGTGTACATCAGCAGCGCGGTATCGTCCGGATGGATGGCAATCCGCGGGTCGACGTCGGACACTTCGGACAACAGCTTGCGAAGTGGCGTTTTGGCCTCCGAGGTCGAATCGAAGGCGATGGCGATGAATTCCCGGGGCGTGCGCGAGCGTACATCCTCGAGCAGTTCGACATATTCCTGGTCGACGAAGATCAGCGGCGTGCAGGCATCGTCGATCACGGCCGCCAGCTCGGCCGCCGACGCCCGCCAGTTCAGGGGCAACAGGGCGCAACCGGCCTTGTTGGCGCCGAACAGCACTTCGACGAATTCGATCGAGTTCTTACCGAGAAAGGAGACATGCGACAGGCGGGCGACCCCGGTCTTGGCAATGGCGTTGGCGACCCGGTTGGACGACACGTCCAGCTGGCTGAAACTCAGGCTGCGGCCATTCCCCTTGAGGGCCGTTTTTTCGGGCGTCTTCCTCGCGTGATAGCGAGGAATATCGGCCACCGACTTGATGTCTGCATAGAGCCACATACTCAAATTCCCTTTAACGATACGACGGTATTGTGCGGGTCACGCGCTCACTTGCCGACGAACTTCGGCTTGCGTTTCTCGACGAACGACAGGATCCCTTCCCGGGCATCGGCCGTCCCCCCCATCCGGGCAAGGGACTGCGCCTCGTCCTCAAGCTGAGCCTCGAACGGGCGCCCCAGCGATGTCCGGAACAGCCGACGGATGTCGCCGTAGGCCCGGGTCGGCCCGCTGGCCAGGCGCAGGGCGGCTTTTTCCGCTTCGGCCAGAACGTCGGCATCGTCGACGACGAAATCAACCAGGCCCGTAGCGGCGGCCTCCTCGGCCTTGAGCATTTCGGCGCAGAGCACGTAACGGCGGGCGCGGGCCAGTCCCATCCGGGACGCCAGGCTGAACGACGCGCCAGCATCGACGCTATAGCCGATGCTCGAATAAGCCGCCCCGAACGAGGCGCTGCGGGCGGCGTACACCAGGTCGCAACCGGCAGCCAGGGCCACCGCGCCGCCCATCGCCGTCGCGTGGACGGCGATGACGACCGGAACGTCGAGGCGGGCGAAACGGGCCATGCCCATGTGCAAGCCGACCGTCCACTGCTTGATCTTGGCCGGCAGCGCATCGAGGTTTTGCGCGAACATCGCGATGTCGCCGCCGACGCTGAAGAACTTGCCGTTCGCCGAAATCAGCACGGCACGCAGGTCGGCGCGGTCGGAAAGCTCGTTGGCAACCTCCGCCCATTCGCGGCAAAACACCTCGTTGAACGGATTGCCGATCTCCGGCTGGTTGAGCACGATGCGCGCAAGTCCGTCCTGGATCTGTAGTTGAATCGATTCGTAACTCATGCGGAGCTTCCTGAAACTGTAGTTTGAGATGCCTGCGCTCAGCGGCCAGCCTTCTCGGCGATGTAGTCGAGATAGCTCTTGGGCCAGTCCATTTCGACGTGCCCGATCCCCTCGACGCCGTCGATGTCGATCGTCATCGACCCTTCGTTGAGCGTAGCCAGCGGACTGACCTTGAACTCGTACATGGCATACGTTTTCCCGCGCACCGTGGTCGTCCGGCCGGCACTGTCCTGCACCACCATCTGGATGCTGGTGTGGAGCAGTCTTTCGTCGTGCTCGAAGCTGCTGGCGACCGAGGTCACTTCGGCGATTTTGCCATCGCGCTGCACATAGCCGTGCACCGTGTTCTTGCCCAGGGCACTGCATTCGAGGACATGGACGGCGATGTCCGGCGCCGCCTGGGCCTCCAGCCATTTCCAGTGCTGGGCCACGCCCCAGTCACGCGTCCCCCATGAGTGGTCGCGATGACCGAAGGTGTCGAACGGGATTTCGCGGTCGCCGAAGCGCAGGACGCCCCGAACCCGGCCGCTCTGTTCGAAGCGGTCGTCGGCAAACCAGTTCGGGCAGCCGTCGGGGTGCGAACCGTAGTTGTATGCCGGGTGCGTCGCCTCGAAATGGTATTCGAGACTGCCGCCGGCGCCGGCATAGCTGACGTCGGCGACCTGCAGCGGGGCCCCGTGGCGGACATGCACGCCGCCGACCCGCCAGTCGTCGAACCCCTGGTCGCGCGGCACCGGGATGCCATCGACAACTTCGAAAACCGGCGCCGGGCCAACCGCCGGGCCGTAGATGCAAAATGCCGCACCGGCCTTGCTCTCGCCGCTGACCCACGTATAGACGAAAGCGGCGACATCATGCTCGGGCAATTGCAGCATAAAGACCAGCGACTCGCGCGCGTGCGGCCTGTCGCTCAGGGAGTGGCGGCGGTCATTGACCGGGTCGAGCATGAAAGCCTTCGTGGCCTGTTTCAAAGTCGTGTTCATCGAATCCTCGTTACCCACTGTCTGAATGAAAAATACGCCGTTCCCAAGCCGCTGAGCCCCCTACTCGGGAGCGGCCGACGAAGCGCCGTCCAGCAAGATCACGCCACCTTCGCCAGCCGGGCTGGCGAACTGATGATTGTCGCCCCTGAGGGCGGCGCACTTCTGAAAACAAAGGAAGGTCCGTGCTCCTGTTCTGCTCGGCCAGCTTGCCGGCCAAGGCCCAGAAAATTCCGCCGATCAGCCAGCCGCCGATCGCAAGAATGGCCGAGCCGAGGATAGGCCGGGTTGCCGGCGACAATTCAAGCACGATCCCTCCGATTCCCTGGCGTTATTGGGCGAGTTGCCTAGCCTTCAATTTGCCTTCGAACAGATTACGTCCGATCAGGTATTTCATGATTTCGATGGAGCCCCCGGCGATCTTGACGATGCGGGCATCGGCATAGGCCCGGGCGATCGGGTACTCCCACATGTAGCCCCAGCCGCCGAACAGCTGGAGGCATTCGTCGACCACCTTGCAATGCAGGTTCGACAGCCACATCTTGGCCATCGCCGCATCGAGGGCATCCAGCTCGTCGTTCATGAACAACTCGATGCAACGATCGGTGAAAACGCGCCCGATCACGGATTCCGTCTTCAACTCAGCCAGCTTGAACTGAGTGTTCTGGAAGTCGGCGATGGTCTTGCCGAACGCTTCCCGCTCGGCCGTGTAGTCCACCGTATAGGTGATCACTTCCTCGGCCACCGCGGCCGAACGGATGGCCTGGGCCAGACGCTCCTGGGCGAGCTTGGTCATCATGATGGCGAAGCCCTGGCCTTCGGCGCCGAGCATGGCGCTGGCCGGAACGCGCAGGTCCTCGAAGAACAGTTCCGACGTGTCCTGGGCCTTCATGCCGAGCTTGTCCAGGTTCTTGCCGCGCTTGAAGCCCGGCAAGCTGGTATCGACCAGGAACAGCGTGATGCCCTTGGCTCCGGCGGCGCTGTCCGTCTTGGTGGCGAGAACCAGCACGTCGCACAGCTGGCCGTTGGAAATGAAGACCTTCTGGCCGTTGATGACGAAATCGTCACCGTCACGCACCGCCTTGGTCCGGATGTTCTTCAGGTCGGAACCGGCGTGGGGCTCGGTCATGCCCAGCGCACCAACCGCCTGGCCGGAAACCATCTTGGGCAGCCACTGGCGCTTTTGCGCCTCGCTCCCGAAGGACTTGATATAGGTGGCGACCAGGTCGGTATGGATCAGGAAGCCCGGCCCGGTAAAGCCGCTCTTGGCCATTTCCTCGAAGACCACCACGTCGAACAGGTAATCGAGGCCGAGGCCGCCGTACTCCTCGTCGATCGTGCAGCACAGCAGACCGGCCTCGCCGGCCTTGCGCCACAGATCGCGCGGTACGATACCCTGCTGCTCCCACTCGTAGTGGTACGGCCGAATCTCGCGATCGATGAACTTCTTAACCGTATCCCGGAACATCTCGTGTTCCTGCCCAAACAATTTGCGTTCGATCATCGACAGTCTCTCAATCAGGTTGGTTGCGCGACAAGCCCACGCCGCAGAGCGGTCCGGAGCAGGAGCTGAATCTTTATAGTATGGTAGCGGACTTTATTTTAGTTTTCAATCAATAAAGTATGGCAGCGAACGTAAAACTTTCGCTTCTTGAATCCGGCAGCCAGCGACTGAAAACTGTGG
Source organism: Pseudomonadota bacterium (assembly GCA_018241685.1). Classification (GTDB taxonomy): domain Bacteria; phylum Pseudomonadota; class Gammaproteobacteria; order Burkholderiales; family Rhodocyclaceae; genus Zoogloea. The sequence continues at coordinate 32,722 of JAFEDJ010000036.1, forward strand.
AATCGCCTTCTATCTGGCTCAGTTCTGGACAAAACCTGCCCAGGTACCAAGCTGCAGCCGCGGCAACATGAAAAATATTGGTATTTACACTTACCAAAAAATAGATATCAATTCACTCATCATTTCCGCCCCGCCCCCGGGCGTGCCGGCTCAGCGCCCCATGCGGCGCAGCGCGTCGGGCTGGAAATCGGACATCCGGCCCTTGACCCCGAAACGCCAGGCCTTCGGGTAGCGGTTGTCCAGCCCCGTCACCACATAGGCGCCGTTGCTCAGGTCGTGCCAGATTTCGAGGCGATACCAGGGAACACCGACGTCGTAGTACTGCACCAGGCCATGGATGCCGGTACGCCAGAGAATGCCGCGGGAATCGTAGGCATCGCTGAGCAGCACCGACCAGCTGTCCTCGTCGAGATAGAAGACCCGGCGGGCATAGACATGCGACATGCCGGGCTTGAGCCGGGCTTCGACGACCCATACCCGGTGCAGTTCGTAACGCATCAGCTCGGGATTGACCGAGCTCTTGTGGATGATCTGCTCGATCGCCAGCTTCTTGTCGCCGATCGCGTAGCCGTTGTAGGCGACGTAGATTTCCTTCTTGCCGAGCAGGGTCCAGTCGTAGCGGTCGGGCGCCCCGTTGTAGCCGTCATATTGATCGACCACGGCGAGCCCGTCAGAGCCGTTCTGGACGTTGTCGTAAGCGAGGTCCGGGGCGCGCCGCACCCTCCGCTGGCCGGCGTTGTAAATCCACGCCTTGCGCGACTCGGCAACCTGGTCGATGGGTTCGTGGACCAAGTAGATGGTGCCGACGAAATCGGGCGGCGAGGTGAAATAGCCGATATAGGAGAACAGACGGTTCGGCATCGGCGCGTCGAAGTTCGTGTCGTAGACGCGCAGATCGTGAAAACCTATCCGCAGGTAGTCGCCATTGTGGCGCACCGAGAAGGCATCGAACGAACGCTCGACACCGCCGCCCAAGTAGCGGAGCAGATGGTTCCAGATGGCTTCCAGTCCATTTTTGGGATTCGGGAAGGGAATGGTCGAGCCCCCCAGGTTGACCACCCCGGATCCGGCCAGCGCGACCTTGCCGACCTGGGCCTGGCTGCGCTCGATAACTTCCATCGGATAGGTCGCCGTGCGCCGCGTCGGATAGACCCGCATCCGAAAATCGGGGTACTTGGCCAACAGGGCCTGCAGGCCCGGTGAAAGACGCTCCCGATACTTGTCGGCATTGGCGCCGGTGATGACGTAGAGCGGCTTGTCGTCGGGAAACGGATCGCGGTAGGGCATGCCCGGCGCCCAGGCAGGCGGCGCAGCCAGCCCGCCGTCCCAGGCCGGAATGCTGCCCTCGGCGTTGCCGGCCCGCTCGGCGCCGACGGGTGTCAGCGCCGAGGTCGAGGCGGCCGCCGCCCCGGCCAGCCACAGGCAGCAAACCAGGACTCGCCCAAACATGGCAACGGAAGCGCGGCGTTCCATATCCGGAATCTCGCAGGTCGGCGGGTAGGTGACGCCTTACTTGTTGCCCTCTCCGCCCTTGCGGAAGCGATCGCCGACGATGAAGGCAGCGAATGCCGGCAGCAGCAGGATGGCGCCGAACACGTTCACCAGGAACATGAAGGCGAGCAGGATGCCCATGTCGGCCTGGAACTTCAGGGTCGAGAAAGCCCAGGTCATCACCGAGACCGTCATCGTCACCGCCGTGAACATCGAGGCGGTTCCCCGCTGTTTCAGCGCTTCGACGAAGGCCTCCCGCAGCGTGTGGTTGCGCTCCTTGATTTCGTGCAGCATCCGCTCGAACAGGTAGATGCCGTAATCGACGCCGACGCCGACGCCGAGCGCGATGACCGGCAGCGTATTGACCTTCACCCCGATGCCGAGGATCGCCATGATGGCGTTGCACAGCAGCGTCACCAGCGCCAGCGGGAGAATGATGCACAGCGTGATCCGCAGCGAGCGGAAGGTCGCCAGGCACAGCAGGGCGACAGCGGAGAACAGCGTGAAGTTCACCCACTTGTCGGCGCTCTCGACTACCTCGTTGGTCGCCGCCATGACCCCGACGTTGCCCGAGGCGAGACGGAACTGCACCTTGTCATTGTCGTTCTCGGCCTTGAACGCCTTGATCTGGCCGATGATGTGGTTGATGGTGGTGGCCTGGTGATCGGCGGTGTAGATCGAAATCGGAATCGCCGTACATTTCGAGTTGCGATACTCGTTGCCCAGGCGGGTGGCGAAACCGACGCCCTGGGCGATCTGCTCGACCGTTTCCGGCAGCATCCGCCACTTCACCCAGCCCTCGGCGAAGTCCTGAGTCACGGCCGAAACGAAACTGGCCAGGCTGCGGACGCCGGTAACGCCCTCGGTCTGCCGCATCGTGAAGTCGAACTTTTCAACCAGTTCTTCGATATCCCGTTGCACGCAGGGTGAGTCGTCGCCCTTGGCCTCGGCGATCACCTGCAGCATGTCCACGCCGATCGCAAAGTTGCTGGTCACCATGTCGACATCGCGGTTGTAACGCGAGTCGGCACGCAGTTCGGGTACGCCTCGGCCCATGTCGCCGATTTTCAAGTCGCGGGCCTGCCACAAGCCAAAGGCGGCGAACAGCGCGGCGACGGCCAGCGGCAAGACGGCTCCCCGCGGCGTAGCCAGCAGCCCAAGACGAGTCCATAACCCGTAACCGACGGTTTCGTTGCCGTGAAACTTCTTGGCTTCCGCCGAGGTGAATTTCATGTACGACAGCAGGATCGGCAAAAGGACCTTGTTGGTCATGATCATCACCGTGACGCCGATGGTGGCCGACAACGCCAGTTCCCGGACGATCTCGATATCGACGAAGGCGATCACCATGAAGCCGAGGGCGTTGGCGAGCAAGGCCGTCGCTCCCGGAATGAACAGTTTCAGGAAACAGTTGCGCGATGCCGTTACGCCGTCGGCCCCGGCCAGGGTTTCCAGTTTCCAGGCGTTGGTCATCTGGACCGCGTGCGAAACGCCGATGGCGAAAATCAGGAACGGAACGAGGATAGACATCGGGTCGAGCCCCAGACCGAACAGCGGCAGCAGGCCGAGCAGCCAGGCCACGGGAATAATCGAGGCGACCAGGGCGCAGGCGGTCAGCATGAAGGAGCCCGAATACCAGAACAGCAGCAGGGCCGTGATCACGAAAGCGACGAGGAAGAAGACCACGACGCTCGATGCGCCTTCGGCGATGTCCGCCGTCGACTTGGCGAAGCCGATGATGTGGACGGAAACGGCGTCGCCTTCGTATTTCTTGCGGATTTCCTCAAGCTTGGCACCGACGGCGCGCAGGTCGAGACGATCGCCGTCCTTACCGGTTTCCTGGAGCGTGGCGACGACCATCGTGGCGGTCATGTCGGCGGAGACGATGCGCCCCACCCAGTCCGACTTCAGGATGTTCAGCTTGACCTTGGCCATTTCCTCGGGCTTGCCGGAGAAGTCAGCCGGGACGAGGTTGCCGCTCTTGAAGCCCTCCTCGACCACCTCGTTGTAGCGGACATTCGGCGTAAACAACGAGGTCAGCGAACTGCGCTCGACGCCGTCGACATAGAAGACCTCCTCCGTGACCTGCTTGACGACGTCCATCACCTCTTTCTGGAAGATGTCGCCCTTCTTGACCTTGATCGCGATCAGCACCTTGTCGGCGCCGCCGAAATCGTCCTGATAGTCGAGGAAGGTCTTCATGTACTCGTGGTGGAGCGGAATCATCTTGGTGAATCCGGCGGTTACCCGCAGATGCGTCGCGAAGTAGCCGAGGACGACCGTCAGCAGGATACCGAAGACCAGCAGCGCCCGCCGCCAGTGGAAGATGCCGTAGGCAACCTTGCCGATGAAGCCGTGGAATTCATCGGGACGAAACTCGCCGTGGATTGTCTCTCCGGCCGAATCCATTTCTCCGGCGATGTGGTTTTCGCGCTTCACGATCTTGTTCCTTCCTGTTTCCCGGATAGCCGCCGGATTCGGGGGCGTATCGCGCTTCATTGCGCCGGCACCTTCAGGGTGCCCGTGGAGAGATAGCCGACGTAAATAACATTGCCATCCTTGAGCAGCCGGGCGCGGGCCAGGGGCAGCCCCTCGGGCGCGTGGCCCAGGGTGAACGATTGGCCGCCGTCCTTGCTGACGGCGATCAGACCGTTGTTGCCGACCAGGACGACCTTGCCCGACTCGTCCGCCCAGCCGCCGTTGATCGCGCTAGTCGAGGGAATTTTAACGTTGTTCCAGGTCTTGCCCCCGTCGGCCGAGCGGAAGATGTTGCCGCGCATACCGTAGGCCAGCAGGGCACCGTCGGGCAGGGCCAAGGCGCCGAAGAAGGAACCGCTGTAAGGCGCCTGGACTTCGCTCCAGGTCGTCCCGCCATCGGCGGACAGAGCCATCGTGCCCGATTCGCCGACCAGGAACAGCTTGTCCTTGGCTTCGATGACCTGGGAAATGTGCCGGTCGAAGTCTTCCTTGACGACTGTCTGCTTCTTCCAGGTCTTGCCGCCATCCGGCGACACCAAGTACATGCCGAATGCGCCGTAGGCGACGACGCTACCGTCCTTCCGGGCCAGCAGGCCGAGGATGGCATCGGTGCCGATTTCGGGCACGGGAACCGCCTGCCAGGTCGTCCCGCCATCTTCGCTGCGCAGCAGGGTTGCGCCGTGTCCGGCGGCGATGGCAACCTTGTCCCCGAGGAAAACGATACTGGTCAGCGTCCGGGTCGTCGGCGCACTCACCGCCGCCCAGGTCTTGCCATCGTCGGCGGAATGCAGCACGACACCCCGCTCGCCGACCGCGACGAGCTTGCCGCCCGCGCTTTCGAGGTCGAACAGTGCGGTCTTGGCGGCCTTGATCTGAAGCACGGCCTTGGCCGGCTCTGCCGCCGACGAGTGTGCCGAAAGCGAAGCAATCAGGGCAAGCAGGATGCCCGGCAGAAATTTCTTCATCATAGACATTCCGGTCTAGCGGAAGAATGGAGAGGGAAAAGCGGCCCCATTCTTTCGGAGGCGTTAAGCAGGCGTCCCGCGCCGTCCTCGGCGCGGGACGAGCCGACGATTAGCGGGTGCCCCGACGGCGGATGGCATCCACCTCGAAGTCAGCCTGCTTGCCCTTCTGGTTCCACTGATAGACCGGCAACTTGCGCTCGTTGGAGATCGAGGTGACGATGAAGTTGCCGTTGACCAGGTCGGTATTGATGAACGGCGCCTGGAACATCACGCCCGCATCGTAGGCCTGGACCAGATGGTAGGCATAGGAACGCCACAGATTGCCGCGGCCGTCGTAGCCATCCGCCAGGGCAACGGTGTTGCTGTCCTCGTCGATGTAGAAGACGCGCTTGGGCAGGACATGGGACATCCCCTGCTTCAACGTGGCCTCGACCACCCAGACGCGGTGCAGTTCATAGCGCTGCAAGTCGGCCTTGACGGTGCCCTTGTCCAGCATATCGGCATACTTCAGCGTCGGATCCTGCAGCTTGTAGGCGTTGTAGGGAATGTAGATTTCCTTCTTGCCCACCAGCTTCCAGTCGTAGCGGTCCATCGCGCCCTGGAAGCCCCAGTAGTCGTCAGTGGTCCGCATGCCCTCGCTGCCGTCGTCCACGTTGTCGTAGGCCAGGTCCGGTGCGCGACGGACACGGCGCTGGCCGGCGTTGTAGATATAGGCGGTGCGCGAGGCGATGGTGTAGTCGACCGGATCCTTGACCAAGTAGATGGTCCCGATCAGCGTCGCCGGCGCATCGTACAGGCCGAAGAAGGTAAAGACGTTGTTCTTCTCGCGCGGCTCCATGTTCTGGCCCTGGACCATGTCCTCGCAGAAACCGACCCGGTAGTAGTCACCGCTGGCGCGGACCGGCAGCCAGTCGCGGCAGGCCTTGTAGCCGCCGAAATACTTCGTGGTGTGGTTGTACATCGCTTCGAGACCGGTCTTCGGATTCGGGAACGGTACGCCGGGCACGTCATAGTTCTTGATGCTCATCCCTTCGAGCTTGGTCTTGCCGGCCTGGGCCTTGGTCGCGTCATAGACGGCCTGCGGGTTGGCAAAGGTCCGGTGGGTCGGATAGACATTGACGTGGAAGGTCGGGAACTTCTTGATCATCGCCACCGTGCCGGCTGACAGCTTGTCCTTGTGCTGGTCGACGTTCTGGGCATTGATGACCAGCGTGGGCTTTTCGCCCTTGAACGGATCGATGTAGCCCATTTCCGGCTTCCAGCCTGCCGGCGGCCTGGTCAGGCCGCCGTCCCAGGCTGGGATGGTGCCGTCCTTGTTGCCGGCCTTTTCGGCGCCCGACGGGGTCAGATCCTTACCGAGCCGGTCGAGATCCGCCGCCGACATTGCCGCCAACGCTGGCGAGATACCGGCGACCGTCGCCATCAACGACGAGGCAGCGACAATCAGTTTGAATGAGGTTTTCATGCTTGTCTCCGTTTATAGCTCTGTAGTTAAAACGCCATCGCCAGCGTGGCCGAATAGAAGCCGCGGTCGCGTAGCGGATCGTATTTGGCGTCGCGATTGAACATCGTCGCCCCCAGATCCAGGGTGTATTGCTTCTTGTAGCTGAACTTGACGCCCAGCCCGAGCGCCATCCGGTCCTCGATGAACTGGCTGTCGACCGAGTAGCCCTTGACGTCGTGCGACCAGAACACGCTGGGCGTCACCGCCACACCGGAAAACACGTCGTTGTAGGTCACATCCAGCTTGGCCCGGTAACCCCAGGCGAAACGGCTCATGTAGCCGTCGTTGGCGCAACCGGCGGCCGTCGTGTTCATGCCGGAGGCACAGGTGTTGCCGCCGTAGCTGGGCGCGCTGCCCGGCCCGAAGATGAAGCCCCGGCCGTAGCGCAGCGCGCTCGGGTCGTTCTTGTAGTCCGGCAGGTTGTTCCACTGGAAACCGGCCTCGGCGACGAAGACGTACTGATCGCCGCCCAGCAGTTTGTTGCCGGCCTTGATGGTGTTGAACTGGAATTGAGTGACATTGGCCCGGGTATAACCGGGCAGATAGCCGCTGCCACCATTCGAGCCGGCCGCCGCACGGGCATAGTTGCCGTAAGGCCCGAACGCGATCGAAGTCCCGCCCGTTCCGGGAATCGCCCCCGCTGCGCCGAGGCCGGAATTCAGCAGGTCATTGCCGTCGACCTGCACCGGCACATTGTGCCGGGCGCTCAACTCGCCAGCCAGGGACCAGCCCAGGACATTGGTCGAAGCGCTGATGCCGAAAGCCTTGATCGCCTCCGGGTATTCCCACTTGACGTCGAACGGCATGCCGTTCCTGGCCTGGCCGTTGGCCACATTGGCAAGGGAAATCACCGGGGTACGCGAGTGGTAGCGCATGCCGTAGATGCCGAATTCGGTGTCCAGCGCATCGACATTGAAACGGTAGGCCGCGCCGAACTGCCCGGAATCGCTGGGCTTGTCGGCATCGATGGTGTGCACGTAGGCGCCGAGCGGCGTCGCGACGTTCTGGCTGGCGCCGGGCACCAGGGAAATCGCGTTGTCGCAGGCGCCCGGCTTGCGGGAAATGTTGCTGACCGCGACAGACCAGTAATTGCCGCAGCTGACGTCCAGCGGGGTGTTCTTGTACTGGAGTTGGTAGAAGACTTCCAAGCTGCCGAACGAACCCAGGCTCTGGTTGGCGTAGACGATCGGAACCGGCAGGAAGACCTCCTTCAGCTGGGCCCCCGGCTTGTGGAAGGATGGCACGTCGATCGGGTTGATCTGGTTCAGGCCCTGGATGAACAGGCTCTCGCCCCAGTTCACCACCTGGTTGCCCAGGCGCATCTGCATCGGTTTGCCAGCGATATCCCACGTGTCATAGACATAGGCATCCAGCAGGTAGACGCCGTCGAACTGGTTCAATTTTTCGAAGCCGTTGTCGCTCAACGCTTCGTTCCGGTAACCGTTGTTCTGGTTGCCGAAATGCACCTTCTGCTGGTTCAGCGTGTAGTCGTACCAGGCCTTTGCCCGCACGAGAGCACCCATGTCGCCCTTTTGTACCTGCACTTCAGTGATCCACTTGAACAAGGTCGTGAACTGGTCGCCCTTCTTGTAGTTCACATTGCCTTCGTCCACCGTGTTCGGCGCCCGTCCGCCCGACAGGCCGGCGCCGGCTCCGCTGGCAGCCGAATACAGATCCTTGTCCGGATTGCCTGCACGCCAGGCCGTACCCAGCGACATGGAGTTTTGCCAACTACCGTGCCAGCCGTCGCCAAATTCGAAATCGACGGCATTTGCCTGCCCGGAGAATGCCGCAGCCAGGGCTGCAGCAATGCCAGTTACAACCAGTCCCGCTCTTCCTTTTTTTGTGTTCACTTACGTCTCCTCTTTGGTTTGTCCGACTCGTCTTACCTCATTGCAGAGACCTTTCCCGATCCCAGTGTGATATTAATTTGCATGCGTACTATAGTCATGAATACAATTTTATTGTTATGCCCGGCCCAGGACATTTCGAACCGGGGTCTTGTTCGCTCCAGCGTCAGTAGGACTTGGGCAACTCCAGCACCTTCTCGGCGATGAAGCACAGGATCAGTTGCTCGGTAATCGGGGCCAGGCGGGTCACCGTGACCTCGCGCAACAGCCGCTCGACGTGGTATTCCTTGGCGTAGCCGAAGCCGCCGTGGGTCATCACGGCCTGCAGGCACGAGTCGTAGCCGGCCCGGGCGCCGAGGAACTTCGCGGTATTTGCTTCGGCGCCGCAGGGCTTCTCGTTGTCGTAGAGCCAGGCCGCCTTCATCGCCATCAGCCAGGCCGCCTCGAGGGCCATCCAGCGTTCGGCCAGCGGGTGCTGGATACCCTGGTTCTGGCCGATCGGACGATCGAAAACGACCCGTTCCTTGGCGTAGCGCGTCGCCCGGCGCAGGGCATCCTGACCGATACCGATGGCTTCGACGGCAATCAGGATGCGCTCCGGATTCAGGCTGTGCAGGACATAGCTGAAGCCCTTGCCTTCGACACCGATGCGGTCCGAATCGGGAATGAACAGGTCGTCGATGAAAATGGCGTTGGAGTCGACCGCCTTGCGCCCCATCTTGGGAATCTTCTTGACCTCGATCTTGGAACGGTCGAGGTCGGTATAGAAGATAGTGATGCCGTCCGTCGGCTTGGCGCAGTCTTCGAGCTTGGTGGTGCGGGTCAGCAGCATGATCTTGTTGGCGACCTGGGCCGTCGAGGTCCACACCTTCTGCCCGCGCACGATGTAGCCGCCGGGCACGCGCTCGGCGAAAGTCTTGATCGCGGTGGTGTTCAAGCCGGCATCCGGTTCGGTAAAGCCGAAGCAGCACTGGTCCTCGCCGCTGATCAGGCGCGGAATCCAGCGTGCCTTCTGCTCGTGCGTGCCGAAGACGACGATCGGATGGGGGCCGAACAGGTTGATATGGACCGTCGAGGTCGCCGCCATCCCACCGCCGTGCGAGGCGACCTCATGCATCATCACGGCCGCCTCGGTCACACCGAGGCCGGCGCCGCCGTACTCGGTCGGCATCGTGATGCCGAGCCATCCGGCTTCGGCCATCGCCCGGTGGAACTCGCGGGGGAATTCACCGTCCTCGTCGCGCTCCAGCCAGTATTCGTCGCCGAACTTGCGCATGACGGCCGCAATGCCGTCGCGAATGGCTTCATGATCCGAATTGCTAGTAAAGTCCATTGCTCTATCCCTTGCTGTTGTTCGTTAGGTATCCGGGCGCAGCCAGGCGCGTCAGAGGCCCTGGTTGCCGGACGACACGCCGGCCTGGGCCAGCGTCTTCATCGCCTGCACCAGATGCGGGCGGTCGTACATTTTTCCGTCGATACCGACGACACCGGTACCGTGAGCCTCGCTGAAGGCAGCAACGATCCGGCGCGCGAAGGCGACATCCTCGGGACTCGGCGAATAGCACCGGTTGATGGTCTCGACCTGGTCCGGATGAATCGCGATACGGCCGAGAAAGCCGCGCCGGCGCGAATTCCGGCAATCCCGCTCGAGGCCCGCCGCATCGCGGAAATCGCCATACAGCGTATCGATCGCCTGCACTTCAGCCGCGGCGCTGGCCATCAAGGCGCCGGATCGCGCCATCAGGTAAGCATGCGAAAGCTCACCGCCCTCTTCCCGGTTGCTGATCGAGCCCAGCGCTGCCGCCAGGTCTTCGGCACCCCAAGTGATGCCGACCAGGCGCGGCGGCTTCGCCGCGTAACTGGCCAGATTCAGCACCCCGGCAGCCGTCTCGGTCGCCACGACGACAAGCTTGATCGACTGTGGCGCAATCCCGGCACGCACTTCCAGCACATCCAGGTAGTGGCTCAGGCATAGCACATCGGCTGCCCCGTCGGCCTTCGGCAGCACGATACCGTCCAGCCCGTCGACCACCACGGCCGCCAGGTCTTCGAGGGCAGCAGCGGAACTCAGCGGATTGATCCGGACAAAGCCCTTCCAGGTGCGGCCCACCCGGGTGGCGGCAAGCTGCTCGGCAGCCATCGCCCGGGCCAGCGGACGCCGGCTTTCGGCCACCGAATCCTCGAGATCGAGGATCAAGGCATCCGCTTTCGAATCGACCGACTTCTGCAGCTTGCGCTGGCTATCGGCCGGCACGAAGAGCATGGAGCGCAGCATCATGCCTTCGCCTCCCGCAACATCAGCGCCTGCCGGACGCAGTCGCACACCAGCTCGTCGCGCTGGTTGAACCCCTGGTGGCGGAATGTAACGATGCCCTGCTGCGGGCGCGAACGGCTCTCCCGCTTGTCGAGCACCGTGGTCACCGAACGGATGGTGTCCCCGGCAAAGACCGGCTTCGGGAATGCGACGTCAGTCATGCCGAGATTGGCCACCGTCGTCCCCAGCGTCGTGTCCTGCACGGCCAGGCCGATGACCAGGCCCAGCGTGAAAATGCTGTTGAACAAGGGCCGGCCGAACTCGGTCTCCTTGCAGTACTCCGCATCTATATGGATCTGGGCCGGATTGTAGGTGGCGCCGCAGAACCAGAGATTCTCGGCTTCGCTCACGGTTCTTCGGATCTCGTGCTCGAAGACCTGCCCGGGTTCCAGTTGATCGAAAAATTTGCCAGCCATTGTCGAAGCTCCGCTCAGTGGTCTATACGGTCAATGCATTGACCGTATGCTAGCAAACCGTATATTTAATTACAACATTCCGATTTCGATTTGCCGCTCCTGCCGGCAAGGTCGAATCCTGGCTTTCAAAAAGCCCGACCTTGCCCGGCAGGAGTGGCAAACGGGCTGCCCTGACGGCCGGCGAAAAGGCCGTCCCAGGCATAGCTTTCAACGCAATACCCGGCCCTCGCCATTGATGATCGTGACGTCCACGAACTGGGAACCTTGCCGGGCACCAGGCCGATAGGAGACGACATAGCCTCCCAGGTCGATCGGCGAACGCTCCAGTGCCGCCACCAGGTCGTCGGGCGTGGGGTTCGCGCCCGATCGCCGCAGCGCCTCGAGCGCCACCCTCGCGGTGATATAGCCTTCGAGCCCGAAATACGAAGGCTGGGCCAGGGGATTGAGGGCCTTGATGGCGCGCACGTAGTCCCCGGTAATCTTGACGGTGTCGTTCCACGGATAGGGCGTGACCTGGGAAACGATCACCCCTTTGGCGCCCTGGACACCCAGTTCATCGATCAGGAGATCGGCGCCGACCAGCGACACCGTCGCGAACTGCATGGGCAAATTCATTTTCTTGAAGGCCCGGATATAGGCGGCCGCAGGCTTGTGTGTCGCCAGGAGGATCAACATCTGCGGCGCAGTGTCGGCGACTTGTTTCACCATGCCTTGCTGCGCACCCTTGTTCGGATCGAAGGCGAGCGCCATGGCCGGGGCCAGCCGGTGTTTCTTCAGTGCCTCGATCACCCCGTCTAGCCCTGCCCTGCCGAACGAGTCGTCCTGATACAGCACGCCTATCCTCGAAATTGCGAGCGGCACGACGTGGTCGACAATGACCTCCAGTTCCTTTTCCACCGAGGCGCGTGTGCTGAAAGCGTATCGCCCGGGCTTTAAATGCAGGGAGCCGACCCCCGTCGTCACGCCAATCAATGGAACGCCGGCCGTGCTGAATGCCTGCACCGCCTCGGCGGCACGCGGGGAGCCGAAGAACCCGACCAGGGAAAGGACTTTTTCTTCGTTGATCAGCTTTCTCATATTGGCCAGGGTGCGTTCGGCCTCGTAAGCATCGTCGAGGCTGATCAGCTCGATTTTTCTCCCCCTGACCCCGCCCTCGGCATTCACCTGGGAAAAGCAGGCCAGTACGCCGTCGCGCAACGCCGTTCCATGGGCCTCGACCGGTCCGCTCAGCGGTACCGACATGCCGAGCTTGATGGGCTTCGCCGCATCCTTGCCATTCGCCGCTGCGGCTACCTGCTGAGATGTGCCGGCAGCAATCACCGAGGCAGCCAGCAATGCACGCGCCAAAGCCCGACGAACACACTGGAAAAATCCCCATCCCCATTCTTTGCCGACGAGCATGCCTGTCCTTGCGCTGTCCATCCCGCCTCCCTTGAGCCCGTTTGATTTTTCCGGGGGTGACGAGAGTCAGGAAAACTCGTCATGCCGGATCCCTCGCTAAAGCCTGGCCGCGATGCCTGCCCATTCGGCGGCAAGCCCTGCCCTGAACTGTGGTGCCGCCAGTTCGATCAGCTTTTCCGCCCGTCGGTGGAGCGACAGGTCGGCCAAGGCTGCGGTGCCGTGCTCGGTCACGACACGATCAAGCATGTAGCGCGGCGCACCAATAGCGCTGCCCGCACCGAGTTTCGGCACGATGCGGCTGACGGCCCCCTTGTTAGCGGTCGACGCCAGACAGAAAATGGCCCGCCCGCCCGCCGACAGGCGGGCCCCGGTGACGAAGGGCGGCATGCCGCCGACGCCGGCCAGCAGGCGCCCGTCGAGGCAGTCGCAATTGACCTGGCCGAAGAGGTCGATCTCGACCGCTGCATTGATCGACACGAAATTCGGAATCTGGGCGATACGGCAGATGTCATGCGTCTCCCCGACGGAGCGGAAGGCGAAGCTGTCGTCCTCGGCCAAGCGCCGGTAGAAGCCCTCGTCGCCGAGCGCGACGCCGGCCACCACCGAGCCCCGCCCGCGGATCACGCCGGTATCGAGCAGGCCGAGGATTTCCTCGGTGACCATACCGGAGTGCAGGCGCAAGTCGCGGTGTTCGCGCAGGGCCCGAACTACCGCGCTCTGCATCTTGCCGATCCCCAGCTGCAGCGTGTCGCCGTCGCGGACCAGGTCTGCCACGTGCCCCCCGATGGCGACCAGCTCGGCGTTGGGATCGCCGCTCAGTTGCGTGACCAGCGGCGCTTCGGCCTCGCACAGGTAGTCGCAGTCGGCGGCCGCGATGCTGAAGCTGCCGTGGGTACGTGGTATGCGCGGATTGACATGGGCGACCTTGATGCCCGCCCTCCCCCAGACCGCCGGCAGGAAGTCATGACAGATGCCGAGGCTCATCCGGCCGTCGGCATCGGGCAAGCTCACCTGGGCCAGCGCCAGGTCGATGCGCAGCGTCTGCAAATCCTGCCAGGCCCCGGTGTAATCGACCGGCAGCAACTCGACCCGCCCTTCTGCCATCGGCCCGCGCAGGTTCGGCTGGATGAAATAGGCACGCAGGGTGGCGGCCGGATGCAGGCCAGCGTAGTCGCTCTGGTTGATCCCGGGGAAATGGACGCCGACGAAGCGTACGCCGGCGCTCTTCTCCGGCGCCCGACGCAGGGCCTCGAAAAAGGCCAGTGACTCGCCGGAGGTGCCGGGCACGAACACGTTCATGCCCGGCCTCAGCAAGGCCACCACTTGATCCAGCGTCGCGGTCCGGCTCATCGGACCGCCCCGCTGCCGGCCGCTGCGACAGCGTACATTACGCTCCCAACCGGCCGATGATTGAGATCGCGCATACGTTCTGATGCGGATGCCCGCCGAGGTTCTGGGTCAGGCCAATATCGGCCTTGGCCAGCTGACGTTCGCCGGCCCGGCCCTGCAGTTGCAGATAGACCTCGTACACCATACGCAGACCGGAAGCGCCGATCGGGTGCCCGAAGCACTTCAGGCCGCCATCGATCTGGCACGGAATGGCGCCGTCGCGGTCGTAGCGCCCCTCGAGGATGTCGTAGACGGCTCGGCCGGGGCGACTCAACTGGAGGCCCTCCATCAACACCAGCTCGGTAATCGAGAAGCAGTCATGCACTTCGACCAGGTCCACCTCCGCTGCCGGATCCTTGATACCGGCCTCCTGGTAGGCGCGCGCCCCGGCGACTTCGGCGGTCCGGATCGAGGCGCCGTCCCAGGTACTGAATTGCGCTTCTTCGCCGTTGGAGACGGACAGCTGCAGCGACTTCACGGTGATCACGTCCTTCTTGCCCAGCGCCTTGGCGATCTCGGGCGTCGTCACGATGGCACAGGCCGCACCGTCGCTGACCCCGGAGCAATCGTAAAGGCCGAGCGGCTCAGCGATGATCTTCGCCTTGAGGACATCTTCCTCGGTGATCCGGTTACGCAGGTGGGCCTTGGGATTGCGGGTTGCATTCTCGTGGCTCTTGACCGAAACATGGGCCATCGCCCGTTTCAGTTCCTCGGACGGGATGCCGTATTTGCTCTGGTAGGCCGTCGCCAACTGGGCGAAGGCACCGGGCGCCGAGCCGTTGGGCAGCCAGAGGTCGGTCACCGTGCCGCGAGTGCGGTGCGGCAGGCCGCCGTAGCCCGTGTCCTTGAGCTTTTCGACGCCGAGGGCGAGCACGATGTCGTAGGCGCCGGAAGCAACGGCATAGACCGCCCCGCGCAGGGCTTCGGTGCCGGTCGCGCAGGCGTTCTCGACCCGGGTCACGGCGATGTTGTGCAGGCGCAGGCCTTGGGCTAGCGGCCCGGCCGTCTTGCCGACGTTGTTTTCCTCGAGGCAGACGCCGAGCCAGGCCGCCTCGATCTGCTTGCGCTCGATGCCGGCATCGGCGATGGCCTCGTTAAAGGCCTCGAGCATCAGGTCCTCGGCATTGTCCGACCAACGCTCGCCAAATTTCGAGCAGCCCATGCCGATGATCGCGACGCGATCACGAATTCCATTCGCCATTTCAGTTTTCCTTGTCTTGGGGCAATACGGTCGCTTTCCAGAAGTAACGCTTGAAGCCGCGCTGGGCATCCGCGTCCTTGATCCGGAAGACCATGCGCAGCGGCACGCCGACCGCCAGCTCGTCCGGTTCGCAATCGGTGAATTCCATCATTACCCGGGCCCCGCTCTCGAACTCGACATGGCCAAATAGGAAGGGCGGGCAAGGCTTGTACGACAGCCAGTCGCAGGTGAAAGAGCGCACCTTGGCCGATTCGTCGAGCAGGACGTGCGACTCCTGAGTATCGACGGCGGCGCATTCGGGATTGACGCAGACCCGCGATTTCGGGAACTGCACCGTGCCGCAGGACGAGCACTTACCGCCGGCGAAGCGATTGACCATCTGCTCGCCGCGCCAAGCTGCGGACAGCGCTGTCTTGTTGTCCATCTCGGCCCGTGCGCCCCAGTCGAGGGACAACTGGCCGGTGAAGGACAGATACTTCAAGTAGTTGTTTTCGACCCGGCCCGGCGTCAGCCAGGGGGCTGCGGACGCTTCGCGGCCCCGGCCGACCGTTTCGAGCACGATCACATCGCAGCCGCTGCCGAACTGGACCAGCACGATCTTCTTGCCGGCCGGTGCGCTTTCCAGCTCGCGGGCGAGCATCAGCAGCGGATGGGCGGCACCGGTATCGCCGCAGGTCTCGAACAAGGTATCGGCCACCGCTTCCGGCCGAATGCCGGCCTTCTTGGCGACGACCTGGTTGACCTTCATCAGTGCAGCCGGCATCAGGAAGGCGTCGACCTCCTCGGCCTTCAGTCCGGCCTCGTCCAGGGCTTGCCGGATGACCGGCGGCACCAGTTTCAGGAAGCCCTCTTCACGAACCCAGCGCTCTTCCCAGCCGTAATCGCCGTCGCGGCCGGCGGCCCGGAAATGGTCGACGAAATCGACCGTCTCGCTGGCCGCGCCGCGCAGCACGGCGAGCGGATCGCCGCGGCCGACGACGATGGCGGCGGCGCCGTCGCCGGCCAGCAGTTCGCCGGCGCTGGCCGGGGTCGGGACGCGCTGCTCGCTGGCGACGATCAGTGAGCTTGCCCCGCTGTCACTGCGCAAGGCGCGCAGCAGCGCGCTGGAGCCGCAACGCAGACTGCCGGCGGCGTCCATGGCCGAGAATTGCGCTCCCAGCCCGAGGGCGGCCCCGACGACGGAGGCGTTCAGCCGGTCGGCAAAGGGTAGCGTGGTCGAGGCCAGCGTCAGGTTGCCGACGGCGCTGACCGGGAAGCGGCCGAGCGCGCTGCGCCCGGCCTCGACCGCCATGGTCAGGACGTCTTCATCCCAGTTGAGCATGGCCCGCGTGCCCTTGGCGTAGGACTTCAGCCCCGGTGCCATCCAGCGATGGGCGGCTGCGACGGTCGCCCGGTCGAGGCGCAAGCGGGGTAGATAGGCCCCGACGCCGATGATTCCAAATCCTTGTTCCATATGTTTTGTCATTTCCGTAACGAAAAGGATGGACCCGCCCAGTACTGCGGACCGCAAAGCATGTACGGGTCGGGGAAAGGCAGGTCCGCACCGAGTTGCCGGGCGGCCTTCAAGGCCCAGCGCGGATCGAACAGCATGGCCCGGCCGATGGCAACGCAATCGGCCTTGGCCGACGCGACAACATCCTCGGCCAGGGCGCAATCGTCGAGCAGGCCGACGACGCGGGTGGCCAGGCCGGTCAGTGCCTTGACCTGCGCGGCATAGTCCACGAGATAGCCGGGCGCTGCCGGGATCTTGACGCCCTCGGCAACGGCCCCGGCCGACATGCAGACGAAATCGACGCCGCACCTCTTCAACGCGTCGCACACCGCCAGGGTGTCTTCGAATTCGAGACCGCCCTCGTGCCAGTCCCGGCAATTCAGGCGGACCCCCAACGGTTTGTGCTCCGGCCAGGCGGCGCGGACGCGGGCCACGACCTCGAGCGGAAAGCGCAGCCGGTTGAGTAGCGAGCCGCCGTAGCCGTCGCTGCGCCGGTTGCTGACCGGCGACAGGAAACTGTGCAGCAGGTAGCCATGTGCCATGTGCAGCTCGAGGTAATCGACCCCGGTCCGCTTTGCCCGCCGGGCTGCATCGCCGAAGGCCGCGGCGATCCGCGCCAAGCCCGCTTCGTCGAGTTCGGCCGGCGTCGCGCGATTCGTGCCGAAGGCGACCGGTGACGGGGCGACGATGCCCCACCCGCCATCGGCCGCGGCGAGTCCGTCGCCGCCCCGGCCGGGCTTGTGGCAGGAAGCCTTGCGCCCGGCGTGGTTCAGCTGCAGGCCGACCTTGATCGGGCTCAGGCGATGCAGGTAAGCAACCAGCACGGCCAGGCCGACCGCCTGCTTATCGTCGTACAGGCCGAGACAGCCATGGGTGATGCGCCCTTCCGGCGTCACCGCAGTGGCCTCGACGGTCATCGCTCCGGCCCCGCCGACCGCCAAGCTGCCGAGGTGCTGGTAATGCCAGTCGCTGACGCCGCCATCGATGCCGCTGTACTGGCACATCGGCGCCACGAAGACGCGATTGGCCAACGACAGGGATTTCAACTGTAGTGGGGAGAACAATGCGCTCATTCGAATCACTGACCTCGCGTCCTGACGACAAGATTTCCGGTGCTGTCGGAAATGCTCCCATTTTGGTATGCTTGCGTACCTTACGTTATCATCGTAATATCGTCAACGTGATTTGGCACTTCCTCCCAGCGCACACGCCAAATCCGCATGGCTACGAAAGGAAGCCTGCCCTAGTCGGCAGCCGATTCGCGACCGGAAACGGTCTCTTAACATACGATTTTGCGCTTTATAGAGAGGGGCACTTCATGAATACACTGGGCAATTCGCAACTGCTCGCCGGCAAGGTTGCACTGGTCACCGGCGCCGGCCGCGGCGTCGGGCGCGGTATCGCGCTGGAACTGGCCGCTGCCGGGGCCAAGGTTGTCGTCAACGATGTCGGCACCTCGCCGACCGGCGAAGGCAGCGACCTGTCGCCGGCCAACGAAGTTGTCGCCGAAATCCGGCGCAACGGCGGCGAAGCCGTCGCCGACTCGAACTCGGTCGCCGACTGGGACCAGGCCCATGCGATGGTGCAAACTGCGGTCGACAACTTCGGGCGCATCGATATCGTCGTCAACAATGCCGGCATCCTGCGCGACACGATCTTCCACCGCATGAGCAAGGAAGACTTCGACTCGGTGATCAACGTGAACCTTGCCGGCGTCTTCTACGTCAGCCGCGCCGCAGCGCCGCACTTCAAGGCCCAGAACGGCGGCAACTTCGTGCACATCACGTCGAGCTCGGGCCTGGTCGGCAACTTCGGCCAAGTCAATTACTGTGCCGCCAAGCTCGGGGTCGTCGCGATGTCGAAGGCCATCGCGATGGACATGCAGCGCTTCAACGTGCGCTCGAACGCCGTCGCGCCTTGGGCCTGGACCCGGATGGTCAACACCATCCCGGCCGAAACAGAGGCCGAAAAGAAGCGGATCGAAGGCCTGAAGAAGCTGATCCCGGAAAAGATCGCGCCCTTCATCGCCGCACTGGCCAGTGACCAGGCCAGCGACGTGAACGGTCAGGTGTTCGGCGTGCGCAACAACGAGATCTACCTGTTCTCGCAATCGCGCCCGATCCGCACCGCCCACACGGCTGACGGCTGGACGCCGGAGACGGTCCTTGAGCGTGTCTTCCCGATGTTGAAGAACGATTTCTATCCCTTGCATCGTTCCGGCGACGTGTTTACCTGGGACCCGGTCTAAGCCGCCCGGGGATCGGCCGATGTCGTCCCTTGCCCTCCAGGGTGCGCCGAACTTCCGGGACATCGGCGGCTACCGCGGAGCGGATGGCAGGACCGTCCGCTCCGGCCGCTTGTTCCGCTCCGAAGCGCTGGCCCGGCTGACGGATGTCGATCTCGACAAGCTCGCGATCTTGGACATTGGCCTGCTCTGCGACCTGCGGGCGGCCGACGAGCGCCAGCGCGAGCCGAATCGCTGGCCGCCGGCGTTGACGACCGAAACCCTGAGCGGCATGGAGTCGGACGAGTTGGCTGCCGTGCGTTTCTTCGGCTGGCGCCGCCGCATCGCCGATCCATCCTTCGATGCGGCAGCAGCCCGGCAGTGGATTCTGCAAGCCTACGGTGGAATGCCGCGCCTGTTTGCCAGTCTGCTCGTCTCGCTGTTCGACCGCCTGGCCGCACCGGATTCGCCGACGACCCTGATCCATTGCACTGCCGGCAAGGATCGCACTGGTTTCGTCTGCGCCGCGCTGCTGTTCGCCCTCGGCGTGTCGCGCGACGACATTTTCGACAACTATCTGCTTACCCGCCGGCGCCACCCTCCCGAAGCCCTGCTGCAGGTGCTGGTCGGTGACACTGCGGGCAGCCTGCCGGCGGAAACTCGCGCTGCGCTGATGACCATGGCCGATGTCCGTGAGGACTACCTGGGTACCGCCCTGATCACCATCGACCAGGATTTCGGCGGTATCGCACCCTATCTCGAGACGGCCTGCGCCCTGCATCCGGAGAAGCGCGACCGACTCCGCAACCAGCTTCTGCTCGGCTGAGCAGAAGCTGGCCGGCGAAAATTGCCAAGGAAGGAGAGCAATGAACGCCCAGCAAAAGCACCTGCCCCCCGGCAGTTTGAATCTCCCACTTTCGACCTGTTTCCCAAGCGCTTCCCGAGCAAACCGGACAAGATCGACCTCCGTATCCGCGGCGATGTCGAACGGGCGGTCAGGATCGGCGGCTCCTTGAGCAGTCTGCCGCGCACCGAGCACAGGTTTCGGACTTCCATTGCGTCACGACCTAGCCCTGCCGGGACGTGCTCGCCGATTCCTACGAGCAGCGGGTGTTGCCGCAGAACGGCGTGACCTTAGTCATCTTTCGCGGCTAGCACGGCTACACCTGCAGCATGCGGCTGGCCGACAAGGTCGAAGGCCAGAGCCAGGGGACGAGCATGGCGCGCCGCTACGCCTGGTCGCCCCGACCCATTACGGCTACAAGAGCGTCAAGCATATCGCCGACATCGAATTCTGGCGGGGCCGGCGCAATTACCTCTTCCCCTTTTCGTATCCGCAGCTGATGAACCATCCACGGGGCCGCGTCGCCTTCGAGGAGCGCGCCAGCTATTTGCTGATGTGCCTGATCCGCCTCGTCTACCGGGCCCTGATGTCCGGTTCCCGCAGCAAGATGCGGAAGACTCTGGTGGTCTATCGCGCCAGCGCCACCTGAGTCGCCAGCCTCCGGAGAGGGATGCGGCCCGCCCCGGAAGCCGGCAAACAGCTTTTCAGCCCAAGGTGTTCAACAACGCCGGGACCGCCTCGAACAGGTCGGCGACCAGACCGTAATCGGCGACCTGGAAGATCGGCGCATCGGGATCCTTGTTGATCGCGACGATGATCTTGGAGTCCTTCATGCCGGCCAGATGCTGGATGGCGCCCGAGATGCCAACCGCGATATAGAGCTGGGGTGCGACGATCTTCCCGGTCTGGCCAACCTGATAGTCGTTGGGCACGAACCCGGCATCGACCGCAGCACGGGAAGCCCCCATCGCGGCGCCGAGCCTGTCGGCCAGCGGATCGAGCACCTTGTGGTAATTCTCGCCGCTACCCAGGCCGCGGCCGCCGGAGACAATGACCTTGGCCGCGCCGAGTTCCGGGCGGGCGCTCTTGGTCAGCTCACGGCCGACGAAGCAGGTCTTGCCGCTGGCAGCCGGCGGCTCGACCGCCACCACCGGGGCGGTGCCGGTGCAGGCAACTGCGTCAAATCCAGTGGTACGGACGCTGACGACCTTGACCGGATCGGCCGACTTGACGGTCGCCAGCGCATTGCCGGCGTAGATCGGGCGGACGAACGTATCCGGCGTCTCGACCGCGACGATTTCGGAAATCTGCGCAACGTCGAGCAGCGCCGCGACGCGGGGCAGGAAGTTCTTGCCGAAGGTCGAGGCCGGGGCAAAGATGTGGCTGTATTCACCGGCCAGGGCAAGGACAACTGCGGCCACATCTTCGGCAGCCTGCTCCTTCAAGTGGTCGGCATCGGCCAGCTTGACGCAGCTCACGCCATCGATCCGGGAGGCCGCCTTGGCAACGCCCGGGCAGCCGGAGCCGGCCACCAGGACATGAATCTCGCCGCCCACCTTGCGGGCGGCGGCGACCGTGTTGAGCGTGACGCTCTTGAGGTCGGTATTGTCGTGTTCGGCGATGACAAGCAGGGTCATGGCTCTATGCTCCTTCAAATGACTTTGGCTTCGTTCTTGAGCTTGGCGACCAGTTGCTGCACATCGGCCACCATGATGCCGGCCGAGCGCTTTGCCGGTTCGACCACCTTCAGCGTGGTCAGGCGCGGCGCCACGTCGACGCCGAGTTCAGCCGGCGTCACCGTGTCGAGCGGCTTCTTCTTGGCCTTCATGATGTTGGGCAGGGTCGCGTAGCGCGGCTCGTTGAGGCGAAGGTCGGTCGAGACCACGGTCGGCAGCGTCAGGGCCAGGGTTTCCAGCCCGCCGTCGATTTCGCGGGTAACCGTGGCCTTGCCGTCGGCAATGGCGACCTTCGAAGCAAAGGTGGCTTGCGGCCAGCCGGCCAGCGCGGCTAGCATCTGGCCGGTCTGGTTGGCGTCGTCGTCGATGGCCTGCTTGCCGCAGATGACCAGTTGCGGTTGCTCCTTGTCGCAGAGCGCCTTCAACAGCTTGGCGACAGCCAGCGGCTGCAGCTCGACCTCGGTCTCGACCAGGATGCCGCGGTCGGCGCCGATCGCCATCGCCGTGCGCAGGGTTTCCTGGCAGGCGGCGACGCCGCAGGACACGGCGATCACTTCCGTCGCAATGCCCGCCTCCTTCAGCCTGGCGGCTTCCTCGACGGCGATTTCGTCGAAGGGGTTCATGCTCATTTTGACGTTGGTCAGGTCCACCCCCGAACCATCCGCCTTGACCCGGGCCTTGACGTTGTAGTCGATGACCCGTTTGACCGGTACGAGAATCTTCATAGCTCTTGCTCCATCATCAATAGGGGGAAACGGCCGGCTCCCGGCCTAGACCCGCTCGAAAATTGCGGCGATGCCCTGCCCGCCGCCAATGCACATGGTGGCCAGCGCATAGCGCCCACGGGTGCGATGCAGTTCGTAAATGGCCTTGGTCGTGATGATGGCGCCGGTGGCGCCGACCGGGTGGCCAAGGGAAATGCCCGAACCGTTGGGGTTGACCTTGTCCGGATCGAAGCCGAGTTCCTGGGCGACGGCACAGGCTTGGGCGGCGAACGCTTCGTTCGACTCGATGACGTCGATGTCCTGCACGCGCAGGCCGGTACGCTCCAGCACCTTGCGCGTGGCGGGGATCGGGCCGATGCCCATGTACTCCGGCTCGACGCCGGCATGGGCATAGCCGACCAGGCGCGCCAGCGGCTTCAGGCCATTTCTTTGCACCGCGCCGGCGCTGGCCAGGACCACGGCGGCCGCGCCGTCATTCAGCCCCGAGGCGTTGCCCGCCGTGACCAGACCATCCTTCTTGAAGACGGCTTTCATCTTGGCCAGTTGTTCCAGCGTCAGATCGCCGCGAACATGTTCATCGACTTCGAACTGGATCGTGCCCTTGCGGCTGGCCACCTCGACCGGCACGATCTGGGATGCGAAGCGCCCTTCCGCGATGGCGCGCGCGGCCCGCCGCTGGCTTTCGAGGGCCAGCGCGTCCTGCATTTCGCGGCTGATGCCGTAGTGCGCCGCGACATTTTCGGCCGTGATGCCCATATGAATCTTCTGCCACGGGTCGTGCAGGATGCCGTTCATATAGTCGATCATGGCGGTATCGCCCATGCGCGTGCCCCAGCGGGCCGCCGGCACGATGTAGGGGCCGCGGCTCATCGACTCGGCGCCGCCGCCGACGGCGATCTCGACATCGCCCACCATGATCGCCTGGGCCGCCGAAACGATCGCCTGCAGGCCCGAGCCGCACAGGCGATTGACGTTGAAGGCCGGGACTTCCTTGGGAATGCCGGCATCCATGGCCGCAACGCGGCTGAGGTAAGCATCGCGCGGCTCGGTCGGGATGACGTTGCCCATGACGACGTGCCCGACCTGCTCCGGCCGGATGCCGCCGCGCTCTACGGCCGCCTTGACCGCGGTCGTCGCCAACTGGCTCATCGGGATGTCCTTCAGCGTGCCACCGTAGGTGCCGATCGCCGTCCGGGCGGCGCCGACAACAAAGATCTCGTTCGTGCTCATTGCTCATCCTCGTCAAAAAACATATTGGTACGATACCATACTATTTTAGATGAAAAAGCAGGGTCGGCAAAATTCATCGCCATTAAAATGGCCAAAACACCACTCTGTTCAGCAAGGAAATCGGCATTTCTCCTGTTTCAAAAATCGCTATACACTCCGCTTTGTTACGGTATGCTAGCAATACAATATCTAAGCAAGGAGACAAGGATGCAACGTATCGACAAGGATCGGCCCTCAGCGGAATGGATCGCTTCGCTCCGCCAGCGCTTCGTCACTGAAAAGGAGATCGATCACATTCTGACCCGCAAGCTCGAGCGGCGCGCCGGGCCGGGTTATTCCCCGATTCCACTGGAACGCCTGGTGGACGGCGTCAAGGCGCTGCTGCTCGCCGAAATCGGCGACACCTTCGAAATCAAGGATGCCCGCTGGTTGTCCGGCGGCGCCTCGAAGCTGCAGATGGCCTTTGCGCTGGAATGGCACCGCCCCGGCGTCGGCTTCGAGCAGACCGCGATGGTCCTGCGCATGGAGCCGGCGGAATCGATCGTCGAAACCAGCCGCCTGCGCGAATTCCAGCTGATCAAGGCTTTCGAGGGCGTGATCCCGGTGCCGCCGGTGTTCTGGTGCGACCCCGACGGCAAGTATCTGCCCTACCCCGCGCTGATCTACGGCTTCGCCCCCGGCGTCACCAAGCCGAGCAATGCCAGCAGCGGCGTCTCCGGCCTCGGCACCCGCCTGCCCAACAATGTGCGCGACAAGCTGGCCGCCCAGTTCGTCGAGCACCTGGCGGCCATCCACGGCCACGACTACCACAATGCCGGACTGACCGCCTTCGACGTCCCCAGCGTCGGCACGACCGAATGTGCCGAATGGAGCGTGAACTGGTGGGACCGTATCTGGGAGGAGGACAGCGACGAGGATGTCCCGATGATCCGCGTCACCTCGGCCTGGCTGCGCCGCAACCTTCCGGTGCTCGACCAGCCGTCGATCGTCCATTCCGACTACCGGACCGGCAATTTCCTGTTCACCGAACACGATCTGCAGATTTCCGCCTGGCTGGACTGGGAACTCGGCCGCATCGGCGACCGCCACCAGGATCTGGCCTGGACCACCAGCCGGGCTTTCGGCAGCTACGCCGACGACGGCAAGACCTTCTTGGTCTGCGGCCTGATGCCCGAGGCGCAGTTCCTGGCCGCCTACGAACAGGCCTCGGGCCTCAAGGTCGATGCCAAGACCCTGCACTGGTACAAGGTCTACAACAACTACACCATCGCCATCCTGATCCTGGCCACCGGCTACCGCGCGGCCCGCAACGGCAAGACGCACCAGGACGTGCTGGTGACCTGGCTGATCGGGATCGGCTACATGATCCTCGACGAAATCCGCGAATTGATCGAGAAGGGAAACTGACATGCAGATGCGACCGGAAATTCAGATCACCAGCGTGATCAAGGCAGTCAAGGATGTGCTGATCCCGGCCATCGCCCCCAACAACAAGCTGGCCGTCGAGCAGGCACAACTGGTCATCGGCCTGCTGAGCCTGCTGGCCAGCCAGCTGCCGCTACAGTTCCGCTTCGACCGCGACGAACTGTCCCGCCTGCTGGCGACCGCCGAAGCCCTGGGCAAGATCCGCAGCGACAACCCGGCGCTGGCCAACGCCATGAACCAACTCGCCACCAGCCGCCTGGCAGGAGCCGGCGTGCTCCAGCACTGCCAGCTCGACCCGGCCGAACTGGTCGGCTGCGTGCGTGAGCTGCGCGAGAAGGTCGGCGCCGTGGTGACGGCCGCCGCCGGTAGCGACGACCTCGATGTCCAGCTGCACATCGAGAAGCTCGTCCTCGAGATGTCGAAGGAGCAACTGCTGCGTGACCGCAGCCTGGTCAAGGCTCAGGGCTGGGAGCCGGACCCGGCGGCCCTGCCGGACATCGGGGCGCTGCTGGCCGGGACGGCCGCTGCGGCCTGATCGCCGCCAACGGAAAAGCAGCAATCGGGAATCTCTCCTGTTTGCCGCTTTTCCGACCAAACGGGCCAGCCAGCAGTCAAAGCCCTCCAGCGAACACCTCGACAGTCGGAATCCATGTCCTGCCCATGCAATCTGATCTGAGCCTCGCGCAGGGGGATCCACGGAACGGCTGGCCCGTAGCGTCGACTGAGGCCCCCAACCTCGGAATGATAGGAAAGCTTGATATGGAGAATAGTGTGTTGGCAGCTTATGAAGTCGGTATGACCTTGGTTTTCCTGATCGTCCTCGGCTGGGCGATCAAGTCGCGCGACCCGATCAATGTGGGAGCGCTCCTCGGCGGATTCATGCTTTTCGGGTTCGATTGGCTCTGGTGTTCAAAGGGCTTCTGGAACGCCACGGTGGCCCCCAGCCTGGTCATGATTCCGGGACTCGACATCCTCGGACAGCGCTACCCGATCACCATCTGCTTCATCTGGGCGGTTGGCTTCGGCCTGATTCCCCTGCTGGCGTCCCGGTATTACGAGGCAATCCGCAGCCGCCTCGGGGTGCTCCATTTTCCGGTCATCCTCGCGGCGGCTGCCGTAATCGACATCCTGGTCGAAACCTTCTTCATCTCGGGCATCGGCGTCTGGTCCTATCATCAGGCGCCCAAATACCTGCTGTGGGGCGTGGTGTGGTCCAACGCCTGGTTCCTGGGCGGAGTGCTGGCCGTGTCCTATTTCGGCTTGGCCTACGTCCGGAAATGGGCGGCTATTCCGCCGAATGCCGGACTGTCGTTGGCCGATGAAAACGCCTGGAAGGGCTTGCTGATGTCAGCGTCCGCCATCCTCGTTCCGGCCTTCCTACTTGGCGTGGTGCAGCTCTTCTGGTGGTCGGCTACCCATCCCTGGGTCGAGTCCGGGCGCTTGTTCTGACCGCACCGAATGTCCACGCCGGCGAAGTCGGCGGGTACAGATGGAGTCTCTTTCTGCCTGTGTGAGGGCGCCCTAATGGCGGCCATACGGACGCCCTCACACGTGGCGGCGCAAGCTGCTGATTCGGGAAAACAGGGGGAAATAAGCCGTTGAAGCCCTCCCACGAAAGCTGTCTTGAATCAGTAAGTAAACGCCTTGATTTCCGAAGCCTCGACAATGGGAATCCAAGTATTGCCCGTCAGGATGCCCGACTGTGTGAATCGCCCCGGGTTTCGCGGAGGCTCCGACTCTTGAGATGATGGAGCCATGAAGAAGACAACGAAATACGCCCCGGAAGTGCGCGAGCGTTCAGTGCGGATGGTGTTCGAGCAGCGCAGTGAGCACCCGTCGCAATGGGCGGCGATCCAGTCGATTGCGGCGAAGATCGGCTGCACCGCCCAGACACTGCACGCCTGGGGTCGACAGCACGAGCGGGATACCGGCCAGCGGGACGGTGTCAGCAATGCCGAGACGGCGCGCATCAAGGAGTTGGAGCGGGAAGTCCGGGAGTTGAAACGGGCGAACGAGATCCTGCGCCTGGCCAGCGCGTATTTCGCGCAGGCGGAGCTCGACCGCCGCAACAAGTGACCCACGACTTCATCGACATGCACCGGGACCGTCTCGGGGTCGAGCCGATCTGCAAGGTCTTGCAGGTTGCCCCGTCGGCCTACCGACGCCGGGCGGCACGCCAGCGCAATCCTGGTTTGCGCAGCGCCCGGGCGCTGCGCGACGAACGCTTGGTCAGGGATATCCAGCGGGTCTGGCAGGCCAACCTGCGGGTGTATGGCGTGCGCAAGGTGTGGCGACAGTTGCAGCGGGAAGGCATCGAAGTAGCCCGCTGCACGGTCGAGCGGCTGATGCACGCTGAGGGACTCGCCGGCGCCCGGCGCGGGCGGGCCGTCCGCACGACGCGCAGCGATCCCGCTGCGCCTTGCCCGCTGGATAGGGTCAAGCGGCAGTTTGTGGCCGAGCGCCCGAATCAGCTCTGGGTCAGCGACTTTACGTATGTCTCGACCTGGCAGGGGTTCGTGTACGTCGCCTTTGTCATCGATGTGTTTGCCCGTTACATCGTCGGCTGGCGCGTCAGCCGCTCCATGCACACCGAGTTCGTGCTTGATGCGCTGGAGCAGGCCTTATAGGCACGTCAGCCCCAGCGGGATGCCCTGATCCACCATTCGGACAGAGGGGTCCAATACGTATCCATCCGCTACACCGAACGACTCGCCGAGGCGGGCATCGAGACATCGGTCGGCAGCAAGGGCGACAGCTACGATAACGCCTTGGCCGAGACGATCAACGGACTCTACAAAGCGGAGTTGATCCATCGTCGTGGGCCCTGGAAAAGCGCTGAAGCCGTGGAACTGGCAACCCTCGAGTGGGTGGCCTGGTTCAACCATCATCGGCTGCTCGCGCCTATTGGCTACCTGCCGCCGGCTGAAGCTGAGGCAAACTATTACCGTAGTCAAACCGGTCAGGCTGTGATGGCCTGACTTTAATCCAATAGCCTCCGCGAAACCCGGGGCGATTCAATCACTGGCGGGCCGAGCTGCGGGATGAAGAATGGCTCCTGATCGAATGGCCTGAAGGGCAGAGCGAACCGGAGAAATACGTCCTGACCACACTGCCTGCCGAGACCGCGCTTGAACGTCTGGTGGCGGTGACCAAAATGCGTTGGCGCATTGAACGTGACGACCAGGATCTCAAGCAGGAGTTTGGTTTGGCACATTATGAAGGTCGGGGCTGGCGTGGTTTCCACCATCACGCGACCTTGTGCATCGCAGCCTATGGCTTTCTGGTAGCCGAACGGCTGCGTCAAAAAGACACCAAAAAACACCCTATTCGGCCCGCAATCTGCCTTACCCGAAAATTACATGCCGCGGGGCAGCTCGACGCGCTCAGCGACATGTTCCCAATTCGATCTCGACGTTACGGTGGGCCATCGCTCAGATACGGGCCAATAGCCTTCAGCGATGCCCCTGCTGCACACGGAAAAAGGCAGGAAATTGATCCGTCACTTTAGTGACACAGTAAGACTAACAAGCTACGTGCGGTTTCTGGCAAAGGCGCCTATGCCAGCCAGGCTCATGCGATGGCTGAGTCGATGGTCGGTGAAGCTAGCCGCAAACGGCAGTCGCCACCGGAACTGATTGCTGACACGATCGCCAAAGCCGTTACGGCCAATCGGCCGAAGACGCGTTATGCCGTCGGCTTTGGGGCAAAACCGATGATATTCATGCGGCGATTGCTCTCTGATCGCGCTTTTGACGGTTTCATGCGCATGGCGACTGGCATCTCCAGGGTGCAGCCTTAAAGAGAACTTTGATCAATAACCTGAAGTGGTCCGAGAAATCGACCGCTTACTGGTCGATAAGAGACCTTTTCGCTTGTCCATGCGATGGGCGGCTATGACCGAGTTCCAAACAAAACAGCCACAACAGTCGTCGCTTCAATAAACGCAGGTTATCCCCGGAATCTGTGGATATGTTTGTGAGTTGAGACTGAGGACTCCAGGCAAGCCCTTGAGGGAAATGCGATTTCCATGCTCTGCACAAAAAATCAGCTAGTGTTTTTGCAACGGTGGACTTTTCTTGAAGCAAATACTCTGCCGTCACCCAGGCGACGGCTCTAGCGCAGCAAGCTCAGTCCCCTCGCCCGCGCCAGGGCCGCCGAGCGACTTGAGACGTCGAGCTTGCGGTAAAGGTTTTGCAGATGCCACTTGATGGTGGTCAGCGAGACATGGGTGCGGTCAGCCAATTGCTGGTTGGACAGGCCAGCATCGACCAAGCCGAGCAGTTCGATTTCGCGGCGGGTCAGTGCGCTCAGCAGGCGCGGCGTTTCAGGCTGTGCCTTCAGTTCATTCCGGGCTACCGGGTCGTCCCCGGGCAGGCGTTGGCAGATTTCGGCGAAGAAGCGCTGCTCCTCCTGCAGGGCGAAGCCCGCGGCGGTCAGCTTTTTCTCCGTAAGCAGCACTGCGAGGATATCTGCGTGATCCGCAAAGGGGCGGACAATGCGCCGGGGTGCGGCGATGCCGATGGCTCGTGTCATGTGGCGGACCGCCATTTGCCCCCGGTCGGAGCGGAGAGCCAGAGCTGCCCGGCCCAACTCGAGGTCGACCAGCGTCGCCATGCGGCCGTTTGCCCTGGCTTTGAACGCTTCGGCAGCCAGCGCCGTATCCGCCTGCGCCAGACGCCCGGTCGCGGCCAACAGGTCGATCACCGCCAAATCCAGCAACTCCTGCAGATGGGCAATGGTGCTGGTGGGCGGCGCAGGATTCGGCTGGCCGGCTGGATCGCAGACCAGGCCGATGCGAAGGCCCTCGGCGATAGCTTCCTCTTTGCGCCCCAGCCCGATCAGGCGGCGGATCAGAAGGCAGGACAGCATCAACGCCAGGCGCGGCGGATAGCAGGCTGCCGCCTCGCGCAGGACACCTGGCGCGAGCGCATCATCTGCCTCTCCCTGCCACAGTAGCAAGGCCGCCTCCACGCCGCAGCTGGCCGCTTCGAGAAATCCATGATGTCGCGACGAAAGAATGCCGATCTGGATCAACTGCCGGGCCTCGGCGTCGAGCCCCATCTGGATGGCGCACTTGGCGCCGATCAGCGCCAGGGTACCGGCGATCCCCGAGGTATCGCCGAGGGCGGCACGGGCCGAGGCAAGGGCAGCGACCAGTTCCGGGTAGGCGGTCGCATAGTCGCCTTCGTAGACCGAGATCAGCGCGGCGTAAGCCGCCACCCAGCCATCGACGTAGGCGCTGTTGGTCTGGAATGCCGATTCCCGGGCTGCCTGCAGCGAACGGCGCACCTGGACGAAGCGGAACTGGTTGGTGAAATAGCAGCTTTCAATGCAGTGGGCGGCCGCGATGTTGAAGGCATCGTCCGCCCCCTTGCCCGCCTCGGCCAGCCATTCCCCGGCCCCCCGGTGGGCGTCCTCGAGACGATCGGTCAGGCTGTCGATAGAGGTCCGGAGAATGGCGATACGCCGCTGCAAGGCCGACCGCCTGCCGGCATCGACCGGCTGGCCCGGCTCCCCCTGGATACGCTGTTCAAGCTCGACACTCTGCTGCCGGGCATATTCGTAACGGCGCCGGAACGACAGCGCCCAGGCAAACCAATATTCGGCTTCCGGACCGGCTTGCTGGCCACCCTCGTGCAAGCGTTCGATCCACTGGATGTACTGCGGCAGATCGCCCTGGTCGCGGACGAAGCCAGGTGCCGCCTGCTCGAGGATCCGACAGGCGAATCTCGCTTCGCCCGCATCGAGGGCGTAATCGATCGCTTCGCGCCAGTAACCGTTCCTTTCACACCACGCCGCTGCCTGCCGTAGCACCTGCCGCCGCCGCTCGCGGGGTAGAACACGCTCCGCCTCGTCGAGCAGGAACTCGCGGAACAGGCCATGCAACCGATACCAGTGGCGGTTGCGGTCGAGCGGAATGATGAAGACGTTGCGCTGCAGCAGGTAAGCCAGGTCGTCCCCGGCCCGCTCGCTGCCGGTGGCATGGCTGCAAAGATCGAGGCTGAAGGTGCGCAGCAGCCCGATGCACAGCAGGAAGTCCCGCACCTCGGCCGGAAACCCCGACAGGACCTGGCGGTTCAGCAGGTGGGCCAAGCCTTCGTCGGAACCGGAAAACCCGGTCAACGCCGCCAGAGGTTGCGAAGTGTTGCTCAGGATGATCTGTGCCATGCGCACGGCGGCCGGCCAGCCCTCGGTGTGGCGGGCCACCTCGGCCTGCCCTTGGGAGCCGATTCGGGAACACAGTTCGGCACCGAGCACCCCGCCGACCTCTTCGCGATCGAAGCTGAGTTCGGCTGTCCCGACCTGGCGGATCAGGCCTTCGAGAAATGCCCGGGATACATTCAACGGCAAGGCCTCGGTGCTCGAAAAGACCACCTGGAGCGATGGCCGAGTCTGGAAGATCAGCTTGTCGAGCAGCGCCCCGAGGGCAACATCCTTGCAGTAGTTTAGGTTGTCGACAAAGAGGGTGAGCGGAATCGGATAACGGTCGATCAACTCGAGCAGTGCATCAATCCGTCGCTCAAGTGTGTCGTGGCCGTGAAATAGTGCCTGCGTTGGGTGTTGAGCCGATTCGCGGTTGTCGAGCAGGGCACCGAGAGCACCGAGTACGCCGTCGATCGTGCTGTCCCGTTCGTCGAGCCCGAACCACAGGCATTGCTTGCCCAGGCGGCGCAAGTCGGCGAACAGCATCGACATCAGCACGGTTTTGCCGTAACCGACCGGGGCGACGATGCTGACCACTTTGGCGACGAGTCCGGCGCCGGTTTGCAGGGTGTCGAGTACCCGGGTCCGCAGCACCGGAAACATGAAGACCGGTGGATCAGTCCGCCCGACCTTACGTTCCGCCATATTGCCGGTCGCCACCTCCGCTGGCTCGCGTCGCATCGAATCTCTCCTCCAGTTAGATAACGGCCCCGAAATTGCGCGCCGACCATTCGAGCTTCCTCCCGCCGCCCCCTCCCAAACCCATCCCTAAGTACGGGATTTGTTCGCTAGGTTACTACTACACTGGGCTCGACAGGAATGGCTCAGTCCGGACCTGCCCACCGGCAGTTGCCTCACAGCACTGCACGAGATACCGAACAAGGAGGAGCACATGCAACAACCCGATAAAGATCATCCATCGGCGGCGTGGATCAGTTCGCTTCGCCAGCGTTTTCCGACGGAAACCGAGGTCGACCGCATCCTGACCCGCCGCCAGGAACGGCGCAGCGGTCCGGCTTACAAGACCCTGCCCCTACCCGAGCTGTGCGGTTGCCTCGAATCGCTGCTACACGAAGACCTCGGATCGGCCTTCGAGATCAGCGATGCTCACTGGCTTTCGGGCGGCGCCTCAAAAGTGCAGATGGCCTTCAACCTGGAATGGGAGCGTCCCGGCCTCGGTTTCGAAAAGACGGCCATGGTGCTACGTATGGAGCCCGCGGAATCCATCGTCGAAACCAGCCGCCTGCGGGAATTCCAGCTGATCAAGGCGTTCGAGGGCGTGGTGCCGATTCCTCATGCCTTCTGGTGCGACGCCGATGCCCGACACCTGCCCTACCCGTCGATCGTGTATGGCTTTGCCCCAGGCGTCACCAAACCAACGGAAGCCTCCGGTGGCGTCACCGGCATGGGCATCCTGATGCCGCCGACAGTGCGCGCCAAGCTGGGGCCCCAGTTCGTCGAACACCTGTGCACCATCCATAACCGCGATTTCAGCAACGCCGGATTGGATGCCTTCAATATCCCGGCCACTGGGACAACCCAGTGCGCGGAATGGTGCCTGAACAGTTTCGAACGGGTCTGGGAAGAAGATTGCGGCGAGGACATCCCGCTGATGCGGGTCGTAGCCGCATGGCTGCGACGCAACCTGCCGGTGCTCGACCGCCCCTCGATCATCCATGCCGACTACCGCAGCGGCAACTTTCTGTTTACCGAGCACGACACCCGCATCACTGCCATCCTCGACTGGGAACTGGGCCATATCGGCGACCGCCACCAGGATCTGGCATGGACCACCAGTCGCGCTTTCGGCAGCCTGGCCGAAGACGGCAGGACCTTCCTGGTCAGCGGACTGATGTCGGAGTCCGAATTTTTCGATACCTACCAGCGGGCTTCCGGCTTCAAGGTCGATCCCCGGATCGTCCACTGGTACAAGATCTTCAACGCCTACAGCTTGGCCGTGATGACGCTGGCCACCGGCTATCGCGCCGCCCGCAACGGCAAGACTCATCAGGACGTCCTAGTGACCTGGGTGATTGGTGTCGGCTATGGTTTCCTGGAAGAACTCCGGGAATTGATCGAGGTGGGATACTGAAATGCAGCTGCGTCCGGACATTCAAATCACCAGCATGATCAAGGCAATGACCGACGTCATCCAGCCGGCTGTCGACCCGACCAATAAGCTCGCAGTCGAGCAATCGCAACTGGTCGTCGGTATGTTGAGCCTGATGGCCAGGCAGCTGCCGATCCAGTTTGCCTTCGATCGAGACGAACTCGCTCGCCTGCTCGCCGGTTGCGGTGAACTCAAGCGGCTGTCGGCCGTCGACAGCACGGTCACGGCGGCCCAGGACCACCTGACGAATAGAGCAGCCTCCGCTGCCACCGTCCTCGAGCGCTGCACGGTCGATCCCTCGGTTCTGGTTGTGGCCATCTGCGAACTACGCCAGGCGATGGGCGATATCGTCCAGGCACTCGGAGCAACCGACGACCTGGCAGGCCAGCTCACGGTAGAGCGGATAGTCCTCGACCTGTCGAAGGAACAACTGCTGCGCGATCGCGCCCTGTTGGTCAGGCAGGGATTCGAACGCGACCCAGCCGCACTGCCTAGCATCGAATCCCTACTAAGCCTCTCCTCCGCCGCACACGAGTAAGGAAAATCACATGAACCACGATTACGCAAAATACGAAGGCTACCTTCCCAGTGACGGCAATCCGCGCTGGGGCCAGAGCTACTACTTCAATTTCTACGACCCACGGACCCGGATCGGTGCTTTCGTGCGCATGGGGCTGCTCGAAAACCAGAACGAAGCCAACAACTGGTTTGTCGTCTTCAAGGATGGCCTGCCCATCTTCAACCGCAACAACCTCAGTCTGCCCTACACCAGCGATCGTCCGGACAAGGGCCTGGAACTGGCCGGTGTCCGCCTCGAGGTACAGGAACCATTGAAGACGTTGCGGATATCCTTCGCCTCAGCCGATTTCGCCGCCGATTTCGTCTGGGAGGAAGTCCATCCCATGGAAGACTGCATCGCTATGTCTCACGACCACGAGGGCTCCTTTGCCCGAGAAATGTGCAATGTCCACCTCGAAGGCATCTGCCGGGTCCGCGGCCATGTCGAAATCCGCGGCGAGCAGATCCCAGTAAACGGCTCCGGCTTCCGCGACATCTCGGCCGGCCCGCGCAACTGGGATGCCCTGCTGCACT
Source organism: Pseudomonadota bacterium (assembly GCA_018241685.1). Classification (GTDB taxonomy): domain Bacteria; phylum Pseudomonadota; class Gammaproteobacteria; order Burkholderiales; family Rhodocyclaceae; genus Zoogloea. The sequence goes on from JAFEDJ010000036.1 coordinate 66,753, forward strand.
ACCGCCTGGCCTGGCCGGTCTTTGAAAACGGCATGGCCTTCGCCGGCGTCCATGGCATCTCGACAAGCCGGAAATCGGCCTACATGAAGATGTTCAATGACGGCACGCGCTGGCTGGGGATCAAGCAGATTGAGGACAGCCAGGTCGCGGAAGAAGATGGACTGACCATCGCCAGCGCGAAGTGGTCGTTTGTCGACGAATTCGACCGCCACTTCGAGTTCACCGCAAGGTCGCTGTTCCGCTTCTTTTTCCCGGCCGACACCTTCATTCTCTGCGACCAGTTGATGGAATTCCGCCTCGCTGACGGCACCGTCGGCTATGGCCTGTACGAGAACGGCTATCGCCTGCCGTGGGCCGGGATGCCTCCATCCAATTGATCGATCGAAAGGAGGCCATCGACCTTGATAGATTTCACCGAAACCAGATTGAGTGGCGACGCGGTATTCGAAGGGCGATTGCTAGCCGTTCACCGTGACCGCGTTCGCCTGCCGGACGGCCGGGAGTCCGTGCGTGAATACATGGTTCACCGCAACGCGGCGGTCGCAATCCCGCTGCTCGACGAACAAATCGTCCTGATGGTGCGGCAATATCGTTACGCCATCGGACAGCACACCTTGGAATTCCCTGCCGGCAAGATCGACGATGGCGAATCCCCTGCGCAAGCAGCTTCTCGCGAGTTGCGCGAGGAAACAGGCTACCTGAGCGACGACCTGCAAACGCTGTTTCAGCTGCGCCTGCCGGTCGCCTATGCCACAGCCACGGCCAGTATTTTCCTGGCACGCAAGCTGCGGTTCGTCGGCCATATCGGCGAGCCGGGAGAGTTCGTCGAGCCGATTGCCCTGACGATCGCCGAGGCGCTGCAGAAAATCGGAACCGGCGAAATTTGCGACATGAAGGACGTCGTCGGTTTGCTTGCCCTCACCGGCCGGACCGACTTCAGCCGGCGCGGGCCAGCAGGGCGGTAAAGTCGGCGGCCGGCATCGGTCGGCCCAGGTGGTAACCCTGGACTTCGTCGCAACCGAGTTCGCGGAGGATGTTCAACTGCCGCCCGGTTTCGACGCCCTCGGCGATAACCTTCATGCCCAGGCTGTGGCCCAGCGTCACGACTGCCGCGACTATTGCCCGGTCGACGGCATCGGCATCGAGTTCCCGGACAAAGGACTGGTCGATTTTCAGGCGATTGATTGGGTAACGCTTGAGGTAGGCCAGACTAGAATAGCCGGTACCAAAATCGTCGACCGCAACATGAATGCCTCGCTCGCGTAGCGCGCACAATACCCCGATCGCATAACCGGGATTGACCAGCAAGCTTTCGGTGATTTCGACTTCCAACGCATCTCCGGGCAAGCCGTGCCGCGCCAGTACCTGATCGAAGTTGTCGACAGCGCCCTTGGCGGCAAACTGGCGGGCTGAGAAATTGACCGAGATGCTCAGCCCCGAATAACCCATGTCCCGCCATACCCGGGCCTGCCGGCACGCCTCGTCGAGCACCCAGGCGCCGATTGTTTCGATCAGGCTCGATTCTTCCGCCACCGGGATGAAGACTCCGGGCGAGATGTAGCCCTGGCTCGGCTCGCGCCAGCGGATCAGGGCCTCGGCGCCGACCAGGCGATGGCCGTCGATACCATACTGCGGCTGATAAAAGAGTTCGAACTCGCCGGCCTCAAGTGCCCGCCTCAGGCTCCTTTCGAGTATCACCCGTCGAGACACCGCCTCGTTCATCTCCGGCGCGTAGAAGCAGCAGCCATTGCGCCCCTGATCCTTGGCCCGGTACATCGCCGTATCGGCCGTTTTCAGCAACTCGTCGAAGCTCGTCCCGTCGCGCGGGTACATCGAAATACCAATGCTGGGCGTCGTGCTCAGCTCATGCCCATCAACCGGAAAAGACTCGGGCAGGGATTTCAGAATCTTCTGCGCAACCGCCTCGGCGGCCTCGGCGTCGGCCCCCGGCAACAGGATCAGGAATTCATCGCCCCCCAGGCGACCGACCGTATCGGTTTCCCTCACGGCCAGACTCAGCCGCCACGCGACCTCGCGCAGCAAGCGGTCACCCACCGCATGGCCAAGCGTATCGTTGATGCGCTTGAATTGATCGAGATCGATGAATAGCAGCGCCAGCGGCAACTTCTCCCGATGGGCCATGGCCATCGCCTGTTCGGCGCGATCGCGCAACAACACGCGGTTCGGGAGGTCGGTCAGGGAGTCGCGATAGGCCAGGTAAGTGATGCGCTCTTCGAACTGCTTCTGCTGGGAAATATCGGTGCATTGCTCGACGTAGTGCGTCACCGCCCCCTCGTCATTGCGCACGACCGAGATACTGACCAGGGCCGAAAAAATCTTGCCGTCCTTGCCCTGCTTCCACATTTCACCCTGCCAGTGGCTATTGCAGAGCAGCGACTCCCACAAGCTGCGATAAAACGCTTCCGGATGACGATCCGACTGCAGCAGTTCGGGGCCGGCCCCGAGAAACTCATCCTGCCCATAGCCCGTCAGGTGAAGAAAAGCCTGATTGACCATGACAAAACGCCGGTTCGCATCGAGAATCGCGATCGGTTGGCTGCTATTGGCAAACATTTCCATCGCCAGATGTTCGCGCTCGGCTTGCGCATGTGACTCGGTCACATCGACCATCACACTCAGCAAAATCGGATCGTCACCGGCTGCTGGATTACCGACCACATGGCCCCCGCGGGAACGTATCCATCGGAGCGAGCCATCTAGCAGGCTGATCGAGTTTTCATGCTGATATTCAGGAGATTCGCTGCTCAGTAGTGTCGGGATGTCTTTTTCAACCTCCTCGACAGTCATGCCCGGCCAGACCTGGCGCAGATAGTCTTCGAGACTGATCTCCAGGGCTTTGTTGCCCAAACCAATGATTCTCGCCGCAGTAGCATCGAGCCATACACGCCGGGTACGCAGGTTGATTTCCTTGGTTCCGATGCCGGCAAAGTCGAGACTGAGCCGCAAGCGCAGATCGCTCCTCGCCAGTTTGTCTGTAACAATTTTGCGTTGTCGCTCTCGCTCGAAATTGCTCAGCGCAAAAGAAATGTCCCGCCCGATCTCTTCGGCCAGAAACACTGTTTCGTCGGTAAAGAAGTTGGGACGCGCAGACATCAGTCCGAGCACGGCACAGGTCGTGCCGAATCGCTTCACCGGAATGGCCGCATAGGAAGCGACTGTGGCCCCGGTATGCTTGATCCGTAACTCGGGAGGTGTTTCCGTATCGTTCTGGATCTGAATATTGCCGCTTCGCAGTGCCTCGACCGCCAACCCCAGGTTCGTATCCGACGAGTCGTGCAGGCGCATCCGGCCGACTTTCTGGCGCAGGATCTCCTCCCGTTCGCCCTCCACTGCCAGCATATCGACTCGTCCGGCATCCCAATCCGCCCACCCCACCCAAGCACAATCGAAGCCCCCCCGGCGCACGGCTGCGCTGCAGATCGCCCTGAACAGATGGTCTTCCGATTCGCTATGGATGATCGCCGAATTGACCGCGCTGAGGGTTGCATAAAGCATCGACAGGACTTCGACCCGGAACTGGTGGCGATACGCATCGGCCAGCGCCTGCTTCAGGGTCGCCTCGGTTTGCTTGCGCTCGGTAACAACGTCGAAAACGTTGATGTAATAACCCGGCAAAGGGCTGAAAACCGACGCCGAAAACCACTCGCCGAGAGAGCCGAAATAGATCTCGATATTCTCCGGCTCGCGCGTCCGGGACACCCGCCCGAAGCTCTCCAGAGTCGCCGGATCCATGTCTTGCAGATTGGGAAAAACCTGGCTCGCGCGGCAGCCGACGACTGGCCCGAGATGCGTCTGGGCATGAAATGCCGGATTGGTATACAGGTATACCCAGTCGCAGGGCTTGTCGCCGTCAAAGATCATCTGACAGAACGAAATGCCGTTGAGCATGTGCTCGAACAGCAGGTTCAAGACTTCGTTGCTGGGCTGAAGCGGGAAATCCGTGGTTACCAGGGCGTGTGCCGGTATGTTTTCTGCTGCCATCCATTTGCCCTCTTTGTTACTCGCAGCGGACTCGCGACAACCACCCGCACATCCCCCCGGTAAAACCACTCGCGACAGCGACCTCTGCACCGGGGCACAGCTTCACCGGCTCCCCGCCAAATAAATATTGTACTTATATTTATGATATGTTTAGATATCGTTTACATATAAATCATTTGTGAACCATGAGCGGACTACAACGACTCTCGAAAGTGGCTTCCAGCACCCCGCGCATGGCGCGGGCCCTGCCGGACATGCCGATGGACGGCACAGTGATGGTCCGGCTACTGCGCATCAGCGCCGCCGGCCTCAGCGAGTTCTTCGAACCCGTCTTCCGGGCACTCGGTCTTTCCGAGCACTCCTTCCACGTCCTCTGCCTGCTGGTCGCCGACGAGAGCGGCACGGCCTCGCCGAGCGAACTGAGCGACATGGTCGGCACCAGCCGCGGCAACATGACCCGGATTCTCGAGGAACTCGAACGGGAGGGCTGGGTAGCGCGCAGCGTGGCACCGCGAGACGCCCGCCGCCACGTCATCGCAATCACCGCCGCCGGTCGCGACAAGGTTCGCGACACCGTGCCACGGATCGCCGAGCCGATCGAGCGGGCGTTCTCGGACCTGAGTTCGGAAGAGTTCGCGCTGCTGGAAAAGCTGCTGCGCAAGCTCGTCATCTCGCTGGACAAGGGCGCCGGTGAGCTGCGCGCGGTCGCCTGAGCATTCAAACCGTCGCCATGAGCGACATCTTTCCCAAGGGAGAACAGCAATGGATGAGAAGTTGAGCCTGAAATACGAATTGACCAGTGCCTGGTGCGGCCCAGCCTTCGTAATCGGGCTGATTGTATTCTTCGGCATTTTCGGCCATATCCTGCCCTCCCCGCCCTCGCCAACGCTGGATGCTGCGGGGATCGCCGCGCGGATCACGGACAATTGGGGCGACATGCGTCTCGGCTGGGTAGTCAGCCTGGTCATCATGGCACTCTACATGCCATGGAGCGCGCAAATCAGCACGCAGATCGGCCGCCTCGAGAAACACTCCCGGACGCTGACCTACCTGCAATTGATCGGCGGCGCGCTGACCGTTTTTGTCGTCAGCTTCGGGATTCTGTGTTTCGCGATCACGACCTTCCGGCCGGACCGAGATCCTGCCCTGATGCAGCTGCTGACCGATTTCGGCTGGCTCAGCTTCGAGCTCCAGTGGGCACTGACCACGATGCAGATGGTCGCGATGGCGCTGGTCGGCCTCGCCGACAAGCGCGAAACCCCGCTCTTCCCTCGCTGGACCTGCTTTCTCTCGATCTGGTGCGGCCTGAGTTTTGCGCCGGCAAGCCTGACCGAGTACCTGAAGACCGGCCCGTTCGCCTGGGACGGCATGCTCAGCTTCTACATTCCCTGGGCCGCTTGGGTCGTCTGGTGCGGCGTCATCTCGATCTACATGATCAAGGATGTCCGGCGTCGCATGGCGGCCGCCGATACCTCGGCCGCGAATTTGGCCCGGACGTGATATATGTATACGTATAATACTTACACATACCGGTTGGCGTGGGCCAGTTCCCAGCACCGGCAAGAAGGCGCCCCCGAAGCCGCCATCGTCATCGAGCTCACAGCGAGGAAGCATGAACACGAAACTGCAACGCATGTCGGCCTGGAGCGCGCTGGCGTTCCTGGGCATCTTTTTCGCCGGCTGGGCCCTGCTGGGAGGATTTCTGCCGCCCCCGTCGCCCAATGCCGGCGCCGATGAGATCGCCGCCTTCTACCGCCAGGACTCCAACCTCCTTCGGGCCGGATTGGTGGTGGTCCAGTTCAGCATCGTGTTCTACTTTCCCTGGATCGCGGTGCTCTCGGCCCAGATCAAGCGCATCCCGGGCGTTTCCCCGGTCTGCATCTACACCCAATTGATCAGCGGCCTGGGCGGCGTCGCCGCTCTGCTGCTGCCCTACTTCTTCTGGGTGGCTGCGGCCTTCCGTCCGGAGCGGGAGCCGGCCCTGCTGCTGTTGCTCAATGATCTGGGCTGGCTGGTGTTCTCGATGACTTTCGCTCCCTTCGTCGCCCAGAACCTGGCCATCGCCTTCGCCATGTTTTCCGATACTCGGCCCGAGCCGTTATTCCCGCGCTGGATGGCCTATGTCACCTTGTGGGTGGCCCTCACCTTCCTGCCAGCCGGTTTCATCCTCTTCTTCAAGAGCGGCCCCTTCGCATGGACCGGCCTGATCGGCTTCTGGATTCCCCTGGGCGCCTTCTCGGTGTGGACCCTGGGCATGCAGGCCTTGGTACTGAAGGCCATCGCGCGACAGGAAGCGAGCAGCGCATGATGGCCGAGCTCGGCATCGCCGGGAAGCGGGCTGCACCGCCTCCCGCCCGGGGCCATATACCGGGCGAAGCGGGGATCTGGGTCTTCGTGCTCGGCGACCTGCTGATGTTTGCGCTGGCCTTCGTCCTCTTCACCTACTACCGCGCCGGGGATCCGGCCTTGTTTGCCGCCGGGCAGGCCACGCTCAACCAGAACTACGGCGTCATCAACACCCTGCTGCTGCTCAGCAGTTCCTGGTTCGTGGTGCTCGCGATCCACGCCGCCAAGGACCGGGCGGCGGTGCCGGCGGCGAATTTCCTCGTCCTCGCCTTCGCCTGCGGCGGCGGCTTCGTCGCCGTCAAGTTCATGGAATATGGGGAGAAGCTCCGGGCCGGCCTGAGCCTGACCACCAACGATTTCTTCATGTACTACTACGTGCTGACCGGCCTGCATTTCGCCCACGTCGCCATCGGGATGGTGGTGCTGATCTTCCTGTGGCGGCGCTGCCGGGCAGGCATCGCCAGCGAGCGGGACATCGGCTTCCTCGAGAGCGGGGCGACCTACTGGCACATGGTGGACGTGCTATGGATCATCCTCTTCCCACTCATTTACCTGTTGAAATAAGCCATGTTCATCTATCTGCGCCACTCCACCACGCCGATCTGGCTGCTGCTGGTGGTCGCCACCGGTCTGTCCTGGTGGCTGGGCCACGGGAACAGCGGTGAGAACCTTCGCCTGACGGCGACTGCGATGATCCTCATTGCAGCCTTCAAGATCCGCCTGGTGGTGCGCCACTTTATGGAAGTGGGCAATGCGCCCCGGCCCCTGCAATGGCTACTCGACGCCTGGCTGGGGCTGATGACCCTCGGCATCCTCGGGGTCTATTGGTTGCATTGAGGGCTCGTGCGGGTCGCTACCGCCCGGTAATGCCGGGAATCACCAGGCCCAGTAGGTCTTTTTGCCCTTGTCGAGGATATACGCCTATGCCACTTCGGCGAGCGTATGAATCGGATGTTCCGGCTCGGCCGTCTGCCTGCTGCGCTCGTTATCCTCGCCGGAAGACAAGGGGCTGCCGGAAAGCCAAACTGCGGAGCCGAGCAGGATCAGACCGGTTTTGATCATCATCGCAATCTCCTTTGACTGACTTATGCGCCGGCTGCCAGGCGGGCCTGTCGCCCGCCTGGTGCCGGTGATGACGGTTATACCGAAAACTTCAAGCCGCTTTCGGACCTTCGGTCAGTAGCTTCGGCGGGCTGTCGAGATGGAAGCCGTTGAACGGCTGGGCATTCTGGTGCTGCTTGAGTTCGATCCAGCAATTGCGGGCATTCGGCGCTCCGCCGTCGACCCGGATGCAGGAACCGGTAATGAACGCCGCCCCCGGCGAGAGCAGGAAAACGATGGCTGCCGAAACCTCGGAAACGGTGCCGTAGCGCTGCATCGGGATGGTCGGCGGAAACTTCAGGATTTCCCGCTGGGCTTCGGGGGTATAGGTGTCGAAGCCGCTGCTCGCGACGCCGCCGACGGCAACGGCGTTTATCCGGACGCCTGCAGGCGCCCATTCGGAGGCGGCACTTTCGGTCAGGTTCAGCATACCGCCACGGGCGGCGCCGGAATGGGCGTAATTCGGCCAGCCGTGCCAGATGTCGGCGGTGATGTTGACGATGTTCCCGCCATGGGCCTCCATCCAGCGCAGGTAGGTTTCGCGCATGAAGATGAAACCGCCGGTCAGGTTGTTTTTCACCACGGCTTCGAAACCCTTGGTGCTGATATCCTTCAGGGCCTTGCGATACTGGCCGCCGGCATTGTTCACCAGCGCATCAATCCGGCCGTGGGTCGCGAGGACCGCGTCGATGGTTTCGATGACCTGGGCTTCCTCGCGGATGTCGCAAACGTGGGTGCTGACCTTGCCGCCCTCGGCTTCGATCTCGGCCTTGACGCCGGACAGCTTCTCCGGATCGCGACCGACCAGGGCCACCGTAGCGCCCAGCGCCGACATTTCATGGGCGGTGCAGCGGCCGATACCGCTGCCGCCACCGGTGATGATGACAACCTGGCCGGCGAACAGGCCATCCTTGAAAACCGAGTTGTAGGGCATCGTCTTCTCCGTTGAGTTATTTGGGCCGTAACCTGAAATTCAGAGGACGGCCACATATAGTACGAAAAACATATCATATGCCTTAAAACGTATCCAGTGCGCTGGTAAGCCACCGGAACAAATAGTTCACCTTTGATCGTTCGAAGGGAGCCCGGAACGCTTGTTGCAGTGGTCTATACTCGAGCCAAGCGCAGCGTCACATGGAAAGCCCCATGAGTCCTCCTCAAGACAAGCGGGATATCGGTACCGACGGCTCCCCGTCGAGCGACGAGGAGACCAGCCGATCGCGGTGCCTGATGCGTGCCCTGAAAACCCTGAGCGCCGGGAACCGGATGCTGTTGCGGGCGGCGGATGAGCAGGAACTGCTGCGGGGCATGTGTCGGGTGATTGTCGATGAGGGGGGCTACTGCGCTGCCGCCGTCGGCTATGCCCGGCACGATGCGTCGAAGACCATGCCGATGGTCGCCTACGCCCTCCCGAATGAGCATCACGAAGGAGAGGATGCGTTCTTCAAGACGCTTGAATTGACCTGGGCGGATACCGAACTCGGCAATAGCGCCATGGCGACCACCATCCGCAGCGGCGCCCCCTGCATCGGCCGCAACTTGCTTACCGACCCCGATCACGCGCCATGGCGTGAAGACGCTTTGCGCTTCGGTTACGCCTCGCACACGGCCTTCCCGCTGCGGGTCGAAGGCGAGGTCATCGGTGCACTCGGCATCGCCGCGGCGGAACCGGATGCCTTTGACGACGCTGAAGTCAGGCTGTTGAACGAACTCGCCGACGACCTGGCCTACGGTATCGCGAACCTGCGGACGCGGATCAAGCATCGCGAGGCAGAAGAGACGGTCAGGCGCATGGCCTATTACGATCCGCTGACCGGCCTGGCCAATCGCAGCTTGCTGCGCGAACAACTCCAAGTGGCGATCGCGAACGCCCGCCAGCGGCAGCATCCGTTGGGCTTGCTGGTCCTGACGATCAGCCATCTCCAGGAAATCAACGATACTCTGGGCTATCAGCAAGGCGACCGGCTGTTGCAGGCCTTCGGGGAACGCTTGCGCTTGGCGGTCAGCGAGGCGGAAACCGTGGCACGGGTTGGCGATACGGAGTTTGCCGTGCTGTTGCCCTACGGTGACGCCAGCCATGCGACGCAAACGGCGAAGCGCCTGATCGCCGCGCTCTACGAGCCGATCGAAGTCTCCGGACTTCGCCTCTACGCCCGCGGTACCATCGGCATCAGCTTGTTCCCAGGGCATGGCATCGACGCCGACTCGTTGCTTCGCCGCGCCAGGGCGGCAATGGCCGACGCCAAACAGGGCGGACACGCCTTTGGCGTGTTCACCGCCAGCCTGGACCAGGAATGCAGCAGTCGCCTGGCGATGATGGGCGATCTGCGCGGCGCCATCGAACACAATGAACTTGTCCTGCATTACCAACCCAAGGTCCATATCGCCTCCGCCCAGATCTGCGGGGCGGAAGCGCTGGTCCGCTGGCAGCATCCCGCCCGGGGTATGATATCCCCCACCGAATTCGTCAAACTTGCCGAATCTTCCGGTCTCATCACCCCGCTGACCTACTGGGTGCTCGAGACCGCCTTCCGACAGCGCTACATCTGGCACGAAGCGGGGGTGGAACGGCCCTTGTCGGTCAACCTGTCGGCCCACGATCTGAAGGACCGCAAGCTGATTGGCAAAATCAAGGGGCTGTTCGACACCTGGGGAGCCCAGCCGGACTGGATTCAGTTCGAACTGACCGAAAGTGGGCTGATGGACGATCCCGTCGGTGCCCTGGAGATGCTCAAGCACCTGAAACAGCTCGGCGTCACACTGTCCATCGACGACTTCGGGACCGGTTATTCCAGCCTGAGTTACCTGCAGAAACTGCCCGTCGATACCATCAAGATCGACCAGTCCTTCGTCAGAAGCATGGTGGACAGCACCGATTCAGCGGTCATCGTGCGGTCGACCGTGGAATTGGGGCATAACCTGAACCTGGAAGTCGTCGCCGAAGGCGTCGATAGCCAGGCGGTGTGGGATCGCTTGGCGGACCTGGGCTGCGACGTCGTCCAGGGTTACTTCGTAGGCATGCCCATGCCCGCCGAACAGTTCACCGAATGGCAAGGCAGCTCCCCCTGGGCGTCCGGCATGGCGGCACCGCATTGAGCCGCTTGACCGGCAATTAAGGCCGCTAGACAAACTAAGTCCGCTAGCGTATTAATATTGCCGGACCATGGCTTGGCGGCCGACAGATTTCGCCCAACTGGGGCAGTTCGGTCCACCGACGATGACAAACGGGAAGCATCGACTTCCCCCCGGAACGGAGACCCAATGCTGCCCCACCGCCCCATTTACGCCCCCGAACACGCACTTTTTCGCGATACCGTGCGCCGCTTTGCCGCCGAGGAAATTGCTCCCCATTTCCAGCGCTGGGAGGAGGCCGGCATCGTCGACCGCGCCTACTGGGACAAGGGGGGCGCCACTGGCCTGCTCTGCCCCGCCGTTCCGGAAGCCTACGGCGGCATTGGTGCCGACTTCCTCTCCAACGCCATCGTGCTCGAAGAGCTCTGGTATTCGGGGTTTTCCGGGCCGGCTGCCGATTTCTCGGTTCATAGCGATGTCTGTTGCGGCTACCTGCTCTCCTTCGGGACCGAGGAGCAAAAACGGAAATGGCTTCCCCGCATGGTTTCGGGCGAGACGATCTGCGCCATCGCGATGACCGAACCCGGCACCGGCAGCGACCTACGGGGCATCCGCACCCGGGCCGTACGTGAAGGCGACGAATACGTCATCAACGGCCAGAAGACCTTCATCTCCAACGGCCAGATGTGCGACCTGGTCATCGTCGTCACCCGTACCGCCCGCGATGATGCTTCGGCCGGTCACAGCCTGATCCTCGTCGAAACCGACCGTCCCGGCTTCCGCCGTGGCCGCAATCTCGAGAAGCTCGGCCACCACGCGGCCGATACCTCGGAGATGTTCTTCGACGACGTCCGGGTCCCCGTCACCAACCTGCTCGGCGCCGAAGGCCGGGCGATGGCCCAACTGATGAGCGAACTCCCGCAGGAGCGGCTGACCATCGCGATCCAGTCGATCGCCTCGGCGCAGAAGGCTTTCGACATCACCTGCGACTACGTCAAGCAACGCACCGCCTTTGGCAAACCGATCGCCGACATGCAGAACACCCGCTTCAAGCTGGCCGACCTCAAGGCCGAACTGGCAGTCGGTTGGTCCTTCATCGACCAGTGCCTGGCCAAGCACGTTGAAGGCCAACTTAACGGCACCGATGCCTCGATCGCCAAGCTCTGGGTCACCGAGATGCACGGCCGCCTGGTCGATCAATGTCTGCAGTTCTTCGGCGGCTACGGCTTCATGCGCGAATACGAAATCTGCCGCTTGTTTGCCGACGCCCGGGTGCTCCGCATCTACGGCGGCGCTTCCGAGATCATGCGCGAGCTGGTGTCTCGCAGCCTATAGGCGGCCATATCCGCAGAACCGCCACTTAGTTTGCACGAGTCAGTACATTTGACGATTTCATGCTCGAGCAGCCCGTTAGAGAAGGCGGTTGATCGGCCAAGGACTAAACCGCTCTTGCGGTAGCCCTCCGATTCCGCGCGGTGGTCGCGGATAGGATGGCGCGGTTTCCTACCTTGAGAACTGAAGCACTCCGCCTCGTTCTCAAGGAGTTGCAGCCATGACCGCCTCCCCACACCCCATCAGTCCGTTGCGCCAGCGCATGATCGAGGACATGCGGATGCGCAAGCTGGGCGACAAGACCCAGACCGGGTACGTGCGCGCCGTGCGCTATTTCGCGAAGTATCTCGGGCGCTCGCCCGATACCGCGACGGTCGAGGATCTGCGGAACTACCCGCTGTACCTCGTTGATCATGGGACATCCCCCGTGTCGCTCAACGCGGCCATTTGCGGCTTGAAGTTCTTCTTCACCGTCACGCTCGACCGTCCCGAGCTGATGGCCAAGATGCAGCCGGTGCATCTGCCACGCACGTTACCGGTGATCCTGAGCCCGGACGAGGTGAAGCGCCTGATCGCGGCGGCCGGCAACCTGAAGCACCAAACCGCCCTGGCACTGGCCTATATGAGGGGGGGCTCCCTGTCAATCCCGGTCAGCCTGCCGGATTGCGCGCCATGACGATCCACGCGGCACTGTCGATCATTACCGATCGCTCGCCGGGGAGGCCCGCGAAGGCAGCACGAGCCGCGGCCGATGCGCGGGTGTGGACGTCATCAGGTTGATCAGCCAGTGCACGCGACAGCGGCCCGACCTCGAGCGTCATCTTCACCGCGTCGTCGATCGCCGCGTCTCTCGTTTCGCCCTCTCCGAATGGGACGGAGGCATCGAAGGGCGCTATAGCGATATCGGTGAAGCCGGCAGCCGTCAGGATGCGCGCCACCCGGCCCCTGTCACCGAACGAGAATGGACCAGGCGCTTCGGGATCGGGCAGCGCGCTCGTCGGGACGATGCCCTTGAGCGCACCCATCGGCAGGCGCATCCAATCGTTTTCGGCCGCACCGCGCCAGCAGACGAAAGCGACCCGCCCGCCCGGTCGGAGCGCACGTCGCATATGAGTGAACGCCCCTGTCGGGTCGTCGAAAAACATCACTCCGAAGCGCGAGAACAGGATGTCGAACGCCCCCCCTGGCAGTTCGGCGCTGCTCGCGTCGGCCACCTCGAACATAACCCGCAGATCCTGTGGCGCGAGGGCGCGTGCGCGGCCGATCAGCGCTTCGGATATGTCCACACCCAGCACTTGCCCCTCCACGCCCACGCGGGCGGCCAGGGCTATACTCGACGCGCCCGCGCCGCAGCCAACGTCCAGCACGAGCTCGCCCTCCGCGGGCGCAGCGGCGTCGATCGCGGCCTGGCCGAACACCGACACCATGGCGTCGAGCCGGGCCTGGTGGGCGACCCAGCGCTCCCCGCTTTGACTATTCCAGTCAGCGATCTGATCGGCATTTCTCTCTGCCATGACATCCTCCTTGTTCAGCGTGGGCACATTGGCGAAAGCCGGGGCTTCCAAGACCATGCGATCCATGCGGCCTACAGGCAATCACGGCTTGCGCGCGTCTGCCTTCATAAAGTCGTTCCGATGCGCGTGTACGAAGTCCTCGACCGACATCGGCGGTACCCCGGTCAGCAGGCTCACATCGCCCGAGGATCGGTCGTATCGGCCGTCCCGATGTAGCAGTGCCATCGACTCCAGATGCGCGACCACATGTTCAGATGCCGAAAGAGCGCAGGCTGACGAACTGCTCCGCCGCCAGCCCCAACAGCAGCGCTCCGAGATAGACAAAGGACGGAGGGAAGCGCACACCGGCGCTGTCGCGTTCATCACCCATGCTCATCCTCCAATCTGCGCTCTCAAACCAGCATCAATTGCTGGGCCGAGATACCCGTCATCGTGCCTTCCGTATTTCCCAAGTCAGGCCGTGCAGAAGCCGGGGACGGCGACCTTTTGGAACAGGTGCGGGCTGGCCACGACAGATGACGGATATGCTGGAAGTTTCGCGAGGAACTCGGGATCAGTGAAGGCGGCGCGGACCGCCTCGGTGGATTCCCACACCACATAGTTCAGGTAAGTCGGGCTATCGCCGATCGCTCGATGCAGTTGCATGGAAATGAAGCCCGGTTGCTTCGTTATGATCTCGGCAGCCGCCTTGAAAGCTTCCAGAAAGCCCGCTTCGTCGGCGGCATCGACCGTGAAGAGGTTGATGAGCACGAGAGGTGCGGCCGCGATACTGAGTTATCGGTCAAACGGAAATTTCTCGTCTAGAGGTTTGAATGGTTTTATGGCGGCCATTGTGGCGCTCCTGTCTATTGTGAAATTGAAACTGTGGTGATCGATGCTGCTTGCACTCAAGCCAGCATGGACTGCTGGGCGGAGATGCCGGCCGTTGCGCCCTGCCATGATGCCGTGGTGACCGAGGGCATTCCGGCGTTGGCGAGGTCCCCGGCGGCGTAGATGCCGGGCATACTGGTTTCGCGGCGCTCGTCGACTTTGAGGGCGATGCCCTGGGGCGTATCGACCGTGGCAAGGCCCAGCGATTCGTGCAGGCGTGAGGATGGCTTGTTGCGCGGGTGCGCGAACAGAATGTCAATCGCGACTTTGGGGCCGGCATCGATTTTGACGGTGGTGTTATGGCTCTCGTGATGGTCAATCTCGGTGATGCGGCCCTCGACGACCAGGATGCCGCGGCGTGCTAGATCTGCCCGGATCTCCGGTGGGATGTCGTGACCATTGGCGAAGACTGTCAGGCTCTCGGTCCAATCGCGGTACAGCCTGACATAGTTGTGCGACAGGGGGCCGGACCAGATGAGGCCCCAATGCCAGCCGGCGACTTCAAAGCCGTCGCAATAGGGGCAAGGCACGATGGAGTCACCCCAGCCTTCGGCGAAGCCCGGAATACCAGGCATTTGATCGGCGACGCCGTAGCTCAGGATCAGACGGCGCGCTTTGAGGCTTTCGCCATCGCCGGTGAGGACGGAGAAATCGTCTATGGCGCCAGAGACGCTCTCGGCCCGGGCATTGACCAGTTTGATCATGGGATAGCGCGCCAGCTGCTGCCGCGCCTCAACCAGGATATCCAGCGGCGGCTTGTGGTCGTGGCCGAGCAGGCCATGCGAATGGTCGGCGAAACGATTGCGCGGCAGGCCGGTATCAAGAACTGTGACCGTGCGGCGGGCACGACCGAGCTGCAGCGCGGCGGCGAGGCCGGCAAAGCTGCCGCCGACGATGATGACGTCATTCATGGTGGTGGGCTCCGTGTTGTCGATGGTTGAGGCTGACTTTGCGGTGGAATGTGCTTGGGCGAGACCGGTGGTGGAAAGCGCGGCCAATTTCAATAGGGATCGTCGTTTCATGGAACCTCGTTTCCTTGTTTCATAGGCCGGCGCGTTATCCTCGTTTGATTCACGCCCGGGACGGAGCACGTGTCGCGCTTCGTCATCGGCGAGTTGCAGCCAACGCCGCCTCCCACACTGCTGGGCTGTCCTTGGAAACCCAATTAAGGAGCAGTCTGCTACCTACACAGTGGATTGCACATTTCAAATACTATGCAGTATCCTAGATCGTTAATTAAGATACTGTCAAGTACCGGAATCAACGTGAACGAAAAAAAGCAGGGGCGCCGCGGCCGCCCCACCAACGAAGCACTTGGCCAAACGATAGTCAGCGCCGCAAACGAACTCTTTGTGGAGCTGGGCTTTCAAGCGACGACAATGGACAAGGTCGCCCAGCGGGCGAAGATATCCAAGCTAAGCATCTATCGGCATTTCGAGAACAAGGAGGCGCTGTTCAGCGCGGCCATCGCGGCCGGCTGCCATCAGTTGTTTGCACCACAGACCGTTCTTGAAGGCGTCGACGGTTCGGTCGAAGATCGACTGATGGCGGTGGGATCATCCCTGCTTCGCACGCTGTTGAGATCAGACGTCCGCAGTGTCGAAGCCATGGTCATGGCCGACAAGACGACTCAAAACTCGTTAAGCAAGCTCCATTACGAAGCCGGCCCCGCCCATGTCATCGCCCAAATCGAGGCCCTGTTGCGTCAGTTGCACGCGAAGGCGCTTCTGAACGTGCCCGATCCTCTCGGGTCTGCCCGCCTGTTTGCCGCGCTTTTCAAAGGATCCGATCTCCTGATGATCGTACGCTTCGATCAGGCGAGAGCAGCGGACGACAACGAAATCGAATCCTACTGCCGGTCCGCCGTCACCATGTTTATAGCCGCGCACGGTGGCAACGGCCACGCAGGCGGATGACCGAAGGTAGCTAGTCTGTGGTGCTGAATAGCAGGCATGGCTGTGAGTTAGATTCCTCTTTGCCGCCCAACTTCCCAGGATGCGCCTCCGCCACGCACCGTCGCGGCGATTTGCTGCCCCAACCGCTGCTCGATCACCGGCCGCCACGGCACCAGGCTGAATCCCATGCCGTCATCAAGCGTCGCGTAACGCCCGCTCGCCAGCATGACAGAGCGCCGATAGATGCCGGCGCGCTGCTGCATAGCCTGCTTGGCGTCGCCGCCAAAGCCCAGGTCGCCCCGCCCGCGGCCGCCGCCGATCAGTTGCTGGTCAAGCCAAGTCGCGTCGATCACGCGCGCCTGCCGCTCGATGGACAGGTGGCAGTAGTTGGCTAATCCATGTGCATGCGAGTTAGGGGGCTAGAGTGAGGTTGTTCCCCGCCGGAAAGTTAGGGGGCTAGAGTGAGGTTGTTCCCCGCCGGAAAAAATGAATGGCCGGTCTGAAATCTGAACCGGCCATTTTATTGAGAGCCTCAGTGTCCGTTTGGCCGAGTAGCGTGATTCGCCCCAACGGCAGGTTACGAGGTGCTGCAGACGCCCACGTGGCCGGTTTCGGGAAGAGAGGAACGGCAGCAGTTGGTTGTGGCCGCCTGAGTCTCGCAACCGGGTGACCGTCCGCTGCGGCCAATTCACTAACTAACAAGACGGCAGCCCATGCTCAAGCGTAAGATTGATTGATCAACTGATAAGAGACCTCGTATTAGGGAATCACGCCAGCAAATTGAGCGCCCTGGCCCGGGCCAGGGCCGCCGAGCGGCTGGAGACCCCGAGCTTGGCGTAGAGCTTCTGCAAATGCCCTTTGACGGTCGTTACCGTGACATTGATGCGGTCGGCCAACTGCTGGTTTGAGAGGCCGGCGGCGAGCAGGCCGAGCAACTCCATCTGCCTTGCGGTCAAGGTCTCCAGCAACTGCGTATCCATGTTCAAGGCGACCAGCCGCTCCTGGAACTCCGGGTTGCCGATCGGCAACACCCTGCAGATCTCGGCGAAGAACTTGCGCTCGCTTTCAAGCGCGAAGCCCCATGCCGAAGGTTTCGTGTCCTCGACCAGATCAGCTATCGCCTTGGCGCGGTCATGGAAGGGGCGAACAATGCCGCGCCTCGCCGCCAGCGTCACGGCCCTCGTCAGATGGCGATTCGCCGCTGAAATATCCTGCGCCTGCTCGGCGATCACGGCTTCGGTCAGCGCCAGCTCGACCAGCCGTGCCGCCCGGCCGTCGGCCTTGGCCTTCTGCGTTTCTTCGGCAATCAACAACTCGGCTCGCTTGTGCCGACCGAGGGCGATGCACAATTCAATCTCGGTCGCCGCGACCAGATCGCGGCAACGGGCCGTATCGGCCCATTCGGGCAAACCTGTCCGCGGCTCGGTATCGTCACTGCCCAGTCCTAGCCGTGCCGCCTCCATCCCGGCTTCGTCTAGGCGGCCGAGCCGGACCAGACGCTGGACCAGGTAGCAATTCAACATGAACGCGAGGCGCGGCGGGTAACAGGCGGCGAAATCGCGCAATTCCTGCATTGATCTCGTATCACCCGCCTGCCCGACCCACAGCTTTGTCGCCGCATCGAGGCCGCATGCTGCGGCATCGACGAAACCGTGGAATTTCGACAAGCGCATGGCTGGGCCCAACAGTTTTTCGGCTTCCTCCGCCATGCCCATTTCGACAGCCGCATTGGCGGCGATCAGGGCGATCGTCCCGCAGATGCCGGCATTCTCGCCCAAAGCCTGACGGGCTGCGGCCAGGGCTGCAATCAGTTCCCGATACGCACCGGCGTAGTCGCCCTCGAGCAGCGTGATCAAGCTATTGAGCGCGGCGATCCAGCCGTCGGTATACGCCCCCTTGATCTGGAATGCCGAGCCCTGAGCCCCCTGGATGGCGTGCCGGGCATCGCGCAACTTGAAGGCGCTCGCATAGTAGATACCCTTGGTACAACCGGCCGCGGTGGCGTTGAACGGGTCATCGGTCGCGCCGCGGGCCAGCCAGTGACTGGCGTTGCGGAAGGCTTCTTCCAGGTGATCGGTGAAGATCCCGACGCAGGCGCTGATGATGTCGACGCGACGCTGGAAATCCTCAAGGCGCGCTGGTTCTTCCTTCCCCTTGGCCAGGCGGACCCATTCCGCCAGCCGCTCGTTCTGCTGCCTGCCCTGCTCGTAGCGACGATTGAGGACCAGGGCCCAGGTGTACCAGTACTCGGCCTCCCAATCGAGTTGCAGCCCCTTGGCGTGCAAAGCCTCGATCCAGTCGATGTACTGGATCAGGTCCCCCCGGTCGCCGATGAAACTTTGCGCGGTGCGCGTCAGGATCTTGCTCGCCAAGCCGGTGCTGCCGGAGGCAATGGCATAGTCGATGGCATCGCGCCAGTAGCCACCCTGTTCGCACCACTCGGCTGCGCGTTGCAAAGCGGCCTGGCGGCGGTCGGGATCGAGGGCAAGGCGCGACTCTCCGAGCAGGTATTCCCGGAACAGGCCATGCAAGCGATACCACGTCCGGTTGCGGTCGAGCGGAATGACGAACACATTGCGGCGCAACAGCAAGGCCAGATAGTGCTCGGACTGGGGATTACCGGTCGCGTGGCGGCACAGTTCGCCACTGAAGGTGCGCAGGTGGGCGATGCTCAACAGGAACTGGCGAATCTCATAGGGAAAGCCGGACAACACCTGCTGGTTCAGTAGCGCGGCAAGATCCTCGTCCGATCCGGAAAAGCGGCTCAATGCCTCCTGTGGCCGATCCGTCGTCGAAAGGATGATCTGGGCCATGCGCACCGCGGCCGGCCAGCCCTCGGTCTGCCGCGTCACAGCCTCGACACCGGAACGCCCGACGGCGGCGCACAGGTCGGGGCCCAGCATTTCGCCGACCTCATCGGCATTCAGGCTCAGTTCGCGGTAGCCGACCTGGCGGACCAGCCCGGCCAGCTTGGCCCGGGCCAGATTGAGAGGTAGTTCGACAGTGCTGGAAAAAACGAAACGGATCGACCTCGGTGTCTTGAACACCAAGGTCTCGAGAAACTCGCCGACGGCCTCGTCGGTACAAAAATTCAGGTTGTCGATGAAGACGGTGCACGGGCTGCCAAAATCCAGCGCAGTCTTAAGCAGCGCTTCGATCCGGCCGTACAGCGGCAGATCACCGCGCAGCAACGCTTGTGTCGGATGCAGGCCGACACTCGGCCCATAGGCCATCTCCTCGAGCAAGCCGAGTACACGCTCGACGGTGGTGTCCCGCTCGTCGAGGGAGGCCCAGAAACAGCGTTCGCCACTACTTTGCAGGTAGTCACAGAAACTGGCCATCAGCACCGTCTTCCCGTAGCCCACCGGCGCAACGATGCTCAAGACCTTGGGCCGCCCCTCTGCCCCACCCTGCAAGTCATCCAGTACCGGGGTGCGGACTGGCTGGAACATGAAACTGGGTGGATCGGTATTCCGGACATTGCGCTCTTGAATCTTGGCAACCGGCAAAATCGATACCTGGCTCACAGGCCGCCCGCCTTGTCGTTATCGTGTCCCCAACGGCTCAAGAAACCTCCTCCTCGATGAAATTGCACCTGGCCTCCCCCGGACGGTCTATGTCTGCGACCCATACCGGAACAGTACTTTAGTACTACTTCCATCGCAAAGCGGCTTCCTATACTCGCCGTCAGAGAGTTGACGGCGTACGAGCGTCGCTTTCGCCGGCAACGCCCGAAAGGCTAACTGGCGCGTAGACCATTATTACAAGGAGACGTTTCATGAGTGACCTCAAAATCCCCACCGAACTGGTTGCCCCCATCTTCAATCCCGCCAGTTACGCCGATCGGGCGAAGATGGAAAAAATGCTTGCCCACCTCCGGCACAACTACCCACTGTCGATCGCCGAGGTTCCGGGTTACGACCCGCACTGGATCGTCACTAAGTACAAGGATGTCCGCGAGATCACCCGCCAGGACAACATCTTCCATAGCGGCGACCGCTCCAAGACGCCGGCCTCTCAAATCGCCGAGCAGATGATGCGCGACTACAGCGGCGGCAAGCCCCACATCTTCCGCACGCTGGTGCACATGGATCCGCCGGACCATACCGCGCACCGCGACCTGGTCAAAGAGAACTTCATGCCGCAGAACATCGCGGCACTCGAAACCTCGATCCGCGAAATGGCCCGCCGCCATGTCGACCACATGGCGAGCCTGGGTACGACCTGCGATTTCGCCGGCGACATCGCGATGAACTACCCGCTCGAAGTGGTGTGCACGCTGATCGGCCTACCCAAGGAAGACCACGCCATCATGCTGCGCCTGACCCAGTGGTTCCTCAGCTATGCCGATCCCGACCTCTGCCGCCCGGGCTCCGTGCTGACCGACCCCGAAGAGCAGATCAAGACCTGGCAGATCGTCTACGACGAATTCAAGCGCTACTACGGCTCGGTGATCAAGGATCGCCAGGCCTGCCCGCGCCACGATCTGGCCAGCACCATCGCCAACGGCAAGATCCACGGCTGCCCGATGGACGAGCGTTCGATGATTTCGTATTTCGTCATCGCCTCCACCGCCGGCCACGACACCACGGCCGCCACCATCGCCAATTCGATGTGGACGCTGGCCACCCAGCCCGGCCTGCTGGCCCGCCTGAAGGCCGAGCCGGCGCTGATCCCCAATTTCGTCGAGGAGGCCATCCGCTGGACCTCGCCGGCGATGTGCTTCATCCGCTCGGCCGCCGAGGACTACGAGTTGTCCGGCCGCCAGATCAAGAAGGGTGACCTGCTCTACATCTCCTACCTGTCCGCCAACCGCGACGAGGAAATGTTCGACACACCCTATGAATTCAGGCTCGACCGCACACCCAACCGCCACATCGGCTTCGGCTACGGCGCCCATATCTGCGTCGGCCAGCATTTGGCGCGACTCGAAATGCGCTTGCTCTGGGAAGAGCTGATTCCCCGCCTCGAATCGGTCGAAATGGCCGGCGAAGGCAAATGGCAGGAATCGGAGTTCGTCTGCGGCCCGAAATTCGTGCCGATCCGTTTCAAGATGAACTGAGAGGCTTGCGACATGAATGCTCCCGTTTACCGCAAGTGGCAATGCATCGCCTGTGGCGAGATCTTCGACGAGGCCCTCGGCAGCCCGGCGGATGGCATCCCGCCCGGCACCCGCCTCGAAGACCTGCCGGACGACTGGCTGTGTCCGAATTGCGGCGCCCTGAAAGCCTCCTTCATCCTGATGGAAGACTGAAAACGAGATGACGTAGGTACGGGAGGAGGCGTTGCCTCCCCCGCCTGATCGTTACCCCCTCCGGAGAACATCCCAATATGACCCAAAACAATCGCGAACGCGTCGTCGTCGTCGGCGCCGGCCACGGTGGCGGCCTGACTGTCGCCTTCCTGCGCCAATTCGGCTACGCCGGCGAGATCACCCTGATCGGCGAGGAAACGGTCCTGCCCTACCAGCGCCCACCGCTGTCCAAGGCCTGGCTGAAGGGCGAAGTCAGCCAGGAAAGCCTGGCCCTGCGCCCCCCGGCGTTCTACGTCGACCAGAATATCGACCTGCATCTCGGTGTCCGCGCCGAACGCATCGACGTCCAGGCCCGCCATGTCGTCCTCGCCAGCGGCCAGGAAATCCCCTATGACCACCTCGTGCTGGCGACCGGTGCCCACGCCCGCACACTGCCGATCCCGGGCGTGCAACTCAGCAACGTAATGACCCTGCGCACCCTGGTCGATGCGGAACACATCCGCAGCGCCCTGGGGCCGGGCAAGAAACTGATCATCATCGGCGGCGGCTACGTCGGGCTCGAGTGTGCCGCCACGGCACGGGCGCTGGGCGTCGAAGTGACCGTACTCGCACGGGCGCCGCGCCTGCTCGAACGGGTCGCCAGCGAGCCGGTATCCGCCTTCCTGCAGCGCTTCCACGAAAGCAAGGGCGTCACCTTCAGACTCAATGCAGTTATCGAAGCCATCCTGGGCGACACCCGGGCCGAATGCGTGCTGCTCACCGACGGCACGCAGCTGTCGTGCGATGCCGTGCTGGTTGGCGTCGGCGCCATTCCAACCGCCTCGATGGCGCAGGCGATCGGCCTGCGCTGCGACGACGGCATCGTCGTCGATGCCGACTGCCGGACCTCCGATCCACATATCTTCGCCATCGGCGACGTCGCCAAGCGGCCGCATCCGCTCTACGGCCGCGAATTGCGCCTGGAAAGCGTGCCCAGCTGCATGGAACAGGCCAAACGGGTCGCCGCCTGCATTACCGGACGCGAGCCAGCCGCAGCCGAAGTGCCGTGGTTCTGGTCCGACCAGTACGACCTCAAGCTGCAAATCGCCGGGCTGCCCTTCGAGGCCGACGAGACCGTGGTCCGCGGCAATCCAGACGAAGCCAAGTTCGCCGTCTTCCACCTGCGTGCCGGGCACATTGTCACCGTCGAGGCGATCAACGCCCCGCCGGAATTCTTCGCCGGAAAGAAATTGATCGGCTCCGGAAAAACCGTCGCCGGCGACAAGCTGAAAGACAGCACCGTTCCCCTCACCGACTTGGCGGCATAAGCCGGGCACTCACCTCCACGGAGACTCTCATGATTCAGATCACTTTCGTCGAGCATGGCGGCACCCATCACACCATCGACATCCCGGAAGGCATGTCGCTGATGCAAGCTGCGGTCAATCACAACGTCCCCGGCATCGATGCCGATTGCGGCGGCTCGATGACCTGCGGCACCTGCCGCGTCTGTGTGCCCCTTGATGCCCAGCCGGTCACTGGGGAACGTTCCTCGCTGGAACAGCAGATGCTGGAATTTTCCGGCCTGGACGGCAGCGGCGTACGGCTGTCCTGCCAGCTGGTCGCCCGGCCCGAGTTCAATGGCCTGCGCCTGCAGATTCCGGAGTCCCAAGTTTAAACGAACGCTATCGCCGTCGAGGAGTCTTCAGGGCGAAGCCATCTTGTCGATGGCCTCGACGATGGCTTCCGGCGGAGCCAAGCCATGTTTCCTGATCCACGCCCTCCGGGAAGCGTCGCCGATGACGATCAGCGGCGTGTGATCCTCCTTCCGCGTCGTGGCCGCCGAGAAAGCCTTGCGGATTTGCCTCAGGCTGGCCGGGGCGCCGGTGACGAAGCGCCAATCGCCGTCGATTCCGTGCCGATCGGCAAAAGCCTTAAGCGCGCCCGGGGTGTCGTGCTGAGGATCGACACTGACCGAAATGAAGCGGACCCGACCGGCCAGGGCCGGATCGAGCAGGTCGCGTGCGCGTTTGAGGCCCGCCGTCATCGGCGAGCAGATCGCCGTACACGTGGTGTAGATGAAGCTGACCACGACGATCTTGTCCCGGACCAGGTCGCTGTCGAAACGAAGTTCCCGGCCGTTTTGGTCGAGCACCCGAACATCCGGCAAGTGCAAGCCCTTGCTGGCGACGGACGGCGAATTATCGATCGCCGCTAACGGCCCGTGCTGGTAATCGCCATGGGCCAGCCCGGATGCCGGGACGAACAGGGCCGTCCACAGCACCAGGGCTGCCAGCCCGCCAAACGACCGGCGGCCGGCTTGTTTCCGAACTGCGCTCATTTCCTTCTTAGCAAAGGAGGGTGATCCGGTGCCGGCGGCGCATTGAGCAGTTCGGCGAAACCGACATGCACCTTGCCGACGAACAGCTGTTCGTCGAACAGCAGGTTGCTCGGCTGCGCGTAGTGCAGGATGCCCGAGGTGATCGTCGGCCCGGCCGGGGGCTCGAGATGGTTCATCAGCTGATCGAAGAGCTGCTTGTCGCCCATTTCTCGCGCCAGGACCAGCATGAAGGCCGAGGCAGCCCCCACCCCGCCGTCGGTGTCCTTGGTGTCGGTCGTTTCACGGACGCGCGCCCTGCGGCCCTCGTCATAGACCTCGACGAAGTTTTCCTTGAACTTCGGGTAGTAGCGCTCGAGAAAGGCCTTGCGCGTGCCCAGGCCGCAGACCAGCGGCGTGCCGTGCTCGTCGGGCGAGGCGAAGCCGGGAAAGAGGACCCACGCGAGATCCTCATGGATGTCGCCGAGGCGGGCCAGTTCCCAGTCGAGGATGGCGGTGATCTTTTGGGTCTCTTCGTCGAACAGGAAATTGCCGTTCCGGTAATCGTTGTGCACGACGCGGATGTCGTCGGTCACCGGCAGGTTGGCCTGCAGCCACTGCCGGGCGAGGGTGATGACGGGATGTTTCTCGAACTGTCTTCCTCCCAGACCCGGCTCCAGTGTTCGAGGCCGAGGCTGGCGGCTTCGGTCGTGCCGGCTGCGGGAATATCGAAGGCGCCAACGGCCCGACCACGCCGGAAGCCGATGACATCCTCGCCGCCCGCGGCATCCAGGTGGTGCCCGACGTGCTCGCCAACGCCGGCGGCGTGACGGTGAGCTACTTCGAATGGGTACAGGACTTCTCCAGCTTCTTCTGGTCGGAAGACGAGATCAACGCCCGCCTCGACCGCATCATGGAAGAGGCCTACGTGCACATCCGCGACACCGCCCGCACCCAGCAGGTCAGCCTGCGCACCGCGGCCTTCATCCTGGCCTGCGAGCGCATCCTCAAGGCCCGCGAGATGCGCGCAATGCTGTTCGTTTAAGGACTAGCTGCCCCGCCTTGCGGGCTCCATGAGAATCCGGAACCTCAAACAGGTTCCGGATTTTTTTATGTCTCTCATCGAGGATTTGAGTGCTGTCCTGACGATCGCCGAGCAGCCCCTGAGCCGGCTGGACGTATTGACTCAGCACATTCCTGTCGATTGGATACAGAGCGCCGCGGCCTTATCCGCGCAGGCGAGCATTCGGCGGCGTCGCCTGCCGCCAGACATGGCGCTGTGGCTGGTGGTGGGCATGGCGTTCTTTCGCGGCGAGCCGATCATTGAAGTCGCCCGACGCCTCAACATTTGCGCCGACGGTCTGGCCGGGGAGGATCTGCTGGCCAGCAGTTCGCTCTCCCAAGCCCGACAGCGGCTGGGCCAGCCACCCGTGAAGTGGCTCTTCGAGCGCTGTGCAGAGCGCTGGGGGTATGAGCGCTACCCGGACGATCAGTGGCATGGGTTGCAGGTCTTTGCCGCCGATGGTGCGCTGTTTCGGACGCAGGACACACCGGAACTCAGGGCGCACTTCGGCTCGGGCAATACCTCGACGAATCGCCAGACGCCCTACCCGATGCTGCGTCTGGTCGCGCTGATGAACACGCGCTCACATATTCTGGCCAACGCCACCATCAGCCCTTACCGCAAAGGGGAGATTCCGATGGTGACAGAGTTCGTTGCGGCGATCCCCAGCCACTCGGTCACCTTACTCGACAAAGGCTTCTTCAGTGCTGATCTGCTGCTGGGCATCCAGTCGGGCGCCCCGCACCGGCATTGGCTCATCCCCGAGAGGAAGGGGCTGGTGTACGAAGAAGTCCTGTGCCATGGCGAAGGTGATCGCCTGTTGCAGATGAAAGTTTCACCGCAAGCCCGCAAGAAAAATCCTGCCCTTCCTCTGGACTGGCAGGTTCGGGCGGTGACTTACGAGGTGCAGGGACGGGCCAAGACCGTCTTCACCTCACTGCCTGCCGATCAGTTCAGTGCCGAGCAGGTTGCGACGCTGTACCACGAGCGCTGGGAAATCGAGCTGGGCTTCCGAGACATCAAGAGCGCCATGCAGGGCAATGCCATGACCTTGCGCAGCAAAACCGTGGAGTTGGTCTACCAGGAGCTGTGGGGCGTGTTGCTGGGCTACAACCTGATTCGAAGAGAAGCCAGCCAGGCGGCGGTGGCGCATCAGCGCGCACCGAGTGAGATCAGCTTCAAGTTTGCCTGCCAGTTCATTGCCAGTCAGCTGGTGGTGATGGCGGGGGCTTTGTCTCCGGCTCACACACCGAGACGACTGGCCGAGCTACGGGGCAGCATGGGCTGTGTGTTCATAGAAAAACGTCCCAGGCCATCAAGGCCCAGGACGGTGAAGATTTCAAAGACTCGATTTCCGGTCAACCGCAAGGCGGCTCCACTTAAGTGAGCAGCATTGCGCCATGGCGGCGATCATTTCGAATTCGCGCAGGCGGTGCGTCTCGACGATCGATTCGCCCGGCGTTATGCGCAGGATCAGGTTGTCGTCGGTGAGGCAGTCGTGCTCGTTGGTGCGGCGCAGCCGGAAGCGGAACATTTCCTTGGAACCGCCCCCCGGCAGGCGCCGGAGATCGAGAATTTCGAATGGGCCGTTGATCTGCCGGGCAAGAAATGCCCACAACCGTTCCTGCAGTTCGCTCATCGGCGGCAGACGGTAGTCCGGGCCGCGTCGGCGTTGCAGTTTCCAGGTCAGGGCCTGGTCGATACTGCGCTCGACCCGATGGCGGGTACGAATTTCCTCGATCTCCGCATCGCTGAAATAGCGTTTATAGGTAATCGACATGCTTGTCTCCTTGCCGGATCAAATATAGACATCGTGTCTATATTTGATCCGCAAAGTGCCAAACAAAACAGACGATATGTATACATATTTTTTCAGGAATAGGGGGCACGCCCAAGGCAACGCGGGCGGCGCCATGGCCGAACAGGCATTGCCGGTCGGACCGGCTCATGCGCTCAGGGGGCGGGGGAAACCGGCGGCGAGAAAATTGCGCTGTTGCAGATGTGTGTGAAGGTATTGATTAGCGCCTCCATTTGCGCGGCGTCGTACTGTCCCACGACCTGGGCGCCATACTGCTCGACCGACCAAGTCAGCACATCGGCGAGCATTGTTCCAGGGCACATCGCCCTCCGGCGAATCCTGTTTGACGGCGGCTACGGCACGCCGACTACGTTCGCACAGCCGAGCCATCATTTCCCGGTGCAGTCGGGCCACGGTTTCATCTTGGGCTTTGGTCGCCTCAACCGCCGCAAGAATCGCGTGGAGCTTGCGAAAAGTCGAGATGATGCCGACCAGCGCCTGTTTCACCGTTTGCGGACCCGATTGGCCCCTGGCCTCGAACCAGTCTCCAGCACTCCCGACGATTTCCTGCGTCAGCCGCCCCATCAACTGTGCGACCAATTCGCCCTTGTCGGCAAAATGGAGATAGAAAGTTGCGCGTGCGATCCCTGCTTCGGACGCGAGTTGCTCGACCGTCAGCGTTGCGAAGCCCTGACCTTGCTCGATCAGCCGCTCCGTGGCAGCCAGGAGGCGATTTTCGACAGTTGCCTTGAGCTGGCAACCCCGCCTCCTTTTTTGGGCGCTTTTGTTATCGAACTCTGTTCCTTGCACTAGTTTCCCCTGGATTAGCCCCAAACCGATCTCTGCCGCGATTTTATATCCTGACTTGGCTGGCTAGCCGGAATAGCGAATGTGCCGTGTGCAACCGAATGCTGGACAGGCTTGCTACAGCCCAGCAACTTGATTGTCGGCTACCCCGTCGATCGCATCGATCACCCGTTGTCGCAACTTATCGTCATCTATC
This sequence comes from Pseudomonadota bacterium, assembly GCA_018241685.1. Lineage (GTDB taxonomy): Bacteria > Pseudomonadota > Gammaproteobacteria > Burkholderiales > Rhodocyclaceae > Zoogloea. The sequence continues at coordinate 94,299 of JAFEDJ010000036.1, forward strand.
GAAGCCAATGCCTCTTCGCAATATTTCCAGTTTGGAAGCCCGATTGCCGCCCCAGTCCGAATCGCCGCCGCGAAGCGAATGACCGCAAGGCGTTTGTGGCGACGTTGTATGCTGTGCTCCAAGAGCGCGATTGCCGAGGCGCGCCCCTGATCTATTTCCACACCAGTGGCATCGGAAGCAAGGGATTTTCGGATGGTTCGCTTGAGCTGGCGAATTTGGCTGGAAGTCATAGACTGCTCGCGACCTCAACGTACCGAGAGGCCGGGAGCTACAGCTCGATTTTCATTTCGCCGCAAAGCCATGTGATCGGCGATCATCGCCGGAACGTTCTGCTCCAGCCCCGTGCCCTTCCGAAAACCTAGCACCAGGTTAAGCAAGCCGTGCGTGAAAGCCCAGGTATCCCTGGCAGCCGCCCGCGGCTCAATTCCGGGGCGCAGCTTGTTCATATCGAAAGCCCGTTGGTACAGGCGCTCCATCTTTTCCAGGAGTACCTGGACCGGCTGCCTGAGTTCGCTCTGTACCACGGCAAATTCGTCAACGTACTCGCAACGGGAATGCATGATCTCGAAAACCTCGCGGACGCCCTCGAAACCGTCGATCGCCCGAGAAAACTCATTGATCGCGTATTCGATGGCATCCAGTGGGTTTTCATGAGTTCCACCAAAGAAGATCGCATAGATGCGTTCGATCATCGGCGTGAAGACCCCTTCACGCATCGCAGAGAAAAGTTCGGCTTTGTCTTTGAAATGCCAATAGATCGCCCCACGGGTAACACCTGCGACCTCGGCAATCTTTTCCAGCGAAGAGCGGCTGACACCGCACTCGAAGAAAACCGAACGTGCCGCGGCGATGATCGAGCGGCGCGTGGCCTCCGCGTCTTCCTTGGTTTTTCTGGCCATGCGCCTCCCTTGAGTGCTTATCTAGCCTGGATCGATCTCGGCTGGTGTCGTTTTCTCAAATGCTATCGCGACACGATTTTCCCGGCCCTCCGCCTCGATGAAGCCGCCGGTCATTGGGCAAGCAACAGCCGATTCCGACAAAGCCCCAAAAAAAACCGATTCGGGAACTTTCGAACCCGAATCGGCAAACCCACTAGCACGTCCGCAGAGGAGCCAACATGCCAGAGGAGGAGACACTCGGAAAATCCATCTCGGGCGCCGGATACGCCAGACTGTTAAATAGCGACAACAGCCGTACAAACAACTTGCTTCAACCAAGGCTTTGGGATTCGGGTCATCCCATCGCCTTCAATTGCTGGATGATCTCCCCGGCCATCGGCTGGGCGTCGCCGTAAAGCATGCGGCAATTGTCGGTATAGAACAGCGCGTTCTCCACCCCGGAATACCCCGTCCCCTTGCCGCGTTTGATGACGATGACGTTCTGCGCCTTGTCGGCATCGAGGATCGGCATGCCGTAGATCGGGCTGGCCTTATCGGTGCGGGCCGACGGGTTGACCACGTCGTTGGCGCCGATGATCAGCGCAATATCGGCTTGGCCGAACTCGCCGTTGATCTCCTCGAGGTCGAAGATCTTGTCGTAGGGCACGCCGGCTTCAGCCAGTAGCACGTTCATGTGGCCCGGCATGCGGCCGGCCACCGGGTGGATGGCGAACTTGACCTCGACCCCTGCCTCTTCGAGCAGCGCCGTCATTTCCCAGACCTTGTGCTGGGCGTGGGCCACCGCCATGCCGTAGCCGGGCACGATGATGACCTTGCCTGCGTAGCGCATCATCGCCGCCGCGTCGATGGCGCCGACTTCCTTCATCGTGCCGGTGATCGCCTCGCCGCCACCGCTGGCCACCATAGGCGTGAACAGGATGTTGGAGAGCGGCCGGTTCATCGCCTTGGCCATCAGCTGGGTGAGCAGCGTGCCGGCCGCGCCGACGACAATGCCGGCGATGATCAGTGCTGGGTTGCCGAGCACGTAGCCTTCGAAGCCGACGGCCAGGCCGGTGAAGGCGTTGAACAGCGAGATGACGACCGGCATGTCGGCGCCGCCGATAGGCAGCGTGACGATCAGGCCGAGGACCAGCGCCACGGTGAAGAAGCCGTAGATCAGCTCCGGCTTCGCCGGGGCCAGGATGACCATGGCCGCGCCGAGGCCGACGGCGACCAAGGCGAGCGCGACATTGACCCCGTTCTGTGCCGGCAGCCGGTGGGCTTTCTTCTGCACGCCCTGCAGCTTAGCCCAGGCGACGCAGGAGCCGGTGAAGGACACCGCACCAATCAGGGCGCCGACTACGGCGAGGATCGTGGTGACGACGCTGTGGGCGTCGCCCTTAGCGAACTCGATGGCGGCGATGGCGGCCGCGGCTCCGCCGCCCATGCCGTTGTAGATGGCGACCATCTGCGGCATGTCGGTCATTTTGACCCGCTGGCCGGAGATCCAAGCGCCGGCGGCGCCGACGACCAGGGCCAGCAGCATCAGGCCTAGATTGTGCAGCCCGGGGACCAGGAAGGTACCGGCGATGGCGATCAGCATGCCGTAGCCGGCGATCACGATGCCCCGGCGGGCGCTGGCTGGCGAGCCCATGCCCTTGAGGCCGAAGATGAAGAGCAAGGCGCCGACAAACCAGGCGCCCTGAACGTAAAGGGGCAAAGTCATCATGCGCCCTCCTTCTTCTTGAACATGGCGAGCATGCGTTCGGTAACGACATAGCCGCCGGCCGCGTTGGCTGCACCCAGCGCCACGGCGAAGAAGCCGATGGCCTGTTCGACGACGGTCTCGGCCGAGCCGAGGGCGATCATTGCGCCGACCACGACGACGCCGTGCACGAAGTTGGAGCCTGACATCAGCGGCGTGTGCAGGATGACCGGCACCTTGGCGATGATCTCGTAGCCGGTGAAGGCGGCGAGCACGAAAATGTATAAAGCTAGCAAACCGTCCATCAGGTCGCCCTCCCGAGCAGTAAGCAGGGGCCGTGGTCGGCTTCGCCGAGCGGGGATGCGCACGCCCGCGCGTGGGGGGCTGCCGTATGGGCCGGTGGCAGAAGCTCCGGCGTGGCGAAATTGACCGTCACGATTGATTTTTCCTTGTTCATACGGCCCCCAAAACTTGTTTAACGGTGGTGTGCACCGTGATGCCGTCGCGGCACAACACGGTGCCGGCCAGCACTTCGTCGCTCCAGTCGAACTGGAGCCGGCCGTCCTTGATCCACGGCGACAGGAAGTTGTAGAGGTTCTTGGCGTACAGCTCGGAGGCGTGGGTCGGCATGCGCGACGGTAGGTTCAGCGGACCGTGTATATTCACGTCGTTGGCGACGACGTGTTCGCCGGGCTGGGTCAGCGCGCAGTTGCCGCCCGATTCGGCGGCCATGTCGACGATGAGGGCGCCGTATTTCATGCGGGCCACCATGTCGGCGGTGATGATGACCGGCGCCTTCTTGCCGGGGATGGCCGCCGTCGCGATGACCACGTCGGCTGCGGCGACGGCCTTGGCCAGTTTCTCGGCCTGCTGCGCCTTTTCGTCGGCGGTCAGTTCGCGGGCGTAGCCCCCTGCCCCGTCCGCCGAGACGCCAGTATCGACGAACTTGGCGCCGAGCGATTCGATCTGCTCTTTGGCGGCGGCACGCACGTCGTAGGCTTCGACCATGGCGCCCAGGCGCTTGCAGGTGGCGATCGCCTGCAGGCCGGCGACGCCGGCGCCGATGACCAGCACGCGGGCAGGACGGACGGTGCCGGCGGCCGTGGTCAGCATCGGGAAGAACTTGGTGCAGCGGGCGGCGGCGATGAGGCCGCACTGGTAGCCCGAGCAGGCGCCCTGGCTGGACAGCGCGTCCATGCTCTGGGCGCGCGAGATGCGCGGCAGCAGTTCCAGCGCGAAGGCGGTGATCTGCTTGGCGTTCAGCGCAGCCAACCGTTCCTTCGATTCGAAGGGCTTCAACAGGGCGATCAGCACCGCACCGTCCGGCATCGCCGCGATTTCTTCGGGCAACGGCGGCGTGACGCGCAGGATCAGGTCGGCGCCAGTGTAGGTAGCCTGTATACCGCCTGCCACCCTGACCCCGGCATAGTCGCTGTCGAGGAAATGGCTATCGACGCCAACATTTCTTTCGATACCGATCGCCGCGCCCAAGGCGGCGAACTTCTTTGCCGTTTCCGGTATCAGTGCAACACGACGTTCCCCGAGGAGGCGCTCACGCGCCACCGCTATTTGTAGGGGCATGCTGTTTCTCCTATGACTTACAGAAAAGCTGAAATTGATGGTTCAACCGGGATCCCCCACTCACGGCGTACACGTGACAGCAATTTGGAAATCAGTCAAATTAGTATGCAACAATACAATATTGTATCGTAACTAATCGCGCGATCCAAGCGCTCGCTGGCTAAGAAGCTCTACACAATGAGTCCTCCGCGTATTTCAGCTTTCGCATGCGATCTTGATAAAGGCTTCGTGAATGAGCGCCAATCGCTCGAATCGAACGCGCAGGCGTCGGTAATTGTGGAGCCAGCCGCTGGTCCGCTCGACCACCTAGGGAAACGCTGAAGTATTCCCTCCCAAGGCGTTCTGGCTGCACGAAGGCGATAATCCCGCAGTTCCTTCTTTCATGAGACCTTGATCGATGCAATCGAGCTTTTCGGACCTGGAGTACGCCGCGAAGAAGAAGCTGACGCGGCGTGACCGCTTTCTTGCCGGGATCGACGCCGTAACCCCTTGGGCGACGTTGGAGGCCGAGATTGAGCCGTTCTACCCCAACGGCGAAGGCCGGGGGCGCCCACCGATTGGCGTGTCGCGGATGCTGCGGATGTACGTGGCCCAGCAGTGCTTCGGTCTGTCGGATGAAGGGATGGAGGATGCGCTCTACGACAGCCAGGCGATTCGGGGCTTCGTGGGGATTGATCTGTCGCGGGAGTCGGCGCCGGACGCGACCACCTTGCTGAAGTTCAGGCGCTTGCTTGAAACCCACGGGCTCACGCGCAAAATCTTTGAGGCCATCAACACTCACTTGGCCGAACAAGGCCTGATCCTGCGTGAGGGGACGATCGTCGATGCCACGCTGATCGAGGCTCCGCCCTCGACAAAGAACAAGGCCAAGGTGCGCGATCCGCAGATGCACCAAGCGAAGAAGGGCAAGACCTGGCACTTCGGCATGAAGGCTCATATTGGCGTCGATGCCCACTCGGGACTGGTGCATACCGTGTCACGACCGCGGCCAACGCGAGCGACGTGAGCCAGGCCTACGCCCTGCTGCACGGACAGGAGCGCACCGTGTTCGGTGACGCGGGTTACCAAGGCCTCGAGAAACGCCCCGAGAACCAGGGCAAAGCCGTTGAATGGCTGGTGGCGATGAAGCGCAGTGTGCGCAAGGCGCTGCCTGCGGATGACTTGGGCCAACTGCAGGACCGGTTCGAGAAGCTCAAAGCGAGCATCCGGGCGAAGGTCGAGCATCCCTTTCATGTGGTTAAGAATCTGTTCCGCCACCGCAAGACCCGCTATCGCGGGCTGGCCAAGAACGAGGCGCAACTGTTCGCGCTATTTGGCTTCGCCAATTTGCTGCTCGCCCAAAGGCGCATGCCGGCGATGCATGCCCGAGGTGTGTCCTGAGCAGTGAAATCGGATGCATGCGCCCCGAAAGTCGGCCTTTTGATGCCTGGAGGCCGGCACTTTTGGATGGAGTCGGCCGAACACTCGCTCGGGAGACCCTGAGCAGGGATTTGTTCAGCGTTTCCCTAACGATGAATATTCCGCCTCAGCCAGCCGATGGCTTGCTGGCCGAGCGGGTGAAGGCCGGGATAGATGAAATACTGGGGCGACAGCAGATCGAAGCGCTGTCCATTTACCAGGACGGATCATCGAACCGGTCTGCAATCCAGGCAGCACAGGCTTGGCTCAGACCTGCGCTTGGCGACCTGGACAGCCAGAACCTGATCGTGTGCGCGGGGGCACAGGCAGCGATCTTCGGCATCCTCTCAACCACCCTCCGCCGTGGTGACACGGTGCTGTGTGAGCCGCTGACCTATCCCGGGTTTCTTCTTGCCTCTCGGCAACTTGGCCTTCAGGTGGTCACCGTTGACTGTGACGAGGACGGAGTGCTTCCGGACGCACTCGAACAAGCACAGCGCGAAGTTGCTCTACCTAAATCCCACGCTGAACAACCCCACTGCACGGACGATGCCCGAAAGCCGGCGCCAAGAAATCGCCACCACGCTACGTCGATTGCAGTTGACGCTGATCGAGGACGATCCATACAGGTATTTACTCAATGACGCGCCTTCGCCGATCGTCAACTTGACCGGCGGTGTACGGACTTAATACTTGGCGTCACTATCAAAATGCATCTGGCCAAGCCTGCGCACAGCCTTCGTCCCCCCACCTCGAGGCGAGAGTGGCTCTACCATGCGAGAAGGATTGGGCGCATCCAGCATGGGATGCTCAGCTCTACTTTTAGCGCTGGCCGAACAGTGGATACGTAGCGGAACAGCAAAACAACTCGTGCAAGAAGTCCAGCGCGAAGCCCGAGCGCGCCAGAATCTGGCGCGGTCCCTGCTGCCTCCGGAAGCCTACGCCCATCCAACAGGCATCCACAATCTGGCTACCGCTGCCCGCGCGCTGGAACCAACATCTCTTCTCCCATGCGCTGGAGGAATCCGGAGTGACCGTCGCCTGTGCTGAATCCTTCAGCCTGTCCACAGAGACACGCGATGCAGTGCGGATTTCCATCGGAGGTGCAGCTACCCAGGCCATATTGGCGCAAGCTCTACAGAAGCTTGTAGCTTTGCTCAAGGAAGACCGTAGGCGCGGCGCCCGTACCATCGTCTAAAGAGGGTTCAGACTGTCGGATCCACGTAAACGGAACAGATACCCCAACGCCATATCGGTGGGTCGTGCAACCTCCACCGTATGTAGACGTCGAATGGACGTCCTCGCGACTGGGCTTCAAGGGTGAGAAGGAGCTCGGCGACGAGGTCAAGGCGGTGTATTTGATGGAAGCGGGCAGACCAGCAACGGCAGCCAGATCTTCTCGCGACAGATCTATGCAGGCCTCTCGACTCGTTTCGGCACCGTCACTGCCGGGCGCCAGTACGCCGGCTCCTACGTGTCTTCTGCGTTGTCAGCAGCGATGGGGGCCGGTTTCTTCGGCTCCTCGGTGGTGGGTTTCCTGCCTGTGATCGGCGGCATGCCGACGCGCCTCAACAACTCGCTGGTGAACGCGTCCCCCAAGGTCGCCGGCCTCTACGGCCAGCTGACGCTGAGCAGAGGCAGCGAGAACAACGTGAACATGGTCACCCCGACCGCTGCCGACGCAACGACCGTCACCACCGACAAGGCAGGCCGTGGCGGCGATCTGGCGCTCTACTACAGAGGCGATCCGCTCAACGCCACGGTGACGGCGTGCGCGGAATCGAACGTCAGCAGGAGCCGTACCATCAAGGTGTCGACAAACCGGTCGATCTGACTGCGGTATAGCTGTCAATAATGTTCCGGTTCCCAGTGGGTTAGCATCGCCAAGAGGTACTCTCTATACCGTTCTGGAACGGGCATACATAAGCACTCTTGACTGACCGGCCGACCATATCTCGGCTTCGGCTCCTGGAGCTATTTGCCGAGCAGTGAATTTGTCATACCCTTGCCCCTGATGAATCGCCTCGATCAATACCTTGAAGCCGCCCAGCGGGAAAACACTCGCCGGAGCTACGAGTCGGCCTTGCGACACTTCGAGGTCGAATGGGGAGGTTTTTTACCGGCCACCACCGACTCGGTCTCCCGTTATCTGGCCGACTACGGCGGCAAGCTTGCGTCCAGCACGCTGCGCCATCGATTAGCGGCGCTGTCCCGGTGGCATGCCGATCACGGTTTCGTTGATCCGACCAAAGCCCCCTTGATCCGCCAGGTTCTCAAGGGAATCCGTGCGCTCCATCCCAGTCAAGAGAAGCAGGCCAAACCCCTAGAGCTTGACCATTTGCAGTGTATTGTCGATTCGCTGGACCGAGGGATCGCCCTTGCGCAGGCATCGGGCGATCGACGGGCGCTCCTCCGACATACCCGCGATCGAGCGCTGGTCCTGGGGTCGTCTCAGAAAACGGAAAATAAAGCACGCTAAGCCGATTGCAGCGGTCGTAGCGGCCTGAACTTGCCCGGGCCGATCTTGGCGCTGCTGCGCCACAGGTAATCGCCGGTCAGGTTGATATGCTCCCAGCCCAACGGCGACAGGTACTGCAATAGGTTGTCATCGACGGCCTGGCCGTGGCCGTGGCCGCGCAAGGCGTTGGCGGCCCGTTCCAGGTAGACCGTGTTCCACAACACGATGGCCGCCGTCACTAGGTTGAGGCCGCTGGCCCGGTAGCGCTGCTGCTCGAAACTGCGGTCGCGGATTTCGCCCAGGCGGTTGAAGAACACGGCGCGGGCCAGTGCGTTGCGGGCCTCGCCCTTGTTCAGTCCGGCATGTACGCGGCGGCGCAGTTCCACGCTTTGCAGCCAGTCCAGAATGAACAGCGTGCGCTCGATGCGGCCCAGCTCACGCAGTGCGACGGCAAGACCGTTCTGGCGCGGGTAGCTGCCGAGCTTGCGGAGCATCAGGGAGGCCGTCACCGTGCCCTGCTTGATCGAGGTGGCCAGCCGCAGGATTTCATCCCAATGGGCGCGGACGTGCTTGATGTTGAGCGTGCCACCGATCATCGGTTTCAGTCCGTCATAGGCCGCGTCGCCCTTCGGAATGTAGAGCTTGGTATCGCCCAGGTCGCGGATGCGCGGCGCGAAGCGGAAGCCCAGGAGGTGCATCAGGGCAAAGACGTGATCGGTAAAGCCCGCCGTGTCGGTGTAGTGCTCCTCGATACGCAGGTCGGATTCGTGGTACAGCAGGCCGTCGAGCACGTAGGTCGAGTCGCGCACGCCGACGTTGACCACCTTGGTGTGGAAAGGCGCGTACTGGTCGGAGATGTGGGTGTAGAACGTTCGCCCTGGGCTGCTGCCGTACTTCGGGTTGATGTGCCCTGTGCTCTCGGCCTTGCTGCCGGTGCGGAAGTTCTGGCCGTCTGACGATGACGTGGTGCCGTCGCCCCAATGCTCGGCGAAGGGATGCCGAAATTGTGCGTTGACCAGCTCGGCCAGCGCCGCCCCGTAGGTCTCGTCACGGATATGCCAGGCTTGCAGCCAAGCCAGCTTGGCGTAGGTTGTACCGGGACACGACTCGGCCATCTTGGTCAGACCCAGATTGATCGCGTCGGCCAGAATCGTGGTCAGCAGCAGGTTCTTGTCCTTGGCCAAGTCGCCAGACTTCAGGTGCGCGAAGTGCCGGGTGAAGCCCGTCCACTCGTCTACTTCCAGCAGCAGTTCGGTGATCTTGACGTGTGGCAGGATCATCGCCGTCTGGTCGATCAGCGCCTGTGCGGTATCTGGCACCGCAGCATCGAGCGGCGTGATCTTCAGGCCAGACTCGGTGATGATGGCGTCCGGCAGCTCATTCGCCAGCGCCATACGGTTGACGGTGGCGAGCTGCGTTTCCAGCAGCGTCAGGCGGTCGTGCAGGTACTGGTCGCAGTCGGTGGCCACGGCCAGCGGCAACTCGCTGGCCTGCTTGAGGCTGGCGAATTTCGCGGGTGGCACCAGGTAGTCCTCGAAATCCTTGAACTGTCGCGATCCCTGCACCCAGATGTCGCCGGAGCGTAGCGCGTTTTTCATCTCCGACAGAGCACACAGTTCATAGTAGCGCCGGTCGATGCCGGTATCGGTCATCACCAGCTTCTGCCAGCGTGGCTTGATGAAGTCGGTTGGCGCGTCGGCGGGCACCTTGCGGGCGTTGTCGCTGTTCATGCCGCGCAGCACCTCGATGGCCTCCAGCACATCCTTGGCGGCGGGCGCGGCCCGCAGCTTGAGCACGTCGAGGAATTCCGGCGCGTAACGGCGCAGCGTGGCGTAGCTCTCGCCGATGCGGTGCAGGAAATCGAAGTCCTCTGGCTGTGCGAGCTTCTGCGCCTCGGTGACGCTCTCGGCGAAGGCGTCCCAGGACATGACGGCCTCGATGGCAGCAAACGGATCGCGGCCCGCCTGCTTGGCTTCGATCAGCGCCTGGCCGATGCGGCCGAACAGGCGTACCTTGGCATTGATCGCCTTGCCGGATGCCTGGAACTGCTGCTGATGCTTGTTCTTGGCGGCGTTGAACAGCTTGCCCAGAATGCGGTCGTGCAGGTCGATGATTTCGTCGGTGACGGTGGCCATGCCCTCGATGGCGAGCGCCACCAAGGTGGCGTAGCGGCGTTGTGGCTCGAACTTGGCCAGGTCGGCAGGCGTCATCTGGCCACCTTCGCGGGCGATCTTCAGCAAGCGGTTCTGGTGCACCAGCCGTTCGATGCCGGAAGGCAGTTCGAGCGTCTGCCACGCCTTGAGGCGTTCGATGTGTTCGAGCATGTGCCGCGAATTCGGCTTGGCCGGTGACTGGCGCAGCCAGGCCAGCCAAGTCGTCTTGCCGTTGTCACGGCGCTTGAGCAGATCGTCGAGGCGGCGACGATGCGCGCCCGACAGCGGTTCGGCCAGGGCGTCGTAGATGCGGCGGTTGGCGCGGGTGATGGCCTCTGCGGTCGCCCGCTCGACGGCGTTAATGGCGGGAAGAATGACCGACTGCCGCCGCAAATGTTCGATCAAGGCGCTGGCCAGCACGATACCCTTGTCGGTCTGCATGGCCAGCTCGGTCAGCAACTGGACGGCTTGCCGGTAGTGGCTCATCGTGAACGGCTGGAAACCAAACACCGTTTGCATCTCGACCAGGTGCTCGCGCCGGGTCTGCTCCCGCTGCCCGTACTCGTCCCAGCTTTCGACGCCGACCTTGAGCTGGCGCGCGACCAGGTTCAACAAGGGTGGGAAAGGCGGCTCATCGACGCCGAGGATGACGCCGGGAAAGCGCAGGTAGCAGAGCTGCACGGCGAAGCCCAGGCGGTTGGCCGGGCCGCGCCGCTGCCGGATGATCGAGAGGTCGGTATCGCTGAATGTGTACTGCCGGATCAGGTCGTCCTTGGTGTCCGGCAACGCCAGCAGGTTTTCCCGCTCGGCGGCGGACAAAATGGAACGACGAGGCATAGCTATCCAGTTTTCAAGTATTGATACAAGGTTTCGCGGCTGATGCCATAGTCGCGGGCGACCGTCGCTTTTTGCTCCCCGTCAGCAATGCGACGCTTCAGCTCGACAATTTGCGGTTCGCTCAAGGACTTTTTCCGTCCTCGATACGCACCGCGTTGCTTGGCCAGCGCAATGCCTTCACGTTGCCGCTCTCGAATCAAGGCACGCTCGAACTCGGCAAACGCGCCCATCACCGACAGCATGAGATTCGCCATTGGCGAGTCTTCGCCGGTGAAGGTCAGACTTTCCTTGACGAACTCAATGCGCACCCCGCGTTTGGTCAGTTTTTGCACCAGGCGGCGCAAGTCATCCAGATTGCGTGCCAGCCGATCCATGCTATGCACAACAACCGTGTCACCATCGCGCACAAACGACAGCAAGGCATCGAGTTCTGGCCGCTGCGTGTCCTTGCCCGATGCCTTGTCGGTGAACACCTTGTCCACCTGGACTTGTTCAAGTTGTCGTTCCGGGTTCTGGTCGAAGCTGCTGACCCGGACATAGCCGATACGTTGACCTTTCAAGACGCCTCCGAGACTGAATGTGTCAGGAAAGAATCTATGACGTTTTGCGGCATGTGTCAATAAATTGAAAACCTAAGCCTATTCTGACGCTGCGCGTGTGGAGTGCCTGACATCAGGATAGGGTATGCTGCAATCTGACATCTCAACGCTTAAATGCGAGTAACAGAACGCCACCAGCCACCATCGCGATACCAGACCACTCCCGGAGCGACGGACGTTCGCCCAAAAATGTGAACGCGAACACCGCCACCAGTACGAGACTGAGTTTGTCTACCGGCGCGACCTTGGATGCATCGCCGATCTTGAGCGCACGGAAGTAGCACACCCACGACGCGCCTGTAGCCAAGCCGGACAGTCCGAGGAAAGCCCATGTCTTGGGTGACAACTCCAAGGGGTTGGCCCATTTTCCCGTGTAGGCGACAAACGCCGACAGGACGACGATGATGATTGCCGTTCGGATTAAGGTGGCCAGATCGGAATCAACTCCCTGAATGCCAACCTTGGCAAAAATGGCCGTGAGCGCCGCAAAGACAGCGGACAGCAGCGCCCAATAAAACCACCCCATTGAAGTCACCATTTTTCCCCTCTCCAAGGTTTCAGTCGTTATCTCATGGGAACGATAACAGTAGCGATTAAGCCGGTTTGCTGAGCCTCGTCTGCGAAGTCGAGGCGAATTTCGGCACCGATGCGATGAGTAATCGTTTGAACAATGGAAAGCCCCAAGCCAGAGCCAATCTGCTCACTGCCTAGCGTGCGGTAGAAGGGATCAAAAACTCTGTCCCGCTCGGCCAATGGAATACCTGGCCCGTTGTCCTGGATGCGCAGCTTGGCTTTCCCGTCCGACACATCCACCGAAAGATCAACCTGCCCGCCCTCCGGCGTGTAGCGGATGGCGTTATCGACCAAGTTCTTGACCACGGCGATCATCTCCAACTCGCTCACCCACACTTCTGCGTCCTGCGTGCCTTCGACACCGATGTCAATGTGCTTGGCCTCGGCCAGCGGCATGAGATCTTCCAATACGCGGCGATAGACGCTCTGCACCGATACCGGCGACTGTGGCAAGCCGGTAGCCGACTGCGCCTTGGCCAAAATCAGAAGTTGATCCAACAGACTTCTGCCGCGCTCGATCCCTTGGCGCAGCACTGTCAGTCGTTCGCGTGCCAAACAGGACATTTCTGCGTCTGCCAGCCGCTCTGCTTGCAGCGACAGAGCCGTTAACGGCGAACGCAGTTCGTGCGCTGCATCCGCCACAAAGCGGCGCTGAGATTCCATCGACTGACCTACACGGGCGAGCAGGCGATTGATGGCTACAGCAAACGGACGCACCTCGACCGGAAGGTGGCTGTCTTCGACGGGGTGCAGTTCCTGCTCTGCGCGCAGGTCAATCTCCTTGGAGAGCGCGGCAATGGGCCGGAACATCTTGCGCACCAGGTCGGCGACGATCAACAGCAGCACCGGCATGAGAATCAGGAAAGGCATCACCGTACGTAGTGCCCCGTCGCGGGCGATTTCATTGCGGAAACCGGATTCTTGTGCCACGGCGATGCGCTCGCCAGCAGCCGTGGTCTTGACCAGCACGCGGAAGGTTTCGCCGCCGACCTCAAGCGTGTGTAGTCCGTCGGACAGTGTGGCCGGAAGCGGGAGTGTTCCTCCTGCATCCACGCCTACCGCAGAGAGACTGTCCTCCCCCAAGCGCTGGACGATCACGCGCGATTCCTCATCGGCGTCCTTGGGACGGGTATCGGTGGTTGGCGCGGCCGGTGACAGGCGCTGACGGTCCATGAGCTGCGCCACTTGACGTAGCACATCGTCCTGTAGTTCGTGGGCTTCATCGAAGGCGGACAGGAACGAGAAGACACCCGCCACGATGGCCACCACGAGAATGGCCAGCGACAGGGTGAATGACAGCTTGAGCTGAACCGACTCGTTCAAGCGCCTTTTGAGACCATCCATCCGACCCCCCTGACGTTCTTGATGATCTCGCTGCCCAGTTTGCGCCGTAAGGCATGGATCAGATATTCGACGGCATTGCTCTCAACCTCTTCCCCCCACCCATAGATGCGATCCTCCAGTGCGCTGCGCGAGAGAATGGCCCCTGGTCGCACCAGCAGGGCTTGCAGCAGCGAGAATTCGCGGTTGGACAGTTGTAAAGCGGAACCGCCGTTGACGCAGGCCTCTTTGGTGGCCGGGTCGAGCGATAGCACCCCATTGCTGAGTACAGGTGTTGCCGTGCCACCCTTGCGCCTCAGAACGGCGCGCATCCGGGCCAGCAGCTCTGCCATCTGAAAGGGCTTGGATACGTAATCGTCGGCCCCGCCGTCCAAACCACGTAGGCGATCATCCAAGCCGTCTCGCGCTGTGATGATGAGCAGGGGGACGGGGTTATCCTTGGCGCGGAGGCTGGCCAGCACCTCAAACCCATCCTTGCCGGGCAGTCCCAGGTCGAGCAGCACCAGATCGTAGTGCTGACAGCTCAGCGTCGTAAGCGCCGTCTGTCCGTCCTTTACCCAATCGGCGGCGTAGGACGCATCCTTCAATGCGCCTTGGATCGCGTCACCGATCATGGGATCGTCTTCAACCAGCAATACCCGCATTCCCCCTCCGTTCAATCAGTGTTCAATGTGCCGTCCTGGCCGCCCGCTGCCTGAAGAACAGGATAGCCGTCAGCATGAAGGCTAACAGCGTGGCAGACGCCGAATAGCGACTCAGCGCCAGACCGCCAGCGCTCAGCGGCTTGTCAAGAAAGTCGCCGACCACGGCACCCAGCGGGCGAGTCAGAATGAAGGCCGCCCAGAACAGCAGCGTGCGGGACACGCTCGTCCAGTAGTAGGCCGCCACGACCAGCGCGAGCAACCCGCCGAACACGACGGCCGCGCCCGTGTAACCCAGGCCCGCCGTATCAGCCGTCCAGTCGCCCAGCGCTGTGCCCAACGTCTGGGAGAACATGATCGTCAACCAGTAAAAGGCTTCCGCCTTGGGTGAGCTGACCGTGCTCACCGACACAGAGCCAAGGGTGCGATACCAGACGAACAGCGAGCCGAGCAGCAGGGCTAGCAGCAAGCTCGAACCACCAGCGTACCCGATCCCGAGCGAACGATCCGCAAAATCGGCGAGTGTCGTGCCGACCGTGGTGGTGGCGATGATGGTCGTCCAGTACAAGAATGGATGGAAGCCTTTTGCTTTGACCTGTGCGATCACGGCGGCTAAGAAGATCACCGCGAAAATGCCCGTACCGACCAGATATCCCAAGTTCATGGACATCGAGACGGCATCACCGCCGGTTTCGCCGAGCGTGGTGGCGGCAATCTTGATGAGCCAGAAGCCCAGTGTGACTTCGGGCACCTTGGCCAAAGCGTGTTCAGTGGATGTTTTCATGGGGCTCGCTCACAGATCAGGCTTTGCCTTCGAGGGAGTCGAAGGTTTTCAGCAGGGCGGCCATCGCCGCCTTGCAGTCGGCCTGGCTTGGCGTGTCGGCGCGCAGCGCCGACAGCGACTTATCGATGGACTTATCGAGCACATGCCAGTCATCGGCGGCGCGTGGTTTCATCCCTGCTTCGGCTGAGTCCCATGCGACCTCCAAATCCTTGATGCGGGCTTTGGCAGAAGGCAAGTCGCCTTTGTCCACGATGATGGCGACATCGGTGGCGATGCTGTGGAACGCCGACAGATCACCCAGCTTGGAAGCGGCTTTGCCCTGTATTGGGGTGGCAGTCTGTGCCGTAGCGGCAGATGCTGCGCTTGCGCTGTTCTGATCAGCGGGCTTCGAGCAACCGGCCGCCAGAGCCAGGAATACGGCCGCTGACGCGGCGACGATAGGGCGAGCGATTGAATGCTGATTGGTCATATTTTTCTCCTTGTGTAGTGGGAAACAGGTTATTCAGCGAGCTGGGCAGAGCGGTTTCCGTTCATGCCGATCTGCGCGACGGCCACCAGCATGACGATCACCGAGAGGAACAAGGCACTCGTCCACATGGCACCCATGCCAAGGCCGCCATAGGTCTTGGCCTGTGTCAGCAAGTCGCCGAGCGCGGCCCCGAAGGGGCGGGTCAGGATGTAGCCGATCCAGAAGGTCAGCACGGCGTTGCCGCCCATTCGCCAGGCAGCGTAGGTGACGCTGATCAGCGCCCCGAACGCCACCGCGCCCCAGGTAAAGCCAAGGCCCAATGCCTCGGTCGCCAAATCGCCAGCAGCAGTGCCCAGCGCAAACGTGCAGAGGATGGCAGCCCAATAGAACAGCTCCCGTTTGCGCGTCACGATGTCGTGGATGGACAGGGTGCGCTCGACCCGATACCAGACGAAGAAGATCGCGGCGAGCGCCACGGCGAACGCCGAGGTGCTGATGTACAGACTGACGCCGAGGCCATCGGTCAGCAGATCGGTAATCTGGGTGCCGACCACGCTGACCAATACGACCGTCAGCCAGTAAATCCAAGGGGTATAGCGCCGGGTACGCAATTGCATGAACAAAGCGGCAGCCAACAGAGCCGCCATGATGGTTCGAGTCACGCCCTGGCCCAAGCCTGCGTTGACCGCCAGAAAATCGGCTCCTGTCTCGCCCACCGTGGTGGACATTATCTTGATGATCCAGAAGGAAAGAGCGACCTCCGGAACTTTGTTGAGCCAATTGGAGGTGGCGGGTTTGTTTGAATTGTTCATGTTGTTTCCAGCCTTGGTTAATGAGGTTTGTGGCAAGTCTGACCGGCCAAACTTAGCTCAGTCATAGGCGACCTCACTTGCATACCCATCCCAACGCTATGAACTTGTCGAAAATGATGCGGTGAATACGGGTGGCGAGGCTGTAGGTGGGCGGCAGGTAAAAGCGCACCTCACGGAATGCCAGCCAGGCGCTCAACGCGGCAACCAGTGCCGCTCCGAGCATGTCGAGCGGAAAGTGAACGCCAAGATAAATGCGCGCCCATGCAACAGGCAGTCCCAGAACGGCCAGCGTCATTCCGGCTAGGCGCGGTCTGCGGTGCATCAGGAAACTGAAAGCGACGGCCCACAGTAGCGTTAGGTGGTCGCTCGGAAATGACGAGTCGGCGGCATGGGGCATGAAGGTATGACCCAAACCGATCATGAAGGGTCGAGGATGCGGCCAGATCAACCCGATGATCTGATTGATGAGCAAGCCTGCCAGGCCGGAGGCAGTCGCTTCAAGTAAAACTTTACGGGTGTGCTCGCTGCCACGCAGCCAGCCGATCCCGATCAGCGCAGGGACTACCCAAATAGCGTACTCGGCGAAAAATGTGGCTACAGCGAGCAGCAATGCATGCGGATGCTCCGGTGCATTTAGCCAAAGAAATAGCGCGTGGTTAAAGTCTTCCATGTTGTCTCCGTGGCCGAGTCACTCCTTGGAATGACCCGGCCATGTTGGCTTGCAATTAGTCTTGTTTGTCGTGATCGTCATCGCGATCCGCTTTGTCTTCGGCGGAAGAAATGACCGTGCCCTTGTCGGCATCAACCTTGACATCAAAGACCTTGGCCCCGCTGACGACTTCCACGTCATAGACCCACCCTTGCTTCGAGTTTTCATACTCGGCGCGTGCCGCCTTGCCATTGGCGTGCTGTTCGGCCACGGTGACGGCTTGGGCAAGTGGAATCTTGGCCTTGGCAATGGCCATGGCGTCGTTTTCGATGCTGCCGGTAGCTGCATAGGCAACGCTGCCCGCAGCGGCAATGGCGACGGCCAGAAGGGAAAATTTGCTGTAACGATTCATAGTGCTTCTCCAAATAAACGCAGGAATTTGCGCAATGGAGAGACTACGGAAGCAGACTTAGCTGGTACTGAGCTACAAGAACCAGCATCACTAATGGAGCGAAAGCGCCTTAGCGTGCTTTATTTTCCGAATTCTGAGACGACCCCTCTTTGGCTTTTTCGGCTGCAGGCAAGCGCAGCCTGGACGGACCCGGGGCGTTGCCTCATCGGAGCTATACTAAAAGCTCAAATGAGCGGGTTTAATCATGGAATTCAGTGTGAAGACACCACATCCCAAGAGGGTTCAGACAGCTCAAGCCAAGGCGCGCGCGACCTCTGGCGTCAAGGTGATCAGCCCCATAAAGAAGTCCCAAGGTAGGGTGATCAAGAAGCTTGCAGGCATCACTGATGCTCGCGTCGGCGTGCTCGCTTACGCTGAGAGTCTCTACCAAGCCTCCCCGGCCGAGCTTGTCGGCGCGATTCGGGGAAAGGTTCCGGCCACCCGCGTGGACCTGATCGTTGAAGTGACGTCCGTTCCGAAAGAGCGTCTTGTTCATATCCTTGACCTGCGGCGAGCCACCATTGCGCGGAAAATACGTGAAGGCGAGATGCTTTCGACCGATCAGTCAGAACGCGTACTGGGACTGGAGCGCTTGATCGGTCAAGTCGCTGTCATGGTCGGCGACTCTGGGGATTCAACAGGCTTTGATGCGGCCCGATGGGTCGGCGATTGGCTTGAACAGCCCATTCCTGCGCTGGGAGGGGCGAAGCCAGCGGACTACATGGACACGATAGAAGGACAAGAACTGGTTTCCCGCCTGCTTGTACAGTCCCAAGCCGGGGTTTTTTCCTGATGCGCGCATGGCGGATTGCAACCTGCGCATCGTCCATGCCTTGCGTGCCTGGAAACGATGGTCCACCTAGGTGTAGGAGGCCTGCCTCTCAATCGTTACCTCGTTGAGATCGAGATCCCGGATCAAGCCTGGGACCGGCGCGAGGAACATGCTGAAGCTACGCTGCCAGTCGGCTGGGACGCAGCGCCCCCGGGCAAAGTGAGCTTGGATTTCGGGGATGACTGGCTGCAGTCCATGCGCTCGCCCGTAATCCTTTTGCCCTCATCCATTGCGCCTGAGGATTCGGTGATACTCATCAATCCTGCCCATCCAGATGCAAAGGGTGTTACCGCGAAGAAGACCCGGCGTTGGTTTTACGATCCGCGGACCTTCATCGCGAGTAAGCCTTCAAGCGCCTAGGCGTACCAGCGAGCACGCCATCAGCTCTCAGCGGAAATACCCACCTGGATAGGTGTATAGCCCGCTTCGACAAGCACTTCCTGGAGCTCGGTCGTGGTCATCGTTTTCGTCGCAATCGAAACCTGATGCTGTTTCAGATCGATCGCGACGGTGGCGTCGGGCGCTGCCTCCTTCACCGCCTTGGTGATCGTGCTGGCGCAGTGGCCACAGGTCATGTCTTGAATGTGGAAGGTGATCATGATGTTCTCCTTTGAGGGTTGAGAAACGGTTCGTACGAAGCACTCTGGACCTTTCCACCGTTGTAAGGTCAAGCGTCGCCGCAAGAAATTCTGGTGATGCCGACCCTTGACCTTCCCACCGTGGGAAACTTCACCATGCAGACACATCTTCGTTTTGGAGCGAAACATGTCTGCATCCCTCTCGATGCCTTCCCTGGTCCAGCATCACCTCCGCGTCACTGGAATGACCTGTGCGACGTGCGCCACGCGCATTGAAAAAGCACTCGCTAAACTGCCGAACGTCCAGGCAGTCAGCGTCAATCTCGCCACTGAAGAGGCCATAGTCAGCACCACGGCGACACTCCAGCCTGTTGTTCTCGCCGAGGCCGTCCGTGCTGCGGGCTACGAGGTGGAAACACGTATTTCTGAACTGCAGATCGGCGGCATGAGCTGCGCCTCCTGCGTGTCCCGTCTCGAAAAAGCGCTCCTGAAAGTGCCCGGCGTGCTCAGCGCAACCGTCAATCTCGCCACTGAGAAAGCCCGGATAGAGAGCGCCACCTCCATTTCCTATGCCACGCTTGCCGCCGCCGTTGAGGCCGCCGGCTACACTGCATCCACCGTTGCGCAGGCTCAGCCATCTGCACCGCCGCCTCAGCGGCGCCCCGAATGGTGGCCGGTCCTTATCAGCGCTCTGCTGACGCTGCCTCTTGTCGCGCCCATGGCGCTTCAAGCCTTGGGATACCACTGGATGCTCAGCGGTGAGTGGCAACTCGCCTTGGCCACACCGGTGCAGTTCTGGCTTGGTTGGCGCTTTTACGTTGCCGGCTGGAAGGCGCTGAAGGCACGCGCCGGCAACATGGATCTCCTCGTGGCGCTCGGGACCTCCGCGGCTTACGGGCTATCCGTCTATATGCTGCTCCAGCAGGCCGGCGCGGGGATGCCCCACCTCTACTTCGAAGCCTCCACCGCGGTCATCACGCTGGTGTTGCTGGGCAAGTGGCTGGAGCACCGGGCCAAACGGCAAACCGCCGATGCGATCCGTGCGCTGAATGCACTTCGCCCGACGATCGCCCGCGTCTGGATCGATGGTCAAGAGATCGATACGCCGGTCGAGCAACTGTCGCTGTCGGACGTCGTGGTGGTTCGCCCGGGCGAGCGGATTCCCGTCGACGGCGAGGTGCTGGAAGGCCAGAGCGAAGTCGATGAATCGCTGATCACCGGCGAGAGTCGCCCGGCGCCCAAGTCACCCGGCCAAACGGTCACCGGGGGGGCCATGAATGGTGCCGGCCTCCTGCGCGTCCGCACGACTGCGATCGGCACCGAAACCACCTTGGCGCGCATCATCCGGATGGTCGAATCGGCCCAGGCCGCGAAAGCGCCCATTCAGCGGATCGTGGACCGTGTCAGCGCGGTCTTCGTGCCCGTCGTCCTGCTGATTGCCGCGGCAACCTTCACGGGTTGGATGCTGGTGTCAGGCAGCTGGGAGAGCGCAATCCTCAACGCGGTCGCTGTCCTGGTGATTGCCTGTCCCTGCGCCCTGGGGCTCGCAACCCCCACGTCGATCATGGCAGGGACAGGGGTTGCCGCACGACATGGCATTCTGATCAAGGACGCCTCCGCTCTTGAGGTCGCCCATGCAGTCACGGCCGCTGCGTTTGACAAGACCGGCACCCTGACCGAAGGCAAACCGTCCCTGACGACCCTCATCGCTGCCGAAGGCCTTGATGAGGCCGACGTGCTCAAGCTGGCGGCGGCCCTCCAGCAAACCAGCGAACATCCCCTTGCTCATGCCGTTCTGGAGGCGGCCCGTGTGCGCAATGTCGCTGTTCCCGCAGTCCGCGATGCGACCGCCCTGCCAGGACGAGGCATCCAGGGTGTTGTCGGGAACGATGTGTTTGCGCTCGGCAGTGCCCGCCTGATGGCGGAACGCGGTGCCGATGCCGGCCTTCTTCAGTCACAGGCCCAGCAGTTGGAGGCTGAAGGACAGACCGTGTCGTGGTTGTTGCGTGGCCAGGGCAATGGATGGGAAGCTCTGGGGGTATTGGCTTTTGGCGATGCGATCAAGCAAGCGTCCTTTGCCGCCATCGAACGGTTGCAGGCCCTGGGCATCAAGACCGTGATGCTCACCGGGGACAATCGGGGTAGTGCGCAAGCCGTGGCCAGATCCCTGGGCATCGACGACGTGCGGGCCGAGTTGTTGCCCGGGGACAAGGCCTCCATCGTGCAATCCTTGCGCGAGCAAGGCCACGTCGTGGCCATGGTGGGCGACGGACTGAACGATGCGCCGAGCCTCGTGGCTGCAGACGTCGGGCTCGGTATGTCCACGGGCACGGATGTGGCGATGGAAGCCGCTGGAATCACACTCATGCGTGGCGATCCGCGCCTGGTGGCGGACGCCTTCGATGTATCCCGGCGAACCTATTCAAAGATCAAGCAAGGCTTGTTCTGGGCCTTTGCCTACAATGCGCTGGGGATTCCGTTGGCGGCCTTGGGCATGTTGAATCCCGTCGTTGCAGGCGGCGCCATGGCCTTCAGCAGCGTCAGCGTCGTCGCCAACGCATTGCTCTTGCGGCGCTGGCGCGGTGCTTCGGCAGCGCAGCTGCCGAGCACGCCGACAACTCTGGAAGGAAACGCATCATGAACATCGGTGACGCCGCCAAGGCCTCCGGAATCTCGACCAAGATGATCCGCCACTACGAAGGGGTTCAACTGCTTCCGCCGGCCCAGCGAACGGAATCCGGATATCGGCAGTACACGGAGAACGACGTGCGTAGCCTCCAGTTCATCCGACGCGCGCGTGACTTGGGCTTCTCGATCGACGAGATCCGCGATCTGCTCAGTCTCTGGCAGGACCGCAACCGTCCAAGTCGCCAGGTCAAGGCGCTGGCCGCTGTGCATCTCGAAACGCTCGACAAACGCTTGCAGGAACTTCAAGCAATGAAATCGGCATTGGAGCATCTGGTTCACTGCTGCCAGGGGAATGATCGCCCCGACTGCCCGATCCTGGAAACTTTGGCGGGCACCGGCAACGACGCGTCGGACGCAGACGCATCATCGGCCCAGCGCCATCGCCACGGCCACCGAATCACGGGAGGAGCCGCTTGACGTGGGTTCTCGACAGCCCGGCACAGTTCGCCTTCACCTCGGGAGGAAAATCCCGAGGTCATGTATGCTGCTGGCGCGTTCCTTTACCTTTGAATGATGAGGAGAATTCGTAATGCCGAACACGAAGACGACAGGTGACAAGGCTGCGACGGCGGCATCCAAGACCCTGCAAAGCAAGTCGACGGGCGCCAACTCCAAGACGGCGGCGGGAAGTGCCCTCTCACAAAAAGACGCACCTAAGAAGCAGACTTCGCCGCAAGCCGCGAAAGCCGCATCGAAGGTTTTGACCGATGGTCGAACCAGCGCCCAGTCGAAATCCGCCGCGGGGAGTGCGTTGTCTCAATCCAAGGGCAAGAAATGAAGCCCGGGCGAGGATGTCAAACCTGCAGAGTGCCTGACGAGAAGATGACAGAATTGTAACCGACCTGTTCGGGAATGGTAAGGGTCGAAGTCGCATGATGTGTCTGCCAGTTAGTTCATAACAACGGAACCGAAGGAGATACATCATGAAACTGATTTCGACCCTGTTTGCTGCCCTGATGGTCACCGCCGCAAGTGCCTACGCCGACCCGGGCATCGACAACCATGAAGAAGCCAACGGCCACATGTTGAATGAGGTCCAGAAGCACAAGTCCACGGCCGCAGACGTCAAGCTGGAGCGTGAGCGCCAGAAAAACCTGGACCGCGACAAGGGCAATCACGAGGAAGGCGTCGGCGGGCACGCCCTTCACGAAGTGAAGAAGATGGCCCCGGCCACCAAGGAGAGCCAAGCCAAGAAGCGGGCGGCCGAGAAGTCGCTCGACCGCGACAAGGACAATCACGAAGAAGGCGTAGGTGGCCACGGCCTCTATGAGGCCACCAAGGGTAAATAAGAGGAATAACGCGGCGGTCCTCCTGGTGCCGCCGCTTCAGCTTCAGCCGCGCCCGTCAGAATGCACGGGCGATGGCTTCCACAGGTTTGATTCCGCTCCCGAAACGCGAAATGGCTTCCCGGTGCTGTCGTAGCTCGCCATACGGCAGATAGCGAATATTCAGTTCCCGAACCTGAGAAAACGCGGGACGCAGCACCTGCTGCCGAACATCAGCCTCCCGGTCATCGGGCGCAACGAGGAACAGGTGAAGACGCTGTGCCGTTCCACCTGACAGCGCCAGATCCAGGAGCCGAACGATGCCGGAATAGATCGACGTCGTGTGCTCCACCTCGAAGGCCGCCACGACGGCACCGGAATCCCGTTCAAGCCAGATCACATCGATGAGCCGCACGGCCTCAGCGCCTTCGCTCTGCAAAGCCGGCGGCAAGACCGTGATACAGCCATCCCCGAGGCGACCCTCTCGATACGGGCGCGTCTGATCGTTGCTGGCGATCCACACCGAGAACCCCAAGGCCAGCCCGAGATCTCTCAGCCACCCTTGCACTTCCGTGTGCCCCTCGTCGGAGACCCGGTTCTTGTCCAGTTGCTTGGCAAAGGCAGCCGTTTCCTCCCGCACGGCCGCCAGGTCCTTTTCCCAGGCGTCGGTCGCCTTGGCATCCCCCGCCGCAGGCGGTAAAGGATAGCGCTCCATGCCCAGATCGAACATGAGCCCAGCCACCGCGCCGAGGTCATTGGACAGGCGATCCCGGTGACGCTGGTTGAACTCGATAAGCCCTTGCCGCATCGCCAGATAGTGATCCCAACGCCCGAGCTTGACCCCCGCACCGGTCAGGGCGTTGTAGCCCTTCACGATGGCGGTATTGAACGGAACGACGATCGTCGGATGGATGAAATACAGCAGGTTGGCCGCGGCGGGGCCAAGGCCCTTGATGCCCTTGGCTTCAAGCGTGCGGATTGCCTGAAGCACGTCGGCCTCCTTGGTACAGCAGTCGCACACATGCAGCAGACGGCCAAAGGCACGCTGATTGTCCCTGTCCTCGTAGATGTCCGGGATGCGCAGCTTGGGCTTCCACAGGAAAGCATGATCGGCCCCCTTGAAGATCTGGCGCTGCTCGGCAATCGAGGCGACGACGGTTTCGAGCGATGAACCTCGATAGACATTGCCGAATGAGCCGTCGTCCATCTCCTTGATGACCTGGCCGATACCACGCCGGATCGAGCGGAAGTTCTTCAGGCGTTCTGGCCACAAGAACCAGGATTGGTACGTTCCATTGGGATCTTGCTTCCAGCGGTCAATCAAGAGGTGGGTGGTCTCAGACATGAACAAGACAGGCAAAACGGATAGTGAATCAGGGTATCACCAACCGAAGGTGCAACGGGACTCGGGCCCACCCTTGACCCTGATCTTTTCCAAGGCCTCTTACACCCGCTCGCGTAGCGCTTTGCCGGCCTTGAATCGTACGACCACTTTGGGAGGGATGTTCACCGCGTCTCCGGTCTTCGGGTTGCGCCCGTTTCTGGCGTCGCGCCGGTGGGGGGCGAAGCTCCCAAAATCACGGATCTCGATCCGTCCGCCGTCCGTGAGCGACTGGGCCATCGAACGGAGGATCGTAAGGACCGACTGTTCAACCCGATCCGACTCGACGTGCGGCATTCGTGACACCAGTCGAGCCATCAGTTCCGATCTAAGCATTTGAACAGTGTATCCAAAATCTCGCGACGACCAGGCTACCGTGGGATGGCGTAGCATCCGGTGTCAGCCTACCCTCGTTTAAGTTACGCAACGGATGCCACTACACCCAGCTTGAAATAGCGTGACAGCGCCTCATGCAGGCGCTGTTGCAACCCCTTCCTATCCGCACCGGTGATCGTTGTGTACAACGCCGGCGAGATGTCCTTGAAGGTGCCAACGATGCGCGGATCAAAATGACTTCCCGATTCGCGGACAATGATCTGCATCGCCTCCTCGAACCCCATCGGGGATTTGTAGGAACGCTCGGAGGTCAGCGCATCGAACACATCGACGACGGCAAAAATGCGAGCAATCAGCGGAATCTCGTCACCTCGCAAACCGTCCGGGTATCCCTTGCCGTCCAGCCTTTCATGGTGGTGCCGGATGATCACCGCGGCCTCCTGCAACCAGGGGTTCCCGGTGACGATCTCCGTACCGAGGACCGGATGCGTCTGCATGATCTGGAGTTCAGCGGGCGTCAATACGCCCCCCTTCAGGAGAATGTGATCGGGAATGCCGATCTTGCCCACATCGTGCAGAAAGGCGCCGGCGACCAGATGCGAGATTTCCTCCGCCGACACCTTCAGCGCCTCCGCCAGACCGATCGCGTAGAGCGTGACCCGATAGTTATGGGCATCGGTGCCAGAATCCTTCTTGGCCACGGCATTACCCAAGGAGCGGATCAGCGATAGGTTCGAGTCCAGCAGGGAACGGGACAGTCCCATGGAGCGTCGCAGCATGGCGAGCATCAGCGGGTACAGAACGAATGCGGTGGCCAGCACGGCCCCGACGGCAGTGAGGGCTCCCGTACGAACTTGATCCCGCTGGGCCTGGACGGTTTCCGCATCGAGCCGGCTGATCGTTCGCACATAGCCCGCAAGCCGGCCATTGCTGTCAGTGATCGGGACAACCACGTGAATCAGATGTTCGGCACTCACGTCGAGCCAGGTCCGGTGAATCTGATCGCGTTCGGGGCGCTTCAGCGCCTGGGTACGGAGGACGTCGATCAGCGAGGGCGCGCTCGTTCCCCAGTTCTCATAGACCTGACGGCCAGCCCGGTCGAACACCTGCAGGCCGACAAAGCGGCTCTTGTCGAGCAGACGCTCCAGCCCGTCGTGACCATCGGGCCGACCGGAACTGACGATCAACTGCATCGCGGGGGTCGCGAAATGACGGGCACTTCGCGTAGCTTGCTCCAAGGCCGCCCGCTCGGCGCGGTAGGTACCAATCCAGTAGGCAACACCGCCGGCGATGAGCGCCACCACGAACGCGGCCAGCCCAAGCCGGATGGCCAGCATCCAGCGCAACTGACGGGGGGTTTCCGGAAAAGGGGTACTCACGTCAGCGTGTCACTTCAGGTTCTGGAGCATTTCCATTTCGTGCTTGAAGTGCCCGCTCACCCGGTCCATTGCAAACTGTAGCATCATCGTGTTCTCCGCAAATTTGGCGCGCTCGACATCCATCTCGACCGTGTTCCCATCGATCGAGCCCTGGCTGGGCACATGGTATTTGAGCGGGATGGATGCCTGGGGATTGGCACTTTGCCCAAGCAAATGCCCTGCCGAGGTAGTAACCAAGGAAACCGGAGGTACGGTTTCCGATGCCTGGACAATACGTAGCGCTTCCTGGAAATCGATGTCGATGGCCTTGTAACCCGGCGTGTCGGCATTGGCGATATTCGACGCGATGATCTGCTGCCGATACGCTCGCAGTCCCATCGCGACTTGTTGAAAGTCGTGGCTCGGATGCCCCGAACCTGCCAAGGGAATGTGTCGGGATTGCAAACCCGTTCCCAGCGCCGTCCGTGTGTCGCGCGAAGCCGAACTGGCCCCCGCCGTGCTTGAGGCAACAGGGAAGGACGCACCTGCAGGGGGCGCTCCAACGGTACCGCGGCCCAATGCCTGGGATAGCGCGGACGCAAAAGAGGGTGCGCCGCTCATCGGTGCCCCATGCGCACTGTGTCCGCCATTCTCGACGGCAGGAACAGATCCAGAACTCCCGACGCCAGTGACGAGAGGCATGACCGTTTACTCCTGTTCGTTCATGATCAGGATGGCCTTCACCGGGTCGATCGGTCCGGTCTCGTGCCATTTACTGCTGAGCTTTGGTGCCGGCGCCTTGTCCATGCAGCCATGGTTGCACTCCACGACCCAGCGTTTCATCAACACCGCCTGGCAGAACGAAAAGGCGATGGCTTCAGGCTTGCAGCCGACCGCTTCGGCCAGGATGCGGCACGAACACCGGCTCCCGTGTTCATCGTGGACGTGCGATTTCATTTTGGAAACACCGAGGCCCCTAAAGAGGGGCCTCTGAACGATTAACTTACTTAGCGTCTCGCTGGTGGTTGTGACGCTTCGCATCCTTCGCCGGAGCCGGCTTGTCAGCCGTGGCTTCGGAGGTCGGAGCCGGCACGCCGGTCTTCTCGGTCATGTGGGAATGGGGCTTCACCTTCTTCGGTGCAGGCTTTTCAGTTTGTTCGGCCGGCGCCTTGTCGGCATCTGCGGCCTGCGCGCCAAAGGACAGGGCTGCGACGGTGGCGATCAGGGCGGTCGAAAGGAAGGTATTGAGTTTCATGACAGCATCTCCAAAAGTGGGTATCCAAAAAATTCGTGAAGCCGGTGGGCGAGTCCGACATGCCCAGTGTGTGCTTTTCTAGCCGTCAGAGACATGACCCAACGATTACATTCTTGTCAGGTTGCCAGACCGCCACATGCTCACTCGCGCTTTGGAAGTGCCGCCAGAACGGCTTTCTGAAACTCCAGCGTGCAGGACAGCAGCGCCGTCCAGTGATCCACGGCAATCCGACCCTTTTCCGGGAATACGGAGAAGTCCCCGTGTATCAGCGCCTCGGCATCGTGATCCGCCTGGCGCACCCACTTCTGCACGGCCTCAGTGGATAACGTGGCGACTTGCTCGCCGTAAGTAAAACCCAGCCGGCACAAACCCGCGGCTAGGTCCAACTAGGCCTGCAGGCGCTCCCGCAGGTCTTCATTCGATTCTTGCATGGTCTTCCCCCTCGCTTTCGATGACCCCGCCGCACCTCCCGCCGGGGCACCATGCCCTCATTGGCTCAGACTGGCCGCCGCGTCGCGATGTGCCTTTTCCAGCACTCGGGCCTCCTGGGCCGCTTCCTTGAGCTTCAGCCTCAAGGCACTGCAGTGAGAGGCCCACAGCCCGGCGTCGCCCTTGGGACGCCCCGAATACGCGACAGCCATCCTGTCGTGTTGCTTCGCTTCGGCGTCGTAGCCCGCCGCCTTCTTCGCAAAGTAATCGGCGATGCGTTGATGATCCGCCGGCGTGGACGCGTTCGAGATGAACTCGGGCAGCTCCGCGACAGGGGGCGTGATCGGCGTCGAAGAACAGGCGCCCAGTGACAGGACCAGTGCGACACCCGCGAGTGTCATGCTAAGACTGCGTTTCATGATGTCACCTCCGTATGAATGTGCAGGATCAGTATGCGACTGGCCGGCTGACGCTGGCGTGACCCAAGCATTACATCGCTGTCCTCGAAATGTCAGGAAGACTGCGGGCCTGTTTCCGCGCTCCGGAGGCGCAACGCATTCCCCACTACGCTGACCGACGACAAACTCATCGCCAGCGCCGCGATCATCGGCGAGAGCACCAGCCCATAGGCTGGATAGAGCACGCCCGCGGCGATCGGGACGCCAAGGGCGTTGTAGAGAAACGCGAAGGCCAGGTTCTGCCGCATATTGCGGACGGTAGCCACCGACAGCGCACGGGCCCGGGCAATGCCTCTCAGGTCACCTTTAACGAGGGTGAGCTGGGCGCTGTTCATCGCCACGTCGGTGCCGGTCCCCATGGCGATGCCGACATCCGCCTTGGCGAGGGCCGGTGCGTCGTTGATACCGTCGCCGGCCATCGCCACGACATGTCCTTCTTGCTGCAGTCTTGCCACCAGGGCGAGCTTGTCGGCCGGTTTGACCTCTCCATAGACTTCTTCGATCCCCAACTGCTCCCCCACCGAACGTGCGGTGGTGAAGCCGTCGCCAGTCGCCATCACCACCCGCAAGCCGGCTGTCCGCAGGCTCGTCAGTGCTTCCGGCGTGCTCGCCTTGATCGGGTCGGAAACGGCGAGCAGGCCAATAAGGAGCCCGTCACGGGCGAGATGGATCACGCTGGCACCGCTGTGGCGAAGGGCGTCGAGCTCGGCGGTGGAGTCGAGCGCCACGCCCTCCTGTGCCATCAACGCCGCATTGCCAAGCGCCAGGCGCCGGCCTCCCACGATGCCATGGACGCCGATGCCGCTCGATGACTCGAACGCATCGACCTTATCGAGAGTCAGTCCCCGCTCGCGGGCCGCTCGCACGATGGCATCGGCCAGCGGGTGCTCGCTGCCCTGGTCGAGGCTGGCCGCAAGGCGAAGGATCTCGTCCTCGCCCATGCCTTGCAAAGCGATGGCACGCTCGAAGGCGGGACGCCCTTCGGTCAGCGTGCCGGTCTTGTCGACGATCAGCGTGTCGATCCGGCGCAGATGCTCGATGGCCGCTGCATCCCGGAACAGGATGCCCTGGGTGGCGGCTTTGCCTGTGGCCACCATGATCGACATCGGCGTTGCCAACCCGAGGGCGCAGGGGCAGGCGATGATCAGCACCGACACCGCACTGATGAGCCCGAAGACCCAACCTTGCTCACCACCGAGCAGCCCCCAGGCGAAGAAGCTGACAACGGCGATGGTGACGACGGCCAGCACGAAGTAGCCGGCCACACTGTCAGCCAGCCGCTGCATCGGCGCACGGGAGCGCTGGGCCTGCGCCACCATCTGGACGATCTGCGCCAGCATGGTCTGGGCACCGACCTTCTCCGAGCGGATGATGAGGCTGCCCGAGGTGTTCAGCGTCGCACCGATCACCGTGTCCGCCACGCGCTTGCTGACCGGCAGCGGCTCACCGGTGAGCATCGACTCATCAACCGCACTGCCGCCTTCGACCACCACGCCATCCACCGGGACTTTCTCGCCCGGTCGGACTCTCAGCAGATCACCCACATGGACGTGGTTGAGGGGAATGTCCTCCTCGCTGCCATCGGCCCGGATGCGTCTGGCGGTCTTCGGAGCCAGGCCCAGCAGGGACTTGATCGCCGCCGATGTCTGCGAGCGGGCACGCAGCTCCAGCATCTGCCCCAGCAGCGTGAGCGAGATGATGACGACCGCCGCTTCGAAGTAAACGCCGATCCGACCGTGGACCATGAAGGACTCCGGGAAAAGTCCAGGCGCCAGCGTGGCGACGACACTGTAGAGAAAGGCCGCGCCGGTGCCGAGGCTGATCAACGTCCACATATTCGGACTGCGATGGAGCATCGATTGCGCACCGCGCACGAAGAAAGGCCAGCCGGCCCACAGGACGACGGGAATGCTGAGTGCCATCTCCAGGCTGCTGCGCAAGGCGGGCGATAGATCGGTCAGTTGATGTCCCGCCATCGCCAGCACGACCACGACCAGGGTGAGCGGCAGGCTCGACCAGAAGCGGCGCCGGAAATCCCGGTATTCGCCGGTATCGTCTTCAGCCGCCAGTTCCGGCATCACCGGTTCGAGCGCCATGCCGCATTTCGGACAGTTGCCGGGACCGATCTGGCGGACTTCCGGGTGCATCGGGCAAGTGTATTCCGCCTCGGGATCCGCCTTCGGCGCCGAAACCTGCGGCTGGACGTAGCGCGGTGGATCGGAATCGAACTGGGATTTGCAGTGACTGCTGCAGAACCGATAGGTCGCGCCCGCAAATTCGCTCTGAAAGGCCGACTCGGGTTTGACCTTCATTCCGCAGACGGGATCTGTCGCTGTCTCCGGCCCCGTAGCGTGGGGACCAGAGGGGGAATGAGAGTGGGCATGGTCGTGACGATGCCCGGAAGCGGCGGAGGTCATGGCAGCTCCTTATGTGTGTGCGTCGAATTCAGTTGGGGGACCGACGCTCCTTGAAAGCCGGCCACCATCCGGGGGTTCTGCGCATGTAGTCGCGATACGCATCGCCGAAAGTCTCCAGCGCCTGCGATTCCTCCCGCTTGGCAAGACGGACATAGGTCACGAGCAAGACGGGAAAGAGAATCAGCGTCAGCAAGGTTGGCCACTGAAACAGGAAGCCGATCATGATCAGGATGAAGGCGGCGTACTGGGGATGACGGATGCGGCCATAGGGACCGGTGGAGGCCAGTCTCCCGGCTTTCTGCGCCTCGTAGAGCACCGGCCAGGCGTCCGCGAGTAGCCAAAAACCGCCGATGATGAAGAGGCTGGACAGGATGTGGAAAGGACCAAAGTGGGGATTGGCCTTCCACCCGAAAATCATTTCCGGCAGATGCCCCGCATCATGGGAGAGCCAGTTGATTCCTGGGAAATGTTCCGTGAGCCACCCGGAGAGCAGGTAGATGGTCAACGGAAAGCCATACATCTCGGTAAACAGTGCGACCACAAACGCCGAGAACAGGCCCAGCGTGCGCCAGTCCTGTTTGCTCTTCGGCTTGAAGTAGCTCGCGGCAAACAGGATGAAGAAGAGCGAATTGATGACGACCAGCGCCCACAATCCATAATCACCGTCATGGCTGTTCATGGTGATCTCCCTTGTCTTCGGCCACATGGTCATGCCTGTGGCCATGGTGCCCATGCATGAAGCGGTGCATCAGGGGACAGGCCAGCACCAGCAGATAGGGCAGAACGCCGAACAGATGGGCACGGTGTTCCGCCAACAGGTAGAACAGGGCCATCGCGGCAAACAGCCACCACATCCATCGACCGCGGCGGTGATGAACGTGGGCCTGGGCATCCGTTCCAGTTTGAGACGATTCACGGGAGTCGATCATCACGGCCTCCTAAAGTGAAGGACACACTCAGCGCGGCGTGGGCGGCCGGTTGCAGCAAGCCTGGGGCCCGGTGCGGGCCGCGTTCTGCAGTTCATTGTGCTCGGTGAAGCGCCACAGGCTACGGCGCAGTGCGTGTAGGCCACCTTTCAGGACGATGCCCGCCGCCTGTATTTCGGCTTCGATCTGGGAAAGGGACACCCGGCGCAGGTCATAGTCGATGTGCAGCCGATCCGCCTCGGCCCGAATCGCGCTCACCCCCATCATTGCCTGGAGTCGGCGGCAGGTCTCGTCAAGGGCTGCACCCGTCGCGATGCGCAACAGGCGGCGCTTGGGCATGGCCCGAATATCCTCCCCGCGGACTGCACCGGCGAATAAGGCCGGTGCCTCCAGAAAGTGCGCCAGGCACTGGGCCGAGCAGAAATGGAAGGTCACCCCATGGTAGACCGTGGTGTGAGCGCCATCACTCACCGTCATGCCGCACACTGGGTCCCGTTGGGTTTGCGTGCGCGCGTTCATCTGAGCCTCCTTGTTTATGGCTACCCCTCCAGCCCACGTCCCAGCCGCCATTGCTTGACCAGCGCGTAGATGGCCGGGATCACGGCGAGGGTCAGGACGGTGGAGGAAATCATCCCGCCGACCATCGGTGCGGCGATGCGGCTCATCACTTCCGAGCCGGTGCCAGTGCCCCACATGATCGGCAAGAGGCCGGCCATGATCGCGACGACCGTCATCATCTTCGGGCGGACGCGCTCGACGGCGCCTTCCATCACCGCCTCGTACAGGTCGCCCACGTGGGGTGCGCGGCCTTCCTCGCGGCAGCGGGCCTTGAGCGCTTCCCAGGCGTGATCCAGGTAGATCAGCATCACCACACCGGTCTCCGCCGCCACGCCAGCCAACGCGATGAAGCCGACCGCCACCGCGACGGACAGGTTGTAGCCGAGCAGCCACATCAGCCACACGCCACCGACCAGCGCGAAAGGCACCGACAGCATGACGATCAAGGTTTCGGTGATGCGCCGGAAGTTCAGATAGAGCAGCAGGAAGATCGTCAGCAGCGTGATCGGGATGACGATCTTCATCTTCTCGATGGCACGCTCCATGAACTCGAACTGGCCGCTCCAGGTCACGTAGTAGCCCGGTGGGAACTTGATTTGCGCGGCGACAGCCTTCTTCGCGTCGGCCACGTAGCCACCGATATCCCGGTCCCGGATATCCACGAAGATATAGGCCGACAACAAGGCATTCTCAGTGCGAATACCCGGCGTACCTTTTGCGACCGAGACCTTCGCCAACTGCCCCAGCGGCACCATCGTGCCCCCCATCGTCGGCACCAGCACCTGGCTGGCGATCTGCTGGGGATCGGAGCGCAGCTCGCGCGGGTAGCGTACGGTCACGCCAAAGCGCTCGCGCCCTTCGACGGTGGTGGTGACCATCTCGCCGCCGAGCGCACTACCGATCACATCCTGCAGGTCGCCGACGGCGAGACCGTAGCGGGCCAGCTGTTCCCGGTCGGGCTCGATGTTGAGGTAGAAGCCCCCAGTGATGCGCTCGGCGAAGGCGCTGGTGGTGCCGGGCACGGTCTTCACGACGGCCTCGATCTCTTTGGCCAGCTTCTCCATTTCAGCGAGATCCTTGCCGAAGACCTTGATGCCGATCGGCGTGCGGATGCCGGTGGACAGCATGTCGGTGCGGGCCTTGATCGGCATCGTCCAGGCATTGGCGACACCGGGGAACTGCAGGGCCTTGTCCATTTCCGATATCAGCTTGTCGGTCGTCATGCCCGGCCGCCATTCGGACAGGGGCTTGAGGTTGATGACGGTCTCGAACATTTCGACCGGGGCCGGGTCGGTCGCGGTGTTGGCGCGGCCGGCCTTGCCGAACACCGACTCGACCTCGGGGAAGCTCTTGATGATCTTGTCCTGGGTCTGCATGAGCTCGGCAGCCTTGGTGATGGACATGCCCGGCAGAGAGGCTGGCATGTAGAGCAAGGTGCCTTCGTTCAAGGTCGGCATGAACTCCGAGCCGAGACGCGAAGCTGGATAGATCGACACGCCCAAGGCCAGCACGGCCAGCACGATGGTCAACTTCTTCCAGCGCATCACCGCGGCGATGATCGGCCGGTACAGCCAGATCAGGACCCGGTTCACCGGGTTCTTGGCTTCCGGCATGATCTTGCCGCGGATGAACAGCAGCATCAGCACCGGCACCAAGGTGACGGACAGGAACGCGGCGCCGGCCATCGAGAAGGTCTTGGTGTAGGCCAGCGGCGAGAACAGGCGGCCTTCCTGGCCTTCCAGCGTGAACACCGGCAGGAAGGAGACGGTGATGATGAGCAGCGAGAAGAACAGCGCCGGGCCGACCTCCTTGCAGGCGGCCAGCATGGCTTCGAAACGTTCGGCCGTGGTGTGGCCGTCCGGCAGGCGCTCCAGGTGCTTGTGGGCGTTCTCGATCATCACGATGGCGGCGTCGATCATTGCGCCGATCGCAATGGCGATGCCACCCAGGCTCATCAGGTTGGAGTTCATGCCCAGCAGGCGCATCGCGATGAAGGCCATCAGCACGCCCACCGGCAACATCAGGATCGCCACCAGCGCGCTGCGCACATGGAGCAGGAAGACCACGCAGACTAGCGCCACGATGATCGACTCCTCGATCAGCGTGCCCTTCAGGGTCTCGATGGCCCGGTGGATCAGCTCGGAGCGGTCATAGACGGTCTGCACCGACACGCCTTCCGGCAGGCCGGGCCCGATCTCGGCGATCTTGTCCTTCAGGTTGTGGATGACCTCCAGCGCGTTCTGTCCGTAGCGGGCCATGGCGATGCCGGCCACCACCTCGCCGTCGCCGTTCAGCTCGGTGAGGCCGCGGCGTTCGTCCGGCGCCAGCTCGACGCGGGCTATGTCGCGGACCAGCACCGGCGTGCCCTTGTCAGCCTTCACCACCAGCCGTTCAATGTCCGCCTTGCCGCGCAGGTAGCCCTTGCCGCGCACCATGTACTCGGTCTCGGCCATCTCCACCACGCGGCCGCCGACGTCCCGGTTGGAGTCGCGGATCACCTGGGCGACCTTCATCAGCGGAATGCCGTAGGCGCGCAGCTTCACCGGATCGACGGTGACCTGGTAGGTTTGCACGAAGCCGCCGATGGAGGCCACCTCGGCGACGCCGTGGGCCTTGGCCAGCTGGTAGCGCAGATACCAGTCCTGGATCGTACGCAGCTCGGCAAGGGTCTTCTCCTTGGCGATCAGCGCGTATTGATAGACCCAGCCGACGCCGGTGGCGTCCGGGCCGATCTGGGGTGTCACGCCCTTGGGCATGCGGCCCGCGGCGAAGTTGAGGTATTCGAGGACCCGTGAGCGGGCCCAGTAAATGTCGGTGCCGTCTTCAAAAATGATGTAGACGAAGGACGCACCGAAGAAGGAGAAACCCCGCACCACCTTCGACTTGGGCACCGACAGCATGGCCGTGGTGAGCGGGTAGGTGACCTGGTCCTCGACCACCTGCGGCGCCTGGCCGGGGTATTCGGTGTAGACGATGACCTGCACGTCGGAGAGGTCGGGCAGCGCGTCGATGGGCGTACGCAGCACCGCAAACACCCCGGCCGCGAGAATGAACAGTGTGGCGAGCAGAACCAGGAAGCGGTTCCGGCCCGACCAGTCGATGATTTTGGCCAGCATGATGGATCCTGTGTCAGTGGCCGGCGTGAGGATTGGCCGTCGGCGCCGGCGTAGCCGCTTTGCCGGCAGGGGCTGCCGAGGTGATGACCCATTCGCCGGGCTGGCGCTCGACGAATTCAACATCCACCTTCACGCCCGGCTTCAAGGCCTGGAGCAGCGACGGATTGGCCACCTTGAACTCCATGGTCATCGCCGGCCACTTGAGGCTGGCGACCGGGCCGTGACTCAAGCTGACCGTACCGTCCTTGGCATCGACACTGTCCACCGTGCCTTCAGCCCGGTGCCCGGCCGCTTGGGGCGCCGCCGCAGGCTTCTCGCCGTCCTTTCCGGACTTCGGTGCACCACCATGGCCCGAATGACCAAAGCCACCGACCGCCGCTTTCAGGTTGCTTTCCGCATCGATCAGGAAGTTGGCGGCGACAACCACCTTTTCGCCGGCCTTGACGCCATCCATCACTTCGATATGGTTCTCGCTACGACCGCCCAGCTTCACGTCCCGTGGCTCGAAACGGCCTTCGCCGTGCGCGACAAGGACGATCTGGCGGGTGCCACTGTCGATGACCGCCGAGCTCGGCACAGTCACGACCTGGCCCTTGCCCTCCACCGGTACCTCTACCTGCGCAAACATTGCGGGTTTCAACAGCTGCCCCGGGTTTGGCAACTCCACCCGAACCGCGACCGTTCGCGTTTCCGCATTCAAGGTCGGATAGACATAGCTCACCTTGCCCTCGAAGACCTTGTCCGGATAGGCATTGATGCGCACCTTGGCGAGGCTGCCGCTACGCACCAGGCCGATGTCCTGCTCGAACACGTCAGCGATGACCCACACGGACGACAGGTCGGCCACTTGATACAAGGTGTCGCCCGGCATGAAGCGCATCCCTTGCAAAGCCTTCTTCTCGGTGACGACACCGGCCACCGGGGAGCGGAAGGTCAGCGTGCGCTTGGTGGCACCCGACTTGGCAAGAGCACGGATCTGCTCTTCTGAAATGTCCCAGTTGCGCAGGCGCAGCAAGCTCGATTCGGCCAGTTGCTTCATGCCGCTCTGTGCTTCGCTGCCGGCATCCTTCAGCGCGTCGACGCCCTGGGCGGCAATGGCGTATTCCCGCTGGGCCGACACCAACTCGGGGCTGTACACCTCGAAGAGCGGCTGGCCTTGGGCGACCGGCTGGCCGGTGACATTCACATGCAGGCGCTCGACGTAGCCCTCGAACTTCGGCGAGATCGCGAAGCTGCGCCGCTCGTCGATCTCCACGCGGCCGGCGGCGCGCACCGTGCGGTCCAGGCTGCGCAACTCGGCCGCCTCGGTGCGCACGCCGAGCTTCTGGACCTTGTCGGTGCTGATCTTGATCGCGTTGGCTGCCGCGGGTTCGTCATCCGCTTCGCCTTCATAGACCGGGATGTAGTCCATCCCCATCGGATCCTTCTTGGGCGTCGGCGACGTATCCGGCAGGCCCATCGGGTTGCGGTAATACAGCAGCTTGCGCTCCTTCTTCGCGCCATCCATCGGTGCCGCCGCAACCGGACTGGCAGCGGGTTCATGGCCTGACGAAGGGCGTTGCCCGAGCCAGTAGCCGCCACCGGCAGCCAACGCAACAGCAAGGCCGACCGCAATGCCTGCGCCTGTTTTCATAGGTCTTCTCCAAGAATGCGTTCGATGTCGGCAAGGCGTATCTGTGCTTCGGCCTGGGCCTTGATTTGGGACTGTCGGGCCTGCCGGATCTGCCGCTGGGCGTCGAGCAAAGTGGCGAAGTCCACCTTGCCGGTCTCGTACCCGGCGAGGGCCGCCTTGAAAGTGAGTTCAGATTGCGGCAAGAGGCTCGTTGAGGCCAGGTTCTCGGTCCGGCGAGCCGCATCGAAACCGGACAGGTTCTCGGCCAGATCACCCAGCACCTGATTGGCGGTCGCGTCGCGGCGGGCCTTGGCGGCAGACAGCATGGCCTCGGACTCCCGCTCCTGGGCCCGGCGGCTGCCCTGCTGTAGCGGCAGGTTCAGTTCCACCATCAATTCCCATTCACGCACCGCGCCCTGGTACTGGATTGGCGAGACACCGAGCGTGAAGTCGGGGTAGCGGTTCTTGTAAGTGAGTTCGCGACTCTTCTCCGCCGAGCGAATGCGGGCTTCGTCGGCAAAGATCTGTGGGTTCTTCGTCCGTGCCCGCTCTTCCAGGGTCGTCGGATCGAGTTGAGCGGGCGCGGGCAGTGTCCGCAGGCGCTCCGGGGCCGCCAAGGGAGAGGAAGTCGGCCTTGCAAGAAGGGCATTCAGGCGCGCCTGCAGTTGCCGACGTTCGTTCTGCAGGGCGACCAACTCATTTTTCATGCTGGTCTGTTCGACCTGGGCACGGATCACGTCCTGTTGAGCGGCCAGTCCGCCGGCGTAGCGCACCTGGGCGATCTTCTCGAGACGGACCATCAGGTCGAGGATTTCGCGGGTCAGCTGCTCGTTGCGATAGACGTACTGGAGCTGCGAATAGGCGGTCTTGATGCGGGCGGCCAGTTCCGCCCAGGTGCCGTTGGCACGCCCTTCGGCGCCGCGGGCATCGAGTTCAGCGATCTCCCGCTTCAGATCCCGCTTGCCGAGCCAGGGCACGTCCTGCATCAGCAGGTAGCGCGTGCTGCCGACCTGGGCCGGCAGCAGCGCCGGATTCTGTTCGCCCATGCGCGTGATGTCGCGCAGTTCGGTACGGAACTTCGGGTCGGGCAGCGCACCGGCGGGCACGATGCGCTCTGTGGCGGCGTCAGCTTCAAACCGCATCGCCGCGTAGTCGGGGTTGCGACTGCGGGCATAGTTCAGCAGCGAATCCACGTCGGTGCCGATTGGGGCCTCCTGTGCCTGAGCTACCCAACTGAATGCGCCCAACAACGCGATGGCGGCCCACCGCATCCGCCTGCCTCGTATTCTCATGTTCCACTCCCTGGACGGTGACGCCTGGAAGGCGGGTGCTTCCCCGCGCTTCCGACATCGCGAAGCAACTTAGTCGCGCTGCAAGTGCACGACGGTCATGGCGCCGTTGATCTGCTCTGCCATGAAATGGATGGTGTCCCCGGCCTTCACCTGATCCAGCCAGGCCGGATCCTTGACGCGAAACACCATGGTCATCCCAGGCATGCCATTGGGCAGCGGCCCGTGAGACAAAGTGAGTTTGCCGGCCGACTTATCGACCTTCTTCACAAGACCTTCGGTCATTTGAGATGCAGCCATACCGTGCCCAGCATGGTTGTGGGCCGCCGCGTCGGGCGTTTCGTTGTCCGCAAGGGCCGGCAGGCTCACGGTGCCGACAAGGGCGGCAAGGACGATTCCAAGGGTGGTTTTCATGATTTGATCCAGATGAACGCAAATGAATAATCAGTGGCGGGCAAACACGCGGCTGGAGCCATCGGCACGCACAAGCAGCGTCTCGTAGGGCATGGGCCTGGCGCTTTCCATGCCCGGTGAGCCTGGCGGCATTGAGGGGACGGCCAACCCGATGGCCTTGGGCTTCTCTTTCAGCAGGCGCTGGACATCGGCGGCCGGGACATGCCCCTCGATGAGATAGTTGCCGACCTTGGCGGTGTGGCACGAACCATAGGCTTCGGGCATACCGAGCTTCTTGCGCTGGCCCGGGACGTCCGTCACATCGTGCGCTGTCACCTCGAAGCCCTGGGCACGCAGGTGTTCAATCCATTTTCCGCAGCACCCGCAATACGGGCTCTTGTACACATCGACCTGCACCGCGGCCAGCGCCGAGCCGGCCATCAGGCTCAGTACGGACGACAAGATCAGCGTTTGCAGTTTCATGATCCGTCCTTTGGTGATTGGGATGGCTCATTCTGACAAGCGCAACCCGACGGGAAGCTGTCCCAAAAATTACATTTCAGTAATCTGGGACGGCGTCAGTGGCTATGCTTGAAGCCGGGCGGATGGGTATGGCCCTTTTTCTCCTGGGGCGACACCGAGGCGGCCTCATCGTTATGATGGCCGGCATCGTCGCTGTGATCATGATCCCCATGGTCGTCGTCATGCGCGTGCCTATCGTGATGCCCATCGAGCCCACCATGACTGTGTCCCTCGCTGGACGCCACCAGCCTCGTGTAATCGGCGGCAGTCAGCCCAGGGAGCTTCTGAACGAACGCGACTAGATCCCAGATCGCCTCATCCTCCATCCCGCCCTTGGACCAGGCCGGCATACCCGACGCCTTGATCCCGTGCTTGATGATCCAGAACTGGCGCGCCTCGGCAAATTGAGGATCGAGCAGCGCCGCCGGCTTGTCGGCCAGTTTGGGTGGCGTCGGATACAGCCCCTTGCGAATCTCCGAGTCTTCCGCACCCGGAGACAAATGGCAGCCCACGCACATCGCGTCGTAGTTGCCGGAGCCGCGGCGGACGCGTTCCGGATTCGCCAGATCGATCGGCGGCTTGATGTCTCCGGCCCGAACGGCGATGGAGCGCTCCCGGGCAAATTCCAGCAAACGGTAGGTCAGTGGGTGATGCGGCTCATCGGCCGCAATGTTGATGGCGCCGGCGTACAGGGCGATGGCGCCCGAGGCCGCGCCCACGGCAGCCAGCGCCGCAACGGTGATCAGGGTCTTGTTCATGATGGGGCTCCTCAGTTCGAGCTATGGTGAATGGGATTCAGTGCCCCGTATGCGGACCGGGCTTGCGGACGTGCACGTCGGTTGCCGCCGGCTTACCCTGCGCGGGCATGGACTGCCCTCCCTGGGTGTTTGCACGGGGAGGCTCGGCAGCGGGCCCAGTCCATTCGTAAGCACGCGTCCCAGGCGGTTGCTTGTACCAGCCGGGATCCGAGTAATCGCCGGCCTTCTGCTCGGCACGGACCTTCAGGATGGTGAACATGCCGCCCATCTCGACGGCGCCATGCGGGCCTTGGCCCGTCATCATCGGAAGCGTGTTGTCCGGCAGCGGCATTTCCATTTCCCCCATGTCAGCCATACCGCGCTCACCCATCACCATGTAGTCGGGGATGAGATCGGTGATCTGCTTGGCGGCCTCCCGGTGATCGACACCGATCATCGTCGGCACGTCATGCCCCATCGCATTCATCGTGTGGTGGCTCTTGTGACAATGGAACGCCCAGTCCCCCGGTTCGTTGGCAATGAATTCGACCTGGCGCATTTGCCCGACAGCAATGTCGGTCGTCACCTCCGGCCAGCGGCCGCCCTTGGGTGTCGGGCCACCATCCGTGCCGGTCACCGTGAATTCATGGCCATGCAGGTGAATCGGATGATTCGTCATCGTCAGGTTGCCCACGCGGATCCGCACGCGATCGTTCTGGCGCACGTTGAGGGAATCGATGCCCGGGAAGGCCCGGCTGTTGAAGGTCCACAAGTTGAAGTCGAGCATCGTATTCACCTTTGGCGTATAGCTACCCGGATCGATGTCGTAGGCGTTCAAGAGGAAGCAGAAGTCCCGGTCCACCTCGTCGATGAGCGGATTTCGCTCCTTCGGATGGGTGACCCAGAAGCCCATCATGCCCATCGCCATCTGGGTCATCTCATCCGCGTGGGGGTGATACATGAAGGTACCCGGGCGGCGTGCCACGAACTCGTAGACGAAGGTCTTGCCCGGTGGGATCTGAGGCTGGGTGAGCCCACCGACACCATCCATTCCATTGGGCAGGCGCTGTCCGTGCCAATGGATGGTGGTGTGCTCGGGCAGGCGGTTGGTGACGAAAATGCGGACCCGATCGCCTTCGACCACTTCAATGGTGGGGCCGGGGCTTTGTCCGTTGTAACCCCACAGGTGGGCATTCATCCCGGGCGCGATTTCGCGCACAACCGGTTCAGCCACCAGGTGAAACTCCTTGACCCCCTTGTTCATGCGCCATGGCAGGGTCCAACCATTGAGGGTGACCACCGGGTTGTAGGGCCGGCCTGCGCCAGTGACGCCGCGGGGAAGATGTGGCGGTGCCGTGTTCGGATCATTCTTCGTGATTAGTTCCGGCAAGGCGGCCATGGCCACCGGACTTACCGAAGCCGCGGCAACGGCACCTCCGGTCAGTCCCAGACTTTGGATGAATGCGCGACGTGATGTCATCGGATGTCCTTTTGGTTCAGTGATCCGGACGGCCGGTGCTGGCCGGTGCGGTGCGTGCGGCAGGAGCCAGGGACGGCTTACCGATCAGGGCCATCTGCAGATCGCTTTGGGCGATCCAGTAGTCACGCAAGGACTCGATGTAGCTGTTCACGCTGGTGATCTGGGAACGGGCGTCGGCCAGCAGATCGAACACCCCGATCAGCATGCCGTTGTAGCGCAGCAGGTTCTCTTCGGCGATCCGTTTGTTGAGCGGTACGATTTCGTCCCGGTAGTGCTTGGCGATATCGAAGCTGCTGCGGTATGCCGAGTAGGCTTCGCGTACTTCCGAACGGGCATTGATTGCCGCCTCGGCCGCGCGTTCGATTGCTTGCCCATAGATGGCTTCGGCCTTGGCGACCTTGCTGCCGCCAAAATCGAAGAGCGGGAGCTCGAAACTCACTTCGTAGCCGCGTTTGTAGCCACTGTCCCGCGTCCCCTCCAGGACGCGCGCCGGACCGAACTCCAGCACGTTGATGAAGCGCGTGGCCTGGGTAAGGCCAAGGTTCTTGGCCAGCGCTTCCGTTTCGAGACGGACGGCCTGGAGATCCAGCCGCTGATCAAGCGCGGTCTGTTCAACGGCCGGCTGTTCGTCGGGTGCCTTGGGCAGATCCGGCAGGCGCTCGGGGAGCTGAATCGACTGTGGCGACGGCAGACCGAGCAGCTTGGTCAAGCGTTCCCGCGCCGCGATATGGGCTTGCTCTGCGCGAGCCAGATCGAGAGCGGCTGAGGCATAGAAGCCTTGCTCACGCGCCTGCTGCAAGCGATTGAAATTACCGACCTCGGCCATCTTGCGAGCCAGTCCGGCACCCGCTTCTGCAGCTTGCCTGACTTTCCGGAGGTAACGCACCGACTCCTCCGCGGCGATCGCACCGAAGTAGGCTTTGCGCGTCTCCGAGGCCACCCGGGCAACCTCCAGCGCCGTCATGCGCTGGGTCTGGGCGAAATTCCGCTTCTCGACCTCAACGGCCATGGGCATCGTGATCAGCGCAAACAGGTTGAAGGTCAGCACCTGTTCGATCTTGAACTCGCGCACACCATTCTCGGCTCGACTGGCACGCAGCATGGAGAAATGGGGGTTGGGCAGCCGCCCGGCCTGGACCATTTCAGCTTCGCTGATGCCAAGCTCGTAGAACGACGCGCGCAGCCCGCGGTTGTTATAGATGGCGACCTGAACCGCGTCCTCCACCGTCAGCGGCTTGGTCAGCAATTCGGCGACGCGGGCATCGACCTCCTTGCGGTCCGCATCGTCTCTGGCCCAGCGGGCATCGGCGCCGATTCGGGCACGGGTCGTATCCCGGACCGTGCCGAAGCCTCCGTCCTCAGAAAAGCTGGCACAGCCGCTGAGGGTCAGCGTGCCGAGCACCAGCACGGTCAGGGTCTTGATCAGCCCCAGGGGGCGTACGGATAGGTATGAGCGCATGGCGGCCTCCTAATGATGATGGCCGGCAGGCGGCATGGCCGGCGGCGTCGGCGCCGCATCGCCCTTTTTCTGCAAAGCCTCACGGGCTTCACGAGCCTCAGCGGGCTGGTCAGGCGTAGAGGGGGCTGCATGTGCATCCATTCCGCGCTGGACCGATTCATTGGCGGCGCGCCACGGCCCGACCGGCGGTTCCGACCAGGCGTGGTAATCCGACAGGGAGGACACATACGGGGACGGGCTGGAGCTCGTCTCCAGCAAAGGCGGCGTAGCCGCCCAGACGCTGTTCATCATGGCCAGCGCCGATAGCCCGAGCAAATAGGATCGCATCGGTCTTCTCCATGGGGTCAAAAGGTAGGCTGGGAATCTGGCGTTCCCATGGCGAGCAGTGTGCGGCGCAAAAACCGACAGGAGACTGACCCACGAATTACATCTTTGTAATCTTGGGAAAAACGGAAGTGCGTTGCGCCACACTAGCGCCAGCCGTATGAGCAGGAAGCGAGGAAGACCATGAAAATACTGATCGTCGAGGACGAACCCAAAACCGGGGACTACCTCAAGCAAGGGCTGGTCGAGGCCGGCTTCAATGTGGATTTGGTCCGGGATGGCATGGACGGACTGCATTGTGGAATGAACGAAGCCTACGATCTCATCGTGCTCGACGTGATGTTGCCGGGACTCGATGGCTGGCGCGTCCTGCAGGCCCTGCGCAAGGCTGGCAAGGAGATGCCGATCTTGTTTCTGACCGCCAAAGACAGCGTTGATGACCGGGTCAAGGGGCTGGAGCTGGGCGCTGACGATTACCTCGTGAAGCCCTTCGCCTTCTCGGAGCTCCTGGCCCGGGTGCGCACACTGCTACGCCGTGGTGTGAAGAACAAGGAAGTCGATGCCTTGCGAGCAGCCGACCTCGAGCTGGATCTCCCGCGTCGGCGTGTCACCCGAGCAGGTCGGCGGATTGATCTGACCGCCAAGGAGTTTGCCCTCCTTGAACTGTTGCTACGACGACGTGGCGAAGTGCTCCCGCGCTCGTTGATCGCATCGCAGGTATGGGACATGAACTTTGACAGCGACACCAACGTGATCGAAGTGGCCGTGCGCCGCCTTCGCGCCAAGATCGACGACGGCTTCGAGCCCAAGCTGATTCGCACTGTGCGGGGCATGGGCTATGTGCTGGAAGAACAGGAGAGCGAATAGTGCGCACGAGCGTCCGCCGCAAGTCCCTGACCTTCCGCCTGACCCTGCTTTTTGCGGCAGCCTCGACGGCCGTGTTGCTGGTTCTGGGGTTGATCGTGGCCCAGTCCGTCGAACACCACTTCGAAGAACAGGACATGGAGGCCTTGACCGGCAAACTTGAACTGATTCGCCATGCCATGGCGAAGGTCCGCTCACCCACGGACCTGGCGGCCATTCCCCAGCAGATGGATGACTCACTGATCGGACATCACGGCCTGGTCGTCGCACTCAAGGGACCGGATGGGCGCACCCTGTTTGCGACCGAAGGCGCGCCTTTCCCTCAACCGCTGCTGGATCGTGTCAAGACGGCCGGGGTCAATCACCCCTACGTCTGGCAAGTGGATGGACAAATGCCTTTCCGGGGCATTGCGGCCGAGGTGCCGACCGGGGTGCCGTCGTGGCCGCCGGCCGTTGTCGCAGTGGCGACAGATATCTCCCATCACCGCAATTTCATGGACTCGTTCATGAGGACACTGTGGCTCGTCATCGTGGGCGGCACGGCCGCAACCGGTCTGCTCGGCTGGTTCGTCGCCCGCCGAGGCTTGGCACCTCTGCGCGAGATGAGACGGAGGGCAACGGAAGTGAGCGCCCAGCATCTTGACCAGCGCCTGCCAGTGGACACCGTGCCGGTCGAACTGGCCGAGTTGGCCGAATCCCTCAACGACATGCTGGCCCGGCTGGAGGAGTCCTTCACGCGTCTCTCGGACTTCTCGTCCGATCTGGCCCACGAACTCCGCACGCCAGTCAGCAACCTGATGACGCAAACCCAGGTGGCACTCTCGAAGACCCGCACATCAGGCGAGTACCGGGAAGTGCTGGAATCCAACGCCGAGGAGTACGAACGCCTGTCGCGCATGATCTCGGACATGCTGTTCCTGGCCAAGTCGGAAAATGGTCTCATCGTGCCAGGTCAGGAAACCTTTGATCTGGCGGACGAGGTCATGGCCCTGTTCGATTTTTACGGGGCCCTGGCCGAAGAGAACGGCGTGGCCCTCAAGCTAGAAGGTTCAGGATGGGTGACCGGAGACC
This sequence comes from Pseudomonadota bacterium, assembly GCA_018241685.1. GTDB lineage: Bacteria > Pseudomonadota > Gammaproteobacteria > Burkholderiales > Rhodocyclaceae > Zoogloea. Next base: position 138,976 of record JAFEDJ010000036.1, read on the forward strand.
GGCTGATGCTCCGACGCGCCATCGGCAACCTTCTATCCAACGCGCTTCGCTACACGCCATCGGGTGGGCACATCACCGTAACGGTCAGCGTCATATGCGACAACACCGACACCGAAACCGTCCACCTCGCCGTCGAGAACACCGGGGAGCCTATCCCGACAGAACACCTGTCCCGTCTCTTTGATCGCTTCTACCGTGTGGACGCATCGCGCCGCCATTCGGGCGATGGCGCCGGACTGGGCCTTGCGATCACCCGTTCCATCCTCCGCGCGCACCAAGGCGACATCGAGGGTCGGACGGGGGAAGACAGCAACATTTTCGAGATGTGGATACCGACATCGATCGTCACGCCCCACAGCGCGGACTGATCCGTTTGCAGGCTCACGGCCATGATCTGCTCAGATGCATTCTCTTCATCAAACGACCTTTTGCTTGAAGCGACGAGTCGTCGCCTGAAGGCCCTCGGACTGCAAACGCTCCAGGCGACGGATTCGGGAGACGCCGAGACGGTCACGGCCTTGTTTGCCCAGTTCATCGACTGCGCGTATCGCAGCTACGCGTTAGAGGAGCGCTGGCTCAAGGCCTGTGCGAGCCCTGATCGGGAAGCCCATCTTCGGGAACACACCTACCTGATCGAACTGACCGCCGAGCTCTACATGAACCTCATGGACGATGACCGACGGACCTGCGCTTCAATACGTCAGGTACTGCAGGAGGCCTTCCTGCCGCACATTACTGTCCGGGACCGCGGCTCATACTGAACCACCACACTGTGGCTTCATGAGCGGAGTGCGCTATCTGCCGGATATATCCAGTGGATACATTCTCTTTTTTGATCTAGTATCCGAGTGCCTTCCCGCCGCGTGGAAGGCGTTCTTACGTACTGTGCCCTTACCATGAAACACTCTGCCCGCAGCCTTCTTATGAAGAAACACGCTTCGTCCCTCAAGGCGAAGAAGCGGCTTGTCGTGTCCGTGGAGTCTGTCCGGCCGACTCAGGCTGTTCAGGAGCGCGCGGTACATCTGGCCGCTGCGGCTCGGCGCGCCAAAGAAGCCCACTTCCTCGACAAGTACCGGATCGCGCTGCCCCCGGCTGATGCTGCCTGAAGAGGGCTATGGCTACCTCCCGATCACGGAGGTGGAGCCCGCGACCCTTGGGGCATTCACCTGCGGAAAGCCTCGGCTGGACGAGTTCCTGACCACACAGGCGCGGGCCTTGCATGAAGCCAGACTGGGCTTCACCAACGTGGTCTTCCATCAGCAGTTCGAAGGTCCAGTCGGCTACTTCACGCTCGCCAACGACGCGATCAAGCTCAACGACTCCGAGAAGTTCGAATTGGGGTTCGGTGAGCACATCGAACTTGCTGCCTTTCCCGCCGTCAAGATCGGGCGACTTGCGGTCCATCAGGATCTGCAACGCAGGGGAGTGGGCGGCGCCTTGATGGCACTCCTCCTCGGTGACATTCTCAATACGGCGGGCTTGTCTGCTGCGCGATTGATCGTCGTCGATGCGGACAACGACGACGCAGTTCTCTGCTTCTACGAAAAGCTCGGTTTCGAGACCAGTCTGTGGGCGGAAGACATGGCCAAGAACCACACTAAGAAGCGCGCTCCCGCCGCCACGATCAAGATGCACCGGGACGTTTTCAAGGGCCTCTGAACGCGAGTTGAAGCGGATGGTCCGAAGACCATCCGCTACCACCTCAGAACTTCGGGTTCAGCGTTCCCTTTTCGGTGATTGTCTTCCACAGGGCATCGTTCTTCATCACGTACTTGGCTCCGTCCTTGGCTTCCATCGTCACACCGTTCCGCATCTTGACGCGATTGCCGGCGGCGTCGATATGAACCATCGTCCCGTCCTTTTTCACAAAGACTTTGCCACCATCCTTGAGCTCAATGGTCTGTGCCGTGACCCGCTCGCCGGCGGCCAAAGCGGACAGTGAGACAGCCAGTAACAAGGGTATCAACAGCTTGCGCATGATCATTCTCCTTCGCATGGATTAGATTGATTGCATTTGCTTTTCTGGGTCGATCTACCACATCTGAATCACCTCCATTTCCGATTCAGGGTTGAGGTGACACCGCCGCCGCAGGTCGGCCGAGATCACGAACAGTGATCGGAGCGGCACGGTGATCATGTCGCCAAACCTTGGAACAGGCCGGCAGCCATCGCCATCTCGCAGAGGCAGCGGGGATGACCAGCGTTCGGAGCCAGCAAGAGGAGGCCTGAGCCAAGCTCAGGGCCTTGGCCGACATCCAGCATATGTCGAGCCTCGGTACTGGGGACCGCGGTGCCTAAGGCCAGTGCAAGAGCGAAACAAACGAAGCCAATGGACAGCGCGGAGCGAGTCGGCGAACACGGAGCCTCCAGACATGGAAACGAATCAGCTCGGGCGAATCCCCATGCGAGCGAGCCTAAAGGTCACAAGCACGGGGGAGCAGAACCGTTGTGCTGTATCGACCGCTCAGGTCGTCAGCACAGTGTCGTCGGGAGGCCTAAATGCGGAAGCAGCAGTGCAAGATGGCGTGCGGTGGGAACGACTCAGCGAGGAAGTTGGCTAAGGCGGCAGGCGGGAACCGGAAATTCAGCTCGGATGCTGTGGAAACGACATAGAGGCTGGTCAGCAGAATTGCAGGCAGCGTCGGGATCTGCGTCTGATCATTCAGCTGACCAAAATGGGCATGTTCGGTGCAAAGATTGGGATTAGCCATGTCCGGTCGCTCCATCCCGTCACAACAGGCGGGTATGTCCATGGATGGGTTGTCGTCCGAGGACATGATGGATACCGATACTTGATTCAATCCAACCGGAGAGGACTGAGGACAGGCATACGACGCAACCGCCATTTGCGCGAACAGAAATACCCCAATCAACAGATGACAGATTAGTTGTTTGAAGTGGCGGGTCATGGTTAACACGCCACAGCGTCAGGCTGACGACGTCCGTTGGCATCGGGCTCACTTTGATCGAGGTCTGCGCCTCCCAAACGGAACCTGCTGCAAGTGCTGCGATGATCGGATGAGACCATGGCATTAGTGCGCCAACACAACGCTCGGCAAGGTTTTCCAGCGTGGCGACTATCGCCCTCCACTGATTGATTGGCTCGAGAATTTCGGCGTCGCCGGGTCATTTCACACCACACATGAAAGCACAACTCATTTTCACTTAATGAAGTCTAGTTCAGACAATGTCGGGGGACCACCACCGAATCCAGCTAAGATTGTTTGCAAACGCGTCAACTGGGTATTTGCCTTCGGTCCGATAGGGCGGGCATCCGGCGCGTCCAGCGCCCGGCACTACCGCGTCAGCGGGGCCAGGCGGATCCCCGCATGAGAAGGCCGCCGGCACGAAACACAGCCGCGGCAGAGCATCCACATCGAACACCCCAGTTCTCACCCGGCGCAACAGGACAGTTGCTTCACGTCCTTACTGAAGGTCTGCGCCGCGAGCTTGAGTCCCTCAACCATGGTCAGATAGGGAAACAACTGGTCGGCCAGCGCCTGCACGGTCATCCGGTGGCAGATCGCCAGCGCCGCCGTCTGGATCAGCTCGCCCGCTTCTGGGGCTACCGCCTGTACGCCGATCAGCCGCCCCGTGCCGACCTCGGCGATCAGCTTGATGAAGCCGCGCGTATCAAAGTTTGCGAGCGCCCTTGGCACATTGTCGAGCGAGAGCGTTCGGCTGTCGGTCTCAATGCCGTCGTGCTGTGCCTCCGCTTCGCTGTAACCCACTGTCGCTACTTGTGGATCGGTGAATACCACCGCCGGCATCGTTGTTAGGTCCAGCACCGCGTCGCCGCCGGTCATGTTGATCGCGGCGCGTGTGCCGGCCGCCGCTGCCACATAGACGAATTGTGGCTGGGCGGTGCAGTCACCGGCTGCGTAGATGTGCGGCGCGCTGGTGCACATGGCGCGGTCGATGACGATGGCCCCTTGCGCATTGACCTCGACGCCTGCCGTATCGAGATTGAGGCTGCGGGTGTTCGGTGCGCGGCCGGTGGCGATCAGCAGCTTGTCGGCGCGCACGTCCCCGTGTCCGGTGGTGAGCATGAATTCCCCGTCAGCATAGACGACCTTGCTCGCCTGGGTGTGCTCTAGAACCTCGATGCCCTCGGCGCGGAAGGTGGCCGTAATGGCTTCGCCAATGGCCGGGTCTTCACGGAAGAACAGCGTGCTGCGCGCCAGGATCGTGACCTGGCTGCCCAGGCGGGCGAAGGCTTGCGCCAGCTCGACCGCGACCACGGACGAGCCAATTACGACCAGCCGCTCGGGAATGCGGTCGCTTGTCAGCGCCTCGGTGGAGGTCCAGTAAGGCGTGTCCTTCAAGCCGGGGATTGGCGGGGTCGCGGGGTTGGCCCCGGTAGCGATGAGGCAGCGTTCGAAGCTCACCTCGTGCGTGCCACCGTCACCAGTCGCTACGATCAGCGTACGCACGTCCTTGAAACGGGCTTCGCCACGCAGCATGGTGATGGCCGGGGTGCTCGCCAGGATGCCCTCGTACTTGGCGTGGCGCAGTTCTTCTACTCGGCCATGCTGCTGGGCCAGCAGCCGCTCGCGCAGCACGATCGGCGCTGCGGTAGGCAGACCTTCATCGAACGGGCTTTCGCGGCGCAGATGCGCAATGTGTGCGGCGCGGATCATGATCTTGGAGGGCACACAACCGACATTGACGCAGGTGCCACCGATAGTGCCGCGTTCGATGAGCGTAACGCGCGCTCCACGTTCCACGGCCTTCAAGGCCGCCGCCATCGCCGCACCGCCGCTGCCGATCACGGCGACATGCAGCATCTGCTCGCTGCCACCGCGCTTCGTATCGCCGCCCAGCCAACCCATCGCCTTGTCCAACAGTCCGCCGGTCAGTTTGCCTGCCGAGTCGGCAATCCGTGCGCGGTAGCCAAGCTCTGTCACGGTCGCGACCAACGGGTCCAAGCTCATGTCCGCGTCCATGTCGATCTCGGCCCGTCCTTGCGGATAGGACACTGAGGCCGAGCGCACACCGGGCACGTTCCCCAGAGCCTCCTGGATATGCTCGGCGCACGACGTGCACGTCATGCCATCGATGTGGAAGGCGATTGTTTCAGCCATGATGGCGTCCTCACTGCTTGACGGTAGCGGGGTAGCCCGCGTTTGCCATGGTCTTGGTCAAGGCTTCGGCGTTGGTCTTTGCGTCGTCGAAGGTGACGATGGCTATCCGATTTTCGTAGCGCACTTCGGCCTTTTTCACGCCGTCCACCTTGGTAAGTACTTTCTTGACCGTGATTGGGCACGCGGCGCAGGTCATACCGGGCACAGACAGGGTGATGGTTTGGGATGCAGCCCAGGCAGGGGGGCTCAGGGTGGCGGCCAGGGTGATCAGGATTGCGAGTTTTTTCATGACAATATTCTTTCAGTAGAACAGCGGCAGGACATAGGGAAAAACGAGGGCAACCAAGACCAAGGTGGCCACGATCCAGAAGATCGCCCTGTAGGCCTTCGCCACCCGCGGCACGGCACACACCTCACCCGGCGTGCAGGCCTGAACCGGGCGGAAGATGCTGCGCCAGGCGGAAAACAGTGCGATGAGCGCCGCACCGATGAAGAACGGTCGGTACGGTTCCAGCACGGTCAGATTGCCGATCCAGGCACCCGAGAAGCCGAGCGCGACCAGCACGAGCGGGCCGAGGCAGCAGGTCGAGGCGAGGACGGCCGCTACGCCGCCGGTCGCCAGTGCGCCACGGCCGTTCTTGGGTTCCAACATCAGGTTCTCCTTCCGGGATTTCGCTTGATGTTGTAACGTTATTTCCGTAGTCAACTACGGAGTCAAGCGCCATGGAGAACGCTTCGGAGAACCTGACCATCGGGGCCTTCGCCAAAGCAGGCGGGGTCAATGTGGAGACGATCCGCTTCTATCAACGCAAGGGCCTGCTGCCGGAGCCGGAGCGGCCGTATGGACGCATCCGCCGCTATGGGCAGACGGACGTGGCGCGGGTGAAGTTTGTGAAATCAGCCCAGCGCTTGGGGTTCAGCCTGGAGGAAATCAGCCAACTCCTGAGGCTGGAGGACGGCACGCATTGCGGCGAGGCGGCTGAATTGGCTGCTCTACGCCTGGCTGATGTACGTGCCCGCCTAGCAGACCTCAAGCAAATGGAGGTGGCGCTGTCGAAGTTGGTGAGCGAGTGCAACGCGCACCACGGCAATGTCTCCTGCCCACTGATCGCGGCTTTGCACTGCTGCTAGGTCAAAAGCCGTCGCGCGCCTTAGCGTACGATTTTTCCGTTTCGTGAGCTGCGTGGGTCAGGTGATCGCGGACTAGAGACTCCACAGCCCCATGTACGTCATCAAGGACCTCTACACGCGTCAGCTGCGACTGACAGGCTACCCCCTCCCGTGAAACGCCTCCAAGTAGGTCGACCATACGCCGTTGAGGAGTTGCCGGTAGCGATGTATGTCGCCCGGACGAACGAAAAGGTCTTGTCCGAAGAGCGGTGCCCCGATGTCCGGTTTATGGACGATGACCCTCGGGTCATCGAGCGCATCCTGCTCCCAATCGGCCAGAAACAGGTGAGGCGCCACCACATAGAGCTCGTGGGCCGATGTGCCGTCGCCGTGCTTGACGGTATTTGCCAGCAGACGAAGTTCGTTCAGACAGGAACGCTGGTCTGCACTCAGGACAGAATTGGGGAGTGCCTTATCCCATTCCTTCAGCACATCGGGCCCGAACTTGAGCGGCTTTTGATGTAGAACACGAACGTGGAACGCCCGGACTTGCTGCTCAAACAGGTGGTAGAGACTGACCGCGAACATGTTCTGAAGCCCTTGGCGCAAATCGAGCACAATGTCGAAATGCGCTAACGACGCCTCGAAAGCGGCCTCATGGGCCATTTGCGGATCGAGCCCGTTGCCATCGTTGGCACACTCACGGCTCGCTCGGTACGCTTCCTGTTGAAGCGCCTCGACTTCCGCGTGCACGGAGTCAAAGGTCGGCAGGAGGCGCACCGTCAAGGTCTCGACAAGCCGGTCAATCTGATTGCGGTACAGCTGTCGGTAATGTTCCAGTTCCCAGTGAGTCAGCATCGCCGTCCTGTCCTCGCCAAAGGCCGGGGGACAACGACGTTATCACGATTGCGTGGCGGCCCGTTGCGACCTCAAATTGTAGGCGACGCTTGCCACAATAATGAGCAGGATCAGGACCTGTGCGGTAACGGTCTGGATCGACGGGTAAACGCCAAGAACATCGATGCGCGGTATCGAGATAGGCGTGATCTGCAGGATGCCGACCTTTTGCAGTGCGGCCACACCTTTGCCCATCAGAACGACGGCGAGCACCCCCACGAGGGCTGAACTGAAGGCAAAGAACTGGCTGATCGGCAGACGTGCCGCGGAGCGCAGGAGTACCGCTGCGACCGCCGCCAGGATGACGATGCCGGAGGCGAGGCCGGCAAGCAGATAGACGCCATTGTCCTGGGTCCAGAGCGCCGCATAGAAGAGGACCGTTTCAAAGACTTCGCGATAGACGGTGACGAACGACAGTACGAACAGCATCAATGCCGACTTCTTGCTCAGGGCAGACGACAATTTTTCCTTCACATAGGTCTGCCAACGACCCGCAAGACTCTTCTGGTGCATCCACATGCCCACCGCCAGGAGTACAACGGCGGCAAACACGGCGGAAACCCCCTCCGTCATCTCGCGGCTGGCGCCGCTCACATCCACGACATAGGTCGCCACTAGCCAGGTCAGCCCCCCGGCGGTGAGCGCTGTCATCCATCCCGCATGCACGTAGGGCAGCACATCGGTGCGATCCGCTTTTTTCAGGAATGCCATCATCGCGACAACCACCAGCAAGGCTTCCAGGCCTTCCCGCAGCAGGATGGTCAGTGCGCCAAGGAAGGTCGAGAGGGCGTCTTTGGTGCCCCCCAAGGCCTCCTGCGCTTCATCGAGCTGGGCTTGCAGTTGCTGGGCAATGTCGTGGGCACGCTCGACCTGCCCGGCAGTCAGTGCATTGCGGTAGAGCCCCATCGTCTTTTCGATGTCGTGGAAAAGCGCTTGATTCTTGGCGGCCAGCGCCGGCTCGACGGGCTCGAAGCCATCCAGATAGGCCGACAATGCCAGCTGCGAGGCCAAGCGTTCGTTTCCGTTGTCCAGCGCGACAACGCTCTCCCTCAGCTTGTCTTTCGCGATCTGTATGCTGCCCGTGTTTGACGTTGCGAGTAACTGGGGCGTGCTCCGTAGGTAGGCGGTGAGCTGGCGAGCGGCATCGGCGCCGACGGTCTTGGCGAGCGCTGCCTCGGAATGCTGGCTCAGCGTCGCCAGGGTCGGCACGGCCTCACGGAGGGCAGGTTGCGCGGCCCACAATTTGGCCCCTGCCTGCTGATCGGCCTCGGAGTACGACAGCGTCGAGGCGAAGTAGGCCAGTGCCCAGCGGTCTTCGTCCGAGAGCTGTACGAA
>JAFEDJ010000037.1 GCA_018241685.1 Pseudomonadota bacterium
CACGGCAGCCAGCACAGGCCGTAGAAAATGATCTGCGTCGCCCACACCAGAATCCACCGCCAGGTCGCAAAGCGGCCCGTCACCGCACGGGGGTAAACCTTCTGGCGGACGGCGTAGAGGGTGTCTTCAGTTTCCGCCCGCGCCCTGGCCTGGGAGTCGGGAGGGATGATGGTTCGAGGGTCTGCTTCGCTCATGGCTGCAAGGAACTCGCGTTGAAATGGGTCGGCACCACGGCGAAAACTGCTTCACGAAACCGTGGCGAATCACCCTATCCATAACAACATCCGTGCCATCTGGCCCGGCCGGCGGAAAGCCCCTGTGATCAAGGGTTTGGCCTGAGCTGCCGCTGGCCCGGCGCGCCACGCTGGCAGTCTTCTGACAGAAACGCTGCCACAGCTGGCAGCGTTTCTGTCCGGAACACGTGGCGGCAAGCCCTTGCCACCACCGCGACCGTCGCCCCCCAATCAGTCGCGCAGCCCGCGCACGGCGAGTGCCGCCAGGGACGTCAGCATCGCCAGGCCGGTGACCGCCAGCCAGCCCCACTGGGCAAACAGCAGGCTGCCGGCCACCGCCCCCGCCGCCATGCCGACGAACATGCTCACCACCAGGACCGCATTAAGACGGCTGCGCGCACCGCTGTCGAGGCCATACACGATGCTCTGGTGGGCGATCAGCGAGGCCTGTACGCCGAGGTCGAAGCCCACCGTGGCGATACCCAGCACCACCAGCTGGACGGTCGGCGGCAACTGCGTGCCGAGCCCCATCAGACCGAAGGACAGTGCGGCGAGGCCAGACGCCAGGCGGATCACCAGGGCCGGTCCGCGACGGTCCGCCAGATGGCCGGCCATCGGCGCGGCCAGCGCACCGGCAGCCCCAGCCAGCCCGAAGGCCCCGGCCGCGGCGCTCCCCAGATGGAAGGGCTCGCCGTGCAGCATCAGCGCCAGCGTGGACCAGAAAGCGCTGAAACCCACCGACAGCAGCCCTTGGGCCAGCGCCGCGCGGCGCAGCTCCCGATGGCGGCCCAGCAGCGCCGGCAACGACGCGAGCAGCGCCCGATAGGAGAGCTGCGTGGTCGGAGCGAACCGCGGCAGCCACCGCCACGCGGCCAGGCCGATGAGCGCAATGCCTGCCGCCGCCGCTGCGAACATCGCCCGCCAGCCCCAGTATTCAGCCACCAGGCCGCTGACGACACGGGACAACAGGATGCCCATCAAGAGACCGGTCATCACCGTACCGACGATGCGCCCGCGGCTTTGCTCCGGTGCAAGGCTGGCGGCGGCCGGCACGAAATCCTGGGCCAGCGTGGCGGTCAGGCCGATGGCCAGGCTGGCCAGCAGGAAACCGCCGAAATCCCCGGCCAGCCCGGCCGCCAGCAGGGCCAGCATCAGCAGCACCGACTTGCCGAGGATGATCTGGCGGCGGTCGTGGCGGTCGCCCAGCGGCGCCAGCAGCAGGATCCCCAGCGCGTAGCCGAGCTGGGTCAGGGTCGGCACGAAGCCGGCTTCCCGCGCCCCTGCGCCGAACTCCGTCGCCAGCACGCCGAGCAGCGGCTGGCTGTAGTACAGGGATGCAACGGACAGGCCGGCGCCCGTGGCCAGCAGGAAGATCAGCGAGCGGGCCGGCTTGCGGATCTCCGGCTGCGCCGCTTCGAGCCGCTCAGGCAGTTCGGGCCGCTCCGGCACCAGCGGAACGGCCAGCGGGTCATGCGTCTTGCAAATGGAAGTCATGGCAAAACTCCTGTTTCATGGGTGAGCGAAGCTTGCCCGTCGCCCGGCCACCACGGTAGTAGCCTGACATGCAGATTTGTTATACGTTTGACGCATGAAGAAGACGCTCATCACCGCCCCCGGCGAACCCCGCGCCCGTGCCGATGCCCCCGCCGCCGCATCAGCCACCGGCGACCGCCTGGAACTGATCCAGACCTTCGTGCGCATCATCGAGGCCGGCAACCTGTCGGCCGCTGCCACCCAGCTCGGCATGACCCAGCCGACCATCAGCCGGCGCCTGCAGACCCTGGAGAAATCCCTCGGCGTGCGCCTGCTGCAGCGCTCCACCCACACCATGCGCCTGACGGTGGACGGCGAACGCTGCTACGAAGGCGCCAAGGCCCTGCTGGCCAACTGGGCAGCCTTCGAGTCGGGTCTGAAAGGCGCCCGCGAGGAACCGGAAGGCGTGCTGCGCGTCGTGGCGCCCCATGCCTTCGGCCAGGAACGTCTGGTCGGCCCGCTCGCCACCTATCTGCAGCGCTACCCGCGCATGAAGGTCGAATGGCTGCTGCACGACGACAGCGCGATCCAGGACTTCATCGCCGCCGGCATCGACTGCGCGATCCAGGTCGGCGAGATCGACGACTCGTCGCTGGTCGCCATCCAGCTCGCCGAGGTGCCACGCATTGTCGTCGCGGCGCCGTCGGTGCTCGCCGCCGGCGCCATGCCCCGCGAGCCGGAAGACCTCGCCGGCCTGCCGTGGCTGGCTCTGCGCACCTATTACCGGCATGAGATCGCGCTACGCCACGTGACGACCGGCGAGCGCCGCGTCGTGCCGATCGAGCCACGCCTGAGCACCGACAGCCTCTACGCGCTGAAGAGCGCGGCCCTGATGGGCCTGGGCGTCGGCGTCGGCTCGGCATGGGTGATGACGGAAGCCCTGGCCGACGGACGCCTCGTGCAGCTGGTGCCAGACTGGCAGGCCGCACCGCTGCCGGTCAGCCTGGTCTATCCCTACGCCCGCTTCTACCCGGCCCGCCTGCGCTGCTTCATCGACGTGATGCGCGCAGCGCTGCCCCAGGCGATCGCCGGTTGAATGCCACACAGGGCAATTCGGATTCGCAGCTTAGTTTTGCGTCACAAGCATCCCAGGATTCCTTGTTTCACCCCGGCACAGGTCCGGATGCATGATGAAGGCGTCTCTTCGATCACTTCCCCGGAGCCCCCGATGACCCAGGCACGCCAAACCGATTACCCGATCGATCCCCTGTTCACACAACGCTGGTCGCCCCGCGCCTTCACCGGCGAACAGATCCCCGAGGAAAGCCTGCTCGCGCTGCTGGAGGCCGCGCGCTGGGCGCCGCCGAGAGCCAGCCCAACGCATGGCATTCCTTCGACACCGGCGCCGCGTGGGCCAGCCTGGCCTTCCAGGCCACCCTGTCGGGCTGGCACGCCCACGGCCTCGGCGGCTTCGACGCCAACGGCCTGCGCGCGAGCCTCGGCATTCCCGACGACTACGCGGTCGAGGCAGTCATCGCGGTGGGCAAGCTCGGCGACAAGGCCAGCCTGCCCGAAGCCCTGCAGGCGCGGGAAACACCCAACACCCGCCGCCCGCTGGCCGAGCTGGTGGCCGACGGCCATTTCGACTTCGCGGCGTAAAAGCGGAAATGCCCGTCCGGCCTCCCCTTTCGGGTGCCGGACGGGCACTTCACTCAACCAGACGAAACGCGCCTGTCAGTGATCCCGCCGGTTGGGCGGCACGATGTTGAGGCGTGTCAGCTTGCGGTAGAAGGTGGCCCGTGACAGGCCCAGTTCCTTTGCCGACACCGTCACCTGCCACTGGTTACGCCGCAGCACCTCCAGCATGCGCTCGCGCAGCCGGGCATCCTTCTCCTTCAGCGGCGGCGCGGGCGGTTCCGGCAGCGATTCGCGCGGGCTGTGGATGCTGTGCTCATCCCGCGGTGCCAGCCGTGCCGACACCAGGCGTGGGCCGAAGAACAGGTCCGGCGGGAAATGCGCGGTGTGCAGCAGCGTGCTCTCGCAGATCGCACAGGCGTAGCGCATCGCGTGGCGCAGCTGGCGGATATTGCCGGGCCAGCCGTGACGGATCAGCGCATCGCGGGTTTCCGGTGCCAGGCGTAGGGATTCCCGCCCCATCGCCTTGACCTCCTCCTCCAGCACCCGGTCGATCACCGTGCCGATGTCCTCTCGCTCGCGCAGTGGCGGCAGCACGAACACCGCGCCATTCAAACGGTAGTACAGATCCTCGCGGAAGCGTCCCTCCTCCACCAGGCGCGGCAGGTTCTGGTGGGTCGCGCAGATGATGTGCAGCTTCACCGGAATCGGCTGTTCGGCCCCCAGCGGCAGCACCTCTCCCTCCGCGAGCACACGCAGCAGACGGCTCTGCAGCACCAACGGCATGTCGCCGATCTCGTCGAGGAACAGGGTGCCCCCGTCCGACTGCACGATCTTGCCGCGAGCCCCCTTGGCCCGCGCCCCGGTAAAGGCGCCGTCCCGATAACCGAAGAGCTCGCTCTCGATCAGGCTTTCCGGGATCGCCGCACAGTTGAGGGCGATGAAGGGCTGCCGGTGGCGGCTGCTGCAGTCGTGGATGGCCTTGGCGAAGGCTTCCTTGCCGGTGCCGGTCTCGCCCAGCAGCATCACCGGGATGTCCCGGTTGGCCACCTTCAGGGCACGGCTCACGTTGGTACGCACCCGCGAATCGTCGGTGGCCAGATGGCCGAAGCCCCGCACCTCGTTGCAACCGTCGTCGTTGATCGAGCCGTGCTCCACATCGCTCGGCGCACGGCGCCGCGCATCGGGCACCCGCAGCAGCGCGAAGAAACGTTCGCCGCTGTCCTGCACGCGCAGCGGAATGGCCTGCCCCGGCTGGGCGTGGGCCGCCGCCAGCAGATCGGCGGCCGAGCATTCGAAGAGGTCGGACACGCAGCTGATCATCCGCCCCGGCCGCTGCAGCAGTTCTTTGCGGGCCCGCCGATTGCCGCCGACGATCATGCCGGTATCGTCGAAGGCGAGCAGGTAGTCGGTCTGCACGTGCAGCAGCTCGGGGCTGCGGCCGAACTGCAATATCCAGTACTGGCGCAGGCTGTGGAACGCGAAGGCATCCTCGATCAGGCGCGCCTTCTCGACCACCATCTGGAACACCAGCAGCTGGCTGTCCCGGTTCTCGGGTGAATACAGCGCCGAGGCATCCAGCACCGCCAGCGGCTGGTCGTCGATGCCGAGGATAGGCGCCGAGCTGCAGGTGAAGCCGATGTTGTGGGAGCGGAAATGCTCGCCCCGGTGCACCAGGATCGGCTGGCCATCCACCAGACAGGTGCCCACGCCACAGGTGCCTTCATCCATTTCGGACCAGCGCGTGCCATTGCGGAACCCCTGGGCGCGGAATTCCTTGTCCAGTTCCGGCACGGTCCGGAAGTCGACGGTGACACCTGTGGCGTCGGTCAGCAGTACGCAATAATTCGACGGGCGCAATTGTTCATGCAGGCGGTCCATACCCTCCCGCGCAATACGCATGAAGGCATCCAGACGATCGCGGTGCTCGCGCAATTCCTGCGCAGTCACCACCTGGGGCGTCGTCGCCAGCCCCGGATCGACTTGGTATTTGCTCAACGAGCGTTGCCACGAGCGCGTCAGCCGGTCCTGCGCCGGATGCCTGGGCAGCCGCGCGCCCCTCTCCACCACCTCGACCACGCGTTCCACGTGGCGGGCGATATCACCTTGTCCCCGCATCATTTTATTTCCCCCATATATATCGGGAGTGTTTTAGGAAAAACATCCTTTGGTAACGGCAAAGCGTATTCCGCTACGGCAATTAAATCAATGCTGACGTTTGTCTCCGTAAATTGAGACACCTGTCTCAGTTTCTCGTCTCTTTCTCGCCCCCGCGCCTCATTTCTCACTCTTTCTTTTCAGGTCTCATTTCACCGCACAGCAAGATCAAAAATAAAACCTCCATACATTTCACCTGCTTACAAAAAAAGCAGTGCACAAATCCGGTATTCAATCGGCAATTGGCACGCCCCGTGCACAAAGGAGCGTAATTCGCCAACCAATTGAAGCCCAATTGTGAAACACGACTTCCAAATTCCTCCGATCGGCATCCTGGCCAATCCCGCCTCGGGGCGGGACATCCGCCGGCTGACCAGCAAGGCGCTGGTTTTTCCGACGGTGGAGAAGGTCAACATGATCGAGCGCCTGCTCGGCGCCTTCGGCGCGGTGGGGGTACAGCGGGTCGTGATGATGCCGGACGTGGTGGGTATCGCCGCCGGCCTGACCCGCGCCATCGACGGCCATCGGGCCGACCGCGGCCAGCCGTGGCCGCAGGTGGAGTTCCTGCAGATGCCGCTGCGCCATGACGCCAGCGACACCACCGAGGCGATCCGCCGCATGCGGGCGGCCGGCGTGGCGGTCATCGTCGTGCTCGGCGGCGACGGCACGCACCGCGTGGTGGCCTCCGAATGCGGCGACATCCCGCTGGCGACCCTGTCGTCCGGCACCAACAACGCCTTTCCCGAATTGCGCGAAGCGACGCTGACCGGCCTCGCCGCCGGCCTGCTGGCGAGCGGCGCCGTCGGTATTGACGAGGCCGCGGTGCCCAACAAGCAGCTGCGCGTACGCGTCGGCGAGCGGGAAGAGATCGCGCTGGTGGATGTCTGCGTGACCCACCTGGACCACGTGGGCGCCCGCGCCGTATGGGACCCGTCGAGCATCGCCGAGCTGTTCGTCAGCTTCGCCGAACCGGACGCCATTGGCCTCTCCAGCATCGCCGCGATGCTCGCTCCGGTGGGCCGCAACGAGTGGCACGGCGCCTGGGTGCAATGCGACGGCGCCACCTCGTCGGTGCTGGCCCCCATCGCGCCGGGGCTGGTCGTGCCGGTGCCGGTGGCCAACCACGGCCTGCTTCTGCCCGGCGAGCCCCGCCCGCTGCGCTGCCTGCGCGGCAGCCTGGCCCTCGACGGCGAACGGGAAATCGAACTGAACGGCCGCCAGCCGGCCAGCGTCACCCTCGAACTGGACGGCCCGCGCACGCTGGACGTACGCGCCACCCTCGCCGCAGCGGTCCGCCACGGCGCGCTGCGGCGCCCGCTGGCCACGGAGATGCCGGCATGAACCACCACCTTCTTCCCGCCTGCGGCCCGCCCGCAGCCCTCAACCCCGGACGGCGCCCCGCGGCGCCGACCGCCACCGACCCCGGCGCGGGCAGCCCGCTCCGCACCGGAAGCACCACCCAAAAATCCACAATCTGGAGACAACCGTGACCAAGAAACTGACTCGCGATGACCTGCTGACGGCCTACCGCACCATGCGCACCATCCGCGAATTCGAAGAGCGTCTGCACACCGACTTCGCCACCGGCGAGATCCCCGGCTTCGTCCACCTCTATGCAGGCGAAGAGGCGTCCGCCACCGGGGTGTGCATGAACCTCACCAAGGACGACCACATCGCCAGTACCCACCGGGGCCACGGCCACTGCATCGCCAAAGGCGTCGATCCGGTCGGCATGATGGCCGAGATCTGGGGCCGCAAGACCGGCACCTGCAAGGGCAAGGGCGGCTCGATGCACATCGCCGACCTGTCGGTGGGCATGCTCGGCGCCAACGGCATCGTCGGCGGCGGCGGCCCGCTGGTGTGCGGCACCGCGCTGGCGGCCAAGCTGCGCGGCACCCGCAACGTCAGCGTGTGCTTCTTCGGCGACGGCGCCTCCAACCAGGGCACCATCTTCGAAGCCATGAACCTGGCCTCGGTGTGGAACCTGCCGGTGATCTTCCTGGCCGAGAACAACGGCTACGCGGAGGCCACCTCCTACAACTACTCGGTTGCCTGCGACACCATCGCCGACCGCGCCTCGGCCTTCGGCATGCCCGGCATCACGGTAGACGGCTTCGACTTCTTCGCCGTCCATGAAGCCGCTGGCGAAGCCATCGAGCGCGCCCGCAACGGCGGCGGCCCGTCCCTGGTGGAAGTAAAGCTGTCCCGCTACTACGGCCACTTCGAGGGCGACCAGCAGACCTACCGCGCCCCCGGCGAAGTGCAGAACATCCGCGACACCAAGGACTGCCTGCTGCAGTTCGCCCGCCGTGTGACCGCCAGCGGCGAGCTCGCCCAGGCCGACCTGGACGCCATCGACGCCGAAGTGAAGGCCCTCATCGACGGCTCGGTGGTCAAGGCCAAGTCCGACCCGAAACCCACCGAAGCCGACCTGCTCACCGATGTGTACGTGAGCTACTGATCACGCCCGCCCAAAGAATTCAGGAGACATAAAAATGGCACGAAAGATTACCTACCAACAGGCCATCAACGAGGCTCTCGACCAGGAAATGGCCCGCGACCAGAACGTCATCGTGATGGGCGAAGACGTGGCTGGCGGCTCCGGCGCACCGGGCGAGCAGGACGCCTGGGGCGGCGTGCTCGGCGTGACCCGCGGGCTGTATGCCAAGCACCCGGGCCGCGTCATCGACACCCCGATCTCCGAATCCGGCTACGTCGGCGCCGCCATCGGCGCCGCCTGCTGCGGCATGCGCCCGGTGGCCGAGCTGATGTTCGTGGATTTCCTCGGCGTGTGCTTCGACCAGATCTTCAACCAGGCCGCCAAGTTCCGCTACATGTTCGGCGGCAAAGCCGAGACCCCGGTGGTCATCCGCGCCATGTACGGCGCCGGCTTCCGCGCCGCGGCCCAGCACTCCCAGTGCCTGTACAACATCTTCACCCACATCCCGGGCCTGAAGGTGGTGGTGCCCTCCAACCCCTACGACGCCAAGGGCCTGCTGATCCAGTCGATCCGCGACAACGACCCGGTGATCTTCCTGGAACACAAGGCCCTCTACACGATGGAAGGCGAAGTACCGGAAGAGCTGTACACCGTGCCCTTCGGCGAAGCCGCCGTGGTCCGCGAAGGCCACGACGTGACCATCGTGGCCTTCGGCCGCATGGTGCTGAAGGCCCAGGAGGCCGCCGCCGACCTGCAGAAACAAGGCATCCACTGCGAGATCATCGACCCGCGCACCACCTCGCCGCTGGACACCGACACCATCCTGGAAAGCGTCGAGAAGACTGGCCGCCTGGTCGTCGTCGATGAATCCCACCCCCGTTGCAGCATGGCCTCCGACATCGCCGGTCTGGTTGCCGAGCAAGCCTTCGACAGCCTCAAGGCCCCGATCCGCCAGGTCACCGGCTACCACGCTCCCGTGCCGTTCAGCGACGCGCTCGAAGAGCTTTACATCCCCAGCGCGGCGAAGATCGCCGCCGCAGTCAAGAGCGTCAAGGAGTACAAGTAATGTCTGCCATCCAAACCATCACCATGCCGAAGTGGGGCCTTTCCATGCAGGAGGGAAAGGTCAACGGCTGGCTCAAGCAGGTCGGTGATGCCGTCGAGCAAGGCCAGGAAATCGTCGAAGTCGAGAGCGAGAAGATCGCCGGCGCCGTCGAAGCCGGTGCCACCGGCGTGCTGCGCCGCCAGCTCGCCAATGAAGAAGACGTGCTGCCGGTCGGCGGCCTGCTCGGCGTCATCGCCGACGCCAGCGTGTCCGACGCCGACATCGACGCCTTCGTCGCCGACTTCCTGTCCAACTTCAAGCCGGCCGACGGCGAGGAGGAAGACCAGGGCCCGACCACCCAGAAGATCGAGGTCAATGGCCACAAGCTGCGCTACCTCAAGCGCGGCGAAGGCGGCGAGCCGATGCTGCTGATCCACGGCTTCGGCGGCGACCTCAACAACTGGCTGTTCAACCACGAAGCGCTGGCCGCCGATCGGGAGGTGTACGCCCTCGATCTGCCCGGCCACGGCGAATCCACCAAGGACGTCGGCGAGGGCAACCTGGCTGCACTGGCCGACACCGTGGCGGCCTTCCTCGACGCGGTCGGTGTCGCCTCGGCCCACCTGGTCGGCCACTCGATGGGCGGCGCGGTGTCCCTCACCGTGGCCCTGCGCCACCCGGCCAAGGTGCGCTCCCTCAGCCTGATCGGCAGCGCCGGCCTGGGCAACGAGATCAACACCGGCTACATCCAGGGCTTCGTCTCCGCCGCCAACCGCAACGCCCTCAAGCCGCTGCTGGCCGACCTGTTCGCCGACAGCAGCCTGGTGACCCGCCAGCTGGTGGACGACCTGCTCAAGTACAAGCGCCTGGAAGGCGTCGGTGAGGCCCTCTCCACCCTGTCCGGCAATCTTTTCGCCGACGGCCGCCAGAACAGCGTGATGGCCGACCAGCTGGCCGCACTGGGCAAGCCGGTGCTGGTGATCTGGGGCGAGGAAGACCGCATCATCCCGGTCGCCCACGCCCACGCGGTGTCCGGCAAGGTGCAGGTGGAAGTGCTCGGCAACCGCGGCCACATGGTTCAGATGGAAGCCGCCAACGACGTCAATCGGGCCATTGCCCGCTTCGTCGGCTGACCGGCTCCGCCGGCGGGCGGAACGCCGGCCCACGGGTACCCCCCCTCCCCGTGGGTTAGTGTCCGCCCTGCCGCGCGGGCCGCCGCAGGCCTGAAAACACCGGAGTCCAGCCCGAACCGGACCGCAAGCCCCCACCCCAAGGAGACATCATGCCCACCGCCCACGCCACGCCCGTCAGCCTGCGCGGCGCCGACAAGCTGGCCCGCATCCCCGTGAAGGTGGACAGCCAGCGCGCCTCGCCGCCCAAGCCGCCCTGGCTGCGCGCCCGCGATCCGGGCACCGCCTCTGTGCGCGACCTGCAGAAGCTGCTGCGCGAACAGGAGCTGCACACCATCTGCGAAGAGGCCGACTGCCCCAACATCGGCGAGTGCTTCGCGCGCGGCACCGCCACCTTCATGATCATGGGCAGCATCTGCACCCGCCGCTGCCCCTACTGCGACGTGGCCCACGGCCGCCCCGCCCCGCTCGACGCCGACGAACCGGCCCGCCTGGCGCGCACCGTGGCGGCGATGGCGCTGCGCTACGTGGTCATCACCTCGGTGGACCGGGACGACCTGCGCGACGGCGGCGCCGGCCACTTCACGGCCTGCATCGCGGCCATCCGCAACACCTCACCGCAGGTGCAGATCGAGATCCTGACGCCCGACTTCCGCGGCCGCGAGGCGCTGGCCCTGGGAACCCTCGGCGACGCGCTGCCCGACGTCTTCAACCACAATCTGGAAACCGTGGCGCGCCTGTACCGGGCGGTGCGCCCCGGCGCCGACTACGCCGCGTCCCTGCGCCTGATCGCCGACATGAAGGCCCGCCACCCGGCGCTGCCCACCAAATCCGGGCTGATGCTCGGCCTCGGCGAGACCGACGAGGAAGTCCTCGCCGCGATGCGCGACCTGCGTGCCCACCACTGCGACATCCTGACCCTCGGTCAGTACCTGCGCCCGTCCGCGTCCCACCTGCCGGTGGAACGCTACGTGCCGCCGGAGGAGTTCGAGCGCTGGCGGCACATCGCGCTGGAGCTGGGCTTCGTCGAAGTGGCCGCCGGGCCGCTGGTGCGCTCGTCCTACCGGGCCGACCAGCTGGCCGCCGGCAGCGGGCTGATCGCGGAGGCCGCAGCATGAGCATCCCGATCCGTCTCAACGGCCAGCCCCGCGAGATTCCCACTCCGTGGCGCGTCGCCGACCTGGTCATCGACCTGGGTTACGCCGGCAAGCGGGTGGCCGTCGAAGTGAACGGGCAGATCGTGCCCAAGAGCCATTACGCCCACACCCCGCTGGTCGGGCAGGACCGGGTGGAAATCGTCGTCGCAGTCGGAGGAGGCTGACATGGGAAAACCCGAAGCACATCACGTCGCAACACCGCTGGACACCCCCTTCATCATGGGCGGCCAGACCTTCCGCTCGCGCCTGCTGGTGGGCACCGGCAAGTACCGGGACTTCGCTCAGACCCGCGACGCGGTGGAAGCCAGCGGCGCCCAGATCGTCACCGTGGCGATCCGCCGCACCAACATCGGCCAGGACCCGTCCCAGCCCAGCCTGCTCGATGTGCTCGACCCGCGCCGTTACACGCTGCTGCCCAACACCGCCGGCTGCTACAGCGCGATGGAGGCGGTGCGCACGCTGCGCCTCGCCCGCGAGCTGCTGGACGGCCACGACCTGGTCAAGCTGGAAGTGCTGGGCAGCGCTGAGACCCTCTACCCCAACATGCCGGAAACGCTAAAGGCCGCCGAAGTGCTGGTGCGCGACGGCTTCCGGGTGATGGTGTATTGCTCCGACGACCCGGTGCAGGCGCGCATGCTGGAGGACATCGGCTGCGTGGCGATCATGCCGCTGGCCAGCCTGATCGGCTCCGGCATGGGCATCCTCAACCCGTGGAACCTCAACCTCATCATCGACGCCGCGCGGGTGCCGGTGATCGTCGATGCCGGTGTCGGCACCGCCTCGGACGCCGCCATCGCGATGGAGCTGGGCTGCGACGGCGTGCTGATGAACACCGCCATCGCCGCCGCCGGTGACCCGGTACGGATGGCCACCGCCATGCGCCTCGGCGTTGAAGCCGGCCGCCACGCCTTCCTGGCCGGCCGCATGCCGCGCCGCCTGTACCACGCCAGCGCCAGCTCGCCACTGGAAGGCGTCATCGGGCGCTGACGCGTCCCGCTGCCGCCCCACCGGCAGCGGGACCGAAGTACGCATTGGGGAACGCGCAGCGCCCGCCGCGACTCGAAGGGACTTTCCCTGATTGGCGGAGCCGGTAGCGGCCGCCCACAATGCGCAGCATGAAAGCCCTGAACCAGATCGCCCTGTCCATGCTCGACCTCGTCGCCGTCCGTGAAGGCGGCAGCGTGGCCGACGCCCTTGCCATCTCCCTACGCACCGCGCGCCACGTGGAGTCCCTCGGCTTCACCCGCTACTGGCTGGCCGAACACCACAACATGGCCGGCATCGCCAGCTCGGCCACCGCCGTGCTGGTCGGCCACATCGCCGGCGGCACCTCGCGCATCCGCGTCGGCTCCGGCGGCGTGATGCTGCCCAACCACGCCCCGCTGGTGGTCGCCGAAGCCTTCGGCACGCTGGCCGAGCTCTACCCCGGGCGCATCGACCTGGGCCTCGGCCGCGCCCCCGGCACCGACGGCCTGACCATGCGCGCACTGCGCCGCGAGCGTATCGAGCGCGAAGAAGACTTCCCCCGCGACGTGGCCGAACTGCAGCAGCTGCTGGCCCCGCCGCAGCCCGGCCAGAAGCTCATCGCCATGCCCGGCGCCGGCACCAATGTGCCGATCTGGCTGCTCGGCTCCAGCCTGTTCTCGGCGCGCCTCGCCGCCGAGCGCGGCCTGCCCTACGCCTTCGCGTCCCACTTCGCGCCGCGCCTGCTGCTGCAGGCCCTCGACGTCTACCGCAGCAACTTCCGCCCGTCGGAACAGCTCGCCAAGCCCTACGCCATCGTCGGCGTGCCGCTGATCGCCGCGCCCACCGACGAGGAGGCCGACTTCCTGGCCAGCAGCACCTACCGCCGCGTGCTGGGCATCCTGCGCGGCGACCGCCGCCGCCTGCAGCCGCCGGAGGAGAACTTCATGGCCAACCTGCATCCGGAGGAGCGCGCCGCCATCGGCGACTTCCTCGGTGCCGCGGTCATCGGCAGCCCGGACAGCGTGCGCGCCGGCCTCACCCGCCTGGCCGAGGCGACGGACGCCGACGAGTTCATGCTGGTCAGCGACGTCTTCGACGCGGACCTGCGCCTGCGCGCCCTCGACATTGCCGCCCAGGTCTGCAAGGCTTGAGGCCTTCCCAGCAACCCCGCTCCTCACACCCCATGCCCGACTCCGTCTTTGCCGGTCTTCAGCCGGCCGCCGTGTGGTCCCATTTCGCCACCCTGTGCCGAACACCCCGTCAATCCAAGGCCGAGGACGCACTGCGCGACCATCTCCTCGACTGGGCCCTGGGCCGCGGCCTCGCCGCCCAGGTGGATGACGCCGGCAACCTGATCGTCCGCAAGCCGGCCAGCCCCGGCCATGAGGCAGCCCCCGGCGTGGTGCTGCAAGGCCATCTCGACATGGTCTGCCAGGCCAACGCCGACACGCCGCACGACTTCGCCCGCGACCCGATCCGCCCACGCCGCGACGGCGGCTGGCTGGTCGCCGACGGCACCACCCTCGGCGCCGACAACGGCATCGGCGTGGCGCTGATCCTCGCCGCGCTGGAGGACAAGACCCTCGTCCATGGCCCCCTCGAAGCCCTGTTCACGGTGGATGAGGAGGCCGGCATGGGCGGCGCCCAGGGTCTGGCCCCCGGCGTGCTGCAGGGCCGGCTGATGCTCAACCTGGATACCGAGGACTGGGGCGAGTTCTATCTGGGCTGCGCTGGCGGTGCGGATGTCAATGTGCATCGCCCCGGCCACCCGGCACGCCTGCCGGCCAGCTTCGTCTGCCGGCAGATTCGCCTCGGCGGTCTGCGTGGCGGCCATTCCGGCGTGAACATCCATGAGGAACGCGGCAACGCCATCAAGCTGCTGGTGCGCGTGCTGCGCAGCCTCGAGGCGGACTTCCCGCTGCGCCTGGCCAGCCTGCAAGGCGGCACCGCCCGCAACGCGCTGCCCCGTGAAGCCTACGCGGTGGTGGCCCTGCCGACGACGCAGGTCGCCGAACTCGAAGAAGCCCTCGCCGGCTGGCAAGCCCTGCTGCGCGAAGAACTGGCGGGCGTGGACGACGGTGTCAGCCTGCACGCGAGCCCGGCCAGCGTCGATACCTTGCTGGCCGAAACCGAACAGGCGGTGTGGCTGGCCTCCCTGCACGCGGCGCCCCACGGCGTGCGGCGCTGGAGCCTGGCCGTACCGGGCGTGGTCGAAACGTCAAACAACCTGGGCGTGGTATCGGTAAACCCCACGGAAGGCAGCGCCAACTTCATGGTGCGCTCCCTGCGCGACAGCGGCAGCACCGCGCTGGCGGAAGAGATCGTCAGCCTGTTCGCCCTGTCCGCCACGCCGGCCGAAATCTCCGGCCACTATCCGGGGTGGACGCCGAACCCGGCCTCGCCGCTGCTGGCCCTGTGCCAGGCGGCCTACGCGCGGGAGTTCGGCGACGAGTCACAGGTCAAGGTGATCCACGCCGGGCTGGAGTGCGGCATCATCGGCGCCAAATATCCGGGGCTGGACACCGTGTCCTTCGGCCCGACGATCCGCGGTGCCCACGCCCCCGGCGAGCGCGTCGACATCGACTCCGTCGGCCGCACCTGGCAGTTGTTCACCGCCATCCTCGCCGACATCGCCCGCAGCGCGCAATGAACCCGGACGACCTGCAGGCCCTGGTCGACTACGTGATGCCCTTCGGCAAGTACAAGGGGCGCGTACTGGCCGACCTGCCGGGCAACTACTTGGCCTGGTTCGCCCGCCAGGGCTTTCCGCCCGGCCGCCTCGGCCAGTTGCTGGCGTTGATGCTCGAGCTCGACCACAACGGGCTCAAGCCACTGCTGACGCCCCTGCGCCGCCGACCGCCACCCGCCTGAAAAAAATGCCGGCCCCTCACGGGACCGGCATTTTTCATTTCCTGGACGATACTCGCTGATGAGCCCGTCCGACTGCGACTCAGCTGCCGCCCGGCTCCATCTGCGACTGCAGGTAGTTGGGCAGGGTCACGTCGTCGATCAGCGACAGCTGGGTTTCCAGCCAGTCGATGGCCTCTTCACAGGCTTCCAGCAGCTCCTGCAGCAGGTCGCGGCTGACGTAGTCGCCCAGCGTCTCGCTGAGGGCCACCGCCTCGACCAGCAGCGGGTGCTGCACGTCGCGCTCGTACTTGAGATCGCCTTCCAGACATTCCTTGACGTTCTCACCGATCAGCAGCTTGCCCAGGTTCTGCAGGTTGGGCAGGCCTTCCAGGAAGAGGATGCGCTCGATGATCTCGTCCGCTTCCTTCATCACCCGGATCGACTGCTTGTAGTTGTAGTCGTTGAGCTTCTCAAAGCCCCAGTTGCGGAACATCCGGGCATGCAGGAAATACTGGTTGATCGAGGTCAGCTCGTTGGTGAGCGCCTTGTTCAGGATGTCGAGGACCTTCTTTTCGCCTTTCATCGCGGACCTTTCTTATGCGTTGGGGTGGCCAGGCTTCATCTGGCTTTGCAGGTAATTATGCAGGCCGACCGCGTCGAGCAGGCGGAGCTGCTTTTCCAGGTAATAGGCGTGGTCCATCTCGGTGTCCTCGAGCTGTACCAGCAGCATGTCGCGGGTCACGTAGTCCTGGGCTTTCTCACAGGCCGCGATGGCCTTCTTGAGTTCGCCGACCACGTGGTATTCCAGCGCCAGATCGGCCTCCAGCATGTCCTTCACGCCCTTGCCGACCTTGATCGGGCTGCGCTTGTCCACGTAGGCCGTACCTTCCAGGAACTGGATGCGCTGGATCAGCGCGCGGGCATGCTGGCGCTCGTGGTCGGACTCGTGCAGGGCCTTCTCGGACAGGTGCACATAGCCCATGTCCGAATACATCTCACCGTGAATCAGATATTGGTCAACGGCTGCCAGCTCTCCCGCCAGCAGGTCGTTGAGAATGCCAATGATTTTCTTGTCGCCTTTCATGGGAGGACTCCTTTTATTCCAGCTTTTCAGGCTGGCATGGAAACGGCGTGGAATCAAGCCATTCCAGGGAGTAGCGCGGCATATCAGAACTTCAGCGTCAGCCCCGCGTAGAGCGAACGCCCCATGCCCGGCACGCCAATGCCATACGGTGCGCCGGCACCGTTGAGGGCCATCGTGGTGCCCTGGCCGATATACGCACCGCCCAGCGGCAACGCATATTGCTTGTTGAAGGCATTGTCGAGGCCCAGGTCGACGCGGTAGTGCTTCTGGTCGTAGCTGCTACGCAAGTTGAGCAGGCCATAACCGGCGGTACGGATCTCGTTGCGGACCTGGGACACGTCGTCCTTGGCCTTCACGAAGACCCCTTCGACGCTATTGATCCACGCGTTCACGCGATGCTCGACGGTGAGCCGCGCGTTGAGCGGCATGATGTTGTACAGATGGTCGTCGGTCCGCGCGTCCTTGCCGCGCACATAGCCCACGACCGCCTTGCCGGTGACGCTGCCGAAGCCCGCCCCCTCCGCCAGCAGCACCTGACCGGACAGATCGATGCCGGCGATGCGCGCATCGGTGTTGACCAGCTTCAGGTAATTGAAGCGCTGCGCCGTACAGGTGGTGAGGCAGCGCGCATCGATGTAGTTGTCGATATAGGAATAATAGGGCGTGACTTTGAACGCCCAGCGCTGCTGCTCCACGTCGCGGAAATCGGCGCTGACGCTGACGGTATGCGCCACCTCCGGCTTCAGCGCCACGTCGCCCACATAGCCGTTGCCGTCGTTGAGCCAGTTGTTCATGGTCATCGCCATGCCGTTGGTGGACCACGTGTAGCGCTCGTAAAGGCTCGGCGAACGGGTCTTGCGCGAATAGCCGCCCTCGAAGACGCGCCCCGCGGCGGGCGTGAAGCGCAGCATCAGCGTCGCGTCCACGTTGTCGTCGGTCTTGCGGCGGTCGGCTGCGTTGAAGCGCGCCGCATCGGCGCCGTACATCATCGCCATCGTGTTGTAGCCCTGCACCGTGCCGGCATTCATGCGCAGGGTGCTGCTGCGCAGGCCGGCCAGTGAGGTCCACCGCGGCGTCCATTGGGCTTCCCATTCGCCATACACATCGAAGCGGTCGCGCTGGCCGTCGTTGATATTCGAGAAGGTATTCGGCGACATCATCATCGAGTTGGCCACCGGCGACCACCAGTCGTCCAGGCGATAGCGCTGGTATTCCGTACCGACGCGCAGCGTGTCGCGCTCATTGAGGTTGATCTCGGCCTTCAGCTGCGCGCCGATGTTGTTGCCCTTGGTGTCCATCGGCATGCCGGCCACGTTCTTCGCGGCGCCGTACCAATACAGCTTGTCATTGCCGAAATCCATCTGGTGGCGGGTCTGCTCCTGATAGATCCGCCCCTGCAGGCTGCCCCACTCGAAAGTCCCCGTGTAATTGAAGGCGAAGCGGGCACTCTTGTTGTCCGTCATGTCCATGTGCTGGTTCGGGAATCCCTGGTAGGGAATGTGCTGCACCCCGGCCTTCAGCTCGAACAGGTGGTTGCCATTGCGCAAGGCCACATCCAGCGCCTGGTTGATCGATTTGTAAGCCGACGAGGCGACCTCGTCGCCAGCAATCCAGTGCGCTCCGGCCCGCGTATCGAGCGCCGTCGTCCCGCTCTTGAACGCCTTGGCCGAACGGTAATTGCGCGACTCCGCCTCCGAGCCTGCGTAGGTGACACTGAGGTTCTCGCTGGCCCAGGTCGCCGTCGCATTGAAGCCGTGCGCATCGCCATTGGAGCGGTAGAACGCCCCGACCTCGCCGGTCGTGAGATTGCCCTCGCCCGCCGCCGCAAAGCGTGGCGCACGGGAATCGACGACCACCGTCGCGCCGATGCTGTCGCCGCCCAGGCTCACCGGCCGCACGCCGGAATAAACCTGGATCTCACCGATGCGCGTGGGATCGATATAGGACAGCGGCGGATTCATGTGATTGCCGCAGGCCGAAATCAGGTCCATGCCATCCACCTGGATGCGGTTGCGGTCGTCCGCCAGGCCCTGGATGACCGGCAAGCTGGACACGCCACCCGCCGTCGACATCGCCGCCCCCGGCACGCCCAGCAGCAGCGCCGCCGAATCGCTGGTCGCAGCACGCTGGCGCGCGATCCACGACCGCTCCACGCCCTGCCCACCGCGCAGGGGCTCCACACGCGAGGCCGACACCGCCACCTCCGACAACTCCGCCGGCCCATCCGCCGCCCACGCGGCCGGAGCGGAAACCAGGGGGAACAACGAGGCAATCATCAGGGCAAGCCGGGAGGGCACGGGCACAACACGTCGCATGGGGACTTCCTTATCCACTCAATTTCGTCAGGCCCGGATTCTCTTACCTCGCGAAATGATTGCCGATGCGACAAGATGCCGCAGTGTGACGGCGGCATGAGGCTTCAATGGCGGCGGATGGAAGCATGTTTGATCGTGCCGATGTCATGTTAACAGCAGCGGATCGAATGTTGGCCGGTGAACGGACATCGTGCACGCGGCAACATGCCGTGTTGCGACGTCAACATGCTTCGAGGCGCCGACGACACTCGATAACGAGCTATCAAAATGACATGTTCGACACCCGATCTAAAAGCCCAGCATGCGCAACATTGATCATTGCGGCGTCAACATCGAATATCGCGCGGCCAACATTCAATACTGACAGGCGCGCCATGCTATATGGCAATAGCGATATTCGATGTTCACTCCGCAACATCGTCCGTTCACGCAGCAAGTTGCTTGCGGGGCGGAACGATATGCATCGTGCGCTGCTCACTCACTTATCTGCGCGCAACACCATCGCGTCGCACCCCGCGCAGGGAGGATCCACCGATTGTCGCAACGCCATATGCCGAATGACACCCCATTCAGAGCAATTCATTCCGCATCCAAATATGAAAATGTGAACTGCTCCGCTGTGAAGATGTCGTCCCAAAACCGAGAATAAGGGGCAGTGTTCGGCCAGGTGCTGAAGAGCCAGTGATACGGCCTTCAGCTCTTTCAATCACAAGAGAAAGGGAGGACATGTTGCACAAGTTCATTCAAGGTGCGCGCGCATCGTTCATCGCCGCTTCGGCGATGGCGCTTTTTCAAGCAGCCCATGCGGGAGACTTCCCGAAGGACGTCCCGGGATCGACCGATCCGGCACTCATCAAGCGCTTCGCCGGTTCCACCTTGATCGGCTACAAGGCCGAGCCGTGGGAGGCTGCGCGCTTGCCGACGTCTGCGGTCATCAACAAAGACATACAGGGCAAGCCGTTCCGGGATGTGGTCACAGTAGAGGGCAAGCGCACGCGCGCTGTTTACCTGTCACCGGCCGGCAAGAGCCCGCTGGAGGTCTATCGCAACCACGAGCAGGCATTGAGCGCAGCCGGGTTCAAAAAGAAATTCTCGTGCGAGGTGGCGTGCAGCGATCAGTACTTCGCCTTGACACCCCTTGAATTCGACAAAGGCCTCTTGTGGTCGCGCGGATCCGTTCCCGCAGTGGGGTCAAGTGCCACATACAACCCGGATGCCGCAATCACGTTCGAAGACGGGCGCATGTGGGTCGGCTCGCTGACCCAGGGCGGCGTCGAGAAATGGGTGTTGCTGTATGTGAGCAAGGCGGTCAACTCGAACACCAACTACAGCGCGGCCTTTATCGAAGTGGTGGAGCCCAAGGCCATGCAGACAGGGCAGGTGACCGTGCTGAAGGCGTCCGACATCCAGTCCGGCCTGCAGAAGGAAGGCAAGGTGGCCTTCTATGGCCTGTACTTCGATACCGGCAAGGCCGAGATCAAGCCCAACTCCAAACAGCAACTCGAAGAGATGGGCAAGTTGCTCAAGTCGCAGCCGTCTTTGCAGGTCTATGTGGTGGGGCACACCGATGGGCAGGGCCAGCTCGACGCCAATCTGCAGCTTTCGCAACAGCGCGCCCAGGCAGTGGTCGATGCCCTGGTCAAGGATCAGCGCATCGAAGCCAGGCGTTTGATGGCAAAAGGGGTGGCCAGCCTCGCACCGCTGGATACGAACGCGACCGAAGACGGGCGTGCACGCAATCGGCGGGTAGAGTTGGTGGTGCGCTGAAGCCGGCTGGCCCCCTACCCGACCATCGCCTGAATGGATGCCTTGTCGTTCAGCCAGGTGTCCTCGAAGAAGGTGACTTCGCCGGTGGCCAGGTCATGTTTGGCGCCAATGATGCCGATCTTGCCGGCGGCGATCATGTGTTCGAGGATGTAGCTGCGGTTGATGATCGAGCGCACCGAATGGCGTACGTTCAGGTTGGCAACATTCTCGACGAACGCGGTGTTCTTCGAATTGCGCTTTGCCGGTTCCAGGGTCTGGCTCTCCTGGTACACGGCGGGCTGGATCTTCGACAGCAGTTCGGTCAGGTTCCCGAGCTCCACGTGGTCGCAGGCGCCCTTGATGGCGCCGCAACCGCTGTGTCCGAGCACCACGATGAGTCTCGACCCGGCCACGTTGCAGGCAAACTCGAGGCTGCCGAGGATGTCGGTGTTGATCACGTTGCCGGCGATACGCACCGAGAAGATATCCCCGAGGCCCTGGTCGAAGATGAGTTCGGCCGATGTACGGCTGTCGATGCAGCTGACGATGGTGGCGAACGGCCATTGACCATCGCGCGTCTCATTGGCCTGCTGCAACAGGTCGCGGCTCACGCGCAGGTTGTTGACGAAGCGTGCGTTGCCTTCCTTGAGGAACTGCAGGGCGAGTGCCGGGGTGACGGTGGCCTGGGTGTCGAGGGTATGCGTTTTCATGGTGGGTCGTGTCTGGCTTTCCAGCGATTGGGCTGGGTCGCATACTACCGACGGGAGAAAATAAGCAATAATCGATATTTACGATGATGTTGATCGATAAATATCTATGAATGCCACCTTTCGCCAGTTGCGCCTCTTCCTGGCGCTGGCCGAGCGCGGCAGTATCACCGCAGCTGCCGAGGCCTGCCATGTCACCCAGCCGACGGTGTCGATGCAATTGCGCGAGCTGGCCGAGGCCGCCGGTCTGCCTCTTTACGAGCAGATCGGCAAACGTCTGTTCCTGACCCCTGCCGGCGAGGCGCTGGCCGCAACGGCACGGGCGATGCTCGACGAGTGGCTCACCTTCGAGCAGACCCTCAATGCCATGAAGGGGCTGGAACAGGGACGCCTGCGCGTCGCGCTGGTGAGCACCGCGAAATACTTTGTGCCGCGCCTGCTGGGCAGCTTTTGTACGGAGCATCCGAACATCGAGATTGCCCTCGAGATCCTGAATCGCGACGGTGTGGTCGCGCGCCTGCGCGAGAACCGTGATGATCTATACATCATGTCGATGCCGCCCGAGAATCTCGATCTCGAACAGCACGCGTTCCTGCCCAATCCACTGGTCCTGATTGCCCCCGAGGAGCACCGCCTGAAGGGGCGCCAGCTGAAACTTGCCGACCTCTCGGCCGAGCGCTTCATCCTGCGGGAGCGTGGTTCGGGCACACGCCTGGCATGCGACGCGTTTTTCTCGCGCGCAGCCTTCGTACCGGAAGTCAGGCTCGAGTTGGGCAGCAATGAGGCGATCAAGCAGGCGGTTGCCGGTGGCCTCGGCCTTGCCGTGATCTCGCGCCACGCGCTTGCGGCGCGGCTCGCGGACGATCAGCTGACCATCCTGAATGTGGACGGCTTTCCACTCCAATCCCGGTGGTTCACACTTTACCCACGCGGCAAAAGGCTTTCTCCGGTTGCGGCAGTGTTTCTCGATCACCTCACACGAACGGCGCTGGAATGGAGTGAGCGGCGCGAGTCGGGCTCATAGGCGGCAAGGAAAATCGGGACGATACAAAGTGCACATGCTGATCCGCAGCGCCCAACCTGAAGACGCCGAGCGCATCGGTTCGATCCGCGTCGCGGCCTGGCAGGCGGGCTATCGTGCCCTCCTGCCAGCCGCCTATCTCGCCGCCCTCGACCCGGGGGCGAATCTCGATGGGCTTCGCGCAGCCTTGCGCGCGGATACGCCGCCATTCACGCTTCGCATCGCGGAAATTGACGGGCAGCCGATCGCATTCTCGATCCTGGGCCGCCCACGTTATGACGCCGATCAGTCCGTTGCCGAGCTATGGGCCTTGAATGTTCACCCTGCGTACTGGCGAAAAGGCGCAGGCCAAGGGCTGGTGAGACAGGCCGTCCTCGACGCCAGAGAACAGCAGTTCGCCCGCCTGGAACTCTGGTGCATGCGCGACAACCCGGCCGCCCGGCACCTGTACGAAAGTTGTGCCTTCGTGCTCAACGGGCAGGTTCGCACCATCGACGCACTGACGGGCTACCCACTGCATGAGCTAGCGTATGCGTTGGCGCTTTGACCGCATGGCACGCCTCACACCTGCCCGGCAGCAAAATGCTGCGTTACCCACTCCTCACACACCGCCCACAACTGCGGCGCGCCTCTCCTGATAACCGGCCCATAGCGCGACAAGACCTGTTCCAGTGAAACGCCGCTCTCCGTCCAGGTTCCGCCGCCGGTGACAACGTTGATCAGCAGCGGCTGGAAGCGGTCGAGGGCCTTGGCGAACTGCGCATCCTCGCTCTCCGCCCGCTCGAATTCCTGCCACAGGGCCAGCAGTTCGTCGCCTTGCGGCTGCGGCAAGAGGCCGAACAGGCGCGCCGCGGCGACCGCTTCCTGTTCGGCCTGCAATTCGGGCGATGACCCGCCATGGATCGGAAAGTCGCCGACGTCGATCTCGACGATGTCATGGATCAGGAGCATGCGCAGGACGCGGTTGGTATCCACGGGTCCGCTGGCGTATTCGCCGAGCAGCAGGGCATACATTGCCAGGTGCCAGGAGTGTTCGGCGGAGTTTTCCTTGCGGCTTTTGTCGAGCAGCGGCGATTGCCGTACGACGGATTTCAGGCGGTCGATTTCCCGCAGGAAGTTCAGCTGCTTTTCGAGTGTCGTGGATTGCATGATTTTCAGATCGTCAGGAGGTCTGCGAAGGTCTGTCCGAGCAATGTCGGCTGGATCGGGAGGACAAGAGCACAGGTGGATCTGGCATCTTCGTCGCTCAGGCGCACGAAGACGACGCCCTGATTGCCTAGCGTCGTCATCCGCTCAGGCACGATGGCGATCCCGCGCCCGGCGGCAACGAGGTTCAGCATCGAGG
This sequence comes from Pseudomonadota bacterium, assembly GCA_018241685.1. Lineage (GTDB taxonomy): Bacteria > Pseudomonadota > Gammaproteobacteria > Burkholderiales > Rhodocyclaceae > Zoogloea. The sequence goes on from JAFEDJ010000037.1 coordinate 23,305, forward strand.
TCTTGGGGGAGACGATCCGGGCGGTGCTGGGCACAAAGCCGCGCTTCAGGCACAGATCCGTGACGACCCGCGCCAGGCCGCCGCGCTCCCGATAGACGGCGGAGACGAACCGTTCGTGCTGCAGGCTGGCCACCGTGACGCAGCCTTGCGTTGCCATCGGATGGTCTGCGGGAAAAGCGACCCACAAAGGCTCGGCCGCCAACTCGACAAAGCGCACACGCGAATCCCGCCGCAGCACGGGCAGCCGGATGACACCCACATCGGCGTTGCCATTGGCCACCAGCGAGACCTGCTCCTCGGACGACGCCCGGTCGAGCTCGATCCGCGCCTTTGGACAGCGGACGGTGAACGCGTCGAGAACCGGCATCAAACTCGGCGCCGGAATCGTGCTGGAGTGCAGCAGCTTCAGCACACCCGACTCGCCGCGCGCCAGCTGTAGACCTTCCTCCGCGGCGGATGCCAGGGTCTTCGGAATGCTCGCGACCCGTTCCCGATAGACCGCGCCGGCCGGCGTCAATCGCACGCCGCGCGGTTCCCGCTCGAACAGGATGAAGCCCAACTCCTCTTCCAGTTGCGAGATCTGCCGGCTCAAGGCCGACTGCGCAATGAACAGGCTGGCAGCCGCCTGGGTGAAGCCGCCGAGATCGGCAACGGTCAGGAAATACTGGATTTGCCGAAAGCTGGGCATGCCGAAACGAGATGAATAGAGGGCCGATTTGGTATTTGTCTTATACCGACCCGCTCCACAGAATGAAACACCCCACACATTTCTGCGGAATCATTCATGTCCATCACGTCCCACGCCCTGTCGTACCTGCTGGTGGTGTTGGCGGGCGCGAGCGTCGCGCTGCAACAACTGCTCAACGCCAATCTTCGCGCACATCTCGGCTCCCCGTGGTGGGCCGGGTCCGTCAGCTATCTGGTGGGCCTGGCGGCAATGCTCGCCGTCGCCCTCATCGCACCGGGGCCGCGTTTCAGCGAATCGTTTTCCGGGGCAGCGCCCTGGACCTCGTGGACCGGCGGCCTGTTCGGAGCCCTCTTCATCGGCATCGCCATCCTGATGGTCCCGCGACTGGGCGCGGCAACCACACTGGCCCTGATCGTCGTCGGGCAGATGATCGGCTCCCTCGCCTTCGACCACTTCGGCGTGCTGGGCATCCAGCAGCAGCCCGCCACGCTGATCCGGATGGCCGGCGCAGCGTGTCTGATTCTGGGCGTGGTGCTGATCCGCGCCTGAGGTCTCGCCCGCCTTCGCAATGCGACGTCATGCCGCATTGTCGATTCGCAACGCTCGCCAGAGAATCCCCGGCCATTCGACAACATGCCTAGAGGATTCTCACATGAGCAGACCGGCTATCCGTTTCGCATTGACCGCCATTTCCACCGCCCTCCTCTCCGCTTGCGGTGGCGGCGGAGGTGGAGGGGCCACCGCCACTACCTCACTCAGCGGGACGGTGGCCGATGGTTATCTGAAGGGTGCGACAGTGTGCCTCGACGTCAATACCAACGGCCTGTGCGACAGCGGAGAACCGACTGCAACGACCACCGACGGCGGCAAGTACACCCTGTCCGGCGTGACGGCCGGCGACGAGACGAAGTACCCGGTGCTGGTCCTCGTGCCGGACAGCGCGGTCGATAGCGACAATCCCGGCAGTACCGTCGGCAAGGGCTACTTCCTGTCCAGCCCGGCCGGCAAGGGCGGCTTCGTCAGCCCGCTCACCACACTGATCCAGCAGAAGGTCGCCGCTGGCGCGACCGTCGAAGCGGCCGAAAACAGCGTCAAGGCACTGTTGGCCATCAACGACAGCGCGGTCAGCCTGCTCAACGATTACGTAGCCGCCCAGGGCAACGCCGTCCAGACCGATGCCACCTCGGCCGGCCGCTTCGCCCGCGCCCATGAAGCCGCCAAGGTCGTCGCCGCGTCCCTGCAGGCCGGCTACGACACGCTCAAGTCCGACACCAGCGCCAAGGCGGTGCACAAGGTCCTCCTCACCCAGGCCGAGGATGCCCTCACCGTCCAGGCGGCCACGTCCGCCGACACGGCAACCCCGACCTTCTCCACCACCGGCGTGATCGCCGCGGACAGCGCCAACACCCTGAAGGCGCGCGTCGCCTACGAGAAGTACGGCAGCACGGCTGCCACCCAGGCCGTCTCCATCGACTTCGACGTGACCGCCGGTGGCCAGACCGTCAGCTGCGGCGCCACCCTCACCGGCCTCGGCACCAAGGGCACCAGCGGCCAGCTCCGCGACCTGCGCTTCTACATCGCCAACGTGATGCTGATCGATGCCCAGGGCAACGCCGTGCCACTCAAGCTCGACGATAACGCCAACCAGTCCCGCGGCGTGGCGCTGGTGGACTTCGAGGACGCCACCGGCAAGTGCCCGACCAGCACCGGCACCGCCGCCACCTACAAGACCATCACCGGCAAGGTCGCGCCGGGCAACTACGTTGGCGTGGCGATGACCCTTGGTGTGCCGGTCCGCTCGGCCGACACCGACAGGGTCGCCCTCAACCACAGCGACACCACAGCGGCCACCACCCCGGCGCTGCTGGGCAATTCGGCGATGGCCTGGTCCTGGCAGTCCGGCCGCAAGTTCAGCAAGATCGAGTTTGTGCCGGATGCGCCTATCGTGCGCCCCACCGGCACCACCACCGCCTGGAACGTCCACCTCGGCTCCACCGGCTGCAAGGGCGACCCCACCAAGGGCGTGGTGACCGCCTGCACCAACCCCAACCGCATGGACTTCTCCTTCGCGGCCTTCAACGCCGGCACGCAAAAGGTCGTTCTCGACCTGGCCGAGCTGTTCAAGTACTCGGACCTGTCCTACGACGGCGGCGGTGCGGCCGGCTGCATGTCCGGCACCACCGACCCGGAGTGCGCCGGCATCTTCCAGGCCCTGCAGATCGACCTGGCAAGCGGCCTGCCGATCAACGGCGGCGCAACCCAGCGCGTGTTCGTCGTGAAGAGCAAGTAAGCCATCCGCCCAGCATCCCGATGAAACGCCACGCCCCCGCCCGGGCGTGTGCCGCCGCCCTGCTCGCGAGCCTCGTGCTCGCCGGCTGTGGCGGCGGTGGCACGTCCACCACCGATACCAGCCTTGCCACAAACACCGACGCGTCCTGGAACTGGAACCTGCCGGTGAACTTCGCCACACCGGCCGTGCCCGCCGACAACCCCATGTCGGAAGAGAAGTTCCAGCTCGGCCGGCGCCTGTTCTACGACACCCGCCTGTCTGGCAACGGCACCCAGGCCTGTGCGTCCTGCCACTTCCAGAACCTCGCCTTCACCGACGGCAAGGCCGTCTCCACCGGCTCCACGGGCCAGCTCACCGCGCGCGGCGCGATGCCCATCGCCAATTCGGCCTATCACCCGACCCTGACCTGGGCCAACCCGACGCTCACCTCCCTGGAAAAGCAGATGGAGGTGCCCCTCTACGGCACCAACCCGGTGGAACTGGGCATCAACGACGGCAACAAGGCCGCCGTGCTCCAGCGCTTCCAGGCCGACAGCGACTACGTGGGGCGCTTTGCCCGCGCCTTCCCCGGCGAGGCCGCCCCGCTCAACTTCACCAACGTCATCAAAGCCATCGCCACCTTCGAGCGGGGCATGCTGTCCGGCGACTCCAGATACGACCGCTACCAGAAAGGGCAGGCCACCCTCAGCGCCGCCGAGGAACGCGGTCGGACCCTGTTCTTCGGCGAGAAGGCCGAGTGCTTCCATTGCCATGGCAGCTTCAACTTCAACGATCAGTTGCGCCACGCCGGTTCCCGTGAAGTGGAAACCCCCTTCCACAACACCGGCCTCTACAACATCGACGGCAAGGGCGCCTACCCATCGCCCAACCGCGGCGTCTTCGAGATCACCGGCAAGGCCGAGGACATGGGCGCCTTCCGTGCCCAGAGCCTGCGCAACGTCGCGGTCACCGCGCCCTACATGCACGACGGCAGCCTTGCAAGCCTCGAAGAGGTGCTCGACTTCTACGCCGCCGGCGGCCGCAACCTGACCACCGGGCCTCACGCTGGCGACGGCCGCGCCAACCCGTACAAGAGCGACCTGATCTCGCGCATCGACCTCAATGCCCAAGAGAAGGCCGACCTGATCGCCTTCCTCAAGACCCTGACGGACGAGAGCCTGCTGACCAGCAGCCGTTTCGCCAACCCTTTCCAGTAAAGCCCGACCATGCGCCACGCCTCCCTGATCGCCTCCGTCGCCCTGGCCGCGAGCATGCTCGCCGGCCTTGCGGCCGAACACGCACTGCAACCGCAGCCAGCCTGGCAGTGGTCCCTGCCCAGCTATCTCAAGCCGCCGCGAGTGCCCGCCGACAACCCCATGTCGGAAGAGAAGTTCCAGCTCGGCCGGCGCCTGTTCTACGACACCCGCCTGTCCGGCAACGGCACCCAGGCCTGCGCCTCCTGCCACCTGCAGAAGCTCGCCTTCACCGACGGCAAGGCTGTCTCCACCGGCTCCACCGGCGAGACCACCGCCCGCAGTGCCCCGTCCATTGCCAACAGCGCCTGGTATCCCACGCTGACCTGGGCCAATTACTCCATCCTCGATCTCGAACGCCACATGCTCGTCCCCATGTTCGGCGAGAGCCCGGTGGAGCTCGGCATCAACGACAGCACCAAGGAAACGGTGCTGCAGCGCTTCCGCGCCGATCCGGACTACCGGACCCGCTTCGCCCGGGCCTTCGGCCCCGGCGGCGACGCCATCAGCTTCGCCCACCTGATCCAGGCCATCGCGGTGTTCCAGCGCGGCGTGGTGTCGGTGAATTCCCGCTACGACCGCTTCCTGCAGGGCAAGCTCCCCCTCAGCGACGCCGAAGCCCGTGGCCGCGCGCTGTTCTATTCGGACCGCGCCCAATGCGGCAACTGCCACAGCGGCTCCACCTTCAGCGACCAGTACGCCGACACCGGAACACGGACGGTCCAGACCCCATACCACAACACCGGCCTCTACAACCTCGACGGCCAGGGCGCCTACCCGGAAGACAACCGCGGCATCCTCGAACTCTCCGGCCAGCCCCGCGACATGGGGCAGTTCCGCACGCCCAGCCTGCGCAACGTGGCTGTCACCGCCCCCTACATGCACGACGGCAGCGTCCCCACGCTGGAAGCCGTGCTCGACCACTACGCCGCCCACGGCCGGCGCATCGCCGACGGCCCGCGCGCCGGCGACGGCAGCCGCAACCCGCTCAAGGACGCCCGGCTCGACCTCATCCGCCTGAACGCCGACGACAAAGCCGACCTGATCGCCTTTCTCAAGACCCTGACCGATGAAGACCTGCTCACCAATCCACGCTATGCCGACCCGTTCAAGTAGCCGCCTCGCCGCCCTCCTGCTCCTTCTGGCCGGCCCGGTCCACGCCCACGAGGCCCACGACGCCGACGGCGGCGAGCGACTCAGCGTCATCGGCGGCATCGGCCTGATGTCGCTGCACGCCGACGATCCCTACCCGCGCCCCCGCCTGCCCGGCGTACTCGAAGCCGGCAGCCCGCGGGCCGACGACCGCCGCGACGGCCTCGACTACGCCGAGATCGGCCTGCGCGCCCGCTTCACGGACCAGCTCCAGGGCTACCTCAAGATCGGCCACCACGGCGGCCGCGATGCCCGCAACGAAACCGAGGAGGCCTGGCTGGACGCGCACACCGAACCGCTCACCGACCATCGGGCCAGCCTGCGAGCAGGCCGCCAACTCGTGCCGCTGGGACTGCTCAACCCGGTGCATGCCCACGCCTGGGACTTCGGCATCGCGCCGCTTGCCCTGCGCGCCGCGGTCAATGAGTCCTGGCGGGCCGACGGCTTCAGGGCCGACTGGAATCTTCCCGGTGGCTGGAGCGCCGGCCTCGGAGCCTGGCGCAACCAGGGCTTTCCGGGCGCCGACGCCGGCGGCCTCAAGCTCGTCACCGCACGCGGCGGCTGGCGCAACGACAGCCTGCGCATCGAGGCAGGCTACGCCAATGTGAATGCGGACGGCCGCGCCCTGCTGAGTACCGGCAACATGGGCCACACCCACAGCGTTCCCAGCTGCACACGCATCGCCAGCGACCGGGTGTGCTTCTTCGGCACAGCCCAGCTCCTCACCCTGGCAACCCGCTGGCAGCCAGCCGAGAGCCGTTACTGGATGGGCGGCGAATGGTGGATCAAGCGGGAAGACGGACGCCTCGACAGCATCAACGGCAGCCCCGCCTACACCGGCACTCTCAACGGCGGCTGGCTGGACGCCGGCTGGCGCCCGGCTCAGGGCTGGGAGACCATCCTCCGCATCGAACGGGCGGTGGCACGGCACGATCTCGTCGGCGCCAACGCCGGCCTGGTGGCCAACCAGTCGGGCATCGCCGATTCCGGCCACGCCCTGCGCGCCATCGGCGCGGTCGTCCAGTGGCGCCCCGCCGACGGCCACCGCCTGGCCGCCGAATGGCATCGGGAACAAGGCGGCGGGCCGACCAACAACGTCTATCTGCTGCGCTACCAGTTCCTCTTCGAGAAAGGCCTGTTCTGAGGCTTCAAGCGCCCGGCACGCTCAGCCGCTCCACCATCCGCACCAGATCCGGCAGCCGGGTGACACCCATCTTCTGCATGATGTTGTGGCGGTGCACCTTCACCGTCATCTCGGACACCCCGAGTTCTGCCGCCGCTTGTTTGTTGAGGGCGCCCTTGACCATGAAGGTGATCACTTCGCGTTCGCGGGCGGTAAGGGAGTCGTAGCGGCGGCGGATCGCGCCGACTTCGCTTTCGTCCTTGTACGACGCCCGCGCGCGTTCGAGGGCGGCGTGGATGGCGTCGAGCAGGTCGTCGTCGCGGAAGGGCTTGGAGAGGAATTCAACGGCGCCCTTCTTCATTGCCAGCACGGCCATCGGAATGTCGCCGTGGCCGGTGATGAAGATGATCGGGATCGACAGGCAGTCCTGCGCGAGCCGCGTCTGCAGTTCCAGCCCGTTGAGGCCGGGCATGCGGATGTCGAGGATCAGGCAGGCCACGCCGGGCGGGCGCTGCGCCGCCAGAAAGTCCTCGGCCGAGGAAAAGGTTTCGACCGGCAAGCCGACCGAGCGGATGAGGCTGCTCAACGCCTCCCGCACCGACAGGTCGTCATCGACCACGTACACGCGTTCTGGGCTGTCCACCATGCTGTCTCCGTGTGTCTTCAATTGTCGGGGATCGTGAAGCGGAAGCAGGCGCCCGGCCCGGCGCTGCGCTCCAGCCACAGACGGCCGCCGTGGTTCTCGACGATGCCGCGGCTGATCGCCAGCCCCATGCCGAGGCCGTCCTGCTTGGTGGTGTAGAAGGCGTCGAAGAGCTTGGCCTCCACGCCTTCGGGCACGCCTGGGCCGCTGTCCTGCACCGAGAATTGCAGCCCGCCGGCCGACGCCGGCTCGACGCGGATCTGCAGCAGGCGCTCGCGACCGGGCAGGTCACGCATGGCATCCACCGCATTGACGATCAGATTGAGGATCACCTGCTGCAATTGCACCGCGTCGGCGATCAGGCACGGCGTGGGTACGGGCAGTTCAACGCGCACCTGCACGCCGGCCTCGACGAGCATGGCCTGCAGCATCTGCAGGAGCTCGTCGAGCATGCGCGCCACATCCACCGGCTCGCGGCGGATCTCGCCGGCGCGCAGGAAGCCGCGGATGCGCGAGATCACCGAGCCGGCCAGGCTGGCGTCCCGATTGACCCGCTGCAGCGCGGCCTCCACTTCGCCGAGGTCCGGCGCCGGCCGGGCCAGCCAGCGCAGCGCGGCCTGGCTGTTGGTGATCACCGCCGACAGGGGCTGATTGATCTCGTGGGCGATGGAGGCCACCAGCTCGCCCATCGCGGTGAAGCGCGCCACCCGGGCCAGCTCGCCGCGGGTCGCCGCCAGCGAGCGTTCCGCCTCCATGCGCAGCGTGACGTCCTCGACGATCACCGCCAGCATCGGCCCGTCTTGCGCCATGGCCGGGATGCGCGACGCGCACACGTTGGCCCACAGGTAGCCGCCGTCCTTCTTCTCGTAGCGCTTCTGGGTCTTGTAGCCGGGCAGCTCGCCGTCGAACAGGCCATACACGTTGCGCTGGGCGGTCGCCCGCTCGGACGGCTCGGTGATCTCGATCAGCGACACACCGACGATCTCGTCGGCACCGTAGCCGAGCATGCGCTGCAGCGCCGGGTTGGCCGACAAGATGCGCCCCTCCCGGTCGGCCAGCGCGATGCCCACCGCGGTGTTCTCGTAGAGGCCGAGCCAGCGCCGGTCGGACACCTGCAGCGCGGTGAAGCTGCGTTGCAGGGTCTTGCGGCTCTCGACCAGCCCCGAGGTGAGTTCGAGGATGTCCGAGGCCTGGGAGTTGAGCTCCCGCTGCAGGATGTCCACGGTGCGCTTCACCGTCACCAGGTTACGCGCGCGGGCACACAGCTCCTGGGCCGAGAAAGGCTTGATCAGGTAATCCTGCACCAGGTTCTCGAGGAGGTTGGAGCGCAGCGCGTCGTCGGCCCGCGCCGACAGCACCAGCACCGGCACGTTCGGGTAGTCCGGCAGCTCGGCCAGCGCCCGCACGAAGCGTTCGCCGTCCCAGCGCGGCATCATCAGGTCGGTAACGATCAGGTCCGGCGGATCGGCCACCGCCGCCTCAAAGGCCGCCTCCCCGTCCTCGCGCAGGATCACGTTGTACTCGCCCGACAACACGTCATGCAGGAAGAGGCGCAAATCCAGATTGTCCTCGGCCACCAGCACCTTCGGCTTGCCCGGCTGGAAGGTGCCTGGGTGGAAAGTCTCCTCGTCGGGCAAGGACAGCCCCGCAGCAGGGGACGGCACAGCTTCCGCCGCGAGCAGCCCCTCGCGCCCCGCACCCGCACGCACAAAGGCGCCATCCGGCGCGCGGGCCGGCAGTTCCACCTGAAAGCACGCGCCGCCGCCCGGCGCATCGACCACCACCACCGTCCCCCGGTGCAGCTCGACGAACTCCTTGACGATGTTGAGCCCCAGCCCGCTGCCCCCCGCGCCGAGGCCTTCACGCCCCTGGGTGAAGCGGTCGAAGATATGCTGCTTCATCTCGTCCGGCACACCCGGCCCGGTGTCCTGCACGCTGATCAGCACACGGCCACCGGACAGGTGCTCGAAGCTGCAGGCGATGCGCCCACCCGGCGGCGTGAACTTGAAGGCGTTGGACAACAGGTTCTCCACCACGCGGGCGAACTTGGCCCGGTCCACGTCAGCGTAAAGCTCGTCCTCGCCGCGCAGGCTGAAGCTGATGTGGCGGTCCTCCACCGCCGCGTCGAAGCCGGCGGCGATCTCACGCACCAGCGCCACCAGGTTGGCCTGCACGTAGGCCATCGGCATCCGGTCGGCATCGATGCGGGCCAGGTCGAGCAGGTTGTTAACCTGCTGCAGCAGGGAGCGCGCGTTGCGCTGGATCGTGGCCAGGCGAAAGCGCTCCCGCTCGCCGAGGGCGGCGCCCTCGTGGATCAGCTGCTCCACCGGGCCGAGGATCAGGGCCAGCGGCGTGCGCAGCTCGTGGCTCACGTTGGCGAAGAAGCGGGTCTTGTAGCCGTCGAGTTCTTTCAGACGCTCCAGTGCCGCCTGCAGTTCGCCGTTCTTGCGCGACAGCTCGGCGCTGCCGGCGATCTTCTCGGTGATGTTGCGCCCTTCCGGCAGCAGGAAGGCCACCTGCCCGGCGTCGTCGAGGATGGGCGTCAGCGAGAAGTCGATGACGATGGTGCGGCTGCCGTGCTGGTCGCCGAACACCTCGAAGTCGCAGCGCACGAAGCGGCCCGTGCGGGCCTCCTCGATCATCTCGCGCACCCGCTGGCGCACCTCTTCCGACACCTCCCACCAGCGCGCCTGCCAGAAGGGCTTGCCGATCACGTCTTCCAGCGCCAGGCCGGCCCCGTCCAGCGCCGCCTGGTTGATCTCCAGCACATTGCCGTCCAGGTCCAGCAAACCCAGAAACTGGTACATGGAATCGAGAATGATCCGTGCCATCTTCTGCCGGCGTACGTCCCGCGCATCACCGGCCTCGATGACGACCCCGCGCACCGAGGTCTGCCGGGCCACCCTACAAATCTTGTCGTCGGGATTCATCCCGTCCTCTCCCAATGCGGACAGGCCGCGGGGACAAGATCTGTCCCCGCGGCCGCCCTTTTTTCTGCCAAGGATGCGCGCTCAGAAGCGATAGGTATAGGCCAGCGTTGCGTTGTCCTGGGCGTGGCTCACCCGGATCGGCGCCGAGGTGTTCGGCAGGCTGCCGTTATCCATGCTCTCCTGAAAAGCGTGGGACCACGCGAAATCCACGCTGGAATTCGGCGACACCGCGTAGCCGAAACCCGCCGACAGATGCTTGCGCGGAATCGCCGGGATCACCGCGAACAGCGTCGAGCTGGGCAGCGCCTGCTGCGCAAAACGGAAGCCGCCACGCAGCGTCCAGCGGGAATCCGCCTGCCAGGCACCGCCCACCGCCAGGATGGTCTGGTCCTTGTAGTTCTGTGGCAGCAGGATGTTCAGATCGCCCCCGGCATCGGCGGCAAAGCCCACCTTGATGTCCTTCATCACGCTGGACCAATACACCCGCGACAGATCCGCCGCCAACGTGAGGCGCTCATTCACCCGCTGGCTCACGCCGAGGTTGAGCACCGCCGGCATCTGGAAGTCGCGGATGCTGATGCGGCCCTGCAGCGGCACCTGCCCCGCCACCCCATCGACGGCCGTCAGTGTCGCCCGGCCCTCCATGTCCGACACATGGCTGCGGCCAGTGTAGGCGGCGCCGACACGGGTCGCCTCGGAGAACGCGTAGGTCATGCCGACCCGCGGCGTGTAGCCCCACGCGCCGATGCCGCTCGCCACCGGCGAATTGCGGGTCAGGCTGAAGTGCGCGCCGCGCAGGTCCGGCAGGCCGCCGAGCACCGGCAGCAGCGAACCGGACACCCGCCCGGCGCCGATCAGGCTGCCCACCTGGTCGGCCCCCAACAGCAGGTTGAGGTTCATGCCCTGCCAGGTGGCGTCGATGCCGGCGCCGACGGTCAGCGCTTCCGACACGCGGAAGCTGGCCGCGAACGGAATGTTCAGCACCAGCAGGCGGCTCGAATTCTCCAGCCCCGTATCCAGCCCGCCGGTCGCACGGGACAGGAAACTGCTGCGGCCAAACTCGGTGCCCAGCCCGCCCTGCGCAAAGGCGCCGACGCCGAAGGTCCACTCACCCACGCGGCGGCTGTAGGCCACCTGCGGCGCGTAGTAGGGGCCACGGTTGGCGCTGTGGTTGCTGGAGCTCACACTCTCGCCGGTGCTCTGGTTGCGCACGTCGATGTCGGTGGTCACCAGATCGACGCCGAGCAGGAAGGCGTTGTCGGTCTGCATCAGCGACAGGGTCGCCGGGTTGGTCATCATGCCTGCCGGGCCGGTGTCGAACGCCGTCGCCGCACCGCCCATGCTGCGGGAAACCGCCCCGAAGCCCTCCAGGCGGAACACATCGGTGGCACAGGCGCTGCCGCTGGCCGCCGCGAGGGCCAGCGCCACTGCGCTGACGGCCACGCCGCGACGCTGCCCCCCCTGCCCCTTCGAATACCGTCTTCTCATTGTTGTCTCCGCATCGGTTCCAGCCGGAACCTCAAAAGAATCGATCGAAATGGATCTGCTCGAAGGGCACCCGATGATCGACCATCAGCATTTCCTGCAGGGCCTGGGTCATCGGCGGTGGGCCGGCAAAGTAGAACTCATAGCTGGAGAGGGCGGCCGGCAGGGCCTGGGGAAGGCGGGTGTGCACGAAGCCCGTGACACCCGCCCAGCCCTCTACGCCTGGGGAGGAGACCACCGGGCAGTAGACGATGTGCTCACTGAAGCCGTCGAGCGCGGCGAGCATCGACTCGCCGCACACGTCACGGGGCTCCCGTGCGCCGTAAAAGAAATAGAGTTTGCGCGGGCCGAGCATCCCGGCCTCCACGGCCCCACGGGCGATGGAGATCATCGGCGCGAGGCCGGAGCCGCCCGCTACGCAGACCAGATCGCGGGGCGCATCGGTGCGCAGGTAGGCCACGCCGTAGGGGCCGTCCAGCCCGATTTCCATGCCCGGCCGCAGCAGGTTGAACAGGGCGTAGGTGCCCTTGCCCTGCCCCACCCGGCGGATCTGGAAATGCCACTCGCCCGTCTTGTTGGGCGTGTTGGACAGGGAATAGGCGCGGGATGACCCGACACCCGGCAAGTCGAGCATTGCGAACTGGCCGGGCAGGAATTCGGCCGGCCCCTCGGCATGGAAGCGGAACTCCCGAATGTCGTGAGTGATGTCGGTGACGCCGGTCAGCACCACGCGACGCCGCTTCGGCGCGATGGCCGGCACGTATTCCTTACCGGTCGGCGCCTTGATGGTCACATCGCCCACCGCCCGGCACTGACAGGCCAGATGGCGCCCGCGACGGCGGTCGCGCTCGCCGAGGCCCGGCGCGTCGGGCCACAGGTCCTCGACCTCGCCGCTCAGCAGCTCGAACTTGCAGCCGCCGCAACCGCCGGAGTTGCATTCATAGGAGAGGCCAACACCGCCCCGCAGCGCGGCGCGGAGGATGGTATCCCCCGGCGCCTGCTCGAAGCGGCTGCCGTCCCGCTCATTCAGGATCAATGGCGCGTTCATGGCATTTTGGCCCGCTCAGAGGCCCAAGCTGCGGCGAAAGTCGCGGGTGGCGGCCTTGGCGGCTTCGGCGGCGCCCGGCACGTCGGGCAGCACTGCGCAGTAGGCATCGATGGCACGGTCGGCCAATGGCTCCCACTTGGCGATCCAGCCCTGCATCAGCTCCTTGTTGCCCGGCGTTTCCTGGGCCATGGCAGCAAAGGCCGTCGCCCAGCGGCGGTGGCGGGCCACGTCGGTCAGCTGCGCATCGGTGATCAGGCCCAGCAGCGTGTCGCCGTTGTGGCGGGCGGATTCGCCGAGGCGGCGCAGCACGGTCTCCTCGACCGCCGGCTTGACCACCAGGTTCAGCACCACCACGGCCTCGCCCCAATCCCACACGGTCAGCGCCTTCTCCATCAGCTCGCGGAAGCCCTGCCAGGCGGAATCCTCCTCCCAGTAGCGCCGCTCGTCCTCGCCGAAGCCCTTGTCGGCAAAGGTCTGGGACAGCTCCTTGGTGCGGTAGGCGGTGTGGCTCAGCCAGCGCAGGCTGTCGGCCATCTGGAAGTAGTTGCAGTTGGTCAGCGTGCTGGCCGGCGACACCTGGCCGACGTAAGCCGACGCCATCTGCAGCGTATGGAACAGGTAGCGGGCCGGGGTGTACAGGCGGGCCAGCGTGCCGGCCCAGCGCGGGTCGAGGGCCTTGTCGTGCTCGCGCTCGTTGAACTGGTCGAACAGGCCGAAGACGTAGGTCTCCTGGCCGTCCTGCATCAGGTTGTAGGTGCGATAGACCACCTCGTCCGGATCGCGGAAGGCGTTCCAGTCGGCATGCTTCAGCGCGGTACCGAAGGTGTTCTTCTTGTACCACTGGTTCATGAACATGTTCGGGTCCAGCTCGTAGGGCGAGTCCGGGCGCTTGTCGTTGTAGTGCAGGTTGGTGCTGACGATCTCGTATTCGCTCGGCTTGCGGCGGCGGGCGGCCAGGTGGCTCCAGGTCTTCTGGGGCTTCAGGACTTGAATC
>JAFEDJ010000038.1 GCA_018241685.1 Pseudomonadota bacterium
TGAAACAAACCCCACCGCTTCAGCACTGCCTCCTCACCCCGTAGCGCTTACTTCGTAACGCGCTGCAGCGAAAGAGCTGCGCATTATAAAGAATTATCAAAATCCGTCAACAACATTCGAGAAAAGAATTCTCGAGCGCGAGCCGATTCCAGGGCGCGCTCGTCCCTTGAAGAGCAAACCTCAATCAAAAGACGCCTCAAAATGGTGGCTCGCTGACGAAGGCAAGGGGGCGGCCATCCAAAGGATGGGGAAGCGCAAGGTCAGCGGCATGCAATAACAGTCTGGGAGCAGCATCCCTCACGGCATCTTCCGCATAAAGTTCATCGCCAAGGATCGAATGGCCAATGGCCATCATATGTACACGTAGTTGGTGCGACCTTCCAGTTACCGGACGAAGCTCCACACGACTTGCGTTGGATGCCGAGTCGTACTCCAAGACCGAGTAGTGGGTCATCGACGGCTTCCCCAAATCCAGGTCAACTTTCTGTCTCGGTCGATTCGGCCAATCCACAATAAGGGGCAGATCAATGGAATCTCCCTGCGCTTCGAACCGGCCTGCGACAACCGCGACGTAGCGCTTATCAACCAAGCGCTGCTGAAAAGCGATGCTTAGGCGCCGCTCCATCTCTCGCCCCAAGGCCATGACCACCAACCCAGATGTTGCCATATCAAGGCGATGGACGATTCGTGCAGATGGATACCTGGCCTGCACACGGGAGGCAAGACAGTCGGCATGCCGAATCCCCCTCCCTGGCACGGTCAGCAAGCCGGCCGGCTTATCAAGAACCAGCAGGTCATCATCTTCGAAAACAACCCTCGGCATCTCAGGTGGCGGGTTGTACTCAAAAGGCACGGATAACAAGCGGGCGCTGCACATAAGCCGGCCTTAAGGATTCAGAAGGGGGGCATTCTGTCACATCTCAACTTCATGACATGCCAAGGCAACCAGAGCCGAACAAAATCCCTCCGCAAACATGCGCACCGAATTGCGGCAAGGGCTCATCCCCATGTCAGTGCCAAGGCACCACGATGGTGCATTTGACATCAAGCAGTCTGTAAGGCCTTTTGTTTACTATGGTTTTTTGCTTGGCATGCTTTTAGCTATACCAAAAGTGGTATCTCCGCTTCACAACACAACAGGCGAGCGCTAATGGCCATCACAAAATTCTTCAATGAAATGACTGCTGACGATGGGAGTGTCCGCAGTCATTACGCCGGCTACGCCAAGTGGCTGAACGAAACTCCGGCAGACCGCATTGAACGCAAGAGAGCGGAAGCGGACGCCCTCTTTCATCGTTACGGCATCACGTTCGCCGTGTACGGTGAGGAATCCGGTACGGAGCGCCTAATCCCGTTTGACATCATTCCTCGTATTATCCCTGCCAAGGAATGGAAAGGCCTGGAAGCAGGCCTGCGTCAACGTGTCAAAGCGCTGAACACCTTCATTCACGATATCTATCATGACCAGGAGATTCTGAAGGCCGGGCACATCCCCGCCGATCAGGTACTGAAGAATGCACAGTATCGCCCGGAGATGCAGGGTGTAAATGTCCCTTGCGACATCTATGCGCACATTGCGGGGGTCGATGTCGTCCGAGCCGGCGCAGGCGAGTTTTACGTGCTCGAGGACAATCTACGCGTCCCCTCGGGCGTGTCATACATGCTCGAAGACCGCCGCATGATGATGCGCCTCTTCCCTGAACTCTTCGCCCGACATCGCGTAGCCCCTGTCGAACACTATCCGGACATGCTGCTGCACACCTTGCGAAGCGTCGCGCCGGTTGGCGTTGCCGACCCAACGGTGGTCGTCATGACACCCGGGGCATACAACAGCGCCTATTTCGAACACGCCTTCCTCGCGCAGCAGATGGGCGTGGAGCTGGTTGAAGGCCAGGATCTTTTTGTCGAAGACGATCAAGTCTTCATGCGTACAACCCAAGGCCCTCGCCGTGTCGACGTCATCTACCGTCGCGTCGACGACGACTTCCTCGACCCGCAGGCATTTCGCAAGGATTCGATGATTGGCGTCCCCGGGTTGCTGAAGGCCTACCGCGCCGGTCGCGTCACCCTGTCCAACGCCATCGGCACCGGCGTGGCGGACGATAAATCCATCTATCCGTACGTCCCCGAGATGATCCGCTTCTATCTCGGAGAAGAGCCCATTCTCAACAACGTACCTACATACATGTGCCGCAAGCCGGAAGACCTGGCCTACACCCTGGCCCACTTACCAGAGTTGGTAGTGAAAGAGGTTCACGGTGCGGGAGGCTACGGGATGCTCGTCGGCCCCGCGTCCACCAAGGAGCAGATCGAGTCTTTCCGCAAACATCTCGAAGCCAATCCTGACAAATACATCTCTCAGCCCACGCTAGCCCTCTCGAATTGCCCGACCTTCGTGGAAAACGGCATCGCACCACGTCACCTGGACCTGCGCCCCTTCGTGCTCTCCGGTACGGAGATCCAAATGGTTCCCGGCGGCCTGACGCGGGTCGCGCTACGTGAAGGATCGCTGGTGGTGAACTCCTCGCAAGGCGGGGGCACCAAAGACACCTGGGTACTGGAGGCCTGAAAATGCTGAGCCGCACCGCTGACCACCTGTTCTGGATGGCGCGCTATATGGAGCGCGCCGAAAACACCGCCCGCATTCTGGACGTAACCTACCGGCTGTCGCTGCTTCCCCAGAACGGGGAAGACGTGGAGCCCATGTGGGCCGGCATGCTGAAAATCATGGAGCTTCAGGATACCTTCCTGGCCAAGCATCCGCGCCACACCACGGAAGCAGTGCTTGAATTCATGATATTCGACAGGGACAACCCGGGCAGCATCTATCGCTGCCTGCGGGCAACCCGCGAAAATGCGCACGCCGTCCGCGGCACGCTGACCTCCGAGCTATGGGAAACATCCAACGCCACATGGCTGAAGATGCGCGACCTGACACCCGCCAAGCTGTGGGAGAACGGCCCTGGCGCCTTCTTTGAATGGGTGAAGTATCGCTCCCATCTATCACGCGGCGTCACCATTGGCACCATGCTGCAGGACGAAGCCCTACGATTCATCCGTCTCGGTACCTTTCTCGAACGGGCCGACAACACCGCCCGCATTCTGGAGGTCAAGTACCTCAACCTGCTGCCTGGCACCGACGAAGACGCCACACAGGCCAATGACTATTACCAATGGAGCGCCCTACTCCAATCCGTGTCGGCCTTCGAGGTGTATCGCAAGGTCTATCGTGATCAGATCACGCCACTACGAGTTGCCGAGCTTCTGATCCTGCGCGCCGACATGCCTCGCTCGCTGGCGCGCAGCATGAAAGAGGTTTACTCAAACCTGACTCGCGTCTCGAACGCTCGTTCTGCGGAAACCGAAAGGCTAGCGGGAGAGCTGGAATCGCATCTGCGCTTTGGCCGCATCGAACGCATCTTCGAAGTTGGCTTCCGGAACTACCTGGAAGACTTCCGCGACCGTATCTTTGATCTCGGCTGCCGCATTTCCGAAGACTTCCTCATCCCTGCCCGCGCATGAAATGCAATTAGGGCTTGGCAAAGCCGGAATACATGTCTATAATGCGCAGCTTGTCGGGGCGTAGCGCAGCCTGGTAGCGCACTTGCATGGGGTGCAAGGGGTCGCGAGTTCGAATCCCGCCGCCCCGACCAATGGAAACAAGCACTTAGCCAACTCTTCGGAGTTGGCTTTTTGCTTTTTCAGATCCGTCACAAAGTTTGTGCCCAACTTTGTGCCCAACAGTTCTAGAAGCTAGGCAGTCCGCCAACTATCTGCGAAGGTGACTTTCGCGCTCAAGCTCACTAAGCTTGGCAACACATCAAGCCCCTAGACGGCGCACTCATGGCTGACTACTACTCGCTGTCCCTGCCTGTGCAAACGCTCACAATCTGGAGACCACCTAACCCTCTACTTGTGCTGCCCAGTTCGCCAGTTCGCCTTCGACGGCATGTGGAACGGTTTGCGCTTCACTTCAAGAGGGAGCGGCATTTCAGCTTCGCACAGTTCAGCGCGGAAGAGACCAGCAACAAGCCGGATTTCGTGCCTTGGGAAGCATATTTGTTCCACGAGAGTGCTGACGATGACTTACGGGATGACAATCAAAGGACAACGAGAAGGAGATTTTTCGGCGCCTGCTGCTTTAGGCTGAGAGAAGGGGCGGATGCTCAAAAATGGTCGCTGGACTGGGTCTGGCTTCACCCCTACTTCCGCGAGAGCGGGCACCTTACAGCAGCTTGGTCTGATTTTTGCCGGCGCTACGGGATGTTCAGTATTGAGGAGCCCACATCTTGCGGGATGAGAATATTTCTCGAGAAGTTGACCGAGACCGACATCCAAGCGCCGGTTAGCTGACATTGATTGACTGACTACTTCAGTCAGCCATCAGACACGTCATTCCCAGAAAGTTCAGCTTCGACGAACCCGAAAAATTCAGACGGGCGAATCTCCAAGGCAGTACAGAGCTTAAAAACCGTCTTCACGCTGGCAGAGTTCTTCCCGAGCTCTATCAACGAGATGTAGTTCCGATCAAGCTCCGCTGCGAAGGCGAGCTTTTCCTGCGACAAACGTTTCCGCTGTCGAAGCTCCCGCACCACTCGTCCGAACGCCTGATCTGGTTCCACTGCCTTGCCCATTAAGTTGGGCAAGATTCGCGGCTACGCACGCTTCCGTCTTCATAACATATGCTGCAAAATGCCTGTTTTGCATAGACGGGAGGGGAACGATGGTAGTTGCTTACACTGAGAGCGCCTATGCCGTGGCGAAGTGCTGCCCGCTTGCTAAGGCACCCAAACTCACGAAGAAGAAGGCTGCCGGATTGATTCTCGCGATGGGTGTCGCGCTTGCATCAGGCACCGCGAGGGCTGATATCTTTCGCTGCTCGGGTCCGGATGGAAGGACTGTTTATCAAGAAGCGCCGTGCAGCAGCGGTCCGCAAAAAAAGATCGATGACTCACAGGCGAAGTCCAAGCAGAAAATCGACTCGGGCGGCGGCGAAGAGCAAGAGGAGACAAGGAGGGCAAAAATGCTGAAATGGTGCATGGCAGGCAACGAATGTGACGTTGCAAGTTATGTCATGTACCTAAGGGGGATGCGGAAGTTCGTGGTGATTGATACGTTTGGGGCGCCTTCATCCGTTCAGAACATCGGCGGGGAGGAGATTCACTACTTCAATGTTCCCACGTCTGAGGGACGGAAGAGGGCTCGGCTTCAAATCGTTTACTCCTTCGGGAAGGTTGATCGAGTTAGCGCGTTCTAAGTGTGACTGGGCTAGGTTAGACAACCTCCTTATGCCTAAGCTCAGTGGGCGTCATCCATGAGGCCCACCTCTTTAAGTGGATTGGTGGGCTCCTCTTGCTCAGGTTGGTAGCCGAATACGCGAGCAAATCCTTCGGCGTAAGGATGTTCAATCTCCAGAAGTTCTGCTACTCCAAAGAGAACTGCGAAGGAGACTATGCCTTTTGCTTCATCTTGATTGCGGGGCATCTGCTCCCCAAATATCTGCTTCCCGGAAGCTGCTACATGCTCGACTACGCCCCCCAAGTAATCAGCTTCTGGGAAAGTTGGTGTGTCGCAGTGTCGCCCGAGATGGCAGGCGATCACCTCACCGATGGTCAATGCCTGCGCGATTTGACGCGGAATCACGGCAATGCTTCGTAGCTGGCTGGCTATTTTGTAGGATTTCCAAAGCTGCTGACGATTCATTCTGGGCAGTTCTAGAGGTGAAAGCCCGACTGAACTAGCTATCGTGTAAAGCATGAAGGCCGTGAGTTGTGCTGACCACGAGGCCTCAAGTGAGTTTAGTTGTCTCATGGTTGAGACTCCTTCTTTTGTTGATTCGCATCCGCTGCGATTCGTTCTAGCTCTTGCTGCATTGCCCTCCACGCAACGTCCTCTTCAGACAGGCCCGATTTTGTCGAGTAGGCATTTTGGGTGCGGTTCAGCACGGCTTCTACTGCTCGAAGGGCAATAGAAGAGGATTTTGATTGTAGGAGTTCGGACAGACGTTCTACAGCCTTCAGCTTCAGGGCCTGCATGGTTTGAAGGGCCTCCTGCTCGTGTTGGGCCAGTAGCGTATGAATATGGTCCTCGAAAGCTGGGTTTTTCCTCCACTTGCTGAGGGTTGTTGGATCAACTCCAACGCGCTTGGCTGTCTGATCCCGCGTTAGGCCCGAAGCCAGTAACCTCGCGGCAAGACGTTGCTTTATGTTGATTTTTTGAGGATGTGACATTTTGTGGGATTCCATGAAAAAGGCTCCCGGCTTCTTGGAAAAGTCGGGAGCAATGGGCATCAGCGGATCAATCCAGCAGCGCGAACCTTCCAAGCCAATGGTGAATGATTTACTTCGCTCTTTGGCTTTTCATTCTTGAATATGTGCGCATACCCCGGCGGGGTCGTGGCAATGTCAAGCCCTCGCTCCTTCTTTTTCGTCGTCAAAGCGGGGTTTGATTTGGCTCCCAAAACTCGGGCGAAGTTCATCGTACTCATAGCGTTTCTCCTTCATATCCAGACCAAAACGGGGTCTGGGCCGTCCCCCGAGAGATCGGGGATGTTGATGCAGCTGATTGCAACGGCTTTCCATTCATCCAAATCAATCTTGAAGCCCGATTGAGACTTGACCCTATCGAGCTCTTAACCCTTGGGCATGTCGCCAAAAACCAGACCAAAGATCGTACTCGCGATTGAATTTCTCTAAAGCCATCTCTTCCTCTTTGGTGGGTGAGTAATCCGCCGGATAGCAGAATGAGTCCGCACGCTCAGACAGAGACTTCAGGTGCTTGGATGTTTGAAGAATAAGGTAATCGATCCGATCAATACGGCCAGCGGCGTCTCTCTGAAAGTATCCCTCCCATTGTTGTGCATATCGGATGGGCCATGGATGCCCAAACGGCAACGGTCGATTTTTCGCGGGAGAAATCCCCGTGATTATGTTTTCGTGTGGCCAGTTTTGATCGTGCCGCCACCTCAATGTTGATTCAGCTTGATTTGTTCGGCTTGCCCACACAGCCAAGGGCAACTTCTGCCCTTCGTGAATAAGCCACACAGTATTTCGCCGATTATGAGTTTGTGTCTCTTTGGAGGCCCATCGAACATTGCCCGGAGTGTATCCCCCCTCCGGATTAATCTTGTCCAGTGTGTATCCATCGGCGGGAATAGGGCCAAGCTCTCGAAGGAAGACAGGGAATGAATTCCAAGGCGGATAGAACGGAATGCCTGTTTTCTTTGCATAGTCCCGCCTGTTTCGCCATGAGGTATGTTCTTTGGGGTACGCTTGCTTCAATTTTGACTCTTTTAGTGAGTCGATATCCCTGATGTATTGCGGCACCGAATTCTTTGAGGCTATTTCTGAAGGGTAAGGACGATCCGCTATCTTTGGAGATATTGGATTCAGCAGAATGCCGATTTCAGGCGCTCCTCTTCGCCCAAGGCTGAAGTCCGGCCTTTTGGATGAAACCCTATAAGAATCAGACCTCTTTACATCCCTTGCGTTGCTCTTTCGAGCTGCGGAACTATTTGCTGACTTCCCGCAATCACCTTCTTTAGATTCGCAGTTGTGGTTGTTCCGCAGAGTTTGGACAGCGGTAATGGACTGTGCCATGATGAATTTCCTTCTTTTACTCGCGGGGGTTTCCCCCATTGCTCCCCCAGTCACAAGCTGGGGGATTTTTTTATAGCCCGAGCGCCTCCCGCACAACAGAGGTGGGCCACCAAGCACGGTTTCCGTCCTTTTGAGGTGGGGGAAATCGACCGTCACGAATTCGGTTCCAGAGGTTCGATGCTGACCACCCGGTTACGGCAAGCACGTTCCCTGTTCCGTAGCGTCCGGGCATGTCGAGAGGAATAGCCGGAATACGAACCCTTGCATGCCCGCGCCGCCCCTTCTTGGGAGGCAAGTTCATGAGCTTTTCAGCTTTCGGCTTGCTTGAAGTTGTTTCTGACTTGATGAGTTTGACGGGCATGGTTTGCATCTTTCTCGTGAAATGAAAGCGCAAAAACAAAAAGGCCATGCGGTGCGCTTGAAGCCGATTGGCCTTTGCGCATCACATGACCTTTTTAGATCATGCCCCATGAACTAGGGGTCCGATACTCGTTTCCCTTCTTATTTAAGGGAAGTGGAGTTAGCTTATCCGTGGTCCATTATGGATGTCAACCATATGCTTTAAGCTGCTCTGTTATTGAAATTGACCACGCTCACATTTTCATCGGAAAGCAGCGTTTCGACTCGAAGCCCGAGCAAATCCCACGCCTCCCTCATCTGCTGACGCGGTTCTTGACGCTGATAAGTTCTTTTTAGCTTGCTGCTCTCAACGTGATTCAAGCAGCGCTCAATGATTTCTGAGAGTACGCCGCATTGGCCCATAATCGTTGCGGCAGTCCGTCTTAAATCGTGAGGAGTCCAATGCCCCCCCGATAGGCAAAGAGAGCCCGTAGCTTTGCTTCTTCCCTTCATCGGGGTTTCACGCTGGCGGTCATTGATCTGTTTATTAATGCTTTTTACACAGACAGGGCCACTCCCCTTCTTTGCGTTCCTAGAACTGGACGGCAAGACCCATTCCGAACGCCCACCACTGATTTCATAGAGAGTCTTGAAGTGCCTCAACGCAAAAGCGGAAAGACTGACGGTGTGAGTCTTTCCGTTCTTCGAGTTCTCCGGGGGAATAGTCCATACACCTCGCTCAAGATCAACGTCAGCCCATCGAGCTTGAGTAACTTCGCCGATACGGCATGCCGTGCCCAGCATGATCCAAAGGGCCGCCTTGGTGCTATCAATCAGCTTGGCCCTTTCCATTGCTTCCCGAAGCTCCTTCAGTTCATGTTTTTCTGGGTTGGCCGGATCACATAGGGTTCGTTCCCGTGGTTCTTCCTTGCCGCCGATTTTGGCCCGCTTAGTTCCGTCAAGTGGATTCTTGGTCATCCACTCACGCTCATCACAGCAATATCTGAAGAACTGATTCAAACTCGCATGGAGCCTGTTTGCCATGACGGGGGCTCGTTTGGCTACGTCATGTAGGATATCGGCAACCATGCTCTTAGTGAGGTCAGTCAAAGCCACGCCCTTCAGTTTGGGCAAAACATCCTTTGCAATTGCTCGCTTCAGATATTCCCCGCCGTCTCTGCGGTCAGTAATCTCCTTCGACTCGTACCAGCTAGAAAGAGCATCCGTGAACGTGCGCAGAGCCGCCTTTTGCGCTTCTATCTGCGCTAGCTCAGCTTTTTGCCCCGCTGCTGCCTGCTCCTTGGACAGCTTCCGTTCTTCGTTTGGGTTCTTGCCAGTTGCAAGGATGGCTGCGGCGGCGTCCCTTTGCTTCCGGATGCTTGGCAGACTTACACCCTTCTTCCACGTACCACACGTGTAATCGTGAGACTTGCCGCCGTGACGAAAGCGCCACCGGAACAAGACACTCATGACGCCGCCCTTTCTAACGCGAACAAGGCCATGAAGACCGTCCCCGTCAGACAACTTTCGTCCGGCGTCCTCAGGTGTCAGATTTTCGAGCTCCTTGGCAGTGAGTGGCATCCGTGATTCCTTCTTATGTGTAGGCACATCGAATTGTGCCCAACAATGTGCCCAACAAACAGACTTGCTTCAAGCGGGATTCTGTTGGATGGGTATGGATGCATTATAAATCTACTGCATTGAAAATAAACAACAAAAAAACAATACTTGCGCAGTTTTTGTATGCAGGTGGTGATGTCGGGATGTCCGTTTTAACTGCATGGGGTGCAAGGGGTCGCGAGTTCGAATCCCGCCGCCCCGACCATTGATTCAACAAAAAGCCAATCCTTCGGGATTGGCTTTTTGCTTTTTGGCGCCTTGGTGAAGGCGCCAAGCGTCTCCGGGATTAAACAGACTGACTGGGCATCCCTTCATAAAGCGCCAAGTAATTCCCAATCATCGCATCCATACTGAAGTTGGTGAGAACACGCTCTCGACCGGCCGCCCCCATCGAACGTGCCCTCGCAGGGTCATTAAAGAGCGCAGCAAAACCGCTCCCCATAGCTTGAGGATCAAGTGCAGGAACGAGTAAGCCCGTCTGCTGATCGACAACGAGTTCGGGATTGCCCCCTACTGCCGTGGCAACCACAGGCAAGCCTGACGCCATAGCCTCCAGCAGGGTGTTGGAGATCCCCTCGGCCTGGGACGGCAGCACGAAAACGTCGAGACCGCGCATGATCTCGGGAACGTCCGAACGCTCGCCCGCCATCCAAACCAGACCGTCGAGCCCCTCGCTTTTCACCAGTTCGGTAAGACTGTCAGCCAGCGGACCGTTCCCCACGAGAATCAAGCGGGCACGTTTGGCCGCCTCCTCATTCGTACGCACGAACATTCCAAAGGCGCGGACCAGCGTCGGCTGATCCTTCACGGCCTGCTGACGCCCTACAGTTCCGAACACGACGAGATCCGGGTCATTGAAGGGCGAGCCGGAGATCTCTCGCCTCGTCGAGGCAGGCACGAAACGGTCTGCATTCACTCCATTGCAAATGCGCCTGATGCGGCCAGCCTCGATACCAACCCGTTCCACAAGGTAGGACTCGATCGTCCGCGACAAGGCGATGTATCGGCTGACGAACGGGGAATAGAGCTTTCTCAACAAGCGATACTTGCGACTCCGACCGTCCGGATCGGAATTGTCCCAGCCATGCTCCCCATGCAGGCGTAGCGGGACACCGGCCAACCAGGCCGGCACTACCATCTCGAGGGCGGCCAGGTTACGTGTGTGGACCACGGCAGGTTTGAGCTGCCGAAGCATCCGGTAGATCTTCGGGTACAACCGGAAGCCGTGACCTGAACCTTTGTTGATCGACACGAATTCCACATCGCTGCGCTGGATGCGTTGGCAGAAGGATGGCGAACAATAGGCCAGCGCGACAATCATGTGCCGAAAGCGCTCGACAGGCATCCGGTTGATCAGGTTTACGATACCGTTCTCAAGGCCACCTACATCGAAACTGTAGACAATGTGAATTATCAGGGGGCGACTGTCGCTCATCTTTCCAGGCTAGGGAGACTTTCCGAATCAGTCGCGGACTATAGCAGGTCTCTCGATCGCCTATTCCGGACGGATTTCCTGAAAAGGCGCAATTTGCGCTCTTGGCTGTCGGCGGCCGCCCCCTGACAACGAACACCGTAACTATGATCAATCAAAAGCCCTATGCCCCTTCATGCGACCGCAACCGCGACGCCATCCTCGACATACTTCGAGTACGCTTCGCCGGCTGCCGGCAAGTTCTGGAGGTTGGCTCGGGAACGGGGCAGCACGCGATCCACTTTGCCGCCGCGCAGCCTCAATGGCTCTGGCAGACCAGCGACCGGGCCGAGAATCTGCCTGGTATCCGACAATGGCTAGCAGAGGCGGACCTGCCCAACACACCGCCGCCGCTTGAGCTCGATGTGTGCGGCACATGGCCTACCGTCCGCTTCGACGCCGTGTTCTCGGCCAACACCCTGCATATCATGAGCTGGAACAGCGTTCAGGCCTTCTTCCGGGCCCTGCCCCAGGTGCTCACGCCTGGTGCGCGCCTAACCGTCTACGGCCCCTTTAACTACGGCGGACACTTCACCAGCATCAGCAATGCCGAATTCGACACCAGCCTGAAAGCCGCACACCCCGAGCGGGGCATCCGGGATTTCGAAGCTGTCAGAGCCCTGGCGATAGAAAGTGGCTTCGAACTTGTTGCCGATGAGGCGATGCCTGCCAACAACCGCTGCCTGAGCTGGCAGCGGCGCTGAAACTCAAGCTCGATTCAGGCCCAGCAGTCCCATCGGCCCGTTGGAGGTGTTCAGCACCACCGAAGCGATCCCCCCGCCTTGTTGCTGCTGCACCCCGTAGATAGACAAACTTCCCGTGTCAAAGGAAAACACGTCACCCGACAGCTTGACCAGCAACTTGCCCGCGCTCGGAAACCACGCGTACGCCATGTCATTCTGACTACCGGAACTCGCCGGCGAGCCCAACTCGGCAGGCCACCAGTTGGCCGACTGGGCGAAGCCCCAGTTATTGCCAGCCGGCACCGCTGCAGGCGGCGCCTCCCGATGCTGGGACAACTCACTGAGAAGAGATCCGACGCGCCACTTGAGCCCCTCGTTGAACATATCGCCGATCATCATCATGCCGCCGCTCATCCACTGCCCCATTCCACCCAGTTCGGGGTGGCTGAACTGGGCCTGACTGAAGCCACCAGCCTGCAGGGCCGCATAGGCAGCACGGCCGGCATCTGCGCTGAAACCGTGCCTGGCGGCAATCTCTTCGATGGTGCTCATGGAAATCTCCTTTTGGATAGAGTGTTCTGTACGTTCCTGCGACTCAGCTCAACGGTGCCAAGCGTGTACCGATCAGCACCGCGGAACCATCGTCGGTAGACAAGGCCTCAGGGCGCTTGCGTGGCAGCTCGAAGCCTCCCAGCGGGTCATGCACGGCCTCGATGGCAATCTTGGGCGACTCGGCCTGCACCGTCCCAAAGATCGTCGCAAAAGACACGTCCGCAGCATCGCGCCCTGTTCCGAAACGCATCAAGCCCATGGGAATCGCCGTGGCAGACGGGTCAAAGAGATACCAACGATCCCCCAGATAGACCTCCACATAGGCATGGAAATCACTTGGGCCCAGCGCAGGATCGGCACCGTAGTCAATACCGGCCACAAAGCGCGCCGGAATATTCAGGGCCCGACAAAGGGCGATCATCAAGTGGGCAAAATCCCTACACACGCCAACGCGCTCTCCGAGCGTATCCAGCGCGGAGGTACTGGCATTGGTGGAGTTCGACTTGAAGGTCACATGCCGACCGACCCATTCGCAAATCGTCTTCACCCGCCCGTAGCCCGGCATCAGCATGCCGAATTCGCGCCCAGCCACATCGTACAGCCGGTCGGACTGGCAGTAGCGGCTGGGATAAAGATAAGTCAGCACGTCGGCTGGCAGGTGCGCCACAGAAACCTCCGGCACGTTCTCCGGCAAGGCGGTGTGGTGCTGCAAGTCAACCGTGGCGCTATACCGCAAGCGAAGACGTCCTGGCTCCGCCTTCAAGCGCATGTAGCGATTACCGGTTGTTGCGTCGGTATGGACCTGCGGCAGCAGGAACTGCCCGAGCTCCATCATCTCCGTCACCACCCGCTGGTAGCGCGTATGGGCGGCGTGGATATTAAAAATGAAATCACAGCCCGGCGGCGCGACTTCGTAATTCAGCTCGACAGAAAACTTGAGCCTGACCATAAGCGCCCTCGGAAACACAGCCTTGAACGCACAAACGCGGGTCATCCGGCAGGAGAAAAATGACCATCGCTGAGGGCACGACACCACCAACGACAAGTCGGTATCCTACTCTGCGGCACTGCAGCACGCCGGACTTTCTGCAGCACCGGGGCTATGGCGCCCAGCCTTCAGGAGCGGTGCCGGTTCACCTCGTCCCGTGTGGCCGATGCAACCCTGCGGGCCTGCGCCGCATAGTCCTCGCCGCTCCCCGCATATAGGATGGCCCGCGATGAGGAGATCATCAGTCCGGCACCGGCAACCGTTCGGCCGGCCTTGACGGTAGCCTCCACATCCCCCCCCTGGGCACCGATTCCGGGTACGAGCAGCGGCAGATCGCCCACGATGCGCCGAACGTCAGCCAGTTCCTGTGGAAAAGTCGCTCCGACTACCAGCGCGTTCTGGCCGTGCACGTTCCACTTGCCGGCCACCAGTTCGGCCACGTGCTGATAAAGCTTGGCACCGCCTTCCACAGTCAGACTTTGCAGATCCGACCCGCCCGGATTCGATGTGCGGCACAGCACGATCAATCCGCGCTCAGGGTATTCGAGATAGGGCTCCACCGAATCGAAGCCCATATACGGATTCACCGTCAGCGCATCGGCCTGATAACGCTCGAAAGCCTCCCGCGCGTACTGCTGGGCAGTCGCCCCGATATCGCCACGCTTCGCATCGAGCACCACCGGCACGGCCGGATGCTTCTCATGAATGTAAGCGATCAGATCCTGCAACTGATCCTCGGCACGGGCCGCGGCAAAGTACGCGATCTGTGGCTTGAACGCACAGGCCAGATCCGCCGTCGCATCGACAATCCCCTTACAAAAGGCCAACACAGCATCGGAGCGCCCTTGAAGATGAGCCGGAAAGCGCTTTACGTCCGGGTCAAGGCCGACACAAAGCAGGGAGTCGTGACGCTGCCAGGCAGCAGCCAGTTTGGAACGGAAATCCATGGGCGCGCGGGCTCGACAGCCCGAAAGAGTGAAATCTGGGACGCGATTTTACCAGCGCCACCCACTTTTGCCGCAGCCCCCCGTGCCAGCCTCCGAACGTCCATGCTGCGCTACAGCATGCTCCACCCCTGTCACGAACTGCACCAGGGCTTCCGTAACGTCACAGCAGTTTGTTCATTTATTGAACAGGACAGATGTCGCACCCTGAACACGCCAGACATTCATTCGAAGAAAAAATACCGATAAACAACAATAACTTGAAAATTAATTCAGCTTATTTCGACCCGTTCTCGCGGGATCTGGCACAGCACTCGCACATGGGTTGTTGCTCCGTCACGGCGTGTTTCCCAACGGAAACCCGACCTCGGGAGGAACGAAGTAGCGGCGCACCATAGCCCGCGCTTCGCTGGTGACATCAACGACAAAATTCCGGAGACAATCGTTATGAAGAAAACCCTTCTGGCCCAATCCGTCGCCCTCGCCTGCCTGGCTGCTGCCGCTGGCGGCGCCCAAGCAGTCAGCTTCACCCAGAATGACGTGACCGTCGATATCAACGGCACGATCAACGGCTTTTACGTGAACCGCGACTCCAAGACGGAGAACAAGGCCACGGGCGTCACCACCAAGAACCAGAACAGCGAGTTGACCAACGGTCTGCTGCCCGGCTGGATCAACTTCGTGGTCACCACCAAGGCCGGCGACCAGGATATCAAGGCTCACTTCAGCTTCGCCCCCGGTATCAACAACAACTCCACCGTCGTTGGCCTGCCGATCGGCAACAATGCTGGCGGTGCCGGCATCACCAACCCGTACAGCCAGATCGACACCCGTAACGTTTACTTCCAGTTCGGCAACAACGATTGGGGCACCCTCAAGTTCGGTCGTGACATCGGCCTGTTCGGCCAGAACATCATCCTGTCCGACATGACCCTGCTGGGCGTCGGCGGCACCTCGAATGCCGGTATTCCGTACAACACGACCTTCGGCATGATCGCCCACGGTTACATGTACACCGGCTTCCAGGCGCAGATCACCTACAGCACGCCGAACTACAACGGCCTGCAAGCTTCGGCCGGCATCTTCCAGCCTAGCCGTTTCGCCGGCGACCAGACCAAGACCCCTGGCTTCCAGGCCAAGGTCGATTACGACTGGAAGGGTTCCGTACCGGGCAAGGTGTGGGGTGGCCTCGTCACCCAGAGCACCAGTTGCTCCAGCGGTGCCGTTTGCGACGGCGTCACCAACCCGAAGAGCTTCACCGCTACCGGCTATGAAGCTGGGGTGAAGGCCGGCATCAACAACTTCGAAGCAGTGGCTTACGGCTTCAAGGGTAAGGGGCTCGGCCTCTCCACCATCGGCGCCCAATTCCTCGGTGGCAGCGATGGCTTCGGCAACAAGACCGACTCCCAAGGCTACTTCCTGCAGGGCACCTACAAGCTGAACAAGACCAAGTTCGGCATCAACTGGGGCCAGAACAAGGACAAGGACGGTGCAACCGCCTCCGTCTTCGGCGGCACCGAAAACAAGAACAGCGCCTACACCCTCGGTGTGTACCACGGCCTGAACAAGTTCGTGACCCTGGTTGGCGAATTCAACCACGAGAAGATCACCAGCTCCGCCTTCGAGACCAAGAACAACACCATCTCCGCTGGCGCGATTCTGTTCTTCTAAGCCATTCCAGGCGACGCAGTTTCGGTGGGCATCGGAAGTGCCCACCAACCAACCTGTTGTGTTTCTCCCTCCTTCAGGCGCCCTTCGGGGCGCCATTTTTTTTGCAGGAAAAACGCTGTTGTCTCAGTCGTCGCGACCGCCGCGGCCGTGACCCCGCCCATGACCGTTGCCACGATCTCCATCGCCACGATCCTGCCAGCCACCACCACGCTCGTCCCGTCGGTCCCAACGTTCCTCGCGATGCTCATGGCGGTCTTCATGACGCTCCCGCGGACGATACTCCGGACCCGACCGGTAACGGGGTGCATAGACGTCGTTGTACCAGCGGTCCTGCACAAAATAGACCGGGTAGCCACAGGCGTTATAACGCGCACAGTGCTTGCTCCAGTTCTTCGCATGGCCGGGCGGCACACGCAGATACAAGGGCTCCCGTACCACTCCACGCGGGACTGGCTGGATCACCATCGGCTGCGGATACAGCAGGGCCGGACGGGGAAAGCTGCCGATATCGAGACGACCGTAGAAATTGGGATCACCAATGCTGATGGATACCCCAACATCGGCCGCCATAGCGCCATGGGCCAGTACGCCCAGCGCCGTTGCAACAAGAATTCGTTTCATTTGATGTCCTCCTTCTCGACTTTATGGGAAACGCCGCACGCGGCCTGTAAGCGACTGTAAGCCAATAAGACAGGACATCGTGCAGGAAAACCGCACATTCACAACACGCCGGGATGTCTGGGGGGTATGGATGACGTGGCAGCCAGCGGCAGACATCGGCTCCACAGGAGAACACACGTTGCCCTCCCTGAATATCGCGACTGAATCATGATTTTCTTGAGGCGGACGCCCCCGCAAACAGGTATCTTCGGCCCGCTTCCGGCCACCTCCCGGACCCAAAGAACATCGGAGACAAACAACAAATGCCCGCCCGCTTCGCCCGTAGTCCGCTGTACGCTGCCCTGCTGTCTGCCCTCGCCGCCGCCCACGCACCGGCCATCGCGGCCGACACCCCGGCCGTGGTCCTCAACCCGGTCGTCGTGACCGGCAGCCGCGCCGAGGCCGCCAGTTTCGACCTGCCCGCCTCCATCGACGTACTGAACCGGCAGGAGATCACGTCGGGCCAGCCCCGCGTCAATGCATCCGAGGCCCTCGTCGCCGTCCCCGGCGTGGTCGCCAACAACCGCCAGAACTACGCCCAGGATCTGCAGATCTCGAGCCGCGGCTTCGGCGCCCGGGCCGCCTTCGGCGTGCGCGGCGTCAAGCTGATCGCCGACGGCATCCCCGCCAGCATGCCCGATGGCCAGGGCCAGGCCGCCACCTTCAACCTGGACGTGGCCGAACGTATGGAAGTGCTGCGGGGCCCGTTCTCGGCCATCTACGGCAATCACTCCGGCGGCGTGATCCAGCTGTTCACCATCGAGCCTCGCGACAATCCCAGCGTGGATGCCGGCTTTGCGGCCGGCAGCTACGGCACCCGGAAAGAGGACATCACCGCCCAGGGTAAGCTCGATGGCCTCGGCTACGTGCTCAACACATCCCGCTTCAGCACCGACGGCTACCGCGACCACAGCGCCGCGACCCGCGAACAGGCCTTCGCCAAAATCACCGGCAAGCCCGATGAAGACAGCAAGCTGACCTTCACCATCAACGGTCTGTGGCAGCACAACACCCAGGACCCCCTTGGCCTGACGCTGGCCGAATACAAGAGCAACCCGCGGAGCGTCGACCCGGTCGCCACGCAGTACAACACCCGCAAGAGCATCGACCACCTGCAGGGCGGTGTTGCCTACGAGCGCCGCTTCGGCTCCGACCTGCTGCAAATCTCCGCCTACAGCGGCCAGCGCAGCGTGACCCAGTACCAGGCCATCCCGCCGTCCGCCCTCGCCGTCACCAAGGGCTCCGGCGGCGTTGTGGACTTCGACCGGACCTTCTACGGCTACGGCGCCCGCTGGATCGCCATCGGCCAGGCCCTCGGCGGCAAGGTCACGACCACCACCGGTTTCGAATACGACGTCAGCAAGGACATCCGGAGCGGCTTCGACAACCTCAACGGCACCAAGAGCACCCTGAGGCGCAAGGAAGCCGACAACGTCGAGAGCACCGGCGCCTACGTGCAGAGCGAATGGCAGCGCGGCCCGTGGAGCCTGACCGGCGGCCTGCGCTACAACACCGTCAAGTTCGACATCACCGACCAGTACCTGCTCAACGGCAACGACAGCGGCGGCCGCAACTACACCAAGACCACGCCGGTCCTGGGCGTGGTGTACAAGCTAAACCCGGCCGTCAATCTGTATGCCAGCGCCGCCAAGGGCTTCGAGACGCCGACGCTCAACGAGATGTTCTATTCCGGCAGCGGCGGCAGCTTCAATTTCGGCCTCAACGCGGCCCGCAGCAATCACTACGAAGTCGGTGCCAAAGCCCTCGTCGGCGAGAGCAGCCGCCTGAACGTCGCGTTGTTCCAGATCAGCACGGACGACGAACTGGTCGTCGACACCTCCACGGGGGGCCGGACCAGCTACAAGAGCGTCGGCAAGACCCTGCGCCAGGGCATCGAAGCCTCTTTCGATACCGCTTGGCGGCGTGATCTGAGCAGCCGCTTCGCGGTATCCCACATCCGGGCGATCTACGACGGCAGCTTCACTACCGGCACGGGCGCCAGCACCAAGACCATCAACGACGGCAACGCCATCCCCGGCGTCCCGCGCAGCACCGTGTTTGGCGACCTGGCCTGGAAAGTCACGCCGGCCATCACCACGGCCGTCGAAGGCGTCTATCGCAGCAAGATCTACGTGGAAGACACCAACACCGCCACGCCGGCCTCTTCCTACGCCATCGCCAATCTGCGCGTTACCGCGGAACAACGCCTGAACCACTGGCGCCTCAGTGAGTTCGCCCGCCTGGACAACCTGTTCGACCGCAACTACGTCGGCTCAGTGATCGTCGGCGACACCAACAGCCGCTATTACGAGTCCGCCCCCGGCCGCAACTGGATGGCCGGCATCAACGCCCGCTACACCTGGTAAGGCACTTGCGGGGGCGAGTTCATCCGCTCCCACGTCAATGCCAGCCCAGAATGAAAAATGGCCCCGGAATCCGGGGCCATTTTTCATGGGTGAACGTACCGGTCAGCCGGCTTCGACCGTACGGGCGACCAAGGCCTTGATGGCCTCGGCATCCACATCCATCACCTCGACGCGCTGCGGCAGCGCCTCGATGTTGTCCAGGCCAGCGGGGCGCACGGGCTTGCGGCCCAGGGCTTCGACGATGGTGTCCTCGAACTTGGCCGGCTGGGCGGTTTCCAGCACCAAGGTCGGCACGGACGGGTCGCGCAGTTCGAGCGCGACCTTCAGGCCGTCAGCGGTATGGGTATCGATGACAGTACCGTAATCCTTGTCGGCGCGGCGGATCGTCGCCAGGCGCTCGGCATGGTTGCTGCTACCGGAAGCAAAGGCGTACTGGCCGATGGCGGCGAATTCCGGCGTGCCGGACAGATCAAAAGCGCCGCCCGCATCCACCTTGCTCCACAGCTCGCGCACCGTGTCGCCGTTGCGGCCGACCAGGTCGAAGACGAAGCGCTCGAAGTTGGAAGCCTTCGAGATGTCCATCGACGGGCTGGAGGTAGCGTGGGTCTCGGCGGTGCTGCGCGGGCGATAGACACCAGTGCGGAAGAACTCGTCGAGCACGTCGTTCTCGTTGGTGGCGAGGATCAGCTTGGCGACCGGCAGGCCCATCTGACGGGCGATGTGGCCGGCGCAGATGTTGCCGAAATTGCCGGACGGCACCACGAAGGCAACCTGCTGGTCGTTGTTCTCGGTGGCCGCGAAGTAGCCCTTGAAGTAATAGACTACCTGCGCCGCGACGCGCGCCCAGTTGATCGAATTGACCGCCCCGATCTTGTACTTGGCCTTGTAGGCGTGATCGTTGGAGACCGCCTTCACCACGTCCTGGGCGTCGTCGAACATGCCGCGCACGGCGATGTTGTAGATGTTGTCGTCCTGCAGGGAGTACATCTGGGCGCGCTGGAAGGCGCTCATGCGGCCGTGGGGCGACAGCATGAAGACGCGCACGCCGTGCTTGCCGCGCATCGCGTATTCGGCAGCGGAGCCGGTGTCGCCGGAGGTGGCGCCGAGGATGTTGATCTGCTCGCCGCGCTTGTCGAGCACGTACTCGAACAGGTTGCCGAGGAGCTGCATGGCCATGTCCTTGAAGGCCAGCGTCGGGCCGTTGGACAGCTCCAGCAGGCCCAGCTTGCCAGGCTCCAGCCAATGCACCGGAGTGATCTCGGCGGCCTTGGCGTCGTCGCGCACGTAGCCATACACCTCGGCAGTGTAGGTCTTGTCGCAGATTGCCTTCAGGTCGGCAGCGGGGATGTCGTCAATGAAGCGCGACAGGATCGCAAAAGCCAGCTCGGCGTAGGACAGCTTGCGCCACGCGTCCAGGTCGGCACGGGTCACCTGCGGGTAAGTCTCCGGCAGGTAAAGGCCGCCGTCCGGCGCCAAGCCGCCAAGAAGAATGTCGCAGAAGGATTGGGGAGCAGACTGGCCGCGGGTGGAGATGTAGCGCATGGTTCTCGCCGAGTTGAAAACGAAAACCCCGGAAGATAGCACACCCGCGGGTGCTTTCAGCCCCGCTGCACCAGGGCATGCACGAGGACGCCAGCGAACAGGGCGATCCCCGCCGCCAGCAGCGCCGCCCCGGCTGCCACACCGCCCAGCAGCAGGCCACCGCCAGCCAGAAACAACGCGGATCGCAAGCCACCGAAGCGCACCAGCCGCGCCCGCATGGCCGTGCGCCGGGGCGTCAACGGTCCTGGATGACGCCACACCGGCAACAGCTGGGACAGCGCCCCGGTCACCAACGGCAGCAGGAACAACGCGAAGAAACCAACGATGGCTGGACGGGCAAGCATGCCACCCATGCCGTGCAAGGCGCCGGCACCGATGACCAGCAGCAGGCCGCAAGTCGCCCCGCTCAGCGCCACGGCCGCACCATCACCGAGCAGCCGTGCCAAGCCATAGGTCCGCCACCAGCCATACAGCGTGTGGATCAGTACGCCCCCGATCACCAAGCCCCCCACCACCGCCAGCAACGGGATGAGCCCCGCTGCGGCACTGGCCACGACACCGCCAAGTGCCCATGGCAACTGGTGCCGCAGTCTTACGGCAGCCTGCGGGTCCGGCTGGCCGAGCGCCGTCGGCATCAACACATGCAAGGTCCCGATGGCAGTCAGGCCGATGAAGCCCAAGGTATTGAGATGCAGATGCGCCAGGCGCAGCACGGCATACGCGGCCGGCCACAGCAACCCGACGAGAATCGCCACCAGCGCCGCGGCCAGACAGCCCAGCGCCGCCTTGTACCAAGCCAGCCCCGGGTGCGGGCGCCCCAATGCGGCCCGTCCGCGCCGCCACTGCCAGGCCAGGAAGCCCAGAGCCGCCGCAATGCCGATGCTCGCTGCCAGATGCAGGCTCCAGCCGGGTAGAACGCCGGCCAGCGCAGCCACCACCAGCAAGCCGGCCACTTGCAGCGCCAGCGGCAGGAAATGGACGGGCTTCTCCGCCGCGCCACTGCGCGTCAGCACCGGCACGAAATGCCCCATCGCCGCGAAGATCAGCGGCATCGCCCCCAGCGCAAAGGCCGCGTGGGCGGCTGCGGCAGGCGAGGCCCCCGTCACCGCCAGCCCGATGGCCAGTCCGAACGCTGCCACAACGCTCGCCCCCAGATAGATCAGCACTTTTCCCTCCAAACAATCACAGATCAAGGCCCATGCAAGGAATCCTCCCTAGGCTGCATGCCCACCGGCATGCCAGAACAAGAAAACAAGATTTACCCCCATGGAAACCATTCGTCTCGCCCTGCTCCGTTTTTCCCGCCGCTACCTCTTCGCCGACGCCGCCCCTCTCTCCCGCACCGAACGCTGGCGTAGCGCTCTTGCTGCAATAGTTGGCGTTCTGATCTACGAAAGCGCGTTGTTTGTATTACCGGTGTCGGCCGAGGCCAAGCGACAGCTCGCCCCCCTCGGCGCCACATCGGTGATCCTGTTCACCTTACCCCACTCGCCGCTGGCCCAGCCGTGGTCCGTCGCCGGCGGCCTGCTGCTGCCGGCACTGACTGGCCTCGCCTGCGGGCACTGGATCGCCCCCCCCTTCCTCGCCGGTGCGCTGGCGGTGGCCATCTCTGTATGGTTCATGGGTCAGCTGCGCTGCATCCACCCGCCCGGCGGGGCGATGGCGCTGGTGATGGTCGGCGCCGCCTCCCAGGGACTCGACATCCCTACCAGCCTGGCGGCAGTCAGCTGGAACGTGATTGCCATGCTGCTAGCCGCTACCACCGTCAACAACCTGATTCCCGGCCGGCGCTATCCGCTGTGCTCACCCGCCGTATCCACACCCAAGGTGCCGGAGCGCAGCCCCGCCGGCATCCGCCAGCCGGACCTGGCCGCAGCACTGGAAGAGATCGATGCCTACCTGGACATCAGCGAGGAAGACCTGACCCAAGTCTTCCAGCGGGCAGCACGCCACGCTTTCCATCGCCATGTATTGCTGACCTGCGGTGATGTGATGGGGCCGGCAACGCAGCGCGTGGACTTCGCCACCGAGTTGAACGAGGCCTGGCGCCTGATGAGCCGCCATGCTCTTTCAGTGCTGCCGGTGGTGGATCGGGCCGAGCGGGTCATCGGCCTGTTGACGTTGAAGGACTTCCTGCACCATGTGGAACCGGACAACGGCCAGCGCATCGGCGACAACGTACGCCGCCTGCTGCGCCCGACACCCGGCCCGCACACCGACAAGCCGGAGGTCGTCGGCCAGCTCATGCTGACGCCCCGTACCGGCCTGCGCACCGCCAGCCTTACCGACGGCATCGCCGTCGCCGCCGACATCCTCGGCCAGCGCGGCCAAGGAGCGCTGCCGGTGGTGGACGAAGCGGGCAAGCTGGCCGGCCTGATCACCCCGACAACGATGACCGCCGTGCTGTTCCAGCACGAGGCCCTCGACTACGTGCGGGGCGACCAGACCTGAACGCGTTCAGCCGAGCTTGGCGAAGTCGATGACGATCGCACCAGGCTCGCGCTGCTGGTAGGTGATGGACACCGTCTCGCCGTAGCGCTGCTGCAGTTGGCCGAGCAGCGGCAGCGGATCATGGTCATTGCAGAAGCGCATCGTCTCTCCCGGCACCAGCGCGTCCAGCGCGCCGAAGATGGCCGCATGGCGGAAACGCTTGGCGATGCCGCGGGCGTCGAACGGGTAGATGGCTTCGGGGGTGGTGTGGTTGCAGACGTGAATGGTTTGCATGCTGGCTCCAAGGTATCGATAAATCCGACTGAATCTGTCGGGTATCGTCAGTGTGCCGTCAGGCACACCGGCTTTCCTTGATCTGCATCGGGTTTGCAAACCCCGCAGCGGAGGCCGACCGCAACATTGAAACCTTCAAGCGCCTACGCACCCAATCGACAGACAAAAAAAACCCGGCCGCAACTTGCCCGGCCGGGCTTTAGCGCGCGGGGGGTGCGCGCCGAGGTCAAAGGAGAATCGAACTCTTACTGGCCCTTGCTGACGATGTAGTCAACAGCGGCCTTCATCTCTTCATCGGACAGGGACGGATTGCCGCCCTTGGCCGGCATTGCACCCTTGTTTCCATTGAAGCCCTCGATGGCGTGCTTGTACAGGACGTCTTTGCCCTGGGCGATGCGCGGGCCCCAGTCGGCCTTGTCGCCCAGTTTGGGCGCGCCGGCCACGCCGGTCTGGTGGCACATCACACAGGTCTTCTTGAACACATCGAGGCCCTTGCCACCATCGGCCGCCGCGTCGGCAACCGGCGCCGGGGCTGCGGCCGGCGCAGCGGCAGCAGCAGGCGCTTCAGCCTTCGGCGCCTCGGACTTGGGGGCTTCGGACTTGCCGCAGGCGGCCAGCAGGGCAACGAGAAGCAGGGGGAGGAGTTTTGTTGTACGCATGAACGGTCTCGGTAATCTGATGGGGATTGGGGGTTCCCAAGAAGCACAGCGGGAACACGACGCGATGCTAGCCCTCCGCCCCTGCCTGTCTCATTGACCCGCATCAATTGGCGCCAGCCAATGCGCGCGTCGGCCATTTTTCAGCCCGGCTCGCCTTCCAGCGCCGCCCGCCACGCCGCCGCCATGCCTGGATGGAAGGGGTCGTGGGCGCAAGCCTCGATCCACACCAGCCGGCTGCCGGCGACGCGGGCGTGGATACGCTCGGCATTGGGCGGCGGGCAAACCACATCGTCGCGACCGTGGATCAGCCAGACCGCCACGCCGGACAGTCCCGCGCAGGCCTCCAGGAAGTCCTCTTCATAAAGAAAGCAACCGGACTGCAGGTAATGGGCCTGCAGCCGGTACTTGCCCACCAGGCGGTCGAGTTCCTCCACCGTCGGCGATGGCAGCGGCGCGAACGGATCGTTCACCGCCTGCTCATAAAGCAGCCAGGCCAGCGCCGCGCCCCGGGCGCCCTCGCGCTCATCCCCACCGAGACGCGCCGCCAGTTCGGCCAGCAGATCCGGCGCATCGCCCAGCGCCGCAGACAAGGCCCACCAGGCCTCCGGCCGCAGCGCAGCCAGCCCGCCAAAGAACCAGCGCACATTGCCGTCGCCCGGCATGAAAACGCTGCGCACCACCACGCCCTCCACCATCTGCGGATGCGCCGCCGCGTAGGCCAACGCCAGCGTCGCCCCCCACGAGCCGCCGCTCACCCACCAGCGCGCAATGCCGAGATGGCGGCGCACGTGCTCGATGTCGTCGATGAGATGCGCTGTCGTGTTGGCGCGGATCTCGCCAAACGGCAACGAGCGCCCGCAGCCCCGCTGGTCGAAGAACACCACGTGATGGCGCCGCGCGTCGTAAAGCTCGCGCAGGCGCGGGCTGCAGCCGCTACCCGGTCCACCGTGGAGCACCACCACCGGCACACCGGCCGGATTGCCCCAGGTCTCGTAATACAGCCGGTGGCCGTCGCCCACATCGAGCAGTCCATTCGCCATCCCAACCTCGAAATCATGATTTTCGTGAGGCGCAAGTATGCCGCCCCCGCAACAATGCTTTCCACGGATTCGCCTTCCGGCGGACCGTAACCATCAATCAAAAAATTGGAGACTCATCATGACCTGGACCACCCCCCAAGCTTGCGATCTGCGTTTCGGCTTCGAAATCACCATGTACATCGCCGCCAAGTGATGGCGCCCGGATAGACCCGCCAAGGGTCTGTCCGCCCATCTCGCGCCAGCGAGTCGGCGTTGCGGCTCTGCCCCCCAGTTCCGCAACGCCCCACACAGCCTCAGCGGTCACGTCCAAGCCATGAAAATCCGAGTTCTCGGCTCCGCCGCCGGCGGTGGCTTTCCCCAGTGGAACTGCAACTGTGCCAACTGCCGGGGCGTACGTGCCGGCCAGGCTGGTCTGCAGCGCCGCACCCAGTCGTCCATCGCAGTAAGCGCCGACGGCGCCCGGTGGACCCTCGTCAATGCCTCGCCGGACATCCTGCAGCAATTCCAGCAATTTGCGGGCACCTGGCCCACTGAAGGCCTGCGCGGCTGCGGTATCGAATCGGTCGTCCTGGTGGACGCCCAGATCGACCACACCACCGGCCTCTACATGCTGCGCGAAAAGGGCAGCCCGTGGCCGATCTGGACCACCGACCCGGTGTTCGAGGATCTGACCCGCGGCAACCCCATCCTGCACCTGCTCGAACACTATTGCGGCGTGGACCGCCAGCCGGTTCCGCTCGACGGCCGCAGTTTCCACCCGCAAGGCTCCGCCAGCCTGGACTGGCGCGCCATGCCGCTGCTGTCGGCGGCGCCGCCCTACTCGCCGCACCGCGGCAACCCGGTGCCCGGCGACAACATCGGCCTCACCGTCATCGACCCGGCCAGCGGCAAGCGGGTGTTCTACGCGCCCGGCCTCGCCGAAGTGGACGACGCCGTCTTCGACGCGATGAGCAGCGCCGACTGCGTGATGGTGGACGGCACTTTCTGGACCGACGACGAGATGATCAGCCTCGGCCTCTCGAAGAAGCGCGCCCGCGACATCGGCCACCTGGCCCAGAGCGGCCCCGGCGGCATGATCGAACAACTCGGCCGCCTGCCGCGCCACGTGCGCCGCGTCCTCATCCACATCAACAACACCAACCCAATCCTCGACGAAAACTCGGCAGAACGCGCGGCCCTGACCGCTGCCGGCATCGAGGTGGCCTACGACGGCATGGAGATCGCACTGTGAGCCAAGACCAACTTCGCCCCTGGACACCCGAAGAGTTCGAAGCGCAGCTGCGCGACAAGGGCGCCGCGTACCACATCCACCATCCCTTCAACGTCATGCTCAACACCGGCAAGGCCACGCGTGAGCAGATCCAGGGCTGGGTGGCCAACCGCTACTACTACCAGATCATCATCCCGCAGAAGGACGCCGCGGTGATGTCCAACTGTCCGGACCGGGAAGTGCGTCGGGAGTGGATCCAGCGCATCCTCGACCATGATGGCCACGGCGACGACGCCGGCGGCATCGAAGCCTGGCTGCGCCTCGGCCAAGCGGTCGGCCTCAGCCGCGAGGAGATCGTCGACCAGCGCCACGTGATTCCCGCGGTGCGCTTCGCCTGTGACGCCTACCTCAACTTCTGCCGCCAGCGCCCGTGGCAGGAGTCCGTGTGCTCCAGCCTCACCGAGCTGTTCGCCCCCACCATCCACAAGCAGCGCCTGGCCAACTGGCCGGAGCACTACCCGTGGATCGAGTCCGACGGCCTGCAGTACTTCCGCAACCGGGTCACCCAGGCCCGCCGCGACGTGGAACAAGGCCTGGCGATCACCCTCGGCTACTTCGACACCCGCACCGCCCAGCTCCGCGCCCTCGACATCCTCAAGTTCAAGCTCGACATCCTGTGGTCGATGAACGACGCGATGATGGTCAAGTACGGCCTGGAAGGCGGCGTGCAGGACGCTGCCCAATGAGCACCGTCGGCGCCCGGCCGGCCATCAACCGGCTGTTCCGCTTCCAGTGGGAGCCGGCCCAGCAGGCCCACGTGCTGCTGTACCCGGAAGGCATGGTCAAGCTCAACCAGAGCGCCGGCGAGATCCTCAAGCGCTGCGACGGTGAGCGCAGCGTGCAGGAGATCGTCGCCGACCTCGAAGCTGCGTTCAACGCCAGCGGCCTGACCGCTGACGTGGAGGCCTTCCTCAAGATGGCCGACGAACAGAACTGGATCGAATGGAGTCCCACGGCCCCCACGCGCCCTTCGGTCGCTGCCCCCCAAGGGGGTGCAGGTCTTCCTTGGGACGGCCCGGCGGAAGACCTGCCATGACTACAACGACTTCGCTGCTTGTCCCCCGCCGCCCCGGCCCCCTGTGGCTGTTGGCCGAAGTCACCTACCGCTGTCCGCTGCACTGCGCCTTCTGCTACAACCCGGTGGATTTCGCCCAGGCCGGACCGGAACTGGCGACGGAAGACTGGCTGAAGGTGATCCGTGAGGCGCGGGAGATGGGCGCCGCCCAGTTCGGCATCTCGGGCGGCGAGCCGCTGCTCCGCGACGACATCGAGATCCTCGTCGACGAAGCCCGCAAGCTGGGCTTCTACACCAACCTGATCACCTCCGGCGTGGGCCTCACCGAAGGGCGCCTGGCTGCCCTCAAGGAGGCCGGACTGGACCACATCCAGCTGTCCTTCCAGGACGCCACCCGCGAAGCCAACGACCTCATCACCAACACCCGCACCTTCGAACTGAAGCGCAAGGTGGCGGCGATGACCAAGGCCGCCGGCTACCCGACGGTGATCAACTGCGTGCTGCACCGGACCAACATCGACCACCTCGACCGCATCATCGAAATGGCCGTCGAGATCGGTGCCGAATACCTGGAGCTGGCCAACACCCAGTACCACGGCTGGGCCTTCCTCAACCGGGAGGCGCTGATGCCCACCGCCGCCCAGTTGGCCGAAGCCGAGGCCGTCACCGAACGCTGGAAGGCCAAGCTCGGCAAGAAGATGCGCATCCTCTTCGTGACGCCGGACTACCAGTCGAAGAAGCCCAAAAAATGCATGAACGGCTGGGGCGAAGTCTTCCTGTCCGTCACCCCGGATGGCCTGGCCCTGCCCTGCCACACCGCCCGCAT
Source organism: Pseudomonadota bacterium (assembly GCA_018241685.1). Taxonomy (GTDB): domain Bacteria; phylum Pseudomonadota; class Gammaproteobacteria; order Burkholderiales; family Rhodocyclaceae; genus Zoogloea. The sequence continues at coordinate 27,969 of JAFEDJ010000038.1, forward strand.
GCTGCCGGGCCTCGAATTCCCGGATGTACGCGAGCATACGCTGGACTGGATCTGGCACGAGTCGCCGCTGTTCAACCGCTTCCGCGGCACCGCCTGGCTGCCCGAAACCTGCCAGAGCTGCGAAGACAAGGAGAAGGACCACGGCGGCTGCCGCTGCCAGGCCTTCATGCTGACCGGCAACGCCGACGCCACCGACCCGGTGTGTCCCAAGTCGCCGGACCACGCGCTGATCGACGCCGCGCTGGCCAAGGCCGAGCAGGCCGCCACCGTAAAGCCGCTGGTCTTCCGCGACCCAAAGAACTCCCGCGCCCTCGATCGAGCGTTTTGATGCGTCCGGAAGCGGCTTCCCCGCGCGAGCACTGACACAGCCGTTTCCCGACGCCCCGCCGCGGACTCATCCCGCGGGGCGCTGCCGCCGCCCGGCCAAGCCGGGCCCCCATGTTAGAATCCCGCCGATTCCGGCCGCCGATTCGTCATGCATTTCTCCCACCTTCGTCCTTCCCTGTTCGCCGTGCTGGCTGCCTGCACCCTGGGCGCCTGCTCCACCCTGAAACCCGACGCACCGGCGGAAAAGAACGCCCCGGCCCGGCACGAGGCAACGGAGGATGCCAGTGGCAGCAAGCCTGCTCCGGCTCCCACTCCGGCACCGCGCCCGCGGCCGCCGCGGAGCGACAAGCCCAAGCAGGACAAGACGGACCGGGCTACACCCAAGGGCGAAGCCGCCGTGGAAGAAGCGCCTGCAGCGCCGGCCGCCGACCCCCCCCTCAACGGCCCCCTGTGGCTGACCCTGTGCAAGCAGCGCCAGACCGAGGCCGGCATCATCCGCTGCGACGCAGACGAGCTGCTGGTCCGCCCGTCCGCCCAGGTCAAGATCTTCACGCGCGACCCGGCAGCCACCGGGCGCGGCATCCAGCTGCGCAAGGGCCTGCCCAGCAAGTACCGCTTCTTCGTCGTTCCGTAAACACCCCCTCCCGCAACACCCCTGCAACACGGCGCAGGTTGAATGGCGGCCACGGCGCACCGGCGCCGTCACTCGGGAGGATGTGCCACGGAACCGATCACCATCGACCTGCTGCAGCCCGACGACCACGCGGGCCGCGAAGCCGCCACCACTGTATTGCTGGCGTCCTTCGACAATCCGCAGCGTTACGACCAGGCCCGCATCGCGGCCCAGCTGGTCTCCGCCGAAGCGCCGTTCTACCGCCACTTCTTCGTTGCCCGCCGCGGCGACGAGATCCTCGGCGCGGGCGGCATCAAGGCTGCCGACTGGGCCATCGACACCCACATCCTGTACATGTCGGCGGTGGCCGAGCACGTGCGCGGCCAGGGCATCGCCCGCGGGCTGATCGCCGCACGCATCGCGTGGGTCATGGAGAACTTCCCCAGCGGCCGCCTGCTGGTATCCACCGCCCGCACGGGCCGCTTCAACCGGCTGGGCTTCCGTGTCGTCGGCAAATACGAAGCCGACGGCCGCCGCCTGATGATGCTGGAGTTCAAACGCACCTGAGGCGGGTTAAAAATGCATTTCGAATCTTGATTCCACATCCCTGAAGACTATTCTTCCCCGGAACGGCTGCACGCGCCGACGCGACGGCTGCGGTCCGCAACGACAACAACAAGGGGGAGAGAGATCATGTCCGGCAAACTCAAACTGCGCGTCAACGGCAGGAAGCAGGACGCCGCCGCACTGTGGCTGACCCGCCAGGGACGCACCGCCGATCTGTTCGCCGGCATCGAGGTATCGGGCATCGAGATAGCCGGCAGCGCCCGCGGAACCGGCGACGATCTCGTGCAGGAGATTCCCGATGGTGCGCTGGTCGAAGTGGAGCTGGAAGGCGGCATGCGCTTCTGGACCGCCGCCGAAGACCTGCGCGCCCGTCTCGGCGATCCCCATGCCGGCGAAGCGCGCGGGCTGGGCGACGACGAATCCTGGTCCCTGCCCACGTCCCTCGGCCTGCCCGGCGCCCAGCGCGGCTTCGTCGGCCAGCTCGCCCTCAAGGCCCTGCGCTGGCTCAACATCAAGCCCGACGACGCGCTGCGCAACACCATCGTCGACAAGGTCCAGAACCGGGCCATTCCCGTGGAGGGCGTGTTCCCGGTACGCGCCGACGGTAGCCTCGGCCCGCGCCTCACCGCCCCCATCCCCGACGGCGGCCCGACCCTGCTGCTGCTGCACGGCACCGGGTCGAGCACCGCTGGCAGCTTCGGCCGCCTGTGGCAGGACCAGAAAGAGCGCTGGCAGGCCCTGCGCGAACACTACGGCGAACGCATCTACGCCCTCGAACACTGGACGCTGACCCGCAGTCCCATCGAGAACGCCCTCGACGCCGCCCGCCTGCTGCCGCAGAAAGGCCGCATCAGCTTCCTGTCCCACTCCCGCGGCGGCCTGGTCGGCGAGTTGTTGTGCCTCGACCCGGACGGTTTCGACCTGGCCGAAGCCCAGCAGGCCCTCGGCCCGCGTGCCTCCGACGACGCCGATCAAGCCACCGCGATCAAGCGCCACCGGGACGCCCTCGGCAAGCTGGTGAATGAACTGCGCAGCCGGCCGGAACTCGGCATCGAGCGCTTCGTGCGCGCCGCCTGCCCGGCCCGCGGCACCAGCCTGGCCGGAGACAAGCTGGACCAATGGGGCTCGCTGATGGTGCTCGCTGCCATCGGCCTGGAAATGAAGGCCAGCCAGAGCCGGGGGCTATTCGAAGTTCCGGAACTGCTGCAGACCGGCCTCGACATGGTCACCGAAACCGTCGCCTCGGTGCTGGCCAGCCGCCGCCGCGTGGATCAATTGCCCGGCCTGCAGGCCATGATGCCCGGCGCCCCGCTGCTTGGCGTCATCAACGCGGCGCCGGCCCGCGGCGAACTCTACGTGATCGCCGGTGACGCCGCGCCGATGGAAGGCGACCGTCTCGCCGCGCTGCGCATCTGGCTCGCCGACCGCTTCTACGAGCGCGACCACGACCTGGTGGTGGATACCCGCTCGATGCTCGACGGCGCCATCCGCCCGACGCCGGCCAATGCCCCGCGCTGCCGCGTACAGTTCCGCAGCGGCGGCGACGTCAATCACTTCCGCTATTTCCATAACGACGACAGCGCCGCCGCCGTCGTTGCCGCCCTCGTGCAAGCCCCCGACGCCGACAGCCTGTTCCACGACTACCACGGGGACTGGCCGCTGCCCGATGTCACCGGCGAGCAGGCCCGTGGCCTGTTCGGCCCGCGCGCCCAGCCCGACCCCGCCCAGCCCCGCGGCACCGTGGTGCTGGTGCCCGGCCTGTGCGGCAGCCAGTTGCTGGTGAACAAGAGCGAAGTGTGGGCCAGCATCCTGTCCCTGGCCGGCGGCGCCTTCCGCGACAAACTCGCCATCGACGACGACGTGCAGCCCGGCCAGCCCCTCGCCGACACCTACGTGCCCCTCGCCAACAGCCTGCGCCAGCGCGGCTACAAGGTGGACATGTACGGCTACGACTGGCGCAAGCCGCTGGCTACCTCGTTCGACGGACTCGCACAGCGGATCAAGGACGCCATCGCGGCGATGGCCCCCGAGCGCAAGCCCGTGCACATCGTCGTGCACTCCATGGGTGGCGTACTGCTGCGCGCCACCTTCGCCGCCCATCCCGAGCTGTGGAATGCCTGGAACAACCACCCCGGCGATCCGCGGGTGCTGATGCTCGGCACACCGAACCAGGGCTCCCATTCGATCACCCTGCTGCTCACCGGCCGCGACAGCTTCTTCCGCCAGTTGGCCTTGCTGGACCTCTGCCATTCCCAGGAAGAACTCCTCGAAACCGCCGGCCAGTTCCCCGGCGTCATGGAGCTGCTGCCCTGGTCCGCCAGCAGCGACGACCAGAACATCCGCAAGGCCGACACCTGGAACGCCTTCAGGCAGGCCGATGCCACGGCCAAGTGGCCTCTGCCGCCGGCCGCCGTGCTGGGCCAGTCGGCCACGCTGTGGGAAACCCTCGACAAGTCTGATCCACTGCTTTCCAGCCCGCGCCTGGTGTATGTGGCGGGCCTCGCCGACCAGACCCCCGAGAAGGCCGTCGTCGATGCCAGCGGCCGCTTCCAGATCCTGTCCACCCCCGAGGGCGACGGCCGCGTGCCCTGGTCCACCGGTATTCCCGACAGCTGCCGCAAGGGCGGCCGGGTGTATTACGTGCGCAGCGTGCACGGCGACATGCCGAAGGCCACCGATGCCCACGACGGCTACCTGGAGCTGCTCGAGAAAGGCCGCAGCGACCGCCTGTCCGCCCAGCCGCCGGTCTCCCGCGGCGCCGTGGCACTGCAGCCCTGGCGCAGCGACGAAGCCGACGCCGCCCTCTACCCGAGCCGCGGCGAACTGCTGGCCGCCGCCACCGGCGGCTCCCTGCGCTCCGCCCGCAAGGCCGTGCGGAGCAGCTACCGCACCGAAGTGCGCGTGCTCCACGGCGATGTCATGTACGCCGAATCGGCCGTGCTGGTCGGCCACACCTGGGGCGCCAACGCGCTGGAATTCGCCGAGAAGCTGCTCGACCAGGCCCTCGGCGGACGCATGCAGAAACGCCTCGACGCCGGCCTGCATGCCGGCGCCCTGGGCAGCTTCTCGATCTACCGCAAGCGCCCGAACGAGAGCTTCGCCAACGGCGCCATCGTCATCGGCATCGGGCGCATCGGCCAGCTGTCGGCCGGCGAGCTCGCCCAGTCGGTCGCCAAGGCCGTCGCCACCTACGCCACTGAGGAGCTGGAAGCCGAGGAGCTGAAGGAGTCCGCCGAGCGGCAGCAGCCCCTCAGCGTCGGCATCAGCGCCCTGCTGATCGGCGCCGGCATCGGCGAGCTGAGCCTCGCCGACTCGGTGGCCGCCACGCTGCGCGGCCACCGGGACGCCCGCCTGCGCCTGGAGCGGGCCGGCCTGGCCGGCAAGCTGCGCCTCGACCGGCTGGACTTCATCGAAGTCCTGGAAGACCGCGCCATCAACGCGCTGCGCGCCGCCCAGGACGCGGTCGGCGTGGATCGGGCGCTGGCCCGCGCCTTCTTCGTGGATGCGGCGGTCCGGCCCCACCAGGGCGGCCAGCGGCGCGCCAGCAGCAACGCGGACGAAGGCAGCTGGCAGCGCATCGCCATCAGCGCGGTGGGCGGCACGAGCGATGGCGCGCCGCGCCTGATGTTCGACGTCTACGGCGAACTGGCCCGTGCCGAACGCACCTACAACGCGGTCCCGTTCAAGGACATCGAACGCTTCACCGACAGCCTGATCGGCACCACCACCGACCAGGAGCAGGTCGGCCGCGCATTGTTCGAACTGCTGATCCCCAACTGGCTGAAGGACCTGGCCCCCGACCGCCGGCGCGTCCAGCTCATCGTGGACAAGACCGCCGCCGCCTACCCGTGGGAGCTGCTGCGCGACCGGGCCACCAAGGACGACAGCGACAGCGGCCAGCCCCTGTCGGTGCGCAGTGGCCTGATCCGCCAGCTGTCCACCGGCCAGTTCCGCCTCAATGTCCGGCGTAGCAACGAGTTCAAGGCCCTGGTCGTCGGCAATCCGGATCTCGGTGCCTGGCACCGCTACCTGCCGTCCCTGGGCGGAGCCGAGAAGGAAGCCCAGGGCGTCTCCGGCCTGCTCGACGGCGCCGGCATCGAGACCAGCCTGCACATCCAGGACGAGTCCCGGCAGATCCTCCTCGATCTGTTCAGCGGCGAGTGGCGCATGCTGCATCTGTCGGGCCACGGTCTTTACCAGCAGGACATCCCCGCCACCGACGACCTGCCCGCCGTCGCCAAGGCGACCGGCATGGTGATCGGCGGCGGCGACCTGCTGACCCCCGCCCACATCGCGCAAATGCGCGCCGTCCCGGATTTTGTCTTCATCAACTGCTGCAGCCTCGGCCGCATCGAGGAAAGACCTGACGGCGCCCCCTCGGCGGCCCGCCCCGGCAGCCCAGGCCTGGCCGCCAACCTGGCCACCGAGCTCATCGAGATCGGCGTGCGCTGCGTGATCGCCGCCGGCTGGGAGGTACTGGACGACGCCGCCCAGCTGTTCGCCGAGACCTTCTACGAGCACTTCCTGGACGGCACCAACTTCGGCGAATCGATACTGGCCGCCCGCGGCGCCACCTTCGACGCCTTCGGCAGCTCCAACACCTGGGGCGCCTACCAGTGCTACGGCGATCCCGGCTTCGTGCTGCCGCGCCCGCAGCGCAGCGTCGCGCCCAAGGCTAAACCCGCCAACTACGACCACTACCTGGCCGCGTCGGAAGTCCTGTGCGAACTGGAACGCCTCACCCTGCGCGCCCGCCACGCGCTGGCCCTGGACAAGGACGCCACCGCCTACGCCGAACGCCACGCCAAGGCCCTGCAGGCCTTGTGCGAACGCCAGGGCTGGATCGGGCAGGGCAACATCCTGGAAGCCTTCGGCGCCCTCAAGGCCGAATACAACCGCCACGACGACGCCGTCGACTTCTACCGGCGCGCCCTCGCCGCCCCCGACGCCAGCGCATCGCGCAAGGCCGAGGAGCAGCTCGCCAACATGCTGACGCGGCGCGCCAAAGTGCTTGCCGACACGGGCGACACTGCCGGCGCCCTGGCCCTCCTCGACGAGACGGCAGCCATCCTCGCCGTGGACAGCCGCTACCGGCCCGCCAGCGCCGAACGGCTCAGCCTGCAGGCCGCGGCAGACAAGCGCCGTCTGGTCTGCCAGCTGCAGGCCGGTGACAAGGATGCCGCCCTCAAGGCCCTCGGCGGCATGCAGGACGCCTACCAGCGGGCCACCGCGCAGGCACGCCAGGAAGGCGGCGACGTGCGCTACCCGGCCCTCAACGCCGCCAACGCCAGCGCCCTGCTCGGGCTCACCGCCGGCTTCCCGGACGGGGAGCCAGCCGCCACGCGGGCCCTGCTCAAGTCCCTGCGCGCACAACCCGCGGCGCCCGCCAAGGACTTCTGGGCGCGAGCCGGCCAGGCCGACCTGCAACTGGCCGACGGATTGCTCGAACTGGCCGCCAGCGGGCGCAGCGGTGCCAAACGGCTCGGCGACGCCAAGACCGCCTATGTGGAACTGGCCAGCAGCAGCGCCACACCACGGGAGCGGGAATCCGTCGCCTCCACCATCGACATCCTGCTGCAGGCCCTGCAGAAACTCGATACGGCGGCCGGACGGGAACAGGCCGTAGCCGACGCAGTCGCCGCGCTGAGCGAGATCCGGACCGCGCTATCCACCTAAATTCTCATAATGGCTGGCGCCCAGCGGCCCGGCGCCAGGGACCCGTTTGTCCTAAGATCAATCTTGAATAAGGTTTAAAGAATAAGATTTCAAGAAAATAATCGTTCTGCTTGGATATGCGCATTTGGCAAACTTTCTGCTTCAAATTGCACAGAAAGTTCGTCATGAAAGTTCGTTTTGCCCTCAAGACTGTCATCGCAGCCATCGCGCTCGCCGGAACCGTGGGCGCGGCCTTCGCTGAACAGCTCAAGGTCGGCTATCTGCCGGCCACCGGGCACGCCAAATTCTTCGTCGCCAAGGAGCAAGGCCTGTTCGCCAAGGAAGGGCTGGATGTCGAACTGGTCGAGTTCCAAAACTCCGCTGACGGCCTCAACGCCATCATCGCAGGCAAGCTGGACACCGGCGCCTTTGGCACCACCGGGCCGATTGCCCACCTGTCGAAAGGCACCAAGCTCAAGATCATCGGCGGCGTGATGGGTGGCGACGCAGCCCTCGTCGCCAGCGCAGCCAATGCCGGCAAGATCAAGGGCATCGCCGACCTGAAGGGCAAGAAGGTCGCAACGGTCCGCATGGCGTCCGGCGACGCAGTCCTGCGCGGCGCGCTGAAGGACAAGGGTCTCAACTGGAAGACCGACCTGCAGATTTTCGAACTGAAGAACCCGTCGGCGGTGATCGAAGCCGTCAAGTCCGGTCAGGTTGATGTCGGCCTCGTGTGGGGCCCTCACGACCTGCGTGCCGAAGACCAGGGGCTTAAAGTCGTCATCCATTCCACCGACCTGCAACGCGGCCATCCGTGCTGCCGCCTCGTGATTACCGAGGCCAGTGCAAAGAACCCGGCGACCTGGGAGAAATTCCTGCGCGCTATGCTGAAGGCCGAGCGCTTCGCGGCGGAGAACAAGAAGGAGACGATCGAGTCGATCGCCAAGTACGTCAAGCTTGACCAGCAACTGCTGTGGCGTGGCTATTACTCCGAGTATCTCGATCAATCCACCGATCCGGATGCCAAGGGCGTCAAGCACTTTGCCGAGGTCATGACAAACAGCGAGTTCATCACCAAGGCACCGGATCTCTCCGCCGGCATCGATGCCAGCCTGTATGAAAAGGTGCTCAACCAGCTCGTCAAGGAAAATCCCAACGACGCCTACTGGAAAAAACTGCAGAAAGACTTCAAGCGGAAGAATGCCTGATGGCTGCTGAGCTACGGCTGGAAGGCGTCGACTTTTCCTATGAGGAGACGACGCCGATCCTGGAAAAAATCGACCTCACTGTCCCAGCAGGGCAGTTCGTCTGCCTGCTGGGCTCCAGCGGCTCCGGCAAATCCACGCTCTTGCGGCTGCTGGCTGGGCTGCAGTTTCCCCGCCACGGCCAGCTGAGCTGGAACGGCCAGCCCATCACCGGCCCGAGCCTCGAACGCGGCGTCGTGTTTCAGGACTACGCCCTGTTTCCGTGGATGTCGGTGGTGGACAACATTGCCATCGCCATTGGCAAGGCTCAGCCCAAGGCCCGCAAAGCCGAGCGGCGGGAGCAGGCCGAAGCGTGCCTCGTGAAGGTCGGGCTGGAGAACGCCATCGGGCAGTATCCCTTCGAGCTGTCCGGCGGCATGCGCCAGCGCGCCGCCATTGCCCGCGCGCTGGCCCTGCGCTCACCGGTGCTGCTGATGGACGAGCCCTTCGGGGCACTCGACCCCACCAACCGCGCCCGCCTGCAGGATCTGTTGCTCGAAATCTGGGAAACGGAAGTACCGCGGAAGACCCTTGTCTTCGTCACCCACGACATCGACGAGGCGCTCTACCTCGGCGATCGCATCGTCGTTCTCGGCTCCACGCCCGGTCGCTTGATTGCCGACCTGCCAGTCGGCTTTCCGCGCCATCGCGAACGGCGAGCGCTGTTCGACAACGCGGAGTTCCACGCCCTGCGCGAATCCATTGCCGAGACCCTCGCCGCAGACACGCTGCGCCAGCTGGTCGCCGCCTAAAGGAATCAACACATGTCAGAAACGCTCACCGCCCCGCCGCGGGGGACGCCTGTTGCCGGCGCTCCCGGTGATCGGCAGCCCGAACGCACGACATCCGCGCCACGCCGGGCCGCGTCCGTTCCGTCCGCGCTGCTGGCCATCCTGCAAGGCTCAATCGTGTGGATCATCCTGCTGGCCCTGTGGTTTGCAGCTGCCAAGTATTTTCCGCTTGGCGACAACCCCTTGATTCCAAGCCCTCAACGTACCGTTCTTGCGCTGCAGGAATCTCTTCCCGAGTTATGGGAAGGCACGCTGTCGTCCTTCTCGATCCTGATCCCCGGCCTGCTGCTTGCCACCTTGCTGGGCATCATTTCCGGCATTTACGTCGGCTCGTCCGCCCTACTGCAGCGGATCTTCTTTCCCTTCGCACGTGTTGCCGCACCGGTGCCGCCGACCGTCTATGTGCCCTATGCGATTGCCGTGCTGCCCACCTTCAAGCTGTCGGCGATCTTCGTGGTGTTCATCGGAGCCTTCTGGCCGATCTTCCAGAACACGGCCGCCGGTGCCCACGCGCTCGAAAGCCGCTATCGGGACAACGCCAGGATCCTTGGCTTGAACAGCCACGAGTTCCACTGGAAGGTCGTCTTCCCCGCGGCGCTGCCGCATATCTTCTCCGGCATGGCCGTGGGCTTGGGATTCGCTTTCATCCTGCTCACCGTCGCCGAGCTGTTCGGCGCCAACGCCGGTCTCGGACGCTTCGTCCAGTATTACGCCGACTTCGCCGACTACCCGAAGATGGTCGCCGGCATCCTGTACACCGGCGTCGTTACCTACCTCGCGATGAGCGGCCTCGAGGCCATCAAACGCCGGGCGCTGTTCTGGCACCGCTGACTGGAGAACCCCATGAGATTCCACCTTCCCTCCTCGATGGCCGCCCTGCTCCTGGCCGGCCTGGCAGCAAGCGGCACGGCCAGTGCGGCCCTGTTCGAACGCTCCACCAACGACCTGCAAACGGAAGTCCGTTCCGCTGCCGCCAAGGGACGCCAGCTCGCCGTCCTGCTAACCATGCCCGACTGCCCCGGCTGCCGGGAAATGGAGAAAAAGGTCTTTCACGACGCAGCGCTCGAAAAATCCTTCGCCGCGCAATTCGCCAGTACCCGTGTGGACATCACCCAGGAAAGCAGCTTGATCGAACCGTCCGGCAAGACGTCGTCGCCAGCCCAGTGGGCCACCCGCCTGCACGCCGTCGGCACGCCGTCCTTTGTCTTTCTCGATGGACAAGGGCAGGTCCTGTACCGCTACACCGGCGCACTCACTGCCAAGGATTTCCGCCAGCTGACCAAGTACGTCGCCGGTGGGCACTACGAACACCATCGGTTCCAGCCTTCCGCATCCGGGCAGACCAGTGAAGTCCATGCTGGATCGGCCCATCAACACTAACCGGATCAAGCAAATGTCACGCAACAAGATACTGTCGCTGGCCGAGGCCGTTAAACGCTACAGCTGGGACGGCATGCAATACGCCAGCGGCGCGGCCCTGCCGGTCGGCTCCGACGCCGTCGTCTTCGGGCGGGAACTGCTGCGCCAGCAGCGCCGTCATCTGCACGCCCTGTTCCACTGCAACACCCAGCAGTTGAACCTGCTGGCAGCTGCCGGCGCGGTCGACAAGGCGGAATGCGGCTTTTCCGGACTGGAAGTGTTCGGCTTCGCCAATGGCCTGCGCCGCGCCGTGGAATCCGGGCAGCTGGCGCTGGAAGACTACTCCAACCTGTCGTTCAACCTGCGCCTGCTGGCCGGCGCGATGAACTGGCCCTTCGCCCCGGCGACGGTCAATATTGGCTCGGACATTCAGTGGCGCAGTGCCTTCGCGCCAGACGAACAGCCCGCAAAGCACAAGATCCCCACCGTCACCGACCCCTTCAGCGGTCGCGAAGTGGGCGCCCTCAGCCCCCTGCAGCCGGACGTGGCCGCCATCCATGTGTCCCTGGCCGACCCGCTCGGCAACGCGATCATGCTGGGGACTGAATGGAGCCGTTTCGAGCTGTCCCGCGCCGCCAAGAAGGTCGTGCTGATCGCCGATGCCATCGTCGACACGGCCTGCATGCGCCAGTTTCCGAACCTGGTCCGCATTCCCGACATCATCGTCGAGGCGGTTGTTTACTGGCCGCTCGCCGCCTGGCCGCAATCCTCGCCCGGCTTCTACGACGTGGACGAGGCGCACATGAAGGCAATGAACAAGGCCCTGGCAAGCGCCGAAGGCACGGCCGAGTACATCAAGCGCTACGTCGAAGGCTACAGCGACATCGACAGCTACCTCGACATGATCGGCCGCGACACCGTCGAGCAGCTGTCGCAAACCGAAACCGCCTTCCTGCTCGATCCATTCCGCAAGTGGATCAAGACCCCGGATGAAATCGCCGCCCTCAGCGCAGGAGAGAACCCATGAGCACAAGTCTCGACTACACCCGCCAGGAGATGATGGCCATCGCCACCGGCCGCGAACTCCGTGACGACGATCTGGCCATCTTCGGGGTCGGCCTGTCGATGCTTGCCGGCTACTTCGCCCAGGCCTGCCACGCCCCCAACATCCGCACCATGACGGAAGGCGGCGTCTACGGCGCCACGCCCGTCGGCGGCCTGCCGTGGGGCATCGAATGCAACCGCATCTCGTCCAACGCGACCAGCTTCACGAACGCCATCGATGCCCTCGGCTTTCTCGTCGCCTCGGGCCGCTGCGACGTGGGCATCATCGGCGCCGCCCAGGTGGACAAGTTCGGCAACGTCAACACGACCGGCATCTGGGACGGTGACGGCACCATTGGCGACACCTACCGCCTGCCCAAAACCCGTCTGACAGGTGCCGGTGGCGCCAATGACATCGCCTGCGGCGCCGGCCGGGTGATCATCATGGTCACTCACGAAGCCAAGCGTTTTGCCGACAAAGTAAGCTACATCAGCTCCCCCGGCTACCTCGATGGCGGCAACGCACGAGAGCGTCACGGCTTCGTCGGCGGTGGCCCGTCTGCCATCGTCACGACCCTCGGCATCATGCGGCCGGATCCCCAGACGAAGGAATTTGTCCTCGACGCCTGGTATCCGTTCTCCAGTATCGAAGAAATCCGCGCCAATACCGGCTGGGACCTCAAAGTGTCGTCCAACGCCCACGTCGTGCCCGAACCCACCGCCGAGGAACTGGCTGCACTGCGCCGGGTGGACGAAACCGGCATGCTCCGCAAGAAATAAGCACCGAGGAAAACATGACAGAAAAGACCTTGCTCAGCGTCGATGATGCAGACACCGGCGTCCGCACGCTGACCCTCAACCGCCCCCAGGCCCGCAACAGCCTGTCCCAGCCCGCAATCCGCGAACTGCTCGCGGCCTTCCAGGAGATCACCCGCGACGACAGCGTGCGCGTCGTCATCCTGGCCGGCGCCGGGCCGGCCTTCTGCGCCGGCCACGACCTCAAGGAGATGCGCGCCGCCGACTATGCGCCGGATTACGCCGAGGGCCTGTTTGCCGATTGCGCCGAACTGATGCAGGCCATCGTCAATCTGCCCAAGCCGGTCATTGCCCGCGTGCATGGCATCGCCACTGCCGCTGGCTGTCAGCTGGTGGCGAGCTGCGACCTCGCAGTGGCTGCCGACGACGCCCGCTTTGCAACGCCCGGCGTCAACATCGGGCTGTTCTGCTCGACGCCGATGGTGGCCCTGTCACGTAACGTGGCCCCCAAGCACGCCATGCAGATGCTCCTCACCGGCGACATGATCGACGCGGCGACGGCGCTGCGCTTCGGCCTCGTCAACGAACTGGTGCCGGCTGCCGAGCTGGAAAGCCGGACCCTCCAGCTGGCCCGGCAGATCGCCTCCAAGTCGCCGCTGACCCTGGCCATCGGCAAGGAAGCCTTCTACCGCCAGGCGGCCCTGCCCCTCGATGAGGCTTATGCCTACACCCGGCAGGTGATGGTGGGCAACCTGCAGGCCCTCGACGCCCGGGAAGGCATCGACGCCTTCATCGACAAGCGCACGCCGACCTGGTGCGGCCGCTGACGCGGGAGGAAACAGCATGAGCGACATCAACACCCTGCGCCGGGTCCTGCGGGAATCGAAGACCATCGCCGTCGTCGGCCTGTCGGCCGACTGGTTCCGGCCGTCCTACTTTGCCGCCAAGTACATGCAGGAACATGGCTACAAGGTGATCCCTGTCAACCCGAAATACCCCGAGATCCTCGGCGAGAAGTGCTACCCGGATCTGGCCTCGATCCCCGAGCCGGTGGACATCGTGGACGTGTTCCGCAAACCCGCCGACGCCCTGCCGATCGCCGAACAGGCGATTGCGATTGGCGCCAAGACCCTGTGGCTGCAGATCGGCGTGATCAACGAAGCGGCCCGGACGAAGGCGGAGGACGCCGGTCTCACGGTCGTGATGGACCGCTGCGTCAAGATCGAATATGCGCGCCTTTTTGGCGGACTCAACTGGTTCGGCGTGAACACCAAGGTCATTTCCGCCCGCCGTCCCCTCTGCCTCCCCTGATCCAGGATCATCGAACATGGCTGACCGTAATTACGGCTTCGACACCCTGTGCCTGCATGCAGGCCAAATCCCCGACGCGGCGACCGGCAGCCGCGCCGTCCCGATCTACCAGACTTCGTCCTACGTCTTCGACAGCCCGGAACAGGCCGCCAGCCTGTTCAACCTGCAGACCTTCGGCAACGTCTATTCGCGGCTCTCCAACCCCACCGTCGCGGTGTTCGAGGAACGCATCGCGGCCCTGGAGAACGGCCGTGCGGCCGTCGCCACCGGCAGCGGCATGGCGGCCCAGATGATCGCGCTGCTCAACATCTGCGAAGCCGGCGACGAGATCGTGGCGGCCCGCACCCTGTACGGCGGCACCTACACCCAGCTCGACGTCAATTTCCGCAAGCTGGGCATCAACACGGTCTTTGTCGACGCCGACGAGCCGGAGAGCTTTGCCCGGGCGATCACGCCGAAAACCAAGGCCCTCTACGCCGAAACCCTCGGCAATCCGTCGCTCAACGTGCTCGACATCGAGGCGGTGGCCAAGGTTGCCGACGCCGCCGGCCTGCCGCTCTTCATCGACAACACCTTCGCCAGCCCTTACCTGTGCCGGCCTTTCGAATGGGGCGCGGCGATCAGCGTCCATTCGGCGACCAAGTTCATCGGCGGCCACGGCACGACCATGGGCGGTGTCATCGTCGAGTCCGGTAAATTTCCGTGGGACAACGGCAAGTTCGCGACCATGACCGATCCCTCGCCGGGCTATCACGGCGTGCGCTTCTACGAAACCTTCGGCGATTTCGGCTTCACGATGAAGTGCCGCATGGAAGGGATGCGCACCTTCGGGCCGGTGCTGTCCCCCTTCAGCGCCTTCCAGTTGCTGCAAGGCATCGAAACGCTGCCGCTGCGCATGGACCGCCACTGTTCGAACGCCCTGGCCGTGGCGCGTTTCCTGGAGGCTCACCCGAAGGTCGAATGGGTCAATTACCCCGGTCTCGAGAGCAGCCGCTACCATGCGCTCGCCAGGAAATACCTGCCCAAGGGCGCCGGCGCGGTGCTCACCTTCGGCATCAAGGGCGGCGCCGCGGCGGGGCAGAGGTTCATCAACGCCGTCGAGTTCCTCTCCCACCTGGCCAATATCGGCGATGCCAAATCCCTGGTCATCCACCCGGCGTCGACGACCCACCGTCAGCTGTCGGAAGAGCAGCAGGTTGCCGCTGGCGTACCGCCGGACCTGATCCGTCTTTCGGTCGGCCTGGAAACCCTGGATGACATTCTTTGGGACATCGACCAAGCCCTGGCCAAGAGCTGACAGCTGGGCTCCAGATCAGCGGAGTCAGAAGAGTCTGTGCACCGACCGGTGGTCGCCCCTGGGGCGGCCTCCGGCTGCCTGTATAATCGCGGCCTTTCCGTCTTACCGCACCGCATCATGTCCGCCACCCAGGAAATCGCCCGCCGTCGCACCTTCGCGATCATTTCCCACCCCGACGCGGGTAAAACCACGCTGACCGAAAAGCTGCTCTGGTTCGGCGGCGCCATCCAGGTGGCCGGCGAAATCCGCGCCCGCAAGGCCGCGCGCCACGCCACCTCCGACTGGATGGAGCTGGAAAAGCAGCGCGGCATCTCGGTCACCTCCTCGGTGATGCAGTTCCCGTACCGCGACTGCGTCATCAACCTGCTCGACACCCCGGGCCACGAGGACTTTTCCGAAGACACCTACCGCACCCTCACCGCGGTGGACTCGGCGGTGATGGTCATCGACTCGGTGAACGGCGTCGAAGCCCAGACCATCAAGCTGCTCAACGTGTGCCGCCTGCGCGACACGCCCATCGTCACCTTCATCAACAAGCTCGACCGGGAAGGCCGCGAACCCATCGACCTGCTCGACGAGATCGAGTCGGTGCTGGGCATGCAGTGCGCCCCGATGACCTGGCCGATCGGCATGGGCAAGCGCTTCCGTGGCGTGTATCACCTGTACAACGACACCATCCAGTTCTTCGACCCCAAGGCCGAAAAGGGCACCTCGGAAATCATCCAGGGCCTCGACAACCCGCGCCTCGACGAAGTGATCGGCGAGCAGGCCGACGAGCTGCGCATGGACATCGAGCTGGTCCGCGGCGCCTCCCACACCTTCGACCGCGAGGCCTACCTGGGCGGCAAGCAGTGCCCGGTGTTCTTCGGCTCGGCGGTGAACAACTTCGGCGTGCAGAGCCTGCTCGACGCCGTGGTGGATCTCTCCCCCGCGCCGCTGGCGCGCCCTGCCAAGACCCGCCAGGTGGCGCCCGACGAAGACAAGTTCTCCGGCTTCGTCTTCAAGATCCAGGCCAACATGGACCCGAAGCACCGCGACCGCATCGCCTTCATCCGCGTCTGCGCCGGCCGCTTCGAGCGCGGCGGCAAGCTCAAGCAGGTGTCCACCGGCAAGAGCCTGGCCATCAACAACGCCATCACCTTCATGGCCCAGGACCGCAACACCACCGACGAAGCCTGGGCCGGCGACATCATCGGCATCCCCAACCACGGCACCATCCACCTCGGCGACACCTTCACCGAGGGCGAGGACCTGCAGTTCACCGGCATCCCGAGCTTTGCGCCGGAATACTTCCGCCGCGCCCAGATCAAGAACCCGCTGAAGATGAAGCAGCTGCAGAAAGGCCTCGAGCAGCTCGCCCAGGAAGGCGCCACCCAGCTGTTCCGCCCGACCACTACCAACGAGCTGATCCTCGGCGCCGTCGGCACCCTGCAGTTCGACGTGGTCGCCCACCGGCTGGAGTTCGAATACGGCGTGGACGTGATGTTCGAATCCTGCAGCTACGCCACCGCCCGCTGGCTGCGCGGCTCAGACGCCGACCTCAAGGCCCTCGCCGACAAGTCCCCCGCCAACATGGCGCTGGACGGCAACGGCGACTACGTCTACCTCGCCCCCAACCGGGTCAACCTGCAAATGGCCCAGGAACGCTTCCCCAACATCAAGTTCCTGGAAACGCGGGAAATCTACTGATCCTCCCTCCGCCGCTGTCGCTTCAGACAGCGGCAAGCCAGATACCGCATAGCCCTCCGGTTCACCATTCGCATGCGCATTGCGCTGATTTCGAACATCTGAAACCGGAAGCATGGACAGTCCCGACGACCTCGACGGGGACGTGAGTCCATGCGACGGCGCGGCAATCACCTCAAGGACGCCGACTGGCGCCGGCCGTGACATCCATCAGCCTGTCCGCCCGTCAGCCCGCGGCACGCCTCGGGAACGGATAGAACATCGTCCTCCCCCCTTGGCCAACGGGTGCTGCTCGGGTCGACCTGCCTCCGGTCACGCCTGCGCGGTCCGGAGCAAGTCGACGTCGCTGCACTGTCGATGATTTTTACAGTTTTGCCGACCATACACCAAGAATCTGGAGCAACTTATTGATTCGACGAAATTTTCACAAAAGGCATGATTTTTGCGATTTTCGCTACAAATAACAATCAAACACCACCTTCGTCGAATTTATTGTTGAGCAGGAAATGTTTCACAGACAGCACATTGAGTCGGTCATCACCAACGGTTGCGAAGGAGTAGTCTGAAAAAGGCGTATGGGACTTTCACCAAAAAGAATAAATAGCGGGCGATATAAGCAGCTCGGGGAGACATATCAGCTATAAATTTCTGCGCCCCACGACGTAACGATCTTTGACGTTAAAAAACCCCACCCCGAATCCACCCGCCAGAAATTTATATTAGAGTAATTAAAAGACGTCACCTTCAAGTTTGTTGTAAACCTGCCCTCCACAATGCGCTCAATCGCATCAGGAATGCATTCGATGGGAGTGGGAGTAAGTGTCGCTTAGCACCCTTGCAGTTTTCATTCTTGCTCAAAGGAGACATTCATGAATAAGCCGTCCACCCGTATTGGCCGTCGTCTGCAAGCCGGCTTCACCTTGATCGAATTGGTCGTCGTCATCGTCATCATCGGTATTCTTGCAGCCGTGGCAATCCCCTCCCTGACCGGCGTCAGTGACCAGGCTCAGATAGCCAAGAATACGGCGACACTGGGCGCGCTCAAATCAGCCTGGTCGAGCGCATTTGCTGTTGCCAGGGCGGCCCCCAGTGTTGCTGCAGTTGCAGCACAAATGTCCGACCCGACATGTACCGTTGCCGGGACAGTCATTACTTGTGGAACTGCCGCAACAATCACCACGACCTTCACGGCTGCCGCCGACCCTATCCTCACTCCAGCCGGCATTACCTGTACGACAGCAACTCTTTGTAATTGATTTTCACCAGATCCGATTTCAATTGCATTTCGCTTTTTATCACATTTCATAATGAAAGTCCGGGACTGGAGTCATGAAAAGCGACCGCCACGGATCGCTCCGACTTCATTGACTGCGATTCCGGACAATCCATTCGATCTCTGCCGGGCATTGGTCATTTCGCCCCCCCCAATGTCCGGCATTTCAATTCATATCCAGCAGCGGGAAGTAACGACATCGAGCGTATTTTTCTTCCAGTCGCTCCATCGCCGCGGCAGGGGCTTCACGCTAATTGAGTTCGTCGCCGTCATAGTCATGATCGGCATTCTTTCCTCCGCAGTGATGACGAGCATGCAGGCGAGTCTGCAGCTGAGTGTCAGCACCCAGGCGGACCAGTTTCGCCGCAATCTCTCGCATATCCAGCTACTGGCCATCAGCCGGGGCAGCCGACTGCGGCTGACGGTGAATGCAGCCGGCACCAATTACACGGTCGTTTCATGCGACACCTCCGCCTGTTCGACCACCAGCGCCGTGACCGATCCGGCCACCGGGCTGAATTTCAGCATGAATCTGTCGGACGGCGTCACGCTGGCCCCCACCAGCAATACCCTCGATTTCGACAGCCTGGGGCGGCCCCAGGCCAGTGGAAGCCTGATCACCACCAGCCCAGCCCGGACCTATACCCTGTCGGGCAACGGCCGCAGCGTCCAGGTCACGGTGCTCCCGATCACCGGCTTTGCCCAGGCGAGCTACTGACATGCGCCGCTCGTCCGGATTCACGCTGCTGGAACTGGTGGTGGTGATGCTGATCATCGGCGTCGGCATGACAGGCATCGCCAGCATTTTCGGCAACACGTCCGGCTCTCTGTCCCTCAACGAGACCCAGCAACAGGCTTCCCAATACGCCCAGGAGTGCGCCGAGCGGCTCCTGGCCACCCGCCGCGACCTCGGCTTCGCCTGGTTCGCAAGCAACACTTTCGCCTGCGACACGCCGAGCGGCTTCACGCTGGGCGTAAATGTCGGCAGCCTTTACACCGGCACCGGCGCCACCTCGACGACGTGCCCCAACGGGGTCCAGTGCCGGGATGTCAGGATTACCGTCAGCAGGAGTTCCGCGTCGTCGGCCATTACGGTCCTGCTGGCCAACCACGAGCCACTGTGAGGCCGGACATGGGCCGCGCACGGGGATTCACGCTGATCGAACTGGTCATCGTCATCATCGTCGTCAGCATCATGGCGGCGGTACTCACGCCGATGACCCTGTCCGGCCTGCTGGCCTACAACACGACCCAGGCCGACCTGGTCGTGCTGGACAAGCTGCGCTACGCCACCGAAAGACTGGCGCGGGAAATCCGCGAGGTCAATTACAACAGCAGCAACGGCTTCGCCTTCGCGGCGCCCGTCGGGGCGACATGCACAGCGGGGACGCTCGGCATGTGTCCGAACACCATGATCTTCACCCGGACCTTCCTCGACGCCAGCGGTACGGCATCCACGGCCACCGTCACCATCAGCAATACCGGCAGCGCCGTGAAGCTGGCCTATTCGACACCGACGGTCGCGGCACAAACGCTGACGGACGAGCTGAATGGAACGACCGGACTGTCCTTCACCTATCTGACCAGCGATGGCGTCACCACCACGACGGATCCGAAACTGGTGCGCTCGGTGCAGATTTCGCTGACTTTGCGGCACAACGGCAGCAATTACACGCAGCGTACCCGCGTCGAACTGAAGAACATCACATGAGCCCATTTGCCCCACTCCGCCGGCAGCGCGGAGCCGCTTCAGCGGCTATTGCCATGGTGCTGGTGTTCCTTTTGCTGGCCGCGGCGAGCGCCGTCATGAATCTATCGGGCTCGGCCGTGATCGATGCGGCGGCGAATGAACAGCAGATCTCAGCGCTGTTCGTGGCCGAGAGCGGAGTGGAAAGAATGCAGGGCACAATCTGGCAGGCAGCCAGGACCAACGGATACACGGATGCCACCTGCACCGGCCTGACGTCGCTGGCTGCCGCCAACCTGGGCCAGGGCACCTTCCAGTACCGGGGCGCCTTCCAATTCCTGTCCGCCACCTCGACCCCAAGCACCTGCGGGGGCAGTATCCTCAATCCGAACTGTACCGGCTGCACGGTCACCGTGAAGGGGACTATCGGCTCCTACTCCCGCACGATCCGCGCCCTGCTGTCGCTCACGAACAATCAGGGCATCGAGGGCAACGCCAGCCAATTCACCCTGAACCTGAATACCTCCGCGAATAATGCGGCGGCGTTTACCAACCTTGCCTATCGCGCCAAGGCCGGGGGCGGCTCAAGTGCGATGATCGGCAGCTGCACCAATACAGGCGGCTCCTGCCTGATCACGTCGACAAGTGTGTCGGGCTGGAACCTGAACAACACCGGCACCAACAACGTGAGCGGGATGGGGGTCTACGCCTCGGTACCCACCGCTGGCACCTATAGCATCACCGACACCCTGGTGGATAACAGCAACAACCCTGCGGCACGCAATTATGTCCAGACCGGTGCGCTGTTCTACCCCCTGAGCGGCGGGTCGGTCGGCTTCGTCGGCTCGTTTGGCCGGGATAGCGGCTCCAACAAGACGATTGGCACGTCCACGACAACCGGCAGCCTCCCCACCACCTGGAACTGCGCGGCCCCCACCAACGCCACGGGTTATGGCGGTACCGCCAGCGCGAGCAACGCCGCAGGCGCGAATACGCTGGTCTACGGTTTTTCCTCCTGGCCGGCGTCGGCGGCCAACCAGCTGAACCACATGACACTCGGCATCCAGCCGCTGAGCCAGATTCTGCGTATGACCGGCACCCAGGGGGACAACCTGTATTCGCAGATATGGTATTCCTACAATCCCGCCTACTATCCTACTGGAGCGACGGGTGCCACAAATGGCGCCAATTTCACGGGGACGATCGGCGCCACATTCAGCGGGACGATAACGGGCGCCGGCGCAACCAAGACCCTGACCATCACCAGCGGTGTGACGGCCCCGGCCATCCTGACCATCGGCGACACCATCACCAACAATGGCGGCACAACCGTCTATGGCACGCTTGGTAGCCTGATCTCGGGCACCTTGGGGGCCACTGGCAGCACCTACAACATCGTCACCGCATCGACGGTCGCCACGGCGACCACCTTGTGGGCCAAAAGCAATGTCCTGAGACTGGCGACAGCCCCGTCCAGTGGCGTACTGACCCTGGGCGACAGCATCACCAACAGCGGCGGCGCGACGACCTACGGCACTCTGGGGACATTGCGCTCCGGCACGTGGGGAGCGGCCGGCAGCACGTACAATCTCACAGGCGCCCCCCAACTCGTCGCCTCGTCCAGCCTGGAATCCGTGGGCACCACAATTACCTTGTCCGGCACGATATCCGGTGCCAACAGCACTCCCTCGACCGGTACGGCCCTTGCCGTTTCTTCCGGTACCGGGACATTCGACTCGTCCACCTTCACCGGCAGCATCAGCGGCACGACCCTGACGGTGACCAGTTGCAGCAATGGCAGCCCCGCCAATGGCGACGCGCTCTTCGGCGTAAACGTCCGACCGAATACACGGATCACGGGGCCCTTGGCAACGGGAAGCGCCTGCAACGGCACCTACCCTGTCAGCACCAGCCAGACGGCCGCCAGCGACACCATTCTTGCGAGGGCTGCGGTGGTGTCCGTCACCTCAGCCAACTCCTATAGCGTGTCCCGCAAACCGACAACCCGACTCGCCAGCAGTGCGCTGCTTTGCGGTGGCGTCTGCCCCTTCTTCTTCGACAATACCGGCTCGAACACCAACTTCACCCTAACGAACATCACCTCCGGCGATGACTGGGCTTCGGGCTTTGCCTGCCTGAGTGGCGTGGATCCCGCTCAGATCGTCATCCTGGGCAACCTGACTGCAAAGAAGACCAGCTGGAGCGAGCCGATACAGTAACAGCGGCGCGAAGCCTCTACCCGACAATACGCCGGATGACACGAGAAACACGACGGCGCTCGTCAGTGCTTCCTCATGGCCACCGATCCCAAGTCCCACAGCGGCATGAAGATCCCCAGCATGAGGACGAGAACCATCGCACCGATGCAGCCCAGCAGAATGGGTTCGACGGACTCGGCAACACGGCTCACCTCGTATTCGACCTCCTCCTGATACATCTCGCCGACTTCCATCAACATGCTGTCGATCTCGCCGCTTTCTTCGCCGACCGCGATCATCTGCAGCTCGAGCGGGGCAAAGATGCCGGCCGTCTGTGCGACGCGCAGCATGCTCTCACCCCGCTGCACACCCTCGCGCATGAGCAGGATGCGCTCTTCGAAATAGGCGTTGTCCAGCACCCGCGAAACGAGCGTGAAGGCCTGCACGATGGGCAGGCCACTCTTGCTAGCCGTCGCAAAGCTGCGGCAGAACCGCGCGATGGTCGCCTTCTTGATGATCCGTCCAACAACCGGCAGGCGGAGTTTCAGTCTGTCCCAGAAGTAACGCCCCTCCGGCAACCTGACAAACGACCTGAAGGCATAGACTGCCCCCGCCAGCATGCTCAGCACCGCCCACCAGTAGCGCACGGCGAATTCGGATATGCCGAGCAGAAGCAGCGTGAGGAAAGGCAGTGACGCGTGCATCTTGGCGTAGGTTTTGGCAAACGAGGGAATGACGAAGAGCGAGACGATGGCGATGGCGATGGCGATAGCGATCATCACGAAGGTCGGGTAGCGCAGCGCTGCCTTGACCTTTTGCCGCATGTCCTTTTCGAACGCGAGCTGCTCGTACAGACTCTTGAAGATCTCTTCCAGCTTCCCGGTGCCCTCCCCCACCCTGACCATGCTGACGTAGTAGCTGTCGAATACTTTCGGATGGCGGGCCATGGCGGCACTCAGTTCGGCCCCCTTGTCGAGGTGGGCGCGAATATCCTGTATGACCTCGGTCAGCGCCGGGTTGGCGGTGGCCTTCAGCATTCCGGCCAAGGCCTGCATCATCGGAATGCCGGCCTTGGCCAGAGTGCCCATCTGGCGGGTGAATAGCAGGAGATCGGCCGGCTTGACGGTGCCAGCCCCCTGCAAGGCCAGCAACCACTGAGGCTGGCCCTTGAGCTTGTCGGTCTGCTGCCGGATCTGGATGGGCGAGATTCCGGACTCGATCATCCACGCCGCCACCGCCGCGGGGTTGGGCGACTGTATCGTCCCCTGCATGATCTCGCCGCGCTTGTTGCGGCCCTTGTATTCGAAGATATCCATTGCGCGCCGTCCCTCCCGCCTTGGAATCAGATTTCGGCAGAGGCCACGACCGTCATGGCCTCTGCGATGGTGGTTTTTCCCTTGACCACAAGGTCGAGCGCCTGACGGTCGAGCGTCCCGCTACCCATCTGTTCCCGCGCCAGATGTTCAAACTGCACCGCATCGCCCTTGTGAATGGCCGCAGCCAGCGGAGCGGTCATCTCGAGCATTTCATAGACGCCGACGCGGCCAGTGAAACCGACACCGTTGCAGCGGCTACAGCCCACGCCATAACGGAAATCCGCTGTCGACACATCATCACCCTGGTAGTGCTTGAACCACTCGATCTGGTCGTGGCCTGGGCGATAGGGTTCGGAGCAATAGTCACAGATCACCCGCAGCAAGCGCTGCGACACGACGGCCAGCAGGCTGGACGCAATCATGTAGCTCGGCACCCCCATGTCGAGCAAGCGGGCCGGGGTGCTCGCCGCATCATTGGTGTGCAGGCTGGACAACACCATATGGCCGGTCATGGCGGCGCGGGCGGCGATCTGGGCGGTTTCCTGATCCCGGATCTCCCCCACCAGCAGGATGTCAGGATCCTGCCGCAGAAAGGAACGCAGCACCCGGGCGAAGGTGAATTCGATCTTCTCATTAACCTGCACCTGATTGATCCCGGGGATGCGGTACTCGACCGGGTCTTCGCAGGTCAGTATCTTGACGTTGGGCTGATTGAGCTCCTGCAATGCAGCGTACAGCGTGGTGCTCTTGCCGCTGCCCGTAGGGCCCGTCACCAGCACGATCCCGTGCGGCGACTGGATGATGCTGCGGAACTTGCCGACCATGTGCGCCGGCATGCCGGATTTGTCGAGATCGAGCAGGCCTCTACCCTGCATCAGCAGGCGCATGACCACCGATTCGCCATGCTGCGTCGGCAGGGTGGACATGCGGATATCGATACGATTGCTGCCGGTCCTGATGGCGAAACGTCCATCCTGGGGCAGACGCTTTTCACCGATGTCGAGCCCGGCCATGAGCTTGAGCCGCACCATCAAGGGCGAGGAGATCTTGGGGTCGGCTTCGAGCTGGGGGTGCAAGGTCCCATCGATCCGGAAACGCACCACCAGCTTTTTGTCCTGGGGCTCGATATGGACGTCCGATGCCCGCATGTGCGCAGCTTCTTCGAAGATGGTCTGCAACAGCTTGACCACCGGCGCATCCATGTCGTCGATGGCGACATCCATGTGGCCGAGATCCACCACGCCGCTTTCACGCTCGAGGTCTCGCTCGACTTCCTTGGCGTATTCGTCGATCTGCTCGGTCTTGCGGTAGATGCGGTCCGCGGTCTTGCTGAATTGCTCGCTGGTGATCACAGCCACGTCGATCGGCTTGCCGAGCAGCCGTGACAGGTCATCCTGGGCGCGCAGATCGGACGGATCGACGAAGCCCACGACGTAATGATCGCCCCGGTCTTCCAGAATGATGGCGTGGAATCGTCGCGCCTGGATTTCCGTCAGGATCTGGACTATTTCCGGCGATACATCGAAGCGCCGCAGGTCAACGAAGACGATACCCTGTTGCGCGGCAATAACCTTGGCGAGCTGCTCCTCCGTGACATAGAGGTTGTCCAGCAATACCCGCCCCAATAGCCGCCCGGTCCGCTGCTGCTCGGCAAGGGCTTCGGCGAGCTTTTCCTCGGTGAGGAAACCTTCCTCGATCAGTGCGGCGCCGACTTGCGCAGCTTTTATCACTGCCATTGCGGAAGCTCCAGATGAGATAGGGTGATTGCCGAGGCCCCGCCGAATCCGCTGACCGCCTATTCAGCGAAGCCGCGCTTATACCCGGCCGTGCAATTCTTCTGACGGCCCCTGCCAGAATGCCCCCATGAATTGAGACCGCGCACATCGATAATGCCTGAGAACCCCAAAAATCTCACAGTCCCAATGCAGCAGTCACAGAAAGGCACAACTAATCCGTGACAGACACGCACCTCCATCTTGTACCATCTTCACCAGAATACTGACGGTTGTTCGGCCGACCGGGTCGTCTTTCCACTGGGTCGGATCGAATGGTGATGCGTATCTGGTTCTCACTTGCGTGGAAAAAGATGACGATCTCGTTCAGAAAAAAAAGGGAGACCGGCTGGACTGCCGTTGATGCCGGAGAAGACTGCCTCGTCGGCGTCACGGTGATGCCACCGCAAGCTATGGGCAGCAAGCCACGTGTCGTCAAATGCGGCTCAATTTCCGGTGGGCGATTCGATGTCGCCACGTTGACCGGACTTGCAAGAATCATCTCGGTACCCGGCTGTCGCTGGACCCTGCCGCTCCAGCACAAGACCTACAATATATTGGTCGTGCCGGAGCCGTCCGTAAAACCTGACGAGATCGATCAGAGCCTTCGTTGGGCAATTGGCAGCATGCTCGATTATCCAGTGGACGATGCAAGCATTGCCTGGATGCGGATTCCCACCGACAACCTGATACCAAACCGCCCCCATGAGCCCCAGCTTTATGTCATGGCGGCAAGGTACGAAATCATCGTCGGGTATAACGAGCTATTTCAGAAGGCCCGGATTCCCTTAAAGGCAATCGACGTACGCGAGACGGCGCAACGCAATATCGCAGCCTTGGCAGAAAAGCCAAGGGAAGGCGTCGGGCTGCTGCGGGTCAGCCCACAGGGCGTCCAGTTCACCGTCAATTTCAATGGCGAACTCTATCTCGACCGCTTTTTCGAAGAATCCCTGTTCAGTGCTTCCGACGATGTGGACTCCAGGACCCGGGCCTGTGAGCGGATCGTGCTTCAGATTCAGCGCTCGCTGGATTTCATAAGCCGCAACATGTCATTCATCGACGTCAACCGTATTCTGCTGGCGCCGACATCCGACGGAGCGGACCTGGGCGACTTGATCTCCCGACATCTTCCAATCGCCGTCGAGGAACTCGATCTTGCCTCTCTTTTCGATATTTCACTGACGCCTGAGCTGGCGCGGAAGGAAGCACAATCCCTCCATTTCTCCGCACTGGGCGCCGCCCTGCGTTTCATGAAGAGCACGGTATGAGTCAACAGATCAATCTGCTCGTAATGAAGAGAAGCGGATCGGCTTCCGCCCTGGCGACGCTGGCCGTGTTGGGCATGTTACTCGTCTCGCTGCTGACGGTCTGGGGCGTGCGGCAGAGCGCACTTCGCGCTGCCCAGGAGACTGAAGCGGCCAGTGCGCTCCAATTGCAGCAGGCAACCGCAACCCTGCAGGCGCGAACCCAGCAGAAAGGCCTGGACGCAGAAATTGCCCTCCTTCGCCCCAAGGCCGAGGCCGCGCAGAA
The DNA here is from genome assembly GCA_018241685.1 of Pseudomonadota bacterium. Classification (GTDB taxonomy): domain Bacteria; phylum Pseudomonadota; class Gammaproteobacteria; order Burkholderiales; family Rhodocyclaceae; genus Zoogloea. Next base: position 54,395 of record JAFEDJ010000038.1, read on the forward strand.
GTTTCTGGCCCAGATGGGAGAACTGGGCAGCCGACAGGGCTACGCCCGCTATTTTTCGGCGCTGACGAACGCCAGTGAAGAAGGGGTATGGCTGAGCAGCGTCACCGTCGACCGGGCGGGAAAGTCCGTGCAGGTCGGTGGCCATGCCCTGCGCAAGGAATCCGTGATGCGCTATGCCCAACGGCTGAATACCCTTTTCATCGAGGATGGCGTGCAATTCACCTCGCTGGAGCTGACTCCGGAAGCAGCCGGCAGCAAACCCGGTGAGGCCCCACGCCCGGCCACCGCAACGGCGTTCAAGTTGTATTGAGACGCGTGTGATCAGCCCATGAAACCATTCGATATTGCCATCGCCAAGTTTGCCGGGCTGGCGCGGCGCGAGCAGCTGCTGGTCGCGGGCGCGCTGGCGATCAGCCTGTATTTCCTCGTCGATCTCTCACTGCTGGGACCACAGCAGAAGAAGATAGAGCGCTTGCGTCAGCAAGACCAGGCCCACAAGAGTGAATTGCTCACGATCAACAAGGCGTTGGCCGAGACGGAGGACCTGGCGAAGGGCGCAGCGCCGCCCGCCGACGACCGCGCTGTCCTCGATGGACTGAAGAAACAGATTGCCGATGCGGAGGCCATTTATACCCAGCTCGATGGCAGCGCGTCGCAAATCGGGGCGCTGGTGGCCGAATTGCTGGAAGCGAGCCCCGGTCTGACCCTGGTGTCCCTGAAAACCCTGCCGGTGACGCCATTCCTGGGGGCCGAGAACAAGCCGGACAGCGGAGCCAATGCCGTCATTTATAAACATGGCGTCGAGGTCCGCATCAAGGGCAATTACCTGACCCTCCTGTCTTACATGGAGAATTTGCAGAAACACCCGCATCCCCTGTTCTGGGCCGAGGCGGGACTCGACGCTTCTGCCCCCCCCGATGCGGTGCTGAAGCTGGTCATTTATTCCTTGAGCAGGCAATCCAGCGCCCCCCTGCGTTGAAGCCACGAGTGGGAAGCCACAGACATGCCCAAGCATCCTGAGCGCATTATCTTGAAGCAGTTTTTGCCGTCCATCCTTGCACTGGCTTGCATCGGGACAGCTTTGGGTGACACACGGCTCGACCCGACCATGCCGCCGGCGACGTGGTCCGCAGCCCAGGCCGCAGCCCCTCTGGCCAATACGCCGGGTAGTACGACCGCGGCTGCCCCCAGTCCGGACGCTTCATCCGGACTGCAATTGATCCTGATCGGGCCATCGAGAAGATTCGCGCTGATCGATGGCCAGGTCGTGAAGCCGGGCGACACCTACAACGGCTCTAAGGTGGTGGCCATCAAACCGGATGAAGTGGTCGCGCAAGACGCGTCCAAATCAGTGGAGCTGACGCCGGGCGTGAAGAAGGTCATCACATCGGCTCCCACGAGAAATCGAGGCGGTGCGCTGAAGGGCGAGGGGCCCGCGTACCGAAGCGGCGACGGTAAGTAAATCCATCGGGGCGAACAATGAAACTCAAAACCATCACCATCCCCTTGCTGGCCGCGAGCCTTGCCGCCTGTTCGGCCGCCTATCCGCCGCGTGACACCTCCACCCTCGACCGGATCAACGATCAACTGAAACAGGCGGCAACCCCCAGGGAAAAGGTGGCGCCACTCCCCGATGCGGTCAGCAGCTCGCTCCTTCCCCCGCTCAGGAAGGCTATGCCCAGAGCGTCGAGCCGGCAGCTCGAACAGCGTTTCGACCTGGTGGTGACGGATGCACCGGTGAACAAGGTGCTCACCGCCATCGTCACCGGCACCCGCTACAGCATCATGATCAAGCCGAAGAACACGCCACCTGCTCCACCTCTGGCTGCGCAAGGCGCCCTGCCCGCCACGCCGCCGCCGCCCCCATCGACGGAGAGGATGACCGTCAGCCTCAAGGACGTCACGGTATTCGAGGCACTGGATGCGATCCGCGAGGTTTACGGTTTCGACTACACGGTTGACGGCAACCGGATCTATGTCTCGCCACCCGAGTTGCAGACCCGCCTGTACCAGGTGAACTACATCATCGGCCAACGCCGGGGCGTGAGCGACCTGCAGGTGGTCGGCGGCGCTTCGTCGAGTTCCGGATCGTCCAGCGGATCGGGCTCGACGGCGAGTGCGTCGTCGAGCTCATCGTCCAACTCTGGCTCGGGCTCCGGTTACTCCTCGATCCAGGCCAGTGCGCTGAGCACCATCGCAAAATCCGATGTGTGGGGCGAAATCGAAGACGCCTTGCGCACCACCCTGGGATGCCAGATTCCGAAGAACGTCCCGATGCGATCGGGAACAAGCGGCGCTCCCAGTGGCGCAGCCTCCGGCACATCCAGTTCCGCTACCTCGTCCAGCACCAGCCGGGCCGACGTCTCCTACACGGGGGACGTGCAATCGGGTGAACGCCAGCGCGGCGTGGACGGCTGTACCGACGGCCGCGCGATGGCGATCAGCCAGATGAGCGGCACGATCCTTGTCAGCGGCATGCCGAATGAGCACCGGATGATCGCCAGGATGCTGCATTCCATGCAGTTGAGCATCGAGCGCCAGGTCATCATCGAGGCCAAGATCATCGACGTCGAACTGAACGCCCAATCCCAGCAGGGCATCAACTGGGCGGGTTTTCAGGGGGGGCTGCACCGCTTTTCAGTGGGGTCCGACACCACCAAGCTGAATGCCGCGACGGCCAGCGGCGGCGGGGCGATAAACGCGGGAACGAGCCTGGGCGAACTGCTCGGTGCCGGCCTTGTCGGCGCGGCCAACGCCAACGCCTTCTCCGCCGGCCTGGGGATGGCCATGCAGTTCCGCAACTTCTCCGCATTGATCAATTTCCTGCAGACCCAGGGCAACGTGCATGTGCTGTCCAGCCCCCGCATCGCCACGCTGAATAGCCAGAAGGCCGTATTGAAGGTCGGCAGCGAGGAGCCCTTCGTGACCAACATCTCCGGCGGCACAACCACGGTTGGTACCGGCCCATCCGTGACCACGCCCCCGACGCTGATCTATCAACCCTTCTTTTCAGGTATTTCCCTGGATGTGACGCCGAAGATCGACGACAAGGAAAACATCACGCTGCACGTCCATTCGATGGTGAACAGCATCGTCGAAAAGCAGAAGATCTCCCTGCCCACGGCGAATGCCGTCAGCGTGCCCTTCGCCGTCAACACCATCAGCGAGACGGACAGCGTGGTGAAGACCAAGGATGGGCAGGTGGTGGTGATCGGCGGCCTGATGACGGAACGTGTGTCCGACAACCGCTCGAAGGTGCCGGGCGTCGGCGATGTACCCGGCCCGGGCGCCCTGTTCAGCAAGGGGGCACAAAGTGCAGTCAAGCGCGAACTGGTCATCCTGCTGAAACCGACCATCGTGAAGGACGACAGCGTGTGGACCGCCGAGATCGCGGAGTCGGAGGGCAGGATCGGCAACATGAGCAATGCACCCGCCGAGGCCCCACGCTAGAGGCCGCCATGAATTCGCGCGAACTGGATGTCAAGGACATGTACCTCGGCCATTTCGGTGTCCGGGAATTTCCGTTCAGCATTACACCGGACACCAGCTTCTTCTTCTCGTCCGGGGCCGCCAACGAGGCGCTCAACACCCTGCTGATCGCCATCCGCACGGGCGAGGGCTTCATCAAGATCACCGGCGAGGTGGGCACCGGCAAGACCTTGCTGTGCCGCAAGCTGATGGCCGAGCTGGAGCGGGATTTCAAGGTCGCCTACATTCCGAACCCCTACCTTGAGCCGCGCGGGCTGTTCATGGAACTGCTGTCGGAACTCGAAGTGGATATCGCGCCGGAGACGGCGGCGGACCCACACCAGTTACTGAAGGCACTGACCCGGAGGCTGCTGGACATCATCGCCCACGAGGGCAAACGCATCGTGATCTGCCTCGACGAAGCCCAGGCGATGCCGATCGAAACCCTCGAAGCGCTCCGGCTGCTGACCAATCTCGAAACCGAAAAGCGCAAGCTGCTGCAGGTCATCATTTTCGGGCAGCCGGAACTGGAGCAGAAGCTCGATCACCCGTCCATCCGGCAACTCAAGCAGCGCATCACCTTCGATTACCACCTGACTCCTTTACTGCACGACGAACTCGACTACTACATCCGCCACCGGCTGGTCATCGCCGGCTATCAGGGGGGCCGGCTGTTTTCGCCGCTGGCCCTGTGGATGCTCGAACGGAAGACGAAACGGATACCGCGGCTGGTGAATATCCTGGCGCACAAGGCGATGCTGTCGGCCTTCGGCAAGGGAAGGAAATGCGTCGGGGCGTCCGACGTATGGATGGCGGCGAACGACACAGCTTCTTTGCGCAAAACGCGCGGATCGAGACTGTTCGCCATTTTTGTGACGGCACTGATCGGCGGCGGCATTGCCGGTCTTGGATGGGTCTATTTTCAATGAGCCTGATCAACAAGATGCTGACGGATCTCGATTCGAGATTCGCCACCGCCGGGGAACAGGGACAGGCGCAGAAGATCAATCCGGCCCACCCGCGCAAGGGAAAGCCGCGTTCGCTGCGCCTTCTCGTGTTGCTGACCGGAGCGATAGGCGCAGGCGCCCTGGCCTGGAGCCAATACTCCCGGCTCATGTCCGCACAGCCCCCCGCCCCGTCGCTCGCGGCGGCCCCTGCAGTGGCGCCAGCCCCTGCCCCTGCTGCCCTGCCCCCCGCTGGCGCAACTGGCATGGCTGGCCCGACAGCCACGCCGCCGGCACCTGCCGTCGCCAGCGAGCCCACGCCAACACCAACGCCGCCGCCCGCCCCCATGCAGGCGGCCGCAGCGCCTGCTCCCGTGGTGGAGACTGTCCAGGCACCGGCAACCCACGCGGCGCCCTTGCCAGGCGCGCGCCTGGCGGACGACCACGCCGCCGCGAAACCGGCCCCCCTCGCCAGGACGTCCGGCAATGACGACAAGAACGTGCAGGACGCCCCGGCACAGGCGCAACGCCAACGCAATGCCGATGCCCGATCGGCCGACGGACTGCCGTCGCCATTCAAGGTCGTGAGCCCGAAGCAGCGATCCGCCAATCTCTATCGGCAGGCCATCGAGTCCATCCAGCAGTCGCGCACGGCGGAAGCCCAGCAAGCCCTGCGGCAGTCGCTGGCCGCCGACTCCAGCAACGACGACGCACGGCTGCTGCTGGCGGAACTGCTAGCCAATGGCGGCAGCAACGGGGAAGCGATCACCTTGTTGCGTGCGGGACTGGACGGCGCCTCCGGCCAGCGAGCGGGGTCCAGCGGCCTGGCGATGGCCTTGGCACGCCTGCAGGTCGCCGACGGCGCCAGGACAGAGGCGCTGGCAACGCTGGAGCACGGCCTCGCCGGCGCAGCCGACGACGCCGAATACCATGCATTTCTGGCCGCCCTGCTGCAGGGCCAGGGACGCCATGCCGAAGCAGCGCAGCACTACATCACCGCCCTGCGCAGCGATCCCGCGATGCCCAACTGGCTCGTCGGCGTCGGCATCTCGCTGCAGGCGGAAAACAAGTTGAGCGATGCCAGGGAAGCCTTCCAGCGCGCGATCGACACGGAAGAGCTCAGCCCGGAAGTGGCCCAGTTCGCCAACGAACGCCTGCAACAGCTGCGCCGGGTGCGCTGAACCCGTCCGCACCCATCCCCCTCCGATGCTCGACGACGGGTCTCAGCTGCTTGTCGTCAGCCGTGCGCCGAAACCGCACCGCCTTCCGATTCGCCATTGGCATGTTCATTGCACTGATTTCGAGTATCTGAAATCGGAGGCGCATCATGATCATCCAGGCCACATCACGCCTTGGTTATACGGCAGAAATGTTTCGGACCACGTCGCCCCGGCCGATCCCGACCGTTTCTTCGGCAAATACTGCCGATACCGTCCGCATTTCCCAGGCCGCGCGGGATGCGCTTGCCGCCTCCGCCTCCTCCACCGCCAGCCATGACGATGGGGGCGTCGCAGCCCGGCTGGCAGAGATCAGGGCCCGGGGCCCGATCAACCGATCGCAGGAAGATCAGGAATACCTGCTCACCAACGACAAGCGGCTCGCCGGGATCATCGCCCAGGGCAAGTCGCCCGACGAGCTGAGCGCCGACGATCTCGATTACATGCAAAAGGCCACCGGGCTCGTCAATACCATGGCGAATCTCAGCCCGGCCGAAAAGGCGCTGTACGACAAGGCCGTGGCAAGCGGCAACAAGGCTGCTGCCGCTGGCATCGGCCAGATCGCCATGACCCGGATGATGGGACACACGGCGGGCGGCGCCAGCGGCGCGACCTACGATCCGCTCGACACGACCATTACGGCGGCCAACATCGAGAAATACTTCAGCCACAGCATCGTCGACCCCAGCGGCAAGACCGCCTCCAATTTCCAGGCCTTGATCCGGTTCCTGCACGACACCCCATCGGCTTGACGCAAGACAGTTGCGACCGCGATGCCCGGCCCTCCAAAGCCGAGCCGCTCCGCACACGCACTCCACACCACCCGACACGCCCCGAAACCGGTCCGACAATCCCCGGTCCCGTCCCGACTATCCGGAAGCTCCTCACGAGGAGCCCGGCGAGTGTCCTGCCCTGTCCGCGAATCCCTCGCGAGCCCCTCCGGGACAGACCGCCCCTATCCCGCCGATACTCCCGCCCTGTCCGAAAGCTCCTCGCGAGGCCCCCGGAGCTGCTCGCGAGGAGCTCCGGGATAGGGACCGACTGTCCGGGCGCCCCTCGCGAGGAGCTCCGAGACAGCCCCGCCCTATCCCCCGCACCCAAGCGAGGGCTTCTGATATAGGACGGACCACCTCGGCGGGGGTCGCGAGGTCCTCCGGGATAGTCGCGAGTACCTCTGAGGTAGTCGCGAGTACCTCAGAGGTACTCGCGAGCCCATGCGACGGAGGGGCGATCACTCCAACCTACATGGACGGGGAACTTGCAACCCATACAGCATCAACAGTACAGTCATATGGCATTTCATCTGAAGCAACAACCGAAAGTGGGGCTGCTTTGAGCCCTTGCCTCATCCGGCCCCCCGGAACTACACGTCAAGGCACGACGAAAACGCATGGGCATCATTACCAGAGAGGCACGTGAAAGCGACGTTCCTGCAATCGCGGAACTCTTCGACCTGTATCGCCAGTTCTATGAGCAACCGCCCAACATCACGCTCGCTCAGGCGTTCATCGCCGAGCGCCTCGCCAAGTCCGAGTCCGTGATCCTCGTCGCCGAAAGCGATACGTCAGAGTTGGCGGGCTTTTGCCAGCTCTACCCGACGTTCTGCTCCGTGGAGGCACAGCCCATCTATGCGCTCTACGATCTCTTCGTGCGGCCATCCGCACGGAAGACCGGCGTGGGCCGCCTGCTCCTTCAGGCCGCCGAAGCCAAGGCGGCACAAACAGGCAAGGCTCGCATGGACCTCACGACCGCGCGGACAAACAAACCTGCCCAGGCGCTCTACGAATCACTGGGTTGGATCCGTGATGAAGTCTTCTTCGCCTACAACCGGCGGGTTACGAAACCACGCAACGAAAAGGAAAGAACATGCAGTCCATCGGAATAGGACTTCAGCCCTGTTCTTTGCTGCTCACGCCGCGCGTATGGGCAGGCGGGCCGGAAATGTGCGGCTGCAGAGTTGATCCATGAAAAGACGGCAACCGCTTCCCGAAGCCATCGGCCTGCCCGACCGTCTGCTCGCGGCGGTCCTCGCGCCTCTGTTCTTCAATGTTTCCGTTCTTGTTGTGATGCTCGTCATCTTCCGGCATAGCCCCAGTCTGCCAAGACTCCTGCTCAGCGGAGCGGACATTCCGGCAAGCCTGTTCGTCCTGATCCTGGCGCCGGCCCTGACGGGCTTCCTCGCCGGGACGGACAGGATGGTCAAGCTGCTGGGGCACTGCTTCTACACGCATCTCGAGAGCGGGCAGAACATCATTGCCACCCTCTTCATCTGGCTGGTGTTGCTCGGGTCGGCCTACGTCGTGTCGCACCTGTATTAACTTCCCAAGCCGCACTCATCCCCTGCACCAGACACCATGCCGACCATCATTTCCCACGCCGCCGTTCCCCTCGCCATCGGCATCGGGCTCGGTCGCGGCAGGATTCCTTCCCGGCTCCTGCTGGCCGGTGTAGTCGCTGCAATAGCCCCCGACCTGGACGTCGTCGCCTTCAAACTCGGCATCGCGTATGCCGAAGCATTCGGGCATCGCGGTGCAAGCCATTCCTTGCTGTTCGCGCTGCTTCTGGCGGCCGGCGCCTCAGCCGCTGCACCGCTGCTGCGCACATCGGGACGCACATCCTTCTTTTTCATACTGGCGGCTGCAATATCGCATCCGCTGCTGGACATGCTCACCAACGGTGGCCTCGGCGTGGCGCTGTTCTGGCCGGTTTCGGATGTTCGATACTTCGCGCCGTGGCAGGTCATCGAGGTCTCGCCCCTGTCCTGGCGGCGGGTGTTCAGTGCTCAAGGACTGGCGGTCATGCGCTCGGAGCTCGCCTGGGTGTGGGCGCCATGTGCGGTGGCGGCAGCGATCGGTGTGCTGATCCGTCGTGACATTCCGTCTGCCGGTCGGGGAAATCGCGCCTGAACGGTAGTCGGTACGCTTGAGATCCGGGAGCGGAGCACCAAATAAAAAACGGCACGGAGCCCCCAAGCACCCGTGCCGTTTTTCCATCCGCGGCACTGCTTGCGCAGTGCCATGGACTTCGACAATTACTTGCCGTTGTGCAGCTTGAAGACCCACACGGAACCACCCTGCTCGAGGAAGTTCACGCGACGGGCCACGTCGCCGCCCCACAGGGGAACCGCACCGCCCCAGCCGGAGACGACGGCCACGTACTGCTCGCCGCCTTCTTCCCAGGTGATCGGGGGGGCCACCACGCCGGAGCCGGTCTGGAAGGACCAGACTTCCTTACCGGTCTTGGCGTCCAGCGCCTTCAGGTAGCCTTCCGGCGTACCGTAGAAGCTCAGGTTGCCGGCGGTGGTCAGCACGCCGCCCCACAGCGGAGCGAAGTTCTTGTTCTCCCACACGATCTTGCCGGCGACCGGATCGACAGCGCGCAGCGCGCCGATGTAGTCGTCATGCAGGGCCTTGATGGTGAAGCCCGCGCCCAGGTAGGCCGCGCCACGCTTGTAGGAGACGGGCTCGTTCCAGATGTCCATGCCCCACTCGTTGGCCGGCACGTAGAACAGGCCGGTCTTCGGGTTGTAGGCCATCTGCATCTGGTTCTTGCCGCCCAGGAAGGACGGGGCCGCGAACACGGTCTTGCCCTTCTTGCCGTCTTCGCCGGCGGCCGGGTTGCCCGGACGGTTGTCGTCGTTGTAGATCGGACGGCCGGTGTTCAGGTCGATGCCCTTGGCCCAGGTGATGTCCTTGACGAACGGGAAGGCGTTGATCAGCTTGCCGTTGGTACGGTCGATGACGAAGAAGAAGCCGTTACGGTCGGCCTTGCCGCCCGCCTTGATGATCTTGCCGGTCTTCGGATCCTTGTAGTCGAAGGACACGAATTCGTTCACGCCGTCGAAGTCCCAGCCGTCATGCGGGGTGGTCTGGTAGTGCCAGACGATCTTGCCGGTATCCGGGTTGATGGCCACGGTGGCGGACGAGAACAGGTTGTCGCCGGGGCGCAGGTGGCTGTTCCACGGGGACGGGTTGCCGGTGCCCACGAAGATCAGGTTGGTTTCGGGGTCGTAGGTGGCACCGTTCCAGGTGGCGGCGCCGCCGGTCTTCCACAGGTCGCCGGTCCAGGTGGCGTTGAGGGTGCCGGAGATACCGTTGTCGGTCTTCTCGCCGTTCACCCACTTATAACCCATGTGGCCTTCGACGGTCGGGCGGATCCAGATCAGCTTGCCGGTCTTGGCATCACGGGCTTCCAGACGGCCTTCGACGCCGAATTCACCACCGGACACGCCGGTCACGACCATGCCCTTGACGATCAGCGGCGCGGCAGAAGCGGAGTAGCCAGCGGCGTAGTCGTCGATCTTCTCCTTCCAGACGACCTTGCCGGTGTCCTTGTTCAGGGCCACGAGCTGGGCGTCGAGGGTCGCGAAGATGACCAGGTTGTCGTACAGCGCGGCGCCGCGGTTGATCACGTCACAGCAGGGCATGATGCCTTCGGGCAGACGGTGCTCGTACTTCCACAGCTTCTTGCCGGTCTTGGCGTCCAGCGCAAAGATACGGCTGTAGGAAGCGGTCACGTACATCTTGCCGTCGAAGACGAGGGGCTGGGATTCCTGGCCGCGCTGCTTCTCACCACCAAAGGAGAAGGACCAAACGGGCACCAGGTTCTTGACGGTCTTGGTGTTGATCTTGTCCAGGGTGCTGTAGCGCTGGCCTTGCTGACCGAGGCCGAAGTGGACGACGTCGCCGGTGGTCTTGGCATCGTTGGAGATGTCAGCATCGGTGACTTCCTTGGCCTGGACGGAACCTGCAACCATCAGTGCTGCCGCGATGAGGGACAGCGCAAACGGTTTTTTCATTGTTTTGCTCCTTTGGATCATTGAGTGTCTCCTTTGAGAAGGTGCTGAAGCACGATCCGGGACGGCCACCTCCCGGCCCAACCGAAACGTGCTGCAGGGGTGAAACCGCAAGAGCTGTGCCATCCATCCCCGCGGTGTGCGCCGTTTTTTGTGGCCGGGAAAAATTCCCGATACAAAACGGGTAGTTGGCGCCAGGGAAAACCCACCGTCAAAACGCGACACCTGTCGCGCTGTCTCAGCCCACCGATACATTTGCTTCATTCCACACCAAGTGCTCCAAGTTGGAACAACCCGAAGCAGAACATGCTGCAGCGCATGAAAAGCAGCCCCGATTCACGCTGGCGCACACGGAAATCGGACCACTCACCCACCGGGGTCATGCAGCCGGCCTGAAACGGAGCAGATCATCCCCACGGAATGAGGATAGGAGGCCGAGCGCCCGCGCGAAACCCCGGATTTTGCTGGCACAGCTCTTGCAGCCATCTCCTTACATATAGAGCGAGCCGACCCCAGTCAGGCCGCCGACAAGGAGACAGACTTGAGAATGCATCGCATACATGGCGCAGCCGCCCTTCTAGTGCTCGCCTGTAGCCTCACCCTTGGCACTGCCTACGCCGCTGGCGACCGGCAAACCGATCCCCTCGACTCGCCGCGCTGGGGCGACATGCGCAAGGAATTCTTCCCGGCCAAGGCGCGGGTGGTCTTCGATCAGCGCGTCAAGGTCAGCGCGCCGCTGACCGCCGAGAACGCCCTCAACGTGCCGGTCAGCGTCGATGCCGGCGCCCTGCCCGACGCCACCGAGGTGCTGGTCTTCGCCGACTTCAATCCGATCACCCGCATCGTCCGCTTCCGTCCGGAAGGCGCACACCCGGGCCTCGGCTTCCGCATCAAGCTGCAGCAGTCCACGCCGGTCCGCGCCGCGGTCAAGACCCGTGACGGCGTGTGGCACGTGGGTGGCACCTGGGTGAACACCACCGGCGGCGGCTGCACCCTGCCCTCCGCGGGCAGTGGTTCGCCGGAATGGCAGAAGCGCCTCGGTGAAGTCAGCAGCCGCGTGTGGGACCGCAAGGAAGGCGGCGAACGGATCCGCCTGCGCATCATCCACCCGGAAGACACCGGCCTTGCCGCCGGCGTGCCGGCCTTCTACATCCAGGAATTGAAGCTCACCGACGAACAGGGCGCGCCGCTGCTGCAGATCGAGGGCTTCGAGCCGCTGGCCGAGAACCCGGTGTTCTCGGTGGACATCCCCGCCGCCCGGACCGCCGCCGGCTACCGGGTCAGCGGCCGCGACAACAACGGTAACGCCATCTCGGCCGTGATCGAAAAATGAGCATCCTGAGCCGCGCCTCCCGTTCCGCCATCGCCCTGTTCACCCTCGGCTGGGCCCTGCTGCTCGCCGCCGCCGACATGGACTACGGCCTGCAGCCGGTGTCCATCGCCGACGGCACCTGGGTCCTGGTCGGGCGTAGCGAGGACTTCAGCACCGCCAACGGCGGCAACATCGTCAACACCGGCTTCATCGTCACGCCGGCCGGCGTGCTGGTCATCGACAGCGGCCCGTCGCGGGCCTACGGCGAGCAGCTCAAGCGCGCCATCGCCCGCATCACCGACAAACCGGTGACGATGGTGGTCAATACCCACCACCACCCGGACCACTTCCTCGGCAACCAGGCCTTCGCGCCGGACACCCTGGCTGCACTGCCCGGCACCATCAGCGGCATCCACGCGGAAGGCGGTACGTTCAACGAGAACATGTACCGCCTTGCCGGCGACTGGATGGCCGGCACCGAACCGCTCGCCCCGGCCAAGCAACTGACGGCCGGCCCTCTGGAATTGGGCGGCCACCACCTCGAACTGATCGCCCTCGACGGCCACACCGGCGCCGACCTGGCAATCTTCGACCGGAGCACTGGCGTGCTCTTCGCTGGCGACCTGGTCTTCAACGACCGCGCACCCACCACGCCCCACGCCAACCTGGCGGCCTGGCAGAAGGCTCTCGATCGCCTCGAAAGCCTCGGCTTCAAGCAGATCGTCCCCGGCCACGGCCCGGTGGCCCAAGGCACGGCACCGATTCGCCAGACCCGCGCCTGGCTCGGCTGGCTGGACGGCAATCTGCGCCAGGCCGCCGAGGACGGCCTCGACATGACCGAAGTGCTGGCCATCCCGCTCCCGGCTGAATTCCGTCGTCTGGCGGTGGTCGAAGCCGAGTACCGCCGCTCCGTGGGCCAGCTCTACCCCGCCTACGAGCAGCATGCACTGGCCCATCCCGGGAGAAACGCCCGATGAGCACGCTGCCCTTGTTGCCCGAAACCTCGTGGCCACGCCCCGCAGCACTGCCACGCCCGCTCAAGCTGGCCATCGGCCTGTCGATCGGCCTGCACTTGGTGCTCCTCGCCCAGCGCGGCTGGACGCCGGAACAGACCGCCGCCCTGCCGCACCCGCTGCAGGTGATCCTGCGCGCGCCGCAGCCCGCCCCGGAAGCCCCTCCACCGCCGCGCCCCGCCGTGGTCGTGCCAGTCGAAGTGCCGCCCGCTCATCGGGCGCCCCCGCCGGTCACCGTCCAGGCGCCCAAGCCAACACCGATCCTGACCCGCCCTGCGCGCCCCGACACCCCGCCTGCACCGGTGGTCCGCACAACGGAGCCCGTCGCCCAGGCCAGCATGCCGGCACCGGCTGCGCCTCCTGTCGTCGCCGAGAGCACGCCGCGCACGCCCGCGCCGGCCACCTCGCCAGCCCCCGTCGTCGCCCGCGTGGACACCGCACCCGCACTTGCCGTCGACGAGCCGCCCGACCCGGCGCTCCTCGAGCGCTACGGGCGCAGCCTGTCGTCCCTGTTCGCCCGCCACCAGCAGTACCCGCGCCTGGCCGCCATGCGCGGCTGGGAAGGTGAAGTCCAGGTGCGCATCACCATCGCCCGCAAGGGCAACATCGTCGCCACCCAGGTGGTGCGCTCCAGCGGCTTCGAGGTGCTCGACCAGAACGCCGTGCAGCTGGTCACCACCGCCGGCGCGCTGCCGCGCCCGCCGGAAGCGCTGCAGAACAAGGAGATCCAGATCGTCGTTCCGGTCCTGTTCAAGCTGGACAAGCCCACATGACCGCACCTGCCTGCGCCCTGGCGTCCGAAGGGACCACCGACGTGACGCCCGCCAGCCCGCCCCGCCGACTGTCCCTGCGCCTGCGCGTCAGCCTGGTGCTCACCGCGCTGGCCGCCGCCTTCGTGCTGACTGGCGCCGCGCTGTGGATCCGTGATGCCCGCGTCGCCATCGCCGAAGAGATCACCGCCGCCAACCGGGTCGCCAGCCAGTGGCTGACGGTCTCCGCCCAGGGTACCGCCGCTGGCGACCCGGCGTGGACCGAGGCCCGCCTGATCGCCCACCTCAACGCGGTCGGGCGCATCCGCGCCCACCAGCTGGAGGTTCGCAACGCCGGCGGCAAGCTGCTGTACCAGTCGCCCCCGTCCGCCTACAAGGCCGGCCGCGATGCGCCGGGCTGGTTCTTCGACTGGCTGAAGCCGGAACTGCCGTCCCTCAAGCTGCAGGCCGGCACGCTGACGCTGAGCCTGCAGCCGGACGCCTCCCGCGCCGTGCTCGACCTGTGGGACGACCTCACCGCCGCCGCCACCCGCGCGCTGCTGGCACTGGCTGGCCTGTTCCTCGGCTGCTGGTTCGCCATCGACCGCGCCCTCAAGCCCCTCGGCACCGTGATGGCGGCCCTCGACCGGGCCGGCGAAGGCAACTTCGACACGCGCCTGCCGGTGGACGGCCCCATCGAGCTGGCCCACCTGGCCGAGGCCTTCAACTCCATGGCCTTGCGCCTGGAGCGGGCGGTGGCCGAGAACGTGCGCCTGAACCACGAGCAGGCCCTGGCGCGAACCGTCACCGAAAGACTGGAGGCCGATCGCAAGGCCATCGCCCGTGAGCTCCACGACGAACTCGGCCAGAGCATCACCGCGGTGGCCGCGCTGGCGGGCGCCATCGTCCAGCGCAGCGACAACACGCCGGCCATCCGCCAGAGCGCCGAGGTGATCCGCGACGTCACCTCGCGCATGCAGGGCGACGTGCGCGCGCTGCTCACCCGCCTGCGCCCGCCACGCAGCGGCCCCCAGGAAACCCTCGACGACGCGGTGCGCAGCTACCTCGCAGCCTGGAGCCAGCGCCACACCGACGTCGAACTCAACACCGAACTGTTCGCCGGCCCCAGCCCGTTGCCGGACGACGTGACGCTGACCGCGCTACGGATCGTTCAGGAATCGTGCACCAACGTCGTCCGCCACGCCCAGGCCAGCAAAACCCGCATCCGCCTGTTGCGGGAGGGCGACGCGCTGACCGTCGAGGTCAGCGACAACGGGCGCGGCATCATGCCGGCCTCCGGCCAGGCCGGCTTCGGCCTCGCCGGCATGCGCGAACGTGTCGCCGAACTCGGCGGCAGCCTCGACATCTCCTGCCCGCCCGCAGGCGGCACGCGCATCCGCGCCCGTCTGCCGATCGGCCTGGCGACAGACCGGACCGACGACGTCCTACCCAGCACGGAGCCCGACGCATCATGAACACCAATCTGGATCGCCTCCGCATCATCCTCGCCGACGACCACGCCATCGTACGCATGGGCTTCCGCCTGCTCCTCGAAGGCGCCGGCGCCCAGGTCATCGCCGAAGCCGACAGCGGCGAGGCCGCCCAGCAGCTGATGGCGAGCGAGGATCCGGACGTGCTGGTGATGGATCTGTCGATGCCCGGCTGCGGCGGCCTCGCCGCCTTGGAGCGGATCATGGCCAAGAAGCCCCGGGCCCGGGTGCTGATCGCCTCCGCCCACGCCGACGCGATCACCGCCGAGCGGGCCCTCAAGCTCGGCGCCGCCGGCTACCTGTGCAAGCGCAGCCCCCCGGAAGAGCTGTTGCAGGCGGTCGGGCAGATCTCCGCCGGCCAGCGCTACATCGACCCGGAAATCGCCAGCGCGCTGCGCCGCGCCGATCGCCCCGAACACCCGGCCGAAGCCCTCACTGACAAGGAATTCAACGTATTCCTGCAGCTTGCCCAAGGCCGCTCGGTAGCCGAGGTCGCCAGCGACTTTCACCTCAGCCCCAACACCGTTGGGACCCACCTGTACCACATCAAGCAAAAGCTCGGCGTGCAGAACATGGCCGAACTGGCGATGGCCGCTGTGCGCTCCGGCCTGATCCAGGTGTAGGCCCTTCCCTATTCCTATTACTCTTCCTTTTCCCTCAACCAGCGAGACCTCCATGACCTATCGCAGCAAGCTCCTCGTCGCCGCCCTTGCCGTTGCCGCCGCCGCGCCGGCCCTCGCCGCCCGCCCCGAACTGAAGGTGAAGGAACAGATCGACATCGCCGCGCCGCCGGCCAAGGTGTGGGAAGTGATCAGCAGCTTCGACAACCTGGGCTGGCACCCGGCCGTCGGCAGCACCAGCCTCGACAAGGGCAAGAACAATACCAAGGGCGCAGTGCGCACCGTCACCACCAAGGACGGCGCCAAGCTCGTCGAGGAACTGGTCGCCTACAAGGCCGCCGCCCACAGCTACACCTACCGCATCATCGACTCCCCGCTGCCGGTCAGCGGCTACGTGTCCACCCTGACCATCAAGCCGGCCAAGGGCGGCAGCCACGTGGAATGGTCGTCCACTTTCCGCCGCAAGGACGAGAAGCCGGCCGAAGGCGCCGACGACGCCGGCGCGCGCAAGGCCGTGAGCGGTATCTACACCAGCGGCCTCGACGCCCTCAAGAAGCAGCTCGAAGCCCACTGAGCGCCGCCATGCCCACGGGGATTGCGCGCCACCTGTTCCGCCGCATCCTCGCGGGCCTGCTCACCCTCCTGCTCGCCGGACTGGCCTGCCAGGCCGAAGCCGGCGAACTGAACCACGCCGACATCGCCCGCCGCTTTCCGCCCCCGCTGCACGTGGGCGAGAAGCTGCGCGACATTCCCGCCTGGCCGATCACCTCGGAGCTGGAACCCGAGGCCGGCCCGGTCGCCTACGCTTTCGAATCCATCGACCTGGCGCCGATCCCCGGCTTCGAGGGCACCCCGCTGAACCTGCTGGTCAGCCTCGACCGCAAGGGCGGCTTCATGGACGTGGAGCTGATCCGCCAGCACGAGCCGGTCTTCCTGTCCGGCCTCGGCGAAGGCCCGCTGCGCGACTTCCTGCTCCAGTACCGCAACAAGAGCCTCAAGCAGGAGATCACCGTCTCCAGCCTGTACGGCAACACCCGCAGCGGCGCCGGCAGCAAGCGCGTGGTGCTGGACGGCGTCAGCAAGGCCACCGCCTCGGTGCGCATCGTCAACCAGACCGTGCTCACTGCCGGACTGGCCGTGGCCCGAGCCCGCCTCGGCTTCGCCGCGCCGGCCAGCGACAAGGGGCCCGTCGCCGAAGTACGCACCGACGTCTATGAACGCCGCAGCTTTGCCGAACTGGTGAAGTCCGGCGCCATCGGCCGCCTGCATCTCAGCAACGCCGACGTGGAAAAGCAGTTCGCCGGCACGGACGGCGCCGGCGTGGATGCCGACGCACTGGCCCTGCCGGACGACACCTTCAGCGACCTCTACGTCGCCTACCTCAACGCGCCGACCATCGGCCGGGCGATCCTCGGCGACGCGGGCCACGCCGACCTGCTGCGCCGCCTGGAGCCCGGTCAGCAGGCCTACTGGGTGGCCAGCGCGGGGCGTGACGCCTTCATCGACGACGGCTTCACCCGCGGCACCGTGCCGGCCCGGCTGGCCTTCAGCCAGGCCGGCGGCCCGGTGGAGCTGCGCGACCTGGACATCTCACCGCGCCCCCCTGCCGGCGCCCCACCCCTCAACGCCGCGTTGGTACTGCGCGTACCGCCGATGTCCGGCGTCGATCCAGCCGCGCCGGTACGCTTCGAACTGACCATCACCCGCGCCAAGGGCTCGATGCTGCCGATCCTCACCCAGCGCAGCGTGAACCTCGACTACCAGGCCCCGGAGGAACTGTTCTCCCGCCCACCCGCGCCGCTGCCCGACTGGCTGATCGCCTGGAAGGACCGGGCCATGGAGCTGGCCATCATCGCCGCCGCGCTGATCCTGCTGTCCGTGGTGCTCGCCCGCCCGCGCTGGATCTCCGTGTCGGCACGCCGGCTCAAGGTCTTCCGGCTGGCCTTCCTGGCCTTCACCCTCGGCTACATCGGCTGGTACGCGCAAGGCCAGCTGTCCATCGTGCAGATCACCGGTGCGATCAAGTCGGTGGCCGCCGGGGCCGGCCTCAAGAGCTTCCTGTACGACCCGGTGAGCTTGCTGCTGATCGCCTTCACCGCGATCAGCTTCGTGGTGTGGGGCCGCGGCACCTTCTGTGGCTGGCTGTGCCCCTTCGGCGCGCTGCAGGAGTTCGCCGCGCTGCTGGCCCGCGCGCTGCGCCTGCCGCGGCTGCGGCTGCCGGCCGCCGTCGCCCGCGTCCTCGACCGGGGGCGCTACGCGATCCTCGCCGCGCTGGTGGCTGCCGCTGCCTTCGCCCCACGGCTGGCCGAGACCGGCGTCGAGGTGGAGCCCTTCAAGACCGCCATCACCGTCGGCTTCGACCGCAGCTGGCCCTTCGTCGCCTACGCGGTGCTGCTGCTGGTCCTTGGTGGGCTGTACTACAAGTTCTTCTGCCGCTACCTGTGCCCCCTCGGCGCAGCGATGACCCTCGGCGGCAAGCTGCGCCTCCTCGACTGGCTGCCGCGCCGCCGGGAGTGCGGCCAGCCCTGCCAGACCTGCCGCCACCGCTGCGCCTACGACGCCATCGAGAAGTCCGGCGCGATCCGCTACGACGATTGTTTCCAGTGCCTCGACTGCGTCGGCATCTACCACGACGAGAAGCGCTGCGCGCCGATCATGCTGTACCGCAAGAAAGGCCTGCCCCCATCCGGCGAAACACATCGTCCTTGAAACCGTCGGCACGATGCGTTCCTTTGATCTAGGACGCATCGCCGCCGCCCCAGGAGCGCACAATGGCGACTCTGCTCCTGTCATGACGGTGCCCGGATGTTCCGCATAGCGCTGAAGATGCTCCTCGGTGATCGTGGCAAGTATTTCGGCATCATCACCGGCATCGCCCTCGCCTCCCTGCTGATGATCCAGCAGCCGGGCATCCTGATCTCAATCTTTTCCCGTACCTACAGCTTCATCTCCGACGTCGCGTTGCCGGACATCTGGGTGATGGACCCGATGGTCAAGTACGTGGACGACTCCCAGCCCATGCTCGACACCGAGTTGTACCGGGTACGTGGCGTCAAGGGCGTGGAATGGGCGGTGCCCCTCTACAAGGGCAATCAGCGGGTCCGGCTGGGCGACGGCCAGCTCGTCAGTTCGAACCTGATCGGCCTGGATGACGCCACCCTGATCGGCGGCCCCGCCGTCATGCTGAAGGGCCGGCTGGCCGACCTGCGCCTGCCCGACGCGGTGATCGTCGACGAGGCCGGCGCCACCGGCCGTCTCGCCAAGCCCGCCAGCCCCGGTAAAAAGACAGAGCCCCTGCAGGTCGGCGACATCCTCGAGATCAACGACAAGCGGGCCCGGGTCGTGGGCATCGCCCGCGCCGGCGCCACTTTCCAGTCCCAGCCGATCATCTACACCACCTACACGCGGGCCACCACCTATGCCCTGTCGGAGCGCAAGCTGCTCTCCTACATCCTCGTCAAGGCCAAGGCCGGCGAACCGCTTGCAAACGTGACGGAGCGCATCCGCCACGACACGGGCATGGCCGCCCGCAGCGCCGACGAGTTCAAGGACATGACCTTCCTGTATATCCTCAACAACACGTCGATCCTCACCAACTTCGGCTTCGTGGTGATCGTCGGATTCATCGTCGGCGCTGCGGTGACCGGCCAGATCTTCTACAACTTCACCCTGGACAACCTGCGCTATTTCGCCGTCTTCAAGGCGATGGGGGCCACGGACCGCATGCTGCGCCGGATGATCCTGCTGCAGGCGCTGCTGGTCGGTTTCGTCGGATTCGGGCTGGGGGCCGGTGCCACGGCCGTGTTTGCCGCCATCACCCGCGAACGCCCGGGACTGTCGATGACGCTGAACTGGCAACTGCTCCTCGGCAGCAGCATCGCAGTGGCGGTCATCGTGCTATTCGCGGCGCTCATCAGCGTGCGCAAGGTGCTCAAACTCGAACCCGCGGTGGTGTTCAAATGAACGGGCCCACATCTGCCGTGCAATGCACGGGCATCGTCAAGCGATACGGCAGTGGGGAAGCCGAGGTGCTGGCCTTACGTGGCATCGATCTGGAAGTACGGATGGGCGAGTTGCTGATGCTGGTCGGCCCCTCCGGTTGCGGCAAGACGACGCTGATCTCGGTCATCGCCGGCATCCTCGATCAGGACGACGGCGAATGCCTGTTGTTCGGGCAGGACATCACGCGCCTGCCGGCCACCGAGCGGACCCGCTACCGGGGCCAGGCCATCGGTTTCGTGTTCCAGTCCTTCAACCTGATCCCCACCCTGACCGCCGCCGAGAACGTGGCGATCCCCTTGCTCATCAATGGCGTGCCCTTCGAAAGCGCAGTCGCGGAAGCCCGCGCCCGGCTGCGCGACGTACAACTGGAAGGACGGGAGGACGCATTGCCCACCCAGCTTTCCGGTGGCCAGCAGCAGCGCGTCGCCATCGCCCGCGCCATCGTCCACCGGCCGCGCCTGGTGGTCTGCGACGAGCCAACCAGCGCCCTCGACGGTGAAACCGGACACAAGGTGATGCAGGTTCTCAAGGACGTGGCCGTCGGCAGTGACCGCGCACTGGTGATCGTCACCCACGATGCCCGCATCTACGAATTCGCCGACCGCATCGCCCGCATGGAAGACGGCCGCATCGTCAGCGTGGAGCAGGCGGAGCGCGGAACCACGGAGAACGCCCCATGAAACTCAAGAACCGGATCCTCCCCGGTCTGGCTGCCTTGGGCCTGATCGTCGCCATCATCGTGGCCGTCCAGGCCGAACGCAGGCCCCCGCCCGCCCAACCGGTCGCCCAACCGGCCCAGGCACCGTTCAAGTCCTACATCGGCGGGGCCGGACTCGTGGAAGCGAGCAGCAACAACATCGATATCGGCACCGGCGTGGCTGGCATCGTTCAGAAAGTGCTCGTCAAGGTCGGCGAGCACGTGGCAATCGGCACGCCGCTGTTCCAGATCGACGACCGGGACTTCCGGGCCGCGCTGCTCGTCAAGCAGGCCAACGTCGTCAAGGCCCGGGCGGCAGTCGAAGAGGCCAAGGCGACCCTTGAGGATGCCCGCTCCCAGTACGCGCTGGTGAGCAGCGCCGGAGATCAGCGCGCGGTGAGCCTGGACGACGTGCAGAAACGCCGCAATGCCGAACTGCTGGCCAAGGCAAGGCTGGAGAGCGCACATGCGGCGGTCACGGCCGCCGAAGCCGACGTCAAATCCACGCAGATCGAAATTGAGCGCCTGACGGTGCGTGCGCCTATCGACGGGGAGATCATGCAGGTGAACATCCGCCCCGGCGAATTTGCGCAGGCTGGCGTCCTCACCACCCCGCTCATCAAGATGGGCAATCTCGACCAGCTCTATGTCCGCGTCAATATCGACGAGAACGACGCCTGGCGATTCAAGCCGCAGACCGCCGCAGCGGCCTCCCTGCGCGGCAACCGCGAATTGAAGACGCCGCTGAGCTTCGTCCGGGTCGAACCCTACGTGACGCCCAAGCAGTCCCTTACCGGCGCCAGTACCGAGCGGGTCGATACCCGGGTGCTGCAGGTCCTCTACAGCTTCCCGCGCAATGCGCTGCCGGCCTTCGTGGGCCAGCAGATGGACGTGTTCATCGAGACACCGGAGATCGCCCCCGTAGCCCCCGCGGCAACACAGTCCGGCGGAGTTACGCGATGACCTCCTATCGACACCGACGCCGGGGCATGGCCACGCCCCTGGCGATGCTGCTTGCGGCGAGCCTGTGCGGCTGCAGCGCCGTCGGACCGGATTATGTGCAGCCTGATCTGGGCGCACCACAGCAATGGTCCGCTGCGCAGGAGCCCCCATCCCCGGCCCCCGGTTTGGCGCAAAGCCGCTGGTGGCAGGCCTTCGGCGATCCCCTGCTGGATCGCCTGATCGACGAGGCCGACCGCGGCAGCCTCGATCTCGCTCAGGCCCAGGCCCGCGTACGACAGGCGCGGGCAGCCTGGCTGACGGCGGACGCGGCACGCCTTCCGAACGTCAATGCCAGTGCCTCGGTCAACCGCAACGACAGTAGCAACAACACGGCGGCGGCAGCCCTCACGTCCAACAAGGGACCGACCAGCGTGTATCTGGCAGGCTTCGATGCCAGTTGGGAAGTCGACGTATTCGGCGGACTCCGCCGGGCCGAGGAAAGCGCCCGGGCGAGCCTCGAAGCAAGCGCCGCCAACCTGGATGCGACCCGTCTCAGCCTGCGCGGCGAGCTCGCCCGCAACTACATCGAGCTCCGGGCCAACCAGGCCCAGCTCGACATCGTCCGCGCCAACACCGAGAGCCAACGGCAAACCGTCGATGTCACCCGCGAACGCTATCGACTCGGCCTCACCAGCTATCTGGATGTCAGCCAGGCCGACGCCCAACGCGCCACCACCGAGGCCAACATCCCCGTACTGACCGCTGCTATCGCCCAGTCCATCCATCGCCTGGGAATCCTGGTCGGCCGGGAGCCGGCGGCACTGAAGGCCGAACTGAGCACCTCCGCACCTCTGCCTGCCGACACGGGCCTCAGCGCCGTGGGCCTGCCCGCCGAACTACTGGCCCGTCGCCCCGACCTGCGGGCAGCGGAACGCAACCTGGCGGCCGCGTCGGCGGACATCGGCGTCGCCACCGCCAATCTGTACCCGAAATTCGACCTGACCCTGGGCCTCGGCCTGCAAAGCAACCAGGCATCCCGCTTCGCCGAACAATCGAGCCGCTATTGGTCCATCGTGCCCGGCCTGTCGCTGCCAGTCTTCAACGGGGGGCGGACGCAAGCGCAGATCGCCAGCCGGCAAGCCATTTTCGACGAAGCCCTGGCCCGCTACCGGGCCGCCTACCACAGCGCGCTTGAAGACGTGGAGAACGCGCTGACCAACTACTATGCAGAAAGATCACGGCAAGTCGCCCTCGCCGAAGCAGTCAGCGCCAACCTGCAGGCTGTCAGCCTGGCCAGGGATCGCTATCGGCGCGGCCTTACGACCTTCCTCGACGTGCTCACGGCGGAAGGCTCGCTGTTCAATGCGCAACGCAACTTGAGCCAATCCCGGGCCAATCTGCTCACCGATCTGGTCGCGCTGCACAAGGCTTTGGGCGGCGGATGGCGATCGACAGCAGACCCGCAGGCCGACAACACCGGGCCGGGCAGCCTTGCATCCGGCTTGCAGGCGTATCCAGCACGTTGACGAGACTGCATGCCCTTCGGAATACTGCGTGGCTCAACACAAAACCGTTGTCTCTTGCGCTCGGACAGCACGATTCGCCTTGCCGCCCAGCTACACCAGCAGCCCATCAACAAGGAATCCCCATGAAGTTTTCCCGCACCCTCCTCCCCCTCACCCTGATCGCCGGCCTGCTGGCCCAGGCCCCCGCCTTCGCCGCCGAGCCGGCCAAGGCCGCCGCCGGCAAGAACGTGGCCACGGTCAATGGCGTGGGCATTCCCCAGGGCGCCTACGACCTGCTGGCAGATCGTGCCAAAGCCCAGGGCGCCACCGACGGCCCGCAACTCACCAATGAGATCCGCGGCCGCCTGATCCAGACCGAACTGCTCAACCAGGCCGCCAAGAAGAAAGGCCTCGACCGCAAGCCCGACGTCGCCCTGCAGGCCGACCTGGCCCGCCACCAGATCATCGCCAATGCCTACGTGGCCGACTACGTGCAGAGCCATCCGGTCACCGAAGCCGCCGCCAAGGCCGAATACGACCGTCTGGTGGTCCAGACCGGCAACAAGGAATACAAGTCCCGCCACATCCTCGTGAAGGAAGAGAAGGAAGCCAAGGACATCATCGAGCGCCTCAAGATGGGTGAGAAGTTCGACAAGCTGGCCAGCCTGTCCACCGATCCCGGTACCAAGGACAAGGGCGGCGACCTCGGCTGGACCGTGCCGAGCAGCTTCGTCGAGCCGTTTGCCAAGGCTCTCGCCGGCCTGACCCCGGGCACCTATACCCAGACGCCGGTGCAGACCCCCTTCGGCTATCACGTGATCCAGCTCGACGAAATCCGTGATCTCAAGCTGCCCAGCTTCGAAGAAGCCAAGCCGCAGATCACCCAGCGCCTGCAGGGCCAGCTGGTGGAACAGCACCTCCAGGAACTGGCCAAGGCAGCCAAGATCAACTGATCCAGGCATAGCCTCATCAGCCCAAAAACAAGGGGAGCCAGACGGCTCCCCTTGTTTTTCCGGCAACGCCGGCTGGCATCCGGCTGAAGTATTGTTCGCGACGCCAGCGATCCGTGCGAACGGGATCGCCCACAGGATCCCGTTCGCACGGATCGCTAGGTCAGCATCCCGATATCAACTCCGTCCCACCAGGAATACACCTGCGCAGATCAAGGCAACGCCGATCATGCGCAGCCCCCCAACCTGCTCCCCAAGCAGAATGCCTACCGCAGCGGTCCCGGCAAACCCCAGCCCGACGAGGGGATAAGCCTTGCTGACATCCCATTTCGACAAAACCCCCAGCCAGACGACCGCCCCTAGCCCGTAGCACAGAAAGCCAGCCAGCACGTAGCTGTTCGTGAAGACGGACAACAGAGCACGCAACGTGTAGGGCTGCCCCATGGCTTCGCGAACACCTTCGCTGGACATGCCTGCCTTCAAGGAAAACTGGGCCGCAACCGAAAGCCCGATACTGACAATCGCAAGAATGAGCGTGTTCATGACAGGAAATCCAGAGGCATGAAACGGGCGAGTAGCGTCACGGCAACCATGTACACGACGGCAATGCGGCTACCGATGTCCTTCACGGCATAGATCACCGGATCTTCGTGCATCTCCCCTCGCGAAGTCTTGATCCACAAACGGGCCAGCCAATAGATCAGGCCCATCGCCACCATCCAAAGCAGCTGCGGTGCAGCGTAATGCGACAAGGTCTCCGGCGCACTGATGAAGAGCCCGAACACCACCACCGACGACAATGCCGCCCCCACCCCCAGCGGCCACAACACGCCGAGGTCACTCACCCGGTAATCGCGGCCCCGCACGACATGCCCTCCCCGTTGTGCCAGCGACACCAGTTCGGCACAGCGCTTTATCAAGGCAAGACTGAAGAACATGAACGCGGAGAAGGCCAGCAACCAGGAACTCGTCACCACGCCAATGGCTACTGACCCCGCCAGGATACGCAAGGTGTAGAGGATGGACAGCATCAGCACGTCGACCAATACATAGGCTTTCAGCACCCAGCTATAGGCACTGGTCAGCACCAGGTACAGCAGCAGCATCAGAAAGAACCCTCTCGACACCGCCAGCGCCATCACACAGGCCAACGCCAGGGCCAGGCCCGCCACCATCACGCCGCGAAGGATCGGCAACGTGGCACTGGCAAACGGGCGCTTGCGCTTACGGGGATGTGCCCGGTCGTTATCCAGATCCCATAGATCGTTCACCATGTAGGTGGCCGAAGCGGCGAACGAGAACGACAGGAAGGCCAGGCCAATCGCCAGCAGCTTGGAGAGATCGAGAAACGAGAAGGCGGTCAGCAGGGGCACCAACAGGAGCAGGTTCTTTGTCCATTGATGGACTCGCAACGCACGCAGCCAGACGGCGAGGTTCAGCCGCTCCGCCGGGAATTCCCGCTCGATCGGGGTATCGCCCCTGACCTCGGCAGCGGTTGCGGGCGTCACGCCGACCAGGATGGCCGCTTCGGCGGATTTCCATATGGGCAGGTCGGCCCGGCTGTCGCCCGCATAGACGAATGTCTCACCGACGTTATCCCGGATTGCCTTCAGCTTGGCGCTGCCCTTCAGGTTGTGATCGCTGCAGCTAGCCAGAACCTGGTCGAACAAACCCAGATGCCTGGAAACCCCTTCGGCGATCGACTGATGCGCCGCGGTAGCCAGGACCAATGGACGCCCTTTCTCCTTCTCCTCGCGCAGATAGTCCAGCAAGGGTCTGCGGTAGGGCAGGCTTTCCGGCGGGATGCTGACATGCATGGCAACCGCCTCCTTGAAGCTTGCCCTGCCCTTCAAGAGCCAGAAAGGCAAGCGCAGCAGGTTGAGAGGCGATTTTCTGATCAGCCTGACGACGGACTCCACCAGTGTATCCGTCGGCGTCAGCGTGCCATCCAGATCCACTACCAGAGGGATACCTCTTGTCATTATTCATTCGCTCCATGGATAGTCCATTCATCAAGTACTGCTAGGCAGTAGCGTCCGGCGAATTATACCGGCCTGCCATGAAGGACTTCGCCACGAGCATGGGGTGCGCCCAGGCCCCCATCGCTCCATGCCCCCTCATCCCCCACATCGATCGCCATACCCCGCATGTGTAACGAACACGACAATCCCCTTGTCGCGTCGCCTATCCCACACCGTAACGTACGCCACAACGCACAAAACAATCCTTAATTTTCAATGCATTGCGCAATTAGCCGGGCCTGGCACACGGGTTGCAACACTGAGTTGCGCTCACAACCCAATCACCCCCAGGAGAAAACCATGATCACCCTCACCCCCAATGCGTGTAAGGCTGTTTCCCGCTTCATTTCGACGGCTGCCGATCCGGTGGCGGGACTGCGCATCGTGGTGTCGGGCGGCGGTTGCGCCGGCCTGCAATACAACATGAAGCTCGAAGCCGAAAAGCAGGACGACGACAACGTGCTCGTCATCGAAGGCCTCACCGTTCTGATCGACCCGTACTCCGCACCGCTGATCGAAGGCACCACCATCGACTTCGTCGATTCCCTGTCCGGCAGCGGCTTCAAGTTCGAAAACCCCAAGGCGGCCAAGTCCTGCGAATGCGGCCAGTCCTTCGCAGCCTGATCGAAGGAGACTGTCATGTGGGATTACACCGAAAAAGTCAAAGAGCACTTCTACAACCCGCGTAACACGGGTCCGCTGGAAGGTGCCAACGCCACCGGCGACGTCGGCTCCATCTCCTGCGGCGACGCGCTGCGCCTGATGCTCAAGGTCGACCCGGTCACCGAGATCATCCAGGACGCGCACTTCCAGACCTTCGGCTGCGGCTCGGCGATCGCCTCCTCCTCCGCGCTGACCGAGATGGTCAAGGGCAAGACCCTCGACGAAGCCAAGCAGATCAGCAACCAGGACATCGCCGACTTCCTCGACGGTCTGCCGCCGGAAAAGATGCACTGCTCCGTGATGGGCCGCGAAGCCCTGCACGCCGCCATCGCCAACTACCGCGGCGAAGAATGGAGCGACGACCACGAGGAAGGCGCACTGGTCTGCAAGTGCTTCGCCGTCGATAGCCAGATGATCGAAGACACCATCCGCGCCAACAAGCTCTCCACGGTGGAAGAAGTCACCAACTACACCAAGGCCGGCGGTGGCTGCTCCACCTGCCACGAGCCGATCGAGGAAATCCTCACCAAGGTGATGGCCGAACGCGGCGAAACCTTCGTGCCCGCCGGCGCCAAGAAGGCCAAGCCGGCCGTCGCCGAAGCGGCGCCCGCCAAGCTCGGCACCCTGGCCCGCATCCGCAAGATCGAGGAAGTCATCGCTGCGGTGCGCCCAACCCTGCTGGCCGATCGTGGTGACATCGAGCTGGTGGACATCGAAGGCAAGAACATCCTGGTGAACCTCACCGGCGCCTGCTCCGGCTGCCAGATGGAAGCAGCCACGCTGGCCGGCATCCAGACCAAGATGATAGAAGCCCTCGGCGAATTCGTCCGCGTCGTGCCCGCCGCCAAGGCCCAGGCCCACGCCTGCGCGTCCCACGCTCACGGAGGCTAAGCAAAATGAGCACCCCCACCCCGATCTATCTCGACAACAACGCCACGACGGCCTGCGACCCGAAGGTCGTGGAAGCGATGCTGCCCTATTTCACGGAGCAGTTCGGCAACGCATCCAGCATGCACAGTTTCGGTAACAAGGTCGGTGTGGCGCTCAAGGCTGCCCGTACCAAGGTGCAGAAGCTGCTGGGCGCCGAATTCGATTCCGAGATCGTGTTCACGTCCTGCGGCACCGAATCCGACAGCACGGCCATTCTGTCCGCCCTCAAGGCCCAGCCGGAGCGCAAGGAGATCATCACCACCGTGGTGGAGCACCCGGCCGTCCTCAGCCTGTGCGAGCAGCTGGAGAAGGAGGGCTACACCATCCACCGCCTGAAGGTGGACAACAAGGGCCGCCTGAACCTCGACGACTACGCCAAGGTGCTCAGCGACAAGGTTGCCGTGGTGTCGGTGATGTGGGCCAACAACGAGACCGGCACCTACTTCCCGGTGGTCGAGATGGCCGAGATGGCCAACGCCGCCGGCGTGCTGTTCCATACCGACGCCGTGCAGGCGGTCGGCAAGATCGACATCAATCTGGCCGCCACCAAGATCGACATGTTGTCGGTGTCCGGCCACAAGCTGCACGCCCCCAAGGGCATCGGCGTGCTCTACGTGCGCCGCGCCGTGCGCTTCCGCCCGCTGCTGCGCGGCGGCCATCAGGAGCGCGGCCGCCGGGCCGGCACCGAGAACGCGCCGAGCATCATCGGCCTGGGCGTTGCCGCCGAGCTGGCGATGGAAGCCATGGAGCACGAACGCACCCACGTGAAGGCCCTGCGCGACAAGCTCGAGGCCGGCATCCTGGCCGTGGTGCCCCACGCCTTCGTCACCGGCAACCCGGACAACCGCCTGCCCAACACCGCCAACATCGCCTTCGAATACATCGAGGGCGAGGCGATCCTGATGCTGCTGAACAAGCAGGGCATCGCCGCCTCCAGCGGCTCGGCCTGCACCTCCGGCAGCCTGGAGCCGTCCCATGTGATGCGGGCGATGGGCATCCCCTACACCGCGGCCCACGGCACGGTGCGTTTCTCCCTCAGCCGCTACACGACCGAGGAAGAGATCGAACGGGTCATCGCCGCGGTGCCGCCGATCGTCGCCCAGCTGCGCAAGCTGTCGCCCTACTGGGGCGAGAACGGCCCGGTCGCCGACCCGGAAAAAGCCTTCGACCCCGCATATGCTTGATTTCATCCAGCCCTCCGTCCCCGCCAGCGCGCCGCGTGTCGTCATCAACGACACCACGCTGCGCGACGGCGAGCAATCCGCCGGGGTGGCTTTCACCCTTGCAGAGAAGCTCGCCATTGCCCGCGGCCTCAGCGACATCGGTGTGCCCGAACTCGAAATCGGCATCCCGGCGATGGGCGCCGTCGAGCGGGAGAGCATCCAGGCCTGCGCCCGCGCCGGCCTCGCCTCCCGCCTGGTGGTGTGGTGCCGGATGCGGCTGGATGATCTGGCAGCCTGCAGCGGCCTCGACGCCTGGATGGTGGACCTGTCCATCTCCGCTTCCGATCAGCAGATCCGCCACAAGCTGCGGCGCGACCGGGAGTGGGTGCTGGAACAGATCGCCAGCCTGGTGCCGCGGGCCCGCGACATGGGCTTCGAAGTGCTGGTCGGCTGCGAGGACGCATCCCGCGCCGACCCCGCCTTCCTGCTGCAGATCGCCGAAGCCGCCCAGCAGGCCGGCGCCCGGCGCCTGCGCTTTGCCGACACCCTCGGCGTGATGGAACCCTTCGGCACCTTCGAGCGCTTTGCCGACCTGCGCGCCAACTGCGATCTGGAACTGGAGATGCACGCCCACGACGACCTGGGTCTGGCCACCGCCAACACCCTGGCCGCCGTGCGTGCCGGCGCCACCCACGTCAATACCACCGTCAATGGCCTCGGCGAGCGCGCCGGCAACGCCGCACTGGAAGAGGTCGCCCTTGGTCTGGTCAAGCTCCACGGCTTCGCCACCGGGCTCGATCTGGCCGGCATCCAGGCCCTGTCCCATCAGGTCGCCCGCGCCGCCGGCCGGCCGGTGGGCTGGCAGAAGAGCGTGGTCGGTGAAGGGGTGTTTACCCACGAAGCCGGCATCCACGTGGATGGCCTGCTGAAGGACCCGGCCAACTACCAGGCCATCGACCCGGCCGAAGTCGGCCGCGAGCACCGCATGGTGCTCGGCAAGCACTCAGGCAGCGCCGGCGTGATCGCCGCCTACGCCCGCATGGGCGTGCCGATCCGCGACGACGAGGCCGCCGATCTGCTGCCGCGCATCCGTGGCTTCGTCGAACGCACCAAACGCACGCCCGGCCCGGCCGACCTGCGCCGCTTCATCGCCGAACTGCACTCCCTGTCGTCCGACCGTCCGCACCATGTCCGCACCCCTTCGTAAGGACCCGAACATGCCCCCCGCCGCCAACGTCTCCCTGCCCGCCGCTCCGGTCGCCAGCGAAGCGCCCCAAGGCCTCTTCGCGCTGCTGAAGGAAGACATCGACTCGGTGATGAGCCGCGACCCGGCCGCCCGTAGCCGCTGGGAAGTGCTGACCACCTACCCCGGCGTGCACGCCATCATGGCCTACCGCGTCGGCCATGCCCTGTGGAGCCGCGGCCTGCGTTATCCGGCCCGGGTCCTCCAGTTCTTTTCCCGGATGCTGACCAATGTGGATATCCACCCGGCCGCCGCAATCGGCCGCCGCCTCTTCATCGACCACGGCGCCGGGGTCGTCATCGGCGAAACCGCCGAAATCGGCCACGACGTCACGCTTTACCACGGGGTCACCCTCGGCGGCACCTCCTGGCGCAAAGGCAAACGCCACCCCACCCTCTCGAGCGGTGTCGTGGTTGGAGCCGGCGCCAAGATCCTCGGCCCGATCACCATCGGCGAGCGGGTCCGCGTCGGCGCCAATTCAGTGGTTGTAAAGGACGTACCGGCCGACCGCACGGTGGTCGGCATCCCCGGTCGCATCGTGCGCAGCGAAGGCCGCCGCGGCCCCGACGGGCTGGACCTGGACCACCACCTGGTGCCCGACCCCGTCGGCAAGGCGCTGGCCTGTCTGCTCGACCGGGTCAAGGTGCTCGAATCGCGCATGGCCGCCGCCGGGCTCGACCCGGAAGAGTGCGGCGAATGCACCGACAACTGCGACTGCAGCTCGATGATCCAGTCCGCCAAGGAAGAACGCTGAGGCCCCCATGGATCTGCTCGACTTCGACGCCGGCCCGCTGTACTTCGACGACCCGATCGCCCCAGAGGTGACCGCGCTGATCAACGAGGCCTCCAACCTGTATCCGGAGCCGGAGACCGAGGCGCTGCTGCTGCGCGCCGAGGAGCTGGCGCCGCACCACCTGGAAGTCATCGTCGCGCTGTACCGCTACTACTTCTACCAGAACCGCCTGGACGCCGCCGACGTCATCGCCGACAAGGCCCTGGCGATCTCCGGCGAAGGCATCGGCTACCCCGCGGACTGGCGCGAACTGACCGTCGAACAGGTCAAGAGCGGCCTCGAGAGTGCGGCCACCGCGGCCCGCTTCTGGCTGTTGTCCCTCAAGGCCAAGGCCGTGCTGGCCCTGCGCCAGCAACGCATCGCCGACGCCCTGGCGATGCTCGGCAAGCTCGCCGACGTGGATGAGCGCGACCGCCTCGGCGTGCGCCCCCTCATCGAAGTCGCCCAGATCCGCGCCAGCGGCAACATCGTGGCCGTCGATTTCACGGCCCATTCAATCTGAACCAACCGTAGCCTAGGAGCCCATCATGAGTGACGTCGATCTCACCCTGGAAGAAGCCCTCGAAGACCTTTCGTCGGCCGAGGAGTTTCTCGACTACTTCGGCGTGGAGTACGACGCCAAGACGGTCCACGTGAACCGCCTGCACATCCTCCAGCGCTACCACAACTACATCAAGGCCCAGGGCCCGGCCCCCGCCGACGAAGCGCCGGCGCGCGAGTTCTACACCAAGTGGCTGACCCAGGCCTACCTGGACTTCGTGCAGTCCGACGCGCTCACCGAGCGGGTCTTCGTGGTGCTGCAGAAAGCCGCCGGCACCTCCTTCGTGTCGCTGGAAAGCCTGACCAATCCCAAGGTCTGACGCCGCCCGTCCAGGAGAACCATCATGCTTCCCCGCTTCGAGTACGGCCAGACCGTCCGCGTCACGCGCAACGTGCGCAACGACGGCACTTTTCCGGGCAAGGAAGTCGGCGACTTCCTCATCCGCCGCGGCTCGATGGGCATTGTCCGCGACGTGGGCAGCTATCTGCAGGACCAGCTCATCTACTCGGTGTACTTCCTGCAGGAAGACATGATCGTCGGCTGCCGCGAGGAAGAACTCCTCGGCGAGGACGAGCACTGGGTGGAGAGCAAGTTCGAAGTCCGCGAGAAGGTGCGCTGTGCGGTCACCCTCGCGGTCGGCGGCGAGATCCGCGCCGAACCCGGCACCAAGGGCGAGATCCTGCGCGTGCTGCGCGACCTCCCCGGCGGCGTCCAGTACCACCTGCACGTGCCCGGCTGGGTGCTGCAGGTGCCGGAAAGCGCCCTCGAAACCCTGCCGCTGGAGGAACAGGGCGGCGAGATCGAAGCGGCAGAGGACGAGGAGGACGTGTCATGAACACACTCGCCGTCACCCCCGACACGACCCTGCCCTACCTGGTCTTCAAGACCGCCCACGGCATCTACGAAAAGATGCCGGGCGAGCTGTCCGAGCGGGAACTGCGCCATGTGCGCCAGGTTGCGAAGAAGCAGCTCGACATCGAGACCCTGGTGCTCACCGCGCCGGAAGCCCAGGGCGTCGTCGTGCCCCAGCGCATGCTGGACGACGCCTTCCAGGAGATCCGCGGGCGCTACGAGTCCGAGCAGGACTTCACCGACGCGCTGGCAGCACAAAGCCTCGACGAGGCCCTGCTGACCTCCGCGCTGCAAAGGGAATTGAAGGTGGAAGCGGTGCTCGACCGCGTCTCGGCCAAGTCCGCCAACGTGGCCGAGCTGGACGTGCAGATCTTCTACCACATGCATCGCGAGCAGTTCATGCGCACCGAGAGGCGTGGCGCCTCGCACATCCTCGTCACGATCAACCCGGACCTGCCGGAGAACACCCCGGCGCTGGCCCTGAAGAAGATCAGCGAGATCCGCAAGCGCCTGCTGAAAGACCCGAAGCGCTTCGCCGAGCAGGCCCTGAAGCACTCGGAATGCCCGACCGCGATGAACGGCGGCACGATCGGCGACGTGGACCGCGGCAAGCTCTACCCGGCCCTGGACGCCGCGCTGTTCGCCGCCAAGGCGGTGGGGGAACTGTCGGAAGTCGTGGAGTCCGAGCTGGGCTACCACATCGTCCGCTGCGACAGCATCCGCGCGGAAGGCGTGGCGCCCTACGCCGAAGTGGCGCCGCGCATCCGCCTGGTCATGGAACAGAACCGCCGCAAGCTGTGCCAGCACGGCTGGTTGAAGGAATTGCAGGAAGCGGCTGCAGCGAAAGCTAGGGAGGCCGAAGCACTGCAGGAGCACTGAAACGATTGTAGGAATCGGAGGGAATGGGTGGCGGCACTCATCTTCTCCAGGCTTGGAGCGCACTTTTGGGGACCCTCGGGTCCCCGCTTTTTTTGTGGCGTTCCGATCAGACGGCCGGCAGCACGCGTGCCACCCAGCCGACGAAGTCCCGCGCCATGTCCGGCGTGATCTCGTGGCCGGCCGGGTAGCGGTGGGATTCGAGGGGCACGCCGAGTTCGCCGAGCCACTGGTCGCTGCGTTCGGCCCAGGCCACCGGCAGCGTGTTGTCGACACTGCCATGGGTGACCAGCGCCTGCAGGCCGGCCAGTTCGGCGGCCGGGGCGAGCAGCGGCGCGATCTCCGGCAGGATGCGCCCGGACAGGATGGCGAAGCCGGCCACGCTGTCCGGATGGGTCAGCGCCAGGCTCGCCGACATGATGCCGCCCTGGCTGAAGCCAGCCACCACCGTGCGGTCCGCGGCAATGCCGAGACGTGCCTGCAGGTCGGCGACGAACACCGCCAGCTTGCCGCGGCTCACTTCTGCCGCCTCCACGTCGATCACCGGGCCGTTGGCGGTGAAGCTGACCTGGAAAGCACAGAAGGCCGACGGGCCGAGGGGAATCGGCGAGCGGACCAGAGCTACCGCCAGCGCTGGCGGCAGCAGGGCCGCCAGTCCGGCCATTGAGGCCTCGTTGCTGCCCACGCCGTGCAACAGGACCACCAGGCCCTGCGCCGGGCCTTCGGCCGGGCGCAGGCGGTAGGACAGGCTCAGGTCGTCGATCAAGGGCGGAAGGGTGAAGGCTGCGTTCATGCGTGTCGTTCCTGTTTGATGTTGTTGAGGGTTGTCGGCCGTTACGGCGCCAGATCGAAGACCAGCACTTCGGCATCGCGGCCGACAGTCAGCGCCACCGCGCTTTCATCGGCGAGCAGCGCCGCATCGCCGGCCTGCAAAGCCTGACCATTGACGCTCAGCGCGCCGCGGACGAGGAACACGTAGGCCTTGCGGGCCGGGTCCACCGTCAGCGTGGCCGCTTCGGCACCGTCCAGCAGGCCGGCATACAGCCGCGCGTCGGAGTGGATCAGCACCGAACCGTCGGCACCGTCGGGCGAGGCCACCAGGCGCAGGCGGCCGCGCTTCTCGGCGTCCGCAAAGGTCTTCTGCTCGTAGCCCGGCGCGATGCCCAGCTGGTTCGGCTCGATCCAGATCTGCAGGAAATGGGTCACCGAGTCCGCCGCGTGGTTGAACTCGCTGTGGCGCACGCCGCTGCCGGCGCTCATCCGCTGCACGTCGCCCGGAGGAATCACCGTACCGTTGCCCATGCTGTCCTTGTGGGCCAGGGAGCCGGACATCACATAGCTGACGATCTCCATGTTCTGGTGGCCGTGGGTGCCGAAGCCGGTGCCCGGCGCGATGCGGTCCTCGTTGATGACGAGCAGGTTGCCCCAGCCCACGTGGGCGGGATCGTAGTAGCCGGCGAAGGAGAAGGAATGCTGGCTCTTCAGCCAGCCATGGTCGGCGTGGCCGCGGTCTTGGGATTTGCGCAGGGTAAGCATGGGGACCTCCTTGGTTGATGGCTCCACTGTAGCCCCCGGTCGGCCCGGGACGGCTCACGCCCTTTGATGTCATCATTCAAACCGTTTGAACGATGAGCCGCCCCATGCCGCAAGACCGCCCCACGCCCCGCGACTTCCTGACGCCCGATGCGCTGGCCATGCTGCAGGCCATCGCCGATGCCGGCAGCTTCGCCGCCGCGGCGCGCGCCTGCGGCCTCGTGCCGAGCGCTCTCACCTACCGGGTGCGACGCATCGAGGATGCACTGGACGTGCTGCTGTTCGACCGCAGCTCGCGCCAGGCCAAACTCACCGAGGCCGGCCGCGAACTACTGCGCGAGGGTAGCCGGCTGCTGGCCGAGATCGACGCCGTCGCCAACCGGGTGCGCCGCGTCGCCACCGGCTGGGAGGCCAGCTTGACGATCGCCGTGGACAGCATCATCAACCGCACGACGCTGTTCGAACTGTGCCAGGACTTCCTCGCCCTTGATCCCCCCACCCGCCTGCGCCTGCGCGACGAGACCCTGTCCGGCACGCTGGAGGCCCTCAGCTCAGGCCAGGCCGATCTGGCCCTCGGCGTCGTCACCGAATCGCCGGTCGGGCCGGGCTTCCAGAGCCAGCCGCTGGGCAACCAGCGCTTCATCTTCGTGGTGGCGCCCCATCATCCGCTGGCCCGCGAAACCGAGCCCCTCAGCGACGCGACGATCCATCGCCACCGGGCCGTGGCGGTCGCCGACTCGGTACGCCACGGCGATGGGCTCACCGTCGGCCTGCTCGGCGGCCAGGACGTGTTCACCGTGGCCAGCATGCCGGCCAAGCTGGAAGCCCAGCTGCGCGGCCTCGGCGTCGGCTTCCTGCCCGAATGCCTGGCCCGCCCCTACGTGGACACCGGCCGCCTGGTGGCCCTGCGGGTGGAGCGCGACGAGCGCCGCATCCACGTGAGCTACGCCTGGCGCAAAACGCCCGCCAACCGCATGGGCAAGGCCCTGGCCTGGTGGCTGGAGCGCCTCGGCCAGCCGCTGACCCGTCAAGCCCTGCTCGACGGCCCGGCGGCATCCCGCAGCTGACTCACCACCAGCCACCCGGCAAGGCAGGCCCCAAAACGAAACGGGCCGGCCCAAGGCCAGCCCGCTTGCTCAAGTCAGCTCAGCTTCCGCTCAGCGGGCCGGCACCATGATGTCCGCCTCGCCTTCGAGCACGACCTTGCCCTTCACCGTGGCAACGGTGTCGAACTTGGCCTTGCGCTTCTCGGGGGTGAGCTCCTTGATCGTGCAACGCACCGTGACGGTGTCGCCGATCTTCACCGGCGCCTTGAACTTCAGGCTCTGGGACAGGTAGATGGCGCCCGGCCCCGGCAGCTTCATGCCGAACACCGTGGAGATGAAGCCCGCCGACAGCATGCCGTGGGCGATACGGCCCCCGAACATGGTGGACGCCGCCAGTTCCTCATTGACGTGCACAGGGTTGAAGTCGCCGGTCACACCCGCAAAGGCCAGGATGTCGGCCTCGGTGACGGTGCGCGCATACACGGCGCTTTGCCCGACGAACAACTCCTCGTACTTGTAGCCGTAGTATTCCTCGAAGTTCTGCTTTTCTTCGCTCATCGACTGTTCCCTTCTGTGTGTTTTAGTCTTGATTGTGGGTATGCGAACCGTTGGAAAATCGCCGGCGGCCTGACTCCTCCCCAGGCCGCCCACGTGGTTTCCAGCATACTCCAATCGTGTTACGGAATCCGCACGCAATAAGGGTTGTAGCCGCTTTCAGGCGTCTTTCAACAATCCTTGACGCTCGATGAAGGCGATGATGTCGGCAAGCCCCTGGCCGGTCTTCAAATTGCTAAAAATGAAGGGGCGCTCGCCGCGCATCTTCCTGGCATCCCGGTCCATGACTTCCAGCGATGCGCCGACCAGCGGCGCGAGGTCGATCTTGTTGATGACCAGCAGATCGCTCTTGGTGATGCCCGGCCCGCCCTTGCGCGGAATCTTGTCGCCGGCGGACACGTCGATCACGTAGATCGTCAGGTCGGACAGCTCCGGCGAGAAGGTCGCCGCCAGGTTGTCGCCACCGGATTCGACGAAGATCAGCTCCACGTCGGGGAACAGGCGGATCAGGCGGTCCACCGCCTCCAGGTTGATCGACGCGTCCTCACGGATCGCGGTGTGCGGGCAGCCGCCGGTTTCCACGCCGATGATGCGCTCGGGCGTGAGGGCCTCGTTGCGCACCAGGAACTGGGCATCCTCGGCGGTGTAGATGTCGTTGGTGACCACGCACAGGTCGTACTTGTCGCGCAGGGCCTGGCACAGGGCCAGGGTCAGGGCGGTCTTGCCGGAGCCGACGGGGCCGCCGATGCCGACGCGGAGGGGTTGGCCTTTCATGGAGCGTTTCCTTCTTCTTGAGTTCTGGAGATGGGGTTCGGGACCCGGCCGGGCTCAGGCCGCTGCGGTCAGCGCCGCCCACTGGCGGGCCAGCGCCGGATCGTCGGCCAGGAAGACCGCCAGGTCGCGGGGATCGGGCCAGTCCGGATTGGAGAAATCGCTGCGGCAGTGGTGCCGGCTCATGCTCGGGTGCGGCCGCAGCAGGTGTCCGTCCCGAGCGGCCTCGGCCGCCGCGGCGATACCTTCGGCGATCAGCGCGTCGATGAAATCCGGGTCCCGGTTGAGCTTGGACGCGTAGTCCAGGCGCACGCCGGCGAAGTCCTTGCGCGGCCGCTCGCCGAGGCCGACGACACTGACGGTGACCCGTTTGTAGTCGGCCAGGTCGGGCGGCAACGTCGGCAGCTCGGTCAGCTGGGTGGCGATCTTGTTCACCACGTCGATGGAGCGCAGCTCCTGGCCGAGGGACAGGTTGCCGGACAGCTCGTTGCGCCGGTCGATCTGCTCGGACGGCGTCACCGGGCCGCAGGCGCGGCCCTCGTACTGGTTCGGGTTGATCTGCACCACCCACAGCAGGTCGGGCTTGGCGTCCCGCGGGCGGTTGATGAAGAAATCGTTGATCGGCGGGTTCTGCGAATACAGGCCGTCCCAGAAGAAGCGCGCCTCGCGGTGGCCCGGCCGGCCGCGGCTGTCCACCTCCAGCGGCGCGGCGACGAAGAGTTCGGGGATGCACGCGCTGGCCAGCAGTTCGTCGAGGCGGATGCCGGCGCCCGGCCGCTCCGGAAAGGTCCGGAAGGCGCTCTGCGGATGATCGGGGTAGCCGAGCACATCCACCGCGCCGACGAAGAGATCCAGCCCGTCCCGGCCGAAGAAGCGCTCCGCTTCCGCCGGCAGCCCTACGGTGGCGCGCAGGTCGTCCTTCATGCGGGCCTGCACCAAGGCCGACAGAAAGGGCGACGGCGGCACGCTCACGTCCGGCAGCCAGTCCTGCAGCGACAGCGCGAACTGCGCCGCCTTGTTGGTGAAATACTCGCCCCACCACAGGGGCGCCTTGCTGGCCAGGTCGAGGCTGGCCTTGTTGCGGTTCCAGTAATGCAGCACCCGGCGCGCGCCGTCGGCCCAGCTGTCGGCCTTGCTCCACGCCAGCGCCGCGGTGAGCGCCCCGCCCGAGGTGCCGGACAGGCCCTGCAGGCGGAACCAGCGGTGCTCCTGCCCTTCCCTCTTGAAATGCTCGAAGGACAGGAACAGGTAGGCCAGTACGCCCGCCGTGAAGGCGGTGTGGGCGCCGCCGCCCTGGCAGGCGATGGCAAGACGGGGAACGTCATCGGCACGAACACTCACGATGCAGGACTCTCAGGAACGGAACAGGCGGGAATACTGCGTCTCGTGGCGGCAGCTGGCAATCGCCAGTCCCGGCTGGAAGTTGGACCAGGCCTCCGGCGGCCGCTGCAGCGCATCGGCGACCCGCTCCGGCACCTGCGCCGCCAGGGACGACAGCAGGCGCTGGCCGGCGGCCTGCCCGAGGGGCACGGCCTTCACCGCCGCCATCACCAGATTCTCCAGCCAGGCCCAGGCGTAGCCGTTCAGCGCATCGGCGGCCGGCACCTGCCAGGCCACCGCCGCCGCCGCCCAGGCGGTCGGGAACGCCGGCTCGTCCACCGCCTTCAGCCGCGCCACCCAACCGGGCAGCCCGGCGAAGGCCGGCAGATCGACCAGCAGGCGGACCAGCGAGTAGCCCATCTGCACCGTCTCGGCGCGCAGCTCGGAAGTCTCGCGGCTGGCCAGGCAGCGGGCGTTGAGCACCGCCACCTCGCCGTCGTCGCCGGCCCGCCAGGCGTCCACCAGGCGGGCCAGCAGCGGCAGCTCGTAGCCGCCGAAGGCGCCGGCCAGCGCATCGCCGATCCACTCGCCGACCTGGGCCTCGCTCTTCACGGCGCCGCAATCGACGACCCATTCCAGGCCCTGCGAATAGGTATAGGCGCCCACCGGCAGCGCGGGGCTGACCAGCTGCAGCAGGCGCATCAGCGGCAGGCTCACCGGCGGCCTCCGGCGTACGGGCGGACGCTCAGCGGCACAGCACGTCGTCCTTGATCGACGCTGCAACTGCCGCCACCTCGCCGATCAGCGCATCGGCCACGCCGAGGCCGGCCAGCGTCGCCGCCAGGTTCTCGACCACCGCGTCGAAGTGGCTCTCGTTGAGCCCCAGCTTGTCCACCAGGCCCTGGTGGGCGGCGCGCATGCCCTGGCCGTTGTAGGCCGGACCGCCGCCGAAGGCGTAGGTCAGGAAGGCCTTCTGATGGGCACGCTGGCGGGCCATGTCGGTGTTGGTGAAGAAATGGCTGATGCGCCCATCGGCCAGCACCTTGTCGTAAAAAATGTCGACAGCCGCATCGATGGCGGCCGCGCCGCCGAGGCGTTCGTAAAGCGTGGTCATCGGAAAAGACTCCTATCGTGGTTGAAGGATGCTTGGAGCGACTCCCAACTCTGGGTCTTGTTATTTGTACTGGTGAATCTTGGCTTCGGTGGCCCCGCGTTCGGCGTGGTGATGGCCGTGGGCGTAGGCGCCGGCTTCCGGCTCGAAGGCGGCGCTCAGACCGCTGACCTCGGCGCCAAGGCCGACCAGCATCGTCTCCAGCACATGGTCGGTCTGGATGCGCAACCAGCCGTCGCCGACCTGCACCGCCACGTGGCGATTGCCCAGGTGATAGGCAACGCGGGCCAGCGCGGAGGCGTCGGCGCAGCGCGCCTCGAGGAGTTCCTCCGGCGCCGACACCACCTCGACAATGCGCCCGTCCTGGGCCTGCAGGCGGTCGCCGCCGCGCAGGATGGTGCCGCGGGGCAGGAACAGGCCGACCTCCTCGCCGTCCGCCAGGCGCGTGCGCAGGCGGCTCTTGGTGCGGGCGTCGAAGTCGAGTTGCAGGCGCGCGGTGGGCGCGGCGTCGCCGGTGTAGATGTTTTCGATCAGCAGCATGGTTCAGAACAGGAAGTAACGTTGGGCCATCGGCAGCACCGAGGCCGGCTCGCAGGTGAGCAGCTCGCCGGCGGCGCGGACCTCGTAGGTTTCCGGATCGACGCTGATGTCGCCCTGCCAGTCGTTGTGGATCATCGCCGCCTTGGTGACGCTGCGGATGCCGCGCACGGCTTCCAGCGGCTTGGCGAGGCCAAGGCCGTCCAGCGCGCCGTTGGCGAGGGACGCCTGGGACACGAAGGTCAGCGCCGTCTTGAGGCCGCCGCCGAAGGCACCGAACATCGGCTTGTAGTGCACCGGTTGCGGCGTCGGGATGGACGCGTTGGCGTCGCCCATGGCGGCCGCAGCGATCATGCCGCCCTTCAGGATCAGGCTCGGCTTGACGCCGAAGAAGGCCGGCTTCCAGATCACCAGGTCGGCCAGCTTGCCCGGCTCGATGGAGCCCACCACGTGGCTGATGCCGTGGGTGATGGCCGGGTTGATGGTGTACTTGGCGATGTAGCGCTTGGCGCGGAAGTTGTCGCTCCTCGCCGTGTCCTCGGCCAGTGCGCCACGCTGGACCTTCATCTTGTGGGCCGTCTGCCAGGTGCGGATGATCACCTCGCCAACCCGGCCCATGGCCTGGGAGTCGGACGAGAACATGGACAGCGCGCCGATGTCGTGCAGGATGTCCTCGGCGGCGATGGTCTCGCGGCGGATGCGGCTCTCGGCGAAGGCCACGTCCTCGGCAATCGCCGGGTCGAGGTGGTGGCACACCATCAGCATGTCCAGGTGCTCGTCGATGGTGTTGACGGTGTAGGGCCGGGTCGGGTTGGTGGAGCTGGGCAGCACATTCGAAAGCCCGGCCAGCTTGACGATGTCCGGCGCGTGGCCGCCGCCCGCCCCTTCGGTGTGGAAGGTGTGGATGCTGCGGCCCTTGAAAGCCGCGGCGGTGGTCTCGACGAAGCCGGATTCATTCAGCGTGTCGGTGTGGATCGCCACCTGGATATCCATTTCCTCGGCGACCGACAGGCAGTTGTCGATGGCCGCCGGCGTGGTGCCCCAGTCCTCGTGCAGCTTGAGGCCGATGACGCCGGCCTCCACCTGCTCGCGCAGCGGGTCGGGCAGGCTGACGTTGCCCTTGCCGAGAAAACCGAGGTTCATCGGGAAGGCATCCGCCGCCTGCAGCATGCGCGCGATGTGCCACGGCCCCGGCGTGCAGGTGGTGGCGTAGGTGCCGGTGGCCGGCCCGGTGCCGCCGCCGATCATCGTGGTGACGCCGCTCATCAGCGCCTCCTCGA
Organism: Pseudomonadota bacterium; assembly: GCA_018241685.1. Classification (GTDB taxonomy): domain Bacteria; phylum Pseudomonadota; class Gammaproteobacteria; order Burkholderiales; family Rhodocyclaceae; genus Zoogloea. The sequence goes on from JAFEDJ010000038.1 coordinate 95,334, forward strand.
TCTGCTGCGGGCAGATGAAGTGGATGTGGGTGTCGATGCCGCCGGCGGTGACGATCATCCCCTCGCCGGCGATCACCTCGGTCGCCGCGCCGACGGCGATCGTCACGCCGGGCTGGATGTCCGGGTTGCCGGCCTTGCCGATGGCGCTGATGCGCCCGTTCTTGAGGCCGATGTCGGCCTTGACGACGCCCCAGTGGTCGAGGATCAGCGCGTTGGTGATGACGGTGTCGGCCACCTCCGCGGCCAGGCGCTGGCCCTGGCCCATGCCGTCGCGGATCACCTTGCCGCCGCCGAACTTCACCTCCTCGCCGTAGATCGTGTAGTCCTTCTCCACCTCGATCCACAGCTCGGTGTCGGCCAGGCGCACCCGGTCGCCCACCGTCGGGCCGAACATTTCCGCGTAGGCGCGGCGCGAGATCTTGGCCATTTACAGGGCTCCCATCACATCAGCGTTGAAACCGAAGACCTTGCGGTCGCCTGCCAGCGCCACCAGCTCGACGGTGCGCGTCTGGCCCGGCTCGAAGCGCACCGCGGTGCCGGCCGCGATGTTGAGGCGGAAGCCCCGCGCGGCGGCGCGGTCGAAGTCCAGCGCCGCGTTGGTCTCGGCGAAGTGGTAGTGGGAGCCGACCTGGATCGGGCGGTCGCCGGTATTGGCGACGACGAGGGTCAGCGTGGCGCGGCCGACGTTGAGCTCCAGCTCACCGTCCAGCACGTCGATTTCACCGGGAATCATGTTTCTTTTCCCCTAAACGATGGGTTGGTGGACGGTGACGAGCTTGGTGCCGTCCGGGAAGGTCGCCTCGACCTGGATGTCCGGAATCATCTCCGGCACGCCGTCCATCACGTCGGCGCGGGTCAGGAGGGTGGTGCCGTAATGCATCAGCTCGGCGACCGTACGTCCGTCACGCGCGCCTTCGAGCACCGCGGCGCTGATGTAGGCCACCGCTTCCGGGTAATTGAGCTTGAGGCCGCGGGCCTTGCGGCGCTCGGCCAGGAGGCCGGCGGTGAACAGCAGCAGCTTGTCCTTCTCGCGGGGGGTGAGTTCCATTGAGGGGTTCTCCTGGGGAAAAGAGGTTGTCAGGTGTGCCAGATGCGTGGCAGCACGGCCGGGCGGCCGGCGAGCACGGGGCGCAGCACGCCCCACAGCGCGGCGAACCATGCGCGGGCGGGCTCGGCGGCGGGGCCCAGGTAGCGCGCCACCAGCAGGCCCGGCAGGCGGGTGACGGCGCCCTCGCCGGCGAGCGGGCGGATCTCGCGGCACGCGGCAACGAGGGCCGCGTCGGCCAGCTCGCTAGCCACCAGCAGGGTGCCGCAGACCGGCTGGCCGGCGAGGCCCACCGGCGAATCGAGGAGGCGCGAGCCGCCTTCGATATCGCCCTGCTCGCACCAGATCAGCTGTCCGTCGCGCTCGATGCGCGACCAGAGGCGCAGGCGGCCGGCATCGAAACGCTCGCCGGAGGCTGTACGGCCGAGGCACAGCAGGTCGAGGCCGACGAACACCGCGTCGCCGGCGAGCTGCACGCGGGTCTCGGTGTGGCCGCGCGCGTCGGCGAAGACGATGCTCTCCTGCGGCAGCCATTCCAGCACGCCGCCGGCGGCAACCCGGAAATCGAGGGTCTGGCGGGCCAGCGGACCCTTGCTGCGATACCACTTGCCGGCGCCCGGGGTGGTCAGCAGCGCCTTGGCGCCCTCCTCCAGACAGACCGCCAGGGTCAGCTCGTCGCCGCCGGCGATGCCGGCCGGCGGATGGAGGATCAGCGCATGGCAGACCTGCGGACCTTCCGGGTACAAGGCCTTCTGCACCCGCAATGGGCCCTCGTGGCGGCGATGCGCCAGAATGGTGCGCCCGTCACCGGACGCTTCGAAACCCAGCTCGAGCCGTGCCTGCCAGCCCTGCGGGGCCGGGGCGGCCGCCGCGGCAGCGATATTCGGGGGGCAAGTGAACAGCATGGGACGGAGTTTAGCAAGTCGCGGGCCGGACTCGGCAGCCTCTCATCGGCAAGGCGGGCCGGAAGGCAGCGATCGACGGGGATGGAAAGAGGATATTCCGGGCAGGAATGCGGGGCAGCCGGGCGAGGCAGGCTTCGCGCGCGGCGATCGCCTCGTCGCGTTCGGCGAGGGCGGCTTCGTCGCCGCTCAGGCGGAAGCTCTGCGTCGTCAGTTCAATCTGCAGCGTATAACCACGCGTGCGGGCCAGATCGTTCAGCACTTCAGGCTACGCGCCAGGCGCTCGGCGGCCTGCCGCCGGCGGAATCCTGCACCGGGGGCAAGCTCGGCGAAGTGCTCCGCGTGCCCTACTCGGCCAGCTACTACTTCTACCGCTAGAACCGGCGCCAGAAGCCATCAGGCGAGCGTTCAGGCAGTGCCGCCTCGCGCCGCCTGCCACATCCCGACAAACGCGTCTTCCAGATCGCGCGCAAAGGCGCCCGCGTCGCAGACCGAAGAAGCCAGCAGGCGCGGGCGCAGTTCGGCGCGCAACTGCGCGAGGGCCGTGGCATCGCCGATGAGCGCGGCGGCCTTCGCGACGAAATCCGCCGGGTCTGCCGCCACCAGCCGCTCCGAGAGCCCCAGCGTCGCGAGAAAGCTCTGGCCGATCCGCCCGGCCCAGCGGTCGCCGCGCAGCGACAGCACCGGCACCCCCATCCACAGGCATTCGGCCGTCGTCGTGCCGCCACCGAAAGGGGTCGGATCCAGCGCCACGTCGATGCGGCCGTAGGCAGCCAGATAGTCCGTGCGCGAACTCTCCCCTTCCATGCGCAGCCGGTTCGCGGCGATTCCGTGTGCGGCGAACTGCGCGCGCAGCGCCTCGCGCACGCCGGCGTCGCCGAACTGGCGGGCCTTCAGCAACAGGCGCGCCTGCGGCAGCGCGGCCAGCGTGGCCGACCACAGGGCGACGCAGGCCAGCCCGATCTTGGCGCGGTTGTTGAAGCAGCCGAAGGTCACGCAGCCTTCGGCAAGCATCGGCGGCGGGCCCACCGGCAGCTCCACGGCGGGCGGCGTGAAGCACAGGTAGCTCGCGGGCAGACGCCAGACCGCCTCGCTGAAGAAGCGCTCTTCGCCGAGCGGGATCACGTAGCGGTCGGCGAGCACCCAGTCCATCTCCGGCAGGCCGGTGCTGCCGAAATAGCCGAGCCAGCTCACCTGCACCGGCGCAAGCCGGCGCGCGAAGAGACCGAGCCGGTTGTTGCCGGTATGCCCGGACAGATCCACCAGCACGTCGATCCGGTCCGCGCGGATCTGCGCCGCGACCGCCTCGTCGCCGAGCGCGACGATCTCCCGCCAGCCGTCGGCAAGCCCGCGCAGCCGCTCGGTCAGCGCATCGCTGCGGCTGTTGTTCGCGTAGCACAGCACCGTCACGCGCCGGCGGTCGTGCGCGGCCAGCACGCTCTCGAGAAAATAGCCGACCGGATGACTGTTGAAGTCGCCGGACACGTAGCCGATCCGCAGCGGACGCTCCGCCGCCCCGACCGCCGCCACCGGCGCCACGGCGGCGGGCGCAGCGGCCTGCTGCGCCCCCATCTCGCGCGCGACAGCCAGAAAATCGGCATTCCCCCATTCCGAGCCGTAATGCATCCCCATCAACAGGTTGCTGAGCGCAAGCGGAAGGCCCGGCACGACCTGCAGCGCACGACGGTAGGCGGCGAGCGCCTCACCGAGCCGCCCCTGGTCCTTCAGCACGTTACCGAGGTTGCACCAACCCTCGGGCAGATCGGGCCGGAAATGCAGCGCCATGCCGATGGAGGCCGCCGCCTCGCCGAGCCGCCCCTGAGTCTGCAGCACATGGCCGAGATTGCAATGGGCCTCGGCATGATCCGGGCAGCAGCGGATCGCGTCGCAGAAGGCGGCGATCGCGAGCTCCGGGCGGCCGACCTCCTGAAACACAATGCCGAGGTTCGAATGGGCTTCGGCCAGATCCGGCCGGATCGCGAGCGCCCGGCGCAGCGCGTCGATCGACTCGCCGGGCCGGCGCAGGCGCCTCAGCACGACACCGAGCGCCAGGAGCGCCGCGGCATGATCGGCCTTCAGGCAGACGACCGCGGCGAAGGCCTCGGCCGCTTCGTCCAACCGGCCGCGGCCGGCGAGGAACTGGCCGAGGTTATAGCGGTAATCGGGCTCATCGGCGATCGCGAGGGCCGCCCGGATCAGGCTTTCGGCGGACGCCTGCTCGCCCCGTTCGGCTTGCAGCACGCCGAGCAGATGCAGCGCATCGGCGCTGCACGGATCGTGCTCCAGGATTCGGCGGTAGATCGCCTCCGCCTCGTCGGGACGGCCGGCCTCGTGATGGGCCAGGGCTTCGGCCAGGTTCGGAAGGGACATGCAGGTGGGACTAGCGGACGGAGTGGATCTGGGAGCGGCAGGACGGCGAAAGCACGGCTGCAGCACGCCGAAAACACGCATTCTCGATCAATTCGGGCAGATTGAAAAATGCTCTCAAGTTTCGTGCCTGGCAGCCGTCATAAAACGGACACGTTGGAGCGGCCTGCAGCCCCCGATCATCGATGGGTGCCTCATCACGCCACCTCAGCTCGCAACAGTCCTTCACCTTTTTCGGCCCGTCTTCGTCAGGAAACAACAAGAATGCCCGCTTCCCGCCGCCCCGCCCTGTCGCTGAAACTCGTGCCGCCGCTCGCGGCGATCCTGCTTGCCTCCGGCTGCGCCTCGCTCGCGCCGCAACCGCTCACCTCGACCGAAATCGCCGCGACCACGCAGGCCGACGGCGCGCGCCTCCAGGAAGGGGTCGAGCCACTCGCCGGCCCACTGACGCTGGAAGAGGCGATCGCCCGGGCGCTGAAGTACAACCTCGACCGCCGCACCCGGCTGATGGAAGAGGCGATCGCGTCCGGCCAGCTCGAAGTCGGCCAGTACGACCTGCTGCCGAAGGTGATCGCGGGCGCCGGCTACCGCTCGCGCGACAACGAGCTGATCTCGCGCAGCCGCGATTCGGTCACCGGCCAGCCCTCGCTCGCCCATCCGTTCATCTCCAGCGACCGCAACGCGACGACGACCGAACTGACCTTCACATGGAGCCTGCTCGATTTCGGCCAGAGCTATTACGCCTCCAAGCAGAACGCCGACCGCGTGCTGATCGCCGGCGAGCATCGCAGGAAGGCGCTGCACCTGCTCGTGCAGGACGTGCGCACCGCCTTCTGGCGGGCCGCCTCGGCGCAAAAGCTCAAGGACGAGGTGCTCGCGACGCTGCGCGCCGGCGAGGAGGCCCTCGCCGATGCACGCAAGGCCGAGGCCGAGCGCCTGAAGAATCCGATCGAATCGCTACGCTATCAGCGCCAGCTGCTCGAGAACCTGCGCCTGCTCGAAGCGATCGACCAGGAACTCTCGACCGCCCGCATCGAACTGGCGGCGCTGACGAACCTGCCCCTCGGCACCCAGCTGACCGTCGTCGAACCGTCGGCCGCGGCCGACGGGCGCTGGCTCGACATGCCGGTCGAGAAGATGGAGACCCTCGCCCTCACCCGCAACGCCGACCTGCGCGAATCCGTCTACAACTCCCGCATCGCGCAACAGGAGACCCGTCGCGCGTTGCTCAAGCTCTTCCCGGGCCTGTCGTTCAACTACGGCAGCAAGCACAGCGACGACAGCTACCTGATCAACCAGAGCTGGACCGAGGCCGGCGCGCAGATCTCCTTCAACCTGCTCGGCCTGCTCTCCGCGCCGGCGCAGATGAAACTCGCCGAGGCCGGCGTCGCGCTGGCCGACCAGAAGCGCCTCGCCACGCGCATGGCGGTGCTCGCGCAGCTCCATGTCGCGCGCCTGCAGTACGCGAACGCGCTCAAGCAGCTCAAGCGTGCCGAGGCGATCTGGAAGGCCGATGCCGACATCGCGAGCCACACCGCACGCCGCGAGGAAGCCGAAACGGTGGGCCGCCTCGACGTCGTCTCGAATCGCACCGCTGCGATCCTGTCGCAACTGCGCCGCTACCAGGCCCTTGCGCAGGCCCAGGCCGCCGCGAACAAGCTGCAAGCCACCCTCGGCATGGAGCCGGCGATCAAAGGCAGCCGCGATATGCCGCTTGCCGAACTGTCAAAGGCGGTCGGCCAATCGCTGCGCAGCTGGAACGAGGCGCGGCTCGACGAAGCCGGCGCGGAAGCGGCCCAATGAGGGCCCGTGCCCTCGTCCCCGCGGCGCTCGCGCTGGTCGCGTCGGCCGCGCTCGCCGCGGATCCTGCACGCGCGCCGCTGCCGCCGCCCCGCCCAGCGGTCGCCCCGGCCGCCGCGCCCGCCGCGGCACCGGCCCTCGAGCGGCGCGAAATCCGCGCCCAGCTTGCGCCGCGCCGCTACACCACGATCGCCGCCGAGATCGGCGCCAAGGTGAACCGCCTGCCGGTGGCAGAAGGCGGCCGTTTCGCGGCCGGCCAGGCACTGGTCAGTTTCGACTGTAGCCTGCAGCAGGCCCAGCTCAACAAGGCCAAGGCCGCCCTCGGCGCCGCCGAGAAGACCTCGAGCGCGAACCGGCGCCTCAACGAGCTCGGCTCGGCCGGCAAGCTCGAGGTCGAGATGGCCGAAGCCGAGGTCGCGAAGAACCGCGCCGAAGTCGCCTCGAACGCGGCCGTGCTCGCCAAATGCTCGGTCGCCGCGCCCTTCGCCGGCCGCGTCGCCGAGCAGAAGGTGCGCGAGCAGCAATACGTGCAACCCGGCCAGGCGCTGCTCGAGATCCTCGACGACTCGCAGCTCGAACTCGAATTCATCGTGCCGAGCAAATGGCTCGCGTGGGTCAAGACCGGCACCGCATTCCAGGTGGCCATCGACGAGACCGGCAAGACCTATCCGGCCAAGGTGCAGCGCGTCGGCGCGAAGGTCGATCCCGTGAGCCAGTCGGTGAAGCTGTCCGCCGCGATCGACGGCAAATTCAATGAACTCGTCGCCGGCATGAGCGGCAAGGTGCTGATGGCGCCGCCCGCCGGCCAGTAAGGCCCTCCGCTCCGTCCGCCTCCGAACAAGAATCAAGCGAAAAAAACATGAATCGCATCTACCGCTCCGTCTGGAATGAAATCAGCCGCACCTTCGTTGCCGCCGCCGAAACCGTGCGCGGGCACGGCAAGCCCTGCTCGGACAGCCGCACCGCCGAAGGGGCCGACGCCGGGCAACGGCGTTCCGAACTGATCGACGGCGGTTGCCCGGCCGCGACCGCGCCGCCTTCGCGCCGGCGCTTCGGCACGCCGCTGCTGCGGCCAATCGCGCTGGAGCAGCGCTTCATGTTCGACGGAGCTGCGGTGGATACGGCGGTGAGAACTCTTGTCTCCACACAAGACGCACTGCAGGCGGATACCGCCCACGATTCGCTGCCGGAGGCGCGCGTTTCATTAGCCCTCCAGCCTGCTGCAGTGTCTCGTCACGAAGTCGTATTCATCGATGCCGGGGTGGGCGACAAACAGACCTTGATCGACGGTGCCGCACCTGGCGTCGAGGTGGTTGTGCTTGATGCCGACCGGGACGCGTTCGTCCAGATGGCTCAGTACCTTCAGGGGCGTAGCTCCCTCGACGCCGTTTCCATCGTCTCCCATGGCAGTACCGGCCTTCTTTACCTGTCGGGACGCGTTTACCGGACCGATGGACTCGATGCTGCCGCGGACTCGCTGCGAGCCATCGGCGAGGCGCTCACAGCCGACGGCGATATCCGCTTCTACGCCTGCAAGGTGGGGGCTGGGGATGGCGGCCAAGCATTCCTCGACAAGGTTGCGGCACTGACAGGCGCGGATGTGGCTGCGTCGGACGACGACACCGGCAGTCGACATGGCCAGGACTGGACGCTGGAGGCCTCCTCGGGCCCCGTGGATAGCATCGCGCCTTTCACCCAGGAAGCCCTGGCGGCTTTCAGCGGCTCCCTGGCAGTCATTACCGTGAACTCGACCTCCGATACCACGACTGCCGGCGACGACGGTGTAGTCACCTTCCGGGACGCGGTGACTGCCATCAACAACAATACGTCCACAACGGATATCACCGTCTCGGGCGACGGCAGCGACGTCATCGTCTTTTCATCGAGCCTGAAGGGCGAGACCATCAAGCTTTCGTCGAACACCAGTTCGGTAGCCCTCACGATCAGCCGCAGCCTGACCATCAACGGCGACGTCGACGGCGACAACATTGGCGACATCACATTCTCAGGGGATGTGAGTTCGATCGGCTCGACAACCAACGCGGATGCCCGGGGGCTGGTGTTCAACGCGGTCAGTGGATCTTTCACGCTGAAAAATGCGACATTCGAACGCTTTTTCGGTACGACAGGAGCACTTGCCGGGGTAATCAGCGCGCAAAACGGTTCGTTGACCATCGACGGCTGCCTGTTCCGCTACAACTTGCAGAACGTCATTGCCAGCAACACCTCGACAACCTCCGTTACCGTCAAAAACTCCATTGTCACTGACAACTCTGCGGCGCTATCCGGAACGGCAGCTTTCGCGCCCTTGAATTTCTGGAGTTCCGGCACGGTCGAGAACTCCGTGATCGCGAACAACAGCTATACCTGGGATTCCGCTACCAACACCGGCAGCGGCGGCATGATTCGATTCGCGGGAGGACGTAACATCGACGGCGTGGTCCGCAACACCACCATCGCAAACAACAGTCTGACCGTGACCGGGAGCGCTGCTGCCACAGCCTCTGGCTCCGTGGGTATCTCTCTTTCCCACAATACCAATTCAGTGACGGGCAGTCTGACTGCCTACAACAACATCTTCGCCGGCAATACGCTCAATAATTCGGCGAACAACGACCCCGTTAAATATCAAGGTTCGAACGCCACCATCACGCTGACTGCATCGGACAATTATTCTGGAGCAATCAACGATCCGACCGCCGCATTCAACGATGCCGCTTCACGCGATTACCGCCCCAAGGCCGGAGCCACCAGCTTCATCAACGCCGGCAACAGCAGCAATGCGGCCTATTACAGCGGAAATTACGACATCCGCGGCATAGATCGAATCCGCGACGGCGCCCTCGACCTGGGCGCGTACGAGGTCCATTGGAACGCCGGCACCCCGACGGTGGACCTGAACGGGGCGGGCGCCGGAAGCGACGAAGCGGTGGTCAGCGGCTCTCCCGTTTCCGGCGTGCTCATCGCGCCCAATGCCGTCCTGGCGCAAGGCGACAGCGACACCCGCCTGCTCGGTGCCACGGTAACGCTGTCCGGCACCTCCGACGGAGCGGCAGAACGCCTGACACTTTCCTCGTCGGATGTCAGCACGGCCAGGACCTACGGCATCGCCGTGATCACCAACAACGGCGCCACGCTCACGCTGAGCGGCGCGGCGTCGGTGGCCGATTATCAGGCGGTGATCCGCCTGATCCAATACCAGAACACCGCCGGCAGCTTCACGGCGGGCACGCGCACCGCAACCCTCACCGTTAATGACGGCGAAACGACCAGCTCCGCACGGACCAGTTCGATCACCCTGGGCTTGGCCGACACGACGCCGCCGGCCGTCAGCGGCATCACCGTTTCCGGCAGCCCGGCGGCCAACGCGTCCTCGATCAGCTATACCGTCACCTTCAGCGAGAACGTCACGGGGGTGGACACCAGCGACTTCACGCTGACCAATACCGGCACGGCCAACGGCACGATTTCCAGCGTCACCGGCTCGGGCAGCACCTATACGGTCACGGTCAACAGCATTACCGGCGCCGGCACGCTGAGGCTGGATCTGAGCTCCACCGGCACCGGCATCCAGGACGCCGCCAGCAACGCGATTGCCACGGGCTTCACCAGCGGCAGCACGCACACGGTGGACCGCACCGCCCCGAGCTTCGACGTCGCCCCCGCGGCCTCCAGCCCCACCACCACCGGCTTTTCCCTGTCCGCCAGCATCGACGAGGCCGGAACGATCTACTACGTCGTGGTCGCCGACGGCGCGACCGCGCCGACCGCTGCGGAAGTCGAGGCCGGCACTGCCTCGGGCGGCGGTACAGCGCTGCAATCGGGCAGCCTCGCCGCGTCGTCTTCGCCCTTCACCGGCAGCGGCTCCGTCACCGGGCTGAGCGCCGGTACGGCGTACGACGTCTACGTCGTGGCCAAGGACAGCATCGGGAATCTCATGAGTGCGCCGACCAAGGTCGATGTGACCACGACGGCTGCCAGCACATCGGCCAATCCCGTCCTCTCCAACCTGTCCGCCGACGCGATGGCCTACACCGCCGGTAGCGGCGCGCGCGTGATCGATCAGGGCACGTTCGCGGCCGTCACCGATGCCGACAACACGGACTTCAACAACGGCAGCCTCACCGTCACCGGCGCAGGCCCCAACGACGTGCTCGGCATCCGCAGCCAGGGCAGCGGCCTGATCGGCGTCAGCGGCAGCAACGTCACCTACGGCGGCACGACGATCGGCAGCTTCAGCGGCGGCAACGGCACGGACCTCGTCGTCACCTTCAACGCGAACGCAACCCCCGCCGCGGTGTCGGCGCTGCTCGGGAACATCACCTACGCGAACACCGACGCCACCACCAGCGCGACCCGCAGCATCGGCTTCACGGTCGCCGACGGTTCGGGCGGCACCTCGGCAAGGAGCGACGCGACGATCACGGTCACGCCCGACACCACCGGCACGATCTATTACGTCACGACGCTGGACGACAGCGGCACCAATACGACTTTCGACGGTGAAGCCACCGACAAGACCGATGGCGGAGGGCTAAGCCTGCGCGAGGCGATCAATCTGGCCAATCAGCACGCCGGTGCCGACACCATCGTGTTCAGCCACAGCCTGACCGGGACGATCGAGCTGAGCGCCGCGCTACCGACGATCACCGACAGCGTGAAGATCATCGGCAACGGTGCCGATGCGATCACGATCGACGCCGACACGGACAATAATGGCAGTGGCGATGTCGAATTCCTCACGATCAACGACGGCAACACCGGAAGCATTGCGTCGGTGACCATCTCCGGGCTTGCCTTCGACAAAGGGACGGTGAAAGCCAACCTTGACTATGCCGCTGCCATTAGCTCGACTGAAAACCTGACTCTTCTCGGCGTCACCATTTCCCATGTCGTCGGAAGCGGGTCGCTCATTGGGCAGGCGATTGCGGTCGAAGATCCGGCTTATAACTATGGTGCTGGATCGCCGAAGTTCGAGATGCACAACTCCTCGATCTCCAATGCGGAGTCGATCCTGTACGTCGGGGGAGACTCCGCCCTGATCGAAGATACACGCATCTTCAATCTGAGCTACAACGGCAGCAACGGTAGCGAGAGTTTGATCGGTTTCAATGGCGCCAGCTTCGTCATGCGGCGCAGCGAAATTTCCGGCCTGAACTACGGTGCGAACGCGCCAGCTTCCCTGATACGCCTGGACCCTTCCGACGGGGGAAGCATAACGATTGAAAATTCGACGATCGTCAACAACAGCTTCGGCGCGGCGGGCTCATACGGTGTCGTTTTCTTCAGCGATGATGGTGGAAGCTCCCAATACACCACCAACATCACAAACTCGACCATTGCCGGAAATACGACGGCGAATACGGGACACAATGCTTCAAACCTGCAGCTGTATGTAAGGACGTCATCAGGCGGTCCTGACGACGTGGTGAACATCACCAACTCCATCGTGTACGGCAGCGATGCCTCGGTTCAGTCGGTGCGTGTCGGGGCTACCATCACTGGCACGGGCGGCAACAATCAATCGACGATAAACAATAGTGTGATAGGTACGGTGGGCGGCTCCGTCGATACTCAAACCGCCAATACGACCACCAATCCAACGCTGGGCACGCTCAGCGCCAACGGCGGACCGACCAAGACCGAGGCCATCGTTTCTTTCGGCAGCAGTGCAAACAATGCCGGCACCAGCACCAACGCGCCCGCGCTCGACCAGCGCGGCTTCCTGCGCAACGTTGGCGCCCCAGACGCCGGCGCCTACGAATATGGCTCGACCCGCTTCCAGTTCATCGGCCAAGCACGCCCGCTCGACGGCGCGGTCGGCGTCGATGCCGGCACGAACATCGTGCTCGATTTCGGCTCGGACATCGCGAAGGCCACCGGCAGCCATTTCGTGCGCATTTACAACGCCGACACGAACGCGCTGATCGAGGCGATCGACGTCGCCAGCAGCGCCGTGACGATCTCGAACGGCAAGGTCACGATCGACCCCACCTCCGCGCTGCCCAAGGGCAAGCACATCTACGTCGAAGTGGACGACGGCGCCTTTACCGCAAGCGTCGATGGCGGCACCAACAACGCGACCTCGGTCGCGATGCGCGACGTCACCGGCATTGCCTTCACCACGGCCGACACGATGGCCCCCACCCTCACCGCGACCGGCGCGACGCCGACCTTCACGCAGGGCGCGAGCAGCGGCGTCAGCCTCTTCAGCGGCACCGCCGCGGCCACCAACGACTCCGGTCAGACCTTCACCGGCGCCACGCTCACTGTCACCAACGTCGCCGACACGACCGAATACCTGAAGATCGGCGGCACCGACCTCGCGCTGACGAACGGCGCGAGCGGCACGATCTCCGGCATCGGCAACTACAGCGTCAGCGTCGTCTCCGGCACCGCCACCATCACGCTGAGCGGCATGACCCGCAGCGATGCGCAGATGGCCACGCTCGTCGACGGCATCGAGTACCGCAACAGCGACTCCACCGCGACGGCCGGCAATCGCGTCGTCACGCTCGCCACCGTCACCGACAGCGGCTCGGGCAACAACAACTCGACGGTGAACCGGCAGGCGACTGTGACCGTCTCGTTGCAGAACCTCAACGCCGCCCCCGTGAACAGCGTGCTGCCTGCCGTCAGCGGCAGCACCACCGTCGGCAATGCGTTGTCGTCCACCGACGGAACCTGGACCGATGCCGAAAACGACACGCTGAGCTACACGTACCAGTGGTACCGCGCCGACGACACCAACGGCACCAACGGCGCATCGATCAGCGGTGCCACCAGCGCCAGCTACACGCTGACCACCTCGGATGCGCACAAGTACCTGCACGTCGTCGTGACCGCCAACGACGGCAAGGGCGCCACGCCGACCGCGACCTCCACCTACACCGCGGTCACGAACTCGGCCCCGGTCAACAGCACCGCGCCGAGCATCAGCGGCACCGCGACGGTCGGCAACGCGCTGTCGACCACCAACGGCAGCTGGAGCGATGCGGATGGCGATAACCGCAGCTACACCTACCAGTGGTACCGCGCCGACGACACCAATGGCACCAACGGCGCCTCGATCAGCGGCGCCACCAGCGCCAGCTACACGCTGACCACCTCGGATGCGCACAAGTACCTGCGCGTCGTCGTGACCGCCAACGACGGCAAGGGCGCCACGCCGACCGCGACCTCCACCTACACCGCGGTCACGAACTCGGCCCCGGTCAACA
>JAFEDJ010000039.1 GCA_018241685.1 Pseudomonadota bacterium
CGCCGTCGATCCGACGACACGTGACCCTAGATTCTGGAGTGTCAGTTACCGCCCTGAGCGTGAGCGAGCGCTTGCGAGCGTGGCCCCGTGGTTGCTCGGGGCTGAAATCTAATCCCCCTCGCGCATTAGATCCCCGCGCATCAAATCTGAAAGGCTCCCTCATGAGTGAGAGCACCGAAAGCAAGATCGTGTGGCCCGACGTGCCGACTATCCATAAAGCCGAAATGCGCCTTCCTGGCGGTGAGGTGGACGAGTGGAAAGTGCGGGATGGAGGCCTCCGGCATTGCGACTATTGCGGAAGCATTCATCCCGAAGACCTGATGACTCTGCTACAGACTGGAAAAGCAAAGCTCAGTGGCTCGGATTGGAAGTACGGCTTCCCGCACAAGTTCTATGTGTCGAGTGCTGAAGGGTGTGGACACCTTGGGAAGTTCTACACCCGCCACCTGATTGAGCTGTCGCCGGAAGCTTTTGATGCATTTGCTCCGGTGCTGTCTCAGGCCTGCGGAATTAAGTGGGAGCGGGATTGAAACCGGCATTAAATATGCGGCGCCGTATGCCGGGTTTCAGAAGGGCCTTTGAGCACTTCTCTCTGCATCTACCTCGCGCCCGGCGACAGCATCGAAAGGAAATAGCATGGCCTGGCAATGGAAGCCGAGTTACGGCGTCTGCGAGCGCTGCAGCCACTGTACATCGCTCCAGGTAGCGGAAGACCAGCACGGCTATTTCCACTATCGCTGCACGCACTGCAAGTACCGGTACATGTCCGGTTGTCGGTAATACTCCACCTGGCCCCGGCATAGATCGGGGCCTCATCGCTCTTTGTTCCATGTCTATCCTGTCCGCGACCATCGGTCGCTTCATGCCTCGTTTCCGAACGCTCGGGCAGTGGGTCGAGATCTATATCCCGCTGGTCAATGCCCGCCAAATCACACGCAAGACGCTTCTCAACCGCCATGCGCATATCAAACGGATCGTCGTGGCGCTGGGGCATCGCCGAATCGGGTCGATCAGGCCGCACGAGATTAATTCGCTGATCGTCGATATTCACCAGGTGCATCCCGTGGCGGCGAAGCGCACGCTGATCGAGATCCGGGCGATGTTCGACGAGGCCTTGGCGAATGGGTGGGTCACATTCAATCCAGGGAAAGCGGTTCGAATGCCGCGTGTCAGGGTTCAGCGCAGACGGCTGGCACTCGCCGAGTGGAAGGCCATCTATGAACATGCAAAGGCATCCAGGCCGCCATGGGTTCATCGGCTCTTCCTGCTGGCGCTCGTCACTGGCCAGCGTCGGGGCGATGTGGCGAAGATGCGCTTCAGTGATGTGTGGCCCGATGAACAGGGCCGCCCGCACCTCCACATCGTTCAGCAGAAAACGGGGATGCGCATGGCCATTCCATTGGCGCTCCGTCTGGATGCGATCGGTGTGTCGCTCGGTGAGGCGATTGACATGTGCAAGTCATACGCACCGCTCGACGCCGATGGTGATGGATTCCTGTTGCGGAAGACGACTGGAAAGCCGCCGTGCCCCGAGTCGATGAGTTGGCGTTTCGAGCAGTCGAGAGAGTCGGCGCTGCCGGCAGACCAAGGGCAGCACCGGCCGCCAACCCTTCATGAGTGCCGATCGCTCAGCGAGCGAGAGTATCGTCGGCAGGGTATCAATACGATGGTGCTGCTCGGTCACACGCGCCAGCAGATGACCGATCTGTACAACGACGACCGCGGCCTCGACGCCCGCGAAGGCCGATACAGAACGCTCGAACTCTAGTCCTGGGGATGTCCATCCCCCTCTCCCCATCCTCGCCCGCGCGCGAAGATGGGGCATGCCTTACACATCTCGCCCCCTCCTCGAAGAACGCTTCGGCCTGGATGAACTGATCCAGCGCACCGACAAGTTCGCGCCCTACACGGGCGCGGTGGTCGATAGCGTTCTCGACCGCGCCATCGCCGATGCCGACGCCGAGATCGACGGCTACGTCGGCGCCCGTTATGCCCTGCCGCTCCCTGATCCCGTTCCGCCCGTCCTGGTGCCGATTGCATGCGACATCGCGCGGTATCGCCTGTTCGACGACTCGGTGACGGACGTTGTGCGTCAGCGGTACGAGGACGCGATCGCCCGCCTTAAGGACATTGCCGCTGGCCGGCTTTCGCTGGGCATCGATCCCGCCCAGGTGGAGGCAGCTCAGGTCGGTGTGCGCGTGCGGGCGCCGGCGCAGGTGTTCTCCGACGAGTTGCTGAGTGGGTACTGACATGGACCTCTCTGCGTTCGTCGATCGACTGAAGGCTGCCGGAGCATTCCGCGTCGTAGGCGGTGCGGCTGAGTTCTCAGCCGTTGCCGACACTGCACCTCCTACCCCTTGCATCTACGCGCTGCCGATGGGCGAGCGTGCTCAACCCAATGCACTGCTTGGTGCGATCTCCCAACGGACGATCTGCCGGATTGGTCTGCTGATCGGCACCCGCAATGTGCGTGATGCGAGCGGCCAGGCCGCCGCCGACAGCCTGAGTGCGCTGCGAGCCGCAGCGCTCGACAGCGTGCTTGGCTGGCAGCCGACGGCCGATGCCACACCCGTGGAGTTTCGAGAGGGGCGCCTGATGCGCTTCGCCGACGGCGTGCTGTGGTGGCAGGACGACTACGAGTACGAGTGGGACCTGCGCCGTTGAGCGCACTTTTTCAACCAGGAGACACAACGATGGCTCGCAACACCCCTTCCGATCCGGCCCAGCCGGTTGAGCAAGATCCGCCCGCGGGCGGCCGCTGGATTCGCAATGCGGACGGCAGCGTATCGCCGAACCCCGATGACACCCCGCCAGCGGCCGAGCAGCCGGCGCCTCAGGAGTAAGCGCAATGGCTCGCTATTCACGTAATGCCCTGATCCTCGCCAAGGTGGAACCCACTATTGGTATCGATGCTGTACCGACTGGCGCTGCGAACGCGTTGCTGGTCGCAAATCTCACGATCAATCCGCTCAAGGCCAACAACGTGAGCCGCGATCTGATCCGGCCTTACTTTGGCGGCAGCGAGCAGCTGGTGGGCACCGCTACGGTCGAGATCTCTTTCGACGTCGAGCTGGCTGCATCAGGTGCCGCAGGCACTGCACCGGCCTGGGGGCCGCTCATGCTGGCCTGCGCATTCGCCGAAACCATCACGCCTGGTGCCCGTGTGGATTACTCGCCGGTCACCACGGGCCTCAAGACGCTGACCATCTATTACTACGACGATGGCGTGCTGCATAAGGCCCTCGGTGCGATGGGCGACGTGGAGATCAAGGCGGGGATCGGTGAGCGGCCTCTGCTCAGCTTCCGTTTCGAGGGTGTGGATGGTGGCGTATCGGAGGCGACGGCCAGCGGGACCTATACGCCCTGGAAGAAGCCCCTGGTGGTGACCGACCCGAACACCGGTGACGTGAAGATTGGCTGCACCTATGCAGCCGGTGTGCTGACCGGTGGCTCGGCCTACCCGAGCCGCGGCTTCAACGCCAAGCTGGGCAACAGCGTGCAGTACACGGCGCTGCTGGGCGGGGACTCGATCGATATCACCAACCGCGACGTGAGCGGCTCGATCCAGCTCGATCTGACGCCTTCCCAAGAGGTGTCCTTGATGGCCGACGTGAAGGCCAACGTGACCCAGGGCATCGGCTTCGTGCATGGCGTGGGTGCCGGTGCACAGGTGCTGGTCTTCGCCCCGAATATGCAGTTGATCAACCCGAGCAAGCAGGATGTGAATGGCCGGCGCCTGATCGGCTTTGACACCCGGATGACTCCGCTGGCCGGCAACGACGATATCCGCATCGTCTGCCTGTAACCCTCCGAAAAGGACTTTTACCCCATGAAATCCCCCGTCGCATTTGTTGTGGATCCGGAACCGAAGGTGTGGTGGCCGGTGCGTGTGTCGCTGCCGATCGGCGGCCGCTTTCAGGACGTCGAGCTCAAGGCCTATCTGCGTGTGTATTCCGAAGAGGAATACAGCCGTCTGCTGCCGCAGGTACAACCAGCTACGGCTGAGGGCGATGCACCGGTGGCTGCCCTGACGCTGGCCGAAGTGCTGGAAAAGAACGCTGTGCTGTTCCCGCAGTTCATTGCGGACTGGGACGGCGTCGTCTCGCCCGATGGCACGCCGCTGCCCATCAGCACGCTGCCGGACCTGGTGCGCGGGCCTTACGGCAAGGCGTTTTCCGTGGGCATCAATCGTGCGATCAATGAGGTGCGTTACGGCATCGATGCGACGCCCTCGGCCAGCGAGGGAAACTCCGCGCCGTCGCCCGGCGATGGGTCGAGTGCAGCCTAGGCGGCGGTGACGGTGATCTGGCGGCCAACGCCGCCGCATTCGGCCTGGTGCTCGAGGCCGACCTGCTGGCCCTCGATGCGCCCCTCGGCGTGTATCCGTGGCATGCCGAAGTGTTCGATGTCTGGGTTGGCACCTGGCGCACCTGGCGATGGTTGGTTGGCATGACTGCCGCGCGCCGCGTGGGGCTGGATTTTCAGCAAGTGGAGTCGGTGCTCCGGCTGCAGGGCATCAAGCGCAAGGC
The DNA here is from genome assembly GCA_018241685.1 of Pseudomonadota bacterium. Classification (GTDB taxonomy): domain Bacteria; phylum Pseudomonadota; class Gammaproteobacteria; order Burkholderiales; family Rhodocyclaceae; genus Zoogloea. Next base: position 4,530 of record JAFEDJ010000039.1, read on the forward strand.
TTGGCCAGCGATCTTCAGGCAGTTGCGAATCATGGAGACGGCGGCGCTGGAAGTCTTGGCAGAACGCGAAAAATGAAGGAGTGGAAATAAACCATGGGCGGACGTCAGATCGAGTTCGGCATCCGGATCAACGCCGATGGCAAGGCGGCAGTTGTGGAGATCGATAAGGTCAGTGAAGCTCTCACCGATGTTGCGGGAGCTTTTGGCCAGGTCGAAAACAAGTCTGCAGCGGCCCAGGCTGGTATCCAGCGGGTCGGTGAAGCTGCTGACAGCAGCGCCAAGCCGGTCGAGCATATCGGGACGACGGCGGCCCAGTCGCTCGGACAGGTGGAGAATGCGGCGGCGGCGGCTCAGGCTGGTATCCAGCGGGTCGGTGAAACTGCTGGCAGCAGCGCCAAGCCAGTCGAGCATATCGGGGTGACGGCGGCCCAGTCGCTCGGACAGGTTGAGAACGCGGCGGCGGCAGCTCAGGCTGGAATTCTGTGGATCGGTGAAGCTGCTGCCCGCAGTACCAAGCCAGTTGAGCATATCGGGACGACGGCGACGCAGTCGCTCGGACAGGTGGAGAATGCGGCCGCGGCCGCTCAGGCTGGAATCCTGCGGGTCGGTGAAACTGCTGGCAGCAGCGCCAAGCCGGTCGAGCATATAGGGACGACGGCGGCCCAGTCGCTCGGACAGGTCGAGAACGCGGCCGCAGCAGCTCAGGCTGGAATCCTGCGGGTGGGTGAAGCTGCTGGCAGCAGCGCCAAGCCGGTCGAGCAGCTGGGCATGACGTCGAAGGCGACTGCGGCTGCGCTGCGTAACGTCCCAGCCCAGTTCACCGACATCGTGGTCGGCCTGCAGTCCGGCCAGTCGCCGCTGACTGTCTTGCTGCAGCAGGGCGGCCAGCTGAAGGACATGTTCGGCGGTATCGGGCCAGCGGCCCGGGCGCTGGGTGGATATGTGGCCGGCCTGGTCAATCCGTTCTCTGTCGCTGCTGCTGCGGCAGGCACCCTGGCCGTCGCGTATTACCAGGGCAGCAAAGAGGCATCCCGCTTCTCCACTGAGCTGGTCATGACGGGTAACGCCGTCGGAATGACGGTGGACAAGCTCGCAACGATGGCCCAAGCCATGAGTGCGGCGACCCGTGCTACCCAGGCCTTCACGTCTGATGCGCTCGCCCAGGTGGTGGCCACTGGGCGCATTGCGTCAGAAAACGTCGGGATGGTGGCTGAGGCCGCAGTCCGGATGGAGCGTACTACCGGCCAATCCGTCAGCGAGACGATCAAGCAGTTCGTCGAGCTCGGAAAGGAGCCGGTGAAGGCCTCGGAGAAGCTCAACGAGACAGCGAATTATCTGACGGCAGATCTCTACAAGCAGATCAAGGCGCTGGATGACCACGGGAAGTCTAGTGAGGCCGCCGCACTCGCCCAAAAAGCATGGGCTGACGCACTCACGGAGCGCTCGGCGCAGGTCAAGAAAGATCTGGGCTACATTGAAACGGCGTTGGGGGGCGTGACGGATGCAGCCAAATCCTTTTGGGATGCGCTGCTAGGCGTCGGCCGCGATCCGTCAAAGCTTGAGCAGATTGCCGAGTTGGAGCAAAAGGCGGCGCCTGGCCGCGGGATCTTTGCCGGGCTCAGCGCGGACGACAAGGAGCGTCTTGCCAGTCTCAAGGCAGAAGTTGCAGCTGCAGAAAAGGCTGCCAAGGCGAAGGCAGATGGCGCCGCCAGTGCTGCAGCGACGGTCACCTGGTTGAAGGAAGGTGAAAAGTATCTGTCCAAGGCTGAGCAGCGCGAGCGTGCCATTGCTAAAGCACGGGAGGACGGTCTAGCTGCTCGTGTGTCAGCTGCCGAGATCGAGACGCGCATTGCAGCAATCCGCGACAAGTACAAGGACGAAAAGAAGAGCACTGCTGCGTCTCCGGGCGAGGCCGAGATCGCTTCGATCAAGGCGACGACACAGGCTCAGCAGCAATACCTCGCCACCCTGAGAGAGTACGGTGAGAAGGCTGACAAGCTGACAGAAGGTGACAAGCTCGTTATCAAGATCCAGCGCGAGTTGGAAACGAGCATCAATGGTGTCACTCGCGCCAACAAGGAAAAAGCGCTGGCAGCTGCCTTGATACTGCAGTCCGTGGATAAAGAGGTCCAGGCCGAAGAGAAGCGCATCAAGGCGCAAAAGGAGCTGAATGCAGAGCGTACCTCCGAGCTGCAGGATGTCGCCAAGCTGACTGCAACGGTGGAACAGCATGCCGCGGCGCTTGAAGCTGAGAACTCGGTGTGGGGCAAGGGGAAAGTTGCAGTCGAAGAGCTGACACTCGCCAAGATCAAAGAGAAGGCTGCGACGCTGGCGCTGTTTGAAGGCTCGCAAGAAATGGTCGACGCGCTGAACAGCCAGATTGCTGCTCATGAACGATATCTTGAGGCGCTGAAGGATGCCGACTACAAGAAGCTGAATCAAGGTGCCGAAGAGTGGCTGCGCTCCGCTCAAGAGCAGGCACGCTTATATGGCGACGAAGCTGCACTCGCTGGTATCACTGGCCTGGAACGGGCAAAGATTGTCGCTCAGCGGCAAGTGGAGCTCGAGCTGGCAAAGAAGATTGCCGAGATCGATCGATCATCGCTGTCTGACACCGAAAAGGAAGAGCTGACGCAAAAAGCCCGGGATGCCGCTGCCATTCATTCCGCGACTGCTGTCAGCAAAGAGGTTCTGAAGGAGTGGGATCGAGTCACTGACGAAATCGGACGAGGACTTACAGACAGCATTTTCCAAGGTGGTCGATCCGGTTGGCAGCAGTTGAAGAAGACGATTGAAGCGACTGTCATTCGCGCAACCGTGCAGCCAGCCGTGACCAGTGTTGTTGGTGGCGCACTGCAGTCCGTTGGGTTGGGGCCATCGGCAGGCGGTACGTTTGGTGGTGTTGGGAATTTGTTGTCTACGGGCTCGTCCCTTGCAGGAATGGGGGGCGTGTCTGCTTATTCGGGGGCCGCAGGATACTTGCAGTTTGGCTCGATGGCCTCGTCGTTTGGTACCGGCTTGACTGCCGCCGCTGGCGGTGCCGACCTAGCTGCGGCGATCTCAGCATATGAAGCGGCCGGCATGGGTGCTACCGCCGCAAGCCTCTCCGCCGGCGCCAGCGCTGCCAGCGTGCTGGGAGGTGCGGCTTCGACGGTCGGATCGGCTATCTCTGCGCTCTCTGCTGCAGCACCGTACCTCGCGATTGGATTACTCGCTGCACAGCAGTTGGGCGTTTTTGATGGACCGACGTATCACCATGGCGGCGCTTACGTCGCGGATACGGCAGGCGGCTCTTCAAAGCTGACGACAAAGAATTACGAGGGTTTCGACTTATCCTGGGGCGCTTATAACTCGGACCGATCTGCGGCATTCGACGAGGCTATGCGATCGATGTCCACAGGCATCGCCCAGCAGCTGGCTGCAAGCATCAAGCAGTATGGTGGCGATGCTTCGGGTCTTTCTGTGGCTAGTCGGTTTGCTTCGGATAACTCCGACTACAGCGTCGGTGCGCTTCGCGTAAAGGATGCGGCTGGCCAAGTGATCTTTGACTTGGACAAGCACTATGCCGCTCAAGCCGAAAAGGGTATGCAAGAGTTCGCGGGCGATGCGACACGTGCGCTCGTCGGTGCTCTCAAAGCCACGAAACTCGGCGATGAGTTTGCGGCGGTCTTCGCAAGCGTGGATCCGCTCACCTCATCTATCGAGGCACTGAATGCCGCACTGACGCAAGCCGCGGCGATCCAGCAGCAGACTGAGTCGATCCGGAGCGCCGTCGACAGTAACTTCTTGGTGCCGTCCGAGCAGCTGAATAAGGCGTTCGAGAAGTTGGGCGTGAGCATGCCGGCGTCGGCATCAGCGTACGAAACGCTTGTACGGGCTCAGGATCTCACGACCGCTGCTGGTCGCGAGATGGCTGCTGCCCTTATGTCTGTCTATCCGCTGTGGGGGCAAGTGCAGGACGCCGCAACTCAAGCGGCTGACGCAGCAGTGGAGGCCGCCCGCCAGGCGTCCGAGGCCCTGCGGGGGAACCTGGTCAGTGCCATCAGTGCGGTCGCTGGATCGATTGCTGATATGCGGACTCGCGTCCGTGATGCGGATGCGGCCGTGCTGAGCGCCCGGTCTGCGATTGCAGATGCCACGGTCGCCGCAGGCCAAAAAGCAGCCGATGCGCAGTCTGCTCTCGTCGCGCTGCTCGAGCAGTCAGCGGCGGCGACACGGTCATTTGGTGCTTCCCTGACGAGCTATATCGCCGGGCTCAGCAGCAGCGCCACGGGGTCGATGAGCCCAGAAGCGCGATATCGCAGTCTAGGCGCGCAGCTGCAGACCACGTCGGTCCTCGCTCAGGCCGGTGATCAAGCCAGCCGCGACAAGCTGACCAGTGTCGCGGATGCATTTCTTCAGGCGTCCAAGGCGCGCTCGACGACGTCTGTGGATTACGCCCGGGACGCCGCGCGCGTGCGCGTGATGCTGCAAGGAGTTGTCGATGGGCTGACGACGCAGGTGCTCAGCAGTAACGGCACACTGGTGACAAAGCCGATTGCCGACGTCGGGGCCGGCCAGTCCTCGTCCCAAGATCAGCAGATCGCTGCCGCGCTTGCCACGATGAATGTGGCGCAGGCCGACTATCAGCGGTATCTGACGCTCGCGGCTGCGACGGGGACCGAGATCAAGGCGAGCACTGACGCCGTGGGCGACGAGATCGCGAAGCTGCGCGCCACGTACGATGCGTCGGCAAGTGCGCAGGCTGGTGCAAACGCGCAGCTGCAGGTCGCGTTGCAGGCGCTGGGCCAGCTGGGCCTCACGGAAGAGGTCGTCAAGCTGCTGGCCGCCGGGCTCGACGGTGGCCCGCTGAGCGATTTCGCCACAGCTCTCGGTGTATCGACGGATAGCGTGCGTGGGCTACAGGCAGCGCTCGGGCTGACGGACGATGCCCTTGCCGGCCTTGCCGGCGGGCTCAATCTCACTGTGTCGGACGCAATCTACACGCAGCTCGGCATGAGTCTGGGCGTGCCGGCCGATCTACTCGCCAGCCTGGCCGCCAGTCTGGACGTTTCGCCGCTGACGATGCAGGGCTTTTCGACGGCGCTCGGATGGGACGCTGCCGCTGGCGCGGCGCTGGCGACGGCGATGGGATGGGACCAGACGGCTGCGGCACAGCTTGGGACCAGCATCGGCTTCTCTGACGAGGCCACGGCGCTGGTCGAGACTGCTGCCGCCGGTGTTGCTGCGACGGATTCGGCTGTTGCGCTGACGGATGCGCTGGTCGCCGGCGTCATGACGACGCAGGCTGCTGACGCGCTGACCGGCGCTATGCGGGCTGGGGTCGGGATCAGCCAGGCTGCGGCCGATTGGCTGGTGGCGTTCGGTGGACAGACGGCTGCGCTCGGCAAGCTGTCGCTTGTCCTCGGTGTCAGCCCGGCGGCTCAGCAGGCCATCGACCTGTTTTCGTCCGTGTCTGCGACGGCGAAGACGTACGGGTCGCTGGTCGATGGCGCATATCAAGACGCATTCGGGCGGCAAGCCGATGCGGCTGGGAAGCAGTACTGGATGGGCCAGCTCTACGCCGGCGCTGTGACCCAGGACGGGTTCATGGCGGCGTTTCTGGCTGGTGCGACAGGCAATGATCGGGAAAAGGCATTGGCCTACGGGCACAAGCTTGGCCTGCCTGGCTTTGCTGTTGGCACGAACTTCGTGGTCGAGGACATGCCGGCGATCATCCACCGCGGCGAACGAATCATGCCCGCTGCGGACAACGCCGCGCTATTCGAAATGCTCTCCCGCGGCAGTGGCGGCAATGCGGACGTTGTGGAGGTGCTGCGGTCGCTGCTGGCCGAGCTCGCTGAGATCAAGCGCAGTAACGCGTCGATGAGCAAAGTCCTAACGATGGTCACTCGTGGCGGTGATCGGCTTTTGACCGCGGTGGTGTGAGATGCGCGTGATCGTTCCTGTAACGCCGGTTTTGACGAGTAGCACGGTGGCTGAGCCGGATGCCGGAGAGTCCGTCTATTCGGCTGCCACGACGTATGCGCTGGGCGCGCGCGTCATCAGCCTGGCATCTCACCGTTTGTACGAAAGCCTGCAGGCCAGCAATGTCGGACAGGCGCTGCCAGTGCCTCCTGAGACACAGACGGACTGGTGGATCGAAGTCGGCGTGACGAATCGCTATGCGTGTGTGGACTTGGCTCGCAACACTCAGTCTGTCGGCGCCTCGCCGATGGTCATCACGATTACACCTGGTCAGCGCATCAACGCGCTTGCGGTCATGGGGATGGAGGCTGATGGCGTGCAGATTCAGATGCACAACGGCGCTGACGTGGTTTATGACAAGACCTTCGACCTTCGCTTGCGCCGTGTTCGCAATGGCTTTGAGTATGCCTTCAAGCCGTTTGATTTACAGCCCTCGGTCGTTCAGTTCGATCTTCCGCCGTTTTCGAACAGCGTGATCACGCTGACGCTGACGCGCTCGACAGGCGTAGTGCGGATCGGATCGATAGTCGTCGGCACATATGCATATCTCGGCGCGACGGAGTTCGGCGCTGTAAACGACGCGCTCAATTTCTCCACTATCGACCGAGACATCTACGGCACTGCGACTCTGATCCCGCGTCGCACGCTGCCGAAGACGAATCAAACCGTGCTGGCCGACAAGAACATCGTCTCTGATCTCCTTGATATTCGTACCCGGCTTAATGCTGTGCCTGCAGTGTGGTCAGGGCTGGACGACGTTGGCTCGGATGGATATTTCGAGGCACTACTCATCCTCGGTGTTTACAAGCAGTTTTCGATCAATTTAGCGCGGCCCGTGAAGGCCGAGGTGCAACTGGAGCTGGAGGAAATCTGATGGCAATGACACTTCTTCCGACGCCGCCGAACACGATTCGGCCCGAAACTTTCGCTGAAGAGATGGACGCCTTTCTCGGCGCGCTACCGACCTTCCAGGCCGAATTGAACGGGTTGGGATCAGCATTCGCGCTGTCGGTATCGTCTGTGAGCACGACAAGCCTGACAATCGGCGCAGGTCTGAAGACGCTGGCCGTGCAAACTGGCCGCGGCTTTGCGCCAGGGATGGATGTTGTGTGTGCCTGGCCTGGCGGCCCGACGAACCGCATGATCGGCACCGTTTTCAGTTACGACGCCGAGACCGGGAATTTGGTCATGGATGTGTACAGCGCTCAGGGAAGCGGTACTTATGCTGCCTGGAGCGTGATCATGAATGCGGCGGTGGATGCAGCCCAGTTCGTGACGCCGACCGGCACGCAGACGCTGAGCAACAAAACGCTGACCAGTCCGGTCATGACGGGTAATCCGACAGTGCCTACGGCGGCACCTGGGACGAATACCGATCAATCGGCCAGCTGCGCATTTGTGCGTGCCGCAATATCCGCCCTGGTAGCGAGCAGCCCTGCAGCGCTCGACACGCTTAATGAGCTGGCTGCTGCGCTTGGCAATGACGCCAACTTCTCGGCCACAATGACTACGGCTCTGGCCGCGAAGGCGCCGCTGGCATCGCCCGCGCTGACCGGAGCGCCGACGGGCCCGACGGCGCCAGTAGGAGCGGATAACACGCAGCTCGCAAACACGGCTTTTGTGCAGGCCGCTCAGGTCGCTGGGCGTTTACGCGTGACGGCAACCGGCGCGATTGCTGCGGGTAAAGCAGTGGCACAGAACTCGGATGGGACCGTCTCCGAAGTCGCGTACTCACTCGCCGCGGGTACGCTCGGTGCAGAGCAGACGTTTTCCGCAGTGAATCCGAGCCCCGTTCAGGAGGTGCTGGCAATCCCCGATACAAATAAGGTCGTGGTGCTGTACGGCAACGGATCCGCGATATGTGGGGCGATCGATACTGCGACGTCGACAGTGAGCTGGGGATCACCGGTGACGGGCGCGTGGGGGAGCATGGTATCTGCGGTGTATTACCCGCCGGACAATCTCATCGCTGTTGTGTACTCAAACACCGGAACGCTGTCGATGCAGCTGATCTCGATCAGTGGGACGGCACTGTCTGTGGGGACCGCGAGTACCGGCGGCGGGGTGGTCTCTGCAGGGGTACGGCCCTATCTCGTGTACAACGCGCATCAGGCCAAGTTGATGGTGCTGTATTACAACAGCGGCCTGTATGGGCGGGTTGTGACGGTGCTGTCGGGTGTGATGACCTGGGCAACGAGCTATTTCGTCAGCGGGACGAATGCATATGCGCATGGCGCGTGTGAGGTGAGCGGGACGCCACAGATTCTGGTGGCGTTTAACCAGAGCGGCGCAAATAACGCGGTCGTGGTGACCGTCAATGCCTCGACATTGAGCGTGGGAGTAGGCATCGGTCTGAGTGGATTTTCGGGGACTGTCACGATTACGGCTCCCGTTCCTCTGTCGTACGCTGGAGCCGCAGGTAAGTACGTGTTGATTGTGGGGACGCAATACATTGTGCTGACGGTATCCGGAACAACGGTAACGCCCGGTGTTGCCGGATCGGTGAGCTCTGTACTGTATGACCCGACAAATGCACGGGCGGATTACGACTGGACGAACAACAAGCTCATCATCCACGGCTTCGACACCGTCTCGAACAAATACGCTATTGCACTTCCTGCGACGCTGTCTGGTAACTCGCTGTCGTTTGAAACTCCAACGGTCATGAACGCGTCAATGTCGGCAACGTGCGCGCTGGCGTTCAGCGCCTACACCGGAAAGTTCTTGATGGCCTTCGAGGATCTCGGGGATAACAACTACGGGCACTCGCGCGTCTGGGATGCAGGCGATTCTGTGACGACGGCTGGGAATTGGGTCGGTATCGCCGAGGCGGCAATCGCCGCCGGTGCGCAGGGTTACATCACGATCCGTGGTGGTATCAACAAGGCGGTGTCTGGTCTCACGCCGGGATATCTCTACTACCTTGACGACACCGGCACGCTGCAGCAAAGCGGCTCGCGTCTCGTGGGGCGGGCGTACGCGGCAAACACGATCCACATAACAGGGGAATGCTGATGATCGCTGTGATCGACAATACGACTCAAATCGTGGTGTTTTTGTTTGAGGAGACGGCCTCTGTTGAGCTGACGGAGAGTGGGCTGTCTGGTGCTGTGAAGTGCCCGGATATCACGACGACGAGCCACTATCTCCAGGTGGTCACTGACAATCCCGATTATGTCGGCGGCGCCTGGCGCTTCACTGATGGACAGTGGGTGGTTGCAGATCGGGATCGCTATGCTGCCATCAGCGCTGCCCGCGGTGAGAGCGAGCGGCAAGCAGCGTTCGAAGCTGCGAAAGCAGGCCGGGCTGAAGCTGTCGCAAAGATCATCGTGACAACTGCATCTGGACTCACTTTCGACGGCGACGAGGACAGCCAAAACCGCATGTCGAGGGCGCTCTCTGCGATGACTGATGCGGACGTGCTGCCGTGGGTGCTGGCCGATAATCGCGTGGTCCAGGCTACTCGACCAGAGCTGCAGGAGGCGCTGCGGCTGGCGGGATTGGCGATGGCAGAGATTTGGGTGGCGCCGTACATTCAATCGGCTCAGTAGGCGGCACTCATTTTCCTTTAGTTCAGCAATGCTAAATTTCGTTTAGCGTTACTGATCCCACACCCGGTCTATTTATCTCACGATTCCACCTTCAGTTTTCGCGGCCGGCTTCAGCATGATCCGCAGCCTGGAGCGCTGGCATGGCGAGATGCAGGCCATCCTGCGCAACAATCAGGAGCTCAAGAAGCAGAACGAGCAGTTCCAGAACATCAACAAGAGCGTGGTGATGCTCGCCCTCAACGCGTCCATCGAGGCAGCGCGGGCCGGTGAGCAAGGGCGGGGCTTCTCGGTCGTTGCCGATGGCGTGCGCGATCTGGCCCTGACGTCCACGCGCCTGGCCCAGGACTACAAGACCAACCTGGACAAGAACGACCTGATCACCACGACCACTTTTCAGGACATGCAGGCCAGCGGCAACATGATCCGCACGGCGCTGTTCGGGCTCGGCGCGACGACGGAGCGCATCGCCCAGATCGTCGCCGGGCAGGACGGATCGCATGATTAGCCGGGATGCGCGGGAGTCCATCGAATGGCTGTTCAACAAGGCCATCCGCGAGCACAGCGTGAATGCTGCGTCGGACAGGTGCGAGATCCATCCGCAAGCGAGCCGGGATGAAGCGGGAAGCGGCTCCACCGCCGATCTGGTGGTGCTCAACATTTCGTCCTACCTGTTCCGGATCGTCGCACTGTTCGAGTTCGAGCGGGAGGGCGGGATGAGGAGCCACCTGGCCGGACTCGCGGGTCTCGATGAACGGACGCTGGACGAAACGGTGCTGTTCGATGCCTACGCGGAATTTGTGAACATGGTGTGCGGCGCGGTAAATCGCGGGCTCTCCGCGCGTTTTCATGCCGGCATGTCGACGCCCTTCTTCCTGGAGAGCGCCTGCGTGGATCATGTGGCGATCCTGCAGCCGACCGGGATCATCGCGCTGACGGCCACAATCAACGACACCGCCCGCTTCAGGCTGACCCTGTGCGTGCAGGTGGCGAACAACGAGACGCTGGATTTCCGCCTCGACCGGCATGAGGAGCAGCAAGTGGAGTCGAGTGGCGAGCTGGAGTTCTTCTAGCGGCCTGGCGCTGCCCGTTTCAGTGACTATCTTACTTGCATATAAATGCGGAATGGCTAGAATTCACCGCACGACATCTTGATGAGTCATCTCCATCCGGGTGTCGTTCTGTAGATGACTCCCAGCTTTAGTCCGGCCACCCCCCTGGCCGGCTTTTTTTTTGCCTTCTGCCCTTGCTCTTCGTGCCGTCCGCGCTCCGGGGGGCAATCGATCCGTGAGTGCCGTTTTCACCATTTTTTAGCGGATCGACCTCAATTTTTTTCATTTTTGTTCGCTAACAGTGCCGTCCAAACTGGTTAGGCACAAGAACAATGACGAACACCGCTTCCCGATTCGAAAACACCCGGCTCCTTCTCGTCGAGCCATCGGCCCTGCAGGCCAAGATCATCCAGCGGGAATGCGAGGAAATCGGTCTGACTCGCGTCCGCACGGTCGGCAGCTCCGCGGAAGCGCTGGAGGCCATGCGCGTGGAGCGGCCGGATGTGGTGCTCAGCGCTCTCTATCTGCCGGATCTGCCCGGCACCGAGCTGGTGGCGGCGATGCGCACCGATCCGCGTCTTGAGGACGTGGCCTTCATCCTGATTTCCAGCGAAACCCGTCCGCAGGCCCTCGACCCCGTACGGCAAGCCGGCCTGTGCGGCATCCTGCCCAAGCCCTTCGATGCCTCCCAGCTGGCCAGGGCGATCAGCCGCACGATGGATCTGCTCGGCACTCGACGCGATCTGGAGAACGAGGTCGACCTGGAGGAGGTGCGCGTGCTGCTGGTGGACGACAGCCCCAATGCGCGCAAATTCGTCCGGCGCATCCTGTCCAACCTGGGCCTGCAGCACTTCATCGAGGCGGACAACGGGCGGGAGGCCGTGGTGCTGCTCGGTGACACGATGGTCGACCTGATCGTCACCGACTACAACATGCCGGAGATGGATGGGCGGGAACTCGTCGAATACGTGCGGACCCGCAGCTGGCAGCAGGCGGTACCGATCCTGATGGTGACCAGTGAGTCGGATGCCAGCCGTCTGGCCGCGGTGGAGCAGGCCGGCGTGTCCGGCATCTGCGACAAGCCGCTGGAGACGGACATGCTGCTCGACCTGCTCACTACCATGCTCCAGCGCGATCAAAACTGATCCGGAGACGAATCAGGCTTTCACGGCCTCCAACAGGTCACGCGCAGCCTTGACCCGCGCCTTGATGTCCGGCATCGACAGCTTGCGCAGCAGCTTGTCGGGTCCGGACATGCGGACGCTGCGGTCCTTCTGCATGAGCAGAATGACCTTGGTCGGGTCGATCGGCGCGGTGGCGTCGAACTGCACCGACAGCTGGGATTCGGACGCGTCGAGCTTGGCCACGCCGAAAGGCTTGACCAGCATGCGCAGGCGGTGGGTTTCGAGCAGCGCACGAGCCTGTGGCGGCATCTCGCCGAAGCGGTCGATGAGCTCTTCCTGCAGGGCCTGCAGGTCGTCTTCCGCCTCGCAGTTGGCGAGACGCTTGTAGAGGGTCAGGCGCTCCTGCACGTCGCTGCAGTAGTCGTTGGGCAGCAGGGCGGGGGCGTGCAGGTTGATCTCCGACACCACTTCCAGCGGCTGGCTGAGGTCCGGCTCCTTGCCTTGCTGCAGGTCGCGCACCGCGCGCTTGAGCATTTCGGTGTACAGGCTGACACCGACCTGCTGCATCTCGCCGGACTGGTTCTCGCCGAGCACTTCGCCGGCGCCGCGGATCTCCAGATCCTGCATGGCCAGGTAGAAGCCGGAACCCAGTTCTTCCATCATCGTGATCGCCTCCAGGCGCTTCTGGGCCTGGGCAGTCGGCTTGGCATGGGCGTCGGTGAGCAGGTAGGCGTAGGCCTGGTGGTGCGAACGGCCGACGCGGCCGCGCAGCTGGTGCAGCTGGGCCAGGCCGAAGCGGTCGGCCCGGTTGATGATGATGGTGTTGGCGGTCGGGATGTTGATGCCGGTCTCGATGATGGTCGTACACAGCAGCAGGTTGGCCTTCTGCGTCGTGAAGTCACGCATCACGCGCTCCAGTTCGCGCTCAGGTAACTGGCCGTGGCCGATCACGATGCGCGCCTCGGGCAGCAGCTCCTCGAGGGATTCGCGCATGTTCTCGATGGTCTCGACCTCGTTGTGCAGGAAGTACACCTGCCCGCCGCGCTTGAACTCGCGGATCACTGCCTCGCGGACGATGCCCTTGCTGTGGCGTTGCACGAAGGTCTTGATAGCGAGGCGCTTCTGCGGCGCGGTGGCAATCACCGAGAACTCCCGCAGTCCTTCCAGCGCCAGGCCCAGCGTACGCGGGATCGGCGTGGCGGTGAGGGTCAGGATGTCCACCTCGCTGCGCAGGGCCTTGAGGCCTTCCTTCTGGCGTACGCCGAAACGGTGCTCCTCGTCGATGATGACGAGGCCCAGGCGCTTGAAGGTGACGTCCTTCTGCAGCAGCCGGTGGGTGCCGATGAGGATGTCCACCTTGCCCTCGCCGAGTTGCTTGATGGCTTCAGCCTGTTCCTTGGCGCTCTTGAAACGGGACAACTCGGCAACCCGGATCGGCCAGTCGGCGAAGCGGTCGGCGAAGGTCTGGTAGTGTTGCTCGGCCAGCAGCGTTGTTGGGCACAGCACAACCACCTGCTTGCCGTCGGCCACCGCGATGAAGGCGGCGCGCAGCGCGACTTCGGTCTTGCCGAAGCCGACATCGCCGCACACGAGGCGGTCCATCGGCTTGCCGGACTTCATGTCGGCGATGACGGCTTCGATGGCGGCCAGCTGATCCGGTGTCTCCTCGAAGCCGAAGCCTTCGGAAAAGGCTTCCAGATCGTGCTGCTTGAAGTCGAACTTGTGGCCCTTGCGCGCCGCCCGCTGGGCGTACAGCGCGAGCAGTTCGGCCGCTGTGTCGCGGACCTGCTGGGCGGCCTTCTTTTTGGCCTTTTCCCACTGGCCGGAGCCGAGGGTGTGCAGGCTGACTGCCTCGGGATCGGCGCCGGCATAGCGGGTGATCACGTGCAGCTGGGACACCGGTACGTAGAGCTTGTCGCCGTTGGCGTATTCCAGGTGCAGGAACTCGGTCTGGCCTTCACCGAGGTCCATGTGTATCAGCCCCATGTAACGACCGATGCCATGGCTGGAATGGACGACCGGGTCGCCTTCCTTCAGCTCGGACAGGTCGCGCAGCCAGCCTTCGACGGTGGCCGCCTTGCGGCTGTCGCGGCGGGTCCGGGTGCGGGCGGTGGCGGCGTAGAGCTCCGATTCGGTGACGACTGCCAGCTTCGCGTCCGGCAGGATGAAGCCGGACGCCAGCGGCCCGGTGCCGAGGGCAAGGCCGGCGTCGCCGCCGAGGAAGGCGTCGAAATCCGCCGTCGCTGCCGGCTTCAGGCCGTACTCGGTAAAGAACTCGGCAATGGTCTGCTGGCGGCCGGCCGATTCGGCGAGGATCAGCACGCGGCCGGGGAAACCGTCGGTGAATGCCTTCAGGCGATGCAGCGGATCGGTGGCCTTGCGCTCCACGGACACGTCCGGCAACGCCTGAGTCGGCCCATCGCCGCCGGATTCCGGCAGGGCCAGGCGGGTGCGCTCCTTGAGCGCGACGAAAAAGGCTTCTTCCGACAGGAACAGCTGGTCCGGCGGCAGGATCGGCCGGGTCTTGTCGCCGCCGAGCAGCTGGTGGCGGCTGCGGGCGTCCTTCCAGAAGGCCTCGATCGCACCCGGCACGTTGCGGTGGAGCAGCACCGGTGCGTTGTCGGGCAGGTAGTCGAAGAGCGTCGCCGTCTCGTCGAAGAACAGCGGCAGGTAGTACTCGATGCCCGCCGGCGCGATGCCGTGGGAAACGTCCTTGTAGATCGGGCTGCGCGACGGGTCGCCCTCGAAGGCTTCACGGAAACGGCCGCGGAAGCGCGTGCGACCGGTCTCGTCCATCGGGAACTCGCGGGCCGGCAGCAGGCGGACTTCCTTCACCGGGAACACCGTGCGCTGGGTGTCCGGATCGAAGGTTTTGATGCTCTCCACTTCCTCGTCGAACAGGTCGATGCGATAGGGCAGGGCCGCGCCCATCGGGTAGAGGTCCACCAGGCCGCCGCGCACGCTGTATTCGCCGGGCGACATGACCTGGGTGACGTGGGCGTAGCCGGCCACCGTCATCTGCATGCGCAGGCGCTCCACGTCGAGCTTCTCGCCCTGCTTCAGGAAGAAGGTATAGGCGGCCAGGAAGGCCGGCGGTGCCAGCCGGTAGAGGGCGGTGGAGGCCGGCACCAGCGCGATGTCGGCCTCGCCGCGGCTGATCGCGTAGAGCGTGGATAGGCGTTCGGAGATGAGGTCCTGGTGCGGCGAGAAGCTGTCGTAGGGCAGGGTTTCCCAGTCCGGCAGCAGGTGGGTACGCAGGCCAGGCGCCAGCCAGGCGATCTCGTCGGACAGGCGCTGGGCATCCAGCGGATTGGCCGTCACCACCACCAGCATCCGCCCACCGCCCGCCAGACGGGCGATCGCCAGTGCGTCGGAAGAGCCGGTACAGGCCGGCAGGTCCAGGCGCTGGCCGGGCTTGGCCTTGGCATGGGCATCGAAAGCGGGCAGGAGGTCGCGGAAGGAGGGTGAGGCAGTCATGCGGAATGGTGCTGCAGCGGAAACAAGGGCCGAATTATAGGCGCGGGGCTCAGGCCCGTGCGATCCGGAAGGTCTCGGCAAGCCGACCTGTCTCGATGCCCACGTCGTTCCAGGTGATCTCGACGACCTGTACGGCATCGTGACGATCCTGGCGGATCAGCGTCGAGCAGCGGGTGCCGTAGCCCGGCGCGCGGATGAAGGCGCTCGATAGCATGCGCTCCCAGGCCAGGCTGACGCCGGTACGGGGCAGGCTGGCATCGGCGGCGGGGCGGTCGTCGCGCAATAGCGCTTCCAGCGGCGCCGTGTCCGGCAGCGCGCCCAGCGCCTTGGCGAGACGGGACTTGCCGGCCACGGCCTTCGGCCAGGGCGTGTCGAGCAGATGATTGGACAGTGCGTACAGGCCGGGCTGCAGAATGTGCGCCGCGCCACTCTCGCTCTCGTAGATACCGAGGGATTTACCGTCGGACACCAGCAGGTTGAAGGCGTTGTAACGCGGGCCTTCGCGGCGCAGCCGTTCGAGGGCGGATGCGGTGCTTTCGTCGCTGGCGAGAAAGTCCGTGACCAGCTGGCCGCGGGACGGTCGGCCATCCCGCTGGCGCTGCGGATCGCGGAAGTTCGTCAGGCCGGCGAAACGCCCGTCACGGGTCACACCGAGCCAGGTGCCGCCCGCTTCGAGATCGCGCCCGGCAAAGATCGACGGGCGTTCAGGCCACCAGGCGGCGGCAGCAGCCGGGCGGGTGAAGAACTCGTCCCGATTCGCAGCCACCACCAGCGGAAAGTCCGGATGTGCCTGCCAGGCCAGCAGGATCAGGCACATGGGATGAAACGTTCAGTGTGACGGCGGCCGTCATCCGCGATGAAGCGGGCCACGCCCTGGCGCTCGACCGCCTGTTCGAGGCTGCGCTCGAACTCGGCCGGGGCGCCCACGTTCTCGTAGATCTCCATCCACGTCCAGGGATCGTCGGCCTTGCGGAGGAAGCGCCCGGCGACACCGGTTTCCCGGTGGATGTCGGCCTGCAGCAGATGGAGTACCCGGGCCAGATCGGCTTCAGTGCCGATCCGTACCGGGTAGTAGATGTAGTAATGGGACAGGGCCAAGGAAGGGACTCAGGGCAGGGCGTAGGGCAGGGGAAGGAACTGCACGATGGAGCCGGCCGGCGAGCCCAGGTGGACTTCTGTCGATTCGGCGCTCGATGTCTGCAGCACCACCAGCACGTCGTAACCGCCCTCGGGCGCGGGCGCCGCGCTGACCACCTTGCCGGCGGACTGCTCGCCGAACTCGGGGGAATACACATCGGTACCGGCCAGCGGCGCCGCGGCGATGTCCGCATGCACGCGGAACATGCGCTTCTTGAGCTTGCCCAGGTAATGAGTGCGGGCGACGATTTCCTGGCCCGGGTAGCAGCCCTTGTTGAAGCTCACACCGCCGATCAGCTCGTAGTTGAGCATCTGGGCGACAAACTCTTCCTGGATCGGCTGTGTGACGACCGGCAGGCCTTCGGAGATGTCGATCCACTGCCAGGCGGCCGACCCCGCCGGCATGGCGCCGGAGGCGACGAATTTTTCCCACAGCCCAGCGGCTTCGGACAACGGTGCAGAAACGATGAAGCGTGCCCCATCGAGGCGCACGACGGTCGCGATGCCGGACGCGGTGGCCCGTGGTGCGCCGGGGATGTGCAGCCCGGCGGCCTCGAGCGCTGCACCCGCCTGCGGGCCGGCCAGGCCGATCAGTACGCTGTCGCCGCTGTCGTCCATCAGGCGCACCTTGGAACGCAAGATGTACATGGACAGCTTCTTCAGGATCGCGGCGTGGATGTCCGCCGACAGGGTCAGCAGGTAGTCGCTGCCTTCCCGCCACAGCAGGAGGTTGGCGAGCATGCGGCCCTTCGGACTGTTGAAGCTGGTGAATTGGGCCTCGTTGGAGCCGAGCTTCTTCACGTCGTTGGAGAAGAGGTTGTGGAGCAGCACGCTGGCGTCTTCACCACTGGCGCGGATCGCGCCGAGGTGCTGCAGCGGCACCACCACGGTACCCTGCGCAGCCAGGATCACATCCTGCCGTTCGTCTTCATGGAACTTGACGGAGAAGTCGGAAAAGCTTGCGCCTTTCGCGCCCAGATAATTTTGCCAAGTTGCGTTCATCAGTCTTGTCCTGTCGCAAAAACGAGTCTCAAAGCGGTTTGCGCTATTATGGGCGCTGCCGCACGGGGGTTGCCAGCGCTTTTGAAGCAATAATCAAGCCCTCGTGAATCTGCCAGGACATCCTCCTTTCTTCACTGCATTCGTTCGTTCCCGACGCGCCAAGTTCCCTGATGAAGCGCCTGTTTTTTCGCTTGCTGACCCTGGTCCTGCTGTGCGCTGCCGGCGCCGTCGGACTATTGGCATGGTTCGCACACACGCCGGTGCATTTGCACCAAAGCCCCCTTGATTTCACCATCGAACCCGGCTCGCCGATGAAGCAGGTGGCCCGCCAGGTCGTCGATGCGGGCGTCGATGTGGAGCCCTTCGCCCTTGTCCTCCTTTCCAGAATGACCCGCCAGGCCAACGGGATCAAGGCCGGAAGCTACGAGGTCGAGACGGGCGTCACACCGCTGGGGTTGCTCGACAAGCTGACCCGTGGGGACGTCACGCAGGCCGAGCTGCCGCTGATCGAAGGCTGGAATTTCCGCCAGTTCCGGGCCGCGCTGGATCGCCATCCCGACCTGCGCCACGACAGCGCGGGCCTCGCCGACGCGGAGATCCTACGCCGCATCGGCGCTACCGCGACACATCCGGAAGGCCTGTTCTTTCCCGACACCTACCTGTTCTCCAAGCGCAGCAGCGACCTGGACATTCTGCGCCGCGCCTACCGGCAGCAGCAGAAGGTCTTGCTGCGGGAGTGGGCGCAGCGGGACGGTGGGCTGCCCTACAGGAATCCCTACCAGGCGCTGATCATGGCTTCCCTGGTCGAGAAGGAGACCGGGCAGGCCAAGGACCGGCCGCTGGTGGCCTCGGTCTTCCTCAACCGCCTGCAGGCCGGCATGCTGCTGCAGACCGACCCGACGGTGATCTACGGCCTCGGGACGGACTTTGACGGCAACCTGCGCAAGCAACACCTGCAGAACGACACGCCCTACAACACCTACACGCGGCCCGGGCTGCCGCCGACGCCGATCGCGATGCCCGGCGTGGCTGCGCTGCAGGCCGCGCTCCACCCGCCACACACCCAATACCTGTATTTTGTCGCCCGTGGCGACGGATCGAGCGCCTTCTCGCGCACCCTCGACGAACACAACCGGGCCGTGGCCCAGTACATCCGGAAACGCAACCCGTGAAATCCCGCTTCATTACTTTCGAAGGCATCGACGGTGCCGGCAAGAGCAGCCAGATCGCCGCGGCTGTCGCGTTGATCGAGTCCCGCGGCATCGAGGTCGTACAGACCCGAGAGCCGGGCGGCACCCCGCTCGGCGAGAAGCTGCGCGAGATCGTGCTGCACGAGCCGATGCATCTGGAGACGGAAGCCCTGCTGATGTTCGCATCGCGCCGGGAACACCTGGCACAGCGCATCGAGCCGGCCCTGGCGGAAGGCAAGTGGGTGGTGTCGGACCGTTTCACCGATGCAACCTACGCCTACCAGGTTGGCGGGCGCGGGCTGGACGAGGGCCGCTTTGCAGCACTGGAACAATGGGTGCATCCCCACCTGCAGCCGGACCTCACGCTGATCTTCGACCTCGACCCGAAAGTGGCCGCCCAGCGCCTCGCGGGCACCGGCAATGCACCCGACCGTTTCGAGCGGGAACAGGCCGATTTCTTTGCCCGCGTGCGCAATGCCTATCTCAAGCGCGCCGCGGCGGCGCCGCAGCGCGTCAAGGTGGTGGACGCCGGCAATGATCCGGAAGCCATCCGGGCTGAGGTGGCCGACATCCTCCTGCGGAACTGCTTCCAATGATTTTCGAATGGCAGGCGCCTCTATGGCAGCGGGCATTGGATCGGGCTGAGCGCATGCCCCATGCGCTGCTGTTTGCCGGCCCGGCCGGCGGCGGCAAACGCGTCTTTGCCGAGGCGCTGGCGGCCCGCGTGCTGTGCGCCAGTCCCGGGCCCGACGGCCACGCCTGCGGCGTCTGCGAGGACTGTCTGTGGCGTCAGGCCGGCAATCACCCCGACCTGCTGCGCGTGGTGCCGGAGGCCGACCAGGAAGAGCGCGGCGAAGGCGCCGCCGAGAAGACTGAGGGTGGCAAGGCGGCCAGCCGTCAGATCGTCATCGAGCAGATCCGCGATCTGCAGCAGTCGCTGACCACCGGCGGGCACCGGGGCAGCCAGCGGGTCGTCATCGTCGATCCGGCCGAGGCGATGAATATCTTCACCGCCAACGCGCTGCTCAAGCTGCTGGAAGAGCCGACCACCAACGTGCAGTTCCTGCTCATCTCGTCGTCGCCCAAGCGCCTGCTGCCGACCATCCGCAGCCGCTGCCAGACCTGGGCCTTCTCCCGCCCGCCGGCCGACACGGCCACCCGCTGGCTGGCCGAGCGTCGGGTTGCCGACGTCGAAGCCTTGCTCGCCTTTGCCGGCGGCATGCCACTGGCCGCGTCGGAGCTGGCAGAGGGCGGTGGTGCGGCGGCACTGCGGCGTTTCGTCTCCGATGTGAGCGCAGTGCCGGCCAAGGCGCCGCTGCGCCTGGCCGGGGAGTGGGACAGCTGGCTGAAGAGCAAGGATGCCCAGGCCAGCGGGCTCGACATGGCGACCCTCACCAGCTGGCTGCAGCGCTGGATCGCCGATCTGGTCAGCCTCCGCCTTGGTGGTCCGGTACGTTTCTTCCCGACCCGGTTGAGCGCGCTGCAGGCCATCGCGGACAGGCTGTCCGTGGATACGGCCCTCGGCTGTTACAATGACATCACCCAGTCGCGCCGCGTGGCCCAGCATCCGCTCAACGCGCGGCTCTTTCTCGAAGACATGCTTCTGCGGTACGCCCGGAGTATCCAGGCAACCGCGACGACGGTGCGCCGATGAATGAACCCGTTAGGCGGCCGGCCCAGGCCCGGCCCAGCGTCCTGTCCCTTAACATCAGCTCCAAGTCGGCGCTCTATGCTGCCTACATGCCGTTCATCAAGAACGGCGGGATCTTCGTGCCCACGGCCCGTGAATACAAGCTCGGCGACGAGATCTTCATGCTGCTGCAGATCATGGACGACCCGACCAAGCATCCGGTGGCCGGCACGGTGGTCTGGCAGACCCCGGCAGGCGCCCAGGGGAACAAGACCCAGGGCATCGGGGTCAAGTTCAGTGAGGATGAGGCCGGACAGGTGCTGCGCAACCGGATCGAGCAGATCCTGGCCGGGCACCTGGGTTCGTCGCGTCCCACCCATACGATCTGATCCGATCGCCTTATTTCCGATTGTGCTGCAATGCTTGTTGATTCCCACTGCCATATCGATTTCCCCGATCTGATCGAAGACGAAGCCGGGGTGCTGGCCCGCATGGCCGACAACGGTGTCACCCACGCCCTGTGCGTCAGCGTGAAGCTGGAAACCCTGCCGGGCATCCTGGCCCTGGCGGAGCGCCACGCCAACGTGTTTGCGTCCGTTGGCGTGCATCCGGACAACGCCGACTGCGAGGAGCCGGACGAAGAGCGCCTGCTGGCCCTGGCCGCCCACCCGAAGGTGGTGGCGATCGGCGAGACCGGCCTCGACTACTACTGGCACAAGGACGCGCCCGAATGGCAGCGGGTGCGCTTCCGCACCCACATCCGCGCCGCCCGCCGCAGCGCCAAGCCGCTGATCATCCATACCCGCGATTCGGCGGCCGATACGATCCGCCTGATGCGCGAGGAGGATGCAGGTGCTGCCGGTGGCGTGATGCACTGCTTCACGGAAACCCGCGAAGTCGCCGAGCAGGCCCTCGACCTGGGCTTCCATATTTCCTTTTCCGGCATCGTCAGCTTCAAGAATGCCGAAGCCCTGCGGGACGTGGCCCGCTACGTGCCGGCCGACCGGCTGCTGGTGGAAACCGACTCACCCTACCTGGCGCCGATGCCGTACCGCGGCAAGACCAACCAGCCAGCCTATGTCCGGCACGTTGCTGAAGCTGTTGCCAAGGCCCGCGGCGAAAGCCTGGAGCAGATCGCGGAACTGACAACCCGGAATTTCTTCAGGCTCTTCAAGGACGCACGACTGTCATGAAATCCGTTTTCAAGCTTCGCGCCTTGCGCCTGCTGGGCGCCTGCCTGATCAGCGTTCAACTGTGCGCCCCGGCCGCCGCGGCCTCTCTGGACGACCTCTTCAACGCCGCCAAACTCGGCGATGCAGCCGAAGTGGCGCAGCTGGTGAAGAAGGGCATGGACGTGAATTCGAGCGATCCCAGTGGCAACACCCTGCTGATCCTCGCCACCCGTGAAGAGCAACCCAAGGTCGTTGCCGAACTGCTCAAGCAGCGCGGCGTCAAGCTGGATGCGCGCAACAGCGCCGGCGATAGCGCGTTGATGCTGGCCAGCCTGCGAGGCTTCACCGAAATCGCGCAGCAACTGCTGGAGGCCGGCGCCGCTTTCGACCATCCGGGCTGGAATCCCTTGCTATATGCCGCCTTCGAAGGTCGTCTGGCAGTCGTCAATCTGCTGCTCGAAAAGGGTGCCAACCCCAATGTTCTGGCACCGAATCAATCGACGCCGCTGATGTTTGCCGCTCGCAACGGACACGAGGACGTTGTGCGCGCGCTGTTGAAGGCCGACGCAAACATCGACTGGAAGAACGACCAGAACGAAAACGCCGAAAGCTGGGCCGGCAAGAACCGCAACACGGACATCGTCGAACTGATTCAGGCCGAACGGAAGGCCCGGGCTGGCAAGCTGCAGCTCGAGATCAATTGACACGGTAACGGTAACGCCGGCCGTGGCCCAGGCGCCAGGGGAGGGACGGTGCCACCTGGCGCAGCACACCGACCCCAACCAGCGCCAGCAGCGCAGGAACGGCGGCCTGCATGCCGTAGCCCCCGGCCAGAAGCACACCAACAAGAACACCCGTGACCATCAGAATGCGGCAAATCAAGGTTTCCATCATCGACTCCTCAACACGATATTGAAGCCCGGCTGGGCGAATGAGCGGATGCACGTGAAGCTGATCAGCTGCTCGATGGCCCCGCGTTCTCGATAGCTGTAATTATATACAGTAAACTGCTGTACGCAAGTTCAGTGGTCTGATTTCGTCCGTCCTGTCGAGCTGGTTCGCATCCAGCCGGATACATCACTGTCCATGTCCATCACCCATACCACCGTGGTGCCACTGCGTCCGCTGGACGAGATCACCGTTCCTGCTGACCTCGATGGCCGCGATGGCGCCAACCGCGCCGACCCGGCACGCCTGCAGATCCAGGCCGATACGGATGTGGATGCGATCCGCTGCTTCCTGTCCGAGTACGACCGTTCGCCGGGCACCTACCGGATTTACCAGCGGGAGTGCGAGCGGCTGCTGCTGTGGTCGCTGGTGGACTGCGGCCGGCCTTTGTCCAGCCTCAACCGGCAGGATTTCGAGGGCTACCTCAACTTCCTCGCCGATCCACAACCGTCCGCGCTGTGGTGCGGCGCCAAGGTCAACCGGATGTCGGAGAAATGGCGCCCCTTTGTCGGCCCGCTCAGCGAGAGCGCCGTGCTCACGGCGATGGCAGCCATCAATTCATTGATGACCTATCTCGTGGATGCCGGCTACCTGCAGGGCAATCCGCTGGGCCTGATCCGCCAGCGTCGCCGCAAGATGTCCGGCGAGGTCACCGGTCCACTGCGGGCCGTGGCGCAGACCGAGGAGATGGAGAAGGTCGAGCGCTTTCTCGACCAGCAGATGTGGGATGCGGTGACGGCAGCCATCGAGGCGATGCCGCGGGACGCCGAACGGGACCGCGACGAATACGAGCGGGCCCGCTTCATCGCTGCCATTCTGTACATGCTGGCGCCCCGTGCCGGCGAACTGGAATCCCACCGAATGAACAGCTTTCGCGAGGAACGTGGGCTGTGGTGGTGGCATGTGGTGGGAAAGGGCGGCAAGAAAGCCAAGGTGCCGGTGGCCGACGACATGCTGCAGGCGCTGATCCGCTACCGCAAGCACCTGGGACTCACCGCCGTGCCGCGCCGAGACGACACCACGCCGCTGCTGGTATCGGTGAAGGACGGCAGCCCGATCACCGCCCGCCGCCTGAACCAGATTCTCAAGCAGATCTTCAGTGCCGCGGCGGAACGGCTGCCACCCGACGCCGAGCACAAGAAGGAAAAGCTGCGCGCCGCGTCGGCCCACTGGGGGCGCCACACCGGCATCACCGCCAAGCTCGACAGTGGCATCAACGAGCGCTTCGTGCAGAAGGATGCCCGCCATACGGATGCCCGCACGACACAGCGCTATATCCACGAGGAAGAAGAGCGTTGGCACGACGAGGCACAGAAGCAGCGCCTGCCCTGGGCCGGGAAGAAATAGACCGGGGGGTTGTTCCGGGCGGAACGCGGATGTGCGTCCGCCCTTTGAAGCGTTCCGGAATGTACCCGGATTCATAGCGCGCTTTCTGCTGCGCAGCTTCGAGAGTCATCCCGCCTTACGCCGCAATCCGCCTATTGGCGCGGATTTGCGGCGTCCTGCTTTTCAATTTCAGATTCATTTCCCCTGATTGTCCTCGGGTGGCCCGGAGCTTGCTGAATTGTATTCATCGCAATAGGCCGATTCATCCGGGAGTTCAAAATGCCATCCGATGCACTGCCCGTATTTCAGGCGCAAAGCAGCGTGTCGTGCCGTATTTGCACAATTCGCCTCGAGCAATTGTGTTATCGGCGCGCCTGGTGGTTTCGCGCATTCCGGGAAGTACTGGCCACCGGCATCCGGCTATTTGCCTACGCCTACGCGATCCGTGCCGAGGATCATCCGGCACGCTCCCCGATGTGCTACCGCTGCCTGCGATTCAGGAAGAACGCCATAAAGGAACGCTCCGCGCTGTTCAATTGGCTGGATGCCTATTTGAACCCCTTTTTCAATCGGGTGCGGGATTCCTTGCTGACGGAGCAGGAAAAGGAGCACGCCCGCCAGCTTGCCCAGCGGGCGGCGGACCCCGATTTCAAGGATCACGACTGATATCGACCAACCGGCTCTGAATGGCTGAAGGGATACGACCATGAACGCAGATGAAATCCAGGCCCTGCTCGACGAGCCCGCCTGCGCCCACAACAACAAGGGTAAAACCGGCTGTGCCAAATCGAAACCAGGTGCGACTCAGGGCGGCTGTGCGTTCGACGGGGCGCAGATCGCGCTGCTGCCGATCGCCGATGCGGCCCACATTGTCCACGGCCCCATCGGCTGTGCCGGTAGTTCCTGGGATGCGCGGGGAACGCGCTCGTCGGGGCCCGACACCTATCGGCTGGGGATGATCACCGACCTCTCGGATATTGACGTGGTGATGGGGCGCGGCGAGAAAAAGCTGTTCCATGCCATCGGCCAGGCGGCTTCCCGCTACCGTCCCGCGGCGGTCTTCGTCTACACGACCTGCGTGCCGGCGCTGCACGGCGACGACGTGGCTGCCGTGGCGAAGGTTGCGGCCGAGCGTTGGCAGATTCCGGTGGTTCCGGTGGACTGCGCCGGCTTCTATGGCAGCAAAAGCCTCGGAAACCGGATCGCCGGCGAAACGCTGTACCGCCACGTGATCGGCACCCGTGAGCCCGAGCCGGCCCGGCCGCGCCCGGATGGTCTGCCGACCCACGACATCAACCTGATCGGTGAATACAACATCGCCGGCGAGTTCTGGCGCGTCGCCCCCCTGTTCGACGAACTGGGCCTGCGCATCCTGTGCACGCTGTCCGGCGATGCGCGCTTCCATGAAGTGCAGACCATGCACCGGGCGAAAGCCAACATGGTGGTCTGCTCCAAGGCGATGCTCAACGTGGCGCGCAAGCTGCAGGAGGACTACGGCACCCCGTTCTTCGAAGGCAGCTTTTACGGTGTGGAGGACACCTCCCAGGCCCTGCGGGATCTCGCCGGGCTTGTCGGCGACGCGGACTTCCGTGTGCGTACCGAGGTCGTGATCGGCCGGGAGGAGGGCCGGGTGGCCCAGCGTCTCGCGCCGTTCCGCGAGCGTCTGGCCGGACGGCGGGCGCTGATCTTCTCGGGCGGCGTCAAATCCTGGTCCATCGTATCGGCCTTGCAGGACCTGGGCATGGACGTCGTGGCGACCGGCACCGAGAAGTCCACCGAGGAGGACCGTGCCCGCATCCGCGCACTGATGGGCCCCGAAGCCCGCATGATCGGCAACAACGACCAGAGCGCACTGATGGAGACCTGTCGCGACTACGGTGTCGACATCCTGTTTGCCGGCGGGCGCTACCTGTATCCGGCGCTCAAATCCGGCATCCCCTTCCTCGACATCAACCACGAGCGGGACTTCGGTTACGCCGGCTACGACGGCCTCGTCGAACTGGCGCAGCACATCGCCGACGTGATCGATAACCCGATCTGGGCGCAGCTCGTTCTCAAGCCGGCGTGGCACCAGCGGCGCGCCATGGCCCTGGCCTGCGCCTGACGGAGGCCGACATGGCAATGGTGCATATCTCGAACAAGCCGCTGACCGTCAATCCGCTCAAGGTCAGCCAGCCGATGGGCGCCACCCTGGCCGTGCTGGGGCTGGACCAGGCGGTGCCGCTGCAGCACGGCGCCCAGGGCTGCACAGCCTTCAGCAAGGTGTTCTTCACCCGCCACTTCCGCGAACCCGTGCCGCTGCAGACCACCGCGATGGACCAGGTGGTGACGGTGATGGGCGCCGACAACAGCGTGATCGAAGCCCTGCGGACGGTCGCCGAACTCAACAACCCGGAGGTCATCGGCCTGATGACCACCGGCCTGACCGAGACCCAGGGTGCCGACATCGCGCGGACGGTCAAGGAGTTCCAGCGCAGCAGTCCGGAATTCATGGACATCAGCGTAATTCCGATCAACACGCCGGATACGCTCGGCAGCCTGGAGAGCGGCTACGCTCGCGCACTGGAAGCCGTCATCGAGCACCTGGTGCCGGAGGGCCGGGTAGCCGGCTACCGGCCCAGGCAGGTGAACGTGCTGCTGTCGTCGATGCTGACACCGGGCGACGCCGAAGCCGTGCGGGCCTGGGTCGAGGCTTTCGGCCTGCGCCCGGTGATGCTGCCGGACCTGGGCGGCAGCCTGGATGGGCATTTCGACCCGGCGGGTTTCTCGACCCTGTCGCGCGGCGGCGTGTCGCGCATCGACGTGGCGACGATGGGCAAATCCATCGCCACGCTGGCCGTCGGTCCGTCCGTCTTCACCGCTGCGGATCGGCTGAAATCCCGCACCGGCGTGCCGGACCACCGCTTCGACGGGCTGATGGGGCTGGCGGCATGCGATGCCTTCACCGAGGTGCTGGCCGGGCTTTCCGGGCGCTCCGTACCCGACGGGATCGACAGGCTACGCGAGCAACTGCTTGACGCGATGGTCGATACCCATTTCGTGCTGGGTGCCTTGCGCCTTGGTGTGGCTGCCGACCCTGACCACCTGGGCATGCTGGCGCACTTCCTGACCGGCGTCGGCATCCAGGTGGTCGCCGCGGTGGCGTCGAGCCGCGCGGAAGGGCTGGTCGATCTGCCGATCGAGGCGGTCGTCGTCGGTGATCTGGAAGACCTGGAGGCGCAGGCCCAGGCGGGCAAGGCCCAGGTGCTGATCGCCAACTCCCATGGCGCGGACATCGCGGAGAGGCTGCGCATTCCGCTGCTGCGAGCCGGCTTTCCGCTGTACGACATCTTCGGCGGCGCAGCCCGCAAATGGGTCGGCTACGCCGGGAGCCGCCAGGCGCTATTCGATCTGGCCAATCTCGCCAGCACGGCCCGCCCGGAAATCGCGCCGTATCACTCCTTCTATGGAAAGGAGCGCCCTCCGGAAATGGACGGGAGCGTACCCGCCGTGTCCGGCGCATCAACACTTCTCGGCTGAAGGAAATCCCATGTTACGCATTGCATTTGCCTCAACGGACCAGCAAAAGGTCGACCTGCATTTCGGTGCGGCCGATCGCCTGGTCCTGTTCGACGTGGAGCCCGGGCGGGCCAGCCTCGTCGGCATCGGAGAGTTCATCAAGGTGGAAATGAAGGGTAGCAACAAGGACAAGGGTCTGCCGCGGGAATTGCAGGGCGTGGCCCATCTGCCGTCGCAGCCCTACGCCCCCGCACCAGAAGACGTGTTGCCTCCGCCGGACAAACCGCCGGAGGACAAGGTGATCGCCAAGCTGGACTTTCTGAAGGGCTGTGCGGCGGTCTATGCCGCGTCCATCGGCGCATCGTCGATCCGCCGCCTGATGGCCCTCGACGTGCAACCGATCATCGTGGATAACGGCCACGAGATCATGGACTTGCTGAATGAGGTCAGCTTTGCGCTGCACTACGGCGGACTGGCCTGGGTGGACCGCGCCGTGGCGAGGCTGGAGAAATCGCCCGACCGTTTCGACACTCTTGCGGAAGAGGATTGGGACGCGAAATCGACCGCTCTGAATCCTACAGTGATCCATCAACTGATTACCTCGATGGACGATTTAGCCTGACCGATCTTCCCGCGGGGGGCGTGCCATCCACCGCAGCGGGGAGTGCTCGGAGCCTTGCCGGATAAATGGACTCTTGGGTTGTCCATTTATCCGGCCTTTTTGCATTTCAGGGTCTGGTATGTTGCGCGCGGCTCGCACGGAGGCGAACGCGGCCGGATGGCTTCGTACTCAAACGAACGGCTTTATTTACGGAAATTGACTTTCCAATTCCGAATGGCGTGAAAACAAAAGGAAATTCGCCATCAAAGAATAATGGCATGCCCCTTGCTGATCAATTGCCGCCAGTCTTCATTCAATCAAACGGGGTAATAGAAATGAGCAAGAAACTGCGTCAATGCGCCATCTACGGCAAGGGTGGTATCGGCAAATCCACCACCACCCAGAATCTGGTTGCGGCGCTCGCCGAGGCCGGCAAGCGGGTGCTGATCGTCGGTTGTGACCCGAAGGCCGACTCGACCCGCCTGATTCTGCACTCCAAGGCCCAGACGACGGTCATGCACCTGGCCGCCGAAGCCGGCTCGGTGGAGGACCTGGAACTCGACGACGTGCTGCAGACCGGTTTCGGTGATGTGAAGTGCGTCGAATCCGGTGGCCCGGAACCTGGCGTCGGCTGCGCTGGCCGTGGCGTCATCACCGCCATCAACTTCCTGGAAGAAGAGGGCGCTTACGACGAAGACCTGGACTTCGTGTTCTACGACGTGCTCGGCGACGTGGTGTGTGGCGGCTTTGCCATGCCCATCCGCGAGAACAAGGCCCAGGAAATCTACATCGTCTGCTCCGGCGAAATGATGGCCATGTACGCCGCCAACAACATCGCCAAGGGCATCGTGAAATACGCCAATTCCGGCAGCGTTCGCCTGGGCGGCCTGATCTGCAACAGCCGCAAGACCGACCGCGAAGACGAGCTGATCATGGCCCTGGCCGAGCGCCTGGGCACCCAGATGATCCACTTCGTGCCGCGCGACAACGTCGTACAGCACGCCGAAATTCGCCGCATGACCGTCATCGAGTACGACCCGAGCGCGAAGCAGGCCGACGAGTATCGCGCGCTGGCCCGCAAGGTGATCGACAACACCAAGCTGGTGATCCCGACGCCGTTGGAAATGGACGGCCTCGAAGAGCTGCTGATGGAATTCGGCATCATGGAGCAGGAGGACGAGTCCATCGTTGGCAAGACCGCCGCAGAACTGGCCGTCGCCTGACGACGACGTTTCATTCACCGGGTCCGGCAGGTGCGCGGCCTCTCGGCCCCGACACCTGCCGGACCTCCGCCTGGAGTTCGCCATGGCCATGATGATCGATCCGGATGCGTGCAGCCTGTGCGGCGACTGCAAGCCGGTCTGCCCGACCCGCTCGGTACTGAAGAAGAGCGGCATCTATTCCATCAACCCCGAAACCTGTACCGAATGCGATGGCGATCCAGCCTGTCTTGCCGAATGCGCGTCCGGCGCCATCACTCCGGTGTAGGGACCGCAGCATGACGTCCAGACTCTCGGCGGACCTCGCGCTGCGTATCGGCCTGGCTGCAAGGGTGCTACCCGGCGTGGCGGTGGCCGACGTGGTGCAGGCACTGATTGCGCTGCTGGGGTTTCCGCTGACCGACCGCAAGCTCCGCTCGCTGACGGTGGCGCAATTGCGGGCCGCACCCGGCGGCGTACTGCTGCAGGTGCCGCGCCCGCAGTTGCGGGAAGCCCTCGCATTCCTGACGGACCGGGCGTCCGTGAACATCATCGACACCACGATCCCGCCGATCCAGCGTTATGAGGACGGCGACATGCCGGGCTCCGTCCGCATCGCCGTTGCGTCCGATTCGGGGCTGCAACTGGACGGCTTCTTCAACACTTGTCTGCGCTTTCTTGTCTTCCAGCTGAGCGCGACGGAAACGCGGCTGATCGACGTGCGCGGCACAGCGGCCGCGAAGGCAACCGACGACGGCAATCGATGGCGGGCGGAGTGCATTGCCGATTGCCACCTGCTGCTGACCGTCGGCGTGGGCACATCCAATGTGGCGCGCCTCATGCGCCTCGGTGTTCATCCGCTGGGTTACGGAAGCCCGATGGCTGCGCCCTGGGCCCTGGATCGGATTCAGGAGGTCCTGCAGGGCACGCCGCCGCCCTGGCTCGTCAAAGCCGGAAGGCTTGAAAGGCCAAGACCGCTGGTCCTCCATTGCGGATCGAGCCTGCAATAGCGATTTCCCTATAGCTCATATCGAAGACCCGTCCCGCCGGAATTGGCGCGACGGGTCTTTCTTATTCAGGGCCAGAGGCGCCCACGCACAATCGCGAACATCGAATTGCGCATGGTACGCGGGCGAACGGATTTGAGGTCACAAAAGGCAGAATTGGAAATAGAGACTCACGATATAACCACTCAATGCATTGATTTTATTGCAAATACAATTTCATGAAATTGATTAAGGCGTGCATGGCACGCTCGATGCTAAATGGAATTGCCTTCCCGATCGAAATGCTTTTCCGTTTCCACTCCGGCCAGCCCGGAATCAATTGCAAGGAGAAATGCCATGCCCATGGTCCTGCTCGAATGCGACAAGGACATTCCCGAGCGCCAGAAACACATCTACCTCAAGGCGCCCGATGAGGACACCCGTGAATACCTGCCGATTGCCAACGCGGCGACGATTCCCGGCACCCTGTCCGAGCGCGGTTGCGCCTTCTGCGGCGCCAAGCTGGTGATCGGCGGTGTGCTGAAGGACACCATCCAGATGATCCACGGCCCGCTCGGCTGCGCCTACGACACCTGGCACACCAAGCGCTACCCGACGGACAACGGCCACTTCAACATGAAGTACGTGTGGTCCACCGACATGAAGGAAAGCCACATCGTGTTCGGCGGCGAAAAGCGCCTCGAGCAGAGCATGAACGAGGCTTTCGACGAGATGCCGGACATCAAGCGGATGATCGTCTACACCACCTGCCCGACGGCGCTGATCGGCGACGACATCAAGGCGGTGGCCAAGAAGGTCATGAAGGAGCGGCCGGACGTGGACATCTTCACCGTTGAATGTCCGGGCTTCTCCGGCGTGTCCCAGTCCAAGGGCCACCATGTGCTCAATATCGGCTGGATCAACGAGAAGGTCGAGACGCTGGAGAAGGAGATCACCAGCGAATACACGATGAATTTCATCGGCGACTTCAACATCCAGGGCGACACCCAGCTGCTGCAGACCTACTGGGACAAGCTCGGCATCCAGGTGGTTGCCCACTTCACCGGCAACGGCACCTACGACGACCTGCGCTGCATGCACCAGGCCAAGCTCAACGTGGTGAACTGCGCCCGCTCGTCCGGCTACATCGCCAACGAGCTGAAGAAGCGCTACGGCATTCCGCGCCTCGACATCGACTCCTGGGGCTTCAGCTACATGGCCGAGGGCATCCGCAAGATCTGCGCCTTCTTCGGCATCGAGGAACGCGGCGAGGCGCTGATCGCCGAGGAGGAAGCCAAGTGGAAGCCCAAGCTCGACTGGTACAAGGAACGCCTGCAGGGCAAGAAGATGGCGATCTGGACCGGCGGGCCGCGCCTGTGGCACTGGACCAAGTCGGTGGAAGACGACCTTGGCATCCAGGTGGTGGCCATGTCCTCCAAGTTCGGCCATGAGGAGGATTTCGAGAAGGTCATCGCCCGCGGCCGTGAAGGCACCTACTACATCGACGACGGCAACGAGCTGGAGTTCTTCGAGATCATCGATCTGGTCAAGCCGGACGTGATCTTCACCGGCCCGCGGGTTGGCGAGCTGGTCAAGAAGCTGCACATCCCGTACGTGAATGGCCACGGCTACCACAACGGCCCGTACATGGGTTTCGAGGGCTTCGTGAATCTGGCCCGCGACACCTACAACGCGGTCTACAACCCCCTGCGTCACCTGGCTGGCGTCGATATCCGCGACAAGGCCCAGAGCACGCCGGTGATCCTGCGGGAGGCTGCGTGATGCTGGACGACAAGCTCGAGGACGTCTTCAGCTACACGGAAGAGCGCTGCCTGTGGCAGTTCTTCTCCCGTACCTGGGACCGCACCGAAAACATCCACGGCGTCGTCGATCAGGCCACGGCCTTGCTCACCGGCAAGCCGCCCAAGCGCGACACGCCGATGGAGCGCCTGCACTACGCCGACGGCCGGATCATGGCCGACGACCTGCGGGAGCGCTATCCGTGGGTGCGCGAAGCCGGCGAGGCCGAGATCACCCAGGTGATGGAGAGCCTCAAGGCCCGCCTGCTCGACACCACGATCGCCCGTTCCACCAACCGCGAACTCAATCACCACCTTTATTGAGCATCACCGGGCGGGGGCCTCGGCACCTGCCCGCAGCCAAGGGGAATTCTCATGAGTGCATGTGATACGGCCGCCGTGAAGCCGGCCGAAGTGAAACTCGTCCCGAAGGACCGGGGCGGCATCATCAACCCGATGTACGACTGCCAGCCGGCCGGCGCCCAGTTCGCCGGAATCGGCGTCAAGGACTGCATCCCGCTGGTCCATGGTGGCCAGGGCTGCACGATGTTCGTGCGCCTGCTGTTCGCCCAGCATTTCAAGGAGAACTTCGACATCGCTTCCACCTCGCTGCACGAAGAGTCGGCAGTGTTCGGCGGCACCAAGCGGGTGGAGGAGGGCGTGATGGTGCTGGCCAAACGCTACCCGAACCTGCGCGTCATCCCGATCATCACCACCTGCTCGACGGAAGTGATCGGCGACGACATCGAAGGCACCATCAACAACTGCAACCGGGCCCTCAAGGCCGAGTTCCCGGATCGCCACATCTACCTGGCGCCGGTGCATACGCCCAGCTTCAAGGGTAGCCACGTGAGCGGCTACGCGGAGTGCCTGAAGTCGATGGTGAAGACCATCGCCAAGACCAAGGGCACGCCGAACGGCAAGCTCAACCTGATCCCCGGCTGGGTCAATCCGGGCGACATCACGCTCCTCAAGTACTACATGAAGGAGATGGGCGTCGACGCCAACATGCTGGTGGATACCGAAGACTTCGATTCGCCGATGATGCCGAACAAGGTCATCGACACCCACGGACGCACCACCGTCGAGGACATCCAGGAAAGCGCCAATGCCGTTGCGACGGTGTCCCTGGCTCGCTACGAAGGTGCGACCACCGGCGAATACCTGAAGGATGCCTTCGAGGTTCCGCACAACCTGGTGAACACGCCCTACGGCATCAAGAACACCGATGACATGCTGCGCAAGATCAGCGAGATCACCGGTAAGGACATCCCCGAATCGCTGGTGCGCGAGCGCGGTATCGCCCTCGATGCGCTGGCCGACCTGGCCCACATGTTCTTCGCCAACAAGAAGGTTGCCATCTTCGGCCACCCCGATCTGGTGCTGGGCCTCGCCCAGTTCTGCATGGAAGTGGAGCTGGAGCCGGTGCTGCTGCTGATCGGCGACGACCAGGGCAGCAAGTACAAGAAGGACCCGCGCATCGCCGAGCTCAAGGCCTCCGCCCACTTCGACATGGAGATCATCCATAACGCCGACCTGTGGGATCTGGAGAAGAAGATCGCCAAGGGCGAGGTGAAGCTCGACCTGATCATGGGGCACTCGAAGGGCCGCTACATCGCCATCGACGCCAACATCCCGATGGTCCGGGTCGGCTTCCCGACCTTCGACCGGGCGGGCCTCTACCGCAAGCCCACGGTGGGCTACAAGGGCGCGATGGAGCTGGCGGAGTCCATTGCCAACGCGATGTTTGCGCACATGGAGTACACCAGGGATCGTGAGTGGATCCTGAACACCTGGTAATCCGGTCACGGCTTAGTCAGGCGCCGGTTCCGCGCAGGCGGAACCGGCTGGAACGGAACGGGGCCCGGCCCCGTTTCCGCCCTCAACCCACCGCGGAGACGCCCCGATGCTCTCGCACGACGATCTGGCGAAGGACTTCGCCGCCTGTTTCGGCCGCCGCCACCACCTGCCCGAGTATCGCCAGGTGGAGTTCTGCAGCAAGAAGAAGAAACTCTCCTTCGGCTCCACGGAGGCCGACAGCCACCCGCAGCTTCCGGGGCTGCTGGCCACGGAAATGGCCTTTTCGTTGCTCGAAGGGTTGCTGACCTCGGCCCATCCGCACATCGAGGACCTGCCCAGCTGGAAGAAATACCAGGCCCTGCCCAGGCACAGCACGCTGGAGAAGATTGTGGCGGAGGTCTACCGCATCCTGCGCATCTGCCATCTGGCGTGGGCCTTGCCGGACGGTCACATCGAGCTGGACGACGGCCTGGTGCGCATCCGCTGCGTGCATGGACGCTGCGCCCAGTTCATCACCCTGTCCACGATGGGGCTGGAACTGCTCGAATCCTTCGTGCTGTTCTATCTGGATTCCTTCAACCAGCCCCATGGGCAGGCCTACGTCGAGGCCATGCTGGTCCAGTACTTCACCGACATCGTCACCGAGATCAAGGGTTTCAACGACGAGGACCGCATTCTCTACCAGTTCAACCAGACCCTGCCGATGAACCGGCATTTCCGTTTCGACAACGACAATCCGGCCTTCCGCATCGATGGGGAGCTGCTGTGCATCGAGATCGGCAAGCGCTTTGCCGACCCGGCGCGCTACCCGGTGGACTTCTACCTCGTCTTCGACAACGTGCTGCACATCATCCCCGTGGAGGCGCTCAAGGACGGTCGCCTGCCCCTGAACCGGCTGCCCCTGTGGCGCGCCCGCACTGCCGACGGCGTGCACCTGCCGGAACGCTTCCGGGCCCGCTTCGGACGCGAAGTGAATGTCGTCGGCCTGCCGATGACCTGACCCGTCCCTCACATCGTCCCCAACCTATAGGAGCCCATCATGGAAAAGAACGGTTTGCTCAGGATCGCCATCGCCACCAACGACCTGCTGCAGGTCAATGCCAACTTCGCTGCCGCACGCCAGCTCGTCATCTACGAAGTCGGCCTGCAGCGCGGCGAGTTCGTCGACAGCGTCCAGTTCCGCGGTACGGCGGCTGGGAAGGGCAATGGTGGCAAGGGGCCCGGCGGCGGCATGGGCTGTTCGATGGGCGACCCGAGCGGCGGCGCCAGCGCGGAGCACATGACGGCCCGCATCGAGGCGGTGCGCGGCTGCGCGATCCTGTTCAGCAAGGGCTTGTCCGATCTGCACGCGGTGACGGTCAAGAACATGGGCGTCTATCCGGTGAAGATGGAGAACAGCCGGGACATCACCGAGGTCGTCGAATACGTGCAGCGCATGCTGGAGCGTCCGCCCTTGTGGATGCGTCGCGCTCTGGGCGTGGAGGCTCCGGCCGAATACGCCGAAACCTGCTGAGGAGACGACGATGAAGACCCGTGGTCTGCAGAATGCGATCAATCGCCTGAAGGGCGCCCGCAAGTTCGGCAGCATGACGCTGCTGGCCCAGGCGGAAAGGGAGGCCCGGCAAACCCTGGAGCAGGCACGCGTCTGGATGGAGCGTGCCGGCCTGGGCGATGCCTCGACCGCCGACGAACGCCATGGCGAAGTGGTGAAGGCGGTGCTGGAACTGGAAGTGACCCTGTTCGGCACGCCGCCGCGCTGAGGTCCGCCTCCTTTTCCGGCGAAGTCCAGTAAGCGAAGGGCCCGTTCCTCCCGGAGCGGGTCCTTCGCTTTGCTGCACCCAGCATGGGCGCAACGACAACGACTACATCGGCGTGATGCCGTACTCCTTGTAAATCTCATCCTGGGCGAGGCGGAACTCGTCCATGGAGAACGCGTAGCCGCTTTCCTTGAGGAAAGCCCAGGAGGCCGGTTCATCCTCGGACAGGGCTTGCACGGCCTCGCGGAAATCGGCGTCGGAACGCATGCGGCGGATATAGGACACGGCGGAATCTACGGACATGGATGGATCTCCGGTTGTGAAGCGTTGGTGAAGGGACAGCTGAAAGGGGAGGCCGTCCGCGCATCCAGGCCGGGCTCGCCGAAGGCCAGCGGCGCGCCGCCGGGGACGAGGCGCGCCTGCAGGATGTCCTCCATCCACTGGCGAACCCGGTCTACGTCCGCATCCACAGCCGGGATGAAGGCGTCAGCGCGATAGGCGTGCAAAGGCGCGGGCAGGCGCAGACGGACGAAGGCCTGGCGCAGGTCTTCCTTCAGGTAAGGGTCGAGCCCGGCGCGGAAGGTCCACATGTATTCAGGGATCGGCCGGGATGTGGCCAGCACCCGCAAGCTGTTCGGCAGAATGAGCCCCTCGCCGAGCAGCCGCGTGTAGACCTCCTTGCTCATGCCACCAGCCGGGACGCGCATTTCGGCCACGGCGCTGGCCACCTGGTCGTGGCCGCCGAAATGCCGCCGGCGGTAGTCCCGCTCGGCGACCAGTCCCGCCTCCAGTAGCAGGTGGCGGGGCACCCAGCTACCCGACGTGGAGGCCAGGTCGCCCAGCGCGATCTCCTTGCCCCGCAGGTCGTGGAGGCTGGTAGCCGGGCTGGCGTGGGGGACGACGATGACGGCCTGGAAGGTGGGACCGGTACTGCCGGCGTGAGTCGGCCGCGCAAAGGGCTCCAGCTCGGCCTTACGGCTCTGCAGGATGTAAGTAACAGGCCCCAGGTAGGCGATATCGAGCCGGCCGGCGCGAAGTGCCTCACCGGTGGCGGCATAGGTTTCGCCGACGATCAGCTCGACGGGCATCGCCAACTGCTCCTCGAGATAGGCTTGCAATGGCGCATTGCGCGCCAGTACGACAGGAGGTGACTCGCCGGGCAGCAGGCCGCAGCGCAAGGGCGTGCTCATGGCTGTGCGAGTCCGTCGAGAAAGTGGCGGCGCAGGCGGCCACCGAGGATGTTGATCACCGAAACCAGGCCGAGCAGCAGCAGGATCAGCGCGCTGGCCTCCCGGTATTCAAAGAGATGGAAGGCGGTGACGATCTCCAGCCCGATCCCGCCGGCGCCGACGACACCCAGGGTCGTAGCAGCGCGCAGGTTGTGCTCCCAGCGGTACAGGGTGACGTCCACCAGGCGCGGCAGGATTTGCGGCAGCACCGAGAAGCGCAACACGCCCAGCGGTGAAACGCCCTGGGCGCGCAGCGCATTGCCGGGCGCGGCGTCCACATGTTCGAGGATCTCGGCGCAGAACTTGCCGAGCATGCCCGTGGAATGGCTGGCAAGAGCCAGGATGCCCGGTAGCGGGCCGAAGCCCACTGCCGCGACGAACATGATTCCCCACACCAACCCGGGGATGGAGCGAATGGCGTTGAGGGCCAGGCGTACAGGGCCACCAAGCCAGCCCGGCGCGATGTTGCGGGCGGCCAGCGCGCCCAGCGGAATGGCCGCGAGCAGCCCGAAGCAGGTGCCGCCGACGCTCATGCTCAGCGTGTCCAGCAGCGGTTGCCCCCATCGGGGCCAGCGGCTGAAGTCCGGCGGGCAGGCATCCCCCAGCAGCTGAGCGATGGTGGACAGCGTGTTGCGGTAACGGGGCAGGTCGAAGGCGCCGCCGATGGCCGCCAGGAGTACGACGGCGCAAGCCAGCAGGCTGACGACGGCCCGCGTGCGCCGGCGTTGCTGGTGGGCACTGCGCAGCACGGCGTCGATGGCAGGATCGATATCCCGGAGCGGGATTGAGCGTTGGGCTTGCATGATGTCAGCGGGGGGACGGAACGGCGTCGGGGGAGCTCTTCCGGATCGCCTCGATCCAGCCGCGGACCTTGTCCACATCACCGTCGGCGGCCGGCACGAAGGCCTCGGCACGGAACACCGCCAGGGCCGCGCTATCCCGCATGTCGAGGAAGGCCTGGCGGATCTCGTCCTTCAGCGCCGGGGAGAGTCCTTCGCGGAAGGTCCACATGTATTCCGGGATAGCCGGGGACTCGGCCAGGATGCGCACGCGCGACGCATCGATGCGCCCTTCCTTCAGCAGACGCTGGTAGATCGGCAGGGACAGGCCACCGGCGGCAACCTGTTTGTTGGCCACCGCCAGCGCGACCGCATCGTGGGCGCCAAGGACGCGCAGCGTGTAATCGCGGCCGGCTACCAGGCCGGCGTCGAGCAACTGGTAGCGCGGCACCCAGGTGCCTGAGGTCGAGGCCGGGTCGCCGAAGGCGACGTCCTTGCCCTTGAGGTCGGCGAGCGCATGCGCGGGGCTGTCCTGCGGGACGATGATCACAGCCTGGAAGGACGGGCCGACCTGCGGATGGGACGGTCGGGCGAACGGCTCCAGCCTGGCCCGCCGGCTTTGCAGAATGTAGGTGACTGGCCCGAGATAGGCGATGTCGATGCGCCCGAAACGCAGGGCTTCGCCGGTAGCGGCGTAGCTCGCACCGACCATCAGCTCCACAGGTAGGCCAAGGCGCTTTTCAAGATGGGCCCGCAGGGCTTCGTTCAGGCGCATCACCGTGGGCGCGGATTCCCCCGGCAACAGACCGA
Source organism: Pseudomonadota bacterium (assembly GCA_018241685.1). Taxonomy (GTDB): domain Bacteria; phylum Pseudomonadota; class Gammaproteobacteria; order Burkholderiales; family Rhodocyclaceae; genus Zoogloea. The sequence continues at coordinate 42,561 of JAFEDJ010000039.1, forward strand.
GTACCAGCTTGTCGGGACGCGCAGCGGTATCGGTAGCACCGGCAGAAATGCCGATGCACAGGAGGATGAGGGCGCACAGAAGACGTGCCCCGTGAATGAGCTTGATCATTTCGGTTCTCCAGAGAGGGAAGGCGTGGATGTAAAGAGCTGTTGCTGTACCGCGAGATCGAAGTCCGTTGCTGGACCGTCGAAGCAGATCCGGCCATCCCGCAATCCGACGATGCGATCGGCCAGGCGGCGGGCCATGTCCAGTTGGTGCAGGACGAGCACGACGGTGACGCCCGATGCCTGCGCATACCCCTTGAGCAGATTGCCGAGCGACGCCGCGAGCCCGGAGTCCAGTGCCGAAAAGGGTTCGTCGCCGAGCAGCAGGCGCGGCTGCCGCACCATTGCACGCGCAATGCCGATTCGCTGGCGTTCGCCGCCGCTGAGATTCGCCACGCGTGCATGGGCATGGCGCAGCAGGCCGACCTCCCTTAGTGCGGCTGCAGCCTGTTCCTGAAGCTCGGCAGGCCAGGGCAGGGGGCTGAGGGGATGACGGCGATCGGCCAGGCCGAGCAATACGTTGTTCAGCGCGCTGAGGCGGTCGATCAGGGCGTGTTCCTGGAACACCGTGGCAGTCCGCCGTCTGTGGATCTGCAGGGTTTCCGGCGACGACAGGCAACCCATTCCGTTCAGCGTGAGCTGCCCGGCCGCCGGCCGGATGAGGCCGTTGAGCACGCCGAGCAGGGTCGTCTTGCCGGCGCCGGACGGACCGACAATGGCGGTCACACCACCTTCCAGGATCGGCATGGAAACGTCGGTGAGGACTTGCCGCTGCCCACGCAGGACGGTGACACGCTCCAGGCACAGTCCACCCACCGTGGCCCCGTCGGCAACCACGGCACGGGCAGGGAGGAGGGGCGCGGACCGTGAAGACAGCGCCGAACACAGACGCGAGATGAAGGCGGATCCGAGAATGAGACTGGTCATGGTGGGGCTCCCGCTGGGCTCGGCAGCCAGCACAGTGCGGCTGCCGTATGGGGAGGAAATGGCAAGCGCTATGCCAAAGGGTGCAGCGGGTCCGGCCTCACGTTGCGACGACCGGCCCAGGATTGCGGTTGCCACAGGCCCTCAGGCCTTGCGGCACGCCGGATACGACGCGAAACGGGATCAGGTTGGGGAGGCGTGGCGGTGGGTTCCAGAAAGTACGTTCCGGGCTGGATGAACGGAAAGGGACGTTTCGACGCCGTTTGGCGCTCCACTCGCGGCGGGGGTGACCGTTCTTTTTTGTGCAACGCAACATCATCGCGTACGCCGCGGTACGCTTTCTTATCCCTGTCCTGATTGGATATCCCCGGCAGCCAGGGGAACGACTTACGCTCAGGCCGTAGCGCCGTGGTCCATGGACACGCCGATCAGTTTCCGGCACGCGGCTTGCTGCCACGGAAGGCACCACATTCCGGGCACCACTGCCATGACTACTGAATTTTCCACAGATGCACCTTCTACTGCTGCCAGCGACGAAGCGCGCCTGAAACTGATTGCCGAGACCATCCAGAACGTTCGTCCCCGCCTGCAGAAGGACGGCGGCGACATCGAACTGATTGCGGTGGACGGCTTGTTCGTCCGCGTCCGCCTGTCCGGCACCTGTGTCAGTTGCACACTCGCCGGCCAAACCCTGGGTGGGGTTCGGCGCGAATTGATGGCAGCCCTGAACGAGCCGGTCCGAATCGTGCCTGTCCCCATCGACTGAAAGCCATCCTGGAATAATGGTTATCTATGAATGATGAACGGCCATCGCTATATACTTGTATATATTTTGGTGCAACCCGACGGCCCGTAATGCCGGAGCACCGAATGCTGCGATGGCGTTTTCGTCCTGCTCACGAGCGGACGGTGAAGGAGCATGGAAATGAGTGATCGTGTGGTCGACGAGGAATTCAGCCGTGGGGCCGAAGTGAAGCCGGCCGGCGGCACGGCAAAGCAGTCGCCTGGCATCCCGGACTTTGCGGAACGGGACGTACTGCCCCATCTGTGTGAATGCAACCTCGGGGAATGCCGTACCGACTTGCTGCCGCTGTTGTACGAGATCAGCCGGATCGTCACCGAAACGGGCAATCTCTCGCAGATCCTCAACATCCTGCTGCAGTTGATGAAGCGCCACATGAAGGTGATCCGCGGCATGGTGAGCCTCTACGACACGGACTCCGGCAAGATCTTCATCCACGAGAGCTTCGGCCTGACGGAGGAGGAGGAGGCGAGGGGGATCTATCGCCTCGGGGAGGGGATCACCGGCCGGGTGGTGGAGACCGGCCAGCCCATCGTGGTCCCGAAGATCAGCGACGAACCGAATTTCCTGAACCGTACCGGCAGCCGCAGCAACATCGGCGACACCCGCCTGTCTTTCCTCTGCGTGCCGATCCTGCGTGGCAGGAAGGTCATGGGCACAATCAGCGCGGAGAGGATCTACGATAACCGCCGGCTGTTGAAGCTTGACGTGGAAGTCCTGTCCATCCTGGCTGCCACCACGGCCCAGGCCGTGGAGCTGTACCTGCTCGAGAACGTCAAGAAGGTGGCGCTCGAGGACGAGAACCAACGGCTCCGCACCGCCCTCAAGGAGAAATTCAAGCCGGCCAACATCATTGGCAATTCCAAGCCGATGGAAGAGGTCTACCGGATGATCGAGCGTATCACGCGCTCCAAGACGACGGTCCTGATCCTCGGGGAAAGTGGCGTTGGCAAGGAGTTGGTGGCCAGCGCAATCCATTACAACAGCCCGAACTCATCCGGCCCCTTCATCAAATTCAATTGCGCGGCGCTGCCGGAAAGTGTCATCGAAAGCGAACTGTTCGGCCACGAGAAAGGCTCGTTCACCGGCGCGGCGAACCAGCGCAAAGGGCGCTTCGAGGAGGCCGACGGCGGCACGATCTTCCTGGACGAAGTCGGCGAACTGTCCTTGCCGATGCAGGCCAAGCTGCTGCGAGTTCTTCAGGAGAAGACCTTCGAACGGGTCGGCGGAAATATGCCGATCAGCGTGGACATCCGGATCCTGGCGGCCACCAACCGGGATCTCGTGGATATGGTCACGAAGGGTACGTTCCGCGAGGACCTGTATTACCGGCTCAATGTCTTCCCGATCACCATTCCGCCCCTGCGCGAACGGGGCAACGACGTGGTCGCCCTGGCCGACCATTTCGTATCGAAGTTCTCCCGTGAAATGGGCGTCGACATCCAGCGCATTTCAACGCCGGCGATCAACATGTTGCTGAGTTACCACTGGCCAGGCAACGTGCGCGAACTGGAAAACGTCGTCGAGAGGGCGATCATCCTCGCCGAGGACGGCGTGATTCATGGCTATAACTTGCCCCCGTCGCTGCAGACGCCGGTGGTTTCCGAGTCCTCGATGCTCGGCTCCCTGGATGCCAAGCTCAATGCGATCGAGTACGAAATGATCGTCGACGCGTTGAAAGCGAGTCATGGCAATACGACGGAAGCCGCCACCCAACTAGGTCTGACCCGCCGTATCCTGGGGTTGCGCCTGAGCAAGTACAAGCTGAACCACAAGGATTTCCGCTAAGCCCCGGATCATTCGTACCTGTGCTATCAGCTTGGCGCCCGGTTCAGCGTTGTGGTGCTGCCGGGCTTGCCCCAGCGTAGCGGATGATCAGGCCTCGAAGGGCTTTGGAAAAACCATACCTGCGCTGGGATCGGGGGCGATGAAGACTTCGCGCAGGCTGGCAGCGCCGAGGCGGCCGCTGGGATCCAGTTCCTCGACCTTAGCCAGGGCAGCCAGGGATTCATCCATGCGCTGCAGGCGCGCGAGGTTATAGGCGTAAGCGGTCAAGGACTGTAGCCACAGGCGTGGAAACGCATGCCATTCAGTGAAATCCGCCATGTCCGGAGTGACATGGCGCCAATCGGCAGGTAATTCCAGGCGCGCCGACAGCCAATCGAGACAGGCCAATGCCCATCGTGCTGCATCGCCCGAGCGACGGCGATAGAAATAAAAGCGATAGGCCACGATCCGGATTCCGAGGGAGTCCGGCGCCTGATCGATGATCTCCTGAACACGGGCTTCCGTATAAGCGTCATCGGACCAGTTGGCAAAGATATCCTTCAGTTTGTCACGAATGTCCGGAGGGAGATTTCGCGTGAAGTGATACGGCTCCAGTCGAAAGATGTGGGCCGAAGTTCCGTCGGCGTTGTCGGGAAGTCGATGCCGGGAGCAGAGGGAGGGCGCAGGCGTGGTCTGATTCATGGCATACCGGGATGAGGATTTACCCAACGCGCATGCAAGAGGCGAGCCAAGCATTCTATGACCTCGCAATATGGCTGCCAGCCGCATTTCACGCCGCAGCGAGGTATGACCAAAGACACGACAGCGTACGATGGCGAACAGTCACAGTGGATTGCGTACCAGGTGGGACTTTAATTTCGCACACTCATACCGTTATAAATATAACGGTAACCGGATTTAAACGTATGTTATCTTTCAGACCATTTCTATATTCAGTCGTGTTTGTGCGGAGGGGAACAGTCCATGGCACGCAGCAGCAGCGTCAACTTCGAAGCCGTCGAGCAAATTTGTTTTCAATTGCTGGCTCAAGGTGAAAATCCGTCTTTCAATCTCGTCTATGCGGAGCTTGGCAACAAGGGGTCCAGCGAGGTTGTTCAGCGTTATATAGACCAGTGGCGTCGTGAAACGGGCGCGACCTTCTTCCGGAAGCGCAGCGTCCCAGGCATGCCGGATGAACTGGTTTCGTCGGCGGATGGCTTCATGTCCCGGATCTGGTCTCTGGCGCTCAATCACGCGGAACAACTCTTTGCCGCCCAGCGCCAGGCGCTGGAGCAGGAGCAGGATGCTTACCGTGTACGTCTGCAGGCCGCTGAGCAGCGGATCGAACAACAGGATGCCGCCGCGGTGCAGGCAGCCGCACAACTCGAAGCGCTGAACGAGGCACAACGCGTCCGCGATGCAACGATCGCGGAACTGCGGCAGCAGGTGCAGGAGTCCCAGCGCCAGAAGGATGTGCAGGATGGCCGGATCAAGCAGCTTGAGGATGCGGCAGAGGTTCGCGAGCAAAAGTTTGTCGCGGAATCCGAGCGGCTGACCAAGATGCTGCAGACCGATCGTGATCGTTACAGCACGTCCTTGAAGGATGAACAGGATCGCAGCGCACTCGAGCGCGAACTGCTGGTCAAGCAGATCGATCAGGTCCGTCAGGAAAAGCTCGGCGACATCACGGCCATGCGCCAGCAACTGGCCAACCGCGAAGAGCGCGAAAGCAAGCTGCGTGAGCAGACCGAGGAAGCCAAGGCGGCGCTGCGCGAAGCCTTGTCCAAGACGCGCCAGATCGAAACATCACTCGCCGCCGCTGAAGGGCGAATCGAACGCCTGCAAGCGCAGCTCAAGGTTGCAACCGAAGCCGCGCACGGCAAGGAGTCCGCGGTGGCCGCTGCCGAAACCAGGGCACGTGTCATCGACGAAGTCCGCCTCGCAGAAACCGCACGCGCCCAACGTGCAGAAACCCTGCTGGCCGAAGCGCTGGCCGAAATCGGCCAGCTCAAGAAACAAAACGCGTAATTGTCAGGACACCGGCCAAGTCAATCGCAGGCTACTGACCGACTCAGCGCTGTCAGGGCGCAAGCAAAAGAACTCGATTTCTGGGTACTGCCGCAGAAGCTGCCGGACTTCCCTGTCTTCAGCGAGGAAGTCCGGCACTTCGCGCGTGGACGCAAAGCAGAAACGCCGGGGCAGGTCGGTGTAGAGCGAGCGTGGCGGCGCCGACCCGCGAATGCCCTTCAGCAGCCGGCCGCCCTGTTCGCTGTGGTAGAAGACCTGACTCAAGCCAAGCTCTTCCCGAATGAACTGGACGCTCGCCCACAATATGGCCTCGGCCCAGATCGCAGCGTAGCGTTCCTGGATGTAGGCGCAATAAGTCTGCGCAACAGCCAGAGGCAAACGTAGGCCGCGATACAGGATGACGTCGGTCGCCGGACAACCGGACAGCAGTTTTCTTTCGACCCGTCGCGCCAGCCAGGCGACGCTGCGTATCCAGTCTGACTGGATTTCTTCGATCAGCGCGCAATTGCTGTCCCAATCAAGATCGATGCGCGCCCATGCCAGCGTGTTGCGGCTATCTGAAACAGGATGGCCGCTGTAGTTGAACAATGAACTCCGGCAGCCCAGTCTCTGGTAGCGACGATCGTGATCGCTGCTGAAATTGAGTTGCAGGACGAGATTCAGACCAGGCCGCGAGGTCTGCCGGCGCTGCCTTCCGGCGCGTTGCTCATTTCCCCACGTGTCGAGGGTCAGGACGAAATACTCCTGGTCCGGGTCATGGTCGTGTGCAGCGAGGAACAGATCGTCGATCCGGTCGTGGCCGAGTTTGGCCAGAGCGGATTTGATCCGCGGCTTCTGCAGGAGCGACGCATACGGGGACCTCTTGAGGGATGCGACGCTGAGCGGCTCGCCTCGCCGACTGTGACGGCTCAACTGGCGCAGCAGCCCGATGCTGTAGCGATCGCGGTAGTACGGATAGACGGTGCGCTCACCGCGAAGGCAAGCGAGGATTTCGTCGATAGTGTGGTGTTCCATGTCGGGTTTCCATGAATGGGTCAGCGTTCGTGCTTGCATGCGCAAAAGTTCGGGCAATCGGTGGTTTCATGGTTTTCTCCTTGAAAAATGAGCCCGCTCCGCGGTGGAGCGGGCGGGGTCAGTCGATTTCGAATTCCGTTTTGTCGCCGTTCAACAGGGCTGCGATGGCTTGCTGGGTACGTTGCCGCATCTGTTGGCGAACGGCTTTGCGAGTCTTGCCGTGCGGGCCAGCGCGGCGCGTCAGGCCGGGCACCAGCAAGGGATTGCGCGGCTTGGTCCGGGGCAGGACGAGGAGAGTCTTCTTGGTCGCCATCATTTACCCCTTCACGCAAAGGATCTGCTTCAGGCTATGGACGACTTCCACCAGATCACGCTGGTTGTCCATCACCTGATCGATATCCTTGTACGCGGCCGGAATCTCATCGACCACGCCGCCATCCTTGCGGCACTCGATACCGGCGGTCTGCGCCTCGAGGTCGAAGCGGCTGAACCGGCGCTTGGCGGCGCTGCGGCTCATCCGCCGTCCCGCCCCGTGGGAGCAGGAGCAGAACGACTCGGCATTGCCCAGCCCACGGACGATGTAGGACCTCGTCCCCATGCTGCCGGGGATGATTCCCAATTCACCAGTCTGGGCTGAGATGGCGCCCTTGCGGGTGATGAACAGGCGCTCCCCCAGGTGCTCCTCCCGCGCCACGTAATTGTGGTGGCAGTTGATCGCTTCGTCTTCGAGCCTGAAAGGTGGCAGAAGCGGCTTCACGGCCTCGATGACCGCCGCCATCATCCGGCTGCGGTTCAGGAACGCATAGTCCTGAGCCCATTCAACCGCCTCGACGTAGTCGTCGAACAGGTCCGAGCCTTCCGAAAAATAGGCGAGGTCCTGGTCGGGCAGGTGAATCTGATTCCGCCGCATGTCCTTCTGTGCCGCGGCGATGAAATAGCGCCCCAGCACATTGCCAATGCCGCGCGAGCCCGAGTGCAGCATGATCCACACCCGGTCCGCCTCGTCGAGGCACAACTCGATGAAGTGATTGCCGCCACCCAGCGTACCGATCTGGCAGAGCCAGGTCTCGTTGAAGCGACGCTGCATCTTCATCAGTCCCGGATGCTTGCCGACGACCACGTCCAGCCGGTCGTTCAACACCCGCCCGACGCGCTGCAGGGCGCTGCCTCGCATGCGGCTGGCTGCGTGCTGGTTGAAACCAACCGGTACCGCGCTTTCGATACCCATCCGCAGACTGCGCAGGTTGTCCGGAAGCTCACTGGCGATCAGTGAGGTACGCACGGCGTTCATGCCACAGCCGATATCGACACCGACTGCGGCAGGGATGATGGCGCGCAGCGTGGGAATGACGCTACCGACGGTGGCGCCGATGCCTGCATGTACGTCCGGCATGGCGGCAACATGGCCATGCACGATCGGCAATGATGCGACGTTCAGCAGTTGCTGGATTGCTTCCGGCTCGATGTCGCGCGTCCAGACCTTGACCGGCACGCGACCTTTGTTCAACTCAATTTGTATGCCCATGGTGATTCCTGAATTTCTTGCAGCGGCTTTGCTTTGCCGCTCTTCATGGAATCCGGGACGGAAAGGGAAGCCCAAAACAAAAACCCCCGGCAACGGCCAGGGGTTTTGCTTTTTCCCAGCCCGGATTCGCCTTGCGCGAGTTCCGGGCAGCACAATGCCTACGGTCTCAGCGCGTTGTTTCCTTCAAGTTGGCTGCAGCAGGCATTGATGTCTCCTTTGAAAGGGGTGGCAGGGAAAGTGAAGAGAGATTCTCAACAAAGACTATGCGGATGTCAACAGGGTTGGCACATGGGCGCAGATGCCGCTTTCGGAACTAGGGCATGCTTCATACTTCTGAAAACAGTAAGTTCCTGATCTTTAACGGTATTTTGCTCCGCTTTACTTGTTTCGGGTAGTGCCGCGAGCACGAAAAAAGCCGCCAAGCTTGCCCCGGCCATCCTCTCCGCCACCTTCTTCCAGTAGGCCCGCCGGCCTTCGTTCTTCTCGGTTGCCGCCTCGACCTGCACCAGCAGCTCGAACGGGTCCATCTTCAGTATCTCTGCAAGCCGGGCGCAAGCATATGCGTCTGGTATTCGCGTCCCCTTGCGCCACTGCGCGATGTATCCGTTTGATATTTCAAGGTGTTTCGCAAGCTTGTAGTCGGTATCGACTTTCAGGGCTTGCTTTGCGTCGTCTAGTACTTTCGATATATCCATGACTCGTCTCCGGTCGGCTCCCGATCACTTTAGCTTCATTTTGTAGCTTGACAAGTAGCTGCAAAATGAAGTTACATCCGATCCACTTCATTTTGAAGTTACTCGGAGTCCTTCGTCATGTCTCACGTACCTCTAAAGCACCCACCACACCACGAACGCGCTGAAGCAGGCCCATGCGATGACCAGGCTAACGAAGGTTTCCTTCCGAACTCGGTTCCTTTCGCCACGCTCCATGTCCGGCTTTTCAAAGAACTCCCGACTGGCATGAGCCGAGATGATCGGGAGTGCTATGACGCCTGCCGCGAAGAGGCTGAGAGCGTATTTGAAGGCTTTGAAAAGGTGCTGAAAGTCAATAGGCATAAGTCTTTTGAGTTCCTTGAATTCGTTATGTGGTGCTTCAGCCAGACCGGTCTGTTCTTCTTCGCTCTAGTCCTGGGCACGTTATTGGGTATTGATCTTCACAAGTTTTTCGGTGGGGTACATCCGTGAGCCTCCCTACCGAAGACCTCCGCTGCGGCCATCCGCCGAGCATCTGGTCATCTGCCATTCATCGCATGCGCCAGAAGCCCCAAGACGACCATCACGGTGATGCCCCAGATGGTCGTCCTCCCTACGCTGTTATACAGGTTCAGCTTTTTAAGACTGATGACCGCCAGATTGGCCAATCCGAAGGCGATCACGAGTTCAAAAGTGAAGAGTACAGCCGGACTCTTGAGGGCATCGAACGCGTAATCCGCGTAAATCGGCATTCCCATCTCTACTCCTTGATTGATTTTGGCAATGGCCTGTTGGCGCTCGCCTGGTGCTTTATGGGCTGGGCGTTTGGCTTTGCTGTTGCCCTTCAATTTGCATCTGATCTGATTCACGCCCAGTAACTACCCCCGGAGCATATCCCATGTCCAACGTAGCCCCCGTCGATAGCACGCAATCCAAAGGCCGTCCCCTCGGTCTCGGTGAAGCCGTTCTCCAAGGTCGCATCTCCCTGGTTCGCCGCGCCGGCAACATCGGCTTTTCCCACCTGATCATCCTGCCGGCCGCTGACCAGTACAGCAGCCCCAGCACCGTCGAAGTCGTCGCCAAGGCTCGCCTCGGCTCCGTTGAGGAAGACATCCGCGTCCGTGTCCGCATCGCCGGTTTCCGCCGCAGCTACGAGAGCCGCGACAAGGACACGGGCGAAATCACCAAAGTCCAGACCGCCGATAACCGCCTGTTCGCCGTCGAGGACTGATTTCCGTCACTGTGACGAAAATGGCCTTCACTCTCTACACCCTGACCAAGAGCGGCGCATTCGCGGATGCGTCGTTCTCGTCGTTCATCGACGCCCGGACGGAAGCGGCTACGCGTGTGCGTAGCGGCTTTCAGTTCGCGCAGATGATCGTCAATGGTCGCGGCGATCTGGAGGCGCGTATCGATCCGTTGCCGCCCGTTGTTCGGTCCTCTCGGCCGGTCTTCGCAGGCACGGAAAAAAAGTCCGGGTCCGTTGTAACACCCGGACTTAGTCTAACGGGTTGGACTCCGGACCAGATTTTGACGGTTTCAGGGGGGGCCGGACTTAGTGCCATGGATGGCACTTTTGAGCTGGCCGAGGGGGTCTGACGTGATCGACTGGATGACCCTCCGCTACCCCCTCGCGAAGCTGCCGCCTGCGATACAGGACCGCGTGCTCTCCGCCCTCGGCCGCATTACCTGCGTCTCCCCCGATGGCGAAATCCGCTGGGAAAAGCCCGTCCTCGACCTCGACGCCCTGCGCTCGGACACCCCGGGCCTGTGCTGGACCGTCACCGGCGGCGCTGACGGAGAGATGCGCCTGACCATCGGCGCCTCACCGGCCTTCATCACCTACGGCAACAACGTCTTCGGCTCCTCCGACGTGCGCGAGTGCGCCGGTGTGCTGGTGCGTTTCGCCGGCAAGTGCCTGGCGTCGATCTTGCCGCCGGCCCACGAATGGGAATGCCGTCGGATCGACGTTACCGAGAACTACGCCCTCTCCACGGACCGCGAGGTCAAGCAGTTGCTGCGGCAGCTCATCACCGCCGACGGTGGCCGCGCCAAGGCCACCAGCGGGGGAGGGGATAGCGTCTATTGGAACAAGGGTTCGGACCTCCGCAAGGGCAAGGCCTACGCGAAGGGGCCGCAGCTCCGCAAGCTGCTCAAGGAAGGCAAGGTCGAGATCTCCGACGACCTCCTCGAGCTGGCTGACCGTCTCGCACGTTTGGAACTCACGCTCGGCTCACGCTGGTTCCGTCGATTGGCCGAAGACGGCCGCAAATGGTGGGATCTCACCACCGAAGAACTACAGAAACAGCACGAACAGTACTTCGAACGCTTCATCGGAAAACAGGAGGTCACGGACATGGGCATGCTCTTGGAAGAACTCGAAAAGGTCGCTCCGACCAAAGGACGCGCCCTGGCTGCCCATCGCACCTGGGCAATGATCAAGGCCATTGGCTACGAACTGGCCCGCGAATCAATGCCGCGCGCCACCTGGTATTTGCACCTCAAGTACCTCCGCGCCGCCGGCCTCTCCGACGCCGACATCGGCGCCGGCAACGTCCTGCCGTTCCGCCGCCGCGAGATCTGCATTGCCTCGCCCGTTCGCTCCTGGGCAGAACTGAGAGCGGCCTGATGGAAGCCTACCTCCACGCTGGATTTCTGGTGCTGGCGTTCGCTGCCGGCTACCTCTCGGGGCTCTGGTCATGACTGACATCACCGACACCCCCGAACTGATAGGCCTGTACCTGGGCGCATGGGCCGTTGGCTTCTGCGCCGGCTACTTGGTGAGGCTTTTTCGGCGTCTTGCCGACCAGGCTGTGTGATCCCGGAATGGACGGCCCGCCGGGCCGGCCGTGACGGGAGCAGACAGCCGATAACCCGCCCGACAGGGCAACACTTAGGAGAATCATGATGCAAACCACCCAAGCCGCCCTGAAGGGCACCCTCCGTCGTCGTATCGCTCAGGCCGTTGCGGCTGGCGCCTCGGTGGTCGCCGTTCAGGCGCACGCCGCACTGCCGACCGCGGCCACCGAAGCCTTCACGACCCTCAAGACCGATGCGCTGTCCCTCATCGACCTGGTGTGGCCCGTCGTCGGCTCCATCACCGTGGGCTTTGTGCTGATCGGCCTCTTCAAGCGCGGCGCCTCCAAGGTCTAATGCTGTGCGCATGACTTTTTTGTCATGCAGGATCGCGGCCCTCGTGGCCGCTTTCTTCTTGAGCCAGTCGGCGGCGGCTCAAGAAGACAATCCGCCGCTGCCGGCTCCTGCACCGGCCAAAGCGGTTTTATCGGGGGATGTGGTTAATGCTCGAATTTCTGAATCCCGTTCAGCACCCCGTTCTGCAGCCGATCCTGCTGGTCCTGTCCGCTGTAGTCGTGGGGTCTATTCAGACAATTGCCGAGAAATGGATGCCCGTCCGTCACGTGACGTTTCAGCACTATTTCCTGAAGTCTATGTTCTGGACTGCCGTTCTTTTCTACGTCCTGGTTATGAGTGCAGCCGGCTGGTTCGTCGTCGCTGATGGGATTTGAAATGATCCGCGAATTACGCTTAATTCTTTGGTTCGTCCTTGGCATGGCCTTTTCGGTTAATGCGGTTCTTGCATTTGCCGATGGTGTCTGTGGCGTCGATCACTATGAAGCGATTTGGAACGGGAAAAACTATAAATCTGGCTCCGAGCTTTGCTCTGCTTATGCAGCTACTGTAAATCCGACTTGGAACGTCTATTTCTACAAGACCAACGATGCGGGTGATGGTCAATGCAAATCTTCTACTACTGTGCTGGTGCAGGTTGTCATGAAGGCTTATTGCGCCAATGGTTCTGCTGCCACCACAGGGCCTACTGGTGCTTATCAGTGTGAATGCCCTGGCCCGTGCGCATCGAGAGGTGGTCAATCTGTCGATGACGGCACTATCGATTTTGGTGACGGTGCGAATAAGAAACTATCGATGTCTTTCCCGGCGCGATCTGATGATAATTACGTCGGTCAGACCTTTTGCTCGGGCGGCTGCACTGCTGCCGTGGACAGGGAAGTCGGATCGGCTGGCATGACCGTGGATGGATCTTATTACGGTCAATTTTCCGCGAAGTATTCCGGGCAGAGCTGCCCGACTGGTGAAGCGGCTGCGTCTCCTAAAACGACGCCTGCTCTAATTCCGAAGAACACTGCCGAATACGACTGCATTGCCAGTGGTATGGGCTATGGCTATGTTGGCTCGACGGTGAAATGTGTCGCTAAAACGTCGTCGAAAGAAACTGAAACGAAATCGACTCAAACGACCAATGCCGATGGCACTCGTACTACCGTTAATAAGACGGACAGTACGGTGTGCGCATCGGGCGTTTGCACGACCACGACCACCACGACCACGACGCAATACAACAGCTCAGGAACCGCGACGGGAACGTCCATTACCTCTGAGACCACCACCAAGGCCGATCCGAATTCTGGCCTGGGTACGGGCGGCGCTGGGAATGGTCAGCAACAGCAGGGCGCCGAATGTGGTATTGCTGGCAAGCCACCGTGTGGCGTGAAGGTCGATGAAACGGGCGTTGAAAGTGATGTCGCGGCGGTTGATCAGAGCGCCAAGCAGAAAATCATTGCGGCGTATGACGAAGTGAAGCAAAAAATGGAAGAGGTGACACGTCCGCAGAATTGGGGCGTTACGTGGGTATATCAGCCTCCTGCCGGTGCGTGCTCGGTATTGCAATATGGCGTTACGGCTCATCAATTTTCGATCAATGTCTGTAAGCCTCTTGGCTATATCCGGGATCTCTGGTCCTACGTCATTTATGTGATGACAGGCCTGTATATCTGGCGCTCTGCGCGTGACGCGATGAACATCGTTTAAGGAATTGCCATGCCATTACTTGCAACACTGCTTACTAATCTTTTCGGTGCGCTGGCTGGCTGGTTGGCCCAGTTTGTGGGCAAGAAGCTGGCTGTGGCTTTGTCTGCGGTGGCGACTCTCGGGGCTCTGACTGCGACGTTCTATGGTGCGATGTCGGCGTTGCTCAACGGCGTTGCTGCTCAGATTCCGGATATGCCTGGTGCGCAAATCGGCATGTGGGTTGCGTGTCCGGCGAACCTCCCGGCCTGCTATGCCGCGATCCTGTCTTGCGACACGACTGTGGCGCTGTATCGCTGGTCCATGAAAAACCTCGGCTACATCGTTCAGAGCACCTGAAAATGGCGGACTACCTCGTCACTGGGAAGAAGGGCAACGGCAAGAGCCTGGTCTGTGTGTCTCGCATTCTTGAGGCGCTTCGGCGGGGCGCCCGTGTGGCTACCAACCTCGATTTGTACCTCGATAAGCTGTTGCCTGCGGATAACCGCTCGGCTCGCATCATTCGTTTGCCTGATAAGCCGACCCTTGCTGATCTTGAGGCGATTGGCTCGGGCTACGAAGGCAAGTATGACGAGGACCGATTTGGTGTCCTCGTGCTTGATGAGCTGGCGACTTGGCTCAATGCCCGGACGTTTCAGGATAAGGACCGGCAGGGCGTCTTGTCCTGGTTGGCGCACTCTCGAAAACTGCATTGGGATACATACCTGCTTGCTCAACACCCTAACCAGATCGACAAGCAGGTTAGGGAGGCGTTGATCGAGTTTCACGTTATCTGCCGCCGTGCCGACCGCATCCGTATTCCGATCCTCGGTCTCAAGCCTCCGCGGGTTCACATTGCTTATGTCCGCTATGGGGTCGAACAGCATGCATTGCTCTCCGATCGGTGGATGTATCGCGGCAATCATTTGTTCGAGGCATACGACACGGAGCAGAAGTTCCGCGACGACTATCCCCACGGCGTTCACAGCATGCTCCCGCCCGGCTACTGGGCTCCGAAGCCTCCCCGGTCCTTCTTCGCGTCGCTGGTGGCCTTCCTACGTCGTAAGGCACCGTCGAAACCTGCTCTCAAGCCCAAACTGCCGGCGGTGGCCACTCTGGCCGCGCTGCCGCCGGATGAGGCGTTCGCCCAGGCCCGGCGCCTAGTTCTCTCCGGCGCCGTGTAGTCGATTCAGCCCCTATCGAATGCGCACAGTTCATAGTTTGTATTTTCGTCACTGTGACGTAAAATAACCTTATCGAATTATCGTAACAGTGACGAAAATGATCGACGCAAACGACAAGGCAACGGCGGACCTGATCGGTGATGTGCCGAAGCGACGCGGTCGCCCGGCGACCGGCAAGGCCAAGTCCTCGGCGGAACGCATGCGTGAGCTGCGTCGCCGTAACGGCTGGGCCATCGGCGACGACTTCGACGGCCTGACCAACACTGGCCTGTATGAGCTGCTCGCCAGCGTCCACGCCAAAGGCCAGCAGAACCTCTTCGAACGTTGTGTCGCCGAGCTTCGTAAGCGCCTGCCCGATAACTCGTCACAGTGACGAAAATTAAAACAAGCCCGTCGACGGGGTCGCCTGGCCGCGATATGGAGGAGGGCGCCGAGCTCGAGCGTGGCGCCGTATCCTCTTGATCTGCTGTACTTTCCGCCGCCTACCCCTGTTTTTCACCCCCGTCGTTGCTCTTGATCTCCCGTTTCCGCTCTGCCTGCCTTTACCTCTCGCCGTTGTTCTTGCCTCTGTTTCAGCCTCTTCCGTTTTCCTGCCTTTTGCCTTGCCCTCTGCCTCAGCCTTTCGCCTTTACCCCTCTCGTTCTTCCTGCCTGATGGTGCATAATTCGTAACAGTGACGAAAAAGAGATTCTCATGAGCGCCATTACCTTCGACACCCTGAAATACGTGGAACGCCTGAAGGATGCCGGCATGCCCGAGGCCCACGCGAAAGCCGAGGCCGAAGCCTTGCGCGACGCCCTGGGCGAACTCGTCGAGCTGCGCAGTCTTGCGACGAAGGAAGACATCACGGCCCTGCGTGCCGATGTCCATACGTCGATTGCGGAAACGAAGGCAGACATCATCAAGTGGGTTGCCGGCCTCCTGCTCGGGCAGGCGGCGCTGATCGCCGCACTGGTCAAGCTGCTTTGAATTTCCGTAACTGTGACGAAAATCAAACCCGGCCCCGCGCCGGGTTTTTCATGCGTGGAGTGGTCCTGCAGGAGTAGTCGGCCGCCGAGCCGCTGAGCGGCTCGCGTGCTGCCGAACAGAAAAGGGGTTCCGCCCGCAATGAACTATCACGCAGCGGCGCGGCACGCGGGCCTGATAGCGTGCCGCTGCCATGGCTGCCAAACCGAAACCCTGGGAAGTGCAAGAAGACTGGTACGCCGGGCTGGCCCGGCGCGTGCTGGCCGAGATGTCGGCGCAGAACGTTACGATGTACCGGCTGTCCCATCTGTCGGGCGTCCAATACACGCTGACGGCTCGCTACATACGAGAAGGCCGGCGAATGCCGGCCTTTGCGCTGTTTCGGTACGCCCAGGTTTTAGGCGTAACCGTGTCGGATCTGGTTGGAGACAGGGAAGAGCCGCGACAGCAGGGCCTTGAGTTTCCTGAAGATTGAACTTCTGAAAACAGTAATTTTCAGAAGTATGAGAATGGGGCGATTCTCTCATCAAACCAGGAAGGAGCCGAGCCACAGGCCCTTCTTCATGTAGGGCTTGAAGTTGCGTTTCCTTCAGGTAGGCAAAGTGGCGCTTGAATTGAAGCGCAGTAGCAACGCACCGTTCTTTTCAGGTAGAACGGTCGGCAAGCTACAGGGCCGCGCCCTCATCCGTCGCCGGGGCCTTTCATTCACCCTAATGCTGGAGCCGAACCATGTTGCGCGATCCCCGCCTCATCGAACTGTCCCGCGAACACCACATTGCGCTGCGCCTGGCCAAGCGACTTGCAGGCGCGGGTACCGCGGATGGCCTGCCCGCTGTCACGAGCTTCCTGCGCCAGGAAAAACCCACCCTGCTGCGCCATTTCGGCGACGAGGAGCGGGATCTGCTTCCGCAGCTACGCGAATTTGGCGAGGTGGCGCTGGCCGAACGGCTCGTTAAAGAGCACCGGGATATGGAAGACCTGATGACGCGCGACCAGGATCCGGCGGCACTGACGAGCCTGGGGCGCATGCTCGCGGACCATGTCCGCTTCGAGGAAAGGGAGCTCTTCGAAGTCCTGCAGAAGCACTGGGCCGCCCGCGCCTGACGCAGTGCCCAAATGAGCGAAGCCCGCCTGGCTTTCGTCGGACGGGCTTCGCGTCTTACGCGAACTGCGACAGCAGGATCAGAAGGAGTACTTCATGACCAGGGACAGCGGGTCCCGATCGGTGAGCAGGTTGATCTTCTTCTGGTCCACCGTCTCCGCCTTGCCGAAGTAGCCCAGGCAGGTCAGGCCGATCTGGAAGTTGCAGTTGTAGGTGAAGTTGGCCCCGATGCTGCCACGCGTATCCCCTTCCCCACCGACGCCGCCGGTCAGCGTGCGGCCCTGCAGCTGGCGCGACAGGCTGATCGGCACCGACAGATCCCAGCCCTCGAAGACGCCGGGGTAGCTCAGGGCCAGCGTGCCGGACAGCGCCAGGCCATGGTTGGTGTTGAAAGCAGCTGCTCCGGCATGGGCCGCGACGAGCGGCGCCTGACCCTGGGCGCCGACTTCAAGTACCTCGGCAACCTGCAGCTGGGCCTCACCTACGTCGGCCACATCGGCTCGCCGAGCCTGCGCGACATCCGCCGCAGCGCCCGCATCCTGATGGAGGGCTGGGTGCGCGTTGATCCTGGAAACTGAGGGCCGTCGGGCGTAGCTGGGACGCGGCCACGTTCCGGCTCTTGGGCGCGCCTGGAGGGGCTTGCACGGCGATAGGACACGGAGAGCGCCGAGGACGCCCAAAGGTCCAGCGGCTGCGGGGGGCTGCCTGGTCTACGAGGGCGGAAACACCCGGGCACACAGGAAATCGACGAAGGCGCGGACCTTGGGCGAGGGATGTTTGCTGGCCGGCCAGAGCACATGGAAGACGCCGGTGCGTTCCACGTGCGCTGTCAGAACAGCACGCAGGCGCCCATCCGCCAACGGCTCCCTGATCGCGAATTCCGGCAGGTAGGCGATCCCCAATCCCTGCAGCGCAAAGCACACGCGCGTCTCGATGTTGTTGCAGATCATCGAGGTGGGCAACGGCAGCTCGGGCTCGCCGGGCGCCTGTCGCAGCGCCCATGTTTCCAGCTTGCCGCTGTTGGGAAAGCGGTAGTGCAGGCAGGCGTGTTGCAGCAGGTCGGCAGGCACCTGCGGCGTGCCCCGCCGCGCCAGGTAGTCGGGCGAGGCGACCAGCATCGAGCGGAAAACGCCCAGCCGGCGCGCCGACAGGCGCGAGTCCGCCGGCTCACCGGTCCGGACGACGGCGTCGAAACCTTCCTCGATCACATCGACCAGCCGGTCGGTGAAGTCCAGGTCCAGCTCGATGGCCGGGTAGTCGCGCATGAACTCGCCGAGCACCGGCAGCACCAGCGAACTGACCAGCGGCAGGCTGACCCGCAGTCGGCCGCGCGGTGCCGACGTCGCCTGCGACAGCTCCAGTTCCGCCGCCTCGATCTCGGCCAGGATGCGGCGGCTGCGCTCCAGGAACAGCGTGCCTTCGGCGGTCAGCGAGACGCTGCGCGTGCTGCGATGGAACAGGCGCACGCCGAGCTTCTCTTCCAGCCGCGACACGCTCTTGCCGACGGCGGAGGCCGATACGCCCAGCAAGCGGCCGGCCGCGACGAAGCTGCGTGTCTCGGCGACCTGCACAAACACCATGAAGCCGTTCAGGCTGTCCACCGCGCCCCCATTGCGGACAAATAGTTCCGCTCAAAAGGGAACTGTACCCCGCTTTTTCTCTAATCATCGATTTTCTATCGTGACGGGCATGTTCATTGACGAAAGGAATGCCCCCGTGACGACTCTTGCATTGCCGCTGCGCACAGGCGTGCCGTCCGCAAATTTGTCCGCCCACGTTCAGGCTGTGATTCAGCGGGCGCTGGACGAACGGCGTCTGGTCGGCGCCGTGGTCCTGGTGGCCCGCGACGGCGTATTGATCGACCGCCAGGCGGCCGGCTGGGCCGACCGCGAAAGCCAGCGAAAAATGACCGTCGACGCAATCTTCCGCCTGGCATCGGTCAGCAAGCCCATCGTGTCGACGGCCGCGCTGGTGCTGGTGGCGCAAGGCCGGCTCGGCCTGGACGACGGCGTCGATCGCTGGCTACCCGGGTTCCGGCCGCAATTGGCCGATGGACGGCCGGCGCGGATCACCGTGCGGCAACTGCTCAGCCACACGGCGGGGCTGGGCTACCGCTTCTTCGAGGCGGAGGCGGACGGTCCCTATGCGCGGGCCGGCGTCTCCGACGGGATGGATGCGTCCGCTATCAGCCTGGCGGAGAACCTGCGCCGCATCGCCAGCGTGCCGCTGCTGTACGAGCCGGGCACGGCCTGGGGCTACTCGCTGGCCACCGACGTGCTGGGCGCCGTGATCGAGCAGGTGCACGGCGAGCCCCTGGAGGCCGCCGTCCGCCAGCTCGTGACCGCTCCGCTGGGCATGGCCGATACCGGCTTTGTGGCCCTGGACGCGCAACGCGTGGCGACCGCCTATGTGAATGACGCCCCCCGGCCGCACCCCCTGGCGGAAGGCGAAACCGTTTCCCCCTTCGAAGGGGCCATCGGCATCCCCTACAGCCCCGCGCGCATCTTCGACCCTCAGGCCTTCCCTTCCGGCGGTGCGGGCATGGCGGGAACGGCCGAGGACTTCCTGCGCCTGCTGGAAGCCTTGCGCCAGGGGGGCGGCGCGCTCCTGCCCGACGCACTGATCGCCGAGATGGCGCGGGATCAGACCGGCGGACAGGAACTACCCAATGCGCCGGGCTTCGGCTTCGGGCTGGGATTCTCGGTCTTGCGCGATCCGGCCCTGGCCGCGTCCCCCGAGTCGGAAGGCAGCTGGCGCTGGGGTGGCGCCTACGGCCATGCCTGGTTCGTGGATCGGGCGCGGGGACTCAGCGTCGTCGCCTTCACCAACACCTTGTACGAAGGCATGTCGGGGCGTTTTGTCACCGATCTGCGCGATGCGGTCTACGGCGCCCTGGAGGCCGGGCGATGAGCGCGGCGGAGCAGGCGCGCCTGCCTGTCGGAGCGCTGCTGGCCCTTGCCATGGCGGCTTTCATCACCATCCTGACCGAAGCGCTGCCGGCCGGCCTGCTGCCCCGGATGGCCCAAGGCCTGGCCGTCTCCGAGGCATGGGTCGGCCAGACCGTCACCCTCTACGCCATCGGCTCCCTGGTCGCCGCCATTCCGCTTACGGCCGCTACGCAGGGGATGCGGCGCCGGCCATTGCTGCTGGCCGCCATGGCCGGCTTCGCCATCGCCAACACGGTGACGACCCTGTCCGCCAACTTCGCGCTGACGCTGCTGGCGCGCTTTCTGGCAGGCGTCTCGGCGGGATTGCTGTGGGCGCTGCTGGCGGGCTACGCGGCGCGGATGGTGCCCGAGCACCAGAAGGGCCGTGCCATCGCCATTGCCATGGCGGGCACACCGCTGGCCCTGTCCCTGGGGGTGCCGGCCGGCACCTTCCTCGGCACCGCGATGGGGTGGCGCATGTGCTTCGGCGCCATGAGCCTGCTGGCGCTGGCCCTGATGGTGTGGATCTACCTGAAAGTGCCGGACTTCGCGGGGCAGGCTGCGGACCAACGCCTGTCGTTGCGGCAAGTCTTCACCCTGCCCGGTATTCGGCCGGTGTTGTTCGTGGTGCTGGCCTTCGTCCTCGCGCACAACATCCTCTACACCTATATCGCGCCGTTTCTGGCGACGGCCGGCATGGTGGAGCGCACGGATCGGGTGCTGCTGGTTTTCGGCGTCACGTCGGTGCTGGGTATCTGGATCATCGGCATGCTGATCGACCGGCACCTGCGCACGCTGACCCTCGCGAGCACCGGCCTGTTCGGACTGTCGGCCTTGGTGCTGGGCATCGCCGGCCACGAGGCGATCGTCGTCTATGCAGCGGTGGGGGCCTGGGGACTGGCTTTTGGTGGTGCCGCGACCTTGTTCCAGACCGCACTGGCCAAGACCGCCGGCAATGCCGCGGATGTCGCACAGTCGATGCTGGTCACGGCCTGGAACACGGCCATTGCCGGTGGCGGCATCGTGGGTGGCGTGCTGCTGGAGCGCCTCGGCGTCGGGGCCTTCTCCCCTGCCCTGCTGACGCTGCTGCTGGCCACGCTGCTGGTGGCATGGTCGGCCAGACATCACGGTTTTCCCGCGCCGGCGGGATGAAATCGAATGGCGCCGCGCGATCTGCGTTGCCTCCTGGCCGGGGCCGAAGCCCTCCACTTCGCCCGTGCCGCGCCCCAGATGGATACTCACGTTCCATTTTTCGGGTGCCGGGGCCGACGTTTCGGACCCGGAGCTCGAAGCTTCGGACTTTGAATCCGAAACTTCGGTCCCGGAGTCCGAAATTTCGACCGGCGAGACCGAATCTTCGGATCGCGCCGCCGAAGCTTCGATGATTGCCAGCGAAACTTCGGACTCGATCACCGAAACTTCTGGCCTTGCCTTCCATCACCGGAAGAATGCCGTCCGATGATCGAGAGCCGAGTCCGAAAAGCCAGCCGATTCATTCCGCGAGCCGCTGACAGGGCGCGCAGCCCCCGCCTTGCAGGGGCTGCACTCGTCAAGTGGCTTTCAGCGCCCTCACCGCCTGCACCTTCTGGTCCCTCAATTCGGCCAGCTTCTTGGTGGAGGCATCGATCAGCTTTTCGTAGGCGGCATTCAGCGTCTCATACTGCTCGGGAGTAATTTCATCCACGCTCAGCTTGTTGAGCAGATCCTCCCCCTTCTTGACGAACGTGGCGATCTGATCCGAATAAAGCTTGGTCTTCTCGATCTTCGCTTCGGCCTCCGCCTCCTCGAGCGAGTAATTCACCTCGTAGATGTAAAGGTATTCATAGATCTCGGTGTTCTTGAAGAAACTCTCGGAGGTGTAGGAGTCCGCAACCACCGTCGTGAATAGATGCAGGCCATAGCCCAGCGGCTTATGGTCGTAATGCGACTGGTAAGACAACGACGACGAACTTCCGAAACTCTCGACGACACCGCTGAGGACCTCGAAGCATTTGCCGGCGATATAGACCTCCATGTGCTCCATCGCGGAGATTGCCGCACCGATCGCCTCCGCCTTGTCGATTGTCACGCCTTCCGGCGCCTTTGAGTCACCGAACACGGCCTTGGCGATGGCATCGATGATGTTCTTGACGTTCTGCATCGACCACTCGGATCGCTGCATGAAATCGGCGTTCTGCCCGCCGATGAAGGCGGTCTTGTTATATTTGTTGGAGTTGTAGAAGTCATTGATCTTGGTCTGCATGTCAGTGACAGCCTGCTTCGACTGAGCCTCCAGATTTGTTTTCAGCTTCTGAAGGTAGTCGCGATATTCGTCTTCCTTCTGTGCCAGTTCTGCAATGCTTGCTGAGTGCCCCATAAGTACCTCCGGAAAATATGCGCCTTGATGTCCCTATTGGCAGGGTTGGCGCAGGCAGCCCTGCCCTGGACGTGGATGAATCGACAAAAAAGGGGCCATCTTCCAGGGAAGATCACGCCCCGTATTGCTCAGGGCTCTATCTGACAATACCCAGATAGTCGCGCAGTGCTTTGAAATAGCCGCCATTCACGGTGTAATTGTGGAATGCGGGGCGCTTTTCTTTGGCCAGATCCTGGGCGGTCTTGTTGAGGTCCCGACCGTTGAGGGGAGAAAGCGCCTTCAGCCGCAGGTTCGCGTATTCCAGTGCTTCGTCCGATGGTGCGGTGATGTAGCAGAAACTTGCCGTTCCGACATTCGCCCACAAGATCGAACAATCCGTCTTGTGCTGGCCTACCGGCAGGGCCTTGACCGCAACCGCCTCCCCGCAGGTCTCGCGAACAAACCTCGCCACGCTGCTTGCATATCCCGAAAATGGATCGTCGTTGTGACGCGCATCGCAGGTGATGATCTCCACAGTGCTGAGCTGGGGATTCAGCTTCTTCCAATTGCGGATCAACTGCCCGAATTCACCGTTACTCATTTCGGCAAAGGTATTCGCATCGCCGTGCCCCCAGACCGTCAGGGTCTTGTCGGCGCATTGCACAGCGGCAATGCCTTCCGGCCCGCTTCCCAGCAAAGCCAGCGATTTCGCTTCCTCGCCATAGGCAATTGCCAGACTCGTCGCCCTTCTTTCGTGCTCGTCACCCCAAAGTATCATTTCCAGCCTCCTTGTCTCTCATGCACGCTCGTGAATCGGGTATGGCTCGCCAGCTGTGCCCTGGACCATCCCGGCAATACCGCCCAGGGCGGTGGCGATCGCTAGTTCTGCGCTAATGCACGGCGCAGAATCCGTGCCCTGAACTCTCCGGCAGTGATGCCCATTTCCCTCTGGAAAGCTCTGTTGAAAGTGCGCAGTTCATTGAAACCGCAGCGATATGCGAGTGTTTCGATGGGGACGGTAAAAGGCGGTGTCGCCAATAACTCGCAGGCCCTGCTCAAGCGCATGGACCGGATTACTCGTGCCACGGTCTGCTGGTGATGTGCAAAAGCGCGATAAATGGTCGGTCTCGAGCACCCCATTTCGGCAACGACGTGCCCGACCGACAGGGAGCAATCACTCAGATGCTGCCGGATAACGCCGCAGGCACGCTGGTATATCCAATAGGGTTTGGGGCTCACGTGCCTCAGATAGCCGGACGATGCCCTCTTTGCACCGTTGAGCGACTGGCCATGAGCTCCCGACAGAAGTTGCTGATAGCCGAGGGGCTCCTGCGCCCCTCCTGCCGCAAGAGGATCTTCCGGACCGAAACCGCTTTGAAGACTCGAGATACTCATCGCTCACCCTGCAGCCGCTGATTGAACATGCCCATATCTTATGCATTCGAATTTTTTCAATATACGACAAAGCATCTCAATCACAGACATTCCGTCTCAGATCCCGGGTCGGGGATGTCTCGCGGCAGCGCCCCCGGGGCCGGGGCCAAATCGACTCATCGCGGATTCGGAATTGGTAGCGAGCACAGCAAAAAGGCGACCTGCCTTGCCGATCAGGCAAGGCAGGTCGCCTTGTTTTCGATAACCCTCAGGTATGGCGGGCCGGGTGTCTAGCTCCCCAGCTGGCTGAACGCCACGCCCTTGTCCGTGCGCGGTTCCGGCGGCAGGCCCAGCACCCGTTCGCCGACGCTGTTCTTGACGATCTCGTCAGTACCGCCGGCGATGCGCATGCCGGCCGCGCCGAACCACAGCTGCTCCACCAGGCGCCAGGCTTCGCCCTGTTCCTCGGCGGCGAGCACGCCGCGCTCGCCCTGCAGATCGATGGCGAGGTAGCCGAAATCCTGCAGCGTGCGGGCGCCGACGATCTTGGCGATGGACAGCTCCGGCCCCGGCTCGCGGCCCTTGCCGAGGGCGGTCAGGCCACGGGCCTGCAGCAGCCACAGGCCGTGGGCGTTGAGGTAGAGGTCGGCCAGGCGTTCGCGCATGCGGCCGTCGGCCAGTGCGCTGGCGCCGTTGAGGCTCGCTTCGCGCATCATGCCGGCGGCGGTCTTCCACAGGCCCGGCGGCATCACGCCGCCGATGGACAGGCGCTCGTTCATCAGCGCCGTGACGGTCACCTTCCAGCCGGCGCCCACCGCGCCGACCCGCTGCGTGTCGGGAACGAAGACCTCGTTGAAGAACACCTCGTTGAACTCCGCTTCGCCGCTGGCCTGGCGGATCGGCCGTACCTCGACGCCCGCGGCCTGCATGTCGATGAAGAAGCTGGTCAGGCCATCGAACTTCGGCACGTTCGGGTCGGTGCGTGCCAGCACCATGCCGAACTGGGCGAACTGGGCGTAGGTGGTCCACACCTTCTGGCCGTTGAGGATCCAGCCATCGCGTCCGTCGGTGCAGCGCTCGGCGCGGGTCCGCACCATGCCCAGGTCGGAGCCCGCGCCCGGCTCGGACAGCAGCTGGCACCACAGCTCCGTGCCGTGCAGCGCCGGGCCGACGTAGCGCGCCCGGACTTCGTCGCTGGCATGCACGAAGAGGGACGGGATCACCATGCCGAGGCTCACCGCGAAGGCGTTGGGCGGCACCTCGAACTGGCCTTCTTCCTCCCGGTAGATCACTTCCTGCATCGGCGTGCCGCCGCGTCCGCCAAAGGCCGCCGGCCAGGTGATGGCGCCGTAGCCGGCGGCCGCCTTGCGGCCCTGCCATTCCCGCGACGCGGCCATCAATTGTTCGGCGTTGAGGCCGCGGCCATAGACCTGGTCCGGGCGCGTCTTGCGCGTGGCGTTGGCTTCCAGCCAGGCGCGGCATTCGGCGCGGAAGGCGGCTTCGTCGGGGGAGTCCTTGAAATCCATGCGATTACTCCTTTTCCAGTTCGCGCACCAGGCGCTCGTTCCAGGCGTGGCGGCTGCCCAGCGCCACGGCCAGCTGGCGGGCGCGGCGATAGTAGAGGTGGCAGTCCATCTCCCACGTGTAGCCCATGCCGCCGTGAGTCTGGATGTTCTCCTGGGCGGCGTAGCCGAAGGCGTCGGTGGCGGCGATGCGCGCACCGGCCGCCGCCAGCGCCAGCTCCGGCGCGTCGCAGGACAAGGCCCAGGCGCCGTAGTAGCAATGGGCGCGAGCCATCTCGTTGCGGGTGTAGATGTCGGCCAGCTTGTGCTTGATGCCCTGGTAGGAGCCGATGGCCCGCCCGAAGGCCTTGCGCTCGCGGGCGTAGCCGGCGGCCATCGCCAGTGCGCTGTCGGCACCGCCGAGCTGCTCGAAGGCGAGCAGGATCGCCGCCCGGTTGCGCAGCGTGTCGAGCAGCGTCTCTGCGTCGTCCACCGCATCCAGCGCCTCGGCCGGCGTGGCATCGAAGGCCAGCGCCGCAAAGCCGCGGCTCGGGTCGATGGTAGCCAGGCGGCGGCGCGCCACGCTGGCATCCAGTTCGGCGACGACCAGCAGCGGCCGGCCGTCGGGCCCATCGGCCAGCACCACCGCGAAATGGGCCGCCTCGCCGTCCATTACCAGCGGTGCGTTGCCATGCAGCGCCTTGCCGTCGAAGCGCGGCCGAACCATCGCACTGCCGTCCAGCGGCGCTACCAGCGTGGCGATCTGCCCGTCGGCGACGCGCGGCAGCCAGCGCAGCTGCTGGGCCTCGCCGGCCCCCAGCAGCAGGGCCTGCACTGCCAGGTACAGCGTCGATGCCAGCGGCACCGGCGCCAGCTGGCGGCCGGCCTCTTCCGCCACCACGCACAGCTCCAGCGCCCCCAGCCCGTGTCCGCCGCAGCTTTCCGGCAGCATCAGCGTATTCACCGCCATGCCGCCCAGCCCGGACCACACCGCCGCGCTGTGGCTGAGGCCCTGGTCCATCACGCGGCGGGCCTCGCTCAGCGGCGACTCATTGACCAGGAACTTGCGCAACTCGTCACGCAACAGCTTCTGGTCGTCGGAAAAATCGAAGTTCATCAGCCTGCCCTCATCCGTTCAGATGGTGAAGGAGCCGCCATTGAGCGGCAGCGTCTGGCCGCACATCCAGGAGGCCTCATTTGAAACGAGGTAGCTTACCGCCGCGCCCACGTCGTCCGGCGTGCCGGCACGGCCGACGGCGGTGGTGGCCTTGGCGATGTCGTCGTAGCCGAAGTTGTTCATCGCGCCGAGGGACACCGCGTTCACCGTCACCCCCTGGCGGCCCACCTCGTGGGCCAGGTGGCGCATGAAGCCCAGCGCCGCCGCTTTGGCTGCCGCGTAGTTGCTGAGGCCCATGCGGTTGCCGGCGCGCCAGGATTCGGAGCTGATGATGACGAGGCGGCCGAAACCGCGCGAACACATGCCCGGCAGCACCAGCCGGGTCAGGCCGACGATGGCGCGCAGGTTGAGGTCCAGCTGGCGCTCGAAGTCCGCGTCCTGCAGGTTATCGAAGCGGGTCAGGGATTCCGGCATGCCCGGCGGAACGCCGGCGTTGTTGACCAGGATGTCGATCTCGCCGAAGGCCTCGCGGGCGGTGGCGACGATGGCCTCGCGCACCTCCGGCCGGGTGATGTCGCCCGGCGCCGCGCACACCTGGAAGCCCTCGGCCAGCAGCGTCTCCACCGCCTGCGCGGCCCGCTCGGGGTAATAGTCGTTGACCACCACCCGCGCGCCCTGGCGGGCCAGCGCCCGCACCACGCCAAGCCCCATGCCCTGCCCCGAACCGGTCACCACGGCGACCCGGCCGGTCAGATCGAACAAGCGTTGATTGTTGTTGCCCATCGCATTTCCTCGCCTATTGTGTTGGTGTATGACGATGGTGCGTGAGGCGCGAAAGGGGCGGCATCGTCTATTAGGATTAGACGCGCCGTGGCCAGGAGCCGGACGGCCGCCTCCCCTCCGATAAGGCGGACACATGCAGCTGCTGGCCCGACCAGCCGCCGATTGATCGGCGTTCATTTTTTTCGGCGTATAGTTGGTTGCATACGCGCTGGAGAATCTGCACACAATCATGACCTTGCCGGGGTTGTTACGTGTACTTCCGATCAGCGGCAATTCGAGGATCGGACGGAGTCTCCTGGCCTTCTGGCTTGGACTGAATGCGGTCGCCGTGCTCGTTACGGCGGGTGTCCTCCATCAAAGTCGCGAGCAGTACGACAAGCGCGCCGAAATCATCAACGAGAACATCGCCAAAGCCCTCGACGAGAGTCTGGCCGTAAGCATCGGCGGCATCCGGCTCAGCCTGAGCACCGTGGTGGACAAGCTGGAAGACGATTTGCGTGTCCACGGAAAACTCGAGCCCCAGGAAATCAATCGCTTTCTCAAACGGCTGGAGGCCCGGCTCGCGTCAGGCGCGAAGATCCGCATCAGCGATGAAGCCGGCAACGTCATCCTGGGCGACCACGTCAGGCTGAAGGAGGTTTCCTGGGCGGATCGGGATTTCTTCTCCCTTTTCCGCAAGGCACCGGACGCGGGCGTCCTCATCGGCAATCCGGTCATCGGGCGGGTTGCCGGGATGCCGGTGATCCCTGTGGTATTGCGCTACAACCATCCGGGCGGCCGCTTTGCCGGCGTAGTGGCAATTGCCATTCCGGTCCAGTATTTCTACGAGCAGTTGAGCAAGATCGACTACGGCGCCCACGGGCTTGCCGTGCTGCGCGATGCGCGCCTCGACCTGATTACCCGCTATCCCGTGCTCGACGCTCCCATCGGACGGCTCGGTGCGCCCATCTACAACAAGACCCTGATGGCGGCGATTGCCTCCGAAAAAAGCCCCGTCACCTACCACACGGACAAGACGGCCGACGGCGTCGAACGCCTGATCACCTACCGTCGCATGTCGTCCGGCCCTTTCCATCTGATCGTCGGCATGGCCCACGACGATTACCTGCAAGGCTGGCATCAGCAGGTCTGGCAGATGCTCGCTGCGCTGATCGCCTTTGCCTGCGTTACAAGCTTCTTCACGCTGTTTTCCCGGCGCATGCTCATCGAGTCCCAGCGCGAAGGGCTGCGTGCCAAGGTGCTGCTGAGGAACGCCAGCGACGGCGTGCATATCCTGAACCGCCAGGGCTGCGTGCTCGAGGCCAGCGACTCCTTCTGCAGGCTACTCGGATACACCCCCGAGGAAATGCTCGGCATGAGCATCGCACGATGGGATGTCCATGCCAAAGACGGTGCGCAAAGGCGGATCGACGAGCTCTTCCTTCGCCAGGCGTCCATGGCCTTCGAGATGGAGTACCGGCGCAAGGATGGTATCTGCGTCGATGTGGAAGTGAGCACCCAGCCGCTGCTGATCGACGGGGTCGAACTGCTCTACGCCTCTTCGCGTGACATTACCGAGCGCAAGCAGGCGGAGCGGGAGCAGCGGCGCCTCAATCGCTCCCTGCGCCTGCTGAGCGACTGCAATCTGCTGCTGGCCCACACGGCCGACGAACCGACCCTGCTCAACGCGATCTGCCAGCTGATGGTCGCCACCGGCGGCTACATGATGGCGTGGGTCGGATTCGCGGAACAGGACGAAGGCAAGTCGGTCCGGCCGGTCGCCGTGTCCGGTCATGAGAACGGCTACCTGAACGGTCTCTACATTTCCTGGGATGAAGCAAGCCCGTTTCAGGGCCCCACCGGCGTAGCCATCCGGACGGGGCTGACGCAGGTCGTGCAGAATGCCGAGGTCAATCCGGCCCTGGCGCCCTGGCGTGAGGCCGTGCTGAAACGCGGCTACCAGTCGGTGATTGCGCTCCCCCTGGTCTGCCAGCAAAAGATCATTGGTGCGCTGGCGCTCTATTCCGCCGCGCCCAATGCTTTTGCCGCGCAGGAAGTGGAGCTGCTCGAAGAAGTCGCCCGGAACCTGGCATTCGGCATCCATAGCCTCCGCACCCAGAAGGAAAGGGATTCGGCCAACGCCGCGACCAGTGCCAAGAGTGCGTTCCTGGCCAACATGAGCCACGAAATCCGGACCCCGCTCAACGCCATCCTGGGAATGGGGCATCTGCTGATGCGGGAAGGTGTCACCGAAAAACAGGGCAACCGCCTGAAGACGATCAACGCGGCGGCGGATCACCTGCTGAGTGTCATCAACGACATTCTCGACCTGTCCAAGATCGAGGCCGGCAAGCTGACGCTGGAAAGAACCGACGTCATGATTGAGGCCCTGCTGGGCAATATCGCGTCCATCATCGCGCCACGGGTGCAGGCCAAGGGGCTGAGGTTCAGGCTGGACACCGAGAGCCTCCCCAAGCACCTGCTTGGAGACCCAACCCGGCTGAGCCAGGCGCTGCTCAATTACGCCAACAACGCCCTCAAATTCACGACGGCCGGCAGCATCACGATACGTACCAGCCTGGTCGAAGAGGATGCGGAATCGGTGCTCCTGCGTTTCGAGGTTCAGGACACAGGAGTGGGTATTGCACCGGAGGCCTGCGCACGCCTCTTCGTCGCCTTCGAACAGGCCGACAGTTCGACCACCCGTCAATATGGAGGCACCGGTCTGGGCCTCGCCATCACCAGACATCTGGCGGAGTTGATGGGGGGCGAGGTCGGCGTGACGAGCAGCCTCGGGGGCGGCAGCACCTTCTGGTTCACCGCCCGGCTGGAGAAGAGCACCCAGCCGGATGCCGCCCAGCCCAGGCTGGCCCCCGGCGAGGTCGAGGCCCGGCTGGCCGAAACTTGCAAAGGCAAGACCGCGCTACTGGTGGAGGACGAGCCGATCAACCGGCTGGTGGTCGTCGACCTCCTCGCCACGACCGGACTGATGGTGGAGACCGCGGACGACGGACAGCAGGCTGTCGAGAAGGCAGAAATGAAAGCCTACGACCTGATCCTGATGGATATGCAGATGCCACGCATGGACGGTATTGAGGCAACCCGCCGCATCCGCCGGATCCCCGGATGGCAGGACGTCCCCATCCTGGCGATGACCGCCAATGCCTTCAGCGAAGACCGCACCAACTGTCTCGACGCCGGCATGAACGACTTCCTGTCGAAGCCGGTGGTGCCGGAGCTGTTCTACGCCAAGCTCCTGTTCTGGCTGCAGGAGCCGGACCAGGCCCGCACTTCGTAGGGCCCGGGCTCAACACAGGGCTTGGGGGGATGGACTTTGCAGTCAATTTTGACCAGAATGACTGCCAAATGGCGCTTATGCCGCAGGAGCCACTGATGACGACCGCCAGCCTGAATGTCTCTCCCGTCTCAGCCGTAACGCTGCTCGGCGGCGAAGGCGTGCTGCACGCCCGGCCCCGGGTCACCATGGACTGGATCCCCTTGGTGCGCCGGGGCCTACCCTCGGCCTGTGTGGACGCGGTGGTGCGCATCACGCGCATCACGCAGAGCGATCTGGCCCATGCCCTGGCCATCCCCGAACGCACGCTGGCCAGGCGCAAACGCGAAGGCGCCCTGTCCCCCGAAGAGTCGGCCAAGCTCGTGCGTTTTGCCCGCGTGGTAGAGCGCACCGAGGTCGTCTTCGAGGATGCCGATGGCGCGCTGGACTGGCTCCAGAGCGCCAATGCAGCGCTGGGCGGCGTCACCCCGCTGTCGCTGCTGGACACCGACATCGGGGCCGACAGCGTCATGGACACCCTCGGGCGCATCGAGCACGGAGTGTTTGCTTGACCCGAACCGTCTGGCGCATCACCACCGCCCGGTTTGCGCAGACGGCATTCAGCGGTGAAGGCGCCCGGCTCTACGGCGGGCGCTGGAATCCGAAAGGCTGGGAGGTGGTTTACACCGCCGAATCCCCATCCCTTGCCTTGCTCGAGCTGATGGTGCAGGACGGCCCGCTGCGCGCCCATTACGTGCTGATCCCCGCCCACCTGCCTGCGGACCTGCCGGAAACACGCATCGACGCCAAGCAGCTGCCGGACGACTGGCGCACCATCGGCGCCCGCGACGTCCTGCAGGCCCTGGGGCAGGCCTGGCTGCAGAGCATGCAAAGCGCGGTTCTGAGCGTTCCCAGCTCGGTGCTTCCGACAGAGCGTAACTACCTGCTCAACCCCCGCCATCGGGATTTCAGCCGTATCACGGTGGGCGCCCCCCAGTCACTGCAGACCGATACCCGCCTGCTGCGCAATCTTGGCGGGCAGGCGTGACCGTCCGTCGCCCCATCGCCCACCCGCTTGACGAGGCATTGCGCCCGGCCGGAAATCGTCTTTATTTCGTTACATTCTCACGTTGCGGCGCCGCATCCATCGGCGCAAGATTCGCCCGTCTTCATTTCAGGAGTGTCCCTGTGGACAGCCCCGGTAGCCCGTCGTCCATCAACTTGAACGAGCCGGCAAGGTAACCGCAGCGTCACGCCCTGCCGCTACCTTGCCTGAACAAGGCGGGTAGTGGCGCCGGAAAGTCGAGTCCTCGGCCTTTCCCCACCGCTTCCCAGTCGTCAGTACCACGCCATGCCCATCGCCGGCAGGCGTGCTGCCATTCCGCGCTCCTGGAAGGAAGGAACACGGGGGGAGGTTTCCATGCGTCTTACGTTTCTCAAGGAACTCTTTGCGGCCTTCGTCCGCAGCCGCGGCTTCGGCCGTCATTTCCGCCGTCTCGCGCTGCTCGACAGCCTGTCGCGCACCACGGTCAGCCGCGAAGTCCCGCCGTCCCTCGCCCAGACCCTGGCGGCGGCGGCCCGCAGCACACCGGACAAGCTGCTCAAGCAGCTCGACAGCCATCCCGACGGCCTCAGCACCGCCCAGGCCGAGCTGATCCGTGCACAGGTCGGCCTCAATCAGGTCGAGCAGGAAAAGCCGCTGCCCTGGTGGCTGCACCTGTGGCACTGCTACAAGACGCCCTTCGACCTGCTCCTGACCCTGCTGGCCGTCATTTCCTACGTCACCGAGGACATGAAGGCCACGCTGGTGATCGGCACCATGGTCGTGCTGTCGGTGGCGATCCGCTTCTGGCAGGAACACAAGTCGAACATCGCCGCCGACAAGCTGAAGGCGATGGTCAGCAACACCGCCACGGTGATCCGCCGCGACCTCAGCGAGGACGCGGCCGAGGACGCCCGCCGCTACTTCGACATCCAGCTGCACGTCCACCCGGCCCACCGGGAGGAAGTCCCGATCGCCCAGCTGGTGCCCGGCGACCTGGTCGCCCTGTCGGCCGGCGACATGATTCCCGGCGACTGCCGCGTGCTGTCGGCCAAGGACCTGTTCGTCAGCCAGGCCGCGATGACCGGCGAATCCCTGCCGGTGGAGAAGTTCGCGCGCCTGCGCGACCTGTCGGCAACCAATCCGCTGGAGCTGGACAACATCGTCTTCATGGGCACCAATGTGGTGTCCGGCTCGGCCACCGCGGTGGTCGTCGGCACCGGCGCGCGCACCTACTTCGGCGCCCTCGCCCAGCGGGTGACCGCCACCGATCGCGCGCCGACCCAGTTCCAGGCCGGCGTCAACAAGGTCGCCTGGCTGCTGATCCGCTTCATGTTCGTGATGTCGCCGCTGGTGCTGTTCATCAACGGTTTCACCAAGGGTGACTGGACCGAGGCCTTCCTGTTCGCCATGTCCATCGCCGTCGGCCTGACCCCGGAGATGCTGCCGATGATCGTCACCTCGACCCTCGCCAAGGGCGCGGTGATCCTGTCCCGCCAGAAGGTCATCGTGAAACGTCTGGACGCGATCCAGAACTTCGGCGCGATGGACGTGCTGTGCACCGACAAGACCGGCACCCTGACCCAGGACAAGATCTTCCTGGCCCGCCACACCGACGTGTGGGGCGAGGAGTCGGACGACGTGCTGGAAGCGGCCTATCTCAACAGCTACTACCAGACCGGCCTCAAGAACCTTCTCGACGTGGCGGTGCTGGAGCACACCGAGGTGCACCGGGAACTCAACCCGGCCAGCAACTTCCGCAAGGTGGACGAGATTCCCTTCGACTTCCAGCGCCGCCGCATGTCGGTAGTCGTCGCCGAGCATGAAGATCATCACCTCTTGATCTGCAAGGGTGCCGTCGAGGAGATCCTGGCAGTGTGCGCCCGGGTCCGCCACGGCGAGGCCGACGAGGCACTGACGCCCGAGCTGCTGGCCCGCGTGCGGGAAGTGACCGCCGACCTCAACGAGGACGGCCTGCGCGTGGTGGCCGTCGCCGCGCGGGAGCTGCCGCCCAATAAGGAATCCTACGGCGTCGCCGACGAGGCCGGCCTGACCCTGATCGGCTACGTGGCCTTCCTCGACCCACCCAAGGAATCCACCGAGCCGGCCCTCAACGCCCTGTTCGCCCACGGCGTGAAGGTCAAGGTGCTGACCGGCGACAACGAGCTGGTCACCGCCAAGATCTGCCGCGAGGTCGGCCTGCCGACCCAGCAGGTGCTGCTCGGCTCCGACCTGGAGCGTATGGACGACGCCCAGCTCGCCGAAGCCGTGGAGACCCACGACATCTTCGCCAAGCTCACCCCTGCCCACAAGGAACGGGTCGTCCGCGTGCTCAAGGGCAACGGCCACGTGGTCGGTTTCATGGGCGACGGCATCAATGACGCGCCGGCCCTGCGCACCGCCGACATCGGCATCTCGGTGGACACCGCGGTGGACATCGCCAAGGAAGCCGCCGACATCATCCTGCTCGAAAAGAGCCTGATGGTGCTGGAGGAAGGCGTCGTCGAGGGGCGCAAAACCTTCGCCAACATGCTCAAGTACATCAAGATGACCGCCAGCTCCAACTTCGGCAACGTCTTCTCGGTGCTCGTGGCGAGCGCCTTCATCCCCTTCCTGCCGATGCTGCCGATGCACCTGCTGGTGCAGAACCTCCTCTACGACTTCTCGCAGGTGGCGATTCCCTTTGACAACGTGGACGAGGAGCTGGTGCGCGATCCCCAGCGCTGGAACCCGGCCGACATCGGCCGCTTCATGCTGTTCTTCGGGCCGGTCAGCTCGGTGTTCGACATCACCACCTACCTGGTCATGTGGTTCGTCTACGGCGCCAACACACCGGAACACCAAACCCTGTTCCAGTCCGGCTGGTTCGTCGAAGGGCTGATGACCCAGACCCTCGTCGTGCACATGATCCGCACCCGCAAGATCCCCTTCGTGCAAAGCCGTCCCGGCGGCCTGCTGATGATCGCCACCGGCCTGATCATGGCGGTCGGCGTCTTCATCCCGATGGGGCCGGTCGCGCACTACTTCAAGCTGCAGGCGCTGCCGTGGTCCTACTTCCCCATCCTGGCGGCGATCCTGGCCGGCTACATGGTGCTGACCCAGGCCATGAAGGCCTTCTACAGCCGGCGCTTCGGCTGGCAATAACGTATGCATGATCGGCGCAGCGGGCGGCGGTCATGCATTCCGGAGAGGAATGCATGCTGACCAAAAACTCGGTTGAGTCCACGCATCGGCGGTCGTAGGCTCAAGGCCATCCCGATACCCCCTGCCCCAATCATGCAAGCAACACCCATCACTCCCGAAAAGGTGCGCATCCCCGCGGTGGATGGCTTCCGTCTCCAGGCCCACATCTGGGCGCGCAGCCCCAACGATGGCCATGGTCCCGCGCCGGTCGTCGTCATCAACCCGGCCACCTCCGTCCATAGCCGTTACTACAGCCGCTTTGCGGATTTTCTGCATGGCTGGGGATTCAACGTCATCACCTACGACTACCGCGGCATCGGCGGCTCGCGGCCGCACAGGATGCGCGGCTTCGAAGCCAGCTGGCTGGACTGGGGCAGCAAGGACTTCGAGGGCGTACTCCGCTTCGCCAGCCAGCGCTTCGCGGGACATCCCATCCACGTCGTGGCCCACAGCGTCGGCGGCTTCCTGGTCGGCATGGCACCGTCGAACCACCTGATCGAGCGTGTTTTCACGATGGGCTCGCAGTTTGCCTACTGGCGGGACTACGCCGAGCACAAACGGCTGGCGATGTACCTGCGCTGGCATGTGTTGATGCCGGCCCTGACCGCCCTGTTCGGCTACTTTCCGGGCAAGCGGCTCGGCTGGCTGGAAGATACGCCGCGGGGCGTCGTGCGCGACTGGGTCGCACCCCACCCGCGCTTCGAGGACATCTACCGCTCCGGCCCGCAGGCCCTGTCGACCGAAGCGCGCACGCAACTGGTCGAATCCTTTGCCCGCGTCACCGCGCCCACGCTGGCCCTATCGACCAGCGACGACGAGTTCGGCACCGTGCCGGCCATCCACCGGCTGCTCCGCTACTACGAGCGCAGCCCATCCACCCACCTGCGCATCGAGCCGGAGGACCTCGGGCTCGAGTCTATCGGCCACTTCGCCTTCTTCAACGCCCGTTTCGCCGACTCCCTGTGGCGCATTCCGCTGGACTGGCTGCGCGATGGCGCGCTGACGGACGACCTGCCCTACCGGCAGATCAGGCTGGAGCCGCTTCGGTAAGGCGTGCCTCGGCACGGAGCCGCTGGCACGTTCCATCTGCAGGCTCCCCGTTTACAGCGCCGTCACCAGCACCGACGAACGCCCGCCATCCACCGCCGGCATCACCACATTGACGCGGATGCCGTGGGGCGCGCCCTCCGCCGCCACGATGGACGCCACCACCGCATCCAGCGGCTCGCGGCGGCGACCACAGATCACCACCGTCGCCCCCTCCTGCGCGAAGCGGATCGCGGTTGCCGCGCCAATGCCCGTACCACCCCCCGTCACGAAAGCGACCTTGTCCCGCAAGCGAAAAGCCATTGTCTGTCTCCTGGACCTGCCCACCCGCCCCGGACGGCCCAAGCCCAGCCCACCCCGGCCCAGCCTGCGAGACGCAGCCTATTAGGGATGGACGGTGCAACCATCGTCCGATGGGACTAGGGGTGTGCTATAGCGCTGCGAAGTTGATGTATGGCGGCGTGAACAAGAGATACAGCGCGTGTGAGATCAACGTGCACGGCTGTGAGATCAACATTGGCGCGTGTGAGAAGAACTTTCAGGCGTGTTACCTCTTCGTGCACGCGTGAGAGTTGATCTCACAGCCGTGCACGAAGAGGTAACAGCGGTGCACGCTCAATGTTCACCCGTGCACGTTGAGCGTGCACGGGTGTGAGGTCTTCGTGCACGGGGTGAAGTTCTTCGTGCACCGGTGCACGGAGAAGTTTGGAGTGATGGAGGTCGAACGCGGGGAGAGCACGAAATCAGTCCCCTCCGGACGATGCAGAAGTGACCTAATTCATAGCGACTACCCATATCGGGATGAAATGCTTCGAGTCGATAGCTATGGGACGGAATGCGACGGGCGCACGGGAACGATTAATTAAAAATGTGAATCCATTTCACGGATAAGCTCTGTCTGCATTTACCCAAGAGCAGCTGTTGGCTTCCATGACAGACATTCAAAGCCTTGTGCGCGCCAAAGTGCTTGATCACCGTTCTTTGATCACTTCATATCAACAACATACAAATCAAATCCTCATAAAACCAATCGTTATGGCGGTTTTAGGCGCCATACCAGTACAAAACCAGGGGGGGGCAAAACTCCGTCCTAACTCAAAGTTAGACGCCCTAGAGAAGGCATCACTTCAATTCGACAAGAACAAATAAAAACTCAAGGAAAAGCAATGCAACTACATTCGATAGAGATTAAAAATTTTAGAAAACTAAAGAACTGCAAAATCCGCTTTAAAGATGCAACATTTCTGATTGGCCCCAACAACGCAGGCAAGTCAAGCGTATTCGCTGCCCTTAATCATCTCCATAAAAACACGAACACATCTCGGGAAGACTACTCCAAGACATTCAACCCAGAAGACGCCTCTTATAAATACGCGGAAGAAATTGAAATGGTCGCAGAATATCGAGATGTTCCGGAGGAGGCTAACAATTGGATTGGATTTCGCGGCCGAGTAACAAAAAAAGCACCACCGACCCCTGACGAGACAGGCTACGCAATCACATATAAGAAAATTTGGTCACTAAACCAAAGTAAACCAAAGGTCTACTTGCTCGAACACGAGCGAAGTCGCAGCGAAAAATATGTAAATGCCAAAAAAATTATTGATCTAAAAGGCGATGACTTCACCGAAGAATTCTTAAAGGAACACTTCGATGAGCAAGATCTCACAAAGCCTCTGACTGGCGCGACTGCAAAGACAAAAATCCTAGACTTGCCGCAACTTTGGGACATAAAATCCGATGAAGAAGCCAGCTGGGTTGAGAACCCTGGCGGCATACCTGGCAATGTACTCTCCAGGCTCCCAAGAGTTGTAATAATTCCCGCCGAATCTTGCATCTCTGAACTAACAAGCAATAGCGGAGCACTATTTTCCCTGCTTACCGAGTTATTTGATCAGGTGAGAAAAAAATCAAATAATTATGAGCAAGCACAAAAGCTTCTAAACGAGTTGGCAAACGAATTAAACCCAAACGATAGCGAAACAGATTTCGGAAAGCTAATCCAAGATCTAAACGGGATGGCTCACAATTTATTTCCGGATTCATCCATCCACGTCAGCGCATCATTGGATCAACCGGAAAAATCCATTAAGCCCGTATTCAGTGTTGAAATGGAAAGCAACGTCAAGACAACCGTACCTTATCAGGGGCACGGAATAATCAGAGCCACGGCCTTTCAGCTTCTGAGATTTGCCAATGACTTCGTAAACAAGAGCTCAGACATACCTCGTTCGACGATATTTTGTTTCGAAGAGCCCGAAATATACCTTCACCCTGCAGCAGCGAATCAAATGAGAGATGCGCTTTATGATTTGGCCGGCGCCAACTGCCAAATCGTAGCCACAACGCACTCCCCATTCATGGTTAATCTTGGGACGGATCGAAGCATTAGTTTGACAAAGTTCGCCTCTGACATAGATGATTTTTCGACAACCCAATCTTTTAACTTGGAAAAAGCATTCGAGGAGCTTCAGAATGATGAGCGCCAAAACCTCAAAATGCTACTAAAGGTGGACGATTACATCTCAAGAATGTTCTTTGCAAAAAAATGCATTTTTGTTGAAGGGGATACAGAAGAGGTTGTAATCAGGGAGACCATAAAGCGATTATCCAAAGAGGACAAGGCTAGAGTAGTTGGAAACTGCGAATTTCTGCGCGCAAGAGGTAAGGCCGTACTAATATCCATCGCAAAGTATTTAAACGCACTTGACATAAACTACATTTTCATGCACGACCGTGACAATGGGACGGAAAAGGCCGAGGCGATGAATGCCCCAATACTACAACAGACGGGCGAGCAGCGAAGAATTATGATTGAGGAATGCATTGAGGACATTCTTGGCTATCCCGCACCAAAAACAGAGAAGCCATATAAGGCCCATGCCCATATTCAAGATGAATGGGGGGCAGACTTTGACTCATTGCCCGAAACATGGAAGTCGGTGTTCCTCAGGCTTTGTGCTCCACACCTTAATCATTTGATTCCAGCAGAAAAAACTAAAGCATGACGCCTAATTTTACTGCGTCACTAAAATAGCCGTATTATTCGGTTCTTCAGAGCTTGAGATTGAACAGAAAGCGAATAATGGAGACTCGTTTTGAGACCTACCTTGAACACCTGGGTAAAAGGCAGAAAATTGATCTCCCATTTTAGTGACACAGTAAGATTAGAGGACGCTACTGATTACGAATTGCATCACCTGAAACACAGCCGTTTGTTATAAAAACGAGGAGAATTACTTGAGTAAAGAGAACGGCTGCCCGCCGGTCTGGAAGATGATTCGCGAAGCCGTCCAACTAATGAACGGCGAATGTTCATATTCGGCTATCAAGGCCAAAGTTCGGTCCATGTATGGCGATGACGTCAACGATAGCTCGATGACGTGCAGCATTATTTCCGGTGCCGTTAACCACACATCTCGGATTCATTACAGCGAAAACAAGAAACCCCGTGTAGCTGATACAGAGTACGACTACCTGTTCAATACAGGACGAGGCAAAGTCGTCTGGTATGAGCCCCAGAAACATGGAATGTGGGAAATCGCGCAGGCTACCGACGGTGGTCTGATTGTGCGCCCCACTGACGATCTGGGTGAAAACCCAGTGCAGGTCGTCGACGCCAGCCCCGAAGCATACGGCATGTTTGCACTCGAAGCACATCTGCGCGACTACCTTGCGAAGAACTTACCGAAGCTGCCCGGACACGACGCCTCCCTCACTTTGTATAAAACAGAAGGCCGTGATGGAGTCGAATTCCAGACTGACGTCGGGCCAATAGACATCCTCGCCACGGGCAATGGTGACTTCTATGTTTTTGAATTAAAACTCGGTCGCGGGCCGGATGCTGCACTTGGGCAGATCCTGCGCTACATGGGCTGGGTAAAGGAACATCTCGCCGGAAATAGGAGTGTATTCGGCATCATCATAGCTTCCGACATAGGGCAGAAGCTCCGGTACGCAGCAACGCAAGTGCCTAACGTCAAGCTCATGGAGTACGATTTGAAAGTGGACTTGCGCTCGGTCGCATTACATTGCTGAGCAACCCTTGTGTAGCCGGCTTCAATGGATAACTAATCCGAACAGTGTACAAACAAGGTATTTAATCCGCGTTTCAGCATGCGAATAGATTATTATATATACATATAACCTCTTCGGTCGCCACTTACCTTGGTCGTTACACATCATGAAAACACTCGACTTAGTTCACCAGTTCAATGACGGAAGAACGCACATTAGCCGAGGCATTTGTCGTGTCCGCTGTTTCATCGGCCCTGCTGGTACGGTGGTTCTTCTAACCGATCTTGGCGACAAAAATGATGGCCAGTCGGTAACGAATGCGATTGAAGTCATCATCAAGTCTTTACTTGACCAAGGCTACATCATCCCCCCCGCAACGTTCATAGAACACTATGAACGTAACGACTGGGCGTCTGACTCATTCGACAAGATAACTCTTTCGCCTAGTGCAAAATGGGAAACTCTTACTCGAGGCCGAGTTCTGGAAATGATCGGCGATGAAGAGCTCGAGCTTGCTGATCGCTCTGCCACTAATACACGGATTGCCTCTCAAGCAGACAAACTTCTATTTCGCCGCGATCCGTTCGTTGGCTCTAGGTACCCCGAGAGTAATGAAGTCACGAAGCGCCGCCTCGAAATTATCGAAAGCATGATCTCAAAGGCATCTGTAGAGGCACTCGTTCAATCTGGGAGTGGAGAACAAGAGCTTCAGCGCCTTCTGAAAACCGACCTATCAATATTTGGCGAGGCGTACGCAAAACCAGACGACGAGTATATCTGCTTTTCTGAATTTCCTCTGGCAGATGGCGCGATTGATTTTGTCGTATTCACCGGAAGATCCAGGATGGACATCATCCTCATTGAGGTCAAAGGTGCTGAATTCAATCTTCTGAACGCCAACCACTACAAAGCGTTCAATCACAAAATTGCCGAGGCTGCAGGGCAAATTTCTAGAAGACTGGGAATCATCTTCCGCGACTTGAGCTTTTTTAGAAAAGAAGCACATGCAATTAGGCAGCGTGCAGAATCTGGCAAAAGACTGTACAACTCATTCCTAGGCCCACATAGCAAACTTGGCGTCGATCCTGAGAAGGACATCAATATTAGGTGCGTCGTTATCGGTGGGCGTACTCAAAACGATCTAGAAGAGAGCACTACGCGCCAAGATTATGAAGCCCACACCACCCCTCCGGTTCGTGTCGAATCATGGGATACATGGCTAAGGCGGTTGCAGCGCACATGATGCATAGCCCTACGGTCCACCGGACGCTGCGCGATAGAGCCACGCGGCGCCGGTGATCTCCACTTTTTACATTGCGAAGTTGATCTGAATAATTGAAATGAAATTTACTCAACAGCTACCTCGCTGAACGTTATCGTGAGCATCTAATTATCATTGAGGTCAGCAAGCGGGCGAATAACTTCCTCGGCGACTCAGAGACGGACCCGGTATCTGCTTGTTTCATGGCAAGCGCTGACATTCATTTCGAGCGACTGGTTGCGATCCCTCCCCTGGCCTCCCGAATTGCGAAACGCCTCGCTTGACGCGCCCTTGATGCAAGCCTGATACTCGCCGCCGTCACCTAAACAGTGGTGACCGGGATTGGAACCCCGGACAAGCTAAGGCCGATAGGGCCGCGTTTTTCGCGGCTTTTTACTTCGGCTGCATGGTTACGCCTGTCCAATGGCGGGCCGTGCGGGGCAGCCGCAAGGCTGGCCGGTTCCTTAGCCCGGTAGTTCCAACCCTGCACGGTTCCGCCGCCCCCATTGGAACGGGAGTGTGCGGAAACTTCATTGCAGCTAAGGAGTTTCACACCATGACCATTCAAGTCCAAAGGCGTGCGCATCCGCGCGTGCCGATTGCATCTGTTTTCCCTGAGTGCCTCTCTTCCCATTCGA
This sequence comes from Pseudomonadota bacterium, assembly GCA_018241685.1. GTDB lineage: Bacteria > Pseudomonadota > Gammaproteobacteria > Burkholderiales > Rhodocyclaceae > Zoogloea. The sequence continues at coordinate 83,913 of JAFEDJ010000039.1, forward strand.
TATACAGCGCACGGAGGGCGACAGCATGAATACACCCTTGAACTTCCCTGCCCCCGCTGCGCCGCTCTATGTGCTGGCGAACAACGTGGACACCCTCACCCTCGTCGATCAGCTCAGCGCCCGCCTCGCGCAGTTGCAGGCGATGCTCGCGATGACGCGCAGCAACGCCGGCGAGATGTTCCGGCGCATGGATGCGGAGTACCAGGAGCACTACCTGTGGGCCTGCGGAATGATTGCGGACGAGGCCCGGGACTTGATGAGGCTGGTTGAGGGGCGCAGTTTTGCCGGCACCGATGACCGGCGGGAACGCGAACGCGTGTAGGGAAGCACTGGCCCGGCGGCGCAAGGCGTGCGGCCGGGCAAAGTCTGTTTGCTGCAGGGGTACGGCCCTGCCAGCGATGCGCAGTCGATCACGAGGCGGCACATCACGTTGCCGCCAGGCATCCACTCGATGACACCTTACCCATATGGCCAGCGCGGTTGTATTTATATCACGTTATGATCTAATTATCGGCAGCGCGAGGGCATCTCTCTATCCATGCAGGCCGTAGAGGCGACGCTCTTCACCGCTGGCAGTACGCACATAACTATCAGCAGGAGCCAAAGCTCCGCGAGTCGTCACCCCCGAACCCCAACGGAAGAGCCATGGATACCGTCACTATCTTGCTTTCTTCATTCATCCTGTCAGTCACAGGATTGTTCGTTTTCATCTGGTCTTTGCGCAGGAATCTGTTCGAGCGCAACGCCAAAGGCGCCCGCACGATCTTCGCTGCCGGGGAAATTGGTCATGTCGAAGATCCGGGCGCCACGCAGGCCGGCATCTCGGCCCTGCAACGCGTGGTGGCCCATGGTGGTGCCGATAACACACAGCCGGATCAGGGCGCGCTCCGCGCCCGGCTCGAAGCGGATCGCTCGAGCGCCAAACCGGCTTTCATCTTTCTGTGCTGCGCTGTCGTCTGGTTGGTGCTGGCCTCTTTTGCGGGGCTGACCAGCTCGCTCAAGCTGCACAACCCGGACTGGCTGACCAATACGCCGTGGCTGACCTTCGGTCGAATCCGAACGCTGCACCTCAATGTCGTCGCCTACGGTTGGGCGCCCATGGCTTCATTCGGCATCGCCATCTGGATGCTGCCGCGCCTTCTCAAAACGAAGCTGGCCGGAGGGCGCTATGCCATGCTCGGTGCCGTGTTGTGGAACGCGGCCTTGATCGCCGGCCTGGTCTGTATCGGCAACGGCATCAACGACGGCATGGAGTGGCTCGAGATCCCCTGGCAACTGGGGCTGTTCATCGTGGCCGGCGGCGCGATGATCGGGCTGCCGCTGATCCTGACCCTGCATCGACGCACCGAAAAGCACCTGTACGTGTCGATCTGGTACATGGGCGCGGCCCTTTTCTGGTTCCCCATCCTGTTCGTCGTCGCCAAGTTTCCGGGGCTGCATTTCGGGGTTGAACAGGCCACCATGAACTGGTGGTTTGGCCACAACGTGCTGGGGCTTTTCTATACGCCGATGGCCCTGGCGACCACCTATTACTTTTTGCCGAAGGTGCTCGGCCGTCCCATCCAGTCCTACAACCTCTCGTTGCTTGGCTTCTGGGCGCTGGCCTTCTTTTACGGCCAGGTCGGCGGCCACCACCTGATCGGCGGCCCGGTGCCGGAATGGATGGTGACGCTGTCGATCGTCCAGAGCGTGATGATGATCGTGCCGGTGCTGGCCTTCACGACCAATCAGTTCCTGACGCTCCGTGGCGTTCTGGCGGCCATTCCCCACTCCCCCACGCTGCGCTTCATCGCGCTGGGGGGCTTGATGTACACGCTCAGCTCAATCCAGGGCTCTTTTGAGGCGCTGCGCAGCGTCAACACCATCACGCATTTCACGCACTTCACCGTTGCCCATGCCCACCTGGGGCTCTACGGATTCGTGACGATGGTGATGTTCGGCGCGATCTACTTCGTGATGCCGCGCATCATGGCCTGGGAGTGGCCCTATCCGCGCCTGATTGAATGGCATTTCTGGCTGGTCGTTGTCGGCTTCGCGATCTATTTCGTCGGCCTGACCATCGGCGGCGTCCTGCAAGGTCTCGCCATGGTCGACGCCACGCGTCCGTTCATGGATTCGGTGACGGTGACCCTGCCCTATCTGGAAGCGCGTTCAGTCGGCGGCGCGCTGATGACGGCCGGCCATCTGGTGTTTGCCTTCCATTTCGCGGCCATGGCCTTGCGTTATGGCCCCAAACGTACCGGCTCGGTCATTCTCGGCAACCCTTTTGCGGCCTGAATCATGGAAAACGAATTCAAGCTCATCTCCGGCGCCCTGGTCACCCTCGCCGTTTCCGCCAGCGCCCTGGTCGTTCTGCCCTATTTCCAGCTGCAGTCGGTCCGGCCTCCCGAAAAGCTGAAGGATTACAGCCCGGACGAAGCTCAGGGGCGTCAGCAATACATCAGCGAAGGCTGCGTGTACTGCCATTCCCAGCAACCGCGCGATGCCAGCCAGGCTCCGGATGCCAAGCGCGGCTGGGGCAGAGCCCCCGTGCCGGGCGACTACTACTACGACAAGCCCCACCTGCTGGGCACCATGCGTACAGGCCCCGATCTGTTCAACATCGGCGCCCGCCAGCCAAGCATCGACTGGCAGCTCGGCCACCTGTACCAGCCGCGCGCCTATACCCCGAACAGCATCATGCCGGGCTTCCCCTATCTGTTCGAATTGAAGGCGCAGGCCGCAGAAGGCGACAAGGTGGTGACGCTTCCCCCGGCATTCGCACCGGCCAAGGGTGTGATCGTCGCCAAGCCAGAGGCCATCAGGTTGGCCAAGTACCTCCTGTCGCTTGACCACACCTACCCCATTCCAGACGCCGCACAGGCTAAATAGGAATTCAGAGCCATGACCTTACATCCAAAACGTGGGCAGGCCATTCATGACGCCCATTTGCGCGAAAACCCCGAACCCCACGAGTCGTCGACGCCGATTCCCGTGCTCCTGCTGGGCTTGGTCGCCATTTTGCTGGGCTGGGCCGTTTATTACATTGCGACTGCGAATCCACGTACTCCGCCGCAATTTGGCGACCGGCGCACCCTCTCGGACCTTTCCGCCACTGTAGCGGCCGCACCTGGCGCGGCAGTGGACGGTGCGCAGATCTTTTCAGCGCAGTGCTCAGCCTGTCACCAGGCCACCGGGCAAGGGATTCCTGGCGTATTCCCCCCGCTGGCCGGGTCGGAATGGGCGACGGGAAAGGAGCGCCTGATCGTGCAAATCCTGCTGCACGGCATCGATGGTCCGATAACGGTGAAAGGCGCGAACTATCAGGGTGCGATGCCGAATTTCGGCGAGAAGCTCAACGACGCCGAAATCGCTGCGGTGACGAGCTACGTCCGGAAACAGTGGGGCAATACGGCCAGCCCGATCAGCCCGGCTACGGTTGCGACCGAGCGTGACGCCACCAAGGCACGCAGCAAGCCCTGGACGGGGGGCGACGAACTGGCGCAATTCCGCTAGCCGGAAGTCGGGACGGGACGAGATGCGGACGCTGCTCGCCGTGCTGTGTGTTGCGCTGGCCGGAGGCTCCGCCCTCGTGCTGACCACCGATGGGCTGCGCGCCTTCACCAGTGAAGACGCACGTCGGCTTGAAGTTTCGGAGGCTCCGGTTCAGCTGTCCGTTCTGGAGGTGCTGGGCACGGACGGCAGGCCGGTGTCCCTGAGCGATCCGGACCGCGTGACCCTTCTCGATTTCGTCTATACCCGTTGTGAAACGGTATGCCGCGCGCTCGGAAGCGAGTTCCAGCAACTGCAGACCGAAATCCGTGCGCGCGGCTTGCAGGACCGGGTTCGCCTGCTCAGCATCAGCTTCGATCCTGAGCACGACACGCCAGCCGAGCTTGCTGCCTATGCGCGCCACCAGCGCGCCGACGGCGCCGTGTGGCAATTCGCGGCACTCGCCAATTCCGCGGAGCTGCCAAAGCTGCTCAGCAACTTCGGGATCGTCGTCATCCCCGATGGGCTGGGCGGTTTTGAGCACAATGCGGCCATACACGTGGTGGACCAGCGGGGCCGCCTGGTGCGGATCATGGATCTCGCCAATCCGGCCGCAGCGCTGGCGGAGGCGCTTGCGAGGATTGAGGCGGACAACGCGACGAAAGCGCGGGCCGGCTCATGAAGAACCGCCGTGGTGCCCTTATCGCCCTTGGCCTGCTGCTGTTCCTGGCGATGCCCGTGGTGCGCGGCTGGTTCGAGAGCCATATGACGCGGCACATGCTGGTCCAGTTGCCGCTGATCACCGCCACGGGATGGTTGCTGGCTGGCGGCCGTGGTGGACCAGCGCGAGCCTCACCTCTCCACGCGTGGAATGCCTACGGCCTCACCGGGCTATTGCTCGGCGTGTTGGCAACGTCGTTCTGGATGATTCCCCGTGCCATCGATGCCGCGCGTCTCCTGCCTTGGGCGGAGGCCGCCAAGTTCGGCTCGCTGCTCGCCGCCGGCGCCGCATTTCGATACTCGTGGCCACTGGCCGGTCGCATCGTGCAGGCATTCTTTCTAGGCAACTGGTGCTGGATGGCGGCTGTCGTCGGCCTGCTTTATCAGGACGCGCCAACCCGCCTGTGCGCCGTCTATCTGGCTGACGAACAGATCAACGCCGGATTCTGGCTGGTGGTCGCCGCGCTGCTGGCATTTCTCGCGTGGTGTTTCGATCTTTGGTGGAGCGGGGATTTACGGCGGCTCCTGGGGGACGACCCGGTTCCAATGGGCGCCGCGGATCATGTGAAATCCTAGGCGGCGGCGTTTTAGAATCCGGGGATTCACTCAGCTGCACACGATACGAATGCCGAATTTGGATCCCCGCAACCCCACGAATTCGCCCTCATCGGAAAGCACCTCCGACCTTCCGGCGACGCTCTCCCAAGAGGACTACCGGCGGCTATCCCATGTCCGCCACCAATTGCGCCGTTTTTTGCGATTCAGTGAAGATATCTGCCATGCGGAAGGCCTGACGTCCCTGCAGTATCAGCTGCTCTTGCACGTGAAGGCCATGCGCGGAAAAGACTGGGCCAGCGTCGGCGAACTCGCCGAGAAGCTGCAGGCCAAGCACCACGGCGTTGTGGCCCTGCTGGATCGCTGCGAGAAGCTGGGTCTGATCCAGCGACGCATCAACCAGGAGGACCGGCGTCAGGTGGAAATTCATCTCCTGCCCGAGGGAGAAAAAGTGCTGGAGCGTCTGGCGGTTCTGCACCAACCCGAATTGCGGATGCTGGAGAACTCATTCAGTCTGCCCCCGGAAAACAGCGGCACCTAGCCGATTCGTCGTGTGAGTCTGCGAGCGCCCTCCCGCCATTTCGAACTCGCGCGCCAAATTAGGCCTGGGGGCCGGTCGGTTTGGCGCACCTCCGCCGGATGACATGCTCGTAATAACGAAAGGCCTCGCGGATCTGCTCTCGCAACTGTGCGTCGTTCCAGGGTTTATGCAGGAACTTGTAGATCGCGCCGCCATTGACGGCCTGAGTCACGGAGTCCAGGTCCACGTAGGCGGTCAGCACCATGCGTACGGTGTCCGGATGCAGCTCCTTGACGCGACTAATGAACTCCGTTCCCGTCATCTGAGGCATGCGCTGGTCGGAAATGATCACCTGAACCCCTTCGGTCGCCAGCAACTCGAGAGCACGGTTGCCGCTTTCAGCGGTCAGGACCCGGATTCCCTCCCGTTGCAGCAGGCGACGCAACGCGGCCAGAATATCGGGTTCGTCATCGACGAACAGGATGGTTCGGCCTTCGGGGCGGTTCGACACGGAACGCAACGGCAGCCTTTTTCCGTCACGAATCAGCGCGCTGAAATCCGCGGCCGGCAATGGTGGGGAGAAATAGTAGCCCTGCATCTCATCGCAATCGCGCGTTCTTAAATAGTTCGCTTGCGCTTCAGTCTCAACGCCCTCCGCCACGACTTTCAGATGCATGCGGTGGGCAAGGTCGATGATGGACAGGGCGATCATCGCAGCCCGTGGTTCCGTGACAATATCGCGCACGAATGACTGGTCGATCTTGAGGGTATCGATGGGAAAGCGGCTCAAATAGGTAAAGCTCGAATAGCCAGTGCCGAAGTCGTCAAGCGAGAGCTGGACGCCGATCCGCTTGAGACCTGCCAGAACGGCGACCGCCGCTTCCGGATCCGCCATCAGCGCGCTCTCCGTCAGCTCCAGTTCCAGGCTGCTTGCGGGCACAGCATGGCGTGCCAAGGCTTGCGTGACGACCTTGGCAAGATCGCTGGCATGAAACTGGCGTGCGGAAACATTGACGGCCAGCCGCAAGTCACGGAATCCGGCGTCCCGCCAGAGTTTGATCTGACGACATGCCGCATCGATGACCCAGTTTCCGATTTGAATGATCAATCCACTTCGTTCGGCCTGGGAGATGAAGTCGGCCGGCGGTACGAGGTCGCGCCCCTCAGGCTGCCATCTGATCAGAGCTTCCGCCCCGTAGACCCGCCCCGTCCGGAGATCGGCTTTGGGCTGAAAATACAGAACGAATTCATTACGCTCCACTGCACGGCGCAGAGCCACTTCGAGTTCAAGTTGCGCGATTGCCCGAGTGTTCATGTCGGCCGTGTAGAAACAGAAACGGTTACGGCCTTGCTCCTTGGCTTGATACATGGCGGCATCGGCATCCCGGATCAGATCGGCAGCCGTTCGAGCATCGTCCGGGTAGATGCTGATTCCGATACTGGCTCCGACATACAGCTCGCTCCCCCCGGAGAGCGGAAATGGCGCGGCCAGTTGGGCGAGCAGGTCGAGCGCAATGCGGGCCGCCGCCTCGGAATCGAGAACTGGATCGAGAACGAGCACAAACTCATCCCCGCCGAAACGGGCCAGCGTATCTTCGCCACGTACCCGCCCACGCAATCGCTGGGTGACGTCGATCAGCAGTTGATCCCCCACGGCGTGGCCCCGACTGTCATTGATGGTTTTGAAATGGTCGAGATCAATGAACAACACGGCCAATTGCGTACCTGTCCGACAGGCACGTGCAATGCCTTGATCGATACGGTCGCTCAGCAACAGGCGGTTCGGCAGGTCCGTGAGCGGGTCGTGGTTAGCCAGAAACTCGAGACGTTCCTCGTATCGCCTGATTGACGTGATGTCGGAGAAGACGCCGACATAGTGCAGGGTGTTTCCGCCTTGATCCTTAACCGCATTGATATGCATCCGCGCCGGATAAAGCTCTCCGTTCTTGCGACGGTTCCAGAGCTCCCCTTGCCATGAGCCGGTCTGTTTCAGCGCGTCCCACATGCCCCGGAAAAAGCTCGCATCGTGGCGCGCCGACCTCGAGACGTTGGCGTTCCTGCCGATCACCTCCGCTTCCTCGAACCCGGTGATGCGGCAGAAGGCGGCGTTGACCGCAGTGATGCGTGCACTGGCATCGGTCACGACGATCCCCTCCATCGTGCTGTCGAAGACGGTGGCGGCCTGGCGCAACCGATCTTCTGCAGCCCGGCGTTCCGTATAGTCCGAGAGGAGACTGAGGAAAAAGGCTTGCCCGCCAATTTCAATGGGGCGGATCGACACCAGGAACACACCCCGCTCGCCGTTCTTTTTCAGAAAAGCGCCCTCGTAGTGCTTCAGGCAGCCATCCTTTGCCAGGATGGCGGTCATTCGGCCACGTTCCTCGGGATCTGCAAACATATGCAATTCAGTGGAATTCCGACCGATCACCTCCTCTTTCCAATAGCCGAAAATGTCCAGAAAGCTCGGGTTGGCATCCACGATCTCTCCCGTATCGCGCTTGCTGATCACGATGCCGACCGGGCTAGCCTGAAAAACCGTCGCGAACTGCTCCTCGCTGCTGCGCAGTGCCAACTCTGCGAGCTTGCGTTCAGTAATGACGTCGAAAACGGCCACGAAGTGTTCGGATTTGGGACTATAGACCGATATCTCGAACCACATCTGGAGGGCTTCGACGTAGGTCTCGAAGGTCTCGGGAGGCCCGCCACGCGCAACGCGGCCATAGATTGCGAACAGTTCCGGATCGGCCTCCCGGATGCCGGGGACGACCTCGCTCACCCGGCGGCCCTCGACGTTCCTCAGGCCCGTCTGTGCACCGAAGGCGTCGTTGACACTCAGATAGATGAAATCGACCGGTTGATCTCCCTCATACAGCATCCGGCAGTACGCCAGGCCATTGAGCATGTGATCGAACAAGGCGGTGTGGAGCGGCTCGAATGCCGACGGTGCCTTATTGGCCTCCCGTGTCGAGCAGGGCAACAAAGAAGGAACTGCGTGCGCAGGCACCGGGGCAGAGTCTTCGATAGACATCAGTCTTTAGCTTTCGAGGAACAGATCGCTTGGACACCCTCTTGGAATTTATCCTGGGCATCCAATCGGCGATACTCCACTCACTATAGCGTATGTCCTCTTGCGGGAACCCTTCGTAATCTCCGTGGAAAAGGGAACGCAATTTCGCTTTGCCTCAGTCATTTACGGCACCGCCACCACGGGCGGTGCATTCGCAAGACGATGCCCGTACTGGCGATCAGCCAAAGAGCTTGCCCTTCAGCAGTTCGATGCCCTCTGCCATCAGGTCGTTGCTCTCGGGAAGGGCGCCATTGGGGGTCAGCTTGTCCACGATCTGCGGGAGCAGTTCGGCGAGTTGCCCGGAAACCTGCTCGCTGCTGAGGCCGAATTGGCCGGCGAGGTTTTGCAGAATGCCGCTGCTGCCGAGCACGCTCTGGATCTGTTCGGCAGAGATCGGCAGGTTCTGGCCCGTCGACACCCAGGACTTGGCGATCTCGCCGAGGCCACCGTTCTGGAAGGCCTGGACAAGGCCGGCCAGGCCGCCGGTCTGCGGGTCGTTGATGAGTTGCATCATGCCGGCGAGCAGCGGATTGGCCGCGCCATCGGTAGTTTGGCCAGACATGACAGCCCCTACGACTTGATCGAACAGACCCATGATTGCTCCTTTCACTGAGCGTGTGAATTCAGATGAGGCGTCACGGCATTTGCGACGCCTGCACCAAGCATACACGGGAAAGAAGATCCCACTCGTCGACAGGGCGAAGCGTCGATAACGACCCAGCGCAGCAAGCCATGGCACGGCACGGCGCGTTGGTGGGGGCGCCATTTGCAGTGGCGACTGGCAAAATCAGCTGCCCCCCACCGCCTTCCGAACCTACTTCTTCATTTCGTCCTTGCCCATCGCATCTTTGGCCATGCCATCTTTCTTCATGGCGTCCTTCTTCATGCCCTCCTTGGCCATATGGTCCTTGGCCATGTGATCCTTGGCCTTCATGTCTTTTTTCATGCCGTCCTTGGCCATGCTGTCGGTGGCCATTGCGTCCTTCTTCATCATGTCGTCGGCAAAAGCGGTGCTGCCGGCAAGCATCAAACATGCGGCGAAAATGCTGGAGATGATCGTTTTCATGGCGGACTCCATTGAGGTGATGAATGAACGGCAGAAGTGCCGGGTATTCAGGGCAATTGAACGGGATTGCTCAACTGCCGCCGAACCAGTTGTACCCCTGATCTTCCCAATAGCCTCCGGGGTAGGTGTTGGTGACGAAAATGGCCTGGATGTATTTCGGGTTCTTGTAGCCGAGTTTGGTCGGCATGCGCAGCTTCATTGGAAAACCGTAGCGCGGCGGTAGCGGTTGGCCGTCGTAGGTCAAGGTCAGCAGCGTTTGCGGGTGCAGCGCTGTCGGCATGTCGATACTGGTGTAATAGTCATCGACGCATTTGAAACCGACGTACTTGGCGCTGAGGTCCGCGCCGACCCTGCGCAGGAAGCTGGCAAACGGCACGCCGCCCCATTTGCCGATGGCGCTCCAGCCTTCGACGCAGATATGGCGGGTGATCTGGTCGGCCTGTGGCATGGCCCGCAGCTCGGCCAGCGTCCAGGCACGCTTGTCGGCGACGAGGCCGGTGACTTCCAGGCGATAAGCCGCTTCGTCCACTTCCCGGATCTCGTCCTCGTCGTAGTAGGCATTGAAGGGAAAAGGCCGGGTGATCATCGAATCCGGATAGGTCGGGGCCAGCCGCTGGGGGTCGAAGAGCCAGGCCTGGGCTTTGTCATTGAAGCGCGACACTTTCATCAGCGCCTCTTCGACGCTGCTCTCATCGACAATCGAACAGCCGCTGAGCAGCGAAAGCCCACCGAGGCTCAGGGAGCGTTGCAGGAATGCACGCCGGGTCGGTTGTTCGAGATGACGCCCCATGTCCTTCAGTGCGTCCTCGAGCAGGCGCTCACCATTGACGATGAGCTGGCGGGAAGCGTTCTTGCGCATGTCACTCTCCCTAGCGGCCGCGGATCATGGCCAGCAACGTACGGGGAACCAGGGCCACCATGACCAGATGGACGCCGACGAAGGCCACCAGCGCCGCCATGGCCAGGAAATGCTCCCGCCGCGCCGCCTCGTAGCCGCCGAGCAGCGTGCGCAGCAACGGAAACTGCACGGATTTCCAGAGCACCAGGCCGGACAGGACGAGCAGCACGGAATCGAGCATCACGAAAAGATAGGCCGCCCGTTGCACCATGTTGTAGTGGCTCGGATCTGTATGCGACAGCTTGCCTTTCAGTGCCGCCAATACATCCGCCAGACAGGCGCGCGGCGACCACGGGAAGAACTTGCGCCCTAGCCGCCCGCTGATGAGGTTGCCCGCCAGGTAAATTACGCCGTTGCCGGCCAGCACCCACATGGCCGCAAAGTGCCACTGAATGGCGCCACCCAACCAGCCTCCCAAAGTGAATTGCGTGGGAATGGCAAAGGGGAAGAACGGCGAGGCATCGTAAATACGCCAGCCGCTGGTGGCCAGCGTAATGACTGCAGCCGCGTTGACCCAGTGGGTGATACGAACCCAGCGCGGATGAATAAGACCGGTATCGCTGACCATGGTGCCCCTTTCCAACGGGTGCCCGCTTGTTGTCCTGCCCGACAGTTAATTCGCTGACGGGTGGTAAATGGTTACAGGCTCAGGCAGAATTTTTTCTGCCAAGGCATCGGCAAAAATTTCCGCTGACCGCTGTAACCAAACGCACCGGTGCAACGAATGAATAGGGAAGCCGGATTTCGTTCGAGGGAAGAGCGTCTGCGGGATCTGCTGACGCGGGGTCTTGCCGGCGACGATGCCGCCTATCGGATGTTCCTGACGGAATTGAGCGCGCATCTGCGTGCCTTCCTGCGCCGACGCCTGGCCCGCTTGCCGGATGAGGTCGAGGATCTGGTGCAGGAATCCCTGCTGGCCATCCATAACCTGCGTCACACCTATGAGGCGGATCAACCCTTGTCGGCCTGGGTACAGGCCATCGCCCGCTACAAGCTGGTCGATCTGCTCCGGCGGCGGGCGGCGCATGAGATGTTGAACGATCCGCTGGATGAGGACATGGAACTGTTCAGCACGGCGGATTCGGATGCCGCCGAGGCGCGTCGGGATCTGAACAAGTTGCTGGCGGATCTGCCCGACCGGTTCCGCCTGCCGATCGTACATACCAAGCTGGAAGGCCTGTCGGTCAAGGAGGCGGCCGATGTGAGCGGGATGTCGGAATCGGCGATCAAGATCGGCGTCCATCGCGGCTTGAAAGCGCTCGCCGCGAAGATTCGAGGTGCATTATGAAAACGGATGATCTGATCACCATGCTGGCCACCGGCGCCGGGGCCGTCGAGGCGCCGCCCGCCGCACAGCGCTACGCGCTTGCCATCGGCTGGGGCGCGGCGGGCGCCAGCCTGCTGATGCTCCTTGTCCTGCAGGTGCGCCACGATCTCGCGCAGGCCTTGCTGCTGCCGATGTTCTGGGTCAAGGTCGGATTCGTCGCCAGTCTGGCCGCGGCGAGCCTGTTTGCTGCGCTCCGCCTGTCGCGGCCAGGCGCGGCGCTCGACCGGGTGCCGGTCGCGCTCGGCCTTCCCGTGCTGGGTATCTGGGCCATCGCCGCTTTCACGCTGATCGAGGCGGAGCCGCTGGAGCGCTCGAGGCTATTCTTCGGCGACACCTGGAAATCCTGCCCCCTGCTGATCGCCATGCTCTCGGTGCCGGTGTTCGCCGCGGTGCTGCACACCATGAAGGGTCTGGCACCGACCCGGCCGCGACTGGCCGGATTCGCCGCCGGCCTGCTTTCAGGGTCCGTTGCCGCAGTGGTCTATTGCCTGCACTGTCCGGAGATGGGCGCGCCGTTCATCGGCTTCTGGTATCTGTTGGGTACGCTCATTCCAGCCGGCGTCGGGGCCGTGCTCGGAAATTCGATCCTGCGTTGGTAGCCGCGCCGACTCACGGCCGCTTGTGCGTAACCCTTGTGAGCATGCACACCGACCCGGCCAGGTCGAGGCCGCCCGCGATGCTCGCCGCATCCCACGGCCAAAAGGAAGGCATGCAAGCCTTCATCGAAAAACTTCAGTCCCGCTTCAAGGGGCGTTGAGACGGGGCGCAGGGGGGCGATGAACGCCCTGTTCCTCGCGACGATGAACCACTTAGGAGTGGCTAGGGCTGCTTCCAGCTGGCCCGATCATGGGCCAGCCACTGGAGCAGGACTCTGCTCATCAGTGCCGGATCGACGGGTTTGGCCAGGAAATCGTTCATCCCTACCTCATGGCAACGCTGCCGGTCTTCCATGAAGGCATTGGCCGTCATCGCAACCACCGGAATGTTCTGGAATGCCGGTAGCTGCCTGAGTGCCCGGGTTGCCGTCAGGCCATCCATACGCGGCATCTGCATGTCCATCAGGATCAGCGCATAGGTATCGGGGGCAGCCCGCACCAGCATTTCCAGCGCCTCGACACCATCCGGGGCAATATCAACCACCAAGCCGAAGTCACGCAGATTCTCCTCGGCGACGAGCTGATTGACCGGTTCGTCCTCGACCAGCAACACCCGGCTGCCGGCAAACCTGAGTCGCAGACAGTCCGCCGCGTTCTCCGGTACCTCCAGCTTCGGCGCGTGGCAGTCCGCCACGGGCTTGGCGAGGCTCACGGTAAACCAGAATGTGCTACCTACGCCAGGCTGGCTCTCGGCCCCCGCATCGCCACCCATCAACTGCGCCAGGCGCTTGGTGATGGCGAGCCCCAGGCCGGTACCGCCGTATCGTCGGGATATGGAGTTGTCGGCCTGGCTGAAGGGACTGAACAGTGTCGACAACTTGTCTGCGGCGATACCGATGCCGGTGTCGGCCACCTCGAAACGAAGCCTTATCCGGGTCGCGTCTTCCTCTTCCCGCAGCACCCTTACCGTCACCGAGCCCTTAGCGGTGAACTTCACCGCGTTACTGACGAGGTTCAGCAGGGCCTGGACCAGACGCGTGCGGTCGCCGAGGACAACGTCGGGCAGCGGGTCCGACGCAATCTCGATGCGGATGTTTTTGCTGTGCGCCAGATCGGCCTGCATGGCGATAACGGAGGACGCCAGCAAACGAATGTCGAAACGCTCCTCGGCCAGCACCAGCTGGTTGGCTTCGATCTTGGAGATATCCAGGATGTCATTGACGATACACAGCAGATGCCTGCCGGCCGTCTCGATCTTGCCGAGTTTGTCGGCCGCCTCATCGTTCTCATAGCGGCGCCTCAGGATGCCGGACAGGCCGAGGATGGCATTCATCGGCGTGCGGATTTCATGGCTCATATTGGCGATGAAGCGGCTCTTCGCCTCATTGGCCGCTTCCGCCATTTCCTTCGCCTGTCGCAGTTCGGTAGTCCGCTGAACCACCAACCCTTCCAGCTCCTGATTGACCCGCAAGGTTTCCTGGCGGGCCTTCTTCAATGACGAGAAATACATGGCCACGGAGATCACCGTCACCACCAGCAGATTGGCCGACACTGCCAGCAACGCAAAGAGGGACTCGCGCTGGGTCTCCAGGCGACGCAGTTCGGGCACCGGCTGCAACAGATGAACGGTAAAGCCGCTGCTGGCCTCCTTTGCGCTGAGAAAGAGGTACGGGATGCTCCGTTCGCCATCCAGCAGCATCAGATGCGGGTAGGTCTTGGCATCGAAACGCGTGAGAGCGAGGGGCTTGAAGACGCTTCGAGAGTAGACGTCCTGCCGTTCCCGTTCGGGCATTGCTGACAGATCAACGCCTGGTAGCGTGCGGAATTCCAGGGACTTGTTGCGAGCCAGCACCACGACGCCATAGGCATCGGTGATGAACGCATCGATGTAACGTGTCCACCCGTCAAGGTGCGTCAGATCCCGCTTGGCGGCAATCACCCCGACGATCCTGTCGCCCACGATGACGGGCGAAGAAAAATACAGGCCAGGAACCCGGCTCAACTTGCCAACCACATACTGGCGGCCCAGACGGCCCTCCATCGCGTCGCGGACGTATGCCCGGTCCGCATAGTTGGGCCCCACGAAGCTCAGCGACTTGTCGAAATTGCTGGATGCCACGCAATCGCCCCGCGCATTCAGCACCCATAGCGCGTCTGCTTTCAGTTTCGTCGCAGCAAAATCAAGGCGCCTGCCAACCTGCTGCAACGCGGGGTCATGCTCCCAGCGCTGCTTGCGCGCTGCCAGGGGCAGGGTCGCCTCGTCGGCGTGGCGCGCTTGGCGCACGAGCTCGGCGCCGATGAAATCCGCCCGCCCCAGCACGGCAGGGATACCAGCCAGAGATGACAGCGCGTCCTCGATGCTTCCGTCCAGGCTGTCGAGTTGCTGCTGGGCCAACTGAAGCTGCTGTCGGTAAGCCACGTCCATCATGCGGTCGGTCACGACCGACGCCATGATCCAGGAGGCACTGGTAAGCAGGACAAGGAGTAACAGGATCAATGCGATCCTGCCCCGTCCTGGCACCCAGTTTAGCGTTGCACCAGACATGAATGCCTCCGAGTATTGTTTTTTTCATTTTTATAGTTATTATTAATTCATACTCTAAGTCATCCACTCCCTATGGGCAGTGAAGTATTCCCACCTCCAGCGCGCAGGCCCCGGGGGAGCATTTCAAGGGCGAGCTGGAGAGCGCATCGTCCGCCGCTGAATCTGCTCCTGCACCGGCCAGCAACGGGCCGATGCCGGTTGGTCGTCACTCGGAGCGGGCCACGACGTCCTTGGCCGGCTTCGCGCCGTCCTTTCCTTCCACGCCCTCCACACCCTCCCAACCACCGCCCAGCGCGGCGACCAGGCGGACCGTGGCGAGCAGCCCTTCCGACTGGCTGCGCACCAGGCTGCGCTCGACGGCCAGCGCACTGGCCCGCGCCGACGCGACCTTCTGGTAGGTGTTCTGGCCGTACTCGAAGCGCGCCTTGGCCACTGCCGACGCCCGCTGGCTGGCCGCCAGCGACAGGCCGAGGGTGCGCATCTGCTCGTTGGCCGCCTCCACCTGCACCAGCGCATCATCCACCTCGCGCAGCGCGATCAGCACGCTGACCTGGTGCACATCCACCGCCTGCCGGTAGCGGGATCGGGCCGCGTCGAGATTGGCCTGGTTGCGGCCGGCGTCGAAAACCGGCAGGTACAGCGCCAGCGGCCCGATGGAGAACTCGCGCGAACTGTGATTGACGACGCTCTTCAGCTGGGACGATGCGAAACCGTAGGCGCCGGTCAGGCTGATCGAAGGGTAGAAGGCCGTTTCGGCAATGCGCTCCACGGCCAGCAGGGCGCGGATGTTCTGCGTCGACTCCATCAGGTCCGGCCGCCGCGCGAGGATGACGGCCGGCAGCCCCGGCGCCACCTGCGGGATCGCCGGCAGGCGGTAGGCGAGATCGGAAGGCACGCGGAAGTCCTTGACCGGCTCGACCATCAGCGTGGCCAGTTCCTGCTCGGCCATCGCCCGCTTGACGCGAACTTCGCTCATCTCGGCTTCGACCTTGGCCAGTTCGACCTTGGCGTCGAGCCAGTCCTGCTCGGTGCCCAACCCGGCCTCGAGGCGCAGCGCGCCCAGCCTGACCGCCTCTGCCCGCTCGTCGCGGATCTTGGTGAGCAGCGCGTGATCGGCGTCCGCCGCGCGGAACTGCCAGTAGGCCACCGCCACCTCGCTGGCCAGCACCAGCGCGATCTGCCGCTTGACGGCCTCGGCCGCGCCGGCCTGCGCCTTGGCCGCCTCGACAGCCTGGGCCACGCGCCCCCACAGGTCGAGCTGCCAGGACGCGCTGACGCCGAGCTTGTAGGTTTTGCCGGCGATGGTACGGCCGCCCAGCAGCTTGCCCAGCGGCGTATTGACGGAGGTGTGGCTCTTATCGGCGCTGGCGCCGAAGCCCACGTTGGGAAGGAGATCGGCGGACGTTGCCTGCACCCCGGCCTGCGCCTCCGCCACGCGCAACAGGGCCACCTCGGTGTACGGGTTGCGTGCCTGCACGGTCTCGACCAAGTGGTTCAGCACCGGGTCCTGGTAGATCCGCCACCAGTTGGCCTGCAGCGTGTTCGGAACCTCGGCCGGTGCGTTGCGGTAGCTCGGCGGCGTCACCGGTTCGGGCGCCGGCGCGAAAGTACCCTGGGCGGCGCAGCCCCCCAGCAGGGACATCAACGCAATGATCAGCGGACGCGTCTTGTTCATGGGCACTCCTATTTGTCCTTCGGTGCGACGATGCGATCGGCCAGCCAGACCAGGCCCACCGAAGCCAGCAAGACGCAACCGAGGATGAAAAAGCTGTCGTTGAAGGCCATCACGTAGGCTTCCCGCTGCACGATCCCGTTCAAATTGGCGAGGGCTTGATGGCTCGCGTACACCGCATCGCCGCCGGCCTGGAAGTGCACCTTGGTGAAGGCGGCGAGGTATTCCCGCGTGGTGGTCGAGAACAGCGTGACCGAGTCGACCAGCCGTTCCGAATGGAAATGCTCGCGCATCGTGATCGCCGTAGACAGGATGGCCGTACCCACCGCACCGCCGAGCACCCGGCTCATGTTGTACAGGCTGGACGCGGACGACAGGTTGAGGGCCTCGACCCGGTGGATCGCAATGTTCGACAGCGTGATGATGATCAGCGGCTGGCCGAGGGCGCGGAACACCTGCGACGTGACGAGCTGGTCATAGCCGGTGCTGGCCGTCATCGTCGCGTTCATGAAGCAGGACACCGAGAACAGCATCAGACCGACGGAGCAGATGATGCGGTTGTCGAACTTCTTGGCGAACACCGCGGCGAAGGGCGTGACCAGGATCTGCGGCAGGCCCATCCACATGATGACCTCGCCGATCTGCCGCGAGTTGTAGCCGGCGATCTGGGCCAGGAACAGCGGCAGCACGAAGGTCGAGCCGTACAGCCCCATGCCCACCACCGCGCCGACGGCCGACGACACCGTGAAGTTGCGCCGCCCGAACAGCCACACATTGACGAAGGGCTCCGTCCGCAGCAGCTGGGTGCCGATCCATACCGTGATGCCGCCGAAGGCCAGGAAGGCCATGCTACGGATGAAATCGGAGTCGAACCAGTCCTTGCGGTTGCCCTCTTCCAGGAACACGATCAGCGCGCCGAGGCCGAGGATCATCCCGCCGATGCCCGCCCAGTCCAGTTTGCGCAGCAGGTCGAGGTGGTGCTTCTGAGGATCGAGGCCGATGGCGACGCCCGCGAACATCAGGATGCCCGGCGCCCAGTTGATGAAGAAGATCGACGGCCAGCCATAGCTCTCGGTGAGGATGCCGCCGACCGTTGGCCCCAGCGTCGGGGCGAGTGTGCTGGCCAGCATCAGCCAGGCCAGCGCGATGGGGCGCTTGCCGGGCGGCAGCCGGGTGATGACGAGAGTCATCGCGGTGGGGATCAGCGCCCCGCCGAAGAAACCCTGCAGCGCCCGGAAGACGATCATCGATTCCAGGTTCCAGGCAAAGCCGCACAGCGTGGACAGCACCAGGAACAGGACCGTATTGACCAGGATGTAGGCACGCGCGCCGAAGACCCGCAGGAAGAAGCCGGTCAGCGGGATCACCACGACCTCGGCCGCCAGGTAGGTCGTGCTCATCCACGACCCCTCCTCCATCGACGCGGACAGGGAGCCGAGGATTTCCGGCAGCGACGCGTTGGTGATCTGCGTATCCAGCACCGCCATGAAGACGCCGAGGATCGCCGCGCCGATGGCGAGCCAGGTCCGGGCCGGAACCTCGGCCGCCCCCGCCGCCTGCGCAGTGCTCATCGGGCGCCCACCCCGGGCTGCCCCTGGCGCAGGTCGATCTCGATCTGCGCGGACATTCCCGGCACCACCTTGTCCAGCAGCGCCTTCGGCGTCTCCGGCGCGAAGGTGACCTTGACCGGCACGCGCTGGACTATCTTGGTGAAGTTACCGGTCGCGTTGTCCGGCGGCAGCAGCGCGAACTTGGCGCCGGAAGCCGGTGCGAAGCTGTCCACGCGGCCTTCGATGTCCTGCCCCGGCAGGCTGTCGAGGACGACCTTCACCTTCTGGCCCGGCGCCAGATCGCGCAGCTGGGTCTCCTTGAAGTTGGCGTTGATCCACACGCCGTCCTGGATGATCACGAACAGACGCTGCCCGACCGCCACGTGGGAACCCACCTCGACCGCCTTGTTGCCGATGCGGCCATCGACCGGCGCCTTGATGGTGGCGTAGCCGAGCTGGAGACCGGCGTTGCGGACCTCCGCCTCCAGCGCCTTCTTGCGCGCCAGCTGCGCCTCGCGGCCGGACTGCAGCGCCCGCACGCCGGCCTTGGCCGCCTTGATCTCTTCCTTCTGGGCGGCCTCGTCGGCGTAGGCGCTATCGCGCGCCGCGACCGCAGCGTTCAGCTCGGTCTCGGTGACGGCCTTGATCTCCTTGTTGTTGAGGGCGATCTGGCGCTCGGCGTCACGCTTGAAGCGCGCGATCTGCGCCAGGTTGCGGGCCGACTGGGCGTCGAGCGCGCGGGCGTGGGCCTCGCCCTGCTCGATCTGCGCATCGAGCTTCAGCAGCTCGCCCTCCACTTCCTGCAACTGCGCCTTGATCTTGTCCGAACGCACCGCAAAGTCGGCCGGGTCGAGCTCGACCAGCACGTCGCCCGCCTTCACCAGCTGGTTGTCCGTAACCATCACCTTGGTGACCACGCCCTCGACCCGCGGGGCGATTGCGCTGATGTGCCCATCCACGTAGGCGTTGTTGGTCTCCTCGAAGTAGGTGCTGCGCCACCACATGCGACCGGCGACGGCCAGCGCGGCGAGCAGCAGCACGAGGAGGATCAGCTTGACCTTCCTGGCCGACTTCGGGGTCGGGCCGGACGCGGGCGGAACGGCCGGAGCCGGGGTAGCCTCACTCACTCGCAGCCTCCTCTTGCAGGTCGCGTGCGCAAATGTGCTCCGCCACGTAGGCGGCATCCTCGCCGACTCCGCTCAGCAGGCCGGACCGCTTGTTGTGCAGCCACGGCAGGCCGATGAAATACAGGCCTTCCTGCTCGGTGACGCCGCGTTTCTGCTGCGGATAGCCGTCCTCGTCGAAGACCGGGAAGCCCACCAGGCTGAAGTCGAAGCCGTAGCCGGTAGCCCAGATCACCGTGGAGATGCCTTCCGCGGCGAGGTCGACGCGATCCGGCTGGGATTGCGCGAAGCCCTCGTCGCCGGCCGGCAGGCTTTCCTCGGGCAGATCGAGCTGGCGCATTGCCACCAGCTGGTCGATCTGGCGCAGCAGGCCGGCCTCGAAGCGGTCGGCGACGGTCAGGTTGTCGTGCAGGTCGGGCGCCAGGCGGATCTCCGTCCCGTCCATGTCCTGCAACGTGCCGAGCAGGCGGACGCCGGCCCTGGCGAAGTGGTGCAGGTTCATGCTGCCGTCGGGCCGGCCAGCCATGATCGGGTTGGGTGCGAACTTCAGCTTCGGCGAGCTGAGGGTGTCGACGGTCTGGTCGGCCAGGCCGGACAGCTTCATCCACTCGAAGATATCCTTGCCCCGGTAGCGCCGCGGCGCCCGGGTGTGCGGCCCGACGCACAGGAAGACCTTGCGGCCGGCGCGGTTGAGCTCGTCGGCGATCTGGCAACCCGACTGGGAGCTGCCGACCACCAGCACACCGCCCGGCGCCAGAGCGTCCGGATTGCGGTAGGCGCCGGAGTGCATCTGCACGACCGACGACGCCAGCTTGGCGGCCATCCCGTGGCGGCGCGGAAACTGGAACAGACCCGTGGCCATCACCACGTTGCGCGCGGTGTAGCTGCGGCCCTCGGCGGTTTTCACGCGGAAGCCGAGCGGATCGGCCTCGACCGCCGTCACCTCCGTCTTGCAGCGCAGCGGCAAGCCGAAACGCTCCACGTAGTCCCTGAAGGTACCGACGATGTCCGCGCGGGGCATGAAGCCGTCCGGCGTCTCGCCCGCATAGGGCGCGCCGGGCAGGCGGAAGTCCCAATTGGGCGTCACCAGCGTGAAGGAATCCCAGCGGTCGTCACGCCACACCGGCGCGGGGATGTCGCCCCGTTCGAGCACCAGGTGCGCACGCTGCTGGAGGGAAAGGTGGTAGCTCGTCGCCAGCCCGGCTTGTCCGCCGCCGATGACGAGGGTATCGAAGTGTTCGCTCATTGAAGGGTCGATTCCATTTGAGAGTTGTCCGAGTCGGAGACCCGTTTGCCGGCTGGCAGCACGTCGCCGCCCTCCGGCTGTGCGCAGCGGGCATCGTCGGCAAGGCCGAGGGACTGCACCACGATCCGTTCCAGGGAGGCGCGGCTGACCACCGAGAAGTGGTCGCCTTCGCAGTCGATCACCTGCAGGTTGGCCATTTCCGGCACCGCAAAAGGCGCCAGCAGCGGGAAGTCCATGCTGCGGCTGGCCCGGTACAACCGCACCGGCGTCGCGGTCACCCGCGCCTGGTGATTGATCAGCGCGTTGTAGTTGGCCTGGTACTCGGCGAGCAGCGTGCGGAACTCGTCTTCGGAGACGGCTGCCCCACCGATGCGCTGCAGGGTATGGACGACGAAGGCCGGCCGGTCTGCTTCGGACAGCTCTGCCAGCGCATCGAAGTCGCGCGGCAGTTCGCCGCCGATCAGGTCACGCAGGAAGTTGCGCATCAGCACTTCGCCTTCGAGGCGCTGCTCGCCGCCCTGGCGCGCGCCCATCCAGCTGTCGATCATCGTCACGCTGGCCGGCGCCTGTCCGCTCATCTCCAGCTGGCGGGCCATCTCCTGGGCAATCACGCCACCCATTGACCAGCCGAGCAGGTGGATGCGCCGGCCCTTGGTCCACGCCGCCAGGGCATCCACGTAACCCGCTGCCAGACCCGGCAGCTCCCGCTTACTGCCGTCGCCCGGCGATTGCAGCCCGAGCACCGCCATTCCCGGCGGCAGTATGTCGAGGAGTTCCCGGTAGCACAGGATGTTGCCGCCCACCGGATGCACGACGGCCAGGATGCCCTGCTCCCCTTCGCGCAGCACGGCCAGCGCGCTGCGCTGCTCGCTGCGGGTCGCGTCCTTGTCCAGCATGAGGGCCTGCGCGGCGATGGTGCCGTGACGCAGCAGGGACACCAGCGGCAGACTGCGGCCGAACTCGGCAGTGATCGCGTTGATCAGGCGAACCGCCAGCAACGAGGTGCCACCCAGATCGAAGAACTCTTCTTCGGCCCCGATGGATTCGACGCCTAGGAGCTGGCACCACAGCGGAGCAAGACGCTGCTCCGTGGCGCTCTCCGGCATGCGCCGCGGGCCGGCATCGTGGCTCAGCGATTCGGCCAGTGCAGTCAGCGCCTTGCGGTCGACCTTGCCATTGGGCGTCACCGGCAGTGCATCCAGCCCCATGAACTGGGACGGCACCATGTACGGCGCGAGGCTGGCAGCCAGATGGGCGCGGATCTCGTCGGCGACCGGCAGGCGCGGGCCGGCAGGCTGGTAGAAGGCCACCAGGCGGCTGTCGCCGCCCTTGCGCACGACCACCGTCGCCGCGGCGCGGATGCCCGGACAGCGCACCAGCGTCGCGTCGATTTCCTCCAGTTCGATGCGGAAGCCGCGGATCTTCACCTGGCCGTCCAGGCGACCGAGGAATTCCAGACAGCCGTCCTCGTGGTAACGGCCCACGTCGCCGGTGCGGTACAGGCGCTCACCGGTCTGCGGATGATTGATGAAGCTCTCGGCGGTACGCAGCGGGTCGTCGTAATACTCCCGCGCCAGGCCGATGCCACCGATGTACAGGTCACCCGGCACCCAGTCCGGCGCCGGCTGCAGGTCGCGGTTCAGCACGTGGAAGCTCTGGTTGGCCAACGGCCAGCCGTAGGGAATGCTCTTCCAGTTGGCCGGCACGCCATCCACCGGGAAATAGTTGGACCAGATCGACGCTTCCGTCGCGCCGCCCAGGCTGATCAGCGTGGCGCCCGGCACGGTGTGCTTGAGGCGCTCCGGCAAGGTCACCGGGATCCAGTCGCCGCTGAGCATCACCAGGCGCAGCGACTGCAGCTCGCTCGTAGCCAGCGGCCCGAGGAACTCGATCAGCATCTCGAGGGACGCCGGCACCGTGTTCCAGACGGTCACGCCATGCTTGCGCACCGCCGCAGCCCACTCGTCCGGCGCGGGCGTCTCGCTATGCGGTGGCAGCACCAGCGCCGCACCGACGCCGAGACCGCCGAAGATGTCGAACACCGAGAGGTCGAAGTTGAAGCTGGACAGGCCGATCAGGCGGTCTTCGCAACCGAGGCCGAAGCGGTCGATGACGTCCTGGATGGTGTTGACGGCGCCCCGGTGGTCGATGGCGACGCCCTTCGGCTGTCCAGTCGAGCCGGACGTGAAGATCACGTAGGCCAGGTCCTGTTCGCGCTGCACGGGCTCGATGGCGACAGCCTCCGGCACTGCGTTCGGCAGCACCTCGTCGAGCAGCATCGCCGTGACACCGGCTGGCACGTTGAGACCATCCGCCAGATCGCGCTCGATCAGCACGACCTTCACGCCGGGACGGGCGATCAGCCATTCCTTGCGTGCCACCGGCTGGTCGGCGGTGATCGGCAGGTAGGCGCCACCCGACTGCACCACCGCCATCGTCGCCGCCACCTGACGCCAGCTGCGCCGCGACACGATCGCCACCAGGTCGTTGGGGCCGACATCGGCGCCACGCAGCCGCGCCGCCAGGTTGGTGGTCCAGCGCCACAGGTCCTGGTAGGCGACGGTCCGGTCCGTGGCGATGATCGCCGGCCGGTCGCCGTAGCGCGTACAGGTCTCGGCGAAGAAATCCTGCAGGCGCCCGGTCGGCAGCAGCTTGTCGGTACGGTTGGCCACCTCGCGGGCCTGCAGCGCGACGGCAGGCAGCTGTGGCAGCAGCAGCGCCTCTTCCGGCACCTCCGCCGCCATGATCGCCTCGACGTGGCGCTGGAAGGTCTCGAACATCTCTTCGACGACGCCCGGCAGGAACAGGCCCTCGACGTAGTCCCAGTTCATCACCAGCTCGTCGCCGTACATGTAGACCTGGCAGTCGAGCCACACCTGCGGCGTGTGCAGCCCGCCGCCACAGCTCGCCCAGCCCGCCGCGCTCGGCAGCAGGATATCCTCGGGCATGTCGAGCCCCAGCGAGCTGGCGAACACCACCGGCATCACCGGCAGCCCCGCCCCGACGCGCCCCATGGCCTGGATCACGTCAACACCGGCCACCCGCGCATGGCGGATGTCCCGCGCTAGCTGCATCTGCAGCGCCTTGGCCCGCTCCAGGAAACAGCCGCGGGTGTCCGCCGCCTCCAGCAGCAGCGTGCTGCCGAAGTTGCCGTAGGCGCGCTGGTAGCGTGGATCGTTCGACGGCCGGTGGCTCATCAACATGTTGATGGCGAAGGACGGATTGCGCGACCACAGGCGCAGGACGTCTGCGTAGGCGGTGCAGAACACGGCGCTCAGACTGACGCCCAGCCGGCGTGCCTGCGCGTTGATGTGCGCGACGCGCTCGGGCGGGAGCAGGAAACGCACGCGCTTGAAGCTCGACCGCTCAGGCATGCGCTCGTGTTCCACCACCGGCAGTTCGGGCGCATGGCGCAGGGACTCGACGCGGTCCTGCCAGTACTTGAAGGAACGCTCGAAGGCCGCGCTTTCCTTCACATTGCGGCGCTTCTCGATGAACTCCGGGAACGGCGCGCGCGGGTGCGTCGGCAACCCCATCCCGTTGTACACCCGGGCCAGGGCGTCGAAGAAGAGACGGACCGAATAAGCGTCGAAGGAAATCAGGCGGAACGCGAAATTGAGGTAATAGCCTTCCGCCACGCGGTCGAGAAAGGCCGTCAGCTGGACGTGCTTGCCGAGCAATTCCAGCTTTTCTTCCATCTGCCGCTTGTTGAATTCCTGCAGCTCAAGCGCACTGACGGGCGGGCGATCCCGCCAATCGGTCACCGACAGGGAAATGGCGCCGGCCGGCGGCTCCACCATGCGCTGGCTAGCGTCCGGCAGGAACTCGATGGACAGCTCCGGCGTGGCCTGCAGCACTGTGCCAAGGGCGGCCTCGAGCCGCGGGATATCGAGTTCCGCACTGAAGTAGCAGAGATACAGGAAAGGCACGGTATGAAACCTGTACACCTCCTGCTCCCCCACCCAATAGGCGTGCTGTAATTCGGTGAGGGGATAGGGTTCGGATGCGGTTTCCCCACCATCCTGCTGATCATCCTGTGCGCCGAGCATTTTCAATTCCTCTTCCAGGGTTCAAATACGAATCTATTTATGCATTTTGCATTTATCCGGCAAAAGCAGCAGTTTTCGAGTACTCAGTATTCAGGTGCAGAAAGCCACAGCCGGCACGCACATGACTTCACCCGAACAAGCCTCCAGTGGCACGGGCCCGATCGGTCCCTGTACGACATTCCAGCCCGTAACGATGCTTGCCCACGGCAAAATTGATCGCACGCCTTGCCAATTGGCAGCCATATACGGCGCCATCCATCAGCAGACATCGAGCACTGAAAAGAGGAAGTTAAGACTATTATGAAATGCTAATTTTTTCGCAGCCCGGTATACATCCGAATGCTGCGGAAGCCGGCCTTCGGCAATTTCTAGCCTGAATACGCTTTCTCCTACCGCGTATCAAAAGTGACAAATTGCACGCACCAATGTGGCGCATGCAACATGCAAATCGCACCTATTCAGGTTTTATCGATAAACATTTCAAAATAATGACGTTGTTCCTGCCCGAATCTGCCTGATAAAATGTTCGGGCGCGATTTTGTCAGAATTTCTTTACAACGGATATCGTTTTTTTTATATCACCTTTCGTAATCCTGACATCAGAGCCCAATTCGGTCCCAATAAATTCCAGGAAAGATGCTGCAGCACAGCATCAATTCACCCGCAAACGCATCGTGATTCACCGCAAAAAAGAAAACCTCCGGCGGCACCGGAGATTTTCTTTTTCTTGCAGATGTGCGCCACGCCCAGGATGGGGCGTGGCATATGCGCAGCGGAGCTGCTTCGTCTCGCTAAGTCTTGGGCATCCCCAGCCCTCGCTCGGCGATGATGTTGAGCTGGATCTCGTTGGTCCCGGCGTAGATCGTGTCGGCGCGGGAGAAGAAGAACACCTGCTGCAGCCGGCGCCACGGGTCTTCGCTGGCCGGCACATCCCCCGCGGTTCCCATCACGTCCATCGCCAGCTGGCCCAGATCCCGGTGCCAGTTCGACCAGGCGTACTTGTAGACCAGCGCTTCCGGTCCGGTGGCGTTCTCGCCGCGCGCGAAGATGCACGTGACCGACTCGGCCGGCCACCTGCTGCCCGACACCGTCAAAGCCCGCCTCAGCGCGGTGCGTGAAGCGCTGAAGCCGGAGACCGAACTGGGCTTCCACGGCCACCACAACCTGGCGATGGGCGTGGCCAACAGCATCGCCGCCATCGAAGTGGGCGCCACGCGGGTGTGAAGCTCGACCAAGCCTTCCTCAGCCGCGTGAGCCGGGACTGAGCGGCGGTTGCACCATCCGTCCCCGCGCAGAGGCTAGGCACCCTTCAACAGCCTGGACACCGCATCCACCGCCTCGCCGCGCTCCTCGTCCTTCATATGCACGTAGTAGCGGCTGGTGGTGCGCGGGTCCTTGTGCCTGAGCTGCTCGGCGGTCCTCGCCAAGGACACATGCCCCAGCGCGAAATGGCTGCCACGGGTATGGCGCAGCCAATGGGATGCGGCGTTGCGCAGATCGACTTCCCAGTGGGGCTCGATCTGCGCGGCAAAAGGCGCTGCGAAATTGAAGAAGCGGCGTAGCTCCGAGTTCAGGTAGCCGGGACTGACGCCCTCCCCGGTCTTGAGTTCGACCCGGCGTACGCGTTTGGGACTCAGCTTGGCAATCAGCGGGATGTCGTATTCGGCGCTGTCTGGATAGCTGCCGAGGCCACGCGCCAGACGGTAATACCGCAAGGCCTCGACGGCATCCTCGTCCAGCGTCACCCGATCTGGCCCTTCGGCAGCGGTGCGGCCTTTTCCGACGACCTTCCAGACCCACCGCGTGCCGCTCTTGACGACCGCGCTCATCGTCGCCTCGGCCAGCTCGGCACGCCGGCTCGCGGCTGCATAACTGAACAGCAGAATGCAGCGCAGGCGAGCTTGGCGCTCCAATGGCCACGGCTCGATGGCATCGAGCCCCTGCTCCGACGGCTCCTCCGCGGACGGAATCTTCCAGGTGTTTTCCGGCGCATCCAGAAAGGCGCACAGCCACCGCCACAGCCCGAAGGAGAAGGCCTTGTCGGCCGCCTGGTTGTCTTCCCGTATCGCGTCCTGACGCAGTTTGCGCGCGTACTGCTGGGGCGACATGCCAAGGCGCGACAGCTCTTCGATGGAGATTTCCTCTCCGGTCAGCTTGCCGAGCTGCAAGAAGGGGTTGGTCGGCAGGTAACCGCCCTCATGAAGGAAACGGTACAGGCCGCGAACCGTGATGTCGGCCCGCCGGCGGCTGCCGATGGACAAACCCAGCAGCTTGCCGGCCCCATCGGTCCGGAACGGCAGGTAGCCCGCCGGCCAGCCTTGCTCCGACAGGTACGGCACCGCCAGCCATGCTCGGAAGGCTTCCAGATCGGCCACCGTCGCCTGCGCCAGGGAGGCGCCGCGCAGGCACGCCAGGAAAGTGGCAAAACGACGAAGCTCCTGAAGATAGGCCTTGCGGGTATTGGCGTTCTTGGCGCGGGTGTTGAGCCACACCAGCACGGCGTCCCTGTCGTTGGTGACACCAAGGGAGTTTGTGATGTTCGGCGCCAGAAAGCTTGCGCCCATGCGCAGACCGGCGTCTGGCACCACGAGATCGAAGCTTGCTTCACCGTCCTGCGGAGGTCTGGTCTTGCTCATCATGGGTGCGTATCGATTCCTCTGGGGGTATGACCGGGATGAAGGGAAAATCTGTACACATCCCCTAGAAGTCAATGTTTTAAAAGGATAAAAAATCAGCCGTTTTATATTCCAAAGGCATCAATTAAAACATCCAGAGTCCCCCACCCACCTCACAAGCCTCGCTTTAGCGGCGGCGCGCACAAATCCTGCCACGGCAGAATCACCGATCTCAGTAAGCTGATGGTCCGTCGCAACGGGCTTTGCGATGCCCGCAATGCCTAGCAGTCGATGAATACGGGAACGAGGGAATGTGGTGCAGTGGCGGAAGGGTTACGCATCACTTGTTCGGCTCAAACTGACCGACAAGTCCACGCCCAGCACGACAGAAATCCGATGAAGAATCAGCAGAGAGGGATTGGCGACCCCGCGCTCCAGTTGCGAGACGTAGGTCCGATCCACCTCGGCCTGCAAGGCCAGCGCCTCTTGAGACAGCCCAAGCCGCTTGCGAGATTGCTTGATCTCGGCGGCAAGGTCGGCACGAAGTTCGTCGAAAGATTTGAGCACCGACGAACGATGCCGGTGGCGGGATTATCAATCCACGGAATATAATCTACATTCCATTCGATGGTTCCCCCTCGTTTGCTCCAATCCCCTCGCCCAGCCATTCGAGCCGTATAACCGGTTCGAATGGCTCTTCGCTGCCATGAGAGAGTCTGATGTTTCTTACCGATAACGCCGCCCGTCATCCATTTGCCTCCCAGTTTTATGGTGATGGAATGAATGTCTGGAGAGCGGCCACTTTGGCTACGCTGGATGAATGGTTCTACTTGAATTGCTTGGTCAAATCTCCGGAAGGCGAATTCCCGGAGATCATCCTGATCTCCCATTCCTCGCACGATCTGCTGTCGTTTCTCGATCAACGAAAAGATGACGTCACCGTTATCGACGTCCAACTCGTCAGCCCGCCGCACTTGAATGGCACACGGCGTTGGAAAATGGAACCACTGGTTCGGATTTGGAGAGATCCGTCGAACTCCTGGTCTCACCGATACGATGTCGCAAATGGAAACCGGTACTACTCCATCCAAAATGATCGGGACAACACCGAATTCGAGCTTTGTCGGGAATTCACTTTAAGTGACGCGGCCGAGTCTGCGGCTGCATAGATGACCCGATCGACTCGGACTCTGGAAGACGGCCAGTGAAATCTTCCAGGCCGGGTCGCATCTGCACTGGTCCATTCACTTTGCGTCACGAGCCGTGCGCTTGTGGCCCTTGCATTTTCTTGCGCCGCTCGGTGACCAGCTCGGCAACATCTCCCTGAATGCGCACAATGATCGCCTCCTGAGCCGCTGCGGTAGCCTTGGAGGTCGCCAGATCCAGACTCATTTGCTGCAGACGCTCTTCCAGTGCAGTGCGACTGGCTTCGAGGCCCTGATTTCGTTCGACGAGCTCGCCGATGCGCGCTTCGCGCTCAAGAGCCTGCTGCTCGACCTCATGCAGGCGTTGCTGGGCAAAGATGAGTTCATCCCGCTCCTTCTTGAGCGACTGATTCTCTGCCTTTGCCTGACGCAAGCTGGTGCTGGATCCCGCCAATTCGTTCGCCAAGCGCGAGCATTCCTGGTGAGCGTGAATGAGCTCATGCTGCTTTTTGTTGCCGGCCTCCTGCTGGACACGAAGCTCTCCCTGCAGGTAGGCCACCTGCTGTTCATGTTGGCGTAACTCCTGATCCCGCTGCTCTTTCACTGACTGCCTGAAATGCGCCAGGGCTTCACGGGAATTCTGGTGCTTCTCCTCCAGCGATTGCCGATGCTCTTCCTCGGCCGCCAGACGCTCTTGAAAATCCGCCACCTGTTGAACGAGCTGCGTGCGGATTAAGGTCTCATCGCGCAGCACCTTTTGCGTGTCTTTG
Source organism: Pseudomonadota bacterium (assembly GCA_018241685.1). GTDB lineage: Bacteria > Pseudomonadota > Gammaproteobacteria > Burkholderiales > Rhodocyclaceae > Zoogloea. Next base: position 112,849 of record JAFEDJ010000039.1, read on the forward strand.
TGTGCCTCCCGCTCACGCACAAGCGCGAGCTGACACTCCTCCAGTTGCTGGCGAAAGGACTCCGCTTCATCAGAGGCGGCCTTTGATTGCGCTTGGGCGTCTTGAAGGCGTTTGCTGTACTGTGTCTCGGTCTCGGACACTCTGGCATTTGCCTCTCCATGGAGGCGTTCAGCCAGTCGTCCCACCAGATCCAGCAAGGATTCGCTGACGGCCACCTTGCTGCCCGTGACCGGACCTTCCTCCTCCTCGATCTCCTTCAGGTGGCGACTGATGGTGGTCCGTGACCCCGTATTTCCCAGCTCTACCCGAATGGCATCAATCGACGGGTGCTTGCCGAGGGCGATCAGCTTGTCCCGTGCTCGCACCACCTCGGATTTGTAGATGCCTGCCCTGGCCATGGTCTGCCTCTAATTTCGTACTGTATTACGTATTATGATAGTACATACTAAAAATGGCGTCCGGATTTTAACTTTCCCGTGAAATTTAACATTCAATAATAGGGGGTTATTCAATGTTGGAGCCTCTGAAGGGCTCGATCAGTTCGTACTTGACGTACAGGCGCATGTCGCCGGTCTTGCGTGCCCTCAGTTCATGGAACCCCAGAACGCCTGGGGTGGCGAGAGGCTCAATTGAGATCCCGGTGATCTGCTCTTCGTCGGCGGCCCGGGTCATTCAAGGCATCCCACCTGAAGCTCCAACCCATCTTGCTGACCACGCATCCGACTACCGGGGCGACGATCGTATCGAGCAGGTGAAAGCCCGGCGGGCTGCCGGCGACGCAGTGATGAAGCCGCTTCGAGCGGGCGTGCCAGGCGTGACCGGCCGACGTTCATCTAGAAATAGATGGAACCCTCACCGTTACAGAGTGACCGGACATCGCCAAGCAAGCCCGCATCAACGTGACGGCCAATCATCCAGTGTTGTACCTGGTCGTTCATATCGATCCAGTGGCATCGCGCGAATGACCGTGCTTTATGAGTGTGACTGTGATTTCGCACGCTCTTCGTTGATCAAGCCAAGCGGCGAGCAAGCGTCGCAGTGCTACCATCGCGTCCCGTTGAAAGCTAAGTGCCTCTGATCCATGGAAGACCACACACCATCCCTCGCACCGAGGGCGTCCGCCGAGCTCCGTACCGTCAAAGACATGCTTAGGGCGCTGCGCGAAACATTCCCTGTTTTTGCGGAGTACAAACCACTGGCCATCGGCATAGACAAGCAAGCAATGGCTACTCGCCCCGACTTCGACAAGAAGCTACTGAAGTCAGCGATAGGATTGCATACGCGGTCAATCTCCTATCTGAAGGCCCTGCAAAACGCCACCCATCGCTTCAATATCGACGGAACGTCTGCGGACTCGGTTACTCCGGCACAACAGGAACTCGCCGCGCAACAATTGCGTGAGCACTTCAAGGTTAGCGCCGAGAAACGTAGAGAGGAAAAAGCTGCAGCAGAAGCAATTGAAGCCGAGCATGAACGCATGCGCAAGTTAGCTACACTGGCGGAGAAGTTCGGACGGAAGTAGCACGGCAAACATGGTCACGTGAAAGCGTCACCAGAAGGATCCACCGATCCCCCGCGTTACGCGAATACGCCAAGCTGCGACTGTACAAGTAGGCTGGAGACAAGCCTCTGTCCCGCTGTCGTATCCATGTAGTCTGACGGCTTCGCTCCACCCAAGGCGGGGAGCGGTTGCTCAAGCCACTCGCCGACCCATCGGGCTGCGTCAAAGTTCGTTGAGCCGCCGGTGTCGCCCACCATGAATGCAACCTGGCCAATCAGCTGCATCAGCCCGATCACACGCTCAGATTGTTCAGGCGAGAGCGTGGCTCCTGGACGGGCTTTCTGTCTGGTTGCGACTCCAGGCAGATTGAGCATGCGCAGTAGGCATTTCCGTGAGACATGCATCACCGCCACGAGCTCTGAGAGGCGGGAGGCTGGCACCCCGGCACGGATGAGGCTGACGTGTTCCGCCGGAGAGGCTCGATAGAGGGTTTTCGCAAACGTGGTGGTGTCGGGTTCCAAGGCCATATCCGCCGCTGTGAACTTAGTTTCTAGGCACATGCCTGAGTAACACGTCCGGACTCGACGTCATCTCGGTGCAGATGCCGAAGCGTCACGAGTGGCGTTCCCTAATACGCCTGATCCATGCTGCTTCCTAGCATGGCCAGCTTGCCGCAGTGAGATCCAGAGAGCGCAAGGTGCAAACCATGGTGCGCACTGCCGTTCAGTTCATCTCGCGCCGCTTTCAAGGCAAACAGACTGTCCATGCCGGCCTGACTGTTGAGCACCTGCAGCAGGTCCGATCACGTCGGGGCACTTCACCTCATTGGAAAGGGCAGCGAGAGCTTGAGCCAGCGTGACCCCTTTTCTGACCCCAATACGTTCGAGTGAGAAATCAATGCGACCCGCCCTGTCGTCAGCGATGCCGAGGCTCGTGTTACAAACACGGCTTCAAACTGCTCTGCTCAAACATCTCTGAGCAGAGCATGGGAGTGCTTGATCTTAGTCCTTGATCAACCAGTCTGCCAGTTCGCCGCCATTATCTAGAAACGTTATCACCCAGCCCGGCTTACGGCCTTTACCAGTCCAAGTGAGCGTCGGGTCGATTGAACTCCGATACTTCGGAATTCCTGCATTTTTTGTGGCGACAGTGCTACGCACACCCTTTTGCTTTCCGCTAGAAACAGACACTCCGAGAGCCTTCGCGATATCGCTGGGATCCAGATTCAGGGCCTTCAGTTCTGAAACGATCTTGGCCAAAGTCTCTTTTGCATGAAGCTTCTCCGCTTCTTTGAGCTCTTTCTCAATTTTGGCTTTCTCGGCAGAGAGAGTTGTGATCTCCTCGTCGATTTTCGTGAGAGATGCGCGGAGCTCGTTTAGAGAGGCCATATTAATTTCCTTGATTGATTGTTTCCTACGCTAACATACGGAGCAAATTAAAGTCAATTTTAAAATTCGGTGATGAATTGATTGAAAAGACATGGGGTACCATATCATGATCTAGTTTCAGCTGAATAGGCACAAGTTGTGATCAGCCTGTGGTTGTGGCCACAAGTCTTGTCCTTATATAAATAAGATTTTTTAGATTTGAGAAGTGCAGTCCTTCGGCGTTGCTAGTGGACGTCTGGAAAGCCGAGGAGTTGCTTGTCACCGCGTTCAGCAAGGTGGCCAATTGGGGCCACGGTTTGGTATGTGCCAATTCTCGTACCGTGTGCTCCTCCCGCATCCAACTTGCAGGCTGTACCACCAGGCATCGCTGCTGGACTTCGGGCATGCGGGACGGCAATTTCAGATTGAGCTTCAGCAATTATAGATTGTGTGAATAAGCGAATTTTCTGGAAGCAACGCAAATTTCAGAAAACTGGACACATCTTCACACATGGCAAGTATCTTGCTGGGCTTCTAGCATTGCCCCATTGTATTCAATGCTAAATGGTAAAGCTCTCTTCATACCAAACCACCTCGAAGGAAGACCTCGCCGAACAGGAGCAGTTGCTGATACGCGAAGGCATCCGTCTGCTTAGTCGTGGCCTGCCGCCACAGAAGGCTATCCGCGAGATGCTGCACTTGCTGTCGGAGTTGCTCGGCTTGAACCGCGGCCGTGTCGTGCTGCCCGACTCCGAAACTGGCGAACTACGCATTCGCATAGCCTACGGCTTGACCAAAGCTGAGATTGAACGCGGGCGCTATGCTCCAGGAGAAGGGATTACTGGCCGGGTGATTCAGACTGGCGACACTCTGATTGTCCAGGATATAGATAACGAGCCAATCTACCTTGCCCGCTCCGTCAAGCGTGAAACGCTTCCGAGCGAAACAGTATCGTTTATCGTCTTATCTATCCTGGTGGATCGGAACGTGGCGGGCGTACTTGGCGTCCATCGTTTGCGTTCCCGCCAGCGCCAACTTGGTGCAGACCTGCAGGTGTTGAAGACGGTGGCTGAACTGATCGGTCAGATTTTCAAGATCGACCAGTTGATCGAAAAACGTACTGCCGACCTGCGTAAGGAAAATCAAACCTTACGGACTGCCATCCAACAGCGCAAAGTAGCTAAATCGAACTGGGGAATTATCGGCGAGGAGCCTCAGCTGATCGCCGCACTCGACCAACTGGAACAGGTTTCCGATAGCGACGCGACAGTCATGCTGCTCGGTGAGTCTGGTACAGGCAAGGAGCTTTTTGCGCGTGCCCTGCATCTGCAAAGCCCTCGTCGCGATCAACCGTTCATCAAGGTCAACTGTGCCGCCATTCCTGAAACGCTCTTCGAGTCTGAGCTGTTTGGCCATAAAAAAGGCGCTTTCACCAATGCCGTTCAGCAGCGACTTGGACGTTTCGAACAGGCCAATGGCGGTACGCTGTTTCTTGACGAGATCGGCGATCTACCACTGCCTGTGCAGGTAAAGCTCCTGCGCGTGTTGCAGGAAAAGATCATTGAGCGCCTAGTCTTACTGTGTCACTAAAATAGGCGCATTATTCGCTCCATCAGATTTGGCATTGAACGCAAAGCGAATGATGGAGACGCGTTTTGAGACCTACCTCGAACACCTGTGCTCAGCCCTCGGACATGCAGACCGACGTGAAGGGCTGCGGGGCTATTGCCGTGGTCTGATGCTGCCACTGGCTCGCAAGAGCGTGGAGCCGCTGGC
>JAFEDJ010000003.1 GCA_018241685.1 Pseudomonadota bacterium
ACTCGTCGAGCACCAGTGCGCGGCCTTGGGTCCGGTAAACCTCTTCACCGGTCGAGGTGCGCAGCTTGGCCTCTACGGCGCCCAGCTTGGCTTGCAGCATCAGAACGAGAGCGCGGCCGTCTGGTGATTTCGAGAACCGGGCCAGAAACTGGAGTTGCTCTTCGGACAGATGCACGCGGGGGATTCTATGCCTACTTCTCCAGATCTCTCAACATTCGCTCGGCGATCTGCTTGGCACGCAGCATGTTCCGCTCCCGCAGATCGCGCGCCTTGGCGTCGGCTTCAATCTGCGCTTGGAGTTCCTCCACGCGTGCGGTCAGCGTGTCGAGAGCCAGCACCATCTGCTCGCCCTGCACCCGGGTAGCTTCCAAAATCTGGGTGTGCAGTTGCGCAAGCTCGGCCTGCACGTCCGAACGGGTAGCCGCCGGCGCGGGTTTCGGGGGTTCCGGCGCGGGCGGTGCGGCGGCTGGAGGTGGCGTCTCAGAGACGACCTTCGGCTCCGCCGCAGGCATCGTCGCCTTGATCGGCGGAACTTCGACTGCCGGCTGCGCTGGCGTGGCCGCCACCGGCGGGGACGTGATCAGGCCCAGGTTCAGGCCCTGCGCCTTGCGGACCACCGCTTCGGTGCCCGGCATGTTCGTGACCACGGGCGGCAGCGGCGCGGCCGCGGGTGCCGGCTCGGGCTGCAGGCCCTTCACGCGCACGTTGGGTCGCGCGATGAACTTGGCGCTCAGGAGGTCGTCGCCAGAGACCAGGATGCCCGGCGCCAAGCCTTCCAGGAACAGCGCGCCCGGGTCCGGCGTTACCGTCGGGGACGGGATGGGAATCGTGGGCGCCTGCCCGCTCAGGGTGAGCGCCCCGGTGCCTGGCGACGCGGTGCGGTTGTCGCTGGTGGCTGCCGTGGGCGTCAACCCAACGATGACGAGTGCCCCCGTGAGCGGGTTGGCCACCACGTTGGCGGTCACGCTCAGGGTCGGGGCTTGGCCGGCCAGCACCAACGCCCCGGCGGCGGGTTGCGCGGACTGTGTGGACTGCACAGTCGGGGTTTGGCCGGCCAGCACCAGCGCGCCGGCGCCCGGCTGCGCGCTGATGGCCGCCAGCACGGTCGGCGCTTGGCCGGCCAGCGTCAGGGCGCCGGCGCCAGGTTGCGCCACCTTGGCGTCGCCGTTCAGGGCCGCGGGGATCTGCCCGGCCAACGTCAGGGCGCCGGCAGCGGGTTGCAGCAGGTAACTCACCAGCGCCGTCGGCGCTTGCCCGTCCAGCGTCAGGGTGCCGGCGGCGGGCGTGCGTACCGCGTCGACCGCCAAGACGGGCGCCTGCCCCGCCAAGGTCAACGCGCCGGCGCCCGGCGCCCGGATGCTGTCCTGCAGCAGAACCGGCGCCTGCCCCGCCAGCACCAATGCGCCGGCGGCCGGTTGCGCGATCGCGCCCAGCAACACCGTCGGGGCTTGCCCAGCCAGCGTCAGCGCGCCGGCACTGGGTTGCGCGATCAGATTCTGGATCGTGGCAGGCGCCTGCCCTGCCAGAGTTAAGGCGCCCGCCCCCGGCGCTCGGGTCACGTTCTGGACCGTGGCGGGAGCTTGCCCGGCCAGCACCAGCGCGCCAGCGGTCGGCGTGACGGTGGCGCCCGACCCGCCTGAGACCGTGACCGTCAAGACCGTGCCTGCCAGCGTCAGCGTGCCAGCGCTCGGCTGCGCCACCGTGACTTGGGGTGGCTCCAAACCGCCGACCAGGCTCTCGCCGGCAACGTACGAAAGCACCCCCGTGTCGCCAGGGATCGTGATGTGCTTCGGCAGTTGTGGTTCTTGGCCGACCAGTTGCAACGTGCCAGCAGAGGGAGTGATCGTGGCGTTGGTGGTGCGCACGACTGTTGGTGCCTGTCCGTCCAACACCAGTGCGCCCGCGCCGGGCGTCGCCGTTGGCCCAGATGCCGACGGCGTATACGTGATGACGATGATGCCCTGCGCACCAGTCCCCGCGAGGCCGGTGTCGTAACCCCCGCCACCACCGCCACCGCCGTACAGACCGCCGTTGCCACCGTTGCCGTCGGTTGTAGCGCTCGGGCCTTTGCTTGCGCCGCCACCACCGCCACCACCAGCACCATGCGTCGAATCCCATTCAACGCCAGCGCCACCGTTGCCACCGTTGCCACCATTGACACCGCTGGTCGTCGTGCCACCGCCGCCGCCACCGCCGGAACCGTGCGACCCAACACCACCAGCGGTCGGCCCAGAAGTGCCTCCAGTGCCGCCTGCGGTTCCGTCTTGGGCAGTGCCGCCGTTACCGCCAGCGTTTGTGCTGCAGTTGGAGCCAGCAGTTGAACTGCCACCACCCGCGCCACCACCACCACCACCACCCGTGTCAGCACCGTTTGTGTCGCCAACACCACCCGCTTTGCCTGCGCCGTTTGGACCGCCAGCGCCGCCGCCGCCGCAAGCACCGGAACCGTTTGTGGTGGAGGTTCCACCAGCGCCACCAGCAAACCCAGATCCGCCAACGCCACCCGTGCCGCCTGCGCCGCCGGTGTTGCCGCTTGCTCCGCTGCCGCCCTTTGCCCCGACGCTTGATGCCCCAAGGCTTGCGCCGTTGAACCACGTATCGCCGCCGGCCGTCGAAGCTGCGCCACCCGTGCCGACGGTGTAGTTGACGCTGCTGCTCGGGGTGAGCGCGAGATTCGTGATCTTGCGGTACTCGCCACCGCCACCGCCTGCGCCGTTGACGCTGCCGACAACTGCGGGAGAGCCACCACCGCCGCCGCCGATGACTTCGATGGTGTTGTCGCCGCTGTTCCAGTCAGAAGGGACGGTCCAGGTGTTGGCGCCCGTCGTGGTGAGGAAGATGACGGTAGCCACTACAGCTCACCCGCTGTGTAGTTCTTCCACCCAAAGCTGGTGGGCGTTCCCGCGGCGTCGTATGGGTTGTTGCCAATGCCCGGCTGGCCGGTCGTCCACGTGCTGTCGGTGGTTTGCAGCTTCTGCACGCCGTTAACCTTGACCGTCAGCGTGCTGCCGCTGGCCTCAAAGCGCAGGACGTCGCCGTCGTTGGCCACAAGGCTGGTGTTGACCAGCGGAGTGAATGAATTGACGGCGCCTTCCCATCGAACGAGCGCCAGCCCGTCGTTGGTGGACCAGTACACCTCATAGCCGCGGGCGTTATGCGCGGTGATCTGGAAGCGCAGCAGCAATTCGATTTCGTGCCCGGCCGTGTAGGAGGCCGCGCGGTAGACCGTCGCCTGCACGTACTGGTTTGCGGCAAACGAGTGATAGCCTGTGGACAGATGCGCGATGCCGTCGTCGTAGACGCCTGCGGTCTGACCCGTCAGGCTCTCGGCAAACACGCCGGAGCCATTGGTCTTCAGGTTCTTCCAGTCGATGCCCGTGTCGCGGCCGTTCACCCAGATCCCGCCCTGGCTGATCGGGTTCTCGGTCGCCGGGAACGTGGTCGAGAATGGAAGGCCATTTGCGGCCACGGTCACGGACCCACCAGCCAAGGCGAGTGCGCCGGCCCCCGGAAGTACGACGATGCTGGTCTGTCCGGGTGTTGCTCGCGTCGATGCTGAAGGCCACACGCTGTATGGCATGGGCCTCTCCTTACGTGAATCGGCTGCCCATCGGGGCCCAGTTGATCCCGAAGAAGTCGATGTCCAGGTTGCGCGCGGCGGTGGTCACAGTCTGGGCCAGGAAGCCCATGTTGCACGCCGTCGTCGGCTGATTGGCCGAGTGCAGGAAGGCCAGCACGCCGTTCTTGGCGAACTGCCAATTGCCGTTCTGCAGCCGCACGATGTCGAACTGGTACCAGTTGCCGGCCACCACGTCGGCTCCGGTGTCCGCGTTGGTGGTGCTGGTGCCACCTTGGCGCGTGGTGTATCGCCACTTGGCGCTGGTGGCAGGCACGAACTCGACGAACGCGCCGGCGGTCCCAAGCGAGCCTGCTGCGGCGTCGCTGACGTCCTGCCCGATACCGGCCTTGATCGCCAACGTGGTGATCGTCGGAACCGAGACCAGCATCCGCACGCGGGCCACGTCGGCGGGTGCGAACACCGCTGTCGTGGCGGCGCTGCCGAAGTGGATGCGCTGGTTGTTGCCCGAGGACGTGCCAGTTACCAAGCGCAGGATGCCGGGGTGCAGGCTACTACCGGTCTGGAACGCCATCGTGCCGCCGGTGGCGGCCGTGGTGCCCCACGCGAGACTCGAGATGTTGCCCGTCGTGACCAGAGCTTCGGATGTGAACTCATCCGCGGCGTCGAACACGTCGTAGACCACCACCCGCTTGTCGGTGATCGCGTTCGACCCGATGCTGGTGGCGCTGGTCTGCACGTAGACCTGCGCAAGCGGGACGCTGTTGGCCGGCAGCGCAGGGCATACCGGCGCCGCGGCCGCGGTGCCTGCGGTGACCGTCACCGTGCCGTTGTAGTCGACGCTGATCAGGTCGATGCGGGGATTGCTCCCGCTGGCCGCGCCAATGGTCGCGTTCTGCGCAGCGAAGAACGGGAAGTAGCCCCGAACGCGAGCTTGTCCGGCGGCCACGGCCACGGTCATGTCGGGGCTGGCCTGCGCTGTGCAGCCGAGCCCCGACAGCACACCGTCGCCGGCAAACGCCGCCACCAAGCCGTCGATGTCGGCTTGATACCAACCGGCTTGGCGCGCGTATGCCGCGCCGGCCTGGTTCGGGATCGTGAAGGACATGGCCTACCCCCGGTCTATGCCGCGGGGCGGCTCAAGTCAGCGTGAAGATTCCGGCAGCGGCGAACTGGATCGTCAGCGTGTTGCCGATCGTCACCGTGAACTGCGACGTGGACAGCCGCGACCAGCACAGCGCCTTGCCGCCGGTGACACCGAACGCCAGGAACTTCACGTTGGTCAGCGGACCGCCGGTGGCCGTCCACACGAGGTCGGCCGCGTCGAAGGCCATCTGCTTGGCGCTGGCGCCGGTCGTCCAGGTCACGCTGCCCAGCGACTGGTGCGCGTAGCCGCCTGACGTGCCGATCTCGTTGCTGATCGAGGCGAAGGTCGACAGCGTGAACGTCGAAGCGTTCGACGTGCTCTGGCACAGCTTGGCGCGAATCGTGGTCGTGCCCAACTGGATCGTGCCGTTGCCGATGTACTTCTTGGCCTTGTTGTAGAAGTTGAAGGCTGTTGCAGCCATGACTCACTCCTGTGGCGCGAGCGAGGCGCCGTGCTTGATCATGTGGGCGATCAGCCCATCCCCATGAACGGCAAGGGTTACCTCGTCGCCCATGAACGCCACCAGGTCGCGAAATTCCGACGCCTGGGAGACCATCCACGGCGTGCACATGAACGTGCGGCCCCCGCACGTCACGGGCATCGTGACTTCATCATCGTTCTCGGGTTGCGCGTACGCGTGATGCTGGGATGCCGAAACGCACGAGTCGAACCCGAACAGGTGGATTCTCGCGAATCCCAGCATCCGCAGCAAGGGAATCGCGCGCAGCACCACCGTGCTGCCGCCGGGCACCGGGAAGAAATGCCCCGTCTTCTCGCGGATCAGCGCTTCGTTGGCGTCGGAGACACCCGAGTGCCAGATCAACGTGCGATCGCGCGGCAGGCCCTCCAGCGTACTGGGGTGAACCTGCGACGCAATGAGGTACTTGCAGGTCGGGTGCGGCCGGCGCGTGAAGCGCGCGTTGAACGGGCGGGCGTCCAGCACGATCTGAGCGCTTGGCGCCAGGCCGTTGTCCAGCGCCCAGTCGTAGGCGCCGTTGGTCGTGACCAGCGCGGCGCCCTCGGCGCGCAGTTGGAAGATCTCGCGGAGATGGTCCTTCAGCGACGGACCACCGGCCAGCAGGATCACCTCGCGGTCCTGCTTGTCGAAGGGCGTCACGTGCGCCCAGCCGGCCTCCACGTTGGCGCGCACGTTGGCGTCCAGTTCGGTCTCGCCGACGTTGATGTGTCCGTGCTTGGTAATGTCGCGCGCCTCGTTCCAGGCGCTGCAGTAGACCATGAAGCCCTCGTCGGCGCTCTGAGACCAGTGCACCACGGCGCCGAGGCCGGTCAACTGCTGAATCCACCACGAGGCGGGCTGCACGGTCAGGTGCAGCGGCTCGCCGATCATGGCTCCGAACTCGTCGGGCACGCAAGAGATCTGGAAGAAGACGTGCTCTGCCGCAGCCAGGATGTTCTTCAGCACCTTGAGCACGTCCGCGGGTGGGATGTGCTCCATCACGTCGGTGCAGAAGCCGTAGGCGGCGTGGTACGGGATCGGGTTGGTCAGGTCGCAGACCGCGAACTTGAGCCGCCCGTTCTGGGTGTCGAGAGCCTGCCGGACTTCGGGGTCCAGGCAGTTCTCGGCGAAGTCCAGCATCTGGACCCGCGCGCCGCCCATCAACGCGATCATCAACGCGCCGCGCCCGGTCCCGCAACCGAAGTCGATGACATCGGCGTCGGGACGCAGGCGGGCCTGCGCGAGGAACATGGACGCCGCCTGCTCGCCCGGCGCGAAGCGCCGGTACTCGGGCTTGTCCCACATCGAACGGTACTTGGCTCGTTCGGGGTTGGCCGGGCCGACCTTGACGGTCGGCGCGGCTCCAGCCATGCCGGCAGCGAGGGGTTGCATCAGGGCGCGTCGGCGGCGGCCGCGGCGTCGGTTTCGGTGTTCTGCGCCGCCAGGCTGTCGACCGCGGCCTGCGCCTTGGCGGTGCCGGCGTTGATGCCGTCGATGACGCCCTGCAGATCGGCCGACGTCACGACCTGACCGTTGGCGATGGTGCCCTGCAGCGCCACCAGCGCGTCCTTGGTCGCGTTGGCCACCAGGATCAGCGCATCGGTCTTGCCGTTGGACGTCTCGACCGCGGCCTGCAGTTCCGTGATCTTGGCGTCGCTGGCGGCCTGAGCCGCCTTCAGATCGTCGATGAGGGACATGATCTTCTCCAGTTTCTTGAGGACGAGGTACTTGAAGCTCATTGGCTGGCCTTCACGCAGTAGGAACAGCCGTTGCCGACGGCACAGTACCGGGATGTGCCGACGTAGGAACTGAACGCTGTGCAGTCGCAGAGTGTATTCGGTCCCACCGTGCCTGCGGAAGTGGGACCGCAGGTCTTGCTGGGGGAGATCAGGTACGCGCGCTGCGTGACGTTGGGTGTCCTCCAGATCTGCACGGTCGAATCCGGGGGCTTCGTGGCCTGCAACGCCTGCAACATGTTCCAGTGCAGGCAGTTGTAGTCGTTGGCCTCTTGCCCGTCAGGCACTCGCACCACGTAGCTGTTGATGGCCGCTTGCAGCGCAGAGCCAGGCGACGATGATGCCAACGCGGCCGCGACTGCTTTGAGCGCCGTCCCCGGGCAGTATTTGTCGAGACATGCCAGCGTGTTCGGGGCCCAGGTCAGGTCCGACTTCTGGCACCACCAACCCCAAGCCGAACCGCCTTGCACGGTAGCGCCGGCGACAGGAGCGAAGTCCTTTTGGAGGTAGCCCCGGCCGCTCCCGCTGATACCTGCTGCCGAAGGCCAGCACGCCATCGCCGCGTTCGGGATCTGCACCGCCGGCGCGCTGGACGGGTTGGCCGGTGGGGTGGCTGTGCACCAGGCCGCAGCCTGCTGCGCGACCACCAACAGAACCGCCGCCAGCCACCTCACTCGACTTCGCCCCCGACCAGTTCGCCTTGGTCGTTGTACTGGTACTTGAGCTTCTTGGCCGCGCCGGTCTTCTTGACCGTGGCGTCCTGCGACTGCAACGCGGTCTCGACGGCCTTCTGCACGACGGTGGAGATCAGATCGGTCTGCTTGCCTTGGGCTTCGCGGCCGGCGATCTGCTGCTCCTTCTCCATGTCGAGCTTGTTCTGGAGGACCATCTTGTCCTGCTCGGCCTTCTGCTGCATTTCCAGCATCTGCTGTTGCTGCTGGGCCTGCTGCTGCATCTGCTGATCGAGTTCCTCGTCGGAAGGCACCACTTCGTCGACAGGCAGTTCCAGCGCCTCGGCCACCTGGCGCAGCAGCGCGGCGCGGTACTTCGTGCCGAGGATGGGCGCGTCGATCGGGTTGGCCGTCAGACCCAGGAACTGGATGCGGCGCTGCTGCGCCGACTCGCGGATCAGGATCGCGGCGGCGCCGCGCGGCACCACCACGCAGTCGCCTTTGATGCTCTCGTCGGGGTTGTAGAGCATCTCGTTGGTGAACGTGTCGTTGACGATCGGCGAGATCACGTTCAGGTCGATGTTGCTGATGGCCCGGCGCAGGCCCTTGGCCGCGCTGTTCATCAGCATCGAGAGCCCCGAGGCCGTGTCGCCGGCGCCGCCGATGTTCTCGTTGCCGTAGGTGTACCGCGGGATGCCGGTGGCGTCGTCCGCGCGCAGTTCCCACTTCTCGTAGGTCGCCATCAGGTTGGCGCTGCGGTCGTCGGGCTGGAAGAAGCCCACGCCGGGGTTCACGCCTTGGGTGGGATCGCTCTTCAGCTGCCACACCTTCCACGGGAACATCTGCATCGACTGCTCGCCGTCGGCGAGTCGGTCCATGTGCACCCAGGCCATCGGCCCCGAAGCGATCGACAGGTTGTCGGCCAGCGCGCAGGCGATGCCGTTGCACATCTTCTGGCTGGTGGCCGCCAGGTCCGGGATGCTGCGGCCCCAGAAGGCGCCGGGCACCTCGTCGTAGCACGCCTTGCGGTACGGGCGCTGGCCCAGCGGGTTCGTGTTGAGCGCAGCGTAGAGCACGTAGCGGCCGCAGATGACCACGTTGCACTCGTACTCCTTGAACTCCTCCAGGCCGCTCACGCCGTACGACATGAGCATCCAGCCCGGCACGTTGCCCCAGTACGAGAGCGCGTCGATGACGCCCTCGGGCGAGAGCCACATGTAGAGCGTTTCCTGCTCCAGGCGCTGGCGCTCGGCCTCGGTCCACAACCACCCTTCCAGGTGCCCGTGCACGTAGTCCTTGAGCGCGCCGTCGATCTGTTCGTCCTGGTAACCCGGCAGGCCCTTCAGGTCGAACAGTTCGTCGCGGCGAAAGCGGATGCGCTCGATGAAGTCGCCTTGCTGCGGCGAGCGCGCACCAGGCGCCGGGTAGGCGTCGAACGGCGCCACGCGGCTCCAGGTCTGGATGGGGTTGTTGGCCACCTCGGGCTTCCATCCCGCGCCCCACTTCAGTTCCTTGCGCCGGGTGTAGATCGGCCCCTTGACGATGGCCGCCGGGTAGGTGCAGAAGTCCTCGATGAAGGCGTCCATCGCCTCCACGTAGCCACCTTCGTCCAGCCGGTCGGCGATCTGCCGTTCCATGCGCTTGGCGCGCGCCTGCGCCATCTTGACGTAGGTCTTCTCGGCGTCGTCGCGGAGCTTGTCGCCGAGTTGCTTGGCCAGGTCGCGGAACTCCTGCTGATCCATCACGCCGCCGCCGGATTGGCTGGCCTGCACCATGACCTGCTGGGCCTGCTCCAGCGCCTTGGCGACCACTTGGCGCTTCATGTCCAGCGGCAGGTCGGGCACCGGGGTGGCGTCGATGCCCCACGGCTGTTCGCCCACCGGCAGCACGATCTCGCGAATCCAGGCCGAGGCCGCCTTGCACTTGGTCTCGGTCAGGTCGGCCCAGACGATGTTCAGGCCGCCGTTGTTCTGTAGATCAGCCAACGCGTTGGGGCTGTAGAGGCCGCGACGGGCGCGCAGGCAGTCGAGGAGCTTGAGGTCGATGCGCTGCTTGGACAGCTTGTTGCGCATCCACGCCTTGCGCACGTGGCTGGCCAGCGCGGTCCACGAGTCCTCGGGGAAGTCCTGGGTCTCGGGCGGCTTCTCGGCATCGCGCTCGATCAGCTGCTGGAGGCTGAGTTGCCGGATCAGCGGGTTCACGCCGGCGGGCCGGGAAGGGCCTGCGGGTGAGGCGCCAACGGCGGTGCGGGCAGAGCGTGCGACCATGTTGGGCGCCGATTATGCAAGAAACCCCGGCCCGCGGGTAGCGGAACCGGGGTCTCAGGGGCGGGGGAGGACCGCCGCACGGCAACTGCGGGCTGTCGTGCTGTGTGCCCCTCGAACGGGCATGGGCAGTATAGGCGTTGTCGAGCAAGTAGGCCAGTCTTGAGACCTGGCTAGGGCCCTCTACGGTGATTTCCCGGGGTTTGTGGACTCGCCCCCGAGCCGCGCGTGTCCTTCCACGCCGCTACTCGCTCACCGCGACCATACCACTTTTCGACGTTCCACGGGGCGGACCTTGGCCAGCACCACCTTGCGGTCGATCAGGTCGGGCACGAAGGACAGGGCCAGCGAGTCGGCCTTGTCGGGGGACTTGCCCCCGTTCTTCTTGACGTCCTTCTTGCTTTGCAACTGGATGCGGAAGCGCCCGTCGTAGCCGAAATCCAGGCTGGTGAGTTGGTCTGCCAGATCGTCCTCGTTGGGCACGCGGCCGTGCTCCAGCCACTCGCGCATGCGCCCCCAGCACTCGCTGCGCTGGTTGAAGTATTGCTTGTCGTCCTTGGCCGGCTGGCCCCACTGCACGGCGATGCACGGCGGCAGGCCCTGCATGCGGCGCAACGCGCTGTCCAGGTCGGCGCCGTTGCCGATGGCGTCGTAGGCGATGCAAGCGATGGGGCCGGGCTCCACCGGCACGCCGCGGTCGCTGACGCGACCCTGCGCGCGCACGATCTCGAAGACCCGGGATGCCAGGTCCGGCCCGTCGAAGCCGGACAGCGCGACTTGCCAGTACACCATCAGGCCCTGGCGCAGCGTGATGACGCTGAAGTCGTCGCCGAAGCGGGCCGGGTCGATCGCCAGCACCTTCGGGTGCGCGCGGTAGGTGATGGGGTCCAGCTTGCGCCGGCGCGCAGCGTTGACCAGTTCCGGGCTGATGAAGTTGGCGTAGCCGGCGCGCGGAAACTGCCCCTTGACGCGCACGCGCACGAAGTCCGAGTCTTCCCCGTACTCCTCGACCCACGCGTTGATCTGCGCCTTGTTGGAGAACGAGACCGTTCGGCTGTCGACGCGCGTGTACGTGTTGCGCTTGCCCTGCGTGCAGTTCTTGAAGAACTTGCCGGTGGTCTTGGTGGGGTTGCCGTAGCGCAGCCACAGGATCTGCGTGTTGGCGTCG
>JAFEDJ010000040.1 GCA_018241685.1 Pseudomonadota bacterium
ACGACCTTGAGCATCAGCTCCTGGCTGTAGCCGACGACCTGCTGCTTGTCGTCGTAGTAGGAGAAGGGGATGGACGACTCCCGGTGGCCCAGGGAGATCGTTCCGCTGTCCTTGATCTTCTTGAGCGTCGGCGATTCCTGGGCGGCGGCCGGCAGGGTGGTGAGGCCAGCGAGCAGACAGGTCAGGACGAACTTCGGTGGGGCGTGCATGGTCGGTGTCTCCAATGTTCTGTTTTATTGGCGCAGCAGCGCAGCGCTGACCTCTCTTTGCACGGGCTGTGCCAGCCGTCCGACCATGCAGGAGGCGTTGCAAGTGATTGATTCGAAATGGCGTGGTGATACCGAACGGCATAGATGCGTTCGGTTTTCCGGATGAAGCCAGAATGGGAGGTCGGAAATCCGGATGAGCCGGAGGTGGACGGGAAGGGCAGCGATGGTGATTAGCTTTGCTGTTGAGAATCATTCGCGTTAATGCTAATGTCCGGGCTGTTTCCCTCAACCCCGGCCCGGGCCGGCTCACGAAAGGTATCCGTCATGCGTTCCACCCTGTTCGCCCTCACCATCGCCCTGCTGCCGGCCGCCGCCTTTGCCGGTGCCAAGTGCGAGCCCCATCCCAAGTCCGAGTGGATTCCCGAGGCAGAGGCGAAGGCACGCCTGGAGGCTCAGTACGAGGTCCGCAAGTTCAAGATCGACGGCTCCTGCTATGAGATCTATGGCAAGAACAAGGAAGGCAAGAAGGTCGAGATCTACTTCGACACCAAGACCCTGGCCATCGTGAAGGCCGAGATCGAGCAGTAAGTGCATCGCGAAGCGCGCCCACGCCCCGTGTGGGATCGCCTCGTCCGCCTGACCCACTGGGGCGTGGCGGGGATGGTGCTGTTCAATTCCTTCAACGAGAGCGGGCAGATCCACCGGCTCGCCGGCTATGTGGCGGTGGCGCTGGTGCTGCTGCGCCTCGTGCATGGGCTGCTGGTAGGGAGCGGCTCGACCGCCGCCCTGCCGCTGCCCGGATGGCGGGCGATCCGCACGCACTTGGCCGATCTGCTGCACGGCAAAGGCCATGCCGGCGCAGGCCACAATCCCGTCGGACAGTGGATGGCCTACCTGTTGTGGGCGCTGATCATCGCCCTCGGCGTGACCGGCTGGATGGCCCGCCTGGACGCCTTCTGGGGCGATGACTGGCTGATCGAGCTCCACGAGGGGCTGGCCGACGGGCTGCTGGGCTGCGTGGCGGTGCATCTGGCCGGCGTGGTGGTGATGAGCATCGTGCAGCGGGAGAACCTGGCCCGGGCCATGGTCACCGGGCGCAAGGGCGGCTGAAGCTGCAGGCGGCCGGGGTGCGCTGCTAAAATGGCGAATTAGTCATCTGCCGACGGAAATTCGCCATGCCGAACCTGATCCTCACCCGCCCCGACGACTGGCACCTGCACGTGCGCGACGGCGCCGCTCTGGCCGTGGTGGTGCCCGACACCGCCCGCCGCTTCGGCCGGGCGCTGATCATGCCCAACCTGAAGCCGCCGGTGACCAGCGTGGAGCAGGCCGCGGGCTACCGGGAGCGCATCCTCGCCGCGGTGCCGGCCGGCCTCAAGTTTGCGCCGCTGATGACGTTGTACCTCACTGACAGCCTTAAACCCGAAGAGATCGACAAGGCCGCCGCCAGCGGCTTCATCCCGGCCGCCAAGCTCTATCCGGCCGGCGCGACGACCAACTCGGACGCGGGCGTCACCGACATCGCCAAGGTCTACCCCGTGCTCGAACGGATGGCCGAGGCGGGCATTGTTCTCTGTGTTCATGGCGAGGTGACCCATGCTGACGTTGATATCTTTGATCGCGAGCGCGTCTTTATCGATCGCGTACTGGCGCCGCTTGCAGCGCGCTACCCGACCCTGCGCATCGTCTTCGAGCACATCACGACGGCCGACGCGGCGCAGTTTGTAACCGAGGCGGGCCCCAACGTGGGGGCGACCATCACCGCCCACCACCTGCTGCTCAACCGCAACGCGATCTTTGCCGGTGGCATCCGGCCGCATCACTATTGCCTGCCGGTTCTCAAGCGCGAGACCCATCGGGAGGCGCTGGTCAAGGTCGCCACGTCGGGCAGCAACAAGTTCTTCCTCGGCACCGACTCGGCGCCGCACGCCAAGAGCACCAAGGAGTCCGCTTGCGGGTGTGCGGGCTGCTACACCGCCCATGCCGGCATCGAGCTGTATGCCGAAGCCTTCGAACAGGCCGGTGCGCTGGACAAGCTGGAAGCCTTCGCCAGCTTCAACGGCCCCGATTTCTACCGCCTGCCGCGCAACACCGACACGATCACGCTGAGCAAGGAAAGCTGGGACGTGCCGGCCGGCCTCGACTATCTGCCGAGCGACCCGCTGGTGCCGCTGCGCGGTGGCGAGCAGATCCACTGGAAACTTCTCTGAGTTTCTCGACACGACGATGCGCGCGACCTCTGCCCTCAAGACGCTGCTGATCCTCGCCGCTGTTCCGCTGCTGTCCGCCTGCGAGAACGACGGCATCGCCTTCCTCATCGATGGCAAGGACCACTCCATCTCCCTGCTGCGTGAGCAGCGCTGGTTCTGGAGCGACGAGGTGGCCCAGTCCATCGTCGTGTCGCGCATGCCGCAGTGCATGCGCCGCTACGAGATCAAGCCGGGCGTCGCCGGCTCCGTGAAGATGGAAGTCTACGAAGCCGGCGACTACCTGTGGGCCCTCAAGCAGGGCAAAAACTGGTATCTGGCCGGCACCGAGAAGTGCCAGTTCCAGCGCTGGGACGAGCATCCGGAAGAGCCGCCAGGGCGGCTCGTCGGCACCTTCACGCGCAAGAACGACACGCTGGAGTTCATCGAGGCCGAGGCGGAGGCCGCGTCCAAGCCGATCAAGCCAGCCGCCGAATGAGTGCTGGTGCCGACCACGCACCGGCGGCGCTGGCTCACCGTCCGCTTTTCGATGGCATCGCTCATCTGCTGATGCGTTTCCCGGCGCCGGAACTGCCCGGCCTGGCCGAACTCGACGCCTTGTATGCCGAGACCACCGCCGGCGCGGACGTCCGCCGCCTGCGCTTCGTGCCACCAGTGGCGGGCGCCGCTTACGAAGCTCACATCGCCCGCCACGATGCCGTGCCGACGCGGCCCGCCGACTGGCACGACTTCTTCAATGCGCTGGCCTGGTGCGTGTGGCCGCGAACCAAATCCATCTGCAACCGGCTGCACCTGCAGGCCATCCAGGCGAATGCTGCGGCGGGCCTCAGCGGCCGTGGCCCGCTGCGCGACGCGCTGACCCAGTTCGACGAATGCGGCGTGCTGGTGGTTGGCTGTGATGCGGAAATCCTGCACCTGCTGGCAGCCCATGAATGGGAGGAGGCGTTGTGGACGCGCCGCTCGCGCCTCGTGGAGAGCACCCGCTTCCTCGTCTTCGGCCACGCCAGCTGGGATCAGCTGCGCGCGCCTTTTACGGGCCTGTGTGCAAAGGCCATCTACCGCCAGGTGGATGAAGTCTGGTTTGCGCTGCCGGCTGCGCAGCGCCAGGCCGCGTCCGATGCCTGGCTGACCGAGCATCTCGTCGGTATCGTCGATGCGTTGGCTCCCCGGTTGCTGAGACCCTTACCCTTGCTGGGTATCCCGGGCGTGACGCCGGCCAGCGAAAGCGCGGATTATTATCGCGATCGACGGCAGTTCCGTCCTCTCGCCCAGGAAGAGCGAGGCCGTGATCGACATGCTGATGCCTTGCCTCCGCTGGCGCGAAGGATGAGGCTGGATTCAGAATTTTCATCAAGGAAGTGAACATGCTCCAGAAGAACCCCGCCTTCCCCGGTGTGGCCGGGCCGGTCGTCGTGATCGTCATGGACGGTTACGGCCTGCCCAAGAATGACGCCGGCAGTGCCATTGCCGCTGCCCGCAAGCCGACCCTCGACCGCCTGTTCGCCGAGTATCCGAACATCTCCCTGCGCGCCCACGGCACCGCCGTCGGCATGCCGTCGGACGACGACATGGGCAACTCGGAAGTCGGCCACAACGCCATCGGCGCCGGCCAGGTGTATGCGCAGGGCGCGGCGCTGGTGGCCAACGCGATCGCCGACGGTGCGATCTGGGCCGGCGAGGCGTGGAAGGAGATCGTCGCGGGCGCCAAGGCCGGCGCGAACGGGAAGGAGGGCACGATCCACTTCATCGGCCTGTTCTCCGACGGCAACGTGCACAGCCACATCGACCACCTGAAGGCGATGGTCGTGCAGGCCAAGGCCGAAGGCGTGAAGACCGTGCGCATCCACGCCCTCATCGACGGCCGCGACGTGCCCGAGACCAGCGCGCTGGAATACGTGGTGCCCTTCGAGGCCTTCCTGGCCGAGATCAGCGCCGACGGCTTCGACGCCCGCATCGCCTCCGGCGGCGGCCGCCAGTACATCACCATGGACCGCTACGACGCCAACTGGCCGATGGTGGACAAGGGCTGGAAGACCCACGTGCTTGGCGAAGGCACCCAGTTCGCCAACGCCACCGCGGCCATCAACGGCCTGCGCGAGCGCCACCCGGGCACCATCGACCAGGATCTGCCGGAGTTCGTCATCGCCGACGGCGGCAAGCCCATCGGCACCATCGAGGATGGCGATTCGGTCGTCTTCTACAACTTCCGCGGCGACCGGGCCATCGAGATCACCCGCGCCTTCGTCGAGGACGACTTCGACAAGTTCGACCGCGTGCGCCACCCCAAGGTCACCTACGCCGGCATGCTCCAGTACGACGGCGACCTGCAGCTGCCGAAGCGCTTCCTGGTGGCCCCGCCGGCCATCAAGGACACCTCCGGCGAATGGTTCAGCAAGGCCGGCCTGGCCCAGTTCGCGTGCTCCGAGACGCAGAAGTTCGGCCACGTGACCTACTTCTGGAACGGCAACCGCTCCGGCAAGTTCGAAGGCGAAACCTGGCAGGAAGTCCCCAGCGACGTGGTGCCCTTCGAGCAGCGTCCGTGGATGAAGGCCGCCGAGATCACCGACGCGCTGATCGCCGCGCTGCAGTCCGGCCAGTACAAGATCTTGCGCTGCAACTACGCCAACGGCGACATGGTCGGCCACACCGGCAACTTCCAGGCCGCGGCCATCGCCGTCGAGGCCGTCGACCTGGCCCTGTCGCGCCTGCTGCCGGCCATCGACGCCGCCGGTGGCGTGGCACTGATCACCGCCGACCACGGCAACGCCGACGAGATGTTCGAGCTGGACAAGAAGACCAAGCAACCCGCCCAGAACGCGGACGGCTCCTTCAAGGCCAAGACCGCGCACACCCTCAACCCGGTGCCGCTGATCCTCTACGACAACGTCAGCGGCGGCAAGCTGGGCCTCAAGCAGACCCCGACCGCCGGCCTGTCGAGCATCGCCGCCACCGTCGCCAACCTGCTCGGGCTGGAAAAGCACGCCAAGTGGGACGAGGGCGTGCTGGAGGTGAAGTAAGTAGTTCAAGGCCGGGGTCTTCGCCCCGGCCCCGTGCTGGTTGAGGATGCGGGTCTCACGATTTGGAGTGGTATTTTTGTGAGATGGGCGGACGATTGACCGTTTAGTGGCAAGGAGGATTTGGAGATGTTGATCAGTCGCGTTCGTCTTAAGAATTGGAGGAACTTCAGAGCGCTTGATGTACCTCTACGTGAAGTGACCTATGTGCTGGGGCCGAATGCTTCAGGCAAGTCAAACCTGCTGGATGCGTTCAGATTTCTCCGGGATTTGAGCAAACCCAAGGGGGGAGGGCTGCAGGCTGCTGTTGCAGACCGCGATGGGATCAGCAAGCTTCGGTGCCTTCATGCGCGCAAGGACAATGAAATCCTTGTGGATGTTGAGTTATCCGATCAACCAGATGGCCCCGTGTTGTGGAGATATCAACTGGGTTTCAAGCCTGAAGGAAAGGGCGCTCAACGCATCATGGTGTCTCGTGAGCGGGTTTGGGCTAAAGACAAGTTAATTGTCGATCGGCCGAACCCAGCTGATTTGGTCGATCCGGTTCTCCTGACCCAGACTCATCTTGAGCAGATCCAGACAAATACCCATTTCAGGGATCTAGTGGATTTCTTTGGAGGCGCGACATATCTCCACCTCGTTCCCCAGTTGCTCAAATATGCAGAGAGAATTGGCGGGCAGCGCCTGGAAGAAGATCCGTTTGGACAGGGGTTTCTGGAGCGCTTGGCAAAAACACCTGAGCGGACTCGCAATCTTCGGCTGAACAAGATCAATACTGCGCTTCAGCATGCCGTTCCGCAGTTCAAGGAGCTCCGCTTTTCAAAGGACGAGCTTGGTCATCCGCATCTTGAGGCGTTGTATGCCCATCACCGACCCAATGCGGGATGGCAGTCGGAGGATCAGTTTTCCGATGGCACCTTGCGCCTCCTAGGGCTCCTATGGGCTTTGCTGGAAGGCAATGCCCTGCTGTTGCTGGAGGAGCCTGAGATTTCCCTTAACGATGCCATCGTCAAGGAGATTCCGCTGATCATTCAGCGTATCCAGCGGGATCGGAAAACCCGCCGTCAATTACTTGTCAGCACCCATAGTGAGGCCCTGTTGAGCAATCCCGGTATCGATGGGCGCGGCATTATAGTCATTGAGGCGGGGCCTGAAGGATCAAAGGCACGTACTCTGGAAGCGGTGGAAACGGAAGCGCTTCAGTCCGGCTTTAGTATTGCCGAGGTGGTATTGCCGAAGACTCGCCCGCAGACGGTAAATCAGCTAGGGCTTTGGTAATGGTGTCCGTAGCACTCGGTACTGAAGATGAACTGAGTGAGGCGGTTGGCGTGCGGCTCTTGGCAGAGCATGCCGGTGTCTTTCAGCCGGGGCTGCTGCTGCGACGATCGGGGTTTGGCTACCTGAAGGGCGGGATGGGCAAGTGGAAGCAGCTCGCCACCCGTCAGCCAGTACTGATCATCACGGATCTGGACCGATTGGCATGTCCTGTTACCTTGCTGAATGACTGGCTTGATGTAGAGAGGCCCGCGAATCTGGTGTTGCGCGTTGCAGTTCGTGAGGTGGAGTCGTGGTTGCTGGCGGATCATGCTGCAATGAGGACTCTTCTTGGAGATAAGGCCAGATTGCCTCCTGCTCCCGATGCATTGCCAGATCCCAAGCAGCATCTGCTTGCCCTTGCAAGGAAGGCACCGAAAGCGGTGCGACTGGATCTTGTCAAGGAGGCGGGTAGCGTTGCCCGACAGGGGCTGGGATACAACGCGCGCTTGGTGGATGTGGTGAAGAACCACTGGAACCCTATTTGTGCCGCAGAGCGTTCGGAAAGTCTCTGGCGTGCAAGGCGGCATATCGCAGAATTAGCGCAACGAGTAGCTGGGGTATGAACTCTGCCCCCACGGGCGCTTTGTCTCGACGGCCTGCCGCGGTGCCCGCCTGAGTTGCGGGTACGGCGGCAGGCCGCGTGCCATCAGGGCACGATCACGTAGTCGGGGTTGGCGATCGCGAAGACGGCCTGGCGGTCGGCGGCGGGTGGGTAGATCCACTGGGTAGTGATGTCCCGCTTCAGGTTCTTGGCGTCCTGCCGCGTCAGGCTGATCTGGCGATCCCAGCCTTCGGTGTACAGCGCGCCCCAGGCTCCGAGATCCAGGCAGGTCACGTACTTGGGTTGGCTGTAGGCGTGCAGCGGCAGGCCGAGCAGTTCGGCGGCGGCGTTGTGGCCGGCGACCCGCCCAAGGCTCAGCGCGTGCTGGCAGGACATGAGCGCCACGTTGCCCTGATCGTCCGTGGCCGCATGGGCGACGTCGCCGGTGACGAACACGTCGGCCGCCTTGCCGGCGCGCAGGTAGGGATCGACGTGGACGCGGCCCTGGGCGTCGTGCTCACCGGGAATCTGCGCGGCGAGCGGATTGGCGCGGGCGCCGGCGGTCCACACCACGGTGGCGGCTTCGATGCGTTGCCCTGCCGAGGTCGTGATCCCGCCCGCGTCGATAGCTGCAACTGCGACGCCGGTGACGATCTCGACGCCGCACTCGGCCAGCGCCGCCTCGATGACCGGCCGCGGCACCGGGCCCAGGTCCGGGCCGATGCCTGGTGCCTGTTCGACCACCACGACGCGAACGTCGGCTTCCGTGCCCAGAATCCCGCGCAGGCGCTGCGGCATCTCCGCCGCCGTCTCGATGCCGGTGAGACCGCCGCCAACAACGACCACCGTATTGCGCGCCGCTGTCGCCGGGCGTGTCGCCAGGGCGGCGAGGTGGGCCGCGAGGGTCTTGGCGTTGGCCAGTTGGTCCACATTGAAGCTGAACTCCGCGATGCCGGGGATCGGGGGCTGGAACAGCGTGCTGCCGGTGGCAAGGACGAACTTGTCGTAATGCAGGGTGCTGCGCTCGCCATCGCCGCTCACGACCTCGACTTCATGACGGTCGCTGCGGATCGACGTGACCCGTCCGGCAATATGGCGGACGCCCGTCGCCGCGAACAGCGCCAGCAGGTCCGGATCGATGTTCTCGATAACGGCTTCGTAAAGGCGCGGGCGGACGACCAGCGTCGGGCTCGGCGAAACCACCACCACCTCGACATCCGTCCTGCTGGCCAGCTCGACCGCACGGGCCGCCGACAGCGCCGCCCACAAACCGGCAAAGCCGGAACCCGCGATGACAATTTGCTGCGTCATTCCATGTACTCCTAGCAAACGCCGGACGTAGAGGGGCCTTGCGCAGGGGCGCAATAATTCGCTCGGCACATCCGGCAGGGGCCGAGGGCGATTGACCTAAGGGGAGGGCGGCGCGGGCGGTGTGTCGCGCCGCGAAGTATCAGGCCGGGGGCTTGGGCTTGCGGCCGGGCTTGCGGCTGCCGGTGCGCTCGCTGGTCCAGTCATGGACCTCGATGAAGAACTCGCCGGGCGCCTTGCGGCTGAAGCTGGCCGCGACTTCGGCGAGGGTGTGGGTTGCCAGTTCGTCGCGCATCGCCTTTTCCGCCTGCAGCATGATCTTGTGGATGCCACACACGCCGCTGGTCGCCCAGTCTGGCGGCGCTTCACCGAACACCGCGCAGCGGCTGCGGATCTCCTGGCAATCGAAGAGCGGTTTGTCGCCTTCGATGGCATCGACGATCTGCAGGAAGTTGATCTCCTCCGGCGGCCGGGCCAGGCGGTAGCCGCCCCGCACGCCCTCGCTGGCGGCGACGATGCCGGCCTTTTCGAGCTTGGGAAAGATCTTGGCGACGAAGCTCGGCGAGATGCCCTGCAGCTCGGCCAGATCGCGGCTGCTCAACGCAGTGTCCCCCGAGCCGACGAGCCACAGGAGGCAGTGAATGCCGTATTCGACGCTAACGGTTAGATGTGCCATAACACAGACTATATTTGTCTTTGTTTAAGATGGCAAGAAAAACGTGGATTTTGTTTGTCTGAGTAAAGCGTCGGAAACGCTGAAAGCCGTGCTCATGGTGGGGTGAGTGAATGTTGGTGAAGTGCTCCGGAGCATGGACGTCGGCTATCGGGAAAGCGACCTGTACATCATCCTTGGGCTACGCGTTCCGCCCTGGCCGTCACGATGCCCTGCTGAGCGGCCCATAGCCCGACATCTTCGCGGCGAATGGCCGCGGCCATCAGGCCGGGAAAGTGGTTTGGCGTGCAGGCGAACGAGGGCACACCGAGGGCTGCCAGTTTGGCTGCCAGGTGACGGTCGTAGCTTGGCGCACCTTCGTCGCTGAGAGCCAGAAGCGTGATGACCTGGACGCCGGACTGGACGAGTTCGCTGGCCCGTTGCAAGAGGTTTTGCTCGACACCGCCCTCGTAGAGATCGGAAATCAACACCATGATGGTATTGCGTGGATCGCGGACCAGCGATTGGCAGTAGCCGACGGCCCGGTTGATGTCTGTGCCGCCGCCGAGTTGTACGCCGAACAGGACGTCGACCGGATCACTGAGTTGTTCGGTGAGATCAACGACGGCGGTGTCGAAGACCACCATATGCGTCCGGACGGCCGGCAGGGAGGCCATGACCGCGCCGAAAATGCTCGAATAAACGACGGATGCGGCCATGGACCCGCTCTGGTCGATACACAGGATGACCTCGCGTTGGGTACGCCGAGCCTTTCGGCCGTAGCCGACCAGGTTCTCCGGGACGATGCTGCGATAGGCTTCCTGCCAGTGCCTGAGGTTGGCGCGGATTGTGCGATTCCAATCGATTTCGGCATGCCGTGGACGACGGTTGCGGACTGCTCGGTTGAGGGCGCCCGTGACGGCGCTACGCATCGGCTCTTCGAGCTTATCCATGAGTGCGTCGACTACTTTCCTGACCACGGAGCGCGCTGTGTCCCGTGTCTTGCTCGGGATGATGCCGCGCAGTGACATCAGGGTGGCGACCAGATGTACGTCGGGTTGTACTGCGTCCAGCATTTCCGGCTGGAAGAGCATGCTCTTGAGGTCCAGGCGTTCCAAGGCGTCCTTCTGCATGACCTGCACGACCGAGGCTGGAAAATAACGACGGATGTCGCCCAACCAGCGGGCAACATGCGGCGAGGACGCACCGCTGCCGCCGCGCAGGCCACCCGGTTCGTCGGCGTCGTAAAGCGCGTGCAGCGCGTCGTCGATGCGCAGGTCATCGCCGGTCAGTAGGTCGTTGCAGGCGGTCTCGGCCGGTTTTCCAAGAACCAGGCGCCAGCGACGCTTGCGGGCGTCATCGGTGTGCGCAATGTGACTCATGCTTGGATTCCCAGAAGTTGGTGCAATAAGGGCAAGACCTGTTCAGCGCGGGCCGTATCCCAATCCGACGGGCTTGCCAGGGGCGAGGCGACTGTCGAACGGTTGACCCGTTCGCCGAGTTGCCGCCGTTCGGGTGTGCTGAACGCAGCAAAGGCGCGACGCAGCAGGGGCAATTCACGGATGAAGTCGTCTTCCCCCAGGCTGCCGAGCCAGCCATCAACCATGGCCCACAGCTGTGGATCGTGGAGCAGAACCATGCCGCTCTGGTTGAGGAAACCTTCGAGCCAAGCAGCAGCCGGTCCTGGGTCGTTGCCGACCGATAGGGCTTGGCTCATGCGCAGTGAAGTTTGTTCCAGGCTGGTGAGTTGCTCGTCGAAGAGCAGGCGGTTGGCAAGGCCGCAGATCAGCCCGTGGCAACTGCCGAGTTCGGAGAGCCTGTGCAGGGATTGTTGCCATTCTTCCTGAAGGTTATGGCGGGCGAGCAGGCCCAGCGCTTGATGTAGCGTAATAATGTGCGTGCGCATCGCTTGGGCGGCTTCATCGTCGAGGGTCGAGCAGGCGCCTGGCAGGCCGATGGCGGCGCGCGGTACGAGACTGTCGAGCAGGTGCTCAACCATGCCTGCATCGGTCTGACGGACATTGCCGTAGCGAGCGATATTGGCCAGGGACGGCACGGCAGCCATCAATTGCAGTATGTCGCTGGTGATCGCTGCATGGTTTTCCAGGGCTTGGGATACAGGAGCGACGGCTTCGTTCAGATCAGCCAGCAGGACTTGGTTCACCAGTTCGGAGAGTTCGGGCAGGCTGCCCGCCGTCCGGGCCCGATCCGTTGCCCGAGCAATGGCAGCCTGGCGCACGCTGTTGCCCCAGCGGCTGGCATTGATCACGGAAATAACCAGATCCGGCGCCCACTGGATAGTCCATAACTCGTGGAAGCTGCCCTTGGCATTGCGCCCGGTTCTGCTCAGGGAGCCCCAGTCGATGTCGAGAAGCCTGAGGCGATGCAGCAGGTGGCTACGAGCCAGATCGTTCTCCTGGCGCAGGTCGAGATCAATCGTCTTTTGCGTCGCTTCCGTTTTCAGGCGCAGGCTCTTCTGTTGCTGTTGCAGATCTCGTTGCAAAGGAACTGCCGGGGTCGTTTCCGGGGTATGACCGAGGTGGTCGCCGACGGTCATTTTTCGCCGGATAAGTTGCATCGGCACTTCATCGCCCATGCAGACGACGGTTCGCAAGGCCTCGTCGAGTTCGTCGAGACCCGGCTGCGGGCGGTCGCGCAGGGCGGCCAAGGCATCGGCCAGGCGGACGGTTTCGATGATGTGCGCTGAGGAGCAGTCCAGCCCGCTTTCGCGGAAAAGTCGGGCTGCGCGGGTCAGCCAGCCGACGGCCCGATCCTCCCTCGTGCTTTGCCAGAGGTGCTCGTACCAGCCGGGTGAAGCGACGCCTGCACCATAGCCGCTGGTGAAACTGAGGTTGTGGTAGGACCAGGGTACCCAGGTACTCGCGACCTTGATTTTCGGCAAGCCCTTGAGCAAATCGTTGTCGGCCCTGGCAGGGGGCATTTCGCTCAGGGCTGGTACGTGCCAGGCGCCGCAGACCACGGCAATACGCTGGAAACCTTCTTTCTGGGCCTGGCGCAGACATTTCCGCATGTGTGCCTCGCGCAGGGCTTCACGCCGTTCGACAGAAGCCGGGGAGGTGCGGGGGGGCGCTTCGTTGCGCATGCAGTTCATGGCTTCGCCAATGGCCGCAAACAATTCCAGGCTGTCTCCGCGTTCCTCGACCAGGTGATTCCACCAGGCTTCGCCATCGTCGTAGCCGGCGGCGCGGCCTAGCCAGTCGAGGGGATCACCGCTTGGCCCTGACGTGTCCACGGCGACTTCTGGGCCGTTTTCCACCCCGGCTTCGTCTTCCGGCAGTGCCGGTGCTTCTACCGCAACGTCGGGCGTCTGGCCGTCGTCCTCGTCAGCGGCTGGACGGTTCAATGCGAAGCGGTGCGCTGCCGGCAGATCGATGAAGCGAGCCGGGATCTGCCGTTCCAGTGCAAAGCGTAGGGCATTCCATTCCGGAGAGAAGGCAGCGAAGGGATAGAAGGCGGCTTCACGTGCATCGTCAGGGTTGTAGACGAGCAGCGCGACCGGCGGCACCAAGCCATCGGCCTGCATGAACGTCAGCATCTCCTCGCCATCGGGGGGGCCTTCGACGAGCAGGCAATCCGGTTGCAGTTCCTCGAGGGCACGTATCAGGCTGCGGGCGCAACCCGGCCCGTGGTGGCGAATGCCGAACAGGTGAAAAGGTGTAGCGGGTGAATCAGCCATGTGCGTAGCGCCTAGTCCAGTTCCCGGCAGGCGCGGTAGAGGTCTTTCCAGTCGCTGCGTTCCTTCATGACCGTCTCCTGGTATTCCCGCCAGACCACCGTATCCTGCACCGGATCCTTGACGATGGCGCCGACCAGGCTGGAGGCGATGTCGCCGGCGCGCAGCACGCCGTCACCGAAGTGGCCAGCCAGGGCCATGCCACTGTTGATTACGGAAATCGCCTCAGCCGTGCTCAGGGTGGCGCTCGAACTCTTCAGTTTGGTTCTGCCGTCTTCAGTCTGGCCGTTGCGCAGCTCTCGGAAAATCTGCACGACCCGGCGTACCTCCTTGAGGGCCGGAGGCTCGCCAGGTAGTTGCAGGGCTCGTCCGAGCTCGGCAACCCGCTTGCTGACAATGCTGACTTCTTCTTCGTCGCTGGCCGGTACCGGCAGGATGACCGTATTGAAGCGCCGTTTCAGCGCACTGGAGAGTTCATTGATGCCCTTGTCGCGATTATTGGCCGTCGCAATGACGTTGAAGCCGTGTATCGCCTGAGCCTCGATGCCGAGTTCAGGAACGGGCAGTGACTTTTCCGAAAGGATGGTGATCAGCGTGTCCTGCACGTCCGCCGGAATCCGGGTCAGCTCCTCGATACGTGCGGTTTTACCCTGCTCCATGGCGCGCATCAGTGGGCTGGCGACCAGCGCAGTCTTGGATGGCCCCTTGGCCAGCAACTCGGCATAGTTCCAGCCGTAGCGCAGTTGCTCCTCGCTGGTGCCGGCCGTGCCCTGGATGAGCAGGGTCGAATCGCCACTGACGGCAGCCGCCAGCTGCTCCGACACCCAGGACTTGGCGGTACCCGGCACACCGAAGAGGAGCAGGGCACGATCAGTGGCCAGCGTGGCGATGGCTGTTTCCATCAGGCGTCGGTTGCCGATGTACTTGGCGCTGACCTGAAAGCCGTTGGCGAGCGTGCTGCCCATCAGGTATTCGGCCACCGCCCATGGCGAAAGTGCCCAGTTTTCCGGCCGCTCGCGGTTGTCCGCCTTTTTCAGTTCCTCGAGTTCCTCGGCGAATTGTTGCTCGGCATGCTGGCGTAGGACGTGGCTCATGGTGATTTTCGCTATCTGAGAATTTGATGAAGGGTCTTGCGTTGTTCGACGATGGCCAGGAGCCTTGCCAAGGTCTTGCTGAAATACTCGATTTCCGGGCGGCCGACTGGCCAGCCTTCGCAGGCCGCGGCAAAACAGGCCGGAGGAATCAGGCTGGCCAGTTCGGGGAGAGCCTGGCTGATTTCGTAAACACCGCCGCCGGCATTGACTGGCAGCTCCACAAGTCGCTTGATCTCGACCAGGATGCGGTGGGAAAAGCTCTCTGACAGCCCCTCCTGGTAGCGCGCAAAGTCATTTACCAGTTGAGCCAGTAGTCCGCTGCGGGAACAGCCTTGCGATGTGCTTTCGAGCAGTCTTAGCCAGTGCTGTTCACGCGCTGGCGCCGGCAGAAAAGCGAGTACTTTGAAAAGATCGATCCTCAGTCCCGAACCATCAGTCTGGGTCACGAACTCGGCGGCCCAGTCTGCTTCGGGATTCCGCAGCAAGGCGTCGTACCAGGCGCGCAGGATGGCCTCGCTCCAGTCCGTGCTATTTGCCCATTCGATCAGACCGCCCGGCGACAGGCCGGTTGTTTTCGTCCACCAGGCGAGGGGTACGCAGCGGGCGATCTGGTACAGCCACCAAGCCCTTTCGCCCAAGCTCTCGTTCTTGGCCCGGTTTTCTTCAAGTGCATCGCTCTTCCAGTCGCTGGAGAAACCGGCCGGGGCCTCGAGGGGGAACACGGAGCCAGGCAGGGGGGCTTGGCCGAGACAGGCTGCCATTCGTTCAGTCATGCGCCGACTGAAACGGCTGTCGGGCAGCGCGGCCAGAAGGTTGGCTGCCCGTTGGCGCACTTCCTTGCTGCGGTCGGCCAGCAGGCTTTCAAGGAAATCCTCGTCCTGCAAGCCCAGGCCCGCGCTCATCGTTTCCAACAGGCTGGCCCGCTCTCGTGCATCAAGTTGCGAAAAGCCGTCCTGCAGCAAGCTGCGCGCCTGCCCAGGATCGCTTTGCCGCAACCTGCCGAGCAGATGCTTCCGCTGGTCCTGGCTGCCGTTTTCCCACAGGGCCGGGTCGGTAGCCGGGGCAGCTTCACCCGCGGCGTAGGCCCACTCCGGATTGAGACCGGCCAGCCACTGGCCCCGTTGGCCGATTACGGGGAGAAGTGCCGGGCGCAATTCGTGGCTTTTTTGGCCCAGGGTCAGGGCATGCGGCAACAGGCTGGGGGCTAGGCAGTAGCCTTTGTCCGCCAAGCGGAAAAAAGCCTCGCCGCGCAATGTGTCAGGACCGTTGACGAGGATCTGCTGCAGGGCCGACAGGAGCTGTGGATCATCGACAAGCGCTAATCGTTCCTCCGGGCAGAGGGGGGGAGGGGTTCCCTCCGCGACAGGGGGGGCGTAGCCGGCTGCTGAACACAGTGCCAGGCTACCTGCGCAACGCAGAACGCGGATCTCCATGTCCTCACCTTGCGGGCAGGCTGCTTTGAGCAAGGTGCCGATGTTGCCGGGGGGCTCCGGGAGGTCCGGTGGGTGACGGCCGCTACCCAGCAGGACCTGGCTGGCAAGCTCGTGTAGTAGTTTCATGCGCTCTCCAGTTCCTCTCGCCAGACCAGTTTCCCTTGCCAGGCGGCAAGTGGGCGCAGGAGCTCTCCATCCCATTCGCCGAAAACGGTGAGTGGAGCCCCGCCGCTGGCCGCCAGCAATTGCCAGCCATCTTCGTGGCGTAGTTTCAGGGGGAGACGGCGTTGTTCGGCGCAGTGTAGTGACCAGCCCTGGGGACTGAAGTAGGGCACGCCGTCATCGATCAACATGGGGTGCGGTGATTGCCAGGGATTGGCGGCAATGCCTCCGGCCAGTACGTCCAGTGCGGCAGCAAGTTGACCAGTCGGCGGGGCGCTGTTGGGCAGCAGTTGGGGGGCGCCGGTGTTTAGTGCGCGCAGGGGCTGATTGCTTGGGAAGAAAGCCAGTTCCCCGTGCAGGCTGCTGGCGGTAATGTAATTTTGTTCGAAGCGTCGTCCGCCATGCGCAAAGTCGAGCAGCAGGGCCATGCGTCGTGACAGCCGGCCGAGCAGCCAGACACGGCGCAACCACAGGTTGCCTTCCTCGTCGAAGGCTTGGCCGACAATTTGCCAGTCGTCGCGTAGTCGCTCGCCGTCGGCCAACACGCTGTCCCGGTCGATGCTGATGCCGAGGGCACTGCGGATATCCTGCTGAATGGCTGGTGGCAGGTTGTCGAGGCGGCGAAAGGCATCGATCAGTACGCGTAGCTGGCCCAGTCCGCCCAGGACGTGCCCCGGCCAGGCTTCATTCCGGCCAACCTGGGCGCCGATCCGGCGTAGGCGGGAGGCGAGGCCCGGCAATTGGGCATCGATCATGCGCCGTGCCAGCTCGTCCCAGATTGCCGCCTGCCCCGGCAACTGCGCCAAGCCCTGGCGAAGTCGGTCGTTGAGCCAGCGTTCCAGCTCTTCCAGGCCGCCGGTCATGCGTTGGTGGCGGGCCTCCTCGCGACGGGCTGTGGTTTGCGGGTCAGGTGCTGCGTTGCGTTTCTCGACGATCTTGGCTTCCTGCTTTTCTGCCCGCTGCTGGCGCGAGGCCAGCCAGTCGGCGACCCAGGCGGGGGCCGTGGCCGCCGAGAAGCTGGTCGGGTTCTGCGCGAGGAGGAGCAATAGCGCCAAGCCATGTTTGCAGGGGAATTTGCGACTTGGGCAGGAACAACGAAAAGCCGGGCCGGATTTGTCGACCTGCACCTGATAAGGTTTGCTGCCGCTGCCCTGGCATTCGCCCCAGATCGCCTGCTCATCGTATTCAAGACGCGGCCATTTGCCCGGAATGACCAAACCCTTGGCTGCTTTGGCCGAAGCTTCGTCGGGCGAAAGCTCCAGAACTTCACCAGCGCTCAACGCTATCATTGAATGCTCATTGTTATGACGTCGGTGAATTTTAGGTTAATGGAATTCCCTGGGGCAAGTTCGACCCGAGTACTGCTCCGCGGCATCCCGCGTGAATTGGCATGCCGGCAACGAGCCAGATCCACTGAACGGTTGGCTCCACAGCGGACAGGCTGCTTTGGGCAACGCGCCTGTTTATCTTATAGGGTGGTCGATGATAATGTCATTGGATTCGGTGCCCGTCGCGCTGTTCCGATGACGGTCAGGCTGACGGGCACCGTTCCTCGGATCGCCTTGCGGCGATTGTTTCGGTGACCTGCCCATGCCTTTTCCCGTTGAGCTGCGTTGTGCGCTCGAACGACACGCGATGTCCCTTTCCCGTACGTGTCAGCGTGTCCGGCCGCGTGTGCTTGCCCCGGCGATCCTGCTGCTGGCGCTGCTGTTGGGGTGGGGGTGGCGCGCGCTGTATCCGGTCGAGTACCGGGCCGTCGTGCGGGTCAGGTTGCCAGCTGCTGCCGATCAGCGGCAGAAGCAGCTCAGCGATCCCGCCGAGGAGCTTGCCAGCCAGGCCTTGCTGCACAAGGTGGCGGTGCGTCTGGGCCAGGGCGGCCATGGGGCTCCGGACGTGTCCGGCTTGCAGGCACTGTTGCGGGTCGAGATATTGCCGGCGAGCGGTGTCATTGCGTTGCAGGCCACAGGCTCCGACCCTGCGTATCTGACTCGTGTCCTGAATACCGTGCTGGATGTGTACCGGGAAGAGGGCCAGGCGGTGACGCGCATCCGGGCGGTGGCGGGGGCGCTGGAAGCGGCGGGGGCCGAGCTGGGCGAGGCCGAGGCGCGTCTGCAGGAGATCCGGGCTGCGCTGGCGTCGGGCAGGCGCGATGCATTGGGGGCGGACGACGCACGGCTGACGCTGATTGCCGACCGGGTGGCCGAGCTGCGCGGCGAGATCCGCGATATGGAGCGGACCTTCGCGCCGCCGCTGATCCGGCGCAATCCGCAGCTGCGGGAGCTGAACGGACGCATTGCGGTGATGGAGCGGCAGATCAAGACGCAGCGTAGGGCGATCCAGCGCAATGCCGTGCAGGCCGCGCAGCGTGAGGTGGGGCAGGGGCGTGCCGAGCTGGAACGGCTGAAGACCGAGCTGATGACCTGGCGCGCCGAGTTGTTGACAGTGGTCGATGAACTTGAGGTGTCGGCTGTGTCGGCGCCGTCCGAGCGGGGGCAGACGGCGTGGGTGGTGTTGGCCATGGCGGGCGGCTTGACCGCCATGGCCCTGGGCAGCTGCCGGCTCGCCCGGCGCCGCCGCGATCCCGTGCTGTTGCCGGGCTGACGCTGCTGCCCGGCCCTGCCGCCGGAGGCGTTAACGAGAAAGGGGGCCGCAGCCCCCTTTCGATCCCTGCTCAGCGCAAGGCTTACTGGTTCTTGAATTCCGGCTTGCGCTTCTCGACGAAGGCGGCCATGCCTTCTTTCTGGTCGTCCAGCGCGAAGGCGGAATGGAACACGCGGCGCTCGAACAGCAGGCCTTCGTTGAGGCTGCTCTCGAAGGAGCGGTTCACCGATTCCTTGATCATCATGACCACCGGCAGGGAGTAGCCGGCAATGGTCTCGGCGGCCTTGAGGGCCTCGTCGAGCAGCTGGTCGGCGGGGATCACGCGGGCGACGAGGCCGGACTTCTCGGCTTCGGCCGCGTCCATCATGCGGGCGGTCAGGCACAGGTCCATGGCCTTGCCCTTGCCGACGGCGCGGGGCAGGCGCTGGGTGCCGCCGGCGCCCGGCAGGATGCCCAGCTTGACTTCGGGCTGGCCGAACTTGGCGGTGTCGGCGGCGAAGATCATGTCGCAGCTCATCGCCAGTTCGCAGCCGCCGCCGAGGGCGAAGCCGGCCACCGCGGCGATGATCGGCTTGCGGCAGGTCTTCACGCGTTCCCAGTTGCGGGTGATGTAGTCGCCCTTGTAGGCGTCCATGTAGCTGAAGTTGGCCATCATCGTGATGTCGGCGCCGGCGGCGAAGGCCTTTTCGGAGCCGGTGATGACGACACAGCCGATGTTCTCGTCGGCCTCGAAGCCGTTGAGGGCCACGCCCAGTTCGTCCACCAGCGCGTCATTGAGGGCGTTGAGGGCCTTCGGACGGTTGAGGGTGATCAGGCCGACCTTGCCACGGGTCTCGACGAGAATGTTCTGATATTCCACTTGGTTCTCCTGTTGTCGCTGTTTTATTAGAGTGCCCCCGCCGTGCGCAGCCCGTCGATCTCCGCCGGGGTGAACCCCCAGTCGGCGAGCACGTCCTCGCCGGTGCCATCGACGACCGGTGGACGGGGCTGCGCGGGAATGCTGCGGCTGAAGCGTGGGGCCGGGGCCGGCTGCACGACGCCGCCGACCTCGATGAAAGTGCCGCGAGCCCGATTGTGCGGGTGTTCGGGCGCTTCGTCCATGTCCAGAACGGGCGCCACGCAGGCATCGCTGCCTTCCAGTAGCGCGCACCAGGCGTCGCGGCTGCGACTTGCCAGATGGGTGGCGAGTCGCGTCTTCAGTTCCGGCCAGCGGCTGCGCTCCCATTGCTGGCTGAAGTCCGGGTCGTCGATGCCGGCCTTATGCAGGAACAGCGCGTAGAACTGGGGTTCGATGGGGCCGATGGAAATGTACTTGCCGTCGGCGCAGCGGTAAGTGTCGTAGAAGGGCGCGCCGCCGTCGAGCAGGTTGGTGCCGCGCTGCTGCGACCACTGGCCCATGGCCTTGAGGGTGTACATCATGCTCATCAGCAGCGCCGAACCGTCAGTCATCGCCGCGTCCACCACCTGGCCGTGGCCGGAGTTGCGCGCCTCGGTCAGCGCGGCGAGCACGCCGACCACCAGCAGCATCGCGCCACCGCCGCAGTCTGCCACCAGGTTGAGGGGCACGACCGGCTTGCCACCGGCCTCGCCGATGGCATGCAGCGCGCCGGACAGCGAAAGGTAGTTGATGTCGTGGCCGGCGCTCTGGGACAGGGGCCCGTATTGGCCCCAGCCGGTCATGCGTCCATAGACGAGGCGCGGATTGGCGGCCAGGCTCTCGTCGGGGCCGAGGCCCAGGCGCTCCATCACGCCGGGGCGGAAGCCTTCGATCAGGATGTCGGCGCCGGCGACGAGGCGCCGTGCGGCGTCGAGGCCCTCGGTCTTCTTGAGGTCGAGGCGCACGACGCGGCGGCTGCGGTTGAGGATGTCGCGCTGCGGATCGAAGATCTCGAAGCCGGGCTTGGCATTGGGGGGCGGCTTGCGCTCGATGCGCACCACCTCGGCGCCCAGGTCGGCGAGGATCATGGCACCCATCGGGGCCGGGCCGAGGGCGGCGAATTCGACGATTTTTACGCCGTGGAGAGGACCCATGCGTGTCTCCTTCCTGATTGGTTCTGGTGCAGGCATGCGCGGGAACGTGCGCTGCAATCGCAACGCGGCCCCCGAAATCGAGAGGCGGAACGCAACCGTAATCGAGTACGGGAGCGCTCCGCCCGCGCGAGAGCGGGGGCCGTGGCGGGTTAAGGCCTGGCTTTATTCAGCGGCGATGCTGCGGCCGATGACCAGGCGCTGGATGTCGTTGGCGCCTTCGTAGATCTGGCAGATGCGCACGTCGCGGTAGATCCGCTCGACCGGGAAGTCGCTGGTGTAGCCGACACCGCCGTGGATCTGGATGGCGTCGGAGGCGATCTTCTCGGCGGCTTCGGAGGCGAACATCTTGGCCATCGAGGCTTCCTTCAGGCAGGGCTTGCCGGCGTCCTTCAACTGGGCGGCGCGCCACACCATCAGGCGGGCGGCGTCGAGCAGGGTGTTCATGTCGGCCAGCTTGAAGTTGACCGCCTGGTGCTCGATGATCGGTACGCCGAAGGTGACGCGCTCCTTGGCGTAGCGCACGGCAGCTTCGAAGGCGGCGCGGGCCATGCCGATGCTCTGGGCGGCGATGCCGATGCGGCCGGCTTCCAGGTTGGAGAGGGCGATCTTGTAGCCTTCGCCTTCCTTGCCGAGCAGGGCGCTGGCCGGTACGCGGCAGTTCTCGAGGATGATCTGCACGGTGTCGGAGGCGTGCTGGCCCATCTTCTCTTCGGTGCGGCCGACGATGAAGCCGGGCGTGGCGGTCGGCACCAGGAAGCAGGAGATGCCCTTCTTGCCGGCGGCCTTGTCGGTGACGGCGAAGACGATGGCCATCTGGGCGTGCTTACCGGTGGTGATGAACTGCTTGACGCCGTTCAGCACGAAGTGGTCGCCGTCGCGGTCGGCGCGGGTGGTGATGGCCGCCGCATCGGAACCGGTGTGGGGCTCGGTGAGGCAGAAGCAGCCGAGCTTCTCGCCGCGGGCCAGCGGCTTCAGCCATTCTTCCTTTTGCGCATCGGTGCCGTACTTCTGGGTGATGCCGCAGGCCAGGGAGTTCTGCACCGAGACGACGGTGGAGGTGGCGCCGTCGCCGGCGGCGATCTCTTCCAGTGTCAGCACCAGGCTCATGTAGTCCATGCCGGCGCCGCCCCATTCCTCGGGCACCACCATGCCCAGTGCGCCGAGTTCGCCGAGTTCCTTGAGGGCCTGGGCGGGGAAGGTATGGTGCTTGTCCCATTCGGCGGCGAAGGGAGCGAGGCGCTCCTGCGCAAAGGCACGCATGGAGTCGCGGATCATTTCCTGTTCTTGGGTGAGGATCATCGTGTGTGTCCTTTCCTTACAGCATCTCGACGGCCAGGGCGGTCGCTTCGCCGCCGCCGATGCACAGGCTGGCAATGCCGCGCTTGCCGCCGGTCTTCTTCAGTGCGCCAAGGAGGGTGGCGATGATGCGGGCGCCGGAGGCGCCGATCGGGTGGCCGAGGGCGCAGGCGCCGCCATGGATGTTGACCTTGGCGTGGTCCAGCTTCAGATCGTGGATGGCTGCCATGGTGACGACGGCGAAGGCTTCGTTGATCTCCCACAGGTCCACGTCGGCGGTGGTCCAACCGGTCTTGGCGAGCAGCTTTTGCATGGCGCCGACCGGGGCGGTGGCGAACAGGTTGGGCTGGTGGGCGTGGGTGCTGTGGCCGACGATCTTGGCGATGGGCGTGAGGCCCTTGGCGGCGGCGGTCGATGCGCGCATCAGCACCAGCGCGGCGGCGCCGTCGGAGATGGAGCTGGAGTTGGCCGGGGTCACGGTGCCGTCCTTGCGGAAGGCCGGCTTCAGGCTGGGGATCTTCTCGATGTTGGCCTTCGGCGGCTGCTCGTCGCTGGTGATGGTCACGTCGCCCTTGCGGCCGGCAACGGTGACGGGGGTGATTTCCCACTCGAAGGAGCCGTCCTTGATGGCGGCCTGGGCGCGGGTCGTCGAGGCGATGGCGTAGGCGTCTTGCGCTTCGCGGGTGAAGCCGTAGTTGCCGGCGCAGTCCTCGGCGAAGGTGCCCATCAGGCGGCCCTTCTCGTAGGCGTCTTCAAGGCCGTCGAGGAACATGTGATCCATCACCTGGCCGTGGCCGAGGCGGTAGCCGCCGCGGGCCTTGGGCAGCAGGTAGGGGGCGTTGGTCATGGACTCCATGCCGCCGGCGATCATCACCTCGTTGGTGCCGGCCAGCAGCAGGTCGTGGGCGAGCATGGTGGCCTTCATGCCGGAGCCGCACATCTTGTTGACGGTGGTACAGCCGGTGGACAGCGGCAGGCCGGCGCCCAGCGCAGCCTGGCGGGCCGGGGCCTGGCCCTGGCCAGCGGGCAGCACGCAGCCGAAGATCACTTCTTCGACGGCTTCGGCGGAGATGCCGGCGCGCTCGACGGCGGCCTTGATGGCTGCGCTGCCGAGCTGCGCAGCGGTGAGGCTGGCGAAGTCGCCCTGGAAGCCACCCATCGGGGTACGGGCGGCGGAGACGATGACGATCGGGTCGTTGGTGCTCATGGTGTGCCTTTCGCGAATTCGGTGAGGGGGACTTACTTGGCGGCCATGCGGATGGCGCCGTCGAGGCGGATTACTTCGCCGTTCAGGTAGCTGTTGCTGAAGATGTGCTCCACCAGCGCGGCGTACTCGGCCGGCTTGCCCATGCGGGAGGGGAAGGGAACCATCTTGCCGAGGGCTTCCTGCACGTCGGCGGGCATGCCGAGCAGCATCGGGGTTTCCATGATGCCGGGGGCGATGGTCATCACGCGGATGCCGGTGCGGGACAGCTCGCGGGCGATCGGCAGGGTCATGGCGACCACGCCGCCCTTGGACGCGGCGTAGGCAGCCTGGCCGAGCTGGCCGTCGAAGGCGGCCACCGACGCGGTGCTGACGATCACGCCACGCTCGCCGCCGGCGTTGGGTTCGTTCTTGCTCATGATCTCCGCGGCGAGGCGGGTCATGTTGAAGGTGCCGATCAGGTTGATGTTGATGGTGCGGGCGAAGGACTCCAGCTTGTGGGCGCCTTCCTTGCCGACGACCTTCTCGGCCGGGGCGATGCCGGCACAGTTCACCAGGCCACGCAGGGTGCCCAGCTCGACGGCGGCGGCGAAGGCGGCCTTGGCGCTGTCCTCGCCGGTCACGTCGGTGGCGACGAAGCGCGCGTTGGCGCCCAGTTCGAAGGCCTTGGCTTCGCCGGCTTCCTTGTTCACATCGGCCAGCACGACCTTGCCGCCCTTGGCGACGATCATCTGCGCGGTCGCTGCACCCAGGCCCGAGCCGCCGCCGGTCACCACGAATACGTTGTTCTGGATATCCATCTATCTCTCTCCTCGTTGCTGTCGGCTGAAGGGTCCGCCGGGGCGGACACGATGTGGGGCGCAGTCTAGGCACAAGCCCCGCCGGCTTCCATGCCTAAAACGCTCAATGTGGATGATAGAATTTGCCACATCGAAGGGGCGCAAAGCCCCGTGTGGCGCGGCGAGGCGCGGTTCCGGCAAGCCGTCGGCGGTGTGCTTCCGGGGCTGCGTCCCGACCCCTTTCCTTGTTCCTGTTTCCGGCCGGATGTCCATGAGCGAACCCACGTCCGACAAGGGCACGATCTCCATCGGCTTCGTCCATGAAGCGCTGGTGGAAGTTCGCGCGCGCGGCATCGACGCGGACGCGCTGCTGAACCAGGCCGGCATCTCGCCGGAGCTCCTCAACGCGCCGCAGGCGCGGGTGTCGTCGGAGCATTTCGCGGTGCTATGGCATCTCATCGCCCAGTCGATGGACGACGAGTTCTTCGGCATGGACTCCCATCGCATGAAGGCCGGCAGCTTCACGCTGCTGTGTCACAGCGTGATCCATTGCGACACGCTGGAGCGGGCGCTGCGCCGGGCGCTGCGCTTCTTCCGGCTGCTCCTCGACGACCTGGAGGGCGTGCTGGTGCGCGATGGCGAGACGGCCCGCGTCGAGATCATCGATCGCCAGGCCGAGCCGCGGCGGGCCTTTGCCTACGGCACCTTCCTGATCATCCTGCACGGCCTGGCCTGCTGGCTGATTGGGCGGCGCATCCCGTTGGGCCACGCGCGCTTCCGTTGCCTGGAGCCGGACTTCAGCGCCGAATGGCGGGTGCTGTTCTCGCCGGACCTGCGCTTCGGCGACGCATGCACCGAGATCGCCTTTCCGGCCGAATTCCTTGACATGCCCACCGTGCAGAGCGAGCGCACGATGAAGCTGTTCCTGCGCAGTGCGCCGGCCAATTTCCTGGTCAAGTATCGCAACAGCGAAGGGCTGGTGGCGCGCATCCGCCGTCGCCTGCGGCGGATGCCGCCGGATGCCTGGCCGGACTTCGAGACCCTCGCCCAACAACTGCATTTTTCGGTGTCCACGCTGCGCCGGCACTTGCTCGACGAAGGCCAGTCCTACCAGTCGATCAAGGACGACCTGCGCCTTGACCTGGCGATCAGCCAGCTCAGCCATTCGGACAAATCGGTGCTCGACATCGCGCTGGAGCTGGGCTTCGCCGAGGCCAGCGCCTTTCACCGGGCGTTCAAGAAGTGGACCGGCGCGCGGCCGGGCGAATACCGGCGCGCCCTCGCCGGACACTAGCGGAAAGGGAGCATCCCGATGACGGCCGAAACCTCACCCTCCAGGCCGGCACGTCGTTTCCGCTGGCCGCTGCACATCCATATTTCGACACTGTTCTTCGTGCTGGTGCTGCTCGCTGGCGGCAGCATCGCCTGGCTGTCCTACACGCGTAGCGCGCAGATGCTGGAGCGGGCCGCCGGCGATCTGCTGGGGCGTATTTCGCAGCAGACCGTAGGCGATACGGAGAGCCTGTTGCAGCCCGTCAACGCCAGCCTGCGCCTGCTGGCCCTGCAGCCGCTGGTGCGGGCCGGCACGCTGGCCGAGCGGCGCGAGAGCCTGGCTGTCCTGCAGGAGGCGCTGCTGGCCACGCCATCGGTGAGCTCCTTCTACGTCGGCTACGCAACGGGCGATTTCTTTCTGCTGATGCGTTTCACCAGCGACGAGGACCGACGCCAGCTCGGCGCGCCGCGGGAGGCGGCTTACGTGATCCAGAGCATCACTGGACAGGACGGGCGCTTCATCTTTCTTGACAATCAACTGGCTGAGCTGAAGTTGCGGGAGCGCCCCGAATATCCGCGCAATTACGATCCACGCCGGCGCGGCTGGTTCACGCAGGCCATGGGCAGCCGCGACTCGATACTGACCGCGCCTTACCTGTTCGCAGCCACCGGCAAGCTCGGCGTGACGCTGGCACGCCGTGCCGAGTCTGGCCGCGCGGTGGTGGGGGCTGACATCCGCCTGGCCACGCTGGACGACACGCTGCGCCGCCAGCGCATTACGCCGGGCTCCCATCTGGTGCTGTTCGATGAGGACAAGCGGGTCATCGCCTACTCGGAGCCGGGCTGGCAGCCCCGTGCAGTCGGCGGCGTCGTCGAGCGGCCGCTGCTGTCGGCGCTGGATGGCGGCGGGTTGGCGGGGCTGGCGGCCCGCTTGCCGGCGCTCGACGGGGCTGGCGAGATGCCGTTGACCGCCTTCGAGTCTAGTGGGCGCAACTGGCACGGGGCGGTGGCGCGCCTTTCCATGCAGGGTGGGCGGCCGATTTATCTCGGCGTGGCGATCCCCGACGAAGAGTTGTTGGTCGAGGCGCGGGCCATTCGTGATAGCTCCATCGTGGCGACCTTGATCGTCGTGCTGCTGGCTTTGCCGCTGACCTACTGGACGGCCCGCCTGGTGGCACGGCCAATCCGCGAACTGGCCGTGGAGACAGCGGCGATCCGCCGTTTCGACTTCGCCGGGGCGGTGAAGACCTGCTCGGTAGTGCGTGAGGTGGACGATCTGGCAGCGGATCTGGGCGCGATGAAGGGCGCGGTCCGGCGCTTCCTCGACATCGCGTCGCTGATCGCCGAGGAGTCCGACTTCGACCGTCTGCTGCCGCGCCTGGTAGACGAGACGCTGGCGGTGGTCGGCGCACGGGCCGGGGTGCTCTACCTGGCGCGGGACGGTGACGGCGGTGACGGCCTGGATGCGGTGGCCTTGCGCGGCGCCGATGGCAATAGTCTGCCGATGCCCTTTGCGCCGCCGGGGGAGGCGATGGCCGAACTGGTGGCCCGGGGGGCCCGCTCTGCGGTCGGAGAGCTACGTTCCGGGCACGGTGCCGGGCGTAGTTGCACTGGTTTGTGTGAAGCCATCGGCGAGCACACGCTGGCCTATCTGGCGGTGCCGCTGCTGGACCGCAAGCAGCAGCGCCTGGGTTTGCTGGTGCTGTGGTTCCGGCAGGCGCCGGACCCGGAGCTGGTGCATTTCGTGGAGGCGCTGTCCGGTTCGGCGGCGGTGTCCGTCGAGACCCGGGGCCTGATCCACGCCCAGAAGCAGATGTTCGAATCCTTCGTCCGCCTGCTGGCCGGCGCCATCGACGCCAAGAGCCCTTACACCGGTGGCCACTGCGCGCGGGTGCCGGAGCTGTCGAAGATGCTGGCGCGGGCGGCCTGTGCGGCGACCGACGGGCCGTACCGCGACTTCTGCCTCAACGACGAGGAGTGGGAGGCGGTGCACATCGCGGCCTGGCTGCACGATTGCGGCAAGGTGACCACACCGGAATACGTGGTGGACAAGGCCACCAAGCTGGAGACGATCTACGACCGCATCCACGAGGTGCGAATGCGTTTCGAGGTGCTCAAGCGCGATGCGGAGGTGGCTTGCTGGCGGGCTATCGCCGATGGGGCGGATGCCGTCGAAGCCCGGGCACGGCTGACCGGAGCGTGGGCCCGGCTCGACGAGGAGTTCGCCTTCGTGGCGTCGTGCAATGAGGGCGGCGAGGCGATGGCGCCGGAGCGCGTCGAGCGCCTGCGCCAGATCGCCGGGCGGACTTGGCTGCGTACCCTCGATGATCGGCTCGGCGTTTCCGAGGACGAGCGGCGTCGCAAGCCGGTCACAATCCTGCCGGTGCAGGAGGCGCTGCTGGCCGACAAACCCGAGCATCGTATCGAGCGCCGGCCGGAGGAGCGCATTGCGGCGGACAACCCGTGGGGTTTTCGCATGGCGGTGCCGGAACTGCTCTACAACCGTGGCGAACTGGCCAACCTGTCGGTGGCGCGGGGCACCCTCACCGAGGAGGACCGCTACAAGATCAACGAACACATCGTGCAAACCATCCGCATGCTCGCCGCGCTGCCCTTCCCGCGTCATCTGAAGGCGGTGCCGGAGCTCGCCGGCGGGCACCACGAGAAGATGGACGGCACCGGCTACCCACGCGGCCTGCGCCGGGACGAGATGAGCCCGGTAGCGCGGATGATCGCAATCGCCGACATCTTCGAGGCGCTGACTGCAGTGGACCGCCCCTACAAGCGCGGCAAGCGCCTGTCGGAGGCGATGGCGATCATGGCGCGCATGCGCGACGCGGCGCACATCGACGCGGAATTGTTCGCACTGTTCGTGCAGGCGGGAGTGTATCGGGATTACGCGCTGCGCTTCATGCAGCCGGAGTGCATCGACGAGGTCGACGAGGCGGTGCTGCTGGCGCAGGGCTGAGGCGACGGGGCGTACTGCGGGAGAGCGGAGGAAGGGGGCCCGGCAGCGGATCGCGCCGCCGGGCGGGGTGTGGTACGGACGAAGATCAGTTCGTCAGGTTGGCGGCTGCCAGGGCGGTCAACCAGCCGCTGGCCACGACGCCGGCCGGGAACAGCAGGCGCATGCGGGTCGGGAAGGGATAGCTCTCGACCCAGCGATAGAACACGGATCCGCCGGCGATGCTGACGGACAGTGCGACCAGCAGGCCGGCCGCGTTGATGACCGGGT
The DNA here is from genome assembly GCA_018241685.1 of Pseudomonadota bacterium. Lineage (GTDB taxonomy): Bacteria > Pseudomonadota > Gammaproteobacteria > Burkholderiales > Rhodocyclaceae > Zoogloea. The sequence continues at coordinate 28,050 of JAFEDJ010000040.1, forward strand.
TGGTCGGGAAGAAGTAGGTGATGGTGGCATTGACCAGCAGGCACAGCGGGAAATGCACCAGGAACACCGAATAGGAAATGCGGCTCAGGCGGGCCAGTGGGGCCGGCAGCGGCATGGTGTGCAGTACGTGGGTCCACCGGGCCAGGCCGAGAAAGACCGCGACGGTGCCGGCAATCGCGATACGACCGCGGAAGTCCACGCTCAGTGCGGCGATGGCCAGCAGGGCCAGCAGGGCCAGCCAGCGGCCGGCGCGTTCGCGGCCGGAGGCCCACCAGGCCAGGATGCCCATGCCGAAGGCGCCGAAGAAGTAGAAGGCGCTCTCGTCCCACCAGGCGTCCCGGTTGAAGTAGAACAGGGACGCGATGGTCATGCCGCCGATCAGCAGCGGCGCGGCGGCGCGCAGGGCCGGCTGGCGGTGGGCCAGCTGGGTCGGCAGCCACAGCAGCAGGATGCCCAGCGCGAAGAGCTGGAAGTCGATGGCCACGTACCACACGCCGGCCGACAGGGCTTCCTGGTCGAGCAGATCATGCAGCAGCAGTACGTGGGCCAGCAGGCGGGGCAGGTCGGGGGCCGACGAGATGGAGTGGTGGTCCATCACCAGGCCGGCCAGCGCCGAACAGCAGATGGCAATCAGCAGCGCGGCGGAATAGGGAACGACGAGGCGGGTATAGCGCTGCAGCAGCGCGTACAACGGCACGATCGGCGTCGGCAGCCCGGCGGGGGCGAACTTGGATGCGAACAGGAAACCGGAGACGACCAGGAAGATCTGCACCGCCATGCGGGCATAGACGTCCAGGCCTTCGATCAACGTCGGCATGAGGGGTTTGGCCACATCGGCCATCGGCCCGTAGAAGGCCAGGTGGTGCAGCACGATCAATACACAGGCGATGGCCTTGAGGGCATCTATCGCCGGCATTCTTAGAGCTTCACTGCGCATGGGTTCGCGTGTCCTCCGGAAGGCAGGAATCGATGCTCAACATGCGGGCACGAGCGGGCTCGGTGGCCTGCTCGGGCGGACAGGATCTGCGGGAAGAAAAGGTGGCCGATGCAGTTCCGGCAAAGTGTGCCGGATGCTCGACGAAGCTGGGACAGAAACAGATCAATCCGGAAAATCGCCGGTTGGGGCGATGTTGCTCGGCGTGTTGAACGCTAAGCCGTAATTATACGGACCGTACGGCGGGGTGTGGTCAAAATTCGCCCAAAATGGGCATATCCTGAAAGATATGCCCATCCGTCCGGCGGGAGGCGCGGGCGCGCCCCCGGTGGGCTTACGGCTTGTAGGCTTCGACGGCGATGGTCAGCTTGACCTCGTCGCCCACGTAGGGCGCGTACTTGCCGGCGTTGAACTCGGTGCGCTTGATGGTGGCGGTGGCGTTGGCGCCACAGGCCGGCTTCTTCAGCATCGGGTGGTCCATGCAGTGGAAGGAGGTGACGGTCAGGGTCACCGGCTTGGTGATGCCTTTGACGGTCAGGTTGCCTTCGATAGTGGCCGGCTTGTCACCGTCGAAGTTCACCTTGGTGGACTTGTAGGTGATGGTCGGGTACTTGGCGGTGTCGAAGAAGTCCTCACCCTGCAGGTGGCTGTTGAACAGCGGGTAGCCGGAATCCACCGAGGTGGCGTCGATGGTCACGTCGACGGAGCCGGTCTTGGCGGCCTTGTCCAGCGTGATGGTGCCGCTGGTCTTGTCGAAGCGCGACAGCTGGGTGGAGTAGCCGAAGTGGCTGTACTCGAAGCGCGGGTAGGTGTGGGTGCCTTCGATGGTGTAGGTTTCCGGCGCGGCGAAGGCGGCGGACGACAGGGCGGCGGCGATGGCCAGGGTGACGAGTTTCTTCATGCTGAATCTCCGTTTTACGTTGAGGTTTGGGGGTGGGGATTGTTGGGGATTACTTCTTGGCCACGGCCACCGGGGCAGCCACGACGTGGAACTTGATCTCGATTTCGTTGGCGACGGCGCTGACATCGGACCACGGGCCTTCGCCGATGTTGAAGTCCATGCGCTTGAGCACGAAGGCGCCGTCGAAGACGCCGTTGGCGGCGTCCTGCTTGAAGGTGAAGGGGGCGGTGACGTCGCGGGTCTGGCCCTTGATGGTCATCTTGCCGACGGCCTCGAAGCGGTTGCCGCCGAGGGCCTTGACGCCGGTGGACACGAACTTGGCGGTCGGGAAGGCCTTGACGTTGAACCACTGCTTGCCGACCACTTCGTCGTTGGCGTCCTTGGAGCCGGCGTCGATGCTGGCCAGGTCGATCTCCAGCGTGGTGCTGGCGGCGGTCGGCTTGGCCGGGTCGAAGGCCAGCTGGGCGGTGAACTTCTTGAAGCTGCCGGGCACCGGCACACCCATCTGCTTGGACGTGAAGGCGAGGCTGCTCTTGGCGGCATCCACCTGCTTGAACTCGACGGCGTGGGCGGCGCCGGCCAGCAGCAGGGCGGCGGCGGACAGGGCGATGTGATTGATCTTCATGATGTCTCTCCTTGTATTGGGGGGCGGCTTACTTGCCGAAGGGCAGCATGCGGCGCAGCGTGCTGTCCTTGTCGATGATGTGGTGCTTGAGGGCGCCGGCCAGGTGCAGGCCGACCAGGGTGATCAGCGACCAGCTGAGGACTTCGTGCATCTCCTCGAGCAGCTCACCCAGCTCCTTGTCCTTGCCGATCAGGTCGGGGATCGGCAGCACGCCGAAATACACCACCTGGAAGCCCTTGGCCGAGCTCATCAGCCAGCCCGACAGCGGTACCAGGAACATCAGCAGGTACAGCAGGTGATGGGTGCCCTCGGCGATCTTGTGCTGCCAGGCCGGCATCGGCAGCGGTGCCGGCGGGCGGTGGGTGAGGCGCCACAGGATGCGCGGCACGAACAGCAGCAGCACCGTCATGCCGATCCACTTGTGATACGAGTACAGCTTGAGCTTGGTGGGCGACAGGGTCAGCTCATGCATGTAGAGACCCAGCGGGAAGGCCGCCAGGATCAGGATGGCGATCAGCCAGTGGGCCGCGATGGCGGGGCCGGTATAGCGTTCGGTGGGTTTGTTCATTTTTATTGCTCCGTGCGGAAAGGGGACGCACTGCCTGTTTGCCACAGGTAAGCGTCCATCGCCAGACCGCCGTAGGTGTATTCCGGTTCCAGGCGGAGGGGGATTTCGTCCTTTTCTGCAGCGCCGAGGGCGACGAACAACGGCAGCAGGTGCTCCTCGCTGGGATGGGCATCGGCGCCGTGAGGGGCGACGCGGCGGTAGTCCAGCAGGGTCGGGCGGTCGTCGCGGGACAGGGCTTCGCCGAGCCAGTCGGAGAAGATCCGCGCCTGTGGGACGGGCTGGCTGTTGGTGCCCCAGGTGAGCCAGCCGAAGTTGTGGGTCACGGCGCCGGAGGCGAGGATCAGCACGCCTTCGTCGCGCAGCGGACGCAGCGCGACGCCGAGGCGGCGGTGCCAGTCGGTGCCGGCGTAGGGCTGCAACGCGAGCTGGACGACCGGGATGTCGGCTTGCGGGTACATGGCTTTCAGCGGAATCCAGGCGCCGTGGTCGAGGCCGCGGTCGGGCACTTCTTCGATCGGCAGGCCGGCGCCGGCGAGGAGTTCGCGGACCCGCGCGGCCACATCCGGCGCGCCGGGGGCCGGGTATTCCATCGCGTACAGGGCCGGCGGGAAACCGCCGAAGTCGTGGATGGTCTCCGGTGTCGCGGCGGTGCTGACGGTCGGCTGGCGGGCCGCCCAGTGGGCGGAAATCACCAGTACCGCGCGGGGCCGCGGCAGGTCCGCGCCGAGGCGTTCCCACAGGTGGACCGTGGCACCTGGGTTGAGCAGCACGTCGGGCGCGCCGTGGGACACGAAGAGGACGGGTTGGCGGGCGGTCATGAGGTGCTCCTCGGGGTGAAGTATTCGTGGATCATGCAGTCGAGGGACTTGGGCGGGTGGCCGACCAAGGCCGCGAAATCATTGCTGGTGCGCGCAAAGCGCCCTTCGGCGACGGCACGGAACAGGCTGCCGAGGGCGCTGGCCTGCCATGCCGGCAGGCCGGCCTGCTGCTGGGCGGCGACGTAATCGGCCTCGGCGATCTCCGTGTAGCGCAGCGGCCGGCCGCCGACCCGGGCGATCTTGCCGGCGATTGCCGCGTAGCCGCTGGCGACCTGGCCGGTGAGTTCATACACATGCTTTTCCAGGCGCGGGGCGAGGGCGGCTGCGGCCATGGCCTGGGCCAGCTCGTCGCGGGACACCAGGCTGACGATCCCTTCGCCGGCCGGCAGCGCCAGGATGCCGTCGTTCAGCGCCGGCCCGGCCAGTTGGGGCAGGTCGTCGGCGTACAGCGTGTTGCGCAGCACCGTGTGGGCGAGGCCGCTGTCGGCCAGGGCATTTTCGGCCTCCCGGTGCACCGCGGCGCATTCGGCTGGCGAATCGGCGGCCACATCCAGCAGGCTGACGTAGAAGACGTGCTGCACGCCGGCGTCGCGGGCGGCGGCGATGGCCTGGCGATGGCGGGCGATGCGCTGCGGCCGCGGGCCGTCGGTGGTGGTCAGGATCAGCCGCTCGATGCCGGCGAAAGCGTCGGCGAGCGTGGCCGGCTGGTCGAAGTCCCCGTGGCGGATCTCCACGCCGCGGCTCGCCAGGTCGGCGGCCCGGGCGGGCTCGCGGACGCTCACCGCCAGCCGGCCGGCCACGGGGGCCGGGGAGCGGGCGATGAGGTGCTGGACGATGCGCCGGCCGAATCGGCCATTGGCGCCGCTGACGAGGATCACGGCAGTTCTCTCTTGTTGGGTGTTGGTTTGTGGAGCGAACTTTATGCTTTCGATTGGAACGGAAATAGCCTTTAATGGTGAAATGTTTGTTGCCTGATTTGAAACAATGGATCGTCTGCATGCCATGGAGGTGTTCGTCCGCGTGGCCGAGGCCGGCAGCTTTACGGCCGCCGCCGATCACCTGGGCCTGGCCCGTTCGGCGGTAACGCGCCAGATCGCTGCGCTGGAGGCCCACCTGGGCGTCAAGCTGATTGCCCGCAGCACGCGCAGCCTCAAGCTCACCTCGGCGGGGCTGGCCTATCTGGAACGCAGCCGGGAGATCCTCGATCTGGTCGGCGTCGCCGAGAGCGACCTGGCCGGCGGCGACCGCCGCCCACGCGGACCGATCCGCGTCAGCGTGCCGATGAGCTTCGGGGTACGCCATCTGGTGCCGCTGGTCGCCGATTTCGCGACCACTTATCCGGAGGTCAGCCTGGACATGGACTTCGACGACCGCCAGGTGAACCTCATCGAGAGCGGCCTGGACCTGGCCATCCGCATCACCACGCAGCTCGACCCGACCCAGGTGGCGCGGCGCCTGTCGGTGGCGCGGATGGTCACACTGGCCTCGCCGGCCTACCTGGAGCGGCACGGCTGCCCCCAGAAGCCGGAGGATCTGCTGGCCCACCAGTGCCTCGGTTACACCGGCACCGCCAAGGTCAGCTGGCCTTATCTGGTGGACGAGGAGTTGATCTGGGTGCCGGTCCGCTGCCGTCTGCAGGCCAACAGCGGCGATGCGCTGGTGGACATGGCCCAGCGCGGCCTCGGCATCTGCCGGCAGCCGAGCTTCATCGCCGCGCCAGCGATCCAGGCCGGTTTGCTGACGCGCATCCTGGCGGACTTCCCGGGGCCCGAGCTGGGTATCTATGCGGTATTTCCGAGTAACCGCTACGTACCCAGCCGGGTACGCGCGCTGGCCGACTACCTGGCCGAGCGCATCGGCCCCGTGCCGTATTGGGACCAAAGCCTGCCGTAAGCGTCAATCGCACGCGGATTGCCGCTCTCGGGAACTCTGCTATAACACCATCATGACCGGCCCCGACAGAGAGAACACGCATCCGCTTCAGGGGCGCTAGCGCCCATCCGCGGCCACCATGAGCGCCGGCCATGCTCCCTTCAGGGAAGGAGACGCATCCATGAAGCGCGCATATGTGGCCGCGTTTGCGGCTGTCGTGGCTGTTCTCGGTGGTTCTTATCTGGCATCCCATGCCCCGGTTTTAGAGACCGGCTGGCAGCAGGCCCATGCGGACAATCCCGCTCCTCCTGTGCCCGCGGCACCGCCTGTTGCGGCAGCCCCGCAACCTGATGCGGGCAGCGTGGACCAGGATGCGCCCTACAGGGAATCCTGTGCCCGGGAGGGGCTCAACGAGTCCGAATGCGTCGGCCGCCTGATCTGGTTCAAGGCCACAGCCGGCAACGACCGCTTCCACACCTATACCTTCCAGCAGCGCATTGGCGTGCTGGTGGACTGGTTCCGGGTGCTGCGCTCAGACCAGCGCGATGATCGCTTCTGGGCCTGGGGCATCATCAACGATCCTGCCTGTTGCAGGCCCGGCGATCCCAACTGTCCGGCCAAGTCGATGGAAGAGACCTACGGCTTCGACTGGTGCCCTGGCGACGACGTCCTGCTCAAGCATGTCGGCAAGGCGGATTACGTGGACCCGGCCTGCGGCCTGAAGGACGCCGCCCTCGACCCGGATGACCCGCACACCAAGGGTGGCACTCTCGACCAGCGTCACAGCGCCTGCGACCTGAAGTTCGGCACTTCGACTGGCGCGCTGGGCATCCGCAAGTTTCCCAACCCGCGCTTCGATGCGGCCAAGTGGAAGGCCGTCAACGGTGGCGTCGGAAGCTGGGCCGGCTTCGACCGCAAGATGGATGCGACCACCGGCATCGAGTCCGACAGCCGGGTCAGCAAGCTGGCCGACGCGTCCGTCGAGCCGCCCTTCCTGATCGGCACCTCCTGCGGCTCCTGTCATATCGCCTTCGATCCGCTCAACCCGCCGGCCGACCCGGCCCATCCCAAGTGGGAGAACATCAAGGGCCTGATCGGCAACCAGTACACCCGCATGTCCGAACTGCTCGGCTCGGGCATGCCCAAGTCGGCGCTCGAATATCAGATGTTCGCCCACGCCCGGCCTGGGGTGACGGACACCTCGGCGATCTCCCACGACCAGGTTAACAACCCGGGCACCATCAATGCGCTGATCAATGTGGCCCAGCGTCCGGTGTTCAAGGGCGACACCGTCACCAAGTGGCGCAAGGTGGCCGACTGCGGCGTGGAGAAGGATGAGTCCAAGTGCTGGTGTGAGCCCGGCCGGCAGGGCAAATGCTGGCAGTTCTCGACGCGCAAGGACGACACGACCACCGTACACCTGGGCGGACAGAAGGTCGTGCTGCCCGGCGTGCATCACATTCTGAAAGGCGGGGAAGACTCCATCGGTGCACTGGAGGCGATCCAGCGGGTGTATTTCAATATCGGTTCCTGCTCGGAGCAGTGCTGGGTCAATCACTTCAGCGACATGCGCCAGGTGGACCCCGAGCAGCGCGGTTTTGGCCAGACGCCCTTCAACATCGGCCAGTGCCGGCGCGATTGCCCGAACTTCCGGGCGGTGGAGGACCGTCTGCAGAACGTGTTGGACTTCTTCACGTCGGCCGAGTCGGATGAAATGGATCTCTTCGCGGCCCGTGCCAACGCACGCAAGCTGAAGAGCCCAGGCGCCGCCTATACCCGCGCCGACCTGACGGCCGACCTTGAAAAGGAGTTCGGCAAGGGCGCTGTGGCCCGCGGCCAGACGGTGTTCGCCGAGAACTGCGCGCGCTGCCATTCGAGCATTCCCGAGGCGGACGGTGGGCCGTTCAAGAGTAGGGATTTCGCGGCGACCAACGACGCCCACCCGCGCAAGGTGCGCGCCGATTTCCTCGGTAACGACCAGGCTACGCCGGTGACCGAAGTCGGCACCTTCCCTTGCCGCGCGCTGCATTCCAACCATATGGCCGGCCATCTCTACCAGGAATACGCGTCGGAAACCCTGCGTGGCCGGCCCTCGGTGGCCGACCTGCCCCAGCGGGAAGACCTCAAGAACGGCGGGCGCGGCTACATGCGCAACATCTCGCTGGTGAATGTGTGGGCCACTGCGCCCTTCATGCACAACAACGCCATCGGGCCCGAGGTGTGCGGCAATCCGGCCAACAAGGACAACGACTTCCACCGCGCCCGTTATGCGGGGCCGGACAACAAACTGCTGGCCGAGCAGCCCGCCTGCGTGCGCTATGACCCCAGCGTGGAAGGGCGCTTCGATCTCTACAGGCGCTCCATGTTCGAGCTGTTGCACCCGAAGGAGCGGGGCCGCAAGGTGACGCTGACCAATGCCGATCTGATCGTCGATGTGGGTATCCGGCCGCTGGAGGGCAAGACTGAGAAGCCGCTGGGCGGCTTCGGCCAGGCGCGCATTCCGATGGGGGCGAGCGCCGGCTTCCTCAACGGCCTGATGCACAAGCAGTTGATCGGCGACCTCTTCCTCGCCAAGCGTGATCCGGCCCGGCTGGAGGCGGCCGGCAAGAAGGACCTGATCCCGACCCTGCAGGCGCTCGCCGACGACGTGTTGAAAAACCCGGCGCGCTTCGTGGAGATCCTGCGCGAGAAGCGGGATTTCCTCGCCGCCAACTACGTGACCTGCGACCAGCTCGTCGAGAACGAAGGCCATCGCTTTGGCGAGGACCTCAGCGAAGCGGACAAGAAGGCCATCACCGCCTTCCTCGCCACCCTGTGAGAGGAGCGTCGCCATGAAGACCTCGTCGATTGCCGCCGTCCTGTCCTTCTCCGCGGTGCTGGGCCTGAGTGCCTGCAGCAAGAAGGTGGAGGCGCCGAACATCCCGTTCGCGCCCTACGACAAGAGCTATTCCTCCAAGCTGGACATGGCCCAGGTGGATTATCTCTACCCGATCCCCACCGCCGAGCTGGCCAAGCTGACGCCGGACTATCTGGCTACGCTGGACCAGGAGCAGCTCGACCAGATCTACGCCCGCCTGACCGCCGGGCCGATTCCCGACGGCGCCTTCGACGGCCGCATCCTGTTGCCCAAGGGCAGCAGCGGCAAGTTCCGCCTGTCGGAGATCGTCGGCGGCTTTGCCGGCACCGCGCTCAACCTGAAGGGGCTGGTGCTGGAGGACGTCGGTGAGGCCCTGTGGCGCGGCAAGGTCTTCTACCGCCAGGAGCGCGTGCTGCGCAACCGTATCGAGGACCTGGCCGTGCTGAAGAAGATCGGCCTGGTGCAGGGCGAGCCGAAGAAGATGGACTTCAACGGCAAGCAGACCTGGCTGCTGTTCCCCGCCAAGCTGTACTGCGGGCAGAGTCTGCTGGATGCGCGGCGGGAGTCGATCATCATCGACTACTTCTTCACCGACGAGATCCCCGGCTACCAGGAGAACCCGGACTTCCTCGCCGGCCGGCGCGGGCTGCGGGTGCGCGACGAGATCCGCATGATCCGGCCCGGCTTCTACTTGGGGCGCGCCTACCTGGACAAGGGCTTCGCCCTCAACTTCACGCTCTACAACAAGGACATGGACGACAAGGGACAGGAGGCCTTCGTGAAGACCGGCGCGGTGCAGGAGGATTGCTGGCCGGGCACCCAGCAGCGCAAGGTCCTCGCGTCGGCGGGGCGCTGAGGGGCGGCGACGTGGAGCACCGCAATGAACGGCCCCGTGCGCTGCTGCGCCCGCCTGGTGGGTCTGCTGCTTGCTGCCACGGCAAACATGGTCGCGGCGGGGCCGCCTGATACACCGCAGACCGGCGGGGCGACGGCCTGGGTCGTGAATCCGGCCGAGCCCGGCGCGCATCTGCCGCCGCTCGGCCAGTCCCTGTTCGACCGATTGTTCGCGGAGGAGGGCGGAGCACACGATTTGCCATTCCCCTTCGAAAAATTGCTGGCGCGCATCGACCGCGAACTGGCCCGGGACTCGACCAGTGCGCTGCCGCCGGTGAAGCGGGTGCTCATCCCGCTCGGGCGCTCCTTGCAGCGCACCGCCTCGGCACCGGATTACTTTGACTACCCGCGGGTGGTCGTCGCTGTGGATTCGCCGCCGGCCGCTGGCTCGCCCTTCCTGCTGAAGGACCGCCTCTACATCGGCTACCAGGAGAAGTCGGCGGTGCTGGAGGTGATCAGCTACAACGAGGCCGCCGGCCGCTTCGAGTTCCAGCTAGTCAAGGACTATCGCCCCGGCGGGCGGCCGCAGGTCTTCTACGCCAACCGTAACATCTGCTTCGCCTGCCACCAGAACGGCGCGCCGATCTTCTCCCGTGCTCTGTGGGACGAAACTAATGCGAACCCGGCGGTCGCCGCGCTGCTGGCGGCCAGCGGACGATCCTTCTACGGCATTCCGCCGCAACGCGGCGTGGACCTGCCCTATGCCATCGACAACGCGGTGCGGCGGGCCAACCGTTTTGCGCTGGCCCAACGCCTGTGGCGCGAAGGCTGCGGTGCCGGGGAGGCCGGGCGGCGTTGCCGGGCCGGTCTTTTTGCGGCGGCGTTGCGCCTGCGTCTGGCGGACGGGCGCATGGCGGTGCCGGACGCCGCTTTCGAAGAGTCGGTCGGACGCCCGCTGTGGGCCACCGCAGCACGCCGGTGGCCGGCCGGGCTGGCCCTCGGGCGCTCGGACCTGCCCAATCGCAACCCCTTGCAAGGCATGACCGAATGGCCGGCGGCGGCGTCGGAGCGCGTCGCCTTCTCCCATGTGCCGGCGCGCTTCGAGCCGCTGCTGCCGCGGCCGGCAGAGGCCTGGTGGCGGGGCGACGCGCCGGAGGCCATCGCCGACGCGGTGGCCGGCGTGGCGGAGTTCGTCGAGGACGGCGACTGGCCGCGGCTGCAGGCCGCGTTGGGGCGGCGGGCCGCGCGTCTGCCACGTCGTGAGGTGACGCTGACTTGTGCCGCCGCGCCCGGTGGGTACGTGGCTGACTGCAAGGGTGAGGGCGGCGCTTCTTTGCGACTCGATCGGCAGACGGGCCGCGTCGAACGCCTTAGCCTGGCTGGTGAACCGCCGCTGCCGGGTTTTTCGTTGCGGGGAGCGCAGGGCGGCGTTCGCGTGGCCGGTGGAAACGTGCTCGAGGCGGTGGACGTGCGTGGCCTGCGCGATGGCGCCGGCCCCTTGCGGTTGCGCCTGCGTGCTGATGGACAGGTGGCCGAGGCGGTCTTGTTGGGGATCGCTGCAAGCTCGCAGGGGGAAAGCCTGCTGGATGCGCCGGCGATTGCCGGCAGCGGCTTGATCCGCGCGGTGCTGGCGCAACTGGGGGAGCCCGTCGCGGCGGCCCGGCTGCCGGTGCCGGCCGCGCCGCGCCTGGAACGCCCGGCCAGTCCGCCGGGGGCGGCGATGGGCGGGCCGGTGCGTCCGGACCTGGCCGGTTTCTACGCCTGGTGTGCCGCGTGCCACCTGAGCGCCGAGTCCTTTCCGCCGAATTTCCTGCAGGGGCCGGCAGCTGAGTTGGAGGCCCGCATCCGCCAGTGCGCGCCGCGGATCTATGTACGCCTGGCGATGGCGCGCCGCGGGCCGTCTGAGCGGGCGAAGACGCCGATGCCGCCGGCGAGCATGTTGCCAGCCTTCCGCAGCGATCCGGAGGCGTGGGCGAAGAGCGGCGACCGGGCCGCGCTGGAGGCGGTGGTGGCGGCACAGTTGCGTAGCGAATCCGGGCGGGAGCCGGACGTGGATAGCCTGTTGGCAGGGGGCTACGAAGCGCTGCGCCCCTGTCTGGCGCCGGTGGCCGAGGCGCGATAGACGACGAGGAGAAGAACATGACGACTCCAGCTGTACCGCTTGCCAGCCGTTGGCGCCTGCGCTTCATGATCCTGTTCACTTTGACCGTGCTGCTGCCGGCGACGGTGGGCCTGTGGCTGCTCGGCCGCTTCAGCGGCGACTCGCCTGTGGACTACGCCGACCCCGTCGAGCACTTCAAGTACGGTTCCACCGGCGGCGAGCATGAGATGGGGTTTCCGTACTGGATCTGGCGCGCGCTGCCGCAGGTGTGTGGGCAATACCTGCCGGGCAAGGGATATGAGTCCCTCGGCATGATCTACGAGAAGGGGCCGAACGGGCACCTCCGCGATCTGCCGGTGGGCACGTCGAAGCGGCGCTACCAGGGTATCGACCGGGTCTTCGTGAATTGCGCGGTGTGCCACACCAGCACCGTGCGCAAGGCGCCGGATGCGCCAGCCCAGTTGGTGGTAGGCATGCCGGCGGCGTTGTTCGACATGCAGGCCTTCGAGACCTTCTTCTTCAAGTGTGCGGCGGACCCGAAGTTTTCCACGGAGTATCTGGTTCCCGAGATCCAGCGCCTCGGCGCCGGGCTCGACCTGCTCGACCGGGAAGTGGTCTATCCGGTGGCCATCGCCATCATGCGTGACCGGGTGCTGGCGCTGAAGGGGCGCTTCGAATGGGTGTTCCAGCAGCAGCCGTGGGGGCCGGGGCGGGTGGATACCTTCAACTCGGCCAAGGTGATCTTCAACTTCCCGATGCACCTGCTCGACCCGAAGGAGTTCGATGCGCCGGCGGACTTTCCGTCGATCTGGCTGCAGCGTCCGCGCCGGGAGCCGCGGATGATGGAACTGCACTGGGACGGCAACAACACCGACATGACCGAGCGTAACAAGAGCGCCGCCTTCGGCACCGGCACCACGCCGCCGACCATCGACCTGCCGCGCATCAAGCGCGTGGAGGACTGGATTCTCGGCGCCGAACCGCCGGCCTTCGGCAAGCTGTTCCCCATCGACCAGGCCCTGGCGGCCCGTGGCGCGCCGATCTACAAGGAATACTGTGCGAGTTGCCATGGCGCGTCGGGGCGGGATTTCAGCGGCGACCTGGTTGGGCGCGTGACGCCCATCGCGCAGATTGGCACTGACCGGCGGCGGCTGGATTCCTATACCTACACACTGGCGGTCAACCAGGCGACGCTCTACGCCGGTTATCCGTGGCGCTTCACGACTTTCCACAAGACCTACGGCTACGCCAACATGCCGCTGGATGGCATCTGGCTGCGCGCGCCCTACCTGCACAACGGCTCGGTGCCCAGCCTGTTCGACCTGCTGCAGCCGGCTTTCAGGCGGCCGGCGGTGTTCTACCGGGGCAATGACGTGTTCGATCCGCTGAAGGTGGGCTTCGTATCCGACCAACCGGAAATGGATGGCCGCAAGTTCTTCCGCTACGACACCCGCCAGCCCGGCAACGGCAATGGCGGCCACGAGGGGCGGGCCTACGGCACCGAGTTGCCGGAGGCCGACAAGGCCGCGCTGATGGAATTCCTCAAGACCTTCTGAACGGGAGCCTGCCATGCTTGCCGACCGTCGTGAAACCCGCCGCGCCTGGCTGCGCGCCGGCCTGTCCGTGTTGCTGCTGCTGATCGTCGCCGGCGCCTACGTCGCCTGGGATCGGGGTTTCCGTGAGGAGGCGCAGCCGGCCTGGGTCTTCGAGTCGCCGGAGATGCGCTTCAAGTACGGCTCCATCGGTGCCGAGCACGATGCGGGGATTCCGTACTGGATCTTCTACGTCTTGCCACGGGTCTTCCCGGAGAAATTCCGCCAAGATGGGCAGACCGTGTCGGGCGGTTACGCAGCCCTCGGCGTGTCCTGGGAGCAGGGCCAGGAACTGCCGGCCGGCTTCACCAAGAAAACCATCGGCTTTCCGCGGGTCGCCAACAACTGCGCCGCCTGCCACACCACCAGCTACCGGAAGAGCGCAGACTCCAACCCGGTGTTCGTCGTCGGTGGGCCAGGGCATACCCTCAACATCGAGAACTTCTTCCGCCTGCTGATCGACTGTGCTGCCGATCCGCGCTTCGAGGCGGACATCCTGATGGCGGAGATCAACCGGGTGACCAAGCTGGACTTGATCGACAAGCTGCTGTACCGGTTCCTGATCATCCCGATCACCAAGAAGCGCCTGCTGGAGCGGGAGGCGCAGTTCGCGTGGATCTACCGCACGGACTTTCCGGAGTGGGGGCGCGGGCGCGACGACAGCATGAATCTCACCAAGTACTTCATGATCCGCGCGCCGATGGACGACACCTTCGGCCCGGGCGATATCCCGGCGATCTGGAACCTGGGCAAGTATCACGCCGAGCGCGGCCAGCTGCCCAACTACGCGGGCGACAGCCACGACGTGCGCTCGGTGATCATCGACTCGGCCCTCGGTGTGCTGGGTGCGCCGCCGGCCGACAAGGCGGATTTCCTCAAGCAGGTGCAGTGGCTGCAGGATTACCTCTCCAGCCTGCAGCCGCCGCGCTACCCCTTCCCGGTCGATGCCGGGCGGGCGGCGGCTGGCAAGGTGGTGTTCTACGCCCAGTGCGCCCGCTGCCACGCCAGCGAACGCACCGGCACGCGCATCCCCCTCGACGAGGTGGGCACCGACCGGGCGCGCCTGGATACGTGGAACAAGGGTGCGGCGATCAAGGCCAACCAGGTCGTCACCGCGATGGGTATCCCACGCAAGGGCTTGGTCGAGGAGGACCTCAACGGTTACAAGATCCCCTTCCTCGACGGCATCTGGCTGCGCGCGCCCTATCTGCACAACGGCTCCGTGCCGACCCTGCGGGATCTGCTGGAGCCTGCGGCGGCCCGCCCGAAGATCTTCTGGAACGGTTACGACGTATACGACCCGCAGCGGGTCGGTTTCATCACCGACGGGGATGAGGCCCGGCGCGTCGGCACCCATTTCGATACCGCCGCCAAGGGCGGCGGAAACCAGGGCCACGAGTTCGGCAGCGTCCTGCCGGCAGGCGACAAGGAGGCGCTGTTGGAGTACCTGAAGACCTTGTGATCAATACTGACTGTGGGTACTGGCAGGAAACTCCGCCAGCGCCTAAGATGGCGCGGCTCGCCGGTGGCATGCGTGTCGGCGGGCCAATCAAAACAACATCATCAATTTCCTACCCCAGGAGTGCCTCCATGTCTTCTACCGTTACCCTTGGCGGAAACCCCGTCCCCGTTGAAGGCGATCTGCCCCAGAAGGGCCAGACCGCACCGGCCTTCACCCTCGTCGCCAAGGATCTGGCCGATACCCCGCTGGCCAGCTTCGCCGGCAAGCGCAAGGTGCTGAACATCTTCCCGAGCATCGACACGCCGACCTGCGCCACTTCCGTGCGCAAGTTCAACCAGTCCGCCAGCACGCTGCCCAACACCGTAGTGCTGTGCATCTCCGCCGACCTGCCGTTTGCCCAGGCCCGCTTCTGCGGCGCCGAAGGCCTGGAGAACGTGGTGACCCTGTCCACCCTGCGTGGTAGCGAATTCATCAAGAACTACGGTGTGGCCCTGGCCGCCGGTCCGCTGGCCGGCCTGACCGCTCGCGCGGTGGTGGTGCTCGACGAGAACGACAGGGTCCTGCACAGCGAGTTGGTGCCGGAGATCAAGAACGAGCCCAACTACGACGCTGCGCTGGCCGCTCTGGGCTGATAGATAGAAGGAAGAAGGAACGATGACGGGGACCGACGCTCAACTGACCGAGGAACACATCACCGCGCTGGTGCATGGCTTCTATGCCCGGGCGCGGGCCGATGCGCTGCTCGGCCCCGTCTTCGCCGCCGAGGTGGACGACTGGGATCACCACCATCTCGTGATCCGTGCGTTCTGGTCCCGCGTGCTGTTGGGCACCGACCGTTACGGCGGCTCGCCCTACCCGGTGCATGTGCGCCTGCCGGTCAAGGCCGAACACTTCGACCGTTGGCTGGAACTGTTCCGCGAGGCGGCGGCGGAGTTCCTGCCGCCCGCCGCGGCGCAGACGGCCATCGAAAAGGCCGACATGATGGCCGCCAGCTTCAAGGCCGGGATGTTTACGCTGACCGGCCGGGACGCCTGAACCGGGCGCTTCAGCGTAAGGTCTCAGCTCAGCAGGTAGGCGAGGCCGACGATGATCGCCACCAGCGTGGCGATCAGTACCGCACCGGCCGCCACATCCTTGGCGATGCCGATCTCCGGGTGCTGGCCCGGATGGAGCAGGTCGGCGAGGGTTTCGATGGCCGTATTGGCCATTTCCGCAACGAGTACCAATCCAACCGCGAGGGCCACCAAGGCCCACCACAGCAGCGGCGCGCCGGTGGCTGCCAGGAAGGCGATGACGCCGAGCACCGCCAGACCGTGCACGCGCATGCTGCGCTCCCGGCGGAAGGCCATGACGACGCCGTTCAGCGCGTAGCCGAAACGGCGGAAGAGGGCTTGTCCTTTCATGGACGGGAATTTATACGGAAAAGCGGAGCACCGTCAGGCGAATATCGAGATGAGGTTGCCGACCAGTCCCTCGTTCAGCGTGGCGGCGATCGCGACGCTGGCCAGGGCGGGTTCGGCTTGCATGAGGCTCAGCCATTCTCCGGTCATGCTTGAAGGCAGGGTGCCTGCCAGAATCCCGGTGGCGGAGTAGATCCCGGACTCCAGGGACGTTTGCATCAAGGCTGCGAGAATCGACGACGCCGACTCGGACTGTCCGCCGCCTTGGGAATTCACGCCAGTGGGGAAGGCGCTGGTGAGCGTGCCCGCATCGGCAATCGAGTTGAACAGCGAGACGGGGTTGGTGCTGCTGGCGGCCAACTGATCCCCGTTCAGGGCGCCCAGCAATTGCGCCTCCGCCGACAGGGATACCACGGTACTGGAAAGGATCGGCGTGCTCGACGATGCAACGGCCCGCCCTGTCGTCTGAACCGGCAGGTAGTACGCGTTCAGTGGAAGGATGGAGGAAATCGTCGTCATCTGCGTCGCTCCCGTCCTGCTGCGCTACGGAGGGAAGCACCCGTGCACACCCAGTATAGGTCGCAGATGGCGATTGCCCTGCCGGGCTGCATGGCTGCGGCGGGGGGCGGATGTCTGGTGGGTCGGCGGACTGACGGAACCAGAGGACTGACGGATCGGGCGGCGCAGATTGGCGCCCGGAAATGAAAAACCCCAGCCGATTCCGGCTGGGGTTGATCTGGTGGGCCCGCAGGGGCTCGAACCCTGGACCAAAGGATTCGTCACACTGCGACTTTCGTCGCCGATGCGTCTGCCGTAGGGCAGGGCGTCTTGCGTGCGCTGGACTATCTCATCGCCTTCACGTCGGCAGCTGCATTGACGTGTTCAGGCGTCGGGCGCTCGTGGCGGTCATTAAGGGAACTCGATCCCTCCGCTAGTCTCTGCACCTTCCGGAGCTGTAGCTCCGGCTTGGCTCAGGGTTGCCATTCGCATTTTCATGCGGGCAGGGTTCCCTGAATTCACCCGATTTTTCAATCGCCGTTTCCGGCGAAAGTCACCATTGATGAGTCCTCTGCTCTAACCGACTGAGCTACAGGCCCGAAACCGCGATTCTAGCAGCTGCGCCCCATCCAGGCGAGGCCGCTCCGTCGTTCGGCATAACAGCGGACCGGACGACGGGGTGGTGCTGTATTACGCCTCGTTGTCGAGGAAGCTGCGCAGGCGCTCGGAGCGGCTCGGGTGACGCAGCTTGCGCAGGGCCTTGGCTTCGATCTGACGGATACGCTCGCGGGTCACGTCGAACTGCTTGCCGACTTCTTCCAGCGTGTGGTCGGTGTTCATCTCGATGCCGAAGCGCATGCGCAGCACCTTGGCTTCCCTCGGGGTGAGGGAGTCCAGCACTTCCTTGGTGGCGTCGCGCAGGCTGGAGTAGAGCGCCGCTTCGGCCGGGGCCAGCGTGGCGTTGTCCTCGATGAAGTCGCCCAGGTGGGAGTCGTCGTCGTCGCCGATCGGGGTCTCCATGGAGATGGGTTCCTTGGAGATCTTGAGGATCTTGCGGATCTTCTCCTCGGGCATTTCCATCTTCTCGGCCAGCGTCTGCGGATCGGGCTCGTTGCCGGTTTCCTGCAGGATCTGGCGGGAGATCCGGTTCATCTTGTTGATCGTCTCGATCATGTGCACCGGAATACGGATGGTGCGGGCCTGGTCGGCGATCGAACGGGTGATGGCCTGGCGGATCCACCACGTGGCGTAGGTGGAGAACTTGTAGCCGCGGCGGTATTCGAACTTGTCCACGGCCTTCATCAGACCGATGTTGCCTTCCTGGATCAGGTCGAGGAACTGCAGGCCACGGTTGGTGTACTTCTTGGCGATGGAGATCACCAGACGCAGGTTGGCCTCGGTCATCTCGCGCTTGGCGCGGCGGGCCTTGGCTTCACCGGTGGACATCTGCTTGTTGATGTCCTTGAGTTCCTTCAGCGGGATGCCGATGCGTTCTTCCAGGTCGATCAGCTTCTGCTGCTCCTCGAGCACGGCGGGCTGCATGCGCATCAGCACCGGCGCATTCTTCGGGCCGTTGGCGATCTCCTTCTTCAGCCAGTCGAGGTCGGTCTCGTTGCCGGGGAAGCTCTTGATGAAGTGGGGGCGCGGCATGCTGGCCTTGTCCACACAGAGATGCAGGATCTTGCGCTCGTGGGCGCGGGCCTGGTCCACCATGTGGCGCACCGCGTCGCACAGCCTTTCGGTGGTGCGGGCAGTGAAGCGGATATTCATCAGTTCGGTGGAGACCTGCTCCTGGTACTTCAGGTAGGTCTTGTCCTGGAAACCCTTCTTTTGCAGGGTGGAGGACATTTTCTCGTAAAGGTCGCGCAGCGTCGCGAAGCGCTCCAGCGCATCGGTCTTCAGCTTGATGAGGGAGGCCGACTGAGCACCGCCACCGCCGCCTTCATCCTCGTCTTCCTCTTCCTCGGCGTCGTTCACGTCGTCCAGGTCCTCGCTGTCGGCGAGCTCCTCGATCTCCTCGACGGCGTTGGGATCGATCAGTCCATCGATCAGCTCGTCGATGCGCATCTCGTCCTTGGAGATCTTGTCGGCGGCTTCGAGGATGTCGGCGATCGTCGTCGGGCAGGCGGAGATCGCCTGGATCATGTGCTTGAGGCCTTCCTCGATGCGCTTGGCGATCTCGATTTCGCCTTCGCGGGTGAGGAGCTCGACGGTGCCCATTTCACGCATGTACATGCGGACGGGGTCGGTCGTACGGCCGAATTCGGAATCGACGGCTGACAGGGTCTGCTCGGCTTCGGCTTCGGCCTGTTCGTCGTCCACCACCGTCGGGGCGACTTCGGACATCAGGAGATCTTCGGCGGCCGGGGCCACGTCGAAGACCTGGATACCCATGTCGTTGAAGGTGGTGATGATGGATTCGATCTGCTCCGCGTCCACCAGGTCGTCGGGCAGGTGGTCGTTGATTTCGGCGTAGGTCAGGTAGCCCCGTTCCTTGCCGAGGGCGATCAGGCTCTTCAACCGGGTGCGGCGAACCTCGGCCTCTTCCGCCGAGGGGGCCTCGGCGATCATCGGGGCGAGTTTGTCCTTGACCTTCGCTGCTCGCGGCTTGGCTGGTGCTTTGCGCGGTTGTTTGGCTTTGTCGGTGGTCATGGCTATCCTCGATGTGTCGTCGATTGGCTCGCGGCGAATTTCGCGAAACCGAAAATTATATTACGAATCCGATACTTTTGTGCGTACACGGAGTTTCTGTTTGTGCAGTAGTAACTCTGCGAGCTGTCTTCTTTCGGCCGGATTGAGGCCGCTTTCCCGATCCCGGGTGGTCAGTGATTCGATCTGGTGGCTGACGGCGTCGGCTTCGAGCTTCTGGATCGTGTCGTTGAACAAGGGTTCAATCGTCGCGTCGTCGAAGGCCGTATCGGCCAACTGACCGGCGATCTTGGCCAGAAGTTCGGCGTGCGGGGTGTCCCGGTAGTGTTCGAGCAGTGCGCCGATGCCGTGGGTTGGCAGATCGCCGATGCTCATTGCGTCGGTGATGGCGATCAGGGCGCGGCCTTCCGGTGTGTCATCGGGCAACAGGTCGATGGGCAGGCGGGCGGCCCACAGGGGGTGCTGAACGACGACCTTGAGCAGGGCTTCGACCGGGCTCTGGGGCGCCTGGCGCGGCGCCAGGCGTGGAAAGCCGGAACCGTTGCGACGTCCGCCACGGAAATTGCGCTCGCCGTTCCAGTCGTCGCCGAAACGTCCCTTGCCGCGAAAGCCGCGCTCGAAGGGCGGGTTGTCGTCGAACTGGCGCGGGGCCGCGGCAGCCTTGATGCCGAAGGCCTGCTCGACTTCCGTCTGGGTGAAGCCCGCCGCTTCGGCGAGCATCTTGATGACCTGCAGGCGCAGCAGCGGGGCGCCGATGCGGGTGACCAGCGGTTTGGCCTCATGGACCAGCTTGGCGCAGCCTTCGGCGGTGGACAGATCGATGTCCTTCCTGAGTTCGGCGAGCAGGAACTCCGCCAGCGGCAGGGCGCCGTTCATCGCGGTCCGGAAGGCATCGGGGCCTTCGGCGCGCACGAAGCTGTCCGGGTCATGCTCCTCGGGGAGGAACAGAAAATTGATGGTCTTGTTGTCGGCCAGGTGCTCCAGGCTGACCTCGAGGGCCCGCCCGGCGGCGCGGCGCCCGGCGGCGTCGCCGTCGAAGCAGAATACGACCCGGTCGGTGAGGCGCAGCAGTTTCTGGATGTGGTGCGGCGTGGCGGCGGTGCCGAGGGTGGCGACGGCGTTGGCGACCCCGAACTGGGCCAGTCCGACCACGTCCATGTAGCCTTCGACGACGAGGACGGCACCCTGCTCGCGGATGCTCTGGCGGGCCTGCACGAGGCCGTAGAGCTCGCGTCCCTTCTCGAAGATCGGAGTTTCCGGCGAGTTCAGGTACTTGGGTTCGCCCTTGCCGAGAACGCGTCCGCCGAAGCCGATCACATTGCCGCGCTGATCCTGGATCGGGAAGATGATGCGATCGCGGAAGCGGTCGTAGCGCCGCCCTTGTTCGTTCTCGAGAACCAGGCCGCATTCGAGGAGGCTGGCGACGCTGTAGTCGGCAAATGCGGCCTGTAGGGACTGCCAGCCTTCCGGGGCGTAGCCGAGGCCGTAGCGGGCGGCGATCTCTCCGGTCAGGCCGCGGCCCTTCAGGTAGTCGATGGCGATTGGGCTGCGCTTGAGCTGTTCCTTGTAGAAACGGGCGGCCTGGGCCATCTGCTCGGTGAGGGATTGCTCGCGGCTGCGGTCATGCTTGGGCGTGAAGTCGTCCTGGGGGACTTCCATGCCTACGCCGGAGGCGAGCTCCTTCACGGCATCGACGAAGCCGAGGCCGTTGTATTCCATCAGGAAGCTGATCGCGCTGCCGTGCACGCCGCAGCCGAAACAGTGGTAGAACTGCTTGGTCGGGCTGACGGAAAACGACGCCGACTTCTCGCCGTGGAAAGGGCAGCAGGCGAAATAATTCGCGCCTCCCTTTTTGAGCGGCAGGTAGCGTTCGATGACCTCGACGATATCGACGCGGGCGAGAAGATCCTGGATGAAGGATTGCGGAATCATGATCTAGGGCAGGCGCGCTGGCGCGCCGTCCCCATGAATCCTAGTTGCCGAGGCGGCTTTTCACCAGTTTGGAGACCTCGGCCATGTCGGCCTTGCCGGCCAGTTGCGGCTTGAGGACGGCCATCAGCTTGCCCATGTCGGCCGGGCCGCTGGCGCCAGTGCTGGCGACGGCTGCGTCGATGATCGCAACGATCTGTTCGGTGCTCAGGCCGGCGGGCTTGTAGGCGGTCAGTACGTCGATCTCGAAGCGCTCCGCGCTGGCCAGGTCGAAGCGCTGGGCAGCCTCGTACTGGGCGACGGAGTCGCGGCGCTGCTTGAGCATCGTGTCCACGACGGCGACCACTGCGGCGTCGTCCAGCTCGATGCGCTCATCCACTTCTTTTTGCTTGATGGCGGCGAGAAGCAGGCGAAGGGCGGACAGGCGGGCAGTTTCCTTGGCACGCATGGCGGCCTTCATGTCGTCGTTGATGCGGACCTTGAGAGACATGGGGGTTCCTTGCTGGAGGCGGCCCGTAGGCCGGTGGCGCCGGAGGGACGAGTGTTCGGCGCAACGAAAAAGCACAAACGCCACGCGCTCGCGCAGAAGCGCGTATCGCGTGGCGATCGGGAAGCGTGTACTCGCGGGTGTCGCTTAGTACATCTTCGGGGGCAGGGTCTGGCTGCGGAGGCGCTTGTGATGGCGCTTGACCGCGGCAGCCAGCTTGCGCTTGCGCTCGGCGGTCGGCTTCTCGTAGAACTCGCGGGAGCGGAGTTCGGGCAGCAGGCCCACTTTTTCGATGGTGCGCTTGAAGCGGCGGATGGCTACTTCAAACGGCTCGTTTTCTTTGACGCGGATACCCGGCATTGCGTGCTTCCTTGAAAATTCTTTGGACGGAAAGAATAAGAGTATAACCAAGTCGACTGGGTCTACCAAGTCCACTTTTCGCTTTGTCGTTCGTGGCAGGGTAAAATCCCGGTTTTTCCGCGGACCTCGCAATGCTTGTTCTGGGTATCGAATCCTCCTGCGACGAGACGGGTGTCGCGATTTACGACACCGACAAGGGCATGTTGCTGGCCCATCGCCTGCACTCCCAGATCGATCTCCATGCGGCCTATGGCGGCGTGGTGCCTGAACTGGCGTCCCGCGACCATATCCGGCGTCTGCCGCTGCTGTTGCGGGAGACCCTCGACGCGACGGGGCTGGGCATGGGCGATATCGACGCGATTGCCTACACTGCCGGTCCGGGGCTGGCTGGCGCGCTGCTGGTTGGTGCGAGTGTCGCCGAAGCCCTGGGGGTGGCGCTGAATGTGCCTGTTCTGCCTGTGCATCACCTGGAAGGGCATCTGCTGTCGCCGCTGCTGTCGGCCGATCCGCCCACCTTTCCATTCGTAGCTCTGCTGGTTTCTGGTGGGCACACGCAGTTGATGCGGGTGGCCGGCGTTGGCGACTATGTGCTCCTCGGCGAGACTGTCGACGATGCGGCGGGGGAGGCCTTCGACAAGACGGCCAAGCTCATCGGTCTGGGTTATCCCGGCGGGCCGGCGCTTGCGAAGCTGGCGCTGCAGGGGACGCCCGGTCGTTTCAAGCTGCCGCGTCCCATGCTGCACAGCAAGGATTTCGATTTCAGTTTCAGTGGACTGAAAACGGCAGTGTTGACGGCCGCAACGGCGCCGGATTTCCGTGAGGAGGATAAGGCCGATCTGGCGGCGGAGTTCCAGGCGGCGGCGGTGGAGGTCCTGGTCGCCAAGTCGATGGCGGCCATGCGCCATACCGGTCTGAAGCAGTTGGTCGTGGCTGGCGGGGTCGGTGCGAACCAGGTGTTGCGGGTTCAGCTGGATGCGGCCGCTGCAAAGCGGAAGGCCAGGGTGTATTACCCCGAACTGGAGCTGTGCACCGACAATGGGGCGATGATCGCATTTGCCGGCGCACTGCGCTTTGCGGCAGGGGAGCAAGGCGGCGATGGAAGCGGCCGCTTTGCGGTTCGGCCCCGCTGGAGCCTGCAGGAGATCGTTCAGCCCGTCGTGGCCTGAGTCGTGGGTTTCAGGCCGATTTCTTTTTGCTGCCGATACGCCCTTCCTGACCGGCGCGCAAACGTTTGATGTTGTCCTTGTGACGCCAGATCAGTAGGGCGGACATGCAAGCGATGGCGATGATCCAGATGTTGTCGAGCCCGAGCAAGGCGCTGAACAGGGGGGCTGCCAGTGCTGCGCTCAGGGCTGCGAGGGATGAATAACGGAAGGTGAAGGCCACGAAAAGCCATGTGCCGAGGGTGGCGAGCCCGAGCCAGCCGCTGGCTCCGAGCAGAACGCCGGCGGCAGTGGCGACGCCTTTGCCGCCCTTGAAACCCAGGAATATGGGGAAGAGGTGGCCGAGAAAGGCGACGAGGCCTGCCGCCGCGATGGCTGGCACGTCCAGTCCCTGAGAGGCGGCAAAGGACGCAGCCAGCGTGACCGCCAGCCAGCCTTTGAAGGCATCACCCAATAGCGTTAATGCGGCGGCGAGTTTGTTGCCGCTGCGCAGGACATTGGTGGCGCCAGGATTGCCGGAGCCGTAGGTGCGAGGGTCGGCCATGCCGAAAAGTCGGGAGACGACGACCGCGAAGGGAATGGAGCCGAGCAGATAGGCGGCGGCAAGCAGAAGCGCGAGTTGCATGTTGTTTTGGGCGCTGACCAGGGTGGGCGCAATTTTAGCTGGGACGAATGATGGATTTTATTTTTATCGAGGCATTGAGGGTGAAATCCCGTGTCGGGATTTATCCGCGCGAGAGAGTGGCCGCGCAGACGCTGGAGCTGAATCTCACTTTCGGGGTGCCGGATGCGGCTGCGGAGCATGATGACATTGCCGACACTATCGACTACGCAAAGGTGATCGAACGGATCCGCAATGAGTTGGCCGTTCGGCAATTCAATCTGATAGAAACGCTAGGCGAATTCATCGTCAATTTGCTGTTTGATGAATTCGGAGCCCCGTGGGTCAAGCTCGCCATAGCGAAGATCGGGGTAATGAAGGACGTGAAGCGTGTGGGCGTATTCATTGAGCGCGGCCGCGACGGACTGGCGCCGCCGCCACACTCTCCGACCGCGGGTTTGCCGCATTGAGCATGCGGCAAACCCGGTCGGCAATCAGGCTGCGGCGACAGGTGCGTCTGCGCGCAATTCGTCGAGGGGCTTGCCCTGGGCCAGCCAGTCGATTACCCATTGGGGCTTGCGGCCATGGCCGGTCCAGCCGATGGCGGCATTTTCCGGGTGGCGGAACTTGATTACCGATGCCGGCTTGGCGGCTGCCTTCTTGGCCGGCTTGGCTGCGGCTTTCTTGGGGGCTGCCGGTGCGGCTTTTTCCGGGTTTTCCTGGCCGATGACTTCGGTCAGGCTCATGCCGTGCTCTGCAGCCAGCTTCTGCATGCGCTTCAGCAGGTCTTTCTTGGCGGAATCGGAACGGCGCCGAATCTCGGTTTCGACTTTGGTTTGCAGGCGGCGCAATTCGGTAAGGGAGAGCGAGGAGATGTCCATGGCGTTTCATTCCTTCAGCTTGGAGCTGAGCTACTGTTGATGTGGTGAGGCGGTCGTAAGGTGCCGTCTTGTAGGATGTTTATTGCTGTTCTTATTTTGCCACCGTTTTCCGGTGATTTGGCAAGTGTTTTATTTCCATTTATTCGAGTGCCACGCTGACCAGCTTGGGCTTGAGTATTTGAAGCAGGTCGTGGGGGTGAACCCCTACGAGAAATCCGCGGCGCCCGCCGTTGATATAAATCAGGGGCAGGTCGAGGATGCTGTTTTCCATAAAGACGGGCAGTGTCTTCTTTGTGCCGAATGGAGAGGTGCCGCCCACGAGGTAACCCGTGTGGCGCTGCGCAACCGCGGGGTCGCAAGGGGTGATCTGCTTGTGGTCGGCCTGCCGAGCCAACTCCTTTGTGGAAACCTTGCGGTCGCCGTGCATCAATACGATCAGGGGCTGGCGTGCCTCGTCTTCCATTACCAGTGTCTTGACGACTGCATGCTCGGGAACATTGAGTTCCCGTGCCGATACACGGGTGCCACCATGCTCCTCGTAAGCGTAGAGATGAGTTGAGAAGGCTGCCTTGTGCTGGCGTAGAAAGCGGGTGGCCGGTGTTTCCGGTGCATTGTGATCTTGGCGGGCCATGGTTTTGCTGGAAATGAATCGTGAGTCACAGGTCAAGTTGACCGGAAATATCCCGTGGAGTTTCGAAGAGATTGCCCTGAATTTCATCACCAGGGCGCAAATTCCCTTCATGGGCCAATAGCCAGCGCTTGATGTCGATCAGATAGCCTTTTTCATTGTGGGCGAATCCGCCGATTCCGGAGTGCGTGACGACCCGGTGACAGGGAATGACGAGGGGAAAGGGGTTGTCGCCGCAGGCCTGCCCGACCGCGCGGGGAACGCTGTCTACATCCTTTGCGAGGTCACCGTAGGTGCGCGTTTGGCCGCAGGGGATGGCTGCAATGGCGGCCCATATCCGACGGCGGTACTGGCTCCCCTGAATGAGCAGTGGCAGCGTGAATCGGACGTTGGGATCCTGCAGGTAGCGCTCTATTTGCGCGATGGCCTTTTCGGCCAGTTCGTCGTGTGCCGGTTGCAGCGGGTGCTCGTTCGGCAGAAAGACGATTTGGTCGATAAAGCCGGCACACGTGGCAATGCCGATGTGGCCGAATGGCATCGGCATGACCGCCGAGAACAAGGGCGATGGATTGCCAGCGCTGGGCAAAGGGGAGGAGGGCATGGCACGAATTGTGCGCCCCGCTTCGCCGGCTCGGCAAGAGTGCCCTCAGCTTTGCGGAACGGTGAGTTTCGAGCTTTCGGCCTGCGGCCTATTCGGGGTGGCGGATGCTTCGTTAGGCGTTGAGGAATACCGGGTCAGGCATATCGGTGGTTCGACTTGCCGATTTCGCGGTGGGCCTGGAACTATTGCCGGGGAGCATTTGACGCGAAGCCGTATGTCTTGATGCGCGGACTCGGGGGCGGGGGCTTAATTCCGGTGTGTTCGTGTAACACCGCGAGGCTGTCGGGTTTGTCGCGTTTGTCGAATTTGGGGGCTGCAATGTTGGGCGTGCCCGCTTTAAAGGCGTCCCCTTACACACAATTCAGCCCTGATCCATTTTCCTTGCCTGGCGCATGCCTTCGACAAAGACAGCCAGCTGCTGGAGACCGAGCCAGATTGTCTTGGCGCCGGGCTCACCATCATGTCGGCGG
>JAFEDJ010000041.1 GCA_018241685.1 Pseudomonadota bacterium
CAGGCGATGAACGCCAACCAAGCCAAGAAGGCCGGCCTGGACGTGGTGTTCAAGGAGTTTGTGAACCGCATCGGCGAGCTTTCCGATGGCGTGCAGATCGACGAGTGGATCGACGCTGTAGAAGCCGAGGTCCAGCAATTCCCGCGCGCGTGGTCTATCGAACTGCGCAACAAGGTTGAAGAGCGCGCCCACGAGCTGGGCCTGAATGGAGACGGCTGATGAGCCAGTATGAGCGCCGTGACGGCGATGTCGTGGTCTACAAGGAACGCGAGAAGCGCAACGAGCGAGGGCCCGACTGGACCGGCACGATCCTGCTTGGCGGGGTGGAGTACCGCATCAGCCTTTGGGAAAAGGGCGGACGCGGAACCATGCTGACCGGGAAGGTAGAGGAATCCCGCAACCAACAGTCCCGCCAAGCCTCTCAACGCGGCGGAGACGACCGCGGAAACTTTCAGCGGGGTTCTGACCGGGGAAGCTTTGGAGGCCGCTCTGATCGAGGCTTTTCCGGGCGCGACCGTGAGCAGACGCAGCGCTACCAAGAACCAGATCTAGACGACGAGATCCCGTTCTAGTGGCTGACGGCTTCCCGATCAGGGTTGTGCGTCGGGGTGGTATTCTCTCCGGCGCGTTCCCCATGGATGATGAGGCCATCCGAGGGTTGCCGGCTGAGTTCACGATCACCGGCATTCGTCAGCGGCGGTCCCTGCCACAGCTCCGCATGTTCTGGGCTCTGATGCAGATCCTAGCCGAGAACAGCGACCAAGGGCTTTCCAAAGAAGACTACGCGGAGGTGTTCAAGCTGAAGTGTGGCTTGGCGACGCCGGTCAAGATGCGAACGGGAGCGGTGGAGATGATCCCAAAGTCCATCAGCTTCGACAAGCTGCCGCAGGACGAGTGGGACGCCTTCTTCAGCAAGGTTCTCGACGTGGTGGAACGGATGATGCCTGGCGCAACGGTAGAGGCTCAAGCGAGGGTTGGATGACTCTGTATTTGTGGATCATATCGCAGGACAAAAACGACGGATACGACACCTACGACAGCGCTGTGGTTTGCGCTGAAAACGACGTAGCGGCTAAATCCATCCACCCGAACGGCTACAAGTGGGATGGTGACGAGTGGATTGGCACCAAATTCTGGAGGGTCCACGATGGTACCTGGACGCACCCAGGGAATGTCTCAGCTGAACGGATAGGTGTGGCAGATGCCGGGGTTACGGCTGGATCGGTGCTTTGCTCCAGCTTCAATGCCGGCTAGCGGCACCCAGCCAGAACCGGCTCAACCTCGGCATCTCGTTGAATCCGCAGCACCCGCCCAGCAGCGATAAGGCCGTACCGCGCAGCAGCGTCAGGTGCGGCCTTCAACGCCTCGTCGGTATCAGGCATGACGGACTTGGCGGGGAAGTTCTTCGGAACGCACGACACGGGAACAGCCACAGGCTTCTCAACGATCCTGACTTCCGGCTCGACCTGTTTACCACCGCACGCGGCGAGGATCAGGCTAGCGAAGGCTGCGCAGTAGGGTTTCATCAACCTGCTCCACACGTTCACAGACGGTCTTTCCGGGTTGGGCTTTGATCAGGTCCAGCGCAATCCGCTCGGCTTCCTTGCGGCCCCGGAGAGCCTTGTTAAGCGCCTTCTCGGACGTTTCCAGGCGCTTCTTGCCTTCATCCTCTACGGCCTGCATGGAGGCTTTGGTCTGCTTCATGGCGGTCTCTAGCGCGCCGTTGTTCACTCGGCACGTTCCAAGGTTTTTCTCGGCGAGCGCGCGGGCGTTTTCAGCCTTCTTGGCGGCTTGCTGCGCACCGACCTTCGCGCCGCACTGGCCGATCCCAAACAGGATGAACACCAGGCAAGCGACGGTTCCGAGCCAGAGCGGAATGCGGGTGGAGAAGAACCAGCGGGAGAAACCGGCGATCAGCTCGGCGATGACGTTCAGAACCTTCAGCACTCACCCACCCCGCAAAGCCCAGAACAGCACATAGAACGCCACAGCACCGACGATGGCGAAGACGATCATCTGGCGGGTGGCGTAGTTCACTTCTTCTCGCCCCTACGGATCGCCGCCACAAGCTGACGACTGGCCCCGATCTTCTCGGCGTGCTGCCAGCCTCGCAAAGAGTATCCGAACTCCTCGGCAGCCTGCGCCGTGCTCCAGCCCTGCGCTTTCCGCCAAGCCTGGAGTTCCTCGCCTGTCATTGCGGGAAAAGCCTTACGTACCATGGTAAACCTGATACACGCATTCTCTGCGCGGGGGAACCCTTGACACAAGGCCGCATAAGCGCAATGAATGCGCCATCATCAACCAGGGGTTACCAATGAAGTACGCTCTTATGGCCGCTGCGGCGGTTCTCGCCATCTCCACATCGGCCCATGCCGGGCTGATCGGCGACACGACCAACAACTACGACATCACCAACAACACTCCGGTGGCCAACGCTGGCGCTCAAGCCGGCGCGGCGGCTGGTGCGGTTGCGGGTGCTACTGGCGGCAACGCCACGGGCGGTTCGGTCGGTGACATCGATGTTCGCGGCGGCGCTGGCGGCTCGGCTACCTCCACCCTCGGCAGCCTGAACAAGTTCGGCGGCGACGGTGGTTCGGTCCTCGGCTCGGGCAACTCGGCCAA
>JAFEDJ010000042.1 GCA_018241685.1 Pseudomonadota bacterium
CCGCATCGACCGCGACGCGCTGACCCTCGGCTACGCCGGCGTGTACGGCTCCTTCCTGCTGTTCGCCAAGCGCGCCTCCAAGAAGTACGGCGTGCCGGCCCGCGACATCCTCGTCGAACTGGGCCGTCGTGGCATGGTCGGCGGGCAGGAGGACATGATCGAAGATACGGCTATCACGATGGCGCGCGAGCGGGGGCTGACGGTATGAAGCTCGATCAAGCCACCATCGCCCGTCTCGCCGAGCACCTGGAAAACTGCGAGCTCGAGGCCAAGGACACCGTCAAGATCACCGACGAGTTCCCGGAGATGGACTGGGACGACGCCTACGCGATCCAGGACACTATCAAGGCCCGCAAGGTCGCCCGTGGCACCCGCATCGTCGGCCTGAAGGCTGGCCTGACGTCCTTCGCCAAGATGAAGCAGATGGGCGTCGAGACGCCGGTCTTCGGCTTCATCACCGATTACGGCACGGTGCCGGACGGCGGCGAAGTGAAGGTGTCCGAGCTGATCCACCCGAAGGTGGAGCCGGAGATCGCCTTCGTGATGAAGCACGCGCTGAAGGGGCCCGGCTGCCATATCGGCGCCGTGCTGGCGGCGACCGACTTCGTGATCCCCGGTATCGAGGTCATCGACAGCCGCTACCGCGACTTCAAGTTCGACCTGAAGAGCGTGATCGCCGACAACACCTCGTCGGCCCGCTTCGTGGTCGGCGGCCAGCCGCTGCCGGTCAGCGAAGTGGACCTGCGCACGGTCGGCATCGTGATGGAGAAGAACGGCGAGCCGGTGGCCTTTGGTGCCGGTGCTGCAGTGCTCGGCCATCCGGCAGCGGCCATCGCGGCTCTAGCCAACCACCTCGGTGCCCGCGGCGAGGAGATCCCCGCCGGTGCGCTGATCCTGTCCGGCGGCATCACCGAAGCCGTGGCGGTGAATGCCGGCGACAACGTAACCCTGCGGGTCCAGGGCATGGGTTCCGTGTCCATCCGTTTCAAGTAATCAAGTAAGCAAGGGAGAGAAGCATGCCTTTCGCGCAGATCTACATGATTGAAGGCCGTACCGAAGAACAGAAGCGGGCGGTCATCGAGAAGGTCACCCAGGCCCTCGTCGAAGCCGTCGGCGCCCCACAGGAGAACGTCCGGGTGTGGATCCACGACGTTCCCAAAGCCAACTGGGGTATCGCCGGCGTCAGCGCGAAGGATCTGGGGCGCTGATCTTCCCCCGGGGCCGGCGGCGAAGCCCGCCGTCGGCCTCTGACAATTCGGGCGAGTGACTTCGCACAACAACAAGAACTCCAGGCTTTTGCCATGGAGCGGGGCCGTTTTGCGCCCAAAAAACGAAATAGCTGGAGGAGACCCAGTGAAAGTCAGAATCGAATGCCGCGCCCGCGGCATGGTCGCGCTCGCCAGTGCGACCACTCTTCTCGCCGCTTGCCATGCCGCGCCCGACCTCTCCGGGGTCGCCAGCGAGTCGGCCAAGCCCGTTCAACGTTACGACACCACCCAGGCCCTGGCCAGCAACGGCAAGGTCGTCGTCGCCGGCACCCAGAGTGGGGCTCTGTTGGTTTCCAGTGACCAAGGACGTACCTGGAAGCGTCAGCCGCTGGCCGGCGCCTCGGTGATCGGCATCGCCACCTGCCCGGATGGGCGCTTCGTGGCGGTGGATTTCTTCCGCAAGGTGTGGAGCGCCGATGCCTCCGGTAGCGGCTGGAAGTCTGTACCCCTCGATAAGCCGCGCACGCCGCTGGCCATCAGCTGCGACGGGGAAGGTCGTTGGTGGGTCGCCGGCACCGGCGCGACGCTGGCAGTCAGCGCCGACGCCGGCGCCAACTGGAAGGTCACCGACCTGCAGGAGGATGCCCAGCTAACCGGCATCCAGATGGTGGACAAGGAGGTTGGCTACGCCACCGGTGAGTTCGGCCTAGTCGCGACGACCACGGACGGCGGTGCGACCTGGGCACGCCAGGGCAAGATGCCCGACGAGTTCTATCCCTACGCCAGCCTGTTCTCCAGCCGGAGTGAAGGCTGGGTCAGCGGTATCGCCGGCCAGGTCCTACACACCACCGACGGCGGCAAGAGCTGGGCCAAGCAGACCAACGCGAGCCGCGCCCCGCTGTACCGGCTGTTCATGCACGAAGGCGTGCCCTACGGCGTCGGCGCCGGTGGCGTCGTTGCCCGCCTGGAAGGCGATACCTGGCGCAACGTGGCCTATCCGGACGCTGTGCCGGTCTTCCTGGCCGCCGCCGTGTCACTGCCCGAACAGCACGCCATCGTCGCCGGCGGACCGGGAGGCCTGCTGCGCCTCATCGGTACCCAGGCCCAACCGCTCGTCGCTTCTGCGGCCCATTGAGGCGCATCATGGTCAGCCAATCCCGTCACCGCATCACCCACGCCCTGCACAAGGGTGAAGAGTGGATCTTCGCCAACCCGAAGATCGTCCTGTCCCTCATTTTCTTCGTCACGCTGATCTTCGGCGCGCTGGTGCCGAAGCTGCGGATCTATTCCGACTTCGCCGACCTGCTGCCCCAGAACCACCCGTACATCCAGACCTACAACCGCCTGAAGGAGAATTTCGGCGGTGCGAACATGATCGTGATGTCGATCGAGGTGGAGAAGGGCACGATCTTCAACGACGAGACCCTGGCCCTGATCCACAAGGCCACCCAGGGTCTCGACAGCCTGCCCGGCGTCAACCACAACCTGGTCAATAGCCTGACCCACCGTACCGCCCGCAAGATCTTCCTCGACGAGCAGGGCGGCTTCGCGTCCGAGTCCTATTACGACCCGATGAAGAGCGGCCGCACGGTGGCCGAGCTGGAGCAGCTCAAGAAGGACGTGATCGCCAACCCGACGATCTACGGCCTGCTGGTGTCCCCCGACCTGAAGGCGGCCCTCATCAAGGCCCAGCTCAACGAGGCGGACATCGACTACCCCAAGACCTTCGCGGCCCTGCAGCAGGTGCGTGAGTCCCTCGCCACCGCCGGCCACAAGATCTACGTGACCGGCAACCCGGTGCTGACCGGCTGGGTGTACACCTACCTCAACCAGATCGTCGAGATCCTGGCGTGGACGCTGGCGCTGCTGACCTTCCTGCTGGTGATCTACTTCCGCCGCCTGTACGGCATCGCGCTGCCGCTCTTGGGCATTGCGCTGTCGTCCATCTGGGGCCTCGGTTTCATGGCGCTGATGGGCATCAACCTGGAGCCGCTGTCGCTGCCGATCCCCTTCCTGATCGCCGCCCGCGCCACGTCCCACGGCGTGCAGCTGGTGGTGCGCTACTACGAGGAACTGGCCATCGTCAAGAACGGCCAGAAGGCGGCCCGCAACGCGCTGGATGCGCTGTTCCGGCCGGGTTCGTTGGCGATCATCGTGGACGCGGTGGGCATCGCCGTGCTGGTGCTCGGCGCCGCGCCGTTCAACCACAAGCTCGGCCTGGCTGCCGGTTTCTGGGGCTTCTCGGTGATCTTCACGGTGCACTTCATGGTGCCGCTGGCCCTCACGGTGCTGCCCGCGCCGAAGAACACCGTCAATGCCAACGAAGGCGTGCGCAACTTCCTGGCCGCGGCGATGGCCCGCACCGGCGGCACCGATGGCGGCGCCCGCAGCATCCTGCTGCTGACGCTGATCGGCGCCGTCGGCGGCCTGTACTTCGTCGGCAAGGTCCAGCTCGGCGAGTCGGAGCCCGGCTCCCCGCTGCTCCACGTCAATCACGACTTCAACGTGTCCACCAAGGCCATCAACACGCGCTTCCCAGGCTCCGAGGAACTGCACGTGCTGATGCGCACCGATGAGAAGGGCGGCATCAAGCGTCCGGAAGTGATGGCGGCCATCGAGCGCTTCCAGGCCCACATGCTGTCCGACCCGACCCTCGGCGGCGCCAAGGCGATCCCCGGCGTGCTGCGGGTGGTGAACAAGCTGACCCACAACGACGATCCGCGCTGGATGCAGGTGCCGGACACCGCCGATGAAGTCGGCGGCCTGATGTTTGCGTACATGGCGGCCAGCCCGATCCCCGGCGCGCTGAAGGAGTTCGTCAACGCCGACGAGAACGAAGCCGACATGGTCTTCTACTACAAGGACCACCAGGCCGACACCATCAACCGTGTCGTCGCGCTGGCCGAGGAGGGCAAGCGCCTGATCGAGGCCGACGTGAAGGGCATCCACATCGAACTCGGCGGCGGCATCGTCGGCGTAACGGCGGCCGGCAACCAGGCCCTGCACACCGACCACATGATCATCATCCCGACCGTGATGCTGATCGCCTTCGTGATCGTGATGATCTACTACAGCTCGCTGCACGCCGGCTGGCTGATGGTCCTGCCGATGCTGTTCGCCACGCTGATGACCTACGCCTACATGGGCGCCGCAGGCATCGGCATCAATGTGAACACCGTGCCGGTGATCGCCGTCGGCGTCGGGGTCGGCATCGACTACGCGGTGTACTTCATGGACCGCATCCGCGAGGAGTTCGCGGTGCTGCAGGACATCAAGCAGGCCGTGATCCGCGCCGTCGCCACCACCGGCTACGCGGTCAGCTTCACCGCCGCCACGCTGATCGCCGGGGTCGTGATGTGGATCTTCATGTCGGACCTGCGCTTCCAGTCGGATGCCGCCGTGCTCCTGTCCTTCATGCTCATCGTCAATGCCATCGCCGCGGTGCTGATCGTGCCGTCCTGGTGCGTGGTGTTCAAACCCAAGTTCGTCACCGCCGCCCACTACGACGCGGATGGCGTGCTCGAGAACGACTAGGAGGAAAGCCCACCACAGCCAAGCCTATCGATTCCAGGGAGGGCGGCCGGCTTTGCTCCGGCCGCAATCGAACATTCAAGGAGGAGACACCATGAAGAACAGATCAAACCGGGCACAACCGGCTCTCACCCTCTGCGCACTGGCGGTGGCGTCCGCCTGTGCATCCCAGGCCTTTGCCGAGGACAACCTGCCCGACATGGGCAGCAGCAGCGAACCGTGGACGGTCGACACCTTCTACGAGAACCACACCGCCTTCCGCGGCCGCGACGACACCGGCAAGGTCGTCGGCCTGTCCAAGTTCCGCAACACCATGCAGGTCGAGGCCGACAAGAAGCTCTCCAGCGGCTGGGCCTTCCATGGCGTGTTCCGTGGCAGCTGGGACGGCGTGTACCGCATGAACAAGGGCCAGTACGGCGAGGACGCCGGCGGCGCGATCACCTCCCAGAGCACCCTCGGCGGCGTGCAGACCACCGTGCCCTGGGGCACCACGTCGCCGGCCGGCCCCCTCGGTTACACCGCGGTGGCGGGGCTCGGCTATCCCGGGTCGACGAACAACGCGTTTCTGGATTCCTACGCCAACAATCCCAATGCAGGCCTGCGTGTCCTTGGTGATCGCTGGCACAAGACCAACGGCGGTGTCGGTTTTGCCACGCCGGTGCGTCCGTGCAACGTGGATAGCCGCGGCTGTGCCGATTTCGGCGGCTACGGTGACAAGAACCTGAACGAGCTGGAGTTCCCCGAGTTCAACAGCCGCCTGGACTTCATCCGTGAAGCCTACGTGAAGAACAGCATCGACATCGGCGGCGGCCAGGAGCTGTTCCTCAAGCTCGGCAAGCAGCAGGTGGTGTGGGGCCGGACCGACCTGTTCCGCGTCCTCGATGTGGTGAACCCGGTCGATTTCTCCCGCAACAACATCTACGACGAGCTTCAGGACATCCGCATTCCGATGTGGATCGCCCAGGCCGAGTGGCGTATGGGCGCCAGCGAGTCCATGCAGGACCGCAACCTGCAGCTGATCTGGAACGTGGATCAGTTCCGCGCCAATAACCTGGGCCAGTGCGGTACGCCCAACGTGGCGCTGGATGCGGGCTGCTTCTTCCGCGGCATGAAGAACCTGTGGGACAACGGCGGCACGGTGGCCAACTTTGCCAACGTCGGGCCCAACACCTACCTGGCGACCAACTTCGGTCCCGGCCAGATCGGCCTCGCCAACATCAACATGCCCAAGTGGAGCCTGGCCAACACGCAGATCGGCGGCAAGTTCGAAGGTGTGACGATGGGCGGCCTGTCCTTCTCGGTCAATGCGCTGCACTACCTCTCCCAACTACCGTCCCTGCATGGCGGCAAGCGCGCTACCAACTCCTTCACCGGCGCTTATCAGAATGCCTGGCCCTACCTGATCTCCTTCGACATGAACTTCCCGCGGGTCAACCTGCTGGGCGGTTCGCTGGACTTCCAGTCGGAGACGCTGGGTGCCGCTTTCCGTTTCGAAGGCGCGATGACCTGGGGCGAGGAATTCGCCAACACCATCAAGCCTGAGCTGTATTCCAAGAACCGCGTGTGGCGTAGCGTAATCGGCGTCGATCGGCCGACCTTCGTGCCCTTCATCAACCCGCACCGCACCACGCTGTTTTCCGGCCAGCTGTTCTGGCAGCACATCTTCGACCATGAGCTGGAGAGCACGTCCCTCGGCATGCGCGGCATCCCGGACTTCAAGGACAACGTGATCGGCACCCTGCTGATGAAGGGCTTCATGGCTGGAGACCGCATCAGCCCGCAGCTGATTATTGCCCGCGACTTCCGTGCCCGCTCCCACGCCATCGCCCCGGCGGTGGAGTGGAGCACCACCGACAACCTGAAGTTCACCTTCGGCGCCAACTTCAAGGGCGGCTCCAACGGCCGCAACGAGTTCGACGACTGCCGCTCGTGCAACCCGTTTGCGCCGTATACGGCCGGTACCTATCCGGGTGATCCGATGACCGCCTATTCCCGCGGTCTGGCCGGTATGGAGCCCCTCGGCCGCTTCCGCGCTGGCCCGATTGGCACCGCGATGCGCGAAGACGAGATCTACCTGACCATGCGTTACAAGTTCTGATCGAGGAGACACCCATATGAAAAAGACCTTCATCGCCGCGGCCCTGGCCGTGCTCGCCTCCGGCCTGGCCCACGCCGCCACCGAAGCCGATGTGGAAAACACCTTCAACCCCTACAAGGGTGGCTTCCCCAAGGCGGCTGGCCTGAGCGCCGGCACGGTGATCAACAAAGGCAACGCCGACCAGTTCAAGGACGTGCTGCCGGCCGGTGTGTTCAAGCTGCTGAAGGACGGCCTGTTCGAGATCAAGGTTGGCCCGACGACCCAGTTCGAACTCTCCAAGCCCTACATCGAAGCGACCCGCAAGAACCTCGGCAAGGCCAAGCTCGGCGCCAAGAACGGCGACATCGAAGGCTACGTGGCCGGCCGTCCGTTCCCCGAAGAGCCGGACGCCAAGGACCCGCGCGCCGGCGAGAAGCTGGCCTGGAACTACAAGTACGGCGTGAACTGGGGCGACAACGCGGCGATCTACCCGTTCTACTGGAAGTACCGCAACATGCAGACCGGGCAGGTCGAGAAGACCCTCAAGCTCAACATGCACTTCCTCAACTTCAAGCACCGCGTGAAGGATGCGCCGATGCCGGAAGTGACGCCGAACCCGTCCGAGCTGTTCCGCGCCATCTACATGAAGGTGCTCGAGCCCCAGGATCTGAAGAACACCCAGCTCCTGATCCAGCGCTACGAGGATGACCAGAAGCTCGACGATGCCTACCTGTACCTGGGCTTCCAGCGCCGCGTGCGCCGCCTGGCAACCGGTCAGACGACCGACGCCTTCCTCGGCTCCGACCTGATGATCGAAGACTTCGAGGGCTACAACGGCCGCATCTCCGACATGAAATGGACCTACAAGGGCACCAAGAACGTGATCCTGCCCATGTGGAACCACAGCGACCTCAAGCTCGCCGGCGACATGCCGGCCGAGGGTGACGGCTACAAGTATGTGAACTTCGGCGGGCAGGGCGGCTGCTTCCATGAGGGTACCTGGCAGCTGCGCAAGGTCTATGTGCTCGAAGCGGCGCCGGTCAATCCGAACCACCCGGTCTCCAAGCGCGTGTTCTACATGGACGCCCAGCTCGGCAATCTGAACGGCGCCAACGAGATCTACGACCGCAAGGGCGAACTGTGGAAGGTCTTCATGGTCGGCAAGTCCCATCCGGACCACCACCTGCCGCTCAACAAGGGCTCCGGCATCGGCATCGACGACGCCTTCTCGATGGTGGACGTGCAGAGCAAGCACTGCACGACCGGCCAGTTCAAGGGCCAGGTGGACGCCAAGCTGAACCCGCCGTCCATGTTCCAGGTGCAGTACATGCGCGGTGGCGATTGATTCGCTGAAAGCATGACTTTGGGCCAGCCCGCGGAGCTTCCGCCGGCTGGCCCTTTTTCCCTCAAGACGGGGCTTTTCATGACGACTGAGATTCTCGCTTCCGGGATCGGCCTGATCCTGCTGTTGGCCATCTGCTCGCTGGTATTCGTGCTGGCGCGTCGCCCGCTGCGCCAGGTGCAGCGCCAGCTGGACGACATCCGCGGCCTGCTCGACGACCCGAGCGCGTCGGCCAGCGCCGCCGACTCGGTGCACAAGCTCGAAGGCCTCCTGCAACAGAAGGTTGCCGCTGCCCGCCGCATGGGCGAGCTGGCCCGCAACCTGATGGTGTCTTCCGGCACGCTGGTGTCGTCCTTCACCGACGTGGTGCAGACCGCCGACCAGCAGTCGGAACTGGCGATTGCCGCCTCGGCGGCGGTGGATGGCATGGCGGCCGGCATCGGTGCGGTGTCGACGGAGGCCGGGCAACTGCTCGGCATCGCCGCCGACGCCCATTCCCGGGCTTCATCCGGTGGCGGCCGCGTGGCCGAGATGTCGGACAGCGTGCGCGAGCTGGCGGGTGTCGTGGGCGCGGTCGGCAGCGAGTTCGCCGGTGTGCACGCCCACATCGAGCAGATCGGCAAGATCGTGCAGATCATCCAGGGCATCGCCAGCCAGACCAACCTGCTTGCCCTCAACGCGGCCATCGAGGCGGCGCGAGCCGGCGAGCAGGGGCGCGGCTTTGCGGTGGTGGCCGACGAGGTGCGCAAGCTTGCCGAGCGGACCAGCGAGGCGACGGTTAGCGTCGGTGAGATCATCGCCGCCATCGAGAGCGGCAGTGAGGGGCTCAACGTGCTGCTGGCGAGGGTGAAGGAGCAGGCCGGCGCCAGTGCCGACAGCACCGGCGAGGCGGCCCAGACTCTGGCGGCGATCGCCGACGGGGCCAGCCAGACGATGGCGGCGGTGGAGAACATCGTCAGCCGCGCCAATGGCGAAGCCGCCTCGGGCGGCCGCCTGGTGGACGAGATGGGCGGCGTGGCCGGCCTGGCGCGTGCCCTCGACGAGCGGGTCAATGGTTGTGATGAGGGCCTGCGCCAGCTGATGACCGGGCTGGTCGAGCTGAACGGCCTCAGCGTAGCCATCGACGTGCGCCGCGATGCGCTGGTGGCGCTGCTCGACGCCATCGAGGAGACGCGCACCAACAGCATCCTGGTGGTCAATTCGCGCAACCGCGAGCAGGCGCTGCCGCACGTGGAGCGCATCGAGGCGCTGGATGGGGTCGTCGATGCGCAGTTGGTGCAGATCGACCGGGCCGTGCAGGACGCAGCGGGGCGCCAGATGCTCCAGGGCTTCAAAGACGCGCTGCGGCAGTACCGCCAGGTTCGCAGCCGCATGTTGCAGCAGGCGCGGGCCGGCGATCTGGCGTGGGTGCGGACGATCGGGATCGGCGAGGTGCGGCCGGCCTACAAGGGGCTGAAGGACGCCTACGGGGCGCTGGTCCGTGTGCGTCCCGCCGTCAGC
Source organism: Pseudomonadota bacterium (assembly GCA_018241685.1). GTDB lineage: Bacteria > Pseudomonadota > Gammaproteobacteria > Burkholderiales > Rhodocyclaceae > Zoogloea. Next base: position 9,659 of record JAFEDJ010000042.1, read on the forward strand.
GCCTGATCCCCCGGCATGCGGGGGTGGATTCCGGCTGCGGGCTGTGGACGTGCTATGGTCCGCTCCCAACGAGAAACGGAGTCCGTCGCATGAGCAGTCTGGAAAAAGGCCTGCGTTCGGCGGTGACGGAGCGGGGGCTGCGCGTGGCGCTGATCTTCGCCCTCACCGCCGAGCGCCTGTCAGCGCATTACGAGCATGGCCAGTGGTTGACCGAGGCCCAGGGCGCGACGCTGGTTGCCGACTGGCTGGGGCGCAGCAAGCGCAGCCTGCCGCTGGACGAACGCCGCCACTTGTCGGACCTCAGCGATCAGCTGGCGCGCCAGGTGGCTGGTTCAGTGTCCCGCGAGGTCGGCCTGCACATCACCCACGAGATGATGGAGGCGCTGGACCCCAACCATCAATCCGACGTCGGCCAGACGATGATGGTGGAGTGCGAGCGCATGCTCGATATGCGGACCGACGGCTGAGGCCGACGCGGGTCTTCAGTCCGGCAGGTGGCGCAGGTCGCCGTCCACCACGTCGCCGAAGTTCGGCCCCAGCAAATAGTTCACGAGGCGTTGCGCCGCCTGCTCCGGCGCGGTCAGCTGGCCGCTGCTCTTCAGCGCCTCGAAACGCTCTTTCTGCGGAAACTGCTCAACGCTGCTGGCCCGGATCTCTGCCTGCATGCCGGTATCCACGACACCCGGCGCCAGGCTGGCGACGCGCAGGCCGGGCAGGTGCTCGGCAGCCATCGATCGGGCCTGGTGATCCAGTGCCGCCTTGGTGGCGCAATACACGCTCCAGCCCGCATAGGGGCTGCGCGCCGCGCCGCTGGAAATATGCACGACACGCCGGTCGGCGCAGTGGCGCGTGGCGGCGACGAAGGCGTTGGTGAGCAGCAGCGGGGCGGTCACATTCACCGCAACCGCCCGGATGATCGCGTTTGCGTCGGCTTCGCCGACTCGCCCGACGGGCTGCAGCAGACCGGCGTTGTTGATCAGTAGCGTGCTGTCCGCATCGGCGAGGAAGTCGCGCAGAGCGGGCGTCTGCAGCCAGGCTTCCAGCGCGGCGTTGTCCGACAGGTCGATTTGCGTTTCGTGCACAAGGTCCGGATGTGCGGCGAACAACGCAGGATTGTCGCTCCGGGCCAGCGCGAGTAACGGAATGCCACGGGCCAGCAGTGCCTCGGCAACGGCGGCGCCGAGGCCGCGGCTGTGGCCGGTGAGGATGGCTTTGATCATGGATGTATGAGAGGCGTGGCGAAAACGTCATGCTAACGCCGACGGATTACACCCGGTCATGACCGGCGTCACGGCCCGGGGTCGCCTGCCATGTGCCAGGGCACTGGATGCCCGTGGCCCGATGGCAGGGCGAGTACCTCTCAATCGACGATCGAATCCGCTCCGGCCGGAAGCGCACTGATCAGTTTACCCATCTGCTCCGCGACGATCGGGCGCGAGAAGTGGTAGCCCTGGCCGATCGTGCAACCCAGATCGTGCAGGATGCGCTGCTGCTCTTCCGATTCGATGCCTTCGGCGACGGTGACCAGCGACATGTCGCGGGCGATGCTGACGATGGCACGGATCAGCGTGATGTCGTCCTGGTTGCATTGCAGCTCAGACACAAAGGACTTGTCGATCTTCAGCACGTCGAAGCGGAAGTTGCGCAGGTAGGACAGGCTGGAGTAGCCGGTGCCGAAGTCGTCGAGGGACAGCTGCACACCCAGGTCGGCAAGGCCCTGCAGGGTCTCGCGGATCTGTTCGTCGTGGTTCAGGAACACGCTCTCCGTCACCTCGATCTCCAGACGCTGGGGATTGAGGCCGTGGCGTTGCAGGGTGTCGCGCACGAGGCCGACGAAGTTGCGCTGGCGCAGCTGCGGCACGGCCACATTGACTGCCATGTCGATGGGGCGGGCGCCCTCTGTGTCCCAGGCGCGCAGCTGGCGGCAGGCTTCATCGAGGACCCAGGTGCCCATGCTGTGGATCAGGCCGGTTTCCTCGGCGATCGGGATGAAGCGGTCCGGCGGAACCAGCGCGCCGCCAGTCGGCAACCAGCGCAGCAGCGCCTCGCAACCGACGATGTTGCCGCTGGCGAGATCGACTTGGGGCTGATAGTGGAGAATCAACTCCTGGCGGGCCAGCGCGTGGCGCAGCCCGTTTTCGACCTGCAGGCGTTCCATGACCCACTCGTTGAACTCCGGCGTGAAGAACTGGAAGTTGTTCCGCCCGTTGTTCTTGGCGTGATACATCGCCGTATCGGCATTCTTCAGCAGGGTTTCACTGTCCTGGCCGTTGTCCGGAAAGAGCGTGATACCGATGCTGGGGGTCAGCTGCAGTTCGTGCTCGTCGATGTAATAGGGCTGGCTCAGCGCGGAGAGGATCTTGCGCGCCGCCGGCAGCACGCGGGATGGGCCATCCAGGTGGGTCAACACCACCGCAAATTCGTCGCCGCCCAGGCGGCTCACCGTATCGCTTTCCTGTACCAGATGGCGCAGGCGGTCGGCGACGGCCTGCAGCACCCGGTCGCCGATGGGGTGGCCGAGGGAGTCGTTGATGTTCTTGAAGCGGTCGAGATCGATGAACAGCACGCCCAGTTGCCGTGCTTCCCGACGGGCCTGCGCCACCGCGTCGGTGAGGCGCTCGCTGAGCAGGCTGCGGTTGGGCAGCTGGGTCAGTGGGTCGTACTCGGCCAGCTGGCGGATCTGCTCCTCGGCTTCCTTGCGTTCGGTGATGTCGAGGAAGGTGCCCACGTAGTGCAGCACCTTGCCGGTCTGGTCGCGAACCGAGCTGATGCTGATCAGTTCGGGGTAGACGGCGCCATCCTTGCGGCGGTTGCGGATCTCGCCCGTCCACGAGCCGGTTTCCCGAATGGACTTCCACATGTTGCGGTAGAAGGCGGCATCGTGCTCGCCGGAGGCCAGGATGCTAGGCCGCTGCCCGACGACTTCGTTCGGTGTACGGCCGGTGATCGCACAGAAGGCCGGATTGACGGCAAGAATGCGGCTGTCCGGGTCGGTGATGACGATGCCTTCCTTGCTGCTCTCGAAGACATGGCCGGCCAGCCGAAGCTGCTGGGCCTGCTTTTCCAGGGCCTGGGCGTGTTCGTCCAGCTCCCGCCGGTAGTTGCCCAGCAGTCCACTCATCCAGCGGGAGAACAGCACCGACGCGCCGATGGCCAGCATGATGGCTGTTAGCGCAGCGGCGGAAAGGAAAGGTATCTGCCGCGACAGCGCCTGCAGGGTGGCTTCGCGTTCGGCGTTGAAGGTGCCTTGCATCTCCTCTTCGAAGACCGAGGCGATGACGATCATCTTCCATGGCCGATAGACCTGCACGTAGGCGGTGCGCAGGCTCTGCGTGTTCTTGACCCGGTTGGGCCACGGATATTCGAGGAAGCCACCGCCCTCGCTGGCCACCTTGATCAGTGCCGCGCGGACCTTCTGTTCCTCCTGCGTACCGACCTCCATGAAGTGCTTGCCTTCGAGCTCCGGCCACTGGGGCTGGAGCAGCAACCGGCCGTTCTGGCTGATCGCGATGAAGCTGCCGGTATCCCCGAATTTCCACGCCCGCAGTCGCTCCAGGCCCTCACGCATGCGCATGTCTTGCCATTTGTAGAGGTAGTCGCCAGTGCCGATGACCCAGCCAAAGGGCTTGAACTGCCGCACATAGGCCAGCTTGTCGGACATCTCCCTGGGGTTGTCGGGCGAATACCAGCGGTAGGCCGAATAGCCGCCTTCCGGCTTGCTGCGGGCGGTGTCGGCCAGTCCGCGCATGATGTAGTGGCCGGTGTCGTCCTGGTTGTTCCACAGGGAGCCGCCTTCGCGCTCCGGAGCGATCGGCAGCAGGATGCATTCGCCGTCCAGGCCGTCGATGAAGAAGTAGCCGCGCCCGTCATAGAAGCGCTGGGGACGCAGCGCCTCGACGATGAGGCGCTTGACCTCGGCCTCGGGGCGGCGCCCGTGTTCCCGGTCGTAGATTGCCTGCGCGGTCTGCATGGCCATGTCGACGCGGTCGCGTAGCGCTTCCTGCAGGACCATCTCGGTGCGCGAATGGACGAAGTCCAGGTAGCCGATGGCAGCCGCCATCTCGCTGCGCAGGCGTTCCTGCTTCTGCGTCGAGAAGCTGTGTTCCAGGCGGTCGATACTCTGCCGATGCTGATTGACACCGATCCACAGGAAGCTTGCGCCAAGCATGAGCGCCAGGGTGACGACCACGATCAGTGTGCCGAGCAGGTGGTAGCGGGGCAGGTTGCGGTCTGTCAGGTGAAATTTCATTACGGACTGTCGGGGGCTGGCTGCCGTCTTTTTCAGGGCGTCAAAACGCCAAATTATGTGAACAGCGTCGCAATATATATCTAAAGTAGTATTTTACCTGCAGACTGCTAATTCCGCGTGTCGGTAGCATGGCGGCTTACGTGCTTTCCTTTGAAGCCCGCAACGCTCAAAATCCACAAAGGGTGCCGATTTTTCGGTTTTTCCGGTGGTGCAGGGCATATCGACGTGCAGCAGGCGCCCTGTTTGACTCTCCGATTCGATGCCTTCTTCCTACGCTCCGCTTACTGCCGGCCGTCGTGTGCGCCTGTTTGCGCCCATCCTGATTCTCGTCCTGGCCCTGCTCGGACTTATCTGGGGGGCCGTCCTCTACAAGGCTGCGGCCGAAGAAAAACTGGTCATCCGTTCCGTGAATACGGAAAACCTGAACCTCGCGCGAGCCTTCGAGGAACACACCATCCGCACGATCAAGAGCGTCGATCAGGCGGTGCTCTTCCTGAAGTTCCAGTACGAGAAATACGGCGACAAGGTGAACATCGCAGAGTATGTGCGGGAAGGGATGATCATCAGCAGCATCTTCAACCAGCTGGGGGTGATCGACGAACACGGCATGTACATCCTCAGCAATCTGCCCGACCACAAGGTCATGGATTTGTCGGACCGGGAGCACTTCCGCGTCCATAAGGAGAAGGACACCAACCAGCTGTTCATCAGCAAGCCGGTGCTGGGGCGGGCGTCGGGCAAGTGGTCGATCCAGATGACGCGGCGCATCAACAAGCCGGACGGCAGCTTCGGCGGCGTCGTGGTGATTTCCGTCGATCCTTACTATTTCTCCGATTTCTACAGCGGCGTCGATCTGGGCCACAACGGCGTGGTGTCGCTGGTGGGGCGTGACGGTATCGTCCGGGCACGGCGTGTGGGTGACAACAACGATGTCGGCCAGAACCTCAGCGGCAGTCCGCTGATGACGGTGTGGGACAAGGCTGCGAGCGGTAGCTACCGCACCACCAGCGTAGCGGACGGCGTCAAGCGCTTCTACAGCTATCGTGCGCTCAAGGAATATCCGCTGGCCGTGGCCGTCGGTGTGGACGAAGAGGAGGCGCTGGCCGAGTTCCACGAGCGCCGCCGCGGCTACATGATCTACGCGGGCGGGATGACCCTGGTGGTCCTGCTGTTCGGCGGCCTGTCGATCCACCTGCTCAACCGTCAGCACCGCATCTCCGACGCCTTGCGCGAAAGCCAGGTCAAGGCCGAAGCGGCCAACCGCATGAAGTCCGAGTTCCTGGCGTCCATGTCCCACGAGTTGCGCACGCCGCTGAACGGCATCATGGGTTACGCTGAGTTCCTGCGTGACACCTTGGAGGACACCAACAAGGAGTTCGCCGGGATCATTCTCGACAGCAGCCATCACCTGCTGGATCTGGTCAACTCCATCCTCGACCTGGCCAAGATCGAATCCGGCAAGATGGAACTGGACCTGCGCCAGGAGGCGCTGCAGCCGCTCTTCGAGCGCGTCGTACGTACCCATTACCCGTCGGCCGAGGAGAAGGGGCTCGAACTGCGCCTCGAAATCGCCACCGATGCACCCGCCGATTTCGTCTGCGATGGGACCCGGCTGGCACAGATACTCAACAACCTGTTGCACAACGCGATCAAGTTCACCGACCGGGGAAGCGTTGGCGTACAGGTGGGCCGCGATGGGGACATGCTGCGCATCGCGGTCACGGATACGGGCTGCGGTATTCCTGAAGAGATGCTGCCCCACGTGTTCGAACGCTTCCGCCAGGTGGATGGCTTCCTGACCCGGCGCCACCAGGGTACCGGCCTCGGGCTGGCCTTGGTGCAGGAACTGGTTACACTGATGGGAGGAGACGTGAGTCTTGTGTCCCGCGTGGAGGAAGGCAGCGAATTCGTTATTCGCTTGCCCCTCGTGAGCCATCCGATGCCGGAGCAGAAGTGAGCCAATGAAAGTCCTGATCGTCGATGACCAGAAAATCAACCGCATGCTGCCCAGCGTGTTGCTGAAGCAGGCGGGGTGTGAGGTGTTCGAGCTGGACAATGGAGAGGCTGTACCGGCTTTGCTGCAGGCCAATCCGGTGGACGCGGTGCTGCTGGATATCAGCATGCCGGGCGTCAGCGGCATGGAGGTGTGCGCAAAGCTGCGCAAGGAGCCGGCCTGGGCAGGGTTGCTGATCGTGGCCTATACGGCCCACGCGTTGCCCAGCGAGCGCAACGAAATTCTCGCCGCGGGCTTCGACGAACTGCTGATCAAGCCGATCAACCGCCAAAGCCTGCTGAGCGCCCTGAAGCTCCTGTAAGGACAAGCCTCCTCAGGCGCCATCCCAAATGAACACCGCCCCAGGGCGGGGCGGTGTGAGTCAGTACCTAATCAGTCGCCACGCAGCGCGCTGGCCTGGGAGCGTCCCGGCGCCTGCTTGCCCTTGCGGGCGCGCTTGCCGATCCAGTTCTCCCATTCCTTCTTCGGCAGCGTGCTTTCCACCGCCTTGCCGCCGCGCGTGCTGGCGAGCAGCGTGATCGACTGGCCCGCCACGCAGACGGAGGCCAGCGTCTGGCCGTCGTTGATGCCCATGATGATGACGCCGCGGCCGCCGCCGGACAGCTCCTTCATCTGGTCGAGGCCGAAGATCAGCAGGTGGTCGTCCGACGACAGCGCAGCCAGGTGCAGATCGGCGGCATCGTCGAAGAGCACCGGTGCCAGCAGCTTGGCCTTGTCGTCTATCGTCACGAACTGCTTGCCGGCGCGCTTGGTGGCGGTCATGTCGGCGAGGCGGCACATGAAGCCGTAGCCGTCGGTGCTGGCCAGCAGCACGCGCTTGTCGGCCGGGCCGGCCAGCACGTGGGCGATCTTGCTGCCGGTGGGCAGTTCGATCAGCGACGCCAGCGGCGAGCCGTTGCCGCGCCCGTCGGGCAGCGTCGACACCGCCACCGTCAATGCGCGGCCGCCATCGGTGATGGCGATCAGTGCATCCACGCTGCGGCACTCGAAGGCTGCGCCGAGGCGGTCGCCGTCCTTGAAGCTGACGTTGGCCAGATCCACGCCGTGGCCGTTGCGGCAGCGCACCCAGCCCTTTTCGGAGACGATCACCGTCACCGGTTCGTCGAGCACCGTTTGCGTCACGCCGGCGCGGGCCGCTTCTTCCACCAGCGTGCGGCGTGCATCACCGTACTTGGCGGCGTCGGCGCGGATTTCCTTGATGACCAGCTTGCGCAGCTTGTGCTCGTCGGCGAGCAGGGCTTCCAGATCGGACTTCTCGCCGCGCAGCTCGGCCAGCTCGCGCTCGATCTTGATGCCTTCGAGGCGGGCCAACTGGCGCAGGCGGATTTCCAGGATGTCCTCGGCCTGGCGGTCGGACAGGTCGAAGCGGGCGATCAGCGCCGGCTTGGGCTCGTCCGACTCGCGGATGATGCGGATCACTTCGTCGATGTTCAGGAAGACGATGTGGCGGCCTTCCAGAATGTGGATGCGGTCGTTCACCTGGCCGAGGCGATGCACCGAGCGGCGGCGCACCGTGGTGACGCGGAAGCGGCCCCATTCATGCAGGATGTCGGCCAGGTTCTTCTGCCCCGGCCGGCCATCCAGGCCGATCATCACCAGGTTGATCGACGCCGAGGTTTCCAGGCTGGTGTGGGACAGCAGCAGGTTGGCGAACTCGGCCACGTCCTGGTTGCGGCTCTTCGGCTCGAAGACCAGACGCACCGGCGCATCCTTGCCCGACTCGTCGCGCACCCGGTCAAGGGCGCCGAGCATCAGCGCCTTGAGCTGGGCCTGGTCGGCGTCGATGGACTTCTTGCCGGTCTTGGGCTGCGGGTTGGTCAGCGTCTCGATCTCGAACAACACCTTCTGCGCCGACACGCCCGGCGGCAGCTCGGTGACGACCAGCTGCCACTGGCCGCGGGCCAGATCCTCGATCACCCAGCGCGCACGCAGCTTGAGGCTGCCGCGGCCCGTCTCGTAAGCCTGGCGGATGTCCGCCGCTGGCGAGATGAGCTGGCCGCCGCCGGGGAAGTCCGGGCCCTTGATGTGCTGCATCAGGTCGGCCACGTTCGCGGCGGGATGCTCGATGGCGTGGATCGCCGCGTCGGCCACTTCCCGCAGGTTGTGGGACGGAATCTCGGTGGCCATGCCGACCGCAATGCCGGACGCGCCGTTGAGCAGCACGAAGGGCAGGCGGGCCGGCAGCAACTGCGGCTCTTCAAATGCGCCGTCGTAGTTGGGGCGGAAATCCACCGTGCCGCGGTCGATCTCCGACAGCAGCAGCTCGGCAATCGGCGTCAGGCGGCATTCGGTGTACCGCATCGCCGCCGCGGAATCGCCGTCGCGGGAGCCGAAGTTGCCCTGGCCATCCACCAGCGGATAGCGCAGCGAGAAATCCTGGGCCACCCGCACCATCGCGTCGTAGACGCTGCTGTCGCCGTGGGGGTGGTACTTACCGATCACGTCGCCGACCACGCGGGCCGACTTCACGTGCTTGGAGGCCGGCGACAGGCGCATCTCGTTCATCGCGAACAGGATGCGGCGCTGCACCGGCTTGAGGCCATCTTCGACCTGCGGCAGCGCGCGGGCCTTCACCACGCTCATCGCGTAGGCAAGGTAAGCACGCTCGGCATATTGATCGAGGGGCAGGGCGTCGTCGCTGCCCTGCAGGGGCGACGCTGGGGGCGGCGGCGGTGCCGGCGGCTCGTCCGCCTCCGGCAGAAGGGAATCGAAAAGATCCGGAGTTTGGTTCATGGTGCAGTGTGTTACGGCGGGCGGCGCAGGAGCCGCCGGAGTTGCGCGCGCCGGGCTTGGCGCGACGAAGGCCGCAAAAATACCACAGGCACCGCGCTTCGCCTGCTGTATAGGGCCTGTGACAGGCACATCCGCGCTGCGGATGGCCTGCGCACACGCTACTCAGCGCGGTTTGAGATGCGCGACGGCGTCCTTCACGAAGCCCAATAGCGCCGCGTCGATCAGACTACCTGCCATCAGCTCCGGCTCCTTCTCATGGGCCAGGCGGATCCTGGCGTGGGTCTCCGGGTTGTCACCCGCGTAGGAGCGGAACAAGGACAGCCAGCGCAGGGCCAACTGTTGTACCGCTGGCGCGTCCGGTGCACTGCCTTGCTCCAGCTGCTCGCGCAGGGCCCCGATCAACTCCGGCCACTCGTAAGTGTGTTTGCCGTAGTGCTCGCGCATGAAGGCGAACTCTTCGGGCGAAAGATACTTGGCGTAGATGCGCAGCTTCGTCTCCGCGTTGGCCTGCAGCACGAAGGCCAGCACGTCCGGCGTGATGCCGGTCTGGGCCTGCACCGAAGGCTCCTTGAGATGCATCGCGTTCAGCTTGGCCAGCAGACGCGGATCCCCGTCCGTATCACGCTCGATCATCTCTATCCAGCGCTTCGACAGGCCTTGTGCTTCATCGCTCTGCGGTGGAAGCCCGCGCTCCATCACTGCACGCACCTCGTCCACCAGGGTCCGCCACTCCGTTTCGGTGCTCTTGCCAGCCCGATAGAGGGGAAGCCGGGCGAGCTCATCCTGCGAAAAATACTTGTCGTACATGGTCATCCTTTCCAGCGTTGTCAGCCATTCGGCAAGCTCCGGTTCATCGCCTCGCAGTAACCGGCCCTGCAAGCGGGACAGACGATCACGCAGCTCCATCGCCTGCTCGATCTGCTTGTCGAGCATGTCGATCTGTTGCTGCACGATGGACGCAAGCGACGAGTCGGGCCTTGCCAATACAGTCCCGATGTCGGCCAGGGACAGGCCGAAACGACGCAAAGCCTGGATTTGGTGCAGCCTGGCGATGTCGTCCCGGTCATACAAGCGATAACCGGCCTCGGAGCGCGCAGACGGGATGAGCAGGCCGATGGCGTCGTAGTGATGCAGCGTCCGGACGGTGAGTCCGCAACGCCTGGCGAGATCGCCCACTTTAAGCAACATCGAATGCTCTCCGGTTCATGCGTGCGACAAGGCTGAGGGCTTACGTGGCGTGAGGGTCAAGCCTCACTGTGCGGACCATAGCGCCATGACGCCGTAGGCGTGCACGAGCCCAATGACAAGACGAATACCAGACGACACAAGCCAGAAACCGAAGGCGATGCAGGCGAGGTGCACCAATGCAGTTGTCGCGTTGAACAAACCACCTACGAGGAGGGCTTGTGTTCCGAATGTTGACATAGTGTGTCCTGGCGCCTCTTGCGGGATGAGCTTGATTGACAAGCACGCGGTGCAACCGTTTCAGCTTGCCCTCGCCACTCTTTATCGTGTCTTATCGTGGCATCAGCGCGAACACACCCCAGCCCAGGAATTCGCGCGTATAAGTTGTGTAGCGTTCGGGTTCCGATGTCAGTTTGGCCCGAACCTCATTTGCAAGCTCGTCGCCGGGATTGGCGTCAAGCCATAGGCGCATGGTGAGCCACTTGGCGGCCTCGTACCTGTCCCAGCCATCTTGGTCTGCCAGAACCATTTCAACGACGTCGTAGCCAAGACGGCCAAAAGACGCGAGGAGTTCGGGGAGCATCAGAAAGTCAGAGATCGAGTTGGCAAGACACCCCTTGGCGACGTCTTCCGTCGGCGGCAAATACCGCCAATAGGGCTCGCCGATGAGGATGACTCCTCCGGTGCGCAGGCTCCGCGCCAGAAGCTCAAGGGTGCCGACAACGCCCCCGGCGATCCAGGTGGCACCGACACAGGCAGCCACGCTGACCTTCTCCTCAGACACATAGCCGGCGGCATCGCCATGGATGAACTTGAGCTTATCGGCGACACCGAGTTCGACCGCACGGTGTTTCGCTTGCTCTGTGAACAGCACACTCATGTCGATGCCAGTGCCGACAATGCCGTGATCGCGCGCCCAAGTGCACAGCATCTCCCCCGAACCACTGCCGAGGTCAAGCACTCGAGCCCCTGACTCCAGATGCAAGGCTGCACCGAGCGTGGCAAGCTTTTCGGGTGTGATCGGGTTATGGATGCGGTGAGCGCTCTCAGCGATGTTGAATATCCGTGGAATGTCCATCTCGGGAAATTTCCTCATGAGAGTGAATGGATTCGGTCAGGAGCTTACGATGGCGCGGCCCATGCAGGACATCGCCTCAACCAGTGGGAAGCACTTTGATCCGGATGTTGGACCGCCAGACTCCAGGGGCAGATTGAGGAGCCAGCGAAACAGCAGGTTGTAATCGAGCTGTTCGCAGAACTGCCGATCCGAGCGCACAGAGTAAAATGCGATCAGCAATTGCGCCGTGAGCAACCGCTCCGGCGGAATCGACGGTCGGCCGCCATCGGCGTACAGCCGATCGAGCTTCGCCGAAACGGCCTGTTTCTTCACTGGCCGCAGGGATGATTGGCCGGAATCCTGGATTCGACCGACGCCTGCTAAAGGCCGGATACGCGTTCCAGACTCTCAAGCAATTCAGGACGGCATGTAATCTCAGGAGGTTCATTCATCGCCCTCGTATTCGCAGTCACAGCACATGGCCTGGCCGCCACAAACGGGGCAACGCTCAACGTCACAACCTGGGACATGTAATTGACCTTTAATAACTGCACAGTCATGACAAGGTCCGTTGTCAGCTCCCCAGTCCTCTTCTTCGTTGCCGTACGCAACTCTGGGATAGTTTTTGCCACCAATAATGTAGGTGGTTTCCCTTTGCGCAGACTCAACTTTCTCGGGCCAGCCTTCAATTACCGCCATTCCGTTATATTTGACAAATTTGTTTTCCATTTTCTAAGTGTGGTATGAGTTAAGAGTTGGCAGGGATTGTCTCAACAGGTTGTGTGGAGTTATGAGTTGGCCCGGGTGTCAATCATTTTTCCAAAGGAAGTGTGGCTATGTTATTCCTGCCTTCTCTGTTTGACGTTGTATCGCCACTTGCCAGATTGAAGACTGTCCAAGGGATTGTCACAGGTAATAGTGCGGTGTCGGCAATCAGCGAAAATGGAAAGTCAAAACAAGTGCCGTGGCCGCATTTCAGGTCAGCTTGTCTTATTGTGCCGGAGTAAATCTTGTTCTTTGTCTCGGCTTCGCTGAGTGTGATTAATGTGGTGCAGCCTGTGATGAGAACTGGAAGGGCCAAAAAAAGGAGGACTACCTTGCGCATGATGGTTCTCTCGGTTCATGAGGACAATGTTGAATTTGAGCAGGGGGCCGCAAATTGGCGAGGCTTCACCAAGCCCAGCTAAAATGGCTGAAATCCCATCAGTGCTTGGGATCGATTTCAACGAGCGGGGTCCCGTTTGGGTCGATGAATTGCTTTCCAATTCCACCGTCTGCAGGGGCTGTCGCAGCTTCACAGCCGTTTGCATGCGGAATAAGAAGTGGCATGGCACAAAACGCCAGCCTGCTCTCTTGACCCCTTGCCTCGATGTTCACAAGAACATCGTTGCGGAAGTCGATCGCCAAGTGGTCATGTCCAACCGGAACGAGCAGTGGAATAGGTACGATCACGGCAAATAGAAGCACGCCGGTCCAGGCCACATCCTTGTTGTAGATCCAACGCTCCAACTCACCGCGGGGTTCGATGCGATCAGGCTCGCCCCAGCCTTTCCTTACGGCAGTCTTGTCCGTGGTAGGGGCACTTGTATTGGGCGCCAGAAGGACGATGTTGCCGCGACTCTTCGCCAGCGTTGCGCGCTTTGGTGTTTCTGTCTGACTTGAGATCACCCCAGCACCGACGCAGGCGGTAAGCAAAGGCGTTAATGCGGCGAGGAGAAGCAGTCGTTTCATTGTGGGTTCGGCGCGATGGGGTTGATGAGAAGTGGTCGGAAAGAAGGCACAAAGACTCCTAATAGGGCTTGTGACAGTGACGGCATTTGGTCCCGACCCATGCACTCCATGAGTGCGCATGCGTTAGCAGGGCTGATGCCTTGCAGTGCGGACATATCAAGAATGAGAACTGGGCGACTCCGAAACCAACAAACGACACGAGGGACACAAGACCTGCATCACAGGATCCGTGCTCCACGCATCCAGCTGAATTTGCGGCCGAACCGGCTGTTATTGCCTTCGAGGTTGATGAGGATCGTCTCTCCGGGGAAGCTGACGGACTCCTGGATCAGCCGCAAGACCTCTCTGGCCCGGCGCTCATTGTGAAGTTGATACCACCGGGACGTCTTGAAGCCGAAGACGAAGCAAGGGGAATGCGGGAGGTGTTTGACCCTTTTCCTGACCAGGTAGGCTTTGCGAAGGCCCGGGATGCTCCGTAACGCGCTGCGCAGGGTGGCCAGATCATTTTCGGCAAGACCGTGGCGTTCGAAGCGGTCGCCGATCGCGACCCCATTGCGTTCCTTGGCTGCAGCCTCCTGCAGGGTGACGCGTTCGACCAGACGTTGATGCCACGCATGGGCTTCGTCCTGGCGGTCATTGCGCCAGTGATAGTCACGCAGCAACTCGCAGCAGTTTGCGGTTGCGTTTTCATCCAGATGCATGACGTGCTCGATCAACGCGCAGCCACTGGCATCGTTCCGATGCAGGAGGCGGGCGCCGAGGGAGAAGCAGACCAATGCATCGTTCGGCACGCGTTCATGCAGTGCCTGAAACTGGGTCAGCGCGTCATCGGGGTTGTGGCCAATGGTCTCGGTGAGGTTCGCGCGATCATAGGCCTCCTGCACAGTCAGCTCGGCGCCCGAGTCGGCACGGGCATCGAGTTCGGCCAGTTGACGGCGACCGTCCTGCACTTCCCGATGGCGTTCCTCCCAGGATGGCGCAACAGCGTCCCGCCAGCGCTGGTCGAAGTTCTCCGTCACGATCTCCAGCATGCTGCCCAGCAGCCGGTCCGCGGTGTGACCCGCATGCGGCAGTTGCAGGCGTGGGGATTCTCCCAGGGCGTTGAGGCGGTCGGTCAGTGCCGGGTGCGTATCGGCAGAGCCCGTCTGCTGAACCATGGCCCGCTCCAGCCATGCTTCGGCCGACGCCTCGTCGAGTTCGGTGGAGACTCCGTGGCCCATTCCGGAATACGGCGCAAAGCTGGGTTGCGGATGCTCGTCGGCGTGTCGGTGAATCCCGGGCCAGTACTTTTCTGCGAGGAAACTGCCCACCACATTGACGCTCGTGAGTGCCTCAGCCGCTGTCCGTGAAGAGGTGAGCTTTGCCGCAGTGGCATCCGCCTGATACTCGTTGGCCCGCGCCATCGGAAAGGTATAGGCGCTGAAGAAGGGGGCAAACCAGTTCAGGAAGGGCTTGAACAGGAGGCTGCCCCAACTGTCGTCGGCGTCCAGCGCATGCAGCAGGCGGCTCCAGCGCAAGCGCTGGCGGTAGATCCAGTTCGACACGCGCCCGTGTCCCTTGGCCAGATGGCCGAACTCGTGGGCGAGCACGGCCTTGAACTGGTCGGGCGTCAGCGTCTTCATCAAGGGCAGGCCGAGCAGGAGGTAGTTGCGTGACCAACCGAAGACGCCCAGGCGCGGCGACTGCACAACCCCGGCATTGAAATCGTCGGTGATCAGCACGTGATGGAAGGGTGGGGCGCCCAACTGCCGGCGCAATCCATTCACCATGGCAAACAGCTCGGGCGCCTGCGCCGCATCGACCGGCGTACCCCTGGGAGGTTCGATCTTGACCCATAGCGCCTTGAGCACCATCCACAGAAAGAACCCGGCGATGATGATCAGCTTCACGCCGATGGCCTTGAGCACCATGATGTAAGCGCACAGCCCCACCAACACCGCGATGATCGCCAGCAGCATCACGGCAATGTAGGCATTACCCAGCGTGGCGAGCAGCAATACCTTGAGCTTGTAGAGGCCGGGACTCTGCTGGGCCTGCCCCTCCAGCCTGCCGACCAGGGCATCGAACTGTCTGTCGTTCATGAGTGCAATAAAGCTTGAATGGATATGTTTATGGAATTATTCGGCGTCCATTCAAATTCGGCTATGCACTGCGTCACTTGTCTCCTTGATCACCGATCCTCTGATTAGACGGCATTGCACCACCGCAGCCCGAAGGGCAATGAACGAGGGGCGAACAGGAAATGCAGAACCCTGCGCCTGCTTTGACCTGTGGCCTTTGAGGAAGAGTGCAGCAGCAACGGACTCATGAGCAAAGCCCCGCCGCGGGCAACGGGGCAGACTACCTCGCCGAGGGTATCGCGCAGGGCGAGGGCGGTGTCGTGGCTGGTTCGCCCATGGGTGTGGGAGCCTGGCACGACTTTGAGCGGCCCATCACTGGAAGAGCACTCATCAACGTGCAAGCGCACAGCAACGATTTCCCGCAAGACCTCTGCGGGCGGTTGCACGAAGATATTCCCTTCTTTCTCGGACCAGCCCGTGAGGGCATCATCCTGAACGGCCACCCTTCCTATCGCGTGCCTGCGCCAACGCCAGCCTCGCCAATATCCGCTAGGCAATCAATTCACGCTCGAATTCGGTCAGCGCGGCGAAGATGCCGTTGCCGACATCAATCCGTATACAGTTCCAGGAAAGTCCAATCTTTATTGGCTTCTAGTGCGCATGCCCACATCTTCAACTTCCAGTCGAACGACTGATGTCTCAGGAGACAGGTATTGCTCTCTTTTTGGTCTGTCCGGATTTGGGAGCGCACAGGCGTTCGATCGCACGTTCTTTCCATCTTGTTCTAAGCCCCTAAAGTCACAGCGAAGGGCGACGGGCGTAGCCAATGAGTTCGCATATGCAGTCTGCTGGTACTTTGTATTCCAACCATCGCGACCTCGAACAACGATGTTGGGCAGACTTACCAGAGAGCCCTTGATCAGGATTGCTTCCAGGTAACCGAACTGCCAATCGCATTTGCCGGGCTCGAAGGCATCAACAATCAATGTTCCATTACGTACATTGCTGACATTGCGTAGTGCAACTGGTATCGACACAGCAGAAGGAAAAGTTGCGCCCTCAACCGAGCCGGCGATGAAGGTCGGCGTAGACCGGCATGTCATGCGGCCGTCAGTAAGGTAAACCGCTCTCAACTGGATATCCACCGTTGCTGGCGCCGCAATCTCTATCGTTATGAGGTGTTGTGGGGTCGGATTCGATGATGGATAGTTAAATTCACCTGACTGAAGCTCTCCGCCAATATGGGTGTACATCCCAATCATCGGGTTACAGGCGGATAGCGGCAAGGGGATCAGAAAAACCCAGAGTCGCAGACGAAAGATTAGATTCACTTGACGCTCCCTATGCTGTGAGTATTTACTCCGTGGAGCGGGAAGACGGATTTGGTAATGTCGAGACCGATACGGGCAATCTGTTTCATGTCACATCCTCCTGATGATCTCAGTCCCATGGCTACCTGGGCGTCAGTGTCATGCTATCGAGCGGGGGAGTCCATTTCATTAGGTGAGCGGCGCTGCGCGGCTGTATCGCGCAGCGTCCAGCGACCGAAGGGAGCGAGCTCGACCGTAGTGTTAGCCACCTGCCGCCTCCAAGTACCCCGCTTGATAGCAAACTACGCAAGCGGTTTCGACGGAGTGTGGAAGATAGATGCGCAGGAAAGCTGAGTTGTCGATTAGCACTTTGTCTTGTTGGGCTTCCGGTATGCGTGATAGGTCGAGAGCATTTGGCATCGGTTTATGGGCCTGAATAAGGACAAGGCTGTGCTCTTCAAAAGACGATGCCTTTTCTATGAACTCTGAAGTTGTAAATTGAATGTCGTAAGAGAGAAGCCGAACAGAGGCGGTTATGTTCTCTCGTTCATTCAATGGAACGGTGGCGTTGTACCACTGAACATAACGGTGCGGCATGTGCCCAAGAACCCAAACATATGGAACTGACTTGTTCAAGTATCGAACCAAGGACGATACGGTAGCTCCATGCACAAAGAGCATGTCGTGTCCGTTGGGATTCTTCTGTGCGGTCATGGGGAGGTGGCTAACGTTCGAAGTAACCGGCCTGCCGCGGCTTTATGCGGCAGCTCCGGTTGACTGAAGGGTTGGGCGTCATAGCGTGCCAAACCTTTCGATTAGATTTCGGCACGCATTCGGCGCAAAGCCTTTCGCCCATTCTTCCGTTCGTTGGAACTCGGGCTGCAGCCGATGAACCGCTCCGGATGACCAGAGATGTTGCGTCCGAGCCATGGGGAGATGATCGGTTTCTGATTCAATCGCGACGAATGCCGTTATGTCTGAATCGTCGTCTGGCACTCCAAGATGGCCGCGAAGAGAGCAAATTCGGATAGCACCTTCAAAGAACGACAAGTCACCCGCCAGCATGGCGTTACACAGAGAGACCACTTCCCGTCGGGCCTCCAGCTTTTCCTCCGTGTGCGGAATGTGATCGATCATGACGCCCAACGTTTAAGGTGAGGGGCCGCCGGAGCGGCGACGCCGGCAGGCGGTCCCTCTCGACCGACTACAAAAGGACTTCCCCCACCCACCTGGTGGGCTTGCCACCCGGCATCGAAGTGCCAAGATTGAATTGCTGAA
Organism: Pseudomonadota bacterium; assembly: GCA_018241685.1. GTDB lineage: Bacteria > Pseudomonadota > Gammaproteobacteria > Burkholderiales > Rhodocyclaceae > Zoogloea. The sequence continues at coordinate 27,276 of JAFEDJ010000042.1, forward strand.
AGTCAATCTGAACGGCGAGGAGGGAAGTCAAAATGGATACTACGACGGTTGGTGTGGATCTGGCAAAGAACGTCTTCGTGACCTGCGTGGCAGATTGCGCCGGTCGGATCGTGGAGCGGCGGGAATTCAACCGGGCAGGCTTTCTGACCTGGCTCGGCACCTTGCCCGCGGGCACGATGATCGGCATGGAAGCGTGTGGCAGCGCCCACCACTGGGGCCGCACCGCATAGCGTCTGGGCCTGGCACAGTCTGCGCGTGGGGTGGGTGGAGGAACGATCTGCCAGGCGTCGGGCAGCGGGGGCAAGACGAAGCTTGGACGCATCACCCGGCGAGGCGACGACTACTTGCGCACCCTGCTCGTGCAAAGCGCACGCAGCGTACTGGCTGCGACGCTCCGGAAACAACGGCGTGAATCCCCTGAAAAACTGACTCGTCTGCAGCAGTGGATCGTCGTGCTCAACGGACGGATCGGCTATCACAAGACCTTGGTCGCCATCGCCAACAAACATGCCGGCAACTGTGGGCAGTGCTGGCGAAGGGCGAATCCTACAACCCACAGGCCTGGCAACGGGCCTGAGCGCAACCGAGCAATGGCAACTGCACATCAGCGATAGACGAACAGGTCAGACCGACCAGCAGAGAGCCTGGCTAACCTGATGGCGGATCAAAGAGGGAAACGGCTGATCCCTGTTTCCCTGATCCCGCCGATGAACGATTGAGGCCTGCTGGTGCGGTTAGTCGCATGGCCCCGGGGGCGAGACCCGATCAAGGCCGATTAGAGAGAGGCAGTCTGTC
>JAFEDJ010000043.1 GCA_018241685.1 Pseudomonadota bacterium
GCTTCTACAGCGTCGATCCACTCGTCGATCTGCACGCCATCGGAAAGCTCGCCGATGCGGTTCACAAACTCCTTGAACACCACGTCCAGGCCGGCCTTCTTGGCTTGGTTGGCGTTCATCGCCTGTTGGCCGGTCCAGCGCCAGAAGACCTCGCCTTCCGGCTCGACGCTCAGCGGCTTGCGTTCGGCGGGCTTGGCATTCCTCCGCATCGCGCCCTCGGCGTCGTCATCCACGTCTGGCATGTTCAGTACCGCCTTCTGGGCATAGCGGCGGAGGTACGTGATGGCCGAGCCGGTTTCTTGCGGCGTGGGCTTGTTCACGTAGATCTCCGACAGACCGGAAAGCCATTCTCCCGACGCGTGCAGGATCACGGTTTCCAGCGACAGCGAGCCTTCGCCCAGCGCGCCGGGGAATTGCACCAGGGCCAGTTCGTGCTTAGCGAGAACGCCACGGCTAGCTTCGATCACAGCCGACAAGTCTGCATACTTCGACTTGAAGTGCGAGTTCTCCGAGGACTTGGCCGCCCCCTCGATTTCAGCCAGCGCTGCGACCAGCGCCGGGGCGAGTTTGGTGATGCTTTCGGAGGTCTTCATTGGCGCTGCCCATACGCTTGAGCCATGGCGTCGCTCAGCTTGTCATACATCTCAGCCGAGAAGGCTTGAGCGTAGTCGTCTGGCGCATGCGCGTTGTCGGCGAAGATCTTCAGCAGCGCCTCGGCGTTATCCTTCGGCAGCCACGTTCCGCGCCAAAATACTTCACCGTTCGCGGCCTTGAAAATCGGGGCCGGTTCATCCAATGCTTGATTGCTCATCCGCTGTCCTCTCTGTTTAGCGGGTGGGTTGGGCTCGGCGGGCGTTCGGACATCCCGTCGGGCCTATTAATTTAGCGCAGTTAGTGCGCTGCGTCACCGCTATTTCGGCCGGCGAACAAGTCGAGTTTCGCGGCAGACGACCGGAGGTCCGTGCAGTTCCTCCCATTCGCAGGGACACATCCCGCAGGCCTTCTGTTCAGGCGTTACGGGTCCGAGGCAGGCGCACCAATCTCGACCGGCGCTCATGACCCGCCGACCTTCGCACCCCCACCGGAAGGTGTCAGGTCTCCACTCGGTTTGCAGGTCTTTCACCCCGCAATCTCCCTCACAACCCATTCCGTAAGGCCAAGGCTTCCGTTGGGCTCGTAGCCGTTTTGATAGGCGAGTGCCGACAGAGCTTCCAGGGCTTCCTCAGCGGCGTTCGCGGTGATGGCGCACGGGTCTTGCAGATAATCCATCTCGGCGTCCATCCAACGCCCCCAGGCGTTGTGTAGCGGACTTAGACCCGACATCACTTCCCCCTAGGCGCATACACCTTGCGCCGCTGAACGGTGGTGGTTTCCTCGACCAAGTGCAGGCCGTTGTGGAGCTTGGCGTTCTTCTGGACCCAGCGCTTGCCGATATCCTTGTCGCCGGCCGTGTACACGACCGTGCCGAGCGCGTTGCAGACGAGGTAGTTGGTCTGGGTCATCTCGGTGCCTCAGCCAGCTTCAGTAGACCTTCTAGGGCCTCCACCTCTCCTCGCAGGTCTTCGACCTCGCCTTCAGCGTCCAGCAACGCCTCTGCGATTTCCCCAAGAGTCATGTTATCCATCTCTCGGAGCTTGGCCTCAATTTCTCGCGTCGAGCGCATCACCCCACCTCCACCGGACGCCGCATCATCGGCGTGATGTCTTCCCGGCGCTCCCACGTTTCGCGGAAATAGATCTCCGCGCTCGCAGCTTCTTCCGACGAGAAGCGCTCCGAGCTAGCGACCCAGCCACCGCGGCTAGCACCCACAAAGTACTCAATCCCAAAAGCCATGATCGGCCCTCCTGTTTGCCGGATGATGGAAGCATGGCAGCGACCTGTCCGCAAGCTAAATTTACATCTAGCCAATCGCCGATTTTTAATTCACAGTGCGGATATGGACCAGAAAACCACCATCAGAGCCCGGATCGCCCGCATGGAGCCGGGTGAGGAAATCCGCTTCCCGAAGGCCAATGCGCGCAGCATCAGCGCCACGTGTAGTCAGGTTGTTTCGGCTCACGAGGGCAAGCGGGAATACAAGACGGTGGGGGTTCTTGAGCAAGTCATTGTCTGGAGAACGAAATGACCGAAGACGAAGCCAAAGCGAAAGCCTGCTGCGGCCCACCAGCGGTGGCAAACGCCATCCTCTTGGTGTCGCCGCACTTACAGGCCAAGCCATTTAACAATCTCGGCATGTGCATCGGTCGATCCTGCATGGCGTGGACATGGCACTCGACCAATGGGCTTGGAATCAGGACGGGCTTCTGCGGATTGGCTGGTAAGCCGTGAACACCCTCCAACTAGCACGTGAGATGCTGAAAGCCGGCATGAGCCTTGAACGGGTCGCCGCAGCGCTCGGCGTCAAAACGGCGCTGCTGGATTTGCAGCTTTGGCGGGCCGTTTGCCACGATGAGGCATCGGAACTGCAAGCCTGCCGGATACTCGACACAGCAAAACAGGATTGGAGCTAACCATGTGGGGCTGGGGCAAGAAGCGGGCTGAGAGGCTACGCCAGCGCGCGATAGAGGAAGCCCAGGACGCGGCCTATCTCGCGTGGTCTGCGGCTATCAACGCCTACAACAACGCCGTGAAGCGGGGCGATACGCGGGACATCAACCGCACTCACAACGCCATGCGCGAGGCCATGAACGAGCGGCTGAAGCTCGGATGCTGAGCATCATGGTTCCGTTTCCGCCAAGCACTAATCGGCTTTGGCGTTCTGTGAACGGTCGCAACATCAAGTCATCCGAGTACCGCGCTTGGGAGAACATCGCCGTTGCGGAAGCCTATTACAGCTCTGGCGATAAGAAGCGCATTCCGGGCAGCTACAAGCTTCTCGTGGAAGCTCAGCGTCCAGACCGGCGACGCAGAGACCTGGGCAACCTCGAAAAGCCCCTAAGCGATATCCTCGTCACGCTCAACATGGTCGATGACGACTGCCTCGCAGAAGAGATCACCCTGCGATGGGTGAAGGATGACATGGGCGGCCTTGTCCGCCTCACCGTAACCCCTGTGGAGGTCTAATGTCCCACGACGATATTGCGCGGGAGATCGACCCGCCGCTGGACGTGCTGAAAGACGAACTCGCTCAGATCCGCCAGGAAATGGCCCAGCAGGAAACTGACTACCTGGACCGATGCGAGGAACGCACCCGCATCATGTGGTCCGAAGAACAGGACGAACTGCTCCGCAAGAACCTCGCCAAGCCCAACGCCGAGCTTGCCCGCTTGGTCAGCGCTGTGGGGGCGAAGCGCTCACCGGCCGCGGTCAAAACCCGCCGTCTGCGTATAGAAGCTGCGAAACCGCCGATTGTTCCCCGCAAGGCCAACGAATGGCCGACCGTGAACGGTGACTGGGAGCAGCAGTCGGAGCGCTTCCGGGTTCGGCTGCTGGAAGAGATGCTGAAGGAAGTTCGGAGCCGCCGCGCATGAGCCGTATTGAGAAGATCGGTGACGCAACGCTGTACCTGGGCGACTGCCGGGAAATCCTTCCGACGCTTGGCAAGGTGGACGCGGTTGTGACCGATCCGCCGTATGGGATTGGCTTCGCCGCCCAACCCACTCGCTACCAGCGCGCCAACGGCATGAAGGCGCAGACCTGGGACGACCAGCGCCCGCTGGACGTTGTCGACCAGATCGTCGCCGCGCATGAGCGGGTGATCATCTGGGGCGGAAATTACTTCGATCTTCGGCCAACGCGCGGCTGGCTGATTTGGACGAAGACAGGCAACGCGCCGTCGATGGCCGACCTGGAAATGGCCTGGACGAGCATGGATATGAACTCGCGCCGGTTCGAAAAGTCGGTCAAGAGCGCGAGCCGTGAGAAAGACCTTCAAAACGGCGCGCACCCATCGCAGAAGCCGCTCGCACTCATGGAGTGGTGCCTCGGATTTGTGCCTGGTCCTGGCGCGGTGCTCGACCCCTTCATGGGCTCAGGTACGACCGGCGTCGCCTGCGTGAACCTCAATCGTGCCTTCATCGGCATTGAGCGCGAGCCCGCTTACTTCGACATAGCCTGCCGACGTATTGAGGAAGCCTACCGACAGCCCCGCCTTTTCGATGAACCCTCCGCGAAACCCGTTCAGCAATCACTCTTGGATGGCGTCGATGGGTGAGCCGGCTTTGGTGATACCGTTCCCAGAGCCTGGGACGTTCGAGGACGCCTGGAAAGCCCTTCCCGCTACCATGAAGGCCCGCAGCGATAAGAAGGCCACCTGTGACGCCCTGTGGCGGCGTGAGGCAAAGAGATTGGGCGGGGAGCGTATGCTGCTCCTGCGGCTTAAGACTTACTTGCGGGACTCGCCAGATCTGAAGCGCACCGGCGGCCCTGGCCTGCAAGTCCTGCTCCGCTCCGGAAAGCTGGAGCATTGGACTCCGATGCATGATGCGCCATTAGCCCCTGACGTCACCAGATTTCCCGTCACCGAAATCCGCCAAGCTCTCGTTCGCATAGAGGGCGAAGGCTGGGTGAAATCCTACCTCGACCCCTGCGTCATCGACGGAACCACATTGATCGTGCGAACCGGCATGGCTGTTGATAAGCTGAAGGCCCATGGCGCGCTGTTCAAGGCGCATGGCTTCACCGGTCTTAAGAAGCGAGAAACCCGCCAAGCCTAAGCCTGACGGGTTCGCTTTCGTGGGGTTTTGATTCGACGGGCGATCAACTCCGCCGCTCATCGAACAAGCCGATGAGTTTCAAGATGTCGGAGCCGAATGCTGGACTTGAACCAGCGACCTACGCCGAAGATACGGCGTTGCTCTAAGGCAGCTGAGCTAATTCGACCCGACGTCTAAATATGCGGCAACCACCCATGAACCGCAAGAACCTTCACACCAAGCGCCAGGCAGAACCCAACAGCTCCGATTGCGATAAACCAGATCATCGTGCCCTCTCCTTCTGACGCACGATACCGTCGAAACCCTTTACAAAGTCTTTCTGGAATCCGCGGCTTTGGATCGGCCGGCTCTTTTTCACCTTCCGCTTGATTGGCTCTGGCCTATCATCGCGAACGAACTCCGCCGCAACGCAGATCTTGCCGCTAGCCCACAGCCACTCCTGAGTGCGCCAGTAGGCGGCTTCCCACATGGCTCGGCGGTCTTCTCGGGTCAGGTTTGCACCCTGGTCTAGCCACGCATGGCACTTGAAACACATCGCCGCCCACGCAAAGTCATGGGACTTCATGCCCATTCCCTTGCCGACGTGGTTTGCGTGAGCTGCGACCACCGTTCCGTCGTTATGCGCAAGGCACGACATGCATTGCGTGGCATGCTGTGCCAGATCCAGAAGATCGCGATTACGGTAGTTCATTCGGGCTCGACTCCTGGGGGCTGGGCGGGGAGGGGGGACCACACCGGGCAAACGGCGCAGTCGCGTTCCAACTCGACCGCTCCACCCCAGGTGCGAAGCACGGCCGGCGGCGCACGCTCAGGCTTCCAGTGGCAAAGCGGCATGACGGTAGGCCGTTCGGGGCCTCCGCTCGCCGGGACGATGAAGGCCGGCGTCAGCGCGCCGAACCGACATGTTGCGTGACGATCTTCGCCAAGTTGCGTCAGGTCACTCATCCACCCCTCCATGGGAGATAGCGCGGTGGACCTCGGCGGCGCGGCGGAAGTGGCCGACCTTGAGCACTGCCCCCCAAGGATCTTCATCGCTGCATTCGGGCTCAAACCTAAGCCCCTCTTCGACAAACGGCCCCAGCGCCTCCCGCGCCTCTTGGAGGGCGGATAGGACCAGGGTCAGGTCTTCGGGGTACACATCGCACCCCTTCAGGTTCGGCCACTTAGCCGCCGCGACTGACGATGCGACCCGCTCGACCGCCTCTCTGAGTGCTTCGGGGCTAGTGGTCATGGGGTTTCCTTCGCGCCAAGATCATTGCGCGGGCCTCTCGGATCATCGCGCTCTTACGCTGCATCTGTGCGCGCCTGATGGCCTCGCTCTCGGCCCTCGACTTGGCGAGCATATCCAGCAGGGCCGGTGATAAACCCCTCGGCTTCTCACTCATTTTCGGAGGTCTCCTGCTGGGCCTGGAGGGCGCGGGATGACATTTCGTCAAGGAGCCGCTGCAAACTCTGCTCAGGCGCGGCGATGAGCGTGCGGTGCAGCTCGATGGCCGTCTGCATCGACTTGGTGGGGGTATCCGCACTGTGGACACCCCCAGGCGACACCGACAGGTCGATCAGCTTGAACCAGCCGTCGATGGCGATGTTGCAGGCCCATCGTCCGAGCGGTTTTGGACCCGGCGCCAGCACGCGGCCGTTGATCCCGCGCGCGATGTGCTCGGCCAGTTGTTCCGCCGAGACCGCTTCCTCGGTCCAAGGCGCGGCGATCAGGTCTAGGTCGCGTTCCTGGGAACCGTGGACGCCGATGGCGTAACCGACCTCGCGGGCGAGGCGGCGGATCGGCTCAACGTCTGGTATGGCGGGTTCTTCCCATGCCGGATGCGGCTCGATCAGATCGGCCCCGCACTTATGGCACGGCGCGACCCGCCGCATCGTCGCGCAGGCTTTGCAGTATCCCGCGCTCGCGATCAGTTGGGCGAGGTCCGTCATCCGGGCTCTCCGGTGAGGGCTTGGCGATCATCCGGTCGCGGGTCGCGATAACCGTCCACGCGGCAGCGCTGGCCCGGCAACAGGATCGACGGGTGCGCCTTCGGGCGCACGTCGGCGCAGCGCGGGCAGTTCACGCCAAGCGTTCGGCGGCGCTCCTTGCGATCCTCTCGGAGGTCGCGGAACAGGTCTCCCATGTCACCCACGTCCGCCTCCCTGGTGTTGGGCGGTCAAGGCGGAGCGGGCGTTTTGCAGGTGTCGCTCTGCCGTCTCGATGGCGAACAGGACCGACCCATGATTGACCTCTTGGCCATTGAGCGGGCCAACGAGATTGCTCTTCGCGTTCTCGATGGTCAGGGTCGCGTTTCGCAGCGCAATGAACGCGTTGATGTATGCGTTCTCAGCCATCGGTCCCTCCCTGGTGCTGGGAGAGTGCGGCGTCACGTGCCTCTCGATAGTTGGCCGCAGCTAGGTGAAGTCCCCGAGCCTGTATGGACATGCCGCCGCTGGCGTTTCCCCAATGAGCATCGCTCACGGGAAAGCCGTATGCGTTCAGCGTATCGGAGAGCGTGTTAGCCTTCGCGATGATTTCTTCCATTGCGCAGATGAGATCCGTCGCAGCGAACATCATCACCTCGCCGAGCCGCATCGTTTCCTCGATCTGGTCGAGGGTGTCCTGGCTCCACGCTTTGCAAGCGTCATCCCACGCCTTGCGGGCCTTCGTCAGCTTAGCTGCCATTGGTCTGGCTTTCCTCGGCGACACGTGAGGCGTGGAGCATGGCGAGTTCCGTCGCCGCGTTGATCAGCGTGAATAGATCGCAGGATCGTTGATGGACATCATCGGGCGTCGAGACGCCCTCGTTGATGTACGGCTGGAAGAGATCAAACGCGTACTCGCGGATGCGATCTTGAGCCGCCTTCACCTCTTCCGGCCTTTGGCTCAATGCCACAGTGGCAGCCCTTGGCGTGGGCCCCTTACCGCAGACCGGACATGGAAGCTTTGGGGCATATCCACCGGGCGAGTAGACGAAATTCCGGCCGAGGCATTCTGTGCAGAGGTTCGCCATCAGCCTTCACCTCCAGCGGTGTGCTGATCCGGTGACCGGCTAGCCGGCGAAAGGTCAGCGCGTGATGAACCCTCTTCCCCTCGTCCTCCGACAGGGGCGAGATTGAGGATGGCGTCGGCGGCTTCTTCGAAACCAACCAGGTAATGCGCGATCACGGCCGGGGCCAAACCGACCGCATCAGCCTTGATATGCTGACGCATCGTCTCGATCAGGGCCGTCCTGCTGATCTCCGGTTCGCGGATGGGTGAGGCGACAGCCGCGCGGCGCAGATCTCCCAGCGTCACGCTCTGACCTGCGAAGGAGAACACGACCATCCAATCCTTGCTGTCCGCGTGCCACGGACGCTCGCCGTTGACAGGGTTGATGACCTCGCGGGCTAGGCGGAAGAACGGCTCCGCCGCTTCTTGCCACGCCACCGGCTCTTGATCTCCGCGCCCTTCTGTACGGGCTGCGTCGAGGAGGTCTTCAATGACCCAGCGCTGAATGTTGACCCAACGGTCGCTTTCATCGACCGGCTCTTCGAGTTCGGCCTTGTCGGCGCAGAAGTCTTCCCAGTCGAGTTGCTCATCATGGAGCTTCTCTTCGGCGGCTTTCACCGCGTTGGCGGGTTGCTCACCCATTGCGACCTCCGAACGTGAAGTGATGGGCGGTCGTCAGCACGCGCTGTGCTCGGCGGTCTGCGGCCCGCATCTCCGCCAACGCGGCCTCCGACACGGTGTAGGAAAAGCCGAGCTCGCGGAGGTTCACCGTGCGCGGCTCTGTCGTGACCCCGCCAAGCCGGACGGCTCGCGCCCGGTTCTGTTCAGACAGCTCACCCATGTTCAGGCGCTCCCGCTTTGGGGTTGGTGTTGTCGGGGGAGGAGTCACTGGCTGTCTTCCCGCCAAGCCGCGATGCGGGTCTTCACGTCATCAAGACTGATGGCGTCATCCAGGTCATCGACCAGATATCCAACGCTCAGCCGCGCTTGGCGCGCAGTGGACTTGGCGGCGTCGATTTCGGCGTCTTTGAGTTGGTAGTCGCAGAGCTTGATGGTCTCTGCGTACTGCTTGGCGACCCATCCATCCTGGTTCGCATTCTCGACGGCCGCCATAGTCTCAGCCGCCTTCAAGGCGTCCGCCTCATTCGCGAAAAGGCGGCGCTCATCGTAGATGGTGCCGGAGCCAACTCCGGTCTCCAGGCACATGTACTCGTTCTTTCCGTCAGGGCCGCTGTAGGCGCGCACCTGCCCGATTGTCAGCCGCCTAGCGCTCGCAGCCCACTGGCTGTAGCTGAGCGACATCGCGTGATTTTCGCGAAA
>JAFEDJ010000044.1 GCA_018241685.1 Pseudomonadota bacterium
CGCAGCATGAACACCCCGATGAACTTCCCTGCCCCCTCGGCGCCCCTCTATGTGCTCGCGGACAGCGTGGACACGCTCGCTCTCGTCGACCAACTCAGCGCCCGCCTCGCCCAACTCCAAGCCCTACTCGCCATGACCCGCGGCAACGCCGGCGACGTGTTCCGGCGCATGAATGCGGAAAACCAGGAACACTACTTGTGGGCCTGCGGAATGATTGCGGACGAGGCCAGGGAGTTGATGGGGAGGATTGAGGGGTGTGGGTTTGCGGGGGGCGATGATCGGGCTGCTTCAGGCTCATAACCTCCAAGCCGGCGCAGGACCGCTTGTGGTCGGTAGCAGCAGTGTTCTACATCCACCAAGGGTCTGCCCCTGTATCCTCATCTTCATCCGTTTCGATCCCTTCTTCTTCGCGTTCATCATGAAAAGGATGATCCGGTTCATGAGGATGATGGATCGGGTCTTTGGGTTTAGGAGTGTCGGGCTCAATAGGCGGCTTGCCCGGTGGTGTCGGCATAAACATCCCCTGCAACAATCGTTCGGAGCTATTCGACAGTTATCCGATCACAAGGTTGCAACCCATTGGTAGCGGATCGGCCCACCCCACGTGATTGCACACAACGACTTTCCCTTCTGCGCCGCTTAGGTGTTTGTTACCACTCACCACGATCCTCCCAAAACGGGAAAGCACGATCTTCAGCACACGGATCAACAAGGATGAATTAGAGATGGACATGCGAAGAGATTCCTTTATGCCTTAGGCCCAACGCGGGGTTCACGACGTGCCTAGAGTGAGGGGGATTCAGCCAGTCGCTGCCGATGCCACCTTACTTCGTCCGCCAGCGTTTCTTCCATGGGCCTGAAACCCAGACCGAACTCCCTGCGAATCTTGTCTGCAGAGAACCGCCTCCCGTAATCGTTGGCCATGTTGTTGACTGTGGCCAAACTAAGCAACACCGGCTTGCCGGTCAGTCGGGCATAGGCCTCTTGCAGCAAGGCGATGGCATACAGCATCACGCGGGGCAGTTTGCGGCGTGGCGCGGGAATGCCGGTTACGGTTTCCATCGCCTGCAAAAGCCTGGACATGCTGACCGGATGCCCTGCGGCCAGATAGCGCTCGCCTCGTCTGCCTGTTCGGCTGGACGCCAGGGCGACCTGGGCCACATCCCGGGCGTCCACCACGGAGAAGGCCGCATCGGCCACCCCGGGAATCTTTTGACGCAGGTAATCCTGAACGAACTGCCCAGCCGAGGTTGGCCCAAGATCACCGGGGCCGTGCATCCAGCCGGGCAGGACAAAGGAAATATGCATGCACGGGTGGCTGTCGAGAAACGCGAATGCCGCCTCGTCGGTTTCTATCTTGCTGCGGTAATAGTCATCCGGCGCCGCGTCTTTTGCCAAAGGCATCGTCTCATCTGTCAGCCCGGCCTGGTTGTGGCGCAGCACGGCAATGGAACTGATATGGACCATGCGCCGAATACCTGCGGCATAGGCTTCGTTCAGCAGGGCTTCGGTACCTCCAACATTCGTCTTGCGCAGGGCGTCCAGATGGCGGCCGCCCTTGTAGCTCTCCCGGAAGTAGGCCGCGGTATGGAAGAGCACGTCACAACCCTGCAGGGCCGACGCAAAGTCCTTCACACAGGCGAGATCCCCCAGCACAAACTCCAGACGGTCATCCATCACGTCGTTGAATTGTGCGGAGGCCTTGTGGTGCGACCGCACCAGAGCCTTGACCCGATACCCCTCTGCGAGCAAGAGACGCACAAGATTGTTGCCCAGCAAACCGGTGGCACCCGTAACGAATGCGGTTATTTCCTGCGTCATGTTCTCTCCTGAGACCCACTCAAAACGCGACTGTAAACAGTGGTGTAAAGTCCAAGGTCAAGGCACACATAAGCTGGCAGGAGGATTTGACGATGCGGATCGGGGAACTGGCGGAACAGACGGGAATGACGCGCGATGCCATCCGCTTCTATGAGCGCCTGGGCCTCATCAAGCCGGAGCGCGGCCAGGAAGGACGCCATGGCTACCGTCGTTACGACACCACCGCCGTTCGACGGCTGGGCCTGATCAAGCAAGGCAAAACGCTGGGCTTCTCGCTTGAAGAAATCCGTGAGCTGCTGGATGCGTGGGCCAATCACACCTTGAAACCGGAGCAGAAGCGCTCCGTCCTTGCCGACAAGATTGCGGTTGTCGACCGGAAGATCTCGGAACTCCAGACGCTCTCACAGGAGCTGAGACTGGCGATGAGCAATGTTCGGGACGATTGTCACCAACCCTCCGAAATTGCCTGATAACACCTTCCCACTCCCAGGCAACGCCCCGTAACGGCAATGGCCCGAACCCACTCGGTTTATCCAAATACGTCGTCATTCCCTTGACGCTCTCCCCTGCCCGCGCCGATACTCACCACGTCACCTAAACAAGGGTGGCCGGGTGTGGAAACCTGGAAATAATCAAGGCCGATGAAGGCCGCGTTTGACGCGGCTTTTTCTTGTCGGAGCATGGTCGCGTCTGTCCAATGGCGGGCCGTGCGGGGCAGCCGCGAGGCTGGCCGGTTCCTTGATTCCGGTATTTCCACCCCCGCACGGTTCCGCCGCCCACCGTGGAAAGTGGATGGCGGAGATTCAGACCGCAATCAAGGAGCAACACGCCATGACTCGTCACGCCCGGCCGTGCGCCCAAGCACGCACATGCATCGCCTCGCAATACCCCGCAGCCCGCCCCGAGAACACGACACACAGCGCGCGGAGGGCCGCAGCATGAACACCCCGATGAACTTCCCTGCCCCCTCGGCGCCCCTCTATGTGCTCGCGGACAGCGTGGACACGCTCGCTCTCGTCGACCAACTCAG
>JAFEDJ010000045.1 GCA_018241685.1 Pseudomonadota bacterium
CGCAACGCGGAATTGCAATCCGACATCCCCATCGACCATTTCGCCGCAGGCGTCACACCACCAGCAGGCTGGCAAGTAGTCGTGGAGTGGCGCTTCCGCGCTGACCCCGGCGATGCGTGGGGCGCGCCCACCATACAAATCCATACACCGCCGGTTTACACCGCAACGTACACGCCGCCCGCAGATGGCTGGGTGCAAATCACCTGTTACAGCACGCAAGACAATCGCGCAAGTTGGGATGGTCTAGTGCACGAATTTGAGGTGACCGGCGGCGCATTGGCCGAGCCGGAAGCCTACCAAGACGATGCCGGCAACCCCTATACCGACGATGCAGACAACAACTACATGGACAAGGACTGAGACATGGCCCGCTGGAAAGACAACCCGCAACTTGTCACGCTCGCCGGCGATGAGCGCATCCCCGCAACCAGCCCCAGCGGTGGCGCAAAAGTGGGCGGTGGTAGTGTTGCCGCAGGCAAAGATGTCTTTGTGACGCCGGAGCAACTCAAGGACTACGCCGGTGGTATTGAAGTGGTGTCCAGCATCATCAGCGGCACCATCACTCCGACCGGCACCACCGACGAACTTCGCCCGCCCACCTTGACCGACGCGCTAACCATCGCCAACCCCAGCGGCACGCCGGCAGACGGCGACGGCTTCACCATCGAGCTGATCGATAACGGCACCTCGCGCGCGCTCACCTGGGGCAGCAAATACGCCAACCGCATGGGCACGCTGCCGGCGGCGACGACCGCCGGCAAGCTGCATTACCTGGGCGTGAAGTACGTCGCCGCCGACGACAAGCTCTACTGCATGTATGCGCAGGTGCAGCCGTGAAGCCTTGGGAGATGATGCGGAGGTTTGGGCAGCCGACAAGTGGCGGCGGCGAAACGGATGATTTCAGCACGAACACGCTATCGAGCTACACCGAATATGCTGATACTGCTGGTGATTGGAGTATTTCAGGCGGCTACCTATCGGCGAGCAGTGGTTGGCAGGCCATTCTCACGCGCAATGGGGTGTCGTTCGCCGATGGTGAGGTTAGCGCCGTCATTACGGAGGCGAACGACACCGGATTGGTGTTGAGGCTCGCTAACAACAGCAATTATTACGTTGCAGTCATCTACGACAATTCATCGTCAAAGGTCCTGCAACGGAGCACGGTTACCATCTATAAGCGGGTCGGCGGAACGTACACGCAAGTCGGCGGGCCGAACGTAAGTATTGCCCCATTCAACAGGGGCACACCAACCACGTTCACGTTCTCTGCCATCGGTACAAATCTTGTGGTCAAGGTCAACGGCACGATCTACATCAACACCACGGATAGCGCCATTTCGGCTCCGGGCTTGTGCGGCCCTCGAATTGAAGGCGCCGGCGGCCACAAGTTCGACAGTTTTTCGTGGCCGTAAACAGGGCGGCGAGCCGATGCCGGCAAGCATCGATCCGCCGCCGCAACACACGCGAGATCACCGCGACGTTGTGAGCGATCCAGACTCCAGCCAGGCTGCCCAGTCCGCCATCAGATCGCGGCGCTTATCCAGCAGGGCGCCGCGGCGGTAGGCGGCTTCGGCCTTGTTCGGAATCGTGTGCGCCAGCGCCATTTCGATGACGTGGTTGGGATGCGCGGTGGTTTCGTGGGCCCAGTCGCTGAAGGCCGAGCGGAAGCCGTGCACGGTGTAGGGCAGGCCCAGCCCCTTCGGCGGCGTGCGCTGCAGCAGGTACAGCATGGTGTTCTCGGACAGCGCGAACGGCGGCTTGTCGAGCGGGAGGTCAGCCAGCAAGGTGACGGCGCGATCGACCAGCGGGATGGTGTGGTCGCGGCCGGCCTTCATGCGCTCGGCCGGGATGGTCCACAGCTTCGCATCCAGATCGAATTCCGCCCAGGCTGCGCCGGTGACTTCTCCGGTGCGGGCGGCGGTGAGGATGGTGAACTCCAGCGCCACGCGGCTGATGCTGTGGCCAGCGCGGAGCGTGGCCATGAACACCGGCAGGTCGGCGTAGGGCATGGCGGCGTGGTGCGCGGTGCGCGCCACCTTCGAAGGCTTCGGCAGCAGCTTGTCCAGGTGGCCCCGCCAGCGGAACGGGTTGTCGCCTTCGGCCAGCCCGGAAACGCGCGCGTAGTCCCACACGCGCTCGCAGCGCCCGCGCACGCGCGTGGCCGTCTCGGTCTTGCTGGTCCAGATCCTGCGCAGGCATTCCACCGCGACGGCGGTGGTCACCGCGCGGATGGCCAGCGTGCGGTCGGGCCCGTGGTCGCGCAGCGAGGCCGCCCACTGGTCAGCCTGGCGCTCATCCTTCCAGCCAGCGCGCAGGCTGTCGATGGCGTCATCCACCACGTCGCCCCATTTCGCGCCCTGCGCCGCAGTGCGGCCGTTGCGGTGCTCGATCGGGTCGATGCCATCGGCCAGCAGTCGGCGCGCCTCCTGCGCACGCTGGCGCGCATCGGCGAGGCCGAACAGGGGGAACGGGCCCAGACCCATTTCGCGGCGCCGCTTGTTGATCTGGTAACGTAGGATCCACGACCGCGCCCCCGCGGGCGTGACCTGCAGGTAGAGGCCGTCGCCGTCGGCATGCATCCCCGGACCCACCGTCTGCACTTGGCGCACCGAAAGCCTACCCGCCATCCTACCCACCACCGTCCCGCTTCCACTGTGCGCGAGTATGCCCTACAATGCACACGTGACGCGGGCAGCGGACTGATATGGATGGGTTGAACGGCCTCAGTCTCCGCCAATTCAGGCGAAACGCGCATCTAAGCCGCTGATTTCAGCGGCTTTTTTGTTTCCGCGCGTTTCTTACCCGCCACTGTACCCACCACCTGCATTCGCTCGCTATGCGTCAGTGCAGCTGCATGGCGTCCAGCGGGCTGATGGTGGCCAGCCCGGGGCGCTCCATCACGTGGGTGTAGATCTGAGTGGTGGTGACGTCGCTGTGCCCCAGCAACTCCTGCACGGTGCGGATGTCGCTGCCGGATTCCAGCAGGTGGGTGGCGAAGCAGTGGCGCAGGGTGTGCGGGTGCACGGCCTGGGTGAGGCCGGCGGCGCGGGCGGCTTGCTTGATGGTGCGCTGGATGGTGCGGGCATCGATGTGGTGCCGGCGGTAGGCGCCGGTGCGGTGGCAGGTCTGGTAGGTGCTGGTGGCGAACAGCCATTGCCACGGCAGCTCCCGCGCGGCGTGCGGGTACTTGCGTTCGATCGCGTCCGGCAGTTCCACGTCGGCGCGGTCGCGGGCGAGGTCGATGGCGTGCAGGCGCGCGCGTTCGGCCATCTGTTCCGCAAGGGCGCGCGCCAGGCTGCGCGGCAGGCAGGTGGTGCGGTCCTTGCCGCCCTTGCCCAGCCGCACGGTGATGATGCCGCGGCGCAGGTCGACGTCGCCCATGCGCAGCCGCAGGGCTTCGTTCACGCGCATGCCGGTGCCGTAGAGCAGCCGGCAGATCAGCCCGGGCAGGCCGGTGCAGTGCGCCAGCAGCGCCTGCGTGTCGGCGCGGCCCAGCACCAGCGGCAGTGGCTTCGGGCGCTTGGCGCGCGTCACGTTGTCAAGCCACGGGAGCTTGGTGTCGTAGACATCGCGGTAGAGGAACAGGATCGCCGCCAGCGCCTGGTTCTGGGTGCTGGCGCTGACGTTGCGCGCGGTGGCCAGGTGCGAAAGGAAGTCCTCGATGTCCGATGGCTGCAGCTCCCGCGGGTGCCGACCGCGGTGGTGCCGGCACAGCGCCATGATCCAGCCCCAGTAGGATTTCTCGGTGCTCGGGGCATAGTGTTTCGCACGGATGCGGGCAACGAATGCATCGCGGAGCTTGAGCGGTTGCTGTGGTGCGGCGTTGGCCGGGGCGAGCATGGGTTCAGCCTTCGGTGTTATGCGACAGGGGTGTCGAGGAATTCTTGTTAGGTTGCAGAAACAATTTTCACGCCTCGCGCGGCAAGCACGCGCCAGTCGTCCACTTTGGCGGCGCGCATTACATGTTCAGCCGCGCGGATTCTGCTGCGGAAGCAAAAGCTACTGAGCCTGCCGCATGGCCTTCGCACCCTGTACCATTCGCTGCGCTGGTTCGTGATCGAGTTATTAGTTCGTGGATTCCAGTCACTCACTATTTGACCCTCTGCAACCTAACAATTCATTCAAGCCGACGCCGCATCAAGGCTTCGGCTATATTTTTGCAACCGGTGACAAATCGGCGCCGGTTGCACCTCGTTGCGGCGCGGCTTAATTCAGGCGTTAGGTGGCCATGGAAGAACTTAGCCAGTTTGAGCGAGACGCAATCGTCGCTGTCAGCGCATCCGACTCGCAGCGTGATGTTGTTTTGGCTCAACTTGCTCAGGCGTCATGCGCCTCCCGTGACTACACGGGGGTCGGGCTCTACACGGAACTATCGGTCAACCCGATGGTGCCTAAGCTTGATGAAGGCCGCTGGAAAATTGAGGACATGCTCAAGGGACATGCTGAGCATCCGGATGTTCCAGAAGGCATTGGTCTCATCCTCTGGGTCAAGGATGGTTACATTAGCTGCCTTGAGTCATACACATATGATGGTCGCTGGCCGGACGACGAATCGCTTATCCGGCTAGCCACCTAACAATTCGTTCAAGCCGAGACCGTTTCATGGCCGCGGCGCTGCACGGCTAATTGTCACATCGCCGCGGCCATGAAACGGCCCGGCTTAACTCAAGCGTTAGACCGCTCGGCCAGCATTGGCGCGGCCCCGTCAAAAATCACTTCTTCCCGGTTGGTGACGGTCGCAAGTGGCGGCATATCCAATGCCACACACATTGACCGCTCAACTACCAGTTCAGGATTGGTGCGCGCTTCATGCTTTTGTGGTAGCCGCTCCAATTCATCTGCACTGAACTTGGTTGCAACTGTGCGCCGCTGTACATACGCGCCCCGCTTGAACAGGGCCGGATAGTCGTTCCAGTTGACGCCCTTCTCATGAAGCATGTCGTGCTTCTGCGGACTGTTCTTGCCCATCAGCGCCTTGTGGCTGTAGTAGGCAGAAGCAGCCATGCTCACGCTGTTCTTCGTGGCGTCCCACTCGCGCCAGAGAAACACGTTTGCACCTTCCGCGCGGTTGGGAACTGCCCAAACGCGAGCATCGAATGTGGGCATTCGGTCTGCGTACTGCGGCATCATCGCCAGCACATGCCGAAAGAAAATCAGAGTTGCTTGGGCAGCAAGCTGGCTCGTCATCTTCGCTACGCGGCCATCGAACCATATCTGGCTCTGCGTGGTTCGACTGTGCCATGCAAGCGTGATCTCGTCGCTCTGTGTGTAGCCTATGCAAGCGCCTGTTTCGCGCACCAGCTCCGCCGTCGTTTCAACCATGCAGGACGAAAAGGCAGCGTCGAAAGGTCGATCCATGCCGCGCGTGAAGCTGTGAAAAGCTCGCCCGTCAATGCGCGCTAGAACAGGCAGCATGGGCATGAATCGCCGCCCCGCCTCAGCACTTTCATACATCTTCATTCTGTCGCCCAAGTCGTCTTTCATGTCGCCTCTCGTAGTTAATCGTTCGCGGTCTAACAATTCGCTCAACCCGACGCCGCTTCGGGTTGTCTCGCATGTGATGCGCCAAGACGGCGGCGCGGGTTAGCTCAGGCGTTAGCCGTCACGTCGCAATGTCCAACCCATATTGACGCGCCTCGGCTGCACTGAGCTTGGCGGCTGATTCGCGGATTGCTGCATCTACAACGTGCTTCAAGTCGCGCAACTCTTTGTGGCTGAACCTCTGTACCTCAAGCCCTTGTGCGCCGTCGTGAACAAGCTCCAGCCAGACCGGCCACGGATCGCCAACGTGACAGCTAAACTTCCCTGCGGTTGCCATTTCGTCCTCCGGTTGTGATGGCTAACAGTTCATTCAAGCCGAAGCCACTTCGTGGCTCGGCTTAATTCAAGCGTTAGCCGGCAGGCTCGGGTCGCGCGTGATGTGCTTTCCGGCAGCGTCGTATTGGAAGATTTCGGCAAAGTCGCCGTCGTCGCATTCGTCGCAACGCACTTCCACGCGCACCGCTTCCGGGTAATCGAATTCATCGCGTTGCACTTCCATCTCGCGCTTACAGTCAGGGCAGCGCAGCAGGATGTGTGTTTCAAGGTTCATCGTTCGCCTCCCGGCTAACAATTCGTTCAACGCGACACCGCTTCGTAGCAGCGTCGTACTTGTGAGCGCACGCAGCGGTGCGCGTTAACTCAGGCGTTAGACCGCTCTTGCTCCACCCAAGCGTGCAAGTCCTCGATCTCCTTGAACTCGTGCTTTCGCTTGCCAACCACCGCTGCCGCCTTCACCAGCATGAAAGCCAAGAACATCAGCGCCGTGCAGAAAGTCCACCACTTGCTGCCCTGGCTCGCCCAGATGCAAAGCAACAGCAGGCCGAACGTCCAGCCATCGCTCACCAGCGATTCGCCAATGGTCTGTCGCTTGTCCAGTAGTACGTACTTCGGCTGTTCCTTCATTTCGCACCTCGTGGTTATTGGGTTCGCGGTCTAACAACTCATTTGAGCCGAAACCGGCTCGTAGCTTCGTTGAACCATTCGGCTATTCCGAATGGTTCGTTCATATTCCGGCCGCCCGCTGCCGGTTCGGCTTAACTCAAGCGTTAGCGCCGTTCATCGCGGCATCAATGGCAGCATCCAGTGTTGCCGGATCAGTTCGCCAACCTTCACCCGGTTCTGCGTCCCGGATGTCCAGCATTTGATCTGTCCCACCTTCATAGATTTCTTCCAGCGCCCCCCACCGAGCACGCAGCCACCTGTACCGCTCTGCGTCTTTCCCCGCATGATTCCTGCCGAGGCTGTATCCGCGCATTTCAGCGGCCTCAATGATTGCGCGCTGCGTATCAGCAAGCGCCGGGCTGCCGCAATCGCATGTAGGGCAATGTGGCGGCTCGTTAGTTTTGTAGTACGGTTCCTTCATCGCTGCGCCACCTCCACGGCGCTAACAATTCATTCAAGCCGAGCCCGCTTCGCGGCTTCGTTGTGGTCACCGGCCAGACCATTTTGTTAGCGTCACCAAAATGGTCGCAGCGGGCCGGCTTAACTCAGGTGTTACGCCGCCTTCTTTGACGGCGTCCATTCCGCACCGATGACGGTGCCGGCGGCGGGGGCGGTTTCCCAGCGTTCGGCGATCCAGGCGTCGATGAGGGATTCCAGCCAGACAACGCGGCCGTCTTCGACCTTGCGCGGGCGGGGGAATTTGCCGAGGCGCACGAGTTGGTAGATGCGGGACTTGGACAGCCCGGTCTTCTTCACTGCGCCGTGGATGTTGAGGAATGCGTTGCTCATGCGCGGGCAAGCTCGTGGGTGCGGGGCACGCGGAAGCCGGCGGCGCGGGCGTGGCCACCGCCGCCGTAGAGGCCGGCAACGATGCTGACGTCCAGGCCGTCGGCGTGGGAACGCAGGGAGAATTCGCGGGTGTGCGCGGTGTCGTAGTAGCAGGCGGCGAAGTGTTCGCCCTGGGCGAGGATGGCGCCGGCATCGCTGGCCATGGTGTAGGGGATGCTGGCGGCCGGCACGTCGTGGCCGGCGATGATCATGCGGCGGGCGCAGGCAGCCACCAGTTCGGCCACGTCCTTGTGATGCTTGCGCTCCAGAACGGCGCCTTCGCGCTGAAGCTCGGCGGGGTCCATGGCGGCCAGCGTGTCCCACGCGGCGAAGGTATAGGGGCGGCTGAAGATGGCGGACTGGATCTCGCGCGTGCCGGGCAGGGCGAAGCGCCACAGGTCGCGGTCTTCCACGTGGTCCACCAGCGCGGGGCGCGGCACGCCGGGGTGGAAGAAGTCCCACGCGATTCCGGCGCCGCTGCGCTGCTGGTCGATCAGTGCGTAAATGGTGGCCTGCGTGAGGCCTTCCCAGCGGTCAAGCTGGGCGCAGCCCTGGACGTACGCCCATTTCTTCGGCGCGGTCCATACGGGGTGGTCAAGCCGGATGCAGGTCAGCGCATCGATGGCGGTGCTGCCGCACGCCGGCAGCTGTTCGTCCGCGGTCTTGTGGTGGTCCAGCACCAGCAGGCTGCGCGCCGCGCGGCGCAGCTGCTGCATCACGTCGGCGTGGTAGCAGAAGTCGACCATGATCACGTCGCGCCCGGTCACGTCCGGCGGGGTGGCCTGGTAGGTGGCGGCGTGGAAGTCGGCCGGCATGGCCTTGTGCACCGCCCAGGCGGCGGTGAAGCCGTCTGCGCAGTTGGCGTGGTAGATGACCAGGGGGTTCATGCACGGGCTCCTGCGTGCGGAATCTTGCGGGGCGTTGCCTCCGGCGGCGCTGTGGCGCGCGTACAGGCGGCGCAAGGTTGCGTCCATGCCGGCCGTCCAGGTGGTGCGCGTGGCGGTCATTGCGCGCGCGCCTTGGCCGCGCCGCGCGGGCCATAGTTACGCCGCGCACGCTTCCATGTGGTGCCGGCCCAAATCTCGCGGATCACGCCGGCGGTGACGCCGTAGCGGTCTGCCAGATGGGCGGCGGTGTGCTGGCCTGCGGTGGCCTTGGCGTTGCGGATGTCGATCACATCGGCGGGCAGCAGCTTGGTGTTGATGCTGGCGCGGTTGGCTTCCGCCTGCAGGCCGCAGGCCAGGTGGTGGGGGTTGATGCAGCTTTTGCTGTCGCAGGTGCTGTAAACCACCGCGCCGGCGGGAATGGGCCCGAACAGCAGCTCCCACAGCCAGCGGTGCGCGTGCACGTCGCGGCCGTGCCAGGTCTTCTTCGCGTGGCCGGTGGCGGCGATGTGCGACAGCCACGTCCAGCAGTCATCCGGGCTGCGGCCCAGGCGTACCAGCGGCTTGATGGTCTGGCCGGGTGATGGCATTACGCGGCGTCCTCGCTGCCGGGATTGTTGGCGGTGCGGCGCGCGGCGAAGGCGAGTTCGCGCACGGTGCGCAGGCGCAGGTTGTCGATGAAGCTGTAGCCGCCCGGCGGCGTGTTGCGCTCGGCGTTGCGGACGATCCATTCCAGCGCGTCGGCCTTGTCTTGCGGGGTCATGCAAAAGCCTCGGGGTAGTCAAAGCAGAGGGGGTTGCTGGTGGCGCTGGGCGGCAGGCGCTCAACCGTGCCGCCGCGCGCGAGGAAGGCGTCCACGGTTTCGGCTTCGGCGTTGGCATTCGGCGCAGGGCGCTGGCGCAGCAGGGGCGCGCGCAAGACCTTCGGCTGCTGCTGCGCGGTGGGCTTCGGCACCGGTTTTGGCGCGGCGTCGACGGGCTTGCGGACCACCTGCGCCACCTGCCGGCGTGCCGGTGCGGTCCGGGCCGGCGCCGCAGGCTGAGTGCGCTTGCGCAGCTTGGTGTAGCGCAGCGCGCGCAGGTCCGCCAGGGTGGCGGCGGTGGGCCAGTAGCGCGGCACGCCGGTCATCGCGTACACGCTGTCTTTGCGCAGCTTGCCTTTTTGACACAGTTGGCAGATCTGCGCGCTGACGCCCTGCACGCCGGCCCGGTCGCCGCGGCCGATGGCTTCGGCCACCTGGCGCATGGTCAGGCCCGGCTTTTCCAGCACGGCGCGCTGGATGTCCTGGCTGATGCTCATGCGGCGGCGCGCATGGGCTGCGCGCGGGCCGCTTCGGCGATGCCGGCGGGGGTGAGGGTCAGCGCGCTATGGATAATGGCGGAGTTGTAAGTAGCCAAGCCCAGCGCCACCAGCGCGTTGGCGGTGCGGGTGGTAACCACCTGCGCGCCATGTGGCGATGCGGTAGCGCTACGGCTGAACCATCCGCCGCGGCAGCGGTTGAGCGTGTGGTCGGCGGCGGTGCCGGCCAGCTGCACGGCGTCTTGCAGTTTCGGGGTGAGCATCAGCGGATCCTTGATGTGGCCCACGCCAGCACGTCATGCGCCTGGTCAAGCGTAAGCGTGCCGGGGTTTGTGCTGCCGTCGCGGTAGCCGATGCCGGCAAGCAATGACTGCGCCCGGCAGCGGTTGACGTTATCCAGCGGCAGCGTGCGTGCTGACCCCCACGTGGCTGTGGGTTGGCGTGCAATTTGCTTTAGGCCGGCGTGGCGGATAGATGCTAGGCGCATGTGACACCTCGCTTTTTTTCGATGATGGCGATGATCTCTTCCGCGCAGGTGCGGGCGGTGTCGATATCGCCGGCGGTGATGGCTTGCCGCTGCTCGGCAAGGACGCATGCCAGCGTGCGCGGCGTGGCATGCTGGTACATGACATGCTGTGCAGGTACAAGGTCGGCATTCCCCTTGAGGATGGTCATACGGGAGCCTTCCATTCGAAGATGCTGGGCGATACTGCGGCCAGTGCGGTGTCCACCTCATCGGCTTCTTCGGCAGTGAGGCCGATAACGGCGAGCCCCAGCACGATGGCTTCCGGGTAGCCGGTGTCCTCCATGTCCTGCCGATAGACTTTGGATGTGAGGCTGGACGTCCAGAAAATTTCTGACCGATGGCCATCAATGCGTGGGCCGTGCAGCGCAGCAATGACATCATCACGGCTGATGCGCAGGGAAAGCGCGGCTGTCCCGCGAGGGAATTGCAGCGTAATCATGCTGCACCGCCGTGCACTGCATGGCCGCAGTGACGCAGCAATGCATTGGCCTTGGCCACGGCATACGCGGGGCTTGCGCCGTGCGTGATGGCGTCAAGGAGTGTGTGCATGGCGCGGGCCGAATCGGCCTTGCTTGCACCGACTGCGGAGGCGCGGCAGGCCACTGCGCTTTTGCAGGCGCTATAACGCGGCCATGCCGAGGCGGTCACGCTTACGACGGCGGCCATCACTTGCCCCCCATGGCGCGCATGCGCTCAGAGATGGCGGCGGCGGCTCGGTTGGCCTTGCTGGTGTTATGGGCTTTTTTGGCGGCCCGTAGCACTGCATACAGTGCCCACAGCCGATTGGTTGATTTTGAAGCGCGCATCGGTGCCTCCACGGATGAGTGGAGGGCGGCCACGGCAAGCGCTAGGGGGAACGCTTGCCGTGGCGCCGGGTGGCTGAAGGGGGTCAGCGCAGCCCGGTTGCCCTGCCGGCGGGGAGCCGGCAAGGGGAAATTATGGCATCCCGTTGCAATTGTCAATGGGATTCCATAATTTTCTGCTAAATTGATACGCGCGCCGATCGGGCGCGACTCAGGGATGCGGCATGAACAAGCGAATTGAAGTGACGCCCAAGCAGGCGATTGCCGTGCTTACGGCATTGACGGCCACGCGTGACAGCGCCGCCGGTTGCGCGGCGCGGTTGGCGATGGCTGGCCTTGGCGAAACCGCGCTGTGGTTGCGGCTTGACGCGCTGGAGGTCGAATTTGCCGAACTACTCGATGGGTTGCAGCCAACCCTGTTCCTGGAGCAATCCAAGTCGATGGCTGGTGCTGTCATCTCCCCGGGCGTGGCAGATGACAATGGCGGTAAGTGCGCCATCCTCCAGGCGGTAGCGGACGGCGGTCACGAGTAGCGGCAGGCGCTGCGTCCATTCCAGCAGTTCGTCTGGCGGATCGATGTACTCGCCGACACGCGGGGCAGCGGTGGATTCCACCGTGACCTCGCGGATGTGCGCGTTGTTCTTGGTGTGGATGTCCAAGATGATTTTCATGGCTTGCCACTGCATAGTAATTTGACGAAGTTGCGCTGGTGCGGGGCAACGATTGGCGTGCTTTCATCGGGCATAGTCAATTTCCCGTTCCAGTAGACAAAGCCGTCAAATCCGACGTAGCCGCCATAGGCATTCTTGGCGTTGACTTCGCCGCACACGATCAGCGAGCCATCCGTATGCTGGAATGCACGCAGGTTGCGCCATTGCGCGCTGTAGGGGTCGCGCAGTTTGGCTTCCACCATTTCCTTGGCGGTGGAAATTGCGTCATCTGTTGGCGGCGCACTAGGCGCTGCCGCTGGTGCCTGCTGTAGCAACATGGCTAGCAGGATGGTAGAGATCATGCGCGGCTCCTTTCTAAACCCATTTCCCCACCCAGCATACTTTGCCCACCACGGTGATGGGGTTGCGCCGGTCATTCATCAGCCGCGGGCTGCGCCAGTGGTGGTCGCCGGCGGGATTGAGCGCGCGGAAGGTCACGATGTCGCCAATCAACTCGGCGCGCTTCACGCTGATCTGGTCGTGCAGGTTCACGCCGGGCAGTTGCACCACGTAAAGACACTCGTGTCGCGGCGTGGTGTCATCGCGGTTGAACAGCACAGCGTCGCCGGTTTCGATCACCGGCTCCATGCTGTCGCCCTTGCCGTACAGCACTGCCAGGTCGGCGCCCAACAGGCCCTTGCGGCGCAGGCTGTCGCTGCGGAATTTCAG
>JAFEDJ010000046.1 GCA_018241685.1 Pseudomonadota bacterium
CTCGCTCCAGGTTGCTGACCCAGCCGCTCGGCCAGCAGAACCGCTCGCTTGTTCAACCGCCGATCGCCCAGCTGTATCGTCCCGAACTCGTCTCTCGCCCAACTCATCAGCCAGCCTCTTTAGTTGTTTGGCATGAAGCATACAGGCTGGAGAGTTGTGTGTAAGGGGATGGGCTGAGCCAGTCGCCGAGGAAGGCCAGGGCGTGCTTGCCAGCGCGGCTCTCTGCAAAGTCGTAGATGACCGCCTGAGTCCGATCATCGGTGCCTATACAGCAGGACCACAGATAGGCCTGGTGCGACTTGCCGGCCCCAGAGTGAGTATCGATTGGCCGATGGCGAGCCCCCGCTCGAAGAGGCCTTCCTAGCGTAGAGTCGCAGGTGAACATCATGCGTGGCCGTCGGTGTCTGGGAGTGCCGCCCGGCGCTCGGGATGCCCTTATCGATCACATGGATCGGCTCCGGGGCCTGCGCCAGCGTCTCACTGTGAGGGCAGACCTACTCATCGCGGATGTGGGTTTCTATGGAAAAGTGACGGATATTCCCCCAACCTAGCCAAGGTGGTCCCCATTGCGAGATCAATGTTGCTCGGTGTGCTGGTTTGATTTCAGTTCGTGAAGAGTTGTGCTGCCGTTCACTATGGGCGAGACGACCTAAGCTTGACCGATGTATGACAGGAATCCAATGCTGCAGATAGATATAGCCGACCGAATTGCTACGGTGACCTTGGACAGGGAAGATCGGCGCAATGCGCTTTGTGAGGAAATGGTCGATCAGTTCTCGGCCGCGCTGGAGTCATTTCGCGGGGTGGGAGTGCGCTGTGTCGTGCTACGAGCCAGGCCGGGTTGCAAGGTCTGGTCTGCCGGCCACGACATCAACGAGTTGCCTGAGGCCGGCCACGACCCGCTGGCGTGGCGCGATCCATTACGCAAGCTGATTCGGGAAATTGAAAGTTTTCCCGCGCCGATCATTGCGATGATTGAGGGAAGTGTGTGGGGAGGTGCCTGCGAAACCGTGTTTGCTTGTGATCTGATCATCGCGGCGGATGATGTGACCTTTGCTGCGACGCCAGCCAAACTGAGTGTGCCTTACAATGTGGGGGGCTTGCTGACTTTCCTCAATGCGGCAAACCTGCGGATAGCCAAAGAAATGTTGTTTACCGCTGCTCCGCTGTCTGCGTCGCGCTTGTGTAGCCTCGGGGTGATCAATCATGTCGTGCCGAACGCGGAGTTGGACGACGTGGTTTACGGTATGGCGCAGCGTATTGCGGCGAATGCGCCCCTGTCCATTTCTGTGATGAAGGAACAACTGCGAATTCTGGCGGGCGCGCATGCGATGGCTCCGGAGGATTTCGAGCGGATCCAGGGCTTGCGCAGGGTGGTTTACAACAGCCATGACTATGCGGAAGGGAGACTGGCTTTCAAAGAGAAGCGGAAGCCGGAGTTCACCGGAGAGTGAGCGACTCGTCCGAGTGTGTGGTGAGCGTCGTGGCGTATCAATGCTCGAGGATCTAAGAATGCAGAGTGAACAACGCAGGAAATTCAGCCGGGTCCACTTCCAGGAAGGGGCAATGTTACAACTGGCCGGGTATGGGTTGGCATGTGAAGTACGCGACCTGTCACTGAAAGGTGCATTGCTCACCTGTCCTGCGGGTGACGGACTGCCCAGTTCTGCCAAACGTGGCGAAGCTTGCCGGTTGCGTCTGGTTCTGTCGGGGACAGGTGATGCCGCAGTGTCGATGGATGGCGAGATTGCTCACGTGGAGCAAATCGGCGGCCAGCTTCACATCGGCATGCGTTGCCGCGAGATCGATCTGGACAGCATTACCCATCTACGTCGTCTGGTGGAGCTGAATCTCGGGGATGCGGGTGCGCTGGATCGCGAGATGGCCGCACTGACGAGTGGTGACTAAGATATCCGCGGCGGCCGAGGTTTGGCGCCGCCGCGTTCGCTACGATCAGGTACCGCTCCAGGTGTAAAGTCAGCGCTTGATCTGATGGCCGATCACGCCGCCTACTGCAGCACCACCAACCGTACCACTCGTGCTGCCGCCGGTCAGCACAGATCCGGCAACGCCACCGATTGCCGCGCCGATTGCCGTGTTTTTGTCGCGGGTGCTCATGCTCGAGCAGCCCGTGAAAGTGCTCATTGCCAGTAAAAGCACCAAGGTTCTCGTCATCGTTTTCATGCTGCTCTCCAGTTACTCTTCATGTCGGTCTAGGCCGACAGCTTGTTTTTCCACTGTAGAAGATGCGCTGACGAGGGGGTGTAACCAGTCGTATGGATTTGTAAGCCGGCGTTGAGGGCTTGCCGACCGCGGGGTTTGTTCAGAGCACGAGGCCAGCGAATACTTCCTTGAAATAGGCGTCGTCTTCGGTCGCAAGCTGCTTTCCGTTTGCGGTTTGGTGGCGTTCGGCTTCGACCCGCTGTTCCAACTGCTTGGCAAGAAGATCGCGCAGTTCAGTGAAGCTCATGGTGTTGTCC
This sequence comes from Pseudomonadota bacterium, assembly GCA_018241685.1. Lineage (GTDB taxonomy): Bacteria > Pseudomonadota > Gammaproteobacteria > Burkholderiales > Rhodocyclaceae > Zoogloea. The sequence goes on from JAFEDJ010000046.1 coordinate 2,481, forward strand.
TTTCAAGTGAGGGGGGCGCGGCCTGCCGCCTGGCGAGGGAGGAGAGGAAGGCGGGCGGCAGGTTATTTCGTCGCGCCGTACTGTCAATATATTTTGCATGCTGCGGTGCAGCAAACGAGTATTTGTAATGCTACGATCAAGCTTTACTTATTCGTTGGCGTGATGAGCTATCGTTTGCCTCCTCTTGCTGCGCTGCGCGCATTCGAGTCGGCCGCCCGTCATCTGAGCTTCAAGCGAGCGGCTGCCGAACTCTTCGTGACGCCCGCGGCGATCAGCCAGCAGATCAAGACGCTCGAAACCTATCTCGATACCCCGTTGTTTCGGCGTTTGCCGCGTGCGCTGGAGCTTACGGATGCGGGGATCGCGATGCTGCCCAAGGTCAGCGAAGGACTCGCCAATCTCGTTGCTGCCGTGGAGATGACGCGCCATGGCAGGCCGCGCGCGCTGACCGTCCATGTCCCTCCTTTTTTCGCGCTGCGCTGGCTCGTGCCGCGGCTGCCACGGTTTGCAGAGTTGCACCCCGATATCGAATTGCGCCTGGCCAGCAGCGAGGCCAGCATCGACGGTGTCGGGGAGCCTGTCGAGGTGCTGGCAGACCTGCACGGTGATGTGAGCGACGTGATGGTGCGCTTTGGTGCCGGGCGTTACAGGGGCTCCCAATGCGACCTGATTCTCGCGCCGGACTACATGCTGGTGTGCAGCCCGGAGTTGATTGCCCGTTCAGGGCCTCTGCTGACGCCGGCGGATGTGTGTCGGCAAGTGCTGATCCATGACGAGTCCCTGCCGGACGAAGGCGGGCGGCCGAACTGGGCTGACTGGTTCCGTCTGGCCGGCCTGCCGGGGGCCGATGTCAGCCGGGGGCCGCGTTTCTCGAGCACTGCGCTCGTGCTCGAAGCTGTTCTGGGCGGGCAGGGGGTCGCCTTGATACTGCGGCCGCTCATCGAGGCCGAAGTGGCTGCCGGCCGCCTGATCCTGCCTTTCGATGTTTCGATGCCTTCCCGCCATGCCTATCATCTGGTGATCTCCGATTCCGTCAGCGAGCGTCCAGAAGTACGGGCTTTTCGCGAGTGGATGCTGACGGAGGCGGTCAAGCCCGACGGGCGGTAACGATGCGCCCTTATCGCCAAATTTTCGGGTGATATAATCCGGCTTTGCCGAATTTCGCCACTGCCTGGCTTTTCCCGTGCAGCTTTTTGCCCTTGGCTTGAATCACCACACCGCGCCCCTGTCGATCCGCGAACAGGTCGCGTTTCGCCCTGAGCGTCTGGTTCAGGCGCTGGCTGATCTCGTGGAGGCCAAGCCGGTGAAAGAGGCTGCCATCCTGTCCACCTGCAACCGCACCGAGTTGTATTTCGCGACCCAGCAGCCTCAGCATGCGGCGGACTGGTTTGCCGAGTACCACCGGGTCGCGTTGAGGGACATCTCTCCTTACCTCTACACCTTTCCGCAGCGGGATGCGATCCGCCATGTGTTCCGGGTGGCGAGCGGGCTCGATTCGATGGTCATCGGCGAGCCGCAGATCCTTGGGCAGATGAAGGATGCTGTGCGCCAGGCCGAGGAGGCCGGGACGTTGGGCGCGACGATGCACAAGCTCTTCCAGCGCACCTTCTCGGTGGCCAAGGAAGTGCGTTCGACGACAGCGATCGGTGCCAACATCGTGTCGATGGCGGCAGCGGCTGTGCATCTGTCGGAGCGGATCTTCGAGCGGGTTAGCGATCAGAAGGTGCTGTTCGTCGGTGCTGGCGAGATGATCGAGTTGTGTGCGGCGCACTTCGGTGGCGCCAAACCGCGTCGTCTGACCATTGCCAACCGTACCCAGTCGCGTGCCGAAGACCTGGCAGCCCGCTTCGGCGGCGATGTGCTGCGGCTCGACCAGGTTGGTGAAGCGCTGGCCGGCTACGACATCGTGGTGTCCTGCACCGGCAGTCCCTTGCCCATCATCGGGCTCGGCATGGTCGAGCGGGCCCTGAAGGCGCGTCGCCACCGTCCGATGGTCATGGTGGACCTGGCCGTGCCGCGGGATATCGAAGGCGAAGTCGCCGGACTCGATGATGTGTTCCTCTACACCGTGGATGATCTCGCGCAAGTGGTGGATTCCGGTCTCGAATCCCGCCAGGCCGCGGTGGTCGAAGCCGAGACCATCATCGATGAGCGCGTCGATGGTTTCCTGCACTGGCTCGACAGCCGCGATACAGTGCCGACCATCCGGGCGCTGCGCTCCCATGCCGATGAGTTGCGCCGGGCCGAGCTCGAGCGGGCCGTGCGCCTGCTGTCCCGTGGCGACGATCCGCAGAAGGTGCTCGAAGCGCTCAGTCACGGCCTGACCAACAAGTTCATGCATGCCCCGACGCGTTTCCTGAATGACGCAGAGGGTGACCAGCGGGGCGACAGCGCCGAGCTGGTCCAGCGTATCTTCAATCTCCACAGAGACCACTAGTCCCGACGGGGGTGGTCGTCCTCGCCTGCAATCGCAGGCCCCAAGCCAATGAAACAGCGTATCCGCGACAAGCTGGACAATCTTGCCGACCGCCTGCAGGAACTCGATCGCCTGCTCGCCAGCAGCGAGGCGGCCAGCGACATGGACAACTACCGCAAGCTCACGCGCGAGCATGCCGAAATCTCGCCGGTCGTCGCGCTTTACCGGGACTTCTGCCAGGCGCTCGAAGACGAAGCCACCGCCAGGGACATGCTGGCCGATCCGGAGATGAAGGAGCTGGCCGTTGCCGAGCTGGAGACCGCCCAGGCGACCCAGGCACGTATCGACGGTGAACTGCAGACAGCCCTGCTGCCCCGCGACCCCAACGACGAGCGCAACCTGTTCCTCGAAATCCGCGCGGGCACCGGGGGCGATGAGGCGGCCCTGTTTGCCGGTGACCTGCTGCGTATGTACACCCGTTACGCGGAGCGTCAGGGCTGGCGTGTCGAGATCATCTCGGCCAGCGATTCCGAGCTGGGCGGTTACAAGGAAGTCATCGTTCGGGTCGCCGGCAATGGCGCCTACTCCCGCCTGAAGTTCGAGTCCGGCGGCCACCGTGTGCAGCGGGTGCCGGCCACCGAGACCCAGGGGCGTATCCATACGTCGGCCTGTACCGTGGCCGTCATGCCTGAAGCCGATGAAGTCGGCGACGTGGAGCTCAATCCGGCCGATCTGCGCATCGATACCTTTCGGGCTTCCGGTGCGGGTGGTCAGCACATCAACAAGACCGACTCGGCGGTGCGCATCACCCACATTCCCACCGGTATCGTGGCGGAGTGTCAGGACGGGCGTTCCCAGCACCAGAACAAGGCTTCCGCGCTGCGCGTGCTGGCGGCGCGGATCAAGGACATCCAGGTGCGCGAGCAGCAGGCCCGCGAGGCCGCAACCCGCAAGAGTCTGGTTGGCAGCGGCGATCGTTCCGAGCGCATTCGGACCTACAACTACCCGCAAGGCCGGCTCACCGATCACCGCATCAACCTGACCCTCTACAAGCTCGACGCGGTGATGCAGGGCGAGCTGGATGAAGTCATCGCGGCGCTGACCGCCGAGCATCAGGCGGAACTCCTGGCGGCGCTGGCCGACGAGAATGCCTGAGCTGACCCTCGGTAGCGCGCTGGCGGCGGCGCGCGGGCGCATTCCGGCCAGCGAGGCGCGCATGTTCCTGTGCCGGCTGCTTGGCATCGGGGCTGCCCAGGTGGCGGCTTACCCGGAACGCAGCCTGTCGGCCGAGCAGTCCGCGCACTATGCGGCCTGGCTCGAACGCCGGTCGGCCGGCGAGCCGATGGCCTACATTCTCGGAGAGCGGGAATTCTACGGGCGGTGTTTTCAGGTGAGCCCGGCGGTGCTGATTCCGCGCCCCGAGACAGAACTGATCGTCGACCTCGTCCGTGAGCGGATTCGTCCCGGCAGCGTGCCGCGCATCCTCGATCTGGGGACGGGCAGCGGCGCGCTGGCCGTGACGTTGGCGCTGGAGATTCCGGAAGCACAGGTGACGGCGGTGGACCTGTCACCGGCCGCACTTGATGTGGCGCGTGGCAATGCGGCCCTCCTTGGTGCTACGGTGCGCTTCATCGCGAGCGACTGGTTTTCCGCGGTGGACGCGACAGCTTTCGATTTCATTGTCAGCAATCCACCGTATATTGCCGACGCGGATCCGCACCTGGATGATGGCGACGTGCGTTTCGAGCCCCGCACGGCGCTGGCGTCAGGGCCCGCAGGGCTCGACGATCTGCGCCGGATTACGCTGGCGGCGCCGGCCTTCCTGGCGCCCCGCGGTTACCTGTTCATGGAGCATGGCTACGATCAGGCGGCAATGGTCCGTGACTTGCTTGTTTCCGCTGGCTTCCAGGAGGTGGCGTCGGCAGTGGATCTGGCTGGTATCGAAAGAACGAGCCATGGCCGCCGCCCTTGACGCCTCCCTCCGTCAGGCCTAGACTTTCCCGACTGAATTGCTCAACTATTTTTGCGAGACCACGATGGACGTTCAAAAGATCATTCACGAACAAGTCACCACGCACCCGGTCGTGCTGTACATGAAGGGTACGCCGGCTATGCCGCGCTGTGGCTTCTCCGCCGCTGCCGCGCAGATCCTCAAGGTTTCCGGTGTGCAGAACCTGTTCTCCGTCGACGTGCTGGCCGACGAAGCCATCCGCCAGGGCATCAAGGAATACGCCAACTGGCCGACCATTCCGCAGCTCTACATCAAGGGCGAGTTCGTCGGCGGTTCGGACATCATGAAGGAAATGTTCGACTCCGGTGAGCTGAAGAAGCTGATCGACGAGGTGCTGGCCTGAGCTAGGCTGAGTTGAATACAAACGGGGCAGCCATTGGCTGCCCCGTTTGCGTTGGTGGCTACCTCGCTTCAGACGCTGGAGATGCGGCTGTTGGCCAAGGACAAGCGAGTGGCGAGGACTTCGAGGAAGCCCTTGTAGAAGTGCATCTGGCACAGCGCGGAGGCACGCAGCAGGGCCGGCGCCCGGATGATCAGGATGCGTGTTTCGGCGGTGGCTTCCACCGAGGCTGTGCGTGCGCCACGTCCGGCCGTGAAGAGCGCCATCTCGCCGAAGCAGTCGCCCGTACTGAGTACGTTGAGCAGATGGCCCTTCTTGATGATTCGCAGCTCGCCATCCACGACGATGCAGAAATGATTTCCCGGCTCGCCTTCCTTCATGACGATGGATCCGGACGGGATCAACCTCCATTCCGCGAAGCGGACGATCTCCCAGATTTCGATATCGCTGAATTCCCGGAAAAAGCGGAAGGCGCGCAGACGCTCGAACTTAGCGCTGTCCGGCGGTTCGCTGCGGTCGTCTGTGGCGAGGTTGCGGTTGCGGTAGGCCTGGGCCAGGTCGTGGGAAAACTCCATCCAGGTCGCGTAACGGGCGGACAGATCCTTCTGCATCGCGCGCACGACGATGGCGTCCAGTTCGGGCGGAATCTCAGGACGGATGCTCGACGGCGGCGGGGCGACCTGGTTGGCGATCTGGTAGATCAGGTTGACGTTGGTGCTTGCCTGGAAGGGCAGCTGGCCGGTCAGCAACTGGTACATCACCACGCCAAGGGAATAGATGTCGGTGCGGTGATCCAGCGGCATTTCGCGGACCTGCTGCGGCGACATGTAGGCCGGCGATCCGAGACCGGATACCTGCGTGGTCTCGCTGGCCGTGAAGATCGCTGCACCGAAGTCGGACACCTTGATGTCCTGGCCGTTCGGTGAGGTAAGCAGGATGTTGGCCGGCTTGATGTCCCGGTGCGTGACGCCCTGCAGATAGGCGTAGTCGAGGGCCCGCGTGCATTTGAAGATGATCTCCACCAGGCGCTCGAAGGACAACAGGTTGTCCGGCTTGGTGAAAGCCTCCAAAGTGCCGCCGGGCACGTACTCCATGACCACATAGGCATCCCGCTCCTCGATGACCGCATCGTGGATCTGGGCGATGTGCGGATGCTGCAGCTTGCCGGCGAGGGAGGCCTCGTTGAGCAGCAGGTGGTGGTACAGCGCGGTACGGTCGGTGCTGCGCAGGATCTCCGGATGGAGGCGCTTGATCGCCACCTCGCGCTGGCTGAAAGGATCGAAGCCGAGATAGACGGCGCTCGTCGCGCTCTCCCCGAGCAAACGCCGGATCTCGTACTTGCCGATCCTTTCCATCATGCCTCTCCTCAGGCCAGACGTGCGCGAGCGCGAGCGATGGCTGAGCGCACTTGATTGGGTGCAGTGCCGCCCACGTGATCGCGGGCCGCCAGCGAGCCTTCCACCGTCAAGACTTGGAACACATCCTCGCCCAGACGTTCGACGGCGCCGGCCACGTGGGCCATCGCCGTTCGCAAGTCTTCAAGCGGGATCTGTGGCAGGTCGCAGCCCTTGGCGTCAGCGGCGCGCACGGCCAGGGCGACGGCTTCGTGGGCGTCGCGGAAGGGCAGGCCCTTCTTCACAAGATAGTCGGCCAGGTCGGTGGCGGTGGCGTAGCCCTGGGTCAGCGCGGACTGCATGGCGGCCGGCTTGACACGCACATTGAAGACCTTTTCGCCGTTCTCGACGCGGCTGCCCATCATGTCAGCGTAGATGCGCAGAGTGTCGATGGCGGTGTCGGCGGAGTCGAACAGTGGCTCCTTGTCTTCCTGGTTGTCCTTGTTGTAGGCCAGCGGCTGGCCTTTCATCAGGGTCAGCAGTGCGATCAGGTTGCCGTTGGCACGGCCGGTCTTGCCGCGCACCAGTTCGGGTACGTCGGGGTTCTTCTTCTGCGGCATGATCGAGCTGCCGGTGCAGAAACGGTCGGCCAGGTCGATGAAGCCGACGCGTGGGCTCATCCACAGGATCAGCTCTTCCGACAGGCGCGAGAGGTGGGTCATCAGCAGCGACACGGCAGCGCTGAACTCGATCGCGAAGTCCCGGTCCGACACCGCGTCGAGGGAGTTGAAGCAGACCTCCTCGAAGCCCAGCAGCTCGGCCACGTATTCCCGGTCGATCGGGTAGGTGGTGCCGGCCAGCGCGGCGGAGCCCAGCGGCAGGCGGTTGACCCGCTTGCGACAGTCGGCGAAGCGCTCGGCGTCGCGGCGCGTCATCTCGTAATACGCCATCAGGTGATGGCCGAAGGTGACCGGTTGGGCGACCTGCAGGTGGGTGAAGCCCGGCAGCGGGGTGTCGGCGTGGTGCTCGGCCAGGTCGAGGACGGCCAGCTGGAATTCGCGGATCAGGCCGAGGATGGTGTCGATGGCGTCGCGCAGCCACAGGCGGATGTCGGTGGCGACCTGGTCGTTGCGGCTGCGGCCGGTGTGCAGACGCTTGCCGGCATCGCCGACGAGGGCGGTCAGGCGCTTCTCGATGTTGAGGTGGACGTCTTCGTCGTCCAGGTTCCAGTTGAACTCGCCGCGTTCGATCTCGCCGACGATCTGTGCCATGCCGCGTTCGATGTCGGCCAGGTCGGTGGCGCCGATGATGCCCTGCCGGGCCAGCATCTTGGCGTGGGCGAGGGAGCCGCGGATGTCCTGGGCGGCCATGCGGTTGTCGAAGAACACGCTGGCGGTGTAGCGCTTCACCAGGTCGGAAACGGGTTCGGAGAAGCGGCCGGACCAGGCCTTGGGGCCGTCCTGCGACGCGGATTGATCTGCCATAATTGCGAATGCTCTCTGCGATTAAGTTGGCCTATGCCCGTGGAGAATCCCGTGGATTCAAGGTTTTGGCCCGATTTTTGACCCATGAGTATAAAACAAAACCCGCAGCTTGCCGGCCGCGTGCGCTACCAGGGGGCCTTGCCGGACTTTCGCAATCTGGGTGTCGTGTTGCGCGTCCTGTTGCTCGTCAATGCCCTGGCGTTGCTGGCGGTGTTCGTGCGCAACGAGGTTGGCAGCCGCTTTGTGCAGGACGTGCTCGATATGGCGATGCGTGTCGAATTCCCCCTGATCCTGTCGGTTGCGCTGCTGTTCCTGCTTCAGCCCGTGCTGAGCCGCCTGCCGACGCTGGGCGGGGCCATTGCCGCCGGTGGTTTCGTCCTCGCGGTGGTTGTGTTCTCCCATCTGCTGCTGACTCCGGTGGATGGCTATGGCCTGGGGCGTTCCCTGGTCTGGTCCTGTATTGCGTTCGGCTGCGTGCTGGCTTATTTCCATCACCGTGGCACCACCTATGCGCCTGCGCTTGCTGAGGCCCGCCTGATGGCGTTGACAGCGCGGATCCGGCCGCATTTCCTGTTCAACAGTCTGAACGGCGTGCTTGGCGTGCTGCGCTCCAATCCACGGCGGGCCGAGGAGGCCCTGGAGGAGTTGTCCGATCTCTTCCGGGCTCTGATGCAGGACAACCGCGACTTGGTGCCCCTGGCTGAAGAGACGCGCTTGTGCGAACGCTATCTGAACCTGGAGCGCTTGCGCCTCGGCGGGCGGTTGGCCGTGGACTGGACCCGGGACCCGGCCGCCGATGCGGCTCTGGTGCCGCCGCTGATGCTCCAGCCGCTGGTTGAGAATGCCGTCTATCACGGTATCGAGCCCGGAGAGGCAGGTGGCACCGTCGCCATTTCCACGGCCCGGCGCGGTGCGGAGGTCCACATCGAGATCACCAATCCGGTGTGCGGCGTCGCCATGCATCATGTGGGCAATCGCATGGCCGTGGATAACATCCGGGAGCGTCTGATGCTGTTCTTCGATCTGGAAGCGAGTCTGGACGTCGAGCAGGGGAATGACGTTTACCGGGTACGCATCCGTCTGCCTTTCAGGATTGCCAGATGAACACCATGTCGCCGCTCTCCGTGCTGATTGTCGATGATGAAGCGCCGGCCCGCACGCGCCTGCAGGACCTGCTCGGAGATCTTGCCGATGCGCACCCCACCCGTGTGATCGGCACCGCGGCCAATGGAGTGGAAGCCTTGGCTGTGCTGGAGCAGGAGCGGGCGGATCTGGTGTTGACGGACATCCGCATGCCGGTCATGAACGGTATCGAGCTGGCTCGCCATCTGGGACGGCTGGAGCCGCCACCGGCCGTGGTGTTCGCCACCGCCTATGACGAGTATGCGGTGCAGGCCTTCGAATTGGCGGCCATCGATTACTTGCTCAAGCCGGTGCGTGCCAGCCGCCTCGCCGATGCGCTGGTCAAGGTGCGGCGCCAGCATCGGCCATCGGAGGAAACCCTGCGCCAGCTGTCGCCGGGCGGGCGGGGGCATTTCAGCGTCAGCGAGCGGGGGCGCATCCTGCTGGTGCCGGTGGCCGACGTGCTGTTCCTCAAGGCCGAGCAGAAATACGTGGTGGCGCGCACCCGTGAGCGGGAGTACCTGCTCGACGAGTCCCTGGTGCAACTCGAAGAAGAATTTGCGGGCCGCTTCCTGCGCATCCACCGCAATTGCCTGATTGCCATCCATGCCGTGAAGGGCGTTGCGCGTGCCACCACCGGCGAGGATGGCGAGGCCCACTGGGTCGTGCTGTTCGAGGGGATCGCCGAACAGTTGCCAGTCAGCCGGCGGCAGTGGCCGGTGGTCAAGGAAGCCTTGAAGGTATAGGGAACGTCCGGTTTCGCGGGTGTTCCAAGGTGGGCTCCCGTACAATCGCGACCCATGGAAAAACCCGGCACTACCCCTTCTTTGCTTTCGTATTCCCCTTACCGTCCCAAGTTGAAGCGGGCGCCTTTTCTGCCCATGAGCCGGGCCGAAATGAACGCGCTCGGCTGGGACGAATGCGACATCATCGTCGTCACCGGCGATGCCTACATCGACCATCCCAGTTTCGGCATGGCGCTGGTCGGCCGCGCGCTGGAAGCCCAGGGTTTCCGCGTCGGCATCATCAGCCAGCCGGACTGGCATTCCGCCGACGCCTTCCGCGCCCTCGGCAAGCCGCGCCTGTTCTACGGCATCACCGCCGGGAACATGGATTCGATGATCAACCGCTACACCGCCGACCGCAAGCCGCGCTCGGACGACGCCTATACGGCGGACGCGCTGCCCGACAAGCGCCCCGACCGGGCAGTGGTGGTGTATGCCCAGCGCGCCCGCGAAGCCTATCCGGACGCCAACATCGTCATCGGCAGCATCGAGGCCAGCCTGCGCCGCATCGCCCATTACGACCACTGGTCCGAGAAGGTGCGCCGCTCCGTGCTGCCCGACTCCAAGGCTGACTTGCTGATCTTCGGTTCCGGCGAGCGGGCGGTGATCGCACTGGCCCATCGCCTGGCCGCCGGCGAGCCGATCGAAGAGATCCGCGACCTGCGCGGCACGGCCTTTATGGTCAAGCCCGGCTGGCATCCGGAGGGCTTCGTGGAGATCGATTCCGTCGCCATCGACCGGCCCGGCCCCGTCGAACCCCATCCTGATCCCTATGCGATGGAGCCCCAGCAAACCGCCCCGGCGACGCCGGATGGCGCGCAGCCAGTGCGCATTGTGCCCGCCGCCGAGCGCGTCGCCGCCCGTAAGGCCGCGCGCGCCCACCAGGTTATCCGCCTGCCGGCCTACGAGGTGGTGAAGGACGACCGGGTGATGTACGCCCATGCGTCGCGTACCTTCCACCTGGAGTCCAACCCGGGCAACGCCCGCGCGATGGTCCAGGCCCATGGCGTCGGCCCCGGTTGCCGCGATGTGTGGCTCAACCCGCCGCCGCTGCCGCTCTCCACCGAGGAGATGGACTGGGTCTTCGGCCAGCCCTACGCCCGTCAGCCGCACCCGAGCTATGGTGAGGCGCGCATCCCGGCCTGGGACATGATCCGCTTCTCGATCAACATCATGCGCGGCTGTTTCGGCGGCTGTACCTTCTGCTCGATCACCGAGCACGAAGGCCGCATCATCCAGAGCCGCTCGGAGGCCTCCATCCTCAAGGAGATCGAGGAGATCCGCGACAAGACGCCGGGCTTCACCGGCACCATCTCCGACCTCGGCGGCCCCACCGCCAACATGTACCGGATGGCCTGCAAGGATCCGAAGATCGAGTCCTCCTGCCGGCGCCTGTCCTGCGTCTTCCCGGGCATCTGCGAAAACCTCGGCACCGACCACGGCCCGCTGATCCAGCTGTACAGCAAGGCACGGGCGATCCCCGGCGTGAAGAAGGTGCTGATCGGCTCCGGCCTGCGTTACGACCTCGCCGTGCGCTCGCCGGAGTACGTGAAGGAGCTGGTCACCCACCACGTCGGCGGCCTGCTCAAGATCGCCCCTGAGCACACCGAGGACGGTCCGCTGTCCAAGATGATGAAGCCGGGCATCGGTACCTACGATCGCTTCAAGGAGATGTTCGAGCGCTTCTCTAAGGAGGCCGGCAAGAAGCAGCACCTGATTCCCTACTTCATCGCGGCTCACCCGGGCACCACGGATGAGGACATGGTCAATCTGGCCCTGTGGCTGAAGACCAACAACTTCAAGCTCGACCAGGTGCAGACCTTCATGCCGACGCCGATGGCGATGGCGACCACCATGTACCACTCTGGTAAGAACCCGCTGCGCAAGGTGTCGGCGGCATCCGAGGCGGTGGATACGCCCAAGTCCGGCCGCCAGCGCCGCCTGCACAAGGCGCTGCTGCGCTACCACGATCCGGAAGGCTGGCCGCTGATCCGCGAAGCCCTGCGGGCGATGGGCCGTGGCGACCTGATCGGTGCATCTCCGCGCCACCTGGTGCCGCGCGATCAGCCGGTGGTCCTCGACCGCGGCGAAGGACGCAAGTGCGCAGCAGGCGCGCCGCGCAAGAGCGGCGGCAAGGCTGCCAGTCCTGTCGGCGCACGCCGTGCGCAGCCGGAGGTCCGCAAGCCGCCGGTGCCCGCGGCCGCGCGGCCGCGCGGGAAGCGCTGAAAGTTCATCGCAGCCGGCGGCCTGCCGGCGTGTTCTGCTGAGTCACTCGGCCAGCGCCGTTTCGACTCATGCTGAATGGGCGAAAACGGGCCCGGCCGATCAGCCGGGCTTGTCTTTTCTGCGCGCGTCGGGGATGCACCATTGTCGTCTTTGCGACACGCCCCGGCGCCCGCCGATGGCGCGGAAAGCCTTGTCCCGCAAGGCGCGGCCGTTTTCGTACGGGCTGGCATTCCTTTTGCACAGTAATGGTCATTTGCCATCTACCTGCCAAGGAAGCCGCCATGCTGTACGACCGCTACGAAAAAGACCAACTCCTCTTCAACATGAACTTCAAGGAAGCCGTCGGCGACAAGGCTGCCTATCGCGGCGAGCTGGTGGTGATCGAAGGGGAAGTCGGTGATGCCCAAGGCCGCCGCAACGCGCCGAAGGCCGTGCTGAAGCAGGGCGTGTCCCTGGCCGCCGGCGACAAGCTGGTGTTCCTGGCCGGCTCCCTCGACCAGCTCGACCTGGTCGAACCGCTGTTGGCCAAGTACGGCCCGGACTTCGCCGAAGGCTCCAAGGCGATCCTGTTCGTGGTCAACGTCGCCAAGCCGGTGCTGTTCGATTTCAACGGCGCCACCGTCGAGCTGATCCCGCTGCAGGACGGCATGACCTGGAACGAACTGGCCGACCTGATCGGCTACGAAAAGGAAGACTTCAAGGGCCAGACCGCCTCCCAGAAGGTCGTGACCCTGGTGGACGGCCTGGCCTCCCGCAAGCCCAAGCTCGACAAGCTCACCCTCGCCGAAGTCATGGGCCTGGCCACCGACGCCAAGCGGGAAGCCCGCGGCGCGGTTTAAGCCGCCGCAGCCGGAGAGGCGGCGCCTTGCGCCGTTTCTCCCATTCCCCTTGTGACCTGCCGACAGCCGGCTCGCCGTTCCTGCGAGCTGGCTGTGGTCGTTGCGTCCGGACACCCGAGCCGAAGCCCCTGCCATCATGCGCATCAATCAGCCTGTTACCCGTTCGGAAACCCTGCTGCCGGATGGTGAATTCATCTATTCCCGCACCGACCTGAAGGGCACGATCATCGAGGCCAACGAGGCCTTCGCCAAGGTCAGTGGCTTTCGCCGCGAGGAGATGCTCGGCCAGCCGCACAACATGGTGCGTCATCCGGACATGCCGCCGCAGGCCTTTGCCGACATGTGGCGCGACCTGCAGGCCGGGCGTCCGTGGCGCGGCCTGGTCAAGAACCGGCGTAGTGACGGCGGCTATTACTGGGTCGTCGCCAATGCCTCGCCGGTGCGCGAGCATGGCCGCGTCACCGGCTACCAGTCGATCCGGGCGCGCCCGGCGGCGGGCGACGTGGCTGCCGCCGAAGCGGCCTACAAGCGTATTACCGATGGCGACACGTCGATCCGCATCGAACATGGCCGTGTGGTGCCGGCGCAGGTGTCGCCGTGGGCGCTGCTCGGTTCTTTCCCGGTGCAGCTGATCGGCGTGGGCTTCGGCTGCCTGCTCGGCAGCCTGCTGATGGTGTCGGGCCTGGCATCGGAGTTGCCGCCTTATGTATTGCAGGGCCTGGGGCTGATCGGCCTGCTGTGGAGCGCCGGGTTCCTGGCCTTCTTCGTGCCGCGCATGCGGCGGGATCTGGGGGCCATCACCGAACATATCGAACGTCTGCTGACCAGCGGTAACCTGGACCAGCGTTTCCATCTGTCGCGCCCCGACGTGGTCGGGCAGATCGGCCGTGGGCTGGATGATTTCGTCGCGTCGGTGCAGGCCACGGTCCAGGGTATGGCGGATACGGCGTCGCAGGTCCAGCAGGTGGCCAGCCGGGTTGCCCAGGGCGTTGCCGAAAGCGCCAGCTCGGCGGAGGTGCAGGGCGAGGCAACGGCCTCGGCGGCCCAGGGCATCGAACAGATTTCCCAGTCCATCGGCACCGTCGCCGCGTCGGCGGCAGCAACCCGTGCGGCGGCAGAGGCGGCCAGCCAGGTGTCGGTGCAGGGCGCCAGCCTGTCGGTGCAGGCCAGTGAAACCATCCTGGCGCTGGCCGAAACAGTCACCACGTCGGCCCAGCAGGTGGAGTTCCTCGGCACCCAGTCGGCCGAGATCTCACGCATTTCCGGCGTGATCCGCGAGATTGCTGACCAGACCAACCTATTGGCCCTCAATGCGGCCATCGAGGCGGCGCGGGCCGGTGAGCAGGGGCGTGGCTTCGCGGTGGTGGCCGACGAGGTGCGCAAGTTGGCCGAGCGCACTGGCCAGGCGACTCAGGAGATCGGCACGATGATCGGCAGCATCCAGGCCGAAACCGGCAAGGCGGTGGATGGCATGCGCGCCGGCGCGGTGCAGGTGGAGGCCGGGGTGCGCCTGGTGCAGGACGCCCGCGAAGCCCTGCAGGCCATCCAGAGCCAGATGGCGGAAACCCAGGACATGGTTAACGGGATCTCGCGCTTGTCCGAGGAGCAGCAGGGGGCGGTGGCCCATCTGACCGGCAGCGTCGAGCGCGTGTCGGCGATGACCGACCAGAACCAGGCCGTCATCGGGGTGACCCGTGAGGCGGTGCAGATCCTCAATCAGGCCGTCGAGCGGATGGAGATTGCGGTAACCCAGTACGCGGTGTAGGTGGGGGCCAGCCCGGGGGCCGGAATGCCGGCCCCCGGCACCGTGTATCAGCCGCTGTTGCGCAGGCCGGCGGCGATGCCGTTGATGGACAGGTGGATGCCGCGCCGCACGCGCTCGTCCTGGTGGCCTTCCCGGTAGCGGTGCAGCAGCTCGACCTGCACGTGGTTGAGCGGGTCGAGGTAGGGGAAGCGGTTGCGGATCGAGCGCTTGAGCAGCGGATTGGCGTCGAGCAGCTCGCCCTGGCCGCTGATGGTCAGCAGCATTTCGATGGTGCTGGCGTGCTCCTTGGCGATGCGCGGGAAGATTGCCTCGCGCAGCGCACCGTCCTTGACCAGATCGGCGTAGCGGCTGGCGATGGCGATGTCGCTCTTGGCCAGCACCATGTCCATGTTGGACAGCAGGGTCGAGAAGAAGGACCACTCTTTGTGCATCGCCTGCAGGCGGGCCAGGCCGGCGTCGCCGTGCTTGACGATGTAGGCGTGCACCGCCGAGCCGAAGCCGTACCAGCCCGGCAGCATCAGGCGGCACTGGGCCCAGCTGAACACCCACGGGATGGCGCGCAGGTCTTCAATGGCGGTGGACTTCTTGCGGGACGCCGGGCGGCTGCCGATGTTCAGCGCAGCAATTTCCGAGATCACCGTGGACTCCCAGAAATAGCGCTCGAAGCCGTCGGTCTCATAGACGAGGTTGCGGTAGGCCTTGAAGGCGGCGTCCGACAGCTCGTCCATCGCCTCCAGGTATTCGGGGCGCGGGGCCGGATCGCGCGGTGCGAACAGCGTGGCTTCCAGCGTCGCAGCGGCCAGCACTTCCAGGTTGCGGCGGCCGACTTCCGGGTTGGCGTACTTGGAGGCGATGACTTCGCCCTGCTCGGTGAGGCGGATCTGCCCCTGCACCGCGCCGCCCGGCTGGGCCAGGATGGCCTGGTAGCTGGGGCCGCCGCCGCGGCCGACGGAGCCGCCGCGGCCGTGGAACAGGCGCAGGCGTACGCCATGGCGGGCAAAGGTGTCCACCAAGCCGATCTCGGCCTTGTAGAGCTCCCAGCCGGAGGTCAGGAAGCCGCCGTCCTTGTTGCTGTCGGAGTAGCCGAGCATGACTTCCTGCTCCTTGCGGCGGGACTCCAGCAGGGCCATGTAGGCAGGCAGCGAGAACAGGCGGTCCATCACACCGGCGGCGTTCTGCAGGTCGCCGATGGTCTCGAACAGCGGAATGATGTTCACGTCCAGTACGCCTTCGGCCGGGCGCAGCAGGCCAGCTTCCTTGGCCAGCACGGCGACTTCGAGGATGTCGGAGACGTCGTCGGTCTTGGAGATGATGCAGTTCGGCACCGCGGCCTTGCCATAGCGCAGGTGGGCGGCACGGGCAGCGCGGAAGATCGCCAGTTCACCGCGGCTCTCTTCGGAATACTCGATCCACGGTGACGCCAGCGGGCGCGCGGTGGCCAGCTCTTCGAGCAGCATCTCGATGCGGCCGGCCTCGTCGAGGGCCAGGTAGTCCTTGGCCGGGTCGGCGGCCTTCAGCAGTTCGGCGACGACGCGTTCATGCACGTCGGAGTTCTGGCGGAGGTCGATCGGCGCCAGGTGGAAGCCGAACACCGACACCGCCCGGCGCAGGTGGCGCAGGCGGCCGCGGGCGAGGGTGCCGAGGCCGTTGGCGGTGAGGGAGCGGTGCACGATCTCCAGTTCGTCGGCGAGTTCGTCCGGGCTGCCGTAGGGCGCTGCCGGCGCAACCGCGTGGCGCGGCGGCTGGTGGCCGAGGAGCTGCGCATACGTGGCGGCGAGGCGCGCATAGACGCCGGTCAGCGCGCGGCGATAGGGTTCGTCGCTGCGGTGCGGCGAGCCGTCCGGCGATGCGCCGGCGAGGCGCAGCAGCGCGTCGGACGCGCTGACCAGGCCCTGGGCGATGGACAACTGGGAGCCGAGGGTGTGCACCTCGTCCATGAAATAGGTCAGAGCCTTCTCGGCCTGGGTGGCGAGGGCCTTCTCGAGGATCTCGGCGGTGACGAAGGGGTTGCCATCCCGGTCGCCGCCGATCCAGCTGCCGACGCGCATGAAATTGGGCAGCTCCAGCGCGCCCCAGCTGCGGTCGCGGGCCGTCAGGCGGTCTTCCACGTTGGCGTAAAGGCGCGGCAGTTCGCGCAGGAAGCTGTAGTCGAAGTAGGACAAGCCGTTGCTGACCTCGTCCATCACCGACAGCTTCTCGGTGCGCAGCATGCGCGTCTGCCACAGGGTCAGCACCGCGCGGCGCAGGGCTTCGTCGTTGGCTTCCTGCTCGTCGGGGGTGAGCTGCATGCGGTCGCGCTCGTCGAGCAGGCGGGCGATCGCCATCTGACAGTTGAGGATGCTCTTGCGCTGCACCTCGGTCGGGTGGGCGGTGAGCACCGGCACCACGTTGGCAGTGTCGAAAAAGGACACCAGTTCGGCGCTGCCCATGCCCGCGTCGAAAGCCCGCTCCAGGGCGTGGGCCAGGCTGCCTTCCTTCGGTGCGGAACCGGCGATCTGGTGCGCGCGGGAGCGACGGATGTGGTGCTGGTCTTCGGCGATGTTGGACAGGTGCGAGAAGTAACTGAAGGCACGCACCACGTCGATGGTCTGGTCGCGGGACAGGGAGTCCAGCGTGGCTTCCAGCTCGCGGCGGGCGGAGTGGTCTTCGTGGCGGCGGAAGCGGATCGAGCTCTGGCGGATGGTCTCGACCAGGTCGAATACCGCTTCGCCTTCCTGGGCACGCACGGTGTCGCCGAGCACGCGGCCGAGCAGGCGGATGTCGTCACGGAGGGGGAGGTCCTTGTCTTCGCTGCTTGTCTGTTCGCTCATCGGGGGCGGAATCCTGTCCTGTCGGTTACGGTCGGCGCGGGAGGCGCATCAGGGCGCCATGCTAGAATCCAGACCGGAATGCTCGCCATAGGTGCCTACCCTGATTGCTGCGCTGCGCAAGCCCGCAGCTTGCCCGTGGGTTCCCGGCTTGTCCATTCCTCCGAACCGCCCATTTACGCCAGCCGAGCCCGAATACCGTGAGCGCCTCTACGCCCGACCGCATCGTCATCGCCACCCGTGAAAGCCGCCTCGCCCTGTGGCAGGCCGAGCACGTCAAAGCCCGTCTCGAAGCCTTGTACCCGTCCTGCCACGTCGAACTGCTGGGCATGACCACCCGTGGCGACCAGATCCTCGACCGCCCGCTGGCCAAGGTCGGCGGCAAGGGCCTGTTCGTGAAAGAGCTGGAAACCGCGCTCCTCGACCGGGCTGCCGACATCGCCGTGCATTCGATGAAGGATGTACCGATGACCCTTGCGCCCGAGTTCGCGCTGGTGGCCATCGCCGACCGCGAAGTGCCGCTCGATGCCTTCGTGTCCAACAAGTACGAGAGCCTCGACGACATGCCGCCGGGGGCCGTTGTCGGTACCTCCAGCCTGCGCCGCGAATCCCAGATCCACGCCCAGTACCCGATGCTGGCGGTCACCAGCCTGCGCGGCAACCTGGATACCCGCCTGCGCAAACTCGATGAAGGCCAGTACGACGCGATCATCCTCGCCGCTGCCGGCCTGACCCGCCTCGGCCTCGCCAGCCGCATCCGCGCCACGCTGCCGTCCCATGTGTCGCTGCCGGCGGCCGGCCAGGGCGCGCTGGGCATCGAGGCACTGGCCGATCGTCCCGAAGTGGCGGAGTGGATCGCTCCGCTGGCCAACCCCAACTCCGCGGCCTGCGTGCGCGCCGAACGGGCGACCTCGCGGGCGCTGGCCGGCAGTTGCGAAGTGCCGCTGGGCGCCTACGCCGAAGTGCAGAACGGCGAATTGTGGTTGCGTGGTTTTGTCGCGCTGCCCGATGGTTCCCGCATCGCCCGCGCCGAGCGGCGCGGCCCCATCGACCAGCCGGAGGCCCTCGGCCTGGCGCTGGCCGAAGACCTGCGGGCCGATGGTGCCGACGAGATCCTCGCCGGCCTGTAGTCATTCGATCATGGCCGTCGGCCAGCGGCCCCTCGCCGGGCGCTCCATCCTCATCACCCGTCCGGCAGGGCAGGCCGACAGCCTGTGCGCGGCGCTTGCTGCGCTGGGGGCTGAGCCCCTGCGCTTTCCGTTGCTGACCATCGCGCCGGTGGCCGATCCTGCGCCGCTGCGGGCTGCCGCCCGGCGCCTCGGCGATTTCGCGCTGGTCTTCTTCGTCAGTCCCAACGCGGTGCATTTCGCCCTCGACGCGATGCTGCCGGTGATCGGTGCATGGCCGGCTGGCGTGGCGCTGGCGACGGTCGGCAAAGGCAGCGAAGCGGCTCTGGCGGCGAGGGGTTTCACCGATGTGATCGCCCCAACCGACGGCTTCGACAGCGAGGCCGTGCTGGCCCTGCCGGCTTTCCAGCCCGCAGCGGTGGCTGGCCGCCGGGTGCTGATCCTGCGCGGCGACGGCGGACGCGACCTGCTCGGCGACACGCTGAAGGCTCGTGGTGCGCTGGTTGAGTATCTGACCTGCTATCACCGCAGCGGGCCGGCGGAGGATTTCGCGCCGTTTGTGGCGCGTGCCCGCGATGGGCGCCTCGATGCGCTGACACTGACCAGCAGCGAGAGCGTCGGCCACTTGCTGGCCTTGCCCGACGCCGTAGCCCTGCGGGACATCCCGGTATTCGTGCCGCACCCGCGCATCGCTGCGGCGGCGCGGGAGGCCGGTTTTTCCACGCTGATCGCCACCGGCGCCGGCGACCTGGGCCTCATCGATGGCCTCGTCGGTCATTTCGCCAAGCGCAAACACACTACTTATCCGGGTTAAACTCGTTTTCATGAGCAACGAAATTCCGAGCCTTCCCTCCATCGATGCCGCCCAGCCGGCGTCGTCGGCGCCCGCTTCGCGGCGCGGTTCCACCCTCATCGTCGCCGCCGTGGCGCTGGTCCTGCTGGGTTGGCAATGGGCCGACACCCGCAGCCGCATCACCGACCTGCAGGATGAACTGACCCGGCGCACCACCGACGGCGACAACCTGGCCAAGGAAGGGCGCGTGCTGGCGAAGGAAGCCCAGGACCGTCTGCAGGAACTGCAGGGCAAGGTGGGCGCGCTGGAGGCGCGCCTGAACGATTCCCAGGGCCAGCAGGCGGCGCTGGAGGCCATGTACCAGGACTTCTCCCGCACCCGCGACGACCGCGTGCTCGGCGAGGTGGACCAGGCCGTGGCCATCGCCGTGCAGCAACTGCAACTGGCCGGCAACGTGCAGGCCGCGCTGTTTGCGCTGCAGACCGCCGATGCGCGTCTGGGTAACATCGACCGTCCCCAGTGGCTGCCGCTGCGCAAGGCGCTGGCCGGCGACATCGAGACCCTCAAAGCCCTGCCGCAGGTGGATGCGGGCGGGATGGTCCTCAAGCTGGAAACCCTGATCGGCCGGCTGGACAACCTGCCGCTGGCCTTCGAGGCCAAGCCGAAGGGCGATGCGTCCAAGGCCGGCCACGCCGAAGCCGGCTGGCTGAAGGGGTTGTGGCTGGATTTCTGGGCCGAGTTCAGCCAATTGGTCCGCATCGAGCGCATGGACCGGCCTGACCCGGCCTTGTTGGCACCGAGCAACGCGGTGTTCCTGCGCGAGAATCTCAAGCTGCGCCTGCTCAATGCCCGTCTAGCGCTGTTGTCGCGGGACGGCAATTCCTTCCGCGAGGACGTGCGGCTCGCCGCCCAGTGGCTGGAGCGTTACTTCGATGCGAATGACGCTTCGGTGAAGGCCGCCGGGCAGGACCTGGCCGAACTGCGCAAGGCACCGGTCGGCGTCGACCTACCGACCCTGCAGGCCAGCCAGTCCGCGTTGCGCAGCCTGATGGCTGTGCCGGAGAAGCACGTCGAGGTCACCCCGGCCACGGCGAGCGTGCATGCCGCCAAGCCGGCCAAGAAGAACTGAGGTCGGCGATGCGTGGATTGCTGTGGTTGCTCGGCCTGTTTGCCCTTGCCGCCGGTCTTGCCGTGGCCGGCCGTTACAACGAAGGTTATGCCCTGCTGGTGTGGCCGCCGTACCGGGTGCAGATTTCCCTCAACCTGCTGATCCTGCTGCTGCTCGGCGGTTTCAGCATGCTCTACGGCGCGTCCCGCCTGGTTTCGCGGACGATGGCCCTGCCCGGTGCAGTGCAGCGTTTCCGCGCCCGGAAGAGCAAGGAGCGCGCATCCCAGGCGCTCTATGACGCGACCCGCCTGCGCATCGAAGGGCGCTTCGGCCAGTCTCTCAAGCAGGCGATCGCTGCCTATGGAGCTGGCGAGTCGCCGGGGCTGGCGGCGCTGATTGCGGCGCGGGCGGCGCATTCGATGCGCGATGACGAACGTTACCGCCACTGGCTGGCCAAGGCTGCAGAGCACGACGGCGAGGTCCGCGTCGCGCGCCTGATGACCGAGGCCGAGCTGGCGGTGGAAGGCCGTCGTTTCGACGAAGCCGCGGAGCGCATTGCCGATCTGCAGGCCGGTGGCCAGCGCCACATTGCCGCCCTGCGCCTGGCGCTGCGCACTGCCCAGGCGCAGGGCAACTGGGTGGAGGCGGTGCGCCTGGTGCGCCAGCTGGTCAAGGTCAAGGCCCTGCGTCCGGAGCAGGCCGAGCCGGTCAAGCGCCGTGCCCACCAGGAAGGCCTGCGCCAGCGCGTCGGTGATGCCCAGGCCCTGCTGGCCTATTGGCAGGGCGTGCCGCGGGACGAGCAGCGCGATGCCGCGGTGGTGACCGAACTGGCCCGCGCGCTGATCGCGGCGGGTGACAGCGACAGCGCCCAGAAGGTCATCGAGGCCCGGCTGACGGGTGAATGGGATTCGACGCTGGCCGGCGTATACGGCCGCTGCGACGACGGCGACATCCGCGGCCGGCTGGTCAAGGCCGAGGAATGGCTCAAGCAGCATCCGCGGGACCCGCAGCTGCTGTTGACCCTGGGCCGCCTGTGCGTGCAGTCCCAGTTGTGGGGCAAGGCCGAGAGCTACCTGGAGGCTGCACTGGCTGTCGCACCGGGCTGGGAGGCCCATGTCGAGCTGGCCCACCTGGCCGAACGTATCGAGCGCACCGATGATGCCAACCGGCATTACCGGGCGGCGGCGGAACTCTCGCGCCGTTGATGTTTTACCGGGCCGGCATTCGCCGGCCCGTCATGCCTTTTTCAAATTCCCGGATACCGTTAGAATTTTCGGGCTCGTTAGCCCGTAAGGCGACGTGCCGGGCTCGATAGTTTTTCTCAATTCAGATTATTTCTCTAATCAATTTGAGCGATTGGGCTGTCGGGCCTATCATGTGATCTCCAGAATTCATCAACCCGTGAAGGAAACAGCTATGTCCCTGATCAATACCGAAATCAAGCCGTTCAAGGCTACCGCTTTCAGCAATGGCAAGTTCGTTCCGGTTTCCGACGCCGACCTGAAGGGCAAGTGGTCCGTCGTTTTCTTCTACCCCGCTGACTTCACCTTCGTCTGCCCGACCGAGCTGGGCGACCTGGCTGATGTCTACCCCGAATTCCAGAAGCTGGGCGTCGAGGTGTACTCCGTCTCCACCGACACCCACTTCACCCACAAGGCCTGGGCCGACGCGTCCGACACCATCAAGAAGATCAACTACCCGATGATCGGCGACCCGACCGGCACGATCACCCGTAACTTCGACGTGATGATCGAAGAAGAGGGCCTGGCCCTGCGCGGCACCTTCGTGATCAACCCGGAAGGCGTGATCAAGGTCGCCGAGATTCACGATCTGGGCATCGGCCGTGACGCCAAGGAACTGCTGCGCAAGGTGCAGGCTGCCCAGTACGTGGCCTCCCACCCGGGCGAAGTGTGCCCCGCCAAGTGGACCCCGGGCGAGGCGACCCTGTCCCCGTCCCTGGACCTGGTTGGTAAGATCTAATCAGCCGCCAGCCAGTTCTGGCGAGCTGTTCTGCAACGCCCGGACGTCCTTGTGACGTCCGGGCGTTGTTGCATTTTGAGCACCGACAAAAAACCGCCGGATTCGATCCGGCGGTTTTTTTGTGTCTTTCAGTTCCTCAGGCCCTTCAAGCCCAGTCGCGGGGCACGAGGAAGTCCGTGTAGAGTTTTTCTTCCGCGCTGCCTGCCTCCGGGTGCCAGTCGTAGCGCCATTTGACGATCGGCGGCATGGACATCAGGATGGACTCGGTGCGCCCGCCGGATTGCAGGCCGAACAGGGTGCCTCGGTCGAAGACCAGGTTGAACTCCACGTAGCGTCCGCGGCGGTAGGCCTGGAAGTCGCGTTCCCGCTCGCCGTAGGGCGTGTCACGGCGGCGTTCGACGACCGGCAGGTAGGCCGGCAGGAAGGCGTCGCCGACGCTGCGGGTCATCGCGAAGGCCGCATCGAAATCCACCTTGCCGTCGGCGCCGTGGTCGTCGAAGAACAGGCCGCCGACGCCGCGCGGCTCGTTGCGGTGCTTCAGGAAGAAGTAGCGGTCGCACCAGTCCTTCAGGCGCTGGTATTCGCTCTCGCCCCACGGCAGCACGGCGGCCTTGCAGGTGGCGTGGAAGTGGCGGATGTCTTCTTCGGAGGGGTAGTAGGGCGTCAGGTCCATGCCGCCGCCGAACCACCACACGTCGTCCTTGCCCGGCGCGGAGGCGATGAAGAAGCGCACGTTCATGTGTACGGTCGGGCAGTACGGGTTGCGCGGATGCAGGACCAGGGACACACCCATCGCCTCGTAGCTGCGGCCGGCCAGTTCCGGGCGCGCGGCGGTGGCGGACGGGGGCAGGCCCTCGCCCATCACATGGGAGAAGTTGCAGCCGCCGCGTTCGAAGAAGTTGCCCTCTTCGATCAGGCGGGTGAGGCCGCCGCCGCCGGCCGGGCGTTCCCAGCTGTCGGTGACGAAGGGCTTGCCGTCGAAGTTTTCGAGGGCGCTGACGATGCGTGCCTGCAGGTCGAGGAGGTAGGCCTTGACGGCGTTGCGGTCGGGCATGGGCGTCTTTCCGATGGAAAAGAAAAAGGCCGGCTCTGAAAGGAGCCGGCCAGGATCAACAGGTGTAGGGCAACGCTGCTGGCGTCAGGCCTTGCGGCCGACCGCGCGGTAGCCGATGTCGCGGCGGCACTGCATGCCGTCGAACTGGATCTGATCCACCTGTTCGTAGGCGAGCCTCTGGGCGCTCTTCACGTTGTCGCCGAGGGCGGTGACGCACAGCACGCGGCCGCCGCTGGTGCGCACTTCGCCATCCACTTCGGTGGTGCCGGCGTGGAAGACGTGCACATCGTCGGACACGGCGCTGTTCAGGCCGCGGATCACGTCGCCCTTGCGCGGGCTGTCCGGGTAGCCGGCAGCGGCCATCACCACGCCCAGTGCGAAGCGGCGGTCCCACTCGGCTTCGATCTTGTCGAGCTTGCCGGCGATGGCGGCCTCGACCAGATCAACCAGGTCGGACTTGAGGCGCATCATGATCGGCTGGGTTTCCGGGTCGCCCATACGGCAGTTGAACTCGACCACGCGGGGCGCGCCCTTGCCGTCGATCATCAGGCCGGCGTACAGGAAGCCGGTGTAGGGCAGGCCGTCGGCAGCCATGCCGGCCAGCGTCGGGTTGATGATCTCGCGCATCACGCGGGCGTGCACCTCGGGGGTGACTACCGGGGCCGGCGAGTAGGCGCCCATGCCGCCGGTGTTGGGGCCGAGGTCGGCATCCTTCAGGCGCTTGTGATCCTGGGAGGTGGCCAGCGGCAGTGCGTGGCGGCCGTCGGCCATCACGATGAAGCTGGCTTCCTCGCCGTCCATGAATTCCTCGATGACCACCCGGGGGCCGCGCTCGTCGTACTGCACGCCGAGCGTGTTGTGGGTGAGCATCGCGTCGATGGCCTGGTGGGCTTCATCGAGGGTTATCGCCACCACCACGCCCTTGCCGGCCGCCAGGCCGTCGGCCTTGATGACGATCGGTGCGCCTTCCGCATCCACGTAGGCATGGGCCTCGGCGGAGTCGGAGAAGGTGCGGTACTTGGCGGTCGGGATGCTGTGGCGGATCAGGAACTGCTTGGCGAAGTCCTTCGAGCTCTCCAGCTGGGCGGCTAGCCTGGTGGGGCCGAAGATCGGCAGGCCGGCGGCGCGGAAGGCGTCGACGACGCCAGCGGCCAGCGGCGCCTCGGGGCCGACCACCGTCAGGGCGACCTGCTCTTTGCGGACGAATTCAACCAGTTCGGGGATCGCCGTGACTGCCACGTTTTCCACGCCCGGCTCACGGGCAGTGCCGGGGTTGCCGGGGGCGACGAAAACTTTCTGGATGCGCGGCGAGCGCGACAGCCTCCAGGCCAGCGCGTGTTCGCGACCGCCGGAGCCGATGACGAGGATCTTCATGGACGGGCCCCGGATCAGTGACGGAAGTGGCGGAAGCCGGTGAGGACCATCGCGATGCCCTGCTCGTCGGCCGCGGCGATCACTTCGGCGTCGCGTACCGAGCCACCCGGCTGGATGACGGCAGTAGCGCCGGCCTGGGCCAGCACGTCGAGGCCATCACGGAACGGGAAGAAGGCGTCTGACGCGACCACGCAGCCGGGGATCACCAGGCCGGCGTTCTCGGCCTTGATCTTGGCGATGCGGGCGGAGTCGACGCGGCTCATCTGGCCGGCGCCGACGCCGATGGTCATGCCGTCCTTGCAGTAGACGATGGCGTTGGACTTGACGTACTTGGCGACGCGCCAGGCGAACAGCAGGTCGCCGAGTTCCTGTTCGGTCGGCGCACGCTTGGTGACGACCTTCAGGTCGGCAGCGGTGATCGGCGCGAAGTCGGCGCTCTGCACCAGCAGGCCGCCGCCGACGCGCTTGTAGTCGGGCTGCTTGACCAGGCCCAGCGGCACGATCAGCACGCGCACGTTCTGCTTGGCCTTTAGCAGTTCGAGAGCTTCGTCGGTGTAGGCGGGGGCGATCAGCACTTCCAGGAACTGGGCGCTGACGGCTTCGGCAGCGGCCTTGTCCACCGTGGTATTGAAGGCGATGATGCCGCCGAAGGCGGACGTCGGGTCGGTGGAGAAGGCCTTCTTGTAGGCCTCCAGCGGGCTGGCGGCGACGGCCACGCCACAGGGGTTGGCGTGCTTGACGATGACGCAGGCCGTGCTGTCGAAGGCCTTCACGCATTCCCACGCGGCGTCGGAGTCAGCGATGTTGTTGTAGGACAGCTCCTTGCCCTGCACCTGGGTGTAGGCGGCGATGGCGCCGGCCGGGGCTTCGGATTCCTTGTAGAAGGCGGCGGTCTGATGGGGGTTCTCGCCGTAGCGGAGGTCCTGCACCTTGTCGAAGGCCAGCTGGAAGCGCTCCGGGTAGGCTTTCTTGGAGCCGTCGTCGGCCAGTGCGGTCAGGTGGTTGGAGATCGCGCTGTCGTAGCGGGCAGTGTGCGTGAAGGCTTTGCGGGCCAGGTCGAAGCGGGTCTTGTAGGACAGCGCGCCGGCGTTGCCCTTCAGCTCGGCGACGACGGCCGCGTAGTCTTCCGGATCGGTCACGATGCCGACGCCACCGGCTTCATTGCCGTGGTTTTTGGCGGCCGCGCGGACCATGGTCGGGCCGCCGATGTCGATGTTCTCGATGGCGTCTTCCAGCGTGCAGTCGGGCTTGGCGATGGTGGCCTGGAACGGGTAGAGATTGA
The DNA here is from genome assembly GCA_018241685.1 of Pseudomonadota bacterium. GTDB lineage: Bacteria > Pseudomonadota > Gammaproteobacteria > Burkholderiales > Rhodocyclaceae > Zoogloea. The sequence continues at coordinate 28,328 of JAFEDJ010000046.1, forward strand.
CTACCACCAGGTCGATGCGCGGAATGCTGTGCTCTTCCAGCTTAGCCAGGTGCTCGGGCAGATCGCGGCGGGCCAGGATGCCACCGTGGACCTTGGGGTGCAGCGTCTTCACGCGGCCGTCGAGCATCTCGGGGAAGCCGGTGTAGTCGGACACGTCGGTGACCGGCAGGCCGGCATCGCGGAGGGACTTGGCGGTACCGCCGGTGGACAGCAGGGCGATGCCGAGGGCGGACAGTTCGCGGGCGAATTCGATCACGCCGGTCTTGTCGGAGACGCTGAGCAGGGCTTGGGTGACTTTCATGGTGTTTCTCTGGAAGGCCGCGGGGATGCCGCGGCGGTCAATGGAGGAAAACGGGAAGGGCGCCGCTCAGAGCAGTTCGTGCTCGGAGAGCTTGCGGCGCAGGGTGTTGCGGTTGATGCCGAGCATCTCGGCACACAGGGTCTGGTTGCCGCCGGCCTGCTTGAGGACGAACTCGAGCATCGGACGTTCGACGTTCTTGATCACCATGTCGTACAGGGCGTTCGGCTTCTCGCCGTCGAGGTCGCGGAAATAGGTGTCCAGCGCCCGGCAGACGGACTCGGCAATCTCATTGCTGGTACTGCTCATGCTGCAAGCTCCTGGGGGAATTCTTCGGGTTCGGCGTAGACCAGGCGGCTGTCCCGGTCGGCAAGGCTGCCGAAGAATTCGTCGATGGCCGCCAGCTGTGCCTGGACGGTCGGCAAAGTGTTCATGGTCTTGCGGAACTGCGCGGAGCCGACCAGGCCCTTGGTGTACCAGCTGATGTGCTTACGGGCGATCTTCACGCCGGTGTCTTCACCATAGAAGGTATAGAGGTCGGCGAGGTGCTCCTTGCACACCTGCAGGATCTCGGAAACCAGCGGAGGCGGCAGCTCCTCGCCGGTTTTGAGGAAGTGTTCGATCTCGCGGAAGATCCACGGGCGACCCTGGGCGGCACGGCCGACCATGACGCCGTCGGCGCCGGTGTAGTCGAGCACGAACTTCGCTTTTTGCGGCGTGGTGATGTCGCCGTTGGCGATTACCGGGATGCGCACGCGGGTCTTCACGTCGGCGATGGTGTCGTACTCGGCGTTGCCGGTGTACTGGCAGGCGCGGGTGCGGCCGTGGATGGCGATCAGCTGCACGCCGGACTCTTCGGCGATGCGGGCGATCATCGGGGCGTTCTTGTTGGCCTTGTTCCAGCCGGTGCGGAACTTGAGCGTGACCGGGGTGCTGCCGGCGGCCTGGATGACGGCCTCGAGGATGCGCGCGACCAGCGGCTCGTCCTGCATCAGCGCCGAGCCGGCCATCACGTTGCAGACCTTCTTGGCCGGGCAGCCCATGTTGATGTCGATGATCTGCGCCCCGCGGTCGATGTTGTGGCGGGCCGCTTCGGCCATCATGGCCGGATCGGCGCCGGCGATCTGTACGGAGATCGGCTCCACCTCGCCGTCGTGATTGGCGCGACGCTGGGTCTTGGCACTGCCGTAGAGCAGGGAGTTGGAGGTGACCATCTCGGACACGGCGAGACCCGCCCCCATCTTCTTGCAAAGCTGGCGGAAAGGACGATCCGTCACGCCGGCCATCGGCGCGACGAACAGGTTGTTTCGCAAGGTGAATCCGGCGAATTGCATCGGGGGAGGCACAGCTGGGGAAAAGCAGCGCATTCTACCTCAAGCCCCCCCGCTCTGGCAGGTGCCGACTTCCCGCAATGGAGTGACTTAGTCCCTGCCGGACAAAGGATTTCAGGGTACGTCCGAGTACTGCATGCGACTCTGAATGCGTACCGCATGGGCGGCAAGGCGCGGCCCGTAGGTCTTTTCGTACTTGCGCGGGTTGGGCAGCATGACCGCCAGGCGGGCGGCCTGGGCAGGTGCCAGCTGGGCCGCGGAGACCCGGTAGTAGCGCTGTGCAGCCGCCTCGCAGCCGAAGACGCCGTCGCCCCATTCGACAACGTTGAGATAGACCTCGAGGATGCGCCGCTTGTCCCACAGGTTCTCGATCATCACCGTGATGATGGCTTCCTCGGCCTTGCGCAGATAGCTACGGGCGGGAGACAGGAAAAGGTTCTTGGCCAGTTGCTGACTGATCGTCGAGCCCCCGGCGACGGCCTTGCCCTTCTTCTGGTTCTTCTCGATTGCCTTCTGGATGCCGTCCCAGTCGAAGCCCTCGTGGTCCACGAACTTGTCGTCCTCGGCGGCGATCACGGCTCGCTTGAGATGTACCGAGATCTTCTCGTACGGCACCCAGCGGTACTGGAGCTGGGCGTCGGGCTTACGGGCGAGGAGTTCCTCGCGACGCAGGCTCATGAAACTGGTTTCCGACGGCGGCTCCCACTTCCACCACAGTACATGGCCGAGCAGCCACAGTTGATAGGCGATGAGGAGCAGGACCAGCGCCAGCAGGCTGCGGCGGGTCCAGTGCCAGACCGTCTTCACCGCCGGGGCGCCTACAGGGCCGCGCGTAGTTCGGCGAGGACCGGAGCGGTTGCGGGGCGGATGCCGCGCCATAGCAGGAAGCTTTCCGCAGCCTGTTCGACCAGCATGCCGAGGCCGTCGGCCAGGCGGGCGGCGCCTTGTTCGCGGGCGGCACGCATGAACGGGGTGTCACCCTTGCCGTACATCATGTCGTAGGCCAGGCTGCCCGGCGCATAGAGGCCGGCCGGCAGATCGGGGGCCGCATCGGACAGGCTGGCGCTGGTGGCATTGATGACCACGTCGAAATCCTGGCCGGCCAGATCGGCAAAACCGCAGCCCTGCGGGCGCAGCGGTCCGGTGGAGAATTCGTCCGCCAGTTCGGCAGCCTTGACGGCCGTGCGGTTGGCGATGGTGAGGCTGGCCGGCTTGGCGTCGAGCACGGGCAGAATGGTGCCGCGGGCGGCGCCGCCCGCGCCGAGCAGCAACACGCGGCGCCCCTCCACCGGGCAGCCGAGATTGACGGTGATGTCGCGCAGGATGCCGGCGCCATCGGTGTTGTCGCCGAGCACGCCGTCGGGACCGAAGGCCAGCGTGTTCACCGCGCCGGCGGCCAGGGCGCGGGGGGTATGGCGATCGGCGAAATCGAAGGCTTCAAGTTTGAAGGGTACGGTCACGTTGAGGCCGCGGCCACCGGCGGCACGGAAGGCCTCCACGGTGGCGACGAAGGCGTCGAGGGGCGCCAGCAGCGCCTCGTAGCTAAGGGGCTGGCCAGTCTGGGCGGCAAACAGGGTGTGGATGCGCGGCGACTTGCTGTGGGCGATCGGGTTGCCGATGACGGCGTAGCGGTCCATCGTGGGCTTACTCTTTCTTGGCGGACGTCTGCAGGATGTCCGAATTTGTGAAGGTCCAGGTACGGGTGATCTCGATCAAGTCGGTATCGTGCCGGATGTCCGGTGGAAAGGCTGCGTAAGGGGCGGCCAACTGGACGATGCGCCTGGCCGCATCGTCGAGGACCTTGTGGCCGGAGGAGCGGTGGATATCGATGCTCTGTACCGTACCGTCGGCGCGAATCGTGACCGACAGCAACAGGCTGCCGTAGAGCTTGCCGCGGGCCGCGTCCGGATAGTTGAGGGTGCCAACCCGCTCGATCTTCTGGCGCCAATCCTCCGCATACTGGGCGAAGCGGTATTCTTGGGCGCGCGCGCCGATGAACTTCTTGCGCGGCCTTGCGGAGTAATCCACCAGATCCTTGTCGATCTGGGCCTCGATGCGAGCGACTGCCGCTGAGCTGTCGAGGAGGTCGTAGCCGGACACCTGGCGAGGGGTCTCGGTGGGCGCCACCAGCTGGTTGTCTACGGGAAGTGCGGCCCGGCTGCGGCTGACGGTCAAGGCCTGGGTCTGAGGCGTTTCCGGGGCCTCGGCGCGTCGCTGGGCTTCGACCAGACTATCGCCGGAGCGGGTCTGTTCCAGCGGCGGCAGAGGCGTGCTCGGCCGCCCCTCCGCGCCGTTGGTGCCGCCCGCGTCGAGATTGGTCTGGGCCAGTACGTCGGCCTGCTCGGGGTGTTGGGCGTGGCGCGAATTGACGAGCACCACTTCCAGCCCTTTGTCCCGGTGGTGCAGCTTGTCCGCGTCCGGCATCACGAAGTGGACCGACAACAGGATGGCGTGCAGGGCCAGAGACAGGCCAACACCCCATTCAAGCGCATAGCGTGCCGTGCCGCGGCCTCCGGCGGAAGGCGCGTTGGGAGGGGCACTCGGCTGCGGAGGCTGGTGGCGGCGCAGGGCTGGCATGGCGATCGGTGTCAGGCGGCAGCCGGAGGTGCTTCCGTGGTTGCTGGCGCTGGGGTATCCGCCGCCGGTGCTTCGTCAGGGAGCAGGTCTTCGTCCTCGGGGAGTAGATCGCCACTCGCTTCGGCTACGGTCTCAAGGTAGGTGGCGTGGACTTCCACGTCCACGAGGTCGCTACGCTCAATGGCTAGGCGAACCCGGGTGCCAGGAGGCAGCGTCGGCATCGACGGGACCTTGAAGACAAAGGGGATGTCGTCAAGGCGGACCAGGCTTTCACGCAGCACGCGGGCATTCATCTGCGGGTGGCTGGCCTGACGCAGCCAGCGTACGCACCAGTAGCGCTCCATGCCGCGCTGGAACTCGGCGTACGCGGCGTAGGTGAGCTCGAAGTCGCGCATGGCGGCGATCAGCTCTGAAGACTTGGGCGGGAAGGTTGGTGCCGTGCCGCGCAGCCAGCTGATCAGCTGCCACTGGTTGACCAGGTCCACATAGCGCCGCAGCGGAGAACTGGACCATGCGTAACAGTCGACGCCGAGGCCTTCGTGGGGGGCTGCGGCGGTGGTCATGCGGACCTTGCCGCCAGTCTGGGCCCGGTACAGGGCCGGGATGCCAGCTTCGGAGAGGGCTTTGCCCCAGGTGCTGTTGGTGGCGATCATCAGTTCGGCGACCAGCTTGTCGAGGGGGGAGCCGCGTGGGCGGCGGCCGATCTCGATGCGGCCGGGGCCGTCGTCGGTACTGGCGTTCCAGTCGACGCTGAAGTTGTAGTCCACCATGTTCTGGTTGGCGGCCGGCTTGCCGCGGCCTGCTTCGAGGACGGTGGCGAGCTCCCACAGCAGGGTCAGCTCGGCCTTCCACGGGAAGTCGGGGCCGCCGTCGGCGAGGGTGGCCTCATTGAAGACCGGCTCGATGTCATGGTGGCGCAGGTTGGCGACCACCGGCACGCGTTCGAGGCGCGAGCTGTTGCCGGTGACGATCAGGTCGCGGCTGACCTCCAGGTACAGAGACAGCGCCGGACAGTCGCGCCCTTCGCCCAGCGTGAAGCGGGCCACCACGTCGTCCGGCAGCATGGTGATCTTGTTGCCCGGCATGTAGACCGTGGACAGGCGCTCGCGGGCGATTCCGTCGAGGGCCGAGTCGCGGCCGAAGCCCAGGCCCGGCGCGGCGATGTGGATGCCGATGCGCCAGCCGTCGGTGGTGGGCGTGACCGAGAAGGCATCGTCGATCTCGGTGGTGGCGGCGTCGTCGATGGAGAAGGCACGCACGTCGGCGAGCGGCAGATCGGTGGGCTCGACAGGTGCTTCGACGGCGGGGAAGGCGGTGCCGTCCGGGAAGTATTCGAACAGGAAGCGGTCGAAATGCAGCTCATGGGAAGAAGCCAGCGCACCGCAGTCGAGCAGCAGGCGGGCCGCCGACTTGCCGTTCTCGGCACAGGCGGCTTCCAACGCCTTGGTTTCAAGGCGGTTGCGGTCCGGTTTGTAGAGCAACTGGCGGATCAGGGGGCGGAGCTCGTCCGGCACCTGGCCAGCCAGTAGTTCGTCGCGCATGCGCTCGACGGCCGCGGCCTGCTGGCGTTTTTTCTCGAGGCCTGCGAGGGCGGCCTGCAGGATTTCGGCCGGTGCCTTGCGGAAGCGGCCCTTGCCCTTGCGGTGAAAGTAGATCGGCGCGGCATGCAGGCGTAGCAGCACGGCGATGGATTCCACCGGGCTCGGCACATGGCCGAAGTATTCCTGCGCGAACTCGGCAAAGCCGAATTCCTCGTCACCACAGACCTCCCACAGGAACTCGGTGTCCAGGCCGCTCGCCTCGGCCTCGGCGCGGTCCAGCAGCTCGCCGGCAGAAGGCTGGTTGAAGCGCAGCAGCACGTCCTTGCTCTTCAGCTTGAGGCGCTTGCCGTGGGGCGTTTCCACCTGCAGGGAGGCGTCGTTGTCGGTCAGGATGGTGCCGGTCTTGAAGGCACCATCCTCTTCGAAGAGCAGATTCATGGAATGGCCAAGCGGGAAAACAGCCGATTATAGCCAAGCCGGAGCCCAGCCCGGACGAAAGCAATGCTCCGTTCGGGTCAGGCCGGCGTGGTGACGAAGTTGTGGATCAGGCCGAGCAGCACGTCTTCGTCGTAGGGCTTGCCAAGGTAGTGATTGACGCCGATTTCCTCCGCGTAGCGTTTGTGCTTTTCGGCCGTGCGGGAAGTGATCATGATGATCGGTACGGCCTTCAGGCGGGCGTCGGCGCGGATGTTGCGGGTCAGGTCGAAGCCGTCCATTCGCGGCATCTCGATGTCGGCGATGACCACGTCGGGGGTGACGGTAAGCAGTTGCTCCAGTGCATCGACGCCGTCCTTGGCGGTGACGACACGGTAGCCTTCCCGTTCAAGCAGGCGGCCGGTGATCTTGCGCACCGTCAGCGAATCGTCAACCACCATCACCGTCGGTTGGCTGGGCGTGCTGGCGCCGGCCTGGATCGGTGTTTCGTCGTCGCTCGCGTCCGGGCTGCGGCCAGCCAGGGCGACCGGGTTGAGGATCAGCACGATCTCGCCATCGCCGAGCACCGTGGCGCCGGAGTAGCCGACCATCCGCGCATACTGCGGGCCGGCATTCTTGACGACGATTTCCTGGTTGCCGCGCAGTGCATCAACATGCAGCGCCAGGGTCTCGCTACCGGCGCGCAGCAACAGCACCCAGTTGAAGCGCTCGACCTGGGGCTGGGAAACCTTGTCACCGAGCAGGCGCGGCAGGTAGCGGTAGCCGTAGTGCTCGCCGAGCCAGTCGGTGCCGTGGTCGCCGCGGATCTTCTCGAGGGCTTCCGCCTTCAGCTCCAGCACCTGAGCGACCATCGATGAGGGGATCGCAAAGGTCCGGTTAGCGGCGCGCACCAGCAGGGCCTGGGTCACTGCGAGGGTCAGCGGCAGGTGGATGCGGAAGATGGTGCCCTCGCCGGGCGTCGTGTCCACGCTGATACGCCCGCCGACCGCTGCGGTTTCGCTCTTCACCACGTCCATGCCGACGCCGCGACCCGCCAGGCTGGATAGGCTGGCGGTGGAGAAGCCCGGCACGAAGATCAGGTTGGTGAGGCGCTTGTCGTCTGTGTCCTCGTCGGCGGAAATCAGTCCGCTGTCGATGGCGTGTCGGCGGATGCGCGTGAAATCGAGGCCCGCGCCATCGTCGCGGAATTCGATCAGCACCTCGTTGCCCTCATGGGCAATCTTGAGGGTGATCTGGCCGATTTCCGGTTTGCCGGCGGCTCGTCGTGCCTCTGGCGTCTCGATGCCATGGGCGACCGCATTGCGCACCAGGTGGGCGAGGGGGCCGCTCATCGCGTCGAGCACGCTGCGGTCGATTTCGATCTGCCCGCCGATGATGTCCAGGTTGGCGCGACGGCCGAGTTCCTTCGCTGTCTGGCGGACCAGGCGGTAGAGCCGCTCGGCCAGGCTGTCGAAGGGCACCATGCGTACGTGCATCAGCGACTGCTGCAGTTCGCGGGCCATGCGGGACTGGGCGTGCAGCGCCGATTCGGCGCCGTCCAGGTTGCGCAGCAGGTTCTGCTGCACGGTGGTCACGTCGCCGACGCTCTCGGCCATCATCCGTGTCAGTTCCTGCAGACGGGTGTAGCGGTCCATCTCCAGGGGATCGAACTCGGTGTGCTGGGTTTCGACCTGGGACAGGCGCGACTGCATCTGGGTGTCGGCCTGGATCTCCACTTCCCGCAGCTGGTTGCGCAGGCGGATGACGTTTTCGGTGAGGTCGAGTAGGGAGCGGCGCAGCGTGCGCAGTTCGCCTTCGATGCGGGTGCGCGCGATGCTGATTTCGCCGGCTTCGTTGACGAACTGGTCGACGCGGCTGGCGTCCACACGCAGCTGGGTGCGTGCCGCGGGGCTGGCTGCTTCGCCGGGCTGCAGTGGAGCGGCCTCTTCGGCCGGCGCTTCACCTTCATGCTGTGCCGGGCTCGTGGCTGTCTGGCTGCTCTGCAGCGTGTCGAGGGTCTGGCGGGCCTGGTCGAGGGCAGCCTCGATTTCGTCCACGATGGCCGAGCCCCCCGGATCCTGGGTGCGGGCTCGTTCGAGTCGGGTTTCCAGGTCGTGGAGGTTTTGCCCAAGGTTCATCGCGCCGACCATCCGCGCGCTGCCCTTCAGGGTGTGCAGCAGGCGCGCTACGCCGGAAGGATGGCTTGTTTCGGCAGGTGCTGCACGCCAGGCACGCAACGCGGTGTCGAGGTGGTCGAGCAGCTCGTTGCCTTCGTCGAGGAAGATCGGCAGCAGTTCCGGGTCGAGATCGTCACGGAGCTGCGTGGCGGGTGGGCTGCTTTCCGTCGCGCGCGCCAGGGCTTCCTCGCGGGGGCGCAGGGTGGCGGTGACGAGTTCGGGCGGGGCCGTTTCCGTGGGCAGGGAAATGATGTCGGCGAGGTGGGATGCCTGTATGGCGTCCAGTCGCGTGATCAGTTCCGGTTCAGGGGCGGGCAGTACGCGGGCGCCGAGCTGAACCACCATACTTTCGAGGGCCGCCGCGCTGTCGATCAAGACTTCTGCTTGCGTGGCGGATGGGGCCTTGTCGAGGTCGGCAAGACGCTGCTGAGCGAGTTCGAGGGCTTTGGCGAGCTGTTGCGGCGCACTGAAATGGGCAGTACCGGAAATGCCGGCCAGCGTGTGGGCTGCACGGATGGACACCGTGGCAGGTGTCTGCGTGGGATTGGCCGGCAGGCGCGACAGTTCTTGGCGCAGCGTGGCGACGTGCTGCCGGGCCTCGGCGAGATAGAGATCGAACAGCGGGCGAGACAGGGTGATTCCGCCGAAGCGGACTTCGTCCGGGCCGATGGCCGTTTCGGGGGGGGCGACGATCTCTTCTTCTGGCGGCAGATGCTCGGTAGGGGGTGCTTCCACCTCTTCGAGCTCTTCGACGGCCTCGGCGGTGAGTTCTAGGTCTTCCAAGGGAAGGGGCTCTTCGAGCACCACTTCCGCGGGAAATTCGGCCACGATCTGTTCCGCTTCCGCTTCCGCTTCCGCTTCCGCTTCCGCTTCCGGCACTGAAGCCTGCTCGGCAGGTGATATCTCTCCCAAGTCGAAGATGTCGAAGGACTCGATGTCGTCGCGTGCTTCTAGAGGCTCGGGGATCTCGAAGGTATCGGTTTCGTCCAGCTCGACCGCTTCGGTGGGCTCCTCGGGCGGCAGAAGCTCTTCGATCTCCAGGGCGTCCGTCACGATCGCCGGTTCTTCCTCGATGTCGAGGATGTCCAGTTCTTCTAGGGACTCCGGGATTGCTTGGTCGAGAGGCTCGATGGCATCTGCTGCCGGGGGGGCCGCTTCGTCGTCACTGGGGAGATCGAAGCTGAGATCGAAGTCGACTGGGGTTGGAGCGGGTTCCTCGGTGAGTACTGTGCTCAGGCTGACTTCGGTCTCGTGCTCCCGTTCAGAAGCTGAGAGGTCGGTTGGCTGCGTCCGGGTGCGTGCCTCCTCGAAACTGAGGTCGGGGAAGTTGAGGTCAACGGCTTCGATTGCGCTGGCATGGGCTGCAGCGGCAAGCGTGAGGCTTTCGCCCAGGTCGGTGGCGGCGAAGTCCAGTTCGGGTAGCGTGATCGACGCTTCCAGGTCGACTTCCTGGGGTGCGCTGTCGAGGCTGATTTCGGTCAGTCCAGGTTCCGTCGGTGCTGCCTTGGGCTGCGTTTCGGCGGGTTTCGCCGGTTCGACTGCGGACGGTGGGGCTGTCTCGTTGCGCAGGCGGGCAGCGTCGGCGAGCAGGGCGCTGACGTCCTTATGATGGCCGGCCCCGGCTTCGAGTTGGTCGATCCAGGCAGAGAAGGCCTGCAAGCCATTGGCAATCAACCGCAGCAGTTCGCCGTCGACCGGTAGTTCGAGACGCAGCCAGTGGTTGAGGGTCTGCTCCATGCCCCAGGCGGCTTCGCCGAAGTCCTTGAGCCCGACCATTCGGCCGCTGCCCTTGAGGGTATGGAAGCTGCGCCGGATGGCCGTGAGCACGTCCAAATTGGACGGTTCCTTTGCCAGCTGGGCCAGGTTGGCGGCGATGGCGGCGCGGACATCGATGGCTTCTTCGATGAAGATCGCCAGCAGTTCCGCATCGATCTCCTCTTCGCTGGCATCTATGAGCCGGCTGGCCTCGGGGGACAGCGCTGGTGCTTCGGTGGCGGCGATGGGGGGCGGTTCGTTGAACAGCGTGCCGGCGTCGAGTAGGTTGAGGGCGTCGCGGGCCTGTTTCTCGAGCTCGGGGTCGGCGGTCAGTGAGGCGTCCTGGCGCAGACTCTCCAGGTTGATCTGGAGTTCGGTGCGCAGCCCGGAATCGTCGGGGTTGTTCTTCAGGGCCGCAGCGAGAGCGGCAGTTTCCCTGCGCTGCTGTGCGAGCCCAGCTTCGATGCTGTTAGGGGGGCGCTGGATCTCGGCATCCGGGTACAGGATGCGCTCAAGGTCGGCCGGACCGTGCTGCAGGGCTTCGACATAGATGCCGAGGGCTGACAGCCTGTGGGCGATCTCTTCGAAGTCCGGTTCTTCGGGCGACACCTCTTCACTGGTTGATAAGGCACGGATGCGGGCTGCGGCATCCTGAAGCAGGCGCACCGCAGCATCTTCGTTGAGGACCGACAAGGCCCCCTCGATCTGCTTGAGGGGGGCGCGCACGGCGGCGAGGATGTCCGTACGCGTGGGGGCGCGGAAGAAGCTATCCAGGTTCTGTTCGACGTCACCCAACGAGGTGAGGATCTCATGCGCCAACTGGCGGTTCAGGTGATGAGTCTGGACATCACTGTCGGCGATCACCAGCGGGGATACCTGCTCACCTCGCTGATGGGCTTGCAGGCGGGCCACTACTTGGGCGAGCTGGGCATCGCTGACGTCGTCACCATGCTGGTGATTGTCGAGGCGGGCTTCCAGCAGCAGCATCGTAGTCGCCATGTCCATGGACAGTGCATCGGTGAGCTGCAGAGGGTCCTGGCGCAGCCAGCGTGCTGTGGCACTCAACTCTTCGAGCAGCTCCGAGACGTCGGGCTGATCAATGGCTTGGGCCATTTCCGCCAGGGGGGCGATGGCGTCCTGGAAACGGGGCAGGCCGATGGCATTGCCCTTGGCGAACTGGTTCCAGGCCTCCTTCGCGTCGGTCAATCCGCTACGCAGTCCAGCGAGCAGCGGTGCCTGGGGGGTGTCGCTGATTGGGCGCTTTCCGGCCGGGATCAGGTATTCGAGCTGATACGCGGCACGAATCGAGTCGATGGCCGGCGAGTGCGCGGAGGACATGGCGACCTGGTACAGCACGTCGCGCATCAGGCGCTCGGCGACGACCCCGGAACCTTCGAGGACGCGCCGCATCTGGGCGTCGATGCGGCCGCAGAGTCGCTTGCTGGCCGCGTCCGCCGGGATGCCTTGAAGGCCGAGGGCGTCGAAGAATGCCGAGCAAGCGAGCCAGAAGGCACGCGCGGCCGGAACTGTCTGCAGATCTTCGATGCCGCTGGTGGCCTCGCGCATTTCCTGCGGGCCAGATGGGTCCTGAGGGGCGCGGAACCACTTGAGCAGCCCGCGCTCGAAGCGGCTGCGCAGGGCGCGCAAGTGCTTCGGGTCGTTGCTGTCGATGGCCGGCGCCGCAAAATCCGGACGCAGGTTTAGATCGGGGAAGAACAGCTCGCTGGGCGTCGGTGCTTCCTGGCCACGAGCCGCCGCCAGTTCGGCGTATAGCTCGAAGAGCCGCAGGGCCTGATCGGGTTGCCCACGGGCCAACTCGTCGAGGTAGTTGCCGATGGCCGCAATGCAGCGGGCGGCCAACTGGGCGATCTCGGGCGTGCAGGCGATCTGTTGCGAAGCCAGTTCTCCGAGCAGGCGGTCAAGCTGGTCGGAGAACTGGGTCAGTCCGTCCAGTCCGACGATGGACAGTGCGCCGTGCGCCTGGTGCAGGTGGGTCTGGGCAAATTTGATCTGGCCGAGGCGGTCGGGGCTCGAGCTGGCTTCGGCCAGCGCGTCCGCCGCCCGTCCTAGGGCCAGATCGATCTCGCCTTTGACCCAGGTCAGCGGACCCAGGTCGAGTTCGTGTGCAGGGCTCATCAATGGTTCTTCGGCGAAATCCGTGCGCTATCGGGGTCTCAGACCTTGAAGCCGGAGACGGAACCCTTGAGTTCGACGGCCAGGTCGGCCAGTTCGCCGATGGAAACGGCGGTCTGCTGGGTACCGGTGGTCGTGCGGTCGGTGATGGCGAGAATGTTCTTCATCTTCTCGGCCACCTGGGTTGCGGCCTTGGCCTGAACTTCGGTACTGACCGAGATGCGTTCGATCAGCTCCGCGGTTTCGGCGGACACGCGCTCAATCTCCGCCAGTTCCTGGCCAGCGGTTTCGGACAGGTGGGCACCGTCCACCACGTCGCGGGTTGCGTTTTCCATGGCCGCCACGGCGTCGCCGGTGTCGGTCTGAATGGTCTTCACGATCGCGCCGATCTGCTTGGTGGCCTCGGCGGAGCGTTCGGCGAGGCGCTGCACTTCTTCGGCAACCACCGAGAAGCCGCGACCGGCTTCGCCGGCCGAGGCCGCCTGGATGGCGGCGTTGAGGGCGAGCACGTTGGTCTGTTCGGTAATGTCGGAAATCAGTTCCACGATTTCGCCGATCTCCTGTGAGGATTCGCCGAGGCGCTTGATGCGCTTGGAGGTTTCCTGGATCTTTTCGCGGATGTCGTTCATGCCCTTGATGGTGTCTTCCACCGCGACGGCACCCTTCTGGGCGGCCTGCAGGGAGCGCCGTGCGACCTGGGCGGACTGCAGTGCATCTTCGGATGCGGCGCTCATGGAACTGGCCATGTTCTGGGCTGTTTCCCCGGCGAGGCGCAGTTCCTGGGCCTGACGTTCGGTGGCGGCCAACAGTTCATCGGATGTCTGCTGGGCGGACTCGGTGGCCGAGGTCACGCGGATCGCGGCGTCGTTGATGCGGCGTACCAGCACCGAGAGCTCTTCGATGGTGTAGTTCACCGAGTCGGCGATGGCGCCGGTGATGTCTTCCGTCACCGTGGCGCGGACAGTAAGGTCGCCGTCGGCCAGATCGCCCATCTCGTTCATCAGTCGCAGAATGGCCTGCTGGGTGTTGTTCCGCTCGGCTTCGGCGGACTCTCGCAGACGCTCGGCGGCAAGACGGCGGCGAGCGATGTCATCGTTATAGGTCTTGGCCATCAGGGCCAGGCTGGCCAGCGTGATCAGTGCACAGAGGATGATCGCCAGGCTGACCCAGGTGAAGAAGCCGGTGTAGCCGCGGGTGTAAGCGTCGGTCAGTGCGGAGGTCTTTTCAAGCAGCGGGCCGGAGTTCTGGAAGATGTGGCTGCCAGCCTGCTTGGCCTGCACCAGAAGCTGGATGTTGCCGAGGATCTCCATCACCGAGGCGAGGTTGTCTTTGCTGACCTTCTCCAGTTCGGTGAGTTTGGTCTTGGCATCGCTGCCATCGGCGGTCATCTTCTGCAGCTGTTCGATGAGGTCGCGGAATGTGTTGGTGTCCTTGCCGAGCAGGAAGGCGACTTCGGGGTCGATGGCGTTGGCGACCAGCAGTGCGTTGGCGTTCTTGGCGATACGCTGGGTCAGCATCACCACCTGGTTGGCGACGGCGATCTCGCGGGCCGATGCACCGCCTTGCAGCTTGAGGGAGGCGACCTGTTCGGAGAGTTCGAGCAGTTGGGGATTCTTTGTGTTGATGGTGCCAACGGCCTTGCCCAGGCTGGTGAGGTTTTTTTCCTGGCCGAGGAGGGCGGTGGCATCTTTATCGGTCTTCTGCCACAGCTCCGTCACGGCAGCGAGCTCGTCGGTGGCTGCGCTGGCACCTCCCGGCACGCTGGCCCCGTTCACGTCGCCGCCGTTGGTTACTGCCTCAAGGAGCGTATTGAATTGCTCGCGGCTGTTCTTCAGTTCGATGAAGGCCTTAGGGTCACCCTGCAGGGTCAGTTGGCTGGCCTTGGCGATTTGCTGGGAGAGCGTGCGCATCTCACCGCCGGCCGTCACGTAGGCCGTGCCGAAGTGGCTGACGCGGATCTGATAAAGGACGAAGGCACCGGTCAGCGCGGCGAAGATCAGGAAGGGAACGCGCAGGATGCGCAATTGCTCGGTGGACGATTTGCCGGCCAGGAAGGGCAGCGAAGCCTTGATGGCCCCGTCTCCCGAATCAAGAATCGTATCCACATTGCCGGAGGCGGGCTTGCTGCTGCCCTTAGACAGCCCTGGTAGCTTGAATGCCATATTATCCTCATCAGCGGATCGAGCCCGCTGTATCTCCCGAATTGAATTTTACGAAAGCGCGGCGTCCAGAAAGCGCGAGTGATTGAGCAGTGCCGGTACCTTGAGCCGGGTCCAGGAACTCCCTCGACTGTCCTGCATGCGCTCTCCGATCCACGGCTGATCTTCGTCAGCAGGGGCCGGCACAGGGATGAAGTCTTCGATGGAGCGCAGGCCCAGCGCACGGGTCACCAGCAACGCGGAGTTGAGGCCGTGGCGCACTCCGACGAGCAGCAAGCGGGCATGGCCGACCGGTGCGATGGGTGGTTCGCCATGGAAAGCGGCGAAATCGACGACGCTGAACAGGTTGCCACGCACGCTGGCCAGACCACGGAACCACGGATGGGTCAGCGGTACGGGGGCCAGGGGCGGGACGGCGAGAATCTCGCCGGCTTCGGTGAGATCCACGAGCCAGTTCCGGCCACCGGCCTGAACGGCGAGCAACGCCGAGGCCCGGTTGTCGCGGGCTTCGGCCAGACGTCGGGCGAGGCCGGCCTGGAATTCATGGAGGCTGATCCGTTTGGCCATGGGATGCTCAGCCGAGGGCGCGGATCTTGTCGAGCAGCGCGGCGTGATCGATGGGCTTGACCATGTAGTCGTGTGCGCCCTGACGGAGACCCCAGATCTTGTCTGTTTCCTGCCCCTTGCTGGTGCACATGATCACAGGGATGTTGCGGGTGCTGTCATCCCGGGAAATCGTGCGGGTCGCCTGATAGCCATTGATACCGGGCATCACGACGTCCATCAGGATCAGGTCGGGCTGCTCGCTCTTGCTCTTCAGCACCGCCTCTTCTCCGTTTTCAGCGGTCACCACCTGGTAGCCATTTTTCACCAGTACTTCCGACAGGGCCAGGCGCTCCGTCGGGGAGTCATCTACAACAAGGATTTTCTTGATCGGCATGGACGCGTTTCTTGCAATCAGTCGTTGGTGGAGGCCTGGCCCGCCTGGGTGTGGTTGGCCACGGAGCGCAGCAGGCTTTCCTTGGTGAAGGGTTTGGTCAGGTATTCGTCGGAGCCGGCGAGACGACCACGGGCACGGTCGAACAGGCCGTCCTTGGACGACAGCATGATCACCGGGGTGGCCTTGAGGCGCGCGTTCTTCTTGATCAGGGCGCAGGTCTGATAGCCGTCGAGGCGCGGCATCATGATGTCCACAAAGATCAGGTCGGGGGCATGGTCGGCGATCTTGGACAGCGCGTCGAAGCCGTCTTCGGCCAGCACGACTTGGCAGCCGGCCTGAGCGAGAAAGATCTCCGCACTGCGGCGGATGGTGTTGCTGTCGTCGATGACCATGACCTTGATGCCACTGAGATTCACCGGGGACCTCCGGAAGCGGTTCGGATGGTGTGCTCTTTATACATGGTACGGGTCTTGGGAATGGTCGGATGGATCAGATGGCAACCATCTCGAAATCTTCCTTGCGGGCACCACATTCGGGGCAGGTCCAGTTCGGAGGGATGTCTTCCCAGCGGGTGCAGGGTGCGATGCCCTCATCCGGTGAACCGGCTGCTTCGTCGTAGATGAAGCCACAGATCAGACACATCCAGGTCTTGTAGGGAGGATTTGCCATTTGGGTGCGGCGTAGTGATTTCGGCTAGAATCGCTTGGATCGTGAATGGTAGCGCAGTCGCAGTTAAATTTGTGCGTCCTTGTTTCTCCGAATGACTATATCCCGTAATGATCCTGGTCCTCCCCTAGTCCTTGTTTTTGCTGCATCCGATCCAACCGGCGGTGCGGGCATTCAGGCGGATATTATGACGTTGTCAGGGATGGGTTGCCACCCCCTGACGGTTATCACCGCGTTGACCGTCCAGGATACGGCTGGCGTGGAGGATGTAATGGCGATCGACGCCGACTTTGTCGCCGAGCAGGCCCGGGCGGTCCTTGAGGACATGCCGGTGAAGGCCTTCAAGCTCGGTGTGCTGGGCAGCGTCGACAACATTGCGGCTATTGCCGAGATCATTTCCGACTATCCGCATGTGCCGGTGGTCGTTGATCCGGTGGTGGCTTCGGGGCGGGGGGACGAACTCGCTTCGGAGGCGATGCTGGAGGCCATGCGAGAGCTCATCTTGCCGCAGGCCACTGTCATCACCCCCAACACGATCGAGGCGCGCCGCCTGGCGGACCTGCATCGGGACGGGCACGACGAAGGTTCCCTTTACGATTGTGCCACCCGGCTGCTGAATTCGGGCTGCGAACACGTGTTGATTACCGGTTCCCACGCCCAGACGCCCCAAGTCATCAATACTCTCTACGGCCGTGGCGGTGTGATCCGCACCGATACCTGGGAGCGCCTGCCGGGCAGCTACCATGGTTCCGGCTGCACGCTGGCGTCCGCGGTGGCGGCAGCGCTGGCCCACGGCATGGAGATGTCGGCGGCGGTCCAGGAGGCCCAGCGTTTCACGTGGAGGACGCTGGAGGCGGCCTTCCGGCCCGGCATGGGGCAGCACATTCCCGATCGATTTTTCTGGTCCAGGCCGAGCCTGGTGGATGAGGGCTGAAGCGATGTTCGGACGTGGTCTTTATCTAGTGACGCCGGACTGGAACGACACCGAGGCGCTGGCTACAGCCCTCGCGGAGGTTTTGCCTGCCCGGCCGGCCCTGGTCCAGTACCGCAACAAGAATGCCGATCCGTCCGTGAGGCGGGAGCAGGCGGTCCGCCTGCTGGCCTTGTGCCGTGAGGCTGGCGTGCCGCTGGTGCTCAACGACGATCTGGCGCTGGCGCTGGAGATCGGTGCCGATGGTGTCCACCTGGGCCGTGACGACGGCGATCCGGCGGTGGCCCGGCGGGCACTCGGCACGCAGCGCATCCTCGGCGTCAGTTGCTATGGAGAGTGGCCGCGGGCGGTGGCGGCGGCGGCGGCCGGTGTCGACTACATCGCCTTTGGCGCCATGTATCCGTCTTCCACTAAACCTGCTGCAGTGCCGGCGCCCCTCGACATCCTGACCCGTGCCAAGTGCGAGCTCGGCCTGCCGGTGGCGGCCATCGGCGGCATCACTGTCGACAATGCCCCGGCGCTGATCGAGGCCGGCGCCGACCTGCTGGCCGTCATCAGCGACGTATTTGCAGCCCCCGCTCCGGCCGCCCGTGCGGCCGCTTACGCCGGGCTGTTCGATTGACCACTAAGGAAACACCAGCATGAGCAGCCGTAACGAAGAACTCTTTGCCCGCGCCCAGCGCACCATCCCCGGCGGCGTCAATTCGCCGGTGCGGGCCTTCCGCTCGGTGGGTGGCACCCCGCGCTTTCTCAAGAAGGCGCTCGGCGCCCGCGTGTGGGATGCGGACGGCAAGGAATACCTCGACTACGTTGGCTCCTGGGGGCCGGCGATCCTCGGTCATGCCGATCCGGTGGTGGTCGAGGCGGTACGTGCCGCGGCACTGGAGGGTCTGTCTTTCGGCGCCCCGACCGAGCGCGAGATCGACATGGCCGAGCGCCTGTGCGAGCTGCTGCCCAGTCTCGAGATGGTGCGCCTGGTGTCCAGCGGCACCGAGGCGACGATGAGCGCGATCCGCCTGGCCCGGGGCTTCACCGGCCGCGACGCGATCATCAAGTTCGAGGGCTGTTACCATGGCCATGCCGACAGCCTGCTGGTGAAGGCCGGCTCTGGCTTGCTGACCTTCGGCAATCCGTCGTCGGCGGGGGTGCCGGAGGATTTCGCGAAGCACACCGTCGTGCTCGACTACAACAATCCGACGGAGCTTGAGGAGACTTTCAAGGCCCGCGGCAGCGAGATCGCCTGCGTGATCATCGAGCCGATCGCCGGCAACATGAACCTCGTCAAGCCGTCGGCCGAATACATGCACCTGCTGCGCCGCCTGTGCACCGAGTACGGCACAGTGCTGATCTTCGATGAAGTGATGACCGGTTTCCGCGTCGGCCCGCGCGGCGTGCAAGGTCTGTTCGGCATCACGCCGGACCTGACGACCCTCGGCAAGGTGATCGGCGGCGGCATGCCGGTGGGCGCCTTTGGCGGCCGGCGCGACATCATGGAAAAGATTGCCCCGCTGGGTGGCGTGTATCAGGCAGGCACCCTGTCCGGTAGCCCGGTGGCGGTGGCGGCCGGTCTCGCCAGTCTGGAGCAGATCGCCAAGCCGGGTTTCTACGAAGTGCTTACGTCCCGTACCGAACGCCTCGTCGCAGGCCTCAATGCGGCAGCGGCCAGGCACGGCGTGACTTTCATCGCCGATTCCGTCGGCGGCATGTTCGGCCTCTATTTCGCCAAGGCCGTGCCGCAGAGCTACGCCGACGTGATGGCTTCCGACCGTGAGCGCTTCAACCGCTTCTTCCACGCGATGCTGGATGCCGGCCATTACTTTGCACCGTCGGCCTTCGAAGCCGGTTTCGTGTCGGCGGCGCACTCGGAGGCCGACATCGACAGTACCGTCGCCGCGGCCGAAGCCTGGTTCGCCGCCAACGCGGGTTGAGCCGGAACGCCGGGGTGAGGCCCCGGTGAGACGGATGTGAAAAGGGGCGAGTGAATCGCCCCTTTTTTGTACCTATCCGCTGGGTGCCTCTACATCAGGAAGATCGTCGCCAGCCCGAGGAAGATGAAGAAGCCGCCGGAGTCGGTAACGGCGGTGATGATCACGCTGGAGCCGACGGCCGGGTCCTGCCCGATGCGGTGGCGGAGCATTGGGGCCATCACGCCGACAAAGGCCGCGACCAGCAGGTTCAGCGTCATCGCGGCGGTCATCACCAGGCCCAGCTTGCCGCTGCCGTAGAGCACCCAGGCCAGGATGCCGAGCAGGCCACCCCATACGATGCCGTTGATCAGCGCGACGCCGAGCTCCTTCTTGAGCAGACGGCTCAGCGCGTCGTCCTGCACCTGGCCCATGGCGATGCCGCGGACGATCATCGTGATGGTCTGGTTGCCCGAGTTGCCGCCGATGCCGGCCACGATGGGCATCAGCGCGGCCAGTGCAACCAGCTTCTCGATGGAGCCTTCGAAGGCTCCGATCACCCGGCTGGCGATGAAGGCGGTGACCAGGTTGGCGGCCAGCCAGGACCAGCGGTTCTTCACCGAGTCCCACACCGGCGCGAAGATGTCTTCGCCTTCCTTCAGGCCGCCCTGGCTGAGCAGTTCGCTCTCGGTTTCCTCGCGGATGAAGTCCACCACCGTGGCCACCGTCACGCGGCCGACCAGCTTGCGGTGGTAATCCACCACTGGCGCCGACACCAGGTCGTAGCGTTCGAAGGCCTGGGCTGCGGTCTCGGCTTCGTCGGAGGGTTCGAGGGTGAGGGTGTCGGTGAGCATGATCTCGCTCACCTCGGCCTCCGGGTCGTTGATCAGCAGCCGGTCGATGGGCAGCACGCCACGCAGGTGTTCGTCCCGGTCCACCACGAAGAGCTGATCGGTGTGGTCGGGCAGCGCGTCGAAGCGGCGCAGGTAGCGCAGCACCACTTCCAGGGTGACGTCCTCGCGGACGGTGACCATCTCGAAGTCCATCAGCGCACCGACAGAGTCTTCCGGGTAGGACATGGCGGCGCGAAGTTGTTCGCGCTCCTCCGGGTCGAGCCCCTGGTAGACCGCCTCCATCACTTCGTGGGGCAGGTCGGGTGCCAGATCGGCCAGTTCGTCGGCGTCGAGCTGTTCGGCGGCGGCACGCAGGGAGGCCGAGTCCATCGACTCGATGAGGGATTCCCGTACCGCGTCGGAGACTTCCAGCAGGATCTCGCCGTCCCGCTCGGCCTTGACCAGGTCCCAGACGAACAGGCGCTCGTCCAGGGGCAGGGCTTCCAGGATGTGGGCGACGTCGGCGGAGTGCAGGCTGTCGAGCTTGTGGGTCAGCTCGTGGACGTGCTGCTTATGGACCAGGCTTTCGACCAGATCATGCTTGGGCATGTCCTGGCGGTGGACGAGCTCTTCCACCAGCTTGTGGCGGGCGAGCAGGTGCTGCACCTCGCGCAGGTGGCTCTCGAGGTCGTCGTGTTGCTGCAGGTCGTCGGCTTCGGCCATGGTCGCAATCCCGTGCTCCGCTGCGCGCCGGGTGGCACGCAGGGGGCGGATTCTACGGGGTTTGCGGCGCTGCGGCGACCGCCATTTTCACGCTGGCGTGAGGGTTTTCGGTCAGGGCCAGGCGCGGGCGCCGAACATCATCCGCTTGGCGACGAAATGGCGCGCCGGCGGCAGCAGGTCGAGGGCGAACAGGCCCGCGCCGCGGGCGTGCTTGAGTGGCCCGAAGGCCGTGCTGAACAGGCGCACCAGGGTGTCGGTGAACCGGATCGTGCCGTTTCGGTCGAGGCGGCGGGCGTCGGCGTAGGCGGCCAGGGTTTCCGCCGCGCCCGGGTCGCCGCCGGCGCGGATCAGCGTCTGGGCGCAGGCCCACACGTCGCGCAGGGCCAGGTTGTAGCCCTGACCGGCAACCGGGTGGAGGGTCTGGGCGGCGTTGCCGAGCCACACCGTGCGGCGCCCGACGGGTTCCTGCCGATAGCGCAGTACCAGCGGGTAGCGGGCGCGCGGGCCGACGGCGGCAAAGCGCAGGCGCTGGCCGAAGTGTTCCTGCAGGCGTGCCAGGTAGGCGTCGTCGTCGAGGGCGAGCAGCGCGTCCGCGTCGTCTGGTGCGGCAGTGTGCACGATGGCGCAGCCCTGGCCACAGGGCAGTACGGCCAGAGGGCCTTGCGGTGTGAAGCGTTCCCAGGCGCGGCCGTGGTGTGGCGTGGCCGGGGTGGCGACGCTGATCACCGCGTGCTGGCCGTAGTCCCGCTCGACGAGGGGACTTTCCTCGTCGCTGACGATGCTGCCTTCAGCACAGGCGGCCAGGCGGGCGGACAGGTTGTGGCCGTCGGCAAGGCTGACCAGCACGTCGTCGGCGCCGGGTACCAGGCGGCTGACGGTGGTGTGTTCGCGCACCGGGATGCCGGCAGCCATCAGCGCGTCGTCCAGCGCAGCGGCCAGTGCGCCGGCGGCGACCACGTAGCCGAGGGCCGTCTGGCCATATTCCTCTGCCTGCAGCAGCGTGCGGCCGAGGCCGCCCTGGTGGGAGACATGGATGCTCTCGATAGCGGTGGCAGGCAGGCGATCCCACACGCCGAGGCGTTCCAGGGTCAGGCGGGTGCCGTGGGACAGGGCCAGGATGCGCGGGTCGTCGCGGGCAGCGCCGCGGGGGCGGGCGTCCACCAGCAGCAGGTCGAGGCCGGCATCCTTGAGGGCGAGGGCCAGCGCCATGCCCACCGGGCCGGCGCCGACGATGACGAGGTCGTGGCGGTTCATGGAGATCGTTCGGGTGGGATGGCCGTCAGGCGCCGGCCATCACGGCTTCGATGTCGGCGACGCTCTTCGGCGTGGCGGCGGTGATGATCTCGCAGCCGGTGTCGGTGACCAGTGCGTCGTCCTCGATGCGGATGCCGATGTTCCAGAAGGCTTCCGGCACGCCGTCGGCGGGGCGGATGTAGCAGCCGGGCTCGACGGTCAGCATGTTGCCGGTGACCAGGGGGCGCCATTCGCCGGCGAGCTTGTATTCGCCGGCGTCGTGTACGTCGAGGCCGAGCCAGTGGCCGGTGCGGTGCATGTAGAACTGGCGGTAGCTGCCGGATTCGAGCACGCCGTCCAGCGTGCCGCTGAGCAGGCCCAGGTCGATGAAGCCCTGGGCGAGCACGCGGGTGGCGGCGTCGTGCGGGTCGTTCCAGCCAGCGCCGGGGCGGATCGCGTCGATGGCGGCGGCCTGGGAGGCCAGCACCAGTTCGTATGCGGCTTTCTGAGGCCCGCTGAAGCGGCCGTTCACCGGGAAGCTGCGGGTGATGTCCGAGGCGTAGCCGTCGAGTTCGCAGCCGGCGTCGATCAGCAGCAGGTCGCCGTCTTTCAGCTGGCAGTCGTTTTCCACGTAGTGCAGTACGCAGGCGTTGGCGCCGCCGGCGACGATGGAGCCGTAGGCGGGAGCCTGGCTGCCATGGCGGCGGAACTCGTGCAGCAGCTCTGCCTCGACCTCGTATTCCCAGGCGCCGGGGCGGGTGACGAGCATCGCGCGGCGGTGGGCGCCGGCGGAGATCTCGGCGGCGCGGCGCATGGTGGCGATTTCGCTGGCGTCCTTGATCAGGCGCATTTCGTCGATCAGGCCGCGTACGTCGCGGATCTGGGCGGGGGCATGGCAGCCGGTGCGGGCCTGGGCGCGCACGCGGTTGAGGGCGTCGGCGATGCGGCTGTCCCAAGCCGGCTCGTAGCCGACCGAATGGAAGATGGCTGGCTGGTTGGCGAACAGTGTGGCGAGCTGCTCGTCCAGTTCGGCGACGGGATGGGCCTCGTCGAAACCGAAAGCCTCCCGTGCGGCCTCGGGGCCGAAGCGGTAGCCGTCCCAGATTTCCCTTTCCATGTCCTTGGTGCGGCAGAACAGGATGCTGCGCGGCGTGGCGCCGGCCACCAGAACAAGCACCGCCTCGGGTTCGCGGAAGCCGGTGAGGTAGTAGAAGTAGCTGTCGAAGCGGTAGCCGTAATGGGTGTCCCGGTTGCGCACGCGTTCCGGTGCGGTGGGGATGACGGCGACGCCACCGCCGGCGGCCTGCATGGTTTGCAGCAGGCGGGCGCGGCGGGCCTGGAAGGGGGAGGTGTCGAGGGGCATGGCGATGTCCGGTGGCTGGATTCTGGATTGACCGTGGGGTGGCCGCTTTGTTGCGAGCTTACGGCAATCCCGTCAGGGCGTGCAGGGACGGGCCTCGCGCAGGCGGGCGTCGAGCTCGCGCAGGCGTTCCTGCGTGCCCACGTCCACCCAGTCGCCGATCAGGCGGCTGCCGGCGACGTGCCTGCCGGCCATCGCAGCGCGCAGCAGCGGGGCCAGCTTGGCGGGGCTGCTGCCGTCCACTCCGATGAACAGGGCCGGGTGATAGGCGCCGAAGCCGGAGAAGGTCAGGCGGTTGTCGCCGTCGTCGTGGACCAGGCCATCCGGACACAGGGCGAAGTC
Source organism: Pseudomonadota bacterium (assembly GCA_018241685.1). Taxonomy (GTDB): domain Bacteria; phylum Pseudomonadota; class Gammaproteobacteria; order Burkholderiales; family Rhodocyclaceae; genus Zoogloea. Next base: position 51,645 of record JAFEDJ010000046.1, read on the forward strand.
GCCCTGGGGATGGTGGGGCGGGTTGGCAACCAGCAGCAGGTGGGCTTGCGTGCCGCCGGGGCTCAGGGTGTCGGCGGCGCGGCGCAGGCCGGCCAGGTCGGCATCGCAGAAAACGTCGCCGTTCACCACCAGGAAAGGCTCGTTGCCAAGTAGCGGCAGCGCGCGGGCGATGCCGCCGGCGGTTTCCAGCGCGGTTTCTTCGGTCGAGTACCGGATGTGCACGCCGAAGCGTGATCCGTCGCCGAGGGCCTCCTCGATCATCCGGCCCAGGTGGGCGTGGTTGATCACCAGCTCGCGGATGCCCGCCGCCGCCAGGCGCTCGATGTGCCACACGATCAGCGGCTTGCCGCCCACTTCCAGCAGGGGCTTGGGGCAGTGGTCGGTGAGGGGGCGCATGCGTTCGCCGCGGCCGGCGGCGAGGATCATTGCTTTCATCGTCGTGGGCTCAGAACGAGTAGCCGACTTCGGTGACGGTCGGATCGGTCTGTTCCAGGATGCGCAGCAGCGGCTTGAGTTCGCCGTAGCGTTCGCAGGTCTTGCGCAGGTAATGCAGGACCAGCGGCATGTCCTTCAGGTAGCCGTCCTTGCCGTCCCGGTGATAGAGGCGGGCGAAGATGCCCAGCACCTTGATGTGGCGCTGCACGCCCATGTATTCGTAATCGCGGTGGAAGTCGGCGAAGTCCTCGCGCACCGGCAGGCCGAGGCTGCGCGCGGTTTCCCAGTAGCGGGCCAGCAGGTCGAGGGTGAAGTCCTCGTCCCAGTGAACGTAGGCGTCCTTGAATAGGGAGGCGAGGTCGTAGGTCAGCGGACCGTAGACAGCGTCCTGAAAGTCGAGCACGCCGGGATTGGGCGTGGACTGCATCAGGTTGCGGCTGTGGTAGTCGCGGTGCACGTAGACCTTGGGCTCCGCCAGGTTTACGTCGAGGACGCGGTCGAAGACGTCGTAGAGCTGCTGGGCCTGCTTGTCGGTGAGGGTGATGCCCTTGTGGCGCGACACATACCACACCGGGAACAGCTCCATTTCCCGCTGCAGCAGCTCGCGGTCGTACTCGGGCAGCACGCCGGGCTGGCTGGAGAGCTGGATGCTCATCAGCGCGCCGAGGGCTTCCGCGTACAGGTTGTGGGCATTGTCCTTGGTCAGCGCCTGCAGGTAGGTGGTGTTACCCAGGTCGGACAGCAGCAGGAAGCCCTGTTCGAGGTTCTGTTTGATGATCTGCGGCACATGCACGCCGGCGGCACCGAACAGCTCGGCAACCTTGACGTAAGGGCGGCAGTCTTCGTGGCTGGGAGGCGCGTCCATGACGATCAGCGATACCGGATCGTCGGCGAAGGTCAGCCGGAAGTAGCGCCGGAAGCTGGCGTCGGCGCTGGCCGGGGCGAGTTCGAAGGCGCGGCCGGGAAATTCGGCGGCGATCCAGGCCTGGAGTTGTTGGCGTCGTTCCACGGGAGTCGAAGAAGTGTTCGTGTAAAATCCGGCAGTTTATCAAACCAAGCGGTCGGCTCGCCGGCTGGTTCCCGCTCCAGGATGAAACCACGTACGCAGTTGCGCTTCTTGTCCATCGCCCTTTTCGCCCTGTGGGGGCGGGCGGGTGCCGAAGATCTTCCGCCCTTCGTGGTGTCGCCGTCGCTGCTCGGCAAGCCGGTTGCTGTCCGGCCAGCTGCCACGCCGCAGCCGTCGGCGCCGGCCGCCGCCGCACCGTCCCGGCCAGCGACTGCAGCCGCTCCTGCTCCGGCGAAGAAGGCTGCCACGCCGGCCGGCAGTGGGCGTAAGGGGGCGACGCTTCAGCCCGCTACGGCAGGGGCGGCGCTACCGCTCCACACGACGGTGATCGACGGTGACCGGGTGACCGGCCGTCAGGATCTGGATGCGGTGGCCGAAGGCTCGGCCGTGCTGACCCGCGACAACACCCGCGTCGAAGCCGACAAGCTGCAGTACTTCGAGCTGACCGACGAGGTCGAAGCCACAGGCCATGTCCGTATCACCCGCGGCGAGGACGAGATGACCGGACCCCATGCACGCATGAAGGTGCAGGAACAGGTCGGTACCTTTGATTCGCCGACCTACTCGATCAGCCGCCCGCCGCGCGGACCGCGTCCCGGCGAGGCGCCGCTGCTGCCTGGCCAGGCCGTGCCGATGAGCCAGCAGCCCCTCACGGGCCATGGCTCGGCCGACTCCCTGCAACTGGAGGGCGAGAACCAGTTCCGCTTCTTCAATGCCACCTGGACCAGCTGTAAGCCCGACCGGCCCGACTGGTACATCAAGGCCAAGGAACTCGAGCTCGATTACGATCGCAGCGTGGGCGAAGCAACCAACGGGACGCTGATCTTCAAGGGCGTACCGCTGGCCTACATGCCCTGGGCCGACTTCCCGCTCGGCGACAGCCGCAAGTCAGGCCTGCTGTCGCCGACCTTCGGTACGTCGAACAAGGTCGGCTTCGACCTCACCATTCCTTACTACTTCAATCTGGCGCCGAACTACGACGATACGCTGACCACCCGCTACATGGGGCGGCGCGGTCTGCAACTGCGCAATGAGGCGCGCTACATCACTCCGACTTATCGGGGCATGAACTACTTCGAGTGGATGCCCAACGATGAGGTGGAAGGGCGTAGCCGGATGGCCGGCCAGATCCGCCACAATCAGGTTTTCGGCAACGGCTGGGCCGGCAACATCGATTTTTCCGGTGTTTCCGATCCGCGCTACTTCATCGACCTGAGTTCGCGGCTGGCGCTGACATCGCAGGTGAACCTGCTGCGCCAGGGCATGGTGAGCTACTCCGGCGGCGGCTGGTGGAATGCCACCGGCTTGCTGCAGGCCTACCAGACGCTGCAGGATCCCAATGGCGCGCCGGTTGCTGTTCCGTACAAACGCCTGCCGCAATTGACCCTGACGGCCAACCGGCCAGAACTGCCCGGCGGCACGACCTTCCTGCTCAACAGCGAATACGTGGCCTTCAGCCACCCGACCCTCGACGAGGGGCGGCGGATGACGCTCTACCCGCAGCTGGCCCTGCCGATTCAGACCTCGGCTTTCTACGTGACGCCGAAGATCGGCGTACACATGACGCGCTACGACCTCGACCGCCGCACGACCGTTGGTGAGAACACCGTGACCCGGACGCTGCCGATCATGTCGGTGGACAGCGGCGTGACCTTCGAACGCGATACCAATTTTGTCGGCCGCGACTACGTGCAGACCCTTGAGCCGCGAGTGTATTACCTCTACGTGCCATATCGCGATCAGTCGATGATCCCGAATTTCGATTCGGGCTCCTACGACTTCAACTTCGCGCAGCTCTTCGCTGAAAACGTCTACACCGGCGGCGACCGCATTTCCAATGCCAACCAGCTCACCACCGCGGTCCAGTCCCGCCTGATCGACCCCGCCACGGGAGCCGAGACGGTGCGTGCGCTGCTCGGGCAGCGCTATTACATGGACGATCAGCGGGTCGTGCTGCCGGGCGGCACGCCGCGTACCGGCAAGCGTGCCGACCTGCTGGGCGCCTTCGGTATCAACCTGGCATCGAAGACCCAGCTGGAGACAGCGTGGCAGTACAACCCGCGGGATCACTGGACCGAGAGATTCAACTTCGGCCTGCGCTTCCAGCCCAGTTACGCTCACGCCATCGGCGTCAACTGGCGCTATCGCCGCAACTATTCCACCGATGATGCCAACCCCGACGGCTTCCGCGACCTGGACATCACCGGACAATGGCCGTTGTGGGGCAACTGGTACGGCGTCGCCCGCTACAATCGCAATCTACGTGACCACCGCCTGAACCAGGGTATTGCCGGCGTCGAATACAACGCCGGCTGCTGGGTGTTCCGTGGCGTCGTACAGCAGTTGACCACCAGCGTGAACGACGTGACCCGCGCCTTTTTCTTCCAGCTCGATTTCAATGGCGCCGGCAGCCTTGGCTCCAGTCCGATCAACGTGCTCCGCCGTAGCATCCCCGGATATGGGAATATCAACAACGGCTCCAACCCCTTCTACAGTGAAGACGACTTCTGACAGATCGTCCCGCCCCCATGAAACTGATCGTCTCCCTGCTTGCCGCCTATCTGGTCACCCAGTCCGCCTTCGCCGCCAACGGGCCGGTCGAAGTGGACCGCATCGTGGCCGTTGTGAATAGCGAAGTCATCACCCAGTCCGACCTGCGCCAGCGGGTCGAGCAGGTCACCCGCCAGTTGTCCCGCCAGGGCACCCCGCTGCCGCCCAACGACGTGCTCGAAAAGCAGGTTCTGGAGCGCCAGATCATGGAGCGGCTGCAGATCCAGCTGGCCAACGAAACCTCCCTGCGGGTCGACGATGTGACCCTCGATCGGGCCATCGGCCGCATCGCCGACAACAACAAGCTGTCGATGACTGACTTCCGCAAGGCCCTCGAGAAGGACGGCCTTTCCTGGGACCGTTTCCGTGAGGAGATCCGCAACGAGATCCTGATCAGCCGCGTGCGTGAGCGCGAGGTGGAAAGCCGCATCGTGATCTCCGATGCCGAGGTGAACAACTTCCTGGCCCACCCGGAGAACGTACTCGGCCAGCAGGAATTCAATCTGTCCCACATCCTGATCCGTACGCCGGAAGGCGCCACGCCGGAGCAGCTGGCCCGTGTCCGCGCCCGCGCCGAAGACGTGGCGGCCCGCGTCGCCCGTGGTGAGCCCTTCGACAAGCTGGCCGCCAGCTTCTCCGATGCGCCGGATGCCCTGTCCGGCGGCAATCTGGGTTGGCGCAGTGCGGAGCGTCTGCCCAGTCTCTTCGCCGAGGCCGTGGCCAGTCTGAAGCCCGGCGACACGACCCCGATCCTGCGCAGCTCGGCCGGTTTCCACATCGTGCGCTTGCTCGATCGGCGTGGCGGCAACGAATCCGCGGCGCCGACCAAGGTGCAGCAGACCCACGCCCGCCACATCCTCATCAAGACCAGCGAAGTGGTGTCCGACGCGGAAGCCCGTCGCCGTCTGGCCGAACTGCGCGAGCGGGTGGTGCAGGGCGGTGCCAGCTTCGCCGAGCTGGCCAAGGTTCATTCCGCCGACCTGTCGGCGTCCAAGGGCGGTGACCTGGGCTGGATCTATCCGGGCGACACTGTGCCGGAGTTCGAGCAGGCCATGGACGCCCTCAAGCCGGGCGAGCTCAGTCAGCCCATCCAGTCGCCCTTCGGCTGGCACCTGATCCAGGTGGAGGAGCGCCGCATGCAGGACGTCTCCGAAGACCGCAAGCGTGCCGCCGCCCGCAACGCCCTGCGCGAACGCAAGATGGACGAGGCCTACCAGGACTGGCTGCGCCAGCTGCGCGACCGCGCTTACGTGGAATACCGCACGGAAGACAAATAAACCGGGAGCGCGCTTGTCGGATGACGGTCCGACGCGCGTATAGTTTTCTCTCCAGCCCCCTTGTGGGGCTTTTCCCATTTTTCTCTCCTCAGATGTCCTCTCAGCTTCCCGTCCTTGCCATCACCAGCGGCGAGCCCGCCGGGATCGGCCCCGATCTGTGCGCTGCGCTGCCGCGTCGCGAATGGCCCGCCCGCCTCGTCGTGCTGGGCGACCGTGACATGATCGCGGCACGCATCCATGCGGTCGAACCCTCCCTTGACATCATCGACTACCGCCCGGACGGCGCCTCCCGCGAGGGTGCGCTGGAAGTCCTGAATGTGCCGCTGGCTATGCCAGCGGCTCCTGGCCGACTCGATGCGATCAATGCTCGCTACGTGCTGGCGGTGCTCGACCGAGCCATCGACGGCTGCAAGTCCGGCGAGTTCGCCGGCATGGTTACCGCGCCGGTGCACAAGGGCATCATCTGCGAAGCCGGCGTGCCTTTCTCGGGGCACACGGAATATCTCGCCGAAGCCACCGCCACGCCGCTGGTGGTGATGATGCTGGTCGGCGGCGGCCTGCGGGTGGCGTTGGCAACGACACACCTGCCGCTGAAGGACGTGCCGGCGGCGATCACCCGTCCGCTGCTCACCGACACCCTGCGCATCCTGCACAAGGATCTGCGCGAGCGCTTCGGCCTGGCGTCGCCGCGCATCCTGGTGGCCGGCCTCAATCCCCATGCGGGGGAGGGCGGCCATATGGGCACCGAGGAGATCGAGGTCATCACGCCGGTGCTGGACGCCCTGCGTGCCGAAGGCATGCAGCTCGTCGGCCCGCTGCCGGCTGACACCCTGTTCGTACCGCATACGCTGGAGCAGGGCGACGCGGTGCTCGCCATGTATCACGACCAGGGCCTGCCGGTGCTCAAGCACGCCAGCTTCGGCGGTGGCGTCAACGTGACCCTCGGCCTGCCGATCATCCGCACCTCCGTCGATCATGGCACCGCGCTGGACTTGGCCGGCACCGGCCGCGCCGAGCCGGGCAGCCTGTTCGCCGCCGTCGAACTGGCCATCCAGATGGCCAAGGGACGGAGCCAGGCATGAACATCCGTCGACGTTTGTTGCTTGGCGCCGCCTCCGCGCTGGGCCTGGCTGCCTGCGGCGGCCTGCCGCAGAAGTCCGCCGAGGTGCCCGCCCGTCCGCTGGCGGCCCGCAAGCCGAAAATCGCGCTGGCCCTGGGGGGCGGCGCGGCGCGCGGCTTCGCGCACATCGGGGTGATCAAGGCCCTGGAAACCAATGGTATCGTGCCGGACTTCGTGGTCGGCACCAGCGCCGGCTCGGTGGTCGGCGCACTCTACGCGGCCGGCCACGGCCCGTTCGAACTGCAGCGCCTGGCGATCCAGCTCGACGAGTCGGCGATCACCGACTGGAGCCTGTTCGACCGCGGGGTGATCAAGGGCGAGGCCCTCGAGCGCTTCATCAACACCAACGTCGGCAACAAGCCCATCGAAGGGCTCAAGCGGCGCTTCGCGGCGGTGGCCACCGACCTGCAGAGCGGCGAGCCGATCGTTTTCCAGCGCGGCAACACCGGTACCGCGGTGCGCGCGTCGGCGTCCATCCCTGGCGTCTTCCCGCCGGTGCTGGTGAGTGGCCGTGAGTACGTGGATGGCGGCCTGGTGGCGCCGATCCCGGTGCGCGAGGCGCGCAGCCTCGGCGCCGACCTTATCATCGCGGTGGACATCTCGGGCCGCCAGAGCGGCAAGAAGAACCAGGGCACCGCGGACGTCCTGCTCGACACCATCTCCATCATGGGCGGCGCCCTCGGCAAGGTCGAACTGGCCGGCGCCGACGTGATCATCCGCCCGGAACTGCGCGGCGTGCCGGCCACCAACTTCCAGCAGCGCCACGAGGCGATCCTCGCCGGCGAGCAGGCCGGCTTCTCGGCGGTGGCCCGCATCAAGGACGCGCTGGCCGCGTGGGAAAGGAAAAACGGATGAGCGAACAACATCAGGCGCGCAAGCGCTTCGGCCAGAACTTCCTGTCCGACCCCAACATCATCCGCAAGATCATCGAGGCGATCCGCCCGGTGGAAGGCGATCGCATGGTCGAGATCGGCCCCGGCCTCGGCGCGATGACCGAGCCGCTGATGGACCGCCTCGGCCACCTGCACGTGGTGGAAATCGACCGCGACCTGATCGCCCGCCTGAAGACGACCCACCCGCCTGAGCGCCTGACGATCCACGAGGGCGATGCTCTCAAGTTCGATTTCGGCAGCCTGGTGGCCGATGGGGCGCCGCTGCGGGTGGTTGGCAACCTGCCTTACAACATCTCCACGCCGATCCTGTTCCACCTGGCCGAGTTTGCCGACAAGGTGAAGGACATGACCTTCATGCTGCAGAAGGAAGTGGTGATGCGCATGGTCGGCGAGCCGGGTACCGAGGAATACGGGCGACTGTCGGTGATGTTGCAGTACCGCTTCAACATGGGCCGCGTGTTCGACGTACCGCCCGGCGCCTTCCGCCCGGCACCGAAGGTGATGTCGAGCATCGTGCGCATGGTGCCGCGGCCGGCGGCGGAATGCACGGCGGCCGACTACGCGCTGCTCGGCAAGATCGTCACCGCCGCCTTCGGCCAGCGTCGCAAGACCCTGCGCAACACGCTGCGCGATTACCTTGCCGAGGACGACTACGCAGCGCTCGGCATCGATCCCGGCCTGCGTGGCGAGAAGCTCGGTGTCGATGAGTTCGTGCGCATCGCCAACCACGTGGCGGCGCGTGGCGGGGCTGCCGCTTGAGCGCGGAAGGATAGGTATGAAAAAACCCGGCGGAGAGCCGGGTTTTTTCATAGTGCGTCGTGCGGATCAGTCCTTCTTCATCGGACAGGTGTTGATGCCGATCAGCGTGTAGGCGGGGCAGAAACCGATCAGCCCGGTGGCGATAGGCATCAGGCCGATCCACGCCCATACCGGGCCGCCGAGCGCCGCCCATGCCACCAGCGCGGCGCCGCCGCCGACGCGCACGATCCTGTCGAGATTGCCTTCGTTTCGTTTCATGATGGCCTCCTTGGCCGCTCCATTCAGGTGTTCGTATTTCACCAGCATTTCGCGACAGGCGTCTGTAACCTTGGTTACACAGCCTGCCGGCCGTCAGTTCGAGGCGACGCGGCGTAGGCCGGCGGGGTTCAGGATGTCCACCTGTTCGCGGGACAGGGCGACGAGCCCTTGTTCGGCAAAACCCTTCAGCAGGCGGCTGACGATCTCCCGCACGCTGCCCAGTTCGTCGGCGAGCTGTTGGTGGGTGACATGCAGGCGTTGCCCCTTGCCGAGCAGCAGTGCGGCGAGGCGCTGGTCGAGCTTGCGGAAGGCGACTTCCTCAATCAGCTGCATCAGGTCGGCAATGCGCTCGGAGAACAGTTGGAAGATGAAGTCGCGGAATGCCGCTTCGCCGAGCAGGGCCTGGAAATCGGCATTCGGCAGGAGCAGCAGGCGCGTCTCCGTCTCGGCGATGCCGCGGGCGTTGTAGGGGGCGTGGCCGAGCAGGCAGGCCGACGAGATGATGCAGGTCTCGCCTGGTGTGACCCGGTACAGCGGCAGTTCCCGCCCGTTGGGGGCGGCCTTGACGACCCGCAGGCTGCCCGACAACACGAAGGGGAAGCCTTGGCAGGCCTGCAACTCGTCGAAGACGACGGCCCCGGCCGGCACGCTGACGACCTGGGCGTGCTGTTGCAGGCGCAAGCTGGCGGCGGCCGGCAGTGCCGTCAGCACTGGGTAAAGGGTGTTCAACGGGGCGTTCAGCGCGCCGTCGGCGTTGTCCGTCATGCCAGTTCGACGACCACCGGCGCGTGGTCGGACGGGCGCTCCAGCTTGCGCGGGGTTTTATCGACAGCGCAGGCGGTGCATCTTTCGACCAGCGGCTGGGACACCAGCAGGTGGTCGATGCGCAGACCGACGTTGCGGCGGAAGGCCATCATCCGGTAGTCCCACCAGGAAAAGCTCTTCTCCGGCTGCTCGAAGAGGCGGAAGGCGTCGGTGAGGCCGATGTCCAGCAGGGCCTTGAAGGCGTTCCGTTCCGGCACCGACACGTGGATCTCGTCCTTCCAGTCCGGGTGGGCGTCGCGGTCTTCCGGGGCGATGTTGTAGTCGCCGCCGAGGACTAGTTGCGGGGTGGCCTGCAGCTCGGTCTTCAGCCAGGCGGTCAGTGCTTCCAGCCAGGCCAGCTTGTAGACGAACTTGTCGGAGCCGACTGCCTGGCCGTTGGGAAAGTAGCCACACACGATGCGGACCCCGTCCAGGGTGCCGGCGATGATGCGTTTCTGTTCGTCGGCGAAACCTGGGATGTCCAGCGTGACGTTCTCCAGCGGCTTGCGCGTCAGGATGGCCACGCCGTTGTAGGTCTTCTGGCCGTTGAAGACGGCCTGGTAGCCGGCCGCTTCTATCTCGGCCAGCGGGAAGGCCTTGTTCTCGCACTTGAGCTCCTGCAGACACAGGGCATCGGGCTGATTGGCGGCCAGCCAGTCGACGACGTGGGGCAGGCGGACCTTGAGGGAGTTAACGTTCCAGGTGGCGATCTTCATGGGGGCTTGAAATCCAGTATTGGCGCGGTTTTCGTGCGTAGGATGCGCTTTTGGCTGCACACCTGGCGACTTACCGCTGATGGGTTTGCCGTGATTGTGCCAGTGACAGGGGTCTTAGCGCTTGCCGATCCATGCCGCGAGGGCGGAGATCACGTGTCTGGACTGTGCAGGCCGAGCCAGGCCACGATGCCGGCTGCGCTGAGGACGACGCCGACCATGACGACGCCGGACCAGCCGGCGATGCCGTAGGCCTGGGCCGAGGCGAGCGAGCCGAGCGCGCCGCCGATGAAGTAGCTGGTCATGTAGGCGGCGGTGAGGCGATTGCGCGCATCCGGACGGATCCGGTAGATCGCTCCCTGGTTGCTCACATGGACGCCCTGGACTGCCCAGTCGAGCAGCAGGACGCCGATCAGCAGGCTCGTCAGGCCGTGCTCGGCGGCCAGGCCTAGCGGCACCCAGGACAGCAGCAGTATGCCGAGCGCCAGCAGGGTTGCGATTTCCCCGCGCCCCGAGTCGGCCAGACGACCGGCGAGCGGGGCAGCGAGGGCACCGGCCGCCCCGGCAAGGCCGAAGAGACCGATGGTGGCCGGGGCATAGCCGAAGGGCGGTGCGCTCAGGAAAAAGGCCATCGAGGTCCACAGCACGCTGAAGTTGGCAAAGGACAGGGCGCCTAGCACGGCCCGGCGGCGCAACACCGCTTCCTCGCGGAAGAGCTGGAGCACCGACAGCAGCAGGCGCGGATAGGGGAGATCCACGCTGTCGCCGCCACCGGGCAGGCGCCGGGCCAGCACGATTGCGATCGTGAGCATGGCCAGGGCGCCGGCGAAATAGACAGTGCGCCAGTCGCCGAGGCCTGTCAGCAGCCCGGCGATCGTGCGGGCGAGCAGGATGCCCAGCAGCAGGCCGCTCATCACCGTGCCGACGATCTTGCCGCGCTGGGCGGGCTCCGCCAGCGCGGCGGCGAGGGGAACCAGAATCTGCGCGACGACAGAACACAGGCCGGCAATGGCGGTGCCGACGAGCAGCATGGTGAGTCCGGGGGCCAGGCCGCTGATCAGCAGGCCGCCGGCCGCCAGCAGGCTCATGGCGACGACCAGGCGGCGGCGGTCCACGAGGTCGCCCAGCGGCACGATCAACAGCAGGCCCAGGGCATAGCCGAGCTGGGCGGTCGTGACGATGGTGCCAGCCGTGCCGCTGTCCAGGTGCAGGTCGTCGGCGATGGCGGGCAGCAGGGGCTGCGCGTAGTAGTTGCAGGCCACGGCCAGCCCGGTGGCGGCGGCCATGAGGCGCACCAGGCCGGGCGTCAGGGTTTGGGTGTGTGGGGGCATTGGGGGGCTCTCCGGCAGGGTGTCCGGGGTGTCTGCCCCGGATCGATTGGAATCAATGTTCGGAGGGCAGTATCGGCAAGGCGGATTGATCATTCCAATGTATTGTTGGCATTGGTTTGATCGTAAAAGGAGATTATCGGAATGAACCTGCGGCAGATCGATTTCGTGCTGGCCCTGGCCGAGGAGGGCAATTTCACGCGGGCCGCGGCGCGTTGCCATACCGTCCAGTCGGCCTTCAGCCACCAGGTGGCCCGTCTTGAGGAGGAGTTCGGCTCCCGGCTGTTCGAACGCTCGTCACGGCGGGTTGCCCTGACGGCGGCCGGCCGGACTTTCGTCGCCCATGCCCGCCAGGTGCAGGAGGCGACACGCCGCCTGCGGGACGAGATGGCTGCCGCGACGGGCGAGATCCGCGGCACGCTGACCGTCGGGACAATCTCGACCCTCACCGTGGCCAACCTGCCGGCCTTGCTGGCCGAATTCCATCGCCGCCATCCCCGTGTCGATATCCGTCTCCACATCGGCATGAGCGATGTGCTGCTCGATGAACTGCGCGGTCAGCAGACCGATGCGGCCTTCATCGGGGTGTGGCCCGGTGAGCCGGTGGCGGGGGTGTCGGCGCGCCTCCTCAGCGAGGAGTGCCTGGTCGCGATCCTGCATCCGGACCATCCGCTGGCCGGGCGAAGTAGCCTGAGCCTGGGCGAACTGGCTGGGCAGACGCTGGTGGACTACCAGGCCGGCACCGGGCCGCGGCAGCAGACCGATGCGGCGTTCCGGGCGGCCGGCATCGAGCGGCGCGTGGCTTTCGAGGTCAATCATGCGGAGCTGCTCGAGCAGATCGTGCGGCAGGGCCTGGCCATCGGCCTGGTGCCCGAACAGTCGGCGCTGGGGTACGCGGGGCTGCTCAGGGCCCGCATCGAGGAGGCGCCGCAGCGCAAGGTTTACTTCGCCTGGAGCCGCAACCCCACGCCGGCTGCGGCGGCATTCCAGGCATTGGTACTGGAGGGCGACGCAGCGCAGGGAAACTGAAGCGTGCTGCGGTCGGGCCTGATTGCTGTCGATCAGGCTCCGCTGCGGGCCGTGTACCAGGCCCGCAGGGACTCCTCGGTGGCGCCGTAGGCGAACGCGTCGGAGGCGTCGATACCGGCGTCCTGCAGGCGCTTCTTCGGGCCGTCGCCGACCTTGGCGACGAGCAGGCCGGCGCAGTCTGAGAGGGCGCGGATGATCACCTCGCGCTTGTCCTCGTCGCCGAAGCCGCCCTGGCAATAGTGTTCGACAATGCGCTTTTCGACGAAGCGGATGCCATCTTTGTCGACTTCGTACACATGAAAGTCGTCGGCGTGGCCGAAGTGCAGGTCCACTTGGCCATGGCCCTTGGTGGCGACGGCGATCTTGAGAGTAGCGGATTGGGCGGGAGTGTCGGTCATGGATGCCTCGCTGGATGTCGGTGAGGGCCCCACGGCGGCGGGGCCGTTACCGGGAAATCAAGCGAGGTCCATGCCAGTCAGGGTTTGCCGGACGGATAGCCGGCCCGATCGAGGGCCGCTTTCCAGGCGGCCTCGGCAAAGCCGGCTTCAAGTTCGCGGCCGACCGCCATGCTCGGCACGAAAGGCTCTTTCCCGAAACGACTCTTGAAGGCCTCAAGCTCGGTTTCTGTCTGTAGCAGGGTTTCCGAAAAGGGCACGCCGCGTTTGTTGAGGAGTGCCCGTGCGTTGTCGCAGGCCTTGTCGCAGTCCTTGCCCACATAGAGGGTCACCGGAAAATCGGCGGCGGCCTTGCGCGTGGCGTAGGGGAGCTGGGGACCGGTTGCAGCACGGTTGGCCTGCAGCTTGCGCTCGTCGAACTGCTTGACCGACTGGGGCGGCGGCTGGTCGCTGTACTGCACGCGCCCCTTGTCGTCCACCCAACGGTAGGCGTTCTGGGCCGCAGCCGGCAGTACGGCGGCCAGCAGCAACAGGCCGAACAGCCGCCGCGCCGTCATGCCGGCACCATGCCGCTGTGGCGCAGCAGGGCGTCTACCTGCGGTTCGCGGCCGCGGAAGGCCTTGAAGGAGTCGAGCGCCGGGCGGCTGCCGCCGACGGCGAGGATCTCGTTCCAGAAGCGTTCGCCGGTCTGGGCGTCGAGCACGCTGCCCTTCGGGCGACCTTCTTCCTCGAAGGCGGCGAAGGCATCCGCCGACAGCACTTCGGCCCACTTGTAGCTGTAGTAACCCGCCGCGTAGCCGCCGGCAAAGATGTGGCTGAAGCTGTTGGGGAAGCGGTGCCAGGCTGGCGGCACCAGCACGGCGACTTCCTTGCGGACCTCGGCGAGCAGGTCCAGTATGTCCCGCTGGGCCGGGTCGAAGTTCATGTGGATCTGCAGGTCGAACAGGGAGAACTCCAGCTGGCGCACGGTCTGCATGCCGCTCTGGAAGTTCTTGGCGGCGAGCATCTTGTCGAACAGCTCCTTCGGCAGCGGGGCGCCGGTTTCGCTGTGGGCGGTCATCTCGCGGACCACGTCCCATTCCCAGCAGAAGTTTTCCATGAACTGGCTGGGCAGCTCGACGGCATCCCACTCGACACCGTGGATACCGGACACAGCCAGGTCGTCCACCTTGGTCAGCAGGTGGTGCAGGCCGTGGCCGCTCTCGTGGAACAGGGTGATCACGTCGTCGTGGCTGAAGGTGGCCGGCTTGCCGCCGACAGGGCCGGGGAAGTTGCACACCAGGTAGGCTACCGGCGTCTCGATGCCGCTGGCGAGACGCCGGCGGGTGATCGCCGAGTCCATCCAGGCGCCGCCCTTCTTGGTGTCGCGGGCGTAGAGGTCGAGATAGAACTGGCCGACCAGCTGGCCGTCGCGCTCGATGCGGAAGAAGCGCACGTCCGGGTGCCACACCGGGCCGGTGTCCGGCTTGATATCGACGCGGTAGAGCTTCTGGACTACGCCGAACAGGCCGTCGAGCACCTTGGGTTCGGGCAGATATTCCTTCACCTCCTGCTCGGAGAACGCGTACTGGGCGACACGCAGCTTCTCGGAGGCATAGCCCACGTCCCACGGTTCGAGCGGGTCGAGGCCCAGCTGGTCCTTGGCGAAGGCCTTCAGTTCGGCTAGGTCGCGTTCGGCGAAGGGTTTGGCTTTGGCGGCCAGTTCGCGCAGGAAGCCGAGGACCTGCTCCGGCGTGTCGGCCATCTTGGGCACCAGCGATACTTCGGCGTAGTTCCTGTAGCCCAGCAGCGCGGCCTCTTCGGCGCGCAGGGTGAGGATCTGCTTGATCAGCGGGCCGTTGTTCCACTCGGCCTTGCTGTAGCCGTTGTCGATCTCGGCGGCACGGGTGGCGTAGGCACGGTAGAGGGTTTCGCGCAGGGCCCGGTTGTCGGCATACTGCATGACCGGCAGATAGGACGGCATCTTGAGGCCGAACTTCCAGCCCGTTGCGCCGGTCTTCTCAGCAGCTTCCCGGGCAGCGGCGATGACGTCGTCGGGCAGGCCGGCCAGGTCGGCCTCGTCGGTGACGATGTGGGCGAAGGCGTTGGTGGCGTCAAGCAGGTTTTCGGAGAACTTGGCGCCGAGGCCGGCGAGTTCTTCCTGGATGGCCTGGAAGCGGGGTTTCTGCTCGTCCGGCAGTTCGGCGCCGGACAGGCGGAAGCCGCGCAGCTCGTTGTCGATGATGCGCTGGCGGGCCGGATTCAGCGTCGCGAACTCGGGGCCGTTCTTGATGGCCTTATACTTCTGGAAGAGCTTGAGGTTTTGCCCCAGTTCGGCATAAAAGCGGGTGACCTCCGGCAGCATCACGTTGTAGGCTTCGCGCCATTCGGGTGTGTCCATGACGCTGTGCATGTGCGCGGCAATGCCCCAGGCACGGCCGAGGCGTTCGCCTTCGTTCTCGATGGGTTCGACGAAGTTGGCCCAAGTGGGCGCGGCGGGGTCGTCCTGAAGGCGTTCGACGGTGGCGCGCAGGGCGTCCAGCAGACTCCGGACGGCAGGCTCCACGTGGGCCGGCTCGATCGCATCGAAGCGGGGCAGACCGGAGAGTTCGAGCAGGGGCGAGGTGGTTGGCATGTTGGTCATGTTCTTCGGGTGATCGGTTGAGTGGTTTTATTGTGCCGAATTCTGCGCGGAGTGTCGCCCTTGGCGACGGGCGTGGAGCGGCCGGTTTGAAGGGGAACGAGCTGTGAGCGACAAGGCATTGAATCTGGCGGAGCAGGCTTTCCTGCATACCGTCACCAAGGAGCTGGAGGAGGGGGAGCTGCGCTTCCCGACCTCCATGGAGGTCACGATGCGGGTGCTAGAGGCCCTCGACGTGCCCGACATGGAGGTGTCGAAGATCTCCGCGATGGTGTCGGCCGAGCCTTTGCTGGCGGCGCGTACCGTGGCCCTGGCCAATTCCGTTTGGTACAACCCGGGCGGGCGCCTGGTGACCGATGTCCCGAAGGCGCTGGTGCGTATCGGCTTCGGCAAGCTGCGGGCGCTGGCGATGGCGGTGGCGGCCGAGCAATTGCTGCACCGGGAACTGCTTGGGCCGTACCAGCCGCTGATCCGCAAGCTGTGGGCGCACAGTGTGGACGTGGCGGCGACGGCCTGCGTGCTGGCGCGGCGGTGCACCCGGCTCGATCCGGATGCGGCCTTCTTTGCCGGCATGGTGCATGACATCGGCCAGTTCTTCCTGCTGGCGCGGGTGTGGGAATACCCGGAGATGCTCAGCGACGAAAGCCCGCTGTCGGATCTGGTGCGGATCTGGCACGCGCCGGTCGGGCGGGCCGTACTGGCGGCGATGAACATGCCGCGGGAACTGGTGGATGCTGTCGACAATCCCGAGCTTTATGGCGGCTCCTGGCCTCCGGGTACGATTCCGGATCTGATCTTCATTGCCAATCTGGTCGCCGAGACGCGCAATCCCTTCACGCCGGATACGGAAACCGAAAATCTGCGCCATGGTCTGGCCAAGGCCGCCACGCTGGGCCTGGACGAGGCCAAGCTGGCAGAGGTGCTGGAGGAGTCGGCGGAAGAGCGCAAGGCGCTGATCGACATCTTCCACGTCGGCTGACGGGGCCGTAAACGACCCAACCCGCCGTAGCGGGTTGGATGCGGGCAAATGGCTTTGGCCCGTGTGCTCGTTTCAGCCGTGGCCACGGGGCAAAGTCATCGCCCATGGGCGCTGGCTGGCTTACAGCGTGTTGCCGGTCAGCTTCTCGTAGGCTTCCACGTACTTGGCTGCGGTGCGGGCAACGACTTCGTCCGGCAGCTTGGGCCCCGGGGCGACCTTGCCCCAGTCGAGGGTTTCCAGGTAGTCGCGCACGTACTGCTTGTCGTAGCTCGGCGGGCTGATGCCTTCGGCGTAGCTGTCGGCGGGCCAGAAGCGCGAGGAGTCGGGCGTCAGGGCTTCGTCGATGAGGTGCAGCGTGCCGGCGGCGTCGATACCGAACTCGAACTTGGTGTCGGCGATGATGATGCCGCGGGTGGCGGCATAGTCGGCGGCCTCGGTGTACAGGCGGATCGCCGCGTCGCGGGCTTCGGCCACCAGCTGGGCGCCGGTCTTGCCGGTGCCCTTGAGGGCGTCGGCGAGCAGCGCGTCGGTGCGGGCCTGGGCCTGTTCGAAGCTGATGTTCTCGTCGTGGTCACCCACGTCGGCCTTGCTGGCCGGAGTGAAGATCGGGAACGGCAGCTTTTCGGCCTGCTTGAGGCCGGCGGGCAGTTCGATGCCGCAGATGGCGCCGGTGTCCTGGTAGTCCTTCCAGCCGGAACCGATCACATAGCCGCGCACCACCGCCTCGATGGGCAGCGGGGTGAGGCGCTTGACGACCAGCGCGCGGCCGCGCACCTGCTCGGCTTCGTCGGCGGCGACGATGCTGGCCGGGTCGATGCCGGTGAGCTGGTTGGGGACGATGTGGCCGAGCCGGGCGAACCAGAAGTTGGCCATGGCGGTGAGCACTTCGCCCTTGCGGGGAATGGGATCCGGCAGGATCACGTCGAAGGCCGACAGACGGTCGGAGGTGACGATGAGCAGCTTGTCGGCGTCGATGGCGTAGATGTCGCGCACCTTGCCGCGGCCCAGCAGGGGCAGGCTGCGGATGGAGGATTCGAAGAGCGGAGTGGTCACGGTCTGTCAGGTCCGTTGGACAAAAAGTGATTATACCGGCGCAGCCGAAGGTGAGTAACGCTCACGTTCCGTGGTGCGGATCAGCCAGTGCGTCTGTGGGGGCGAATGAACTCGCCCCCACAGACGCAGGGCCCACAGACCCTCCCATGGCGCCCTTAAGAGTGACCCTCGGCAGCGGCCAGGTGCTTGCGCATGCGGTGGGTGCCGATTGCGACCAGTGCAGCGATGACCGGAATCGCCACTGCGGTGATGCCTTCCGGCGTCAGCGGCTCGATGTAGTGCTTCACGCCCTTGGCCAGGTATTGCACCAGCTGCGAGGCGTAGTAGGTGATGGCCACCACCGACAGGCCTTCGACGGTTTCCTGCAGATGCAGCTGGAGCTTGGCGCGGCGGTTCATCTGGGCCAGCAGTTCCTGGTTCTGGCGTTCCAGCTCGACCTCGACGCGGGTGCGCAGCAGCTGGCTGTTGCGGGCCACACGGCTGGACAGATCCTCCTGGCGGCGGGCCATCGTCACGCAGGTGTTCATTGCCGGCAGCAGGCGACGCTCCATGAATTCGTGGAAAGTCGGCAGGCCGCTGATGCGCTGTTCGCGCAGCTCGGCGATGCGTTGCATGACCAGGCTGTGGTAGGCCCGTGCGGCACCGAAGCGGAAGGTGGTGCGGGCCACCGAATGCTCGATTTCCGCGGCCATGGTGGTCAGGTCGGCCAGTACGCTGCGCTCGTCCTCCGGGTTGCGCGCCGAGCCGGTACGGTCCATCAGGTCGGCGAGGCGCTGCTCGGCGCCGCCGATCATGCGGCCGACGTCCTTGGCTACCGGGAAGGCCAGCAGGGCCATCAAGCGGTACGTCTCGATCTCGACCAGGCGCTGCACGGTGCGGCCGGCCTGGCGGCGGGTCAGGGACACGTCGATGATCAGGAAGCGCGAGAAGCCTTCCTCGAACAGGAAGTCGGTGAATACCCAGGCGGCGCCGTCGGCCACCTTGGCGCCGACCATCTGGTTGCCGGTCGGCGACAGCTTGGCCATCACGCTCTCGGGGGTGATCTCGGTGACGCTGCGCAGTTCCACGTGGGTGGCGACGATCAGCTTGCCGGGAAGGCTGCGCAGCCAGGCTTCCGGTACCACGGCCAGCGCCGAGGTGGGGTGCTCCAGCCCTTCGCCATGGGCGACCGAACGGAAGAAGGTGTAGCTGGAGAACTCGTTGTGCAGTTCCCACTTGAGCTGAAAACTGCCGAAATCGATCAGGCTATGGCGGCCGTCGCTGTCGATCGGGCGTTCGAGGAGCTTGCCGAGGGCGAGCAGATGCTGCAACGCGTCGTCAGGGCTGACGTCCCCGTGGTGCATCGCCACGTAGCTGATCAGCTGCGGGCTTTCCAGCGGCACCGGCGGTCGGGCGTGGAATTCGTCGTTGAGGGCCTGGCGCTGGTCGTGCTCGATGAAATAGTCGGGCAGGGTCATGGTGGCGGCTCTGCGGCGCTGTCGGCCGGGCTGGGTCGGGCCGTCATCTTGCCGTTACGGCAGGGGCGCTGGCAAGGGCGGCTGCATATGCGGCGTGGCACGGATCACGCCGGATGTTGCGGCGCAGCAACGATCAGCGGAAAAGGCTGGCGACGAATGCTACGACGAGAAGCAGCAGGCCACCGCCGAGAATCTGCACACGGCGGCGCAGGGCTTCGGCGGCGCGCACGAGTTCGGCGTTCTGGGCGGCGAGGGCGGCGAGCAGCTCGGCGCTGTCGTGCTGGCGGGCTTCGACCTCGGCGAGGCGCGAGTCGATGGCGCTGAAACGGGCATCGGGATCGGCAGCTGCGGCATCCGGCGCAACGGGCGTCGTCGTGCTTTCTTCGTGGCGCTTGCCGACCTTTTGCCACAGCTTGCGGGCGCCCTTGGCGACGGTTGGGGCATGGGCGATCACGTCGGACCAGGGAATTGCGCTGAACAGGGCGGACCAGGGGGCGGCCATCGGGGGCTCCTTCGGAACGAGGCGAATGGGTTGGCTTAAGGGGGGCGTACGGGGGGCACGGCTGGCTGTTGGGCAGGCGGGAGGGCGAACAAGTTCGCCGCGACAGTACGCGTGCGGGTTGCACCATGGAAAACGGGGCCGTGAGGCCCCGTTCGATGACTGCCGGCGAGACCGGGGAGAGGGCTCCCCGTGCCTTGCTTAGCGGACGATCTGGTTGAGGTCGCCGCTCTTGTAGCGGGCGGCGATCTTGTCCAGGGACACCGGCTTGATCTTGCTGGCGTTGCCGGCGGTGCCGAAGGCTTCGAAGCGGGCCTTGCAGACCAGCTTGGCGGCTTCGCGGGCCGGCTTGAGGAACTCGCGCGGGTCGAACTTGGAGGGGTTCTCGACGAAGAACTTGCGCACCGCGCCGGTCATGGCGAGGCGGATGTCGGTGTCGATGTTGATCTTGCGCACGCCGTACTTGATGCCGCGGACGATTTCCTCGACCGGCACGCCGTAGGTTTCCTTCATGTCGCCGCCGTACTGGCGGATGATCTCCAGCAGTTCCTGCGGTACCGACGAGGAGCCGTGCATCACCAGGTGGGTGTTGGGGATGCGGGCGTTGATTTCCTTGATGCGCTCGATGGCCAGGATGTCGCCGGTGGGCTTGCGGGTGAACTTGTAGGCGCCATGGCTGGTGCCGATGGCGATGGCCAGCGCGTCCACGTTGGTCTGGCGGACGAAGTCGGCGGCCTGGTCGGGGTCGGTCAGCATCTGGGAGTGGTCCAGCGTGCCTTCGGCGCCAATGCCGTCTTCCTCGCCGGCCTGGCCGGTTTCGAGGGAGCCCAGGCAGCCCAGTTCGCCTTCGACGCTGACGCCGATGGCGTGTGACATCTCGACCACGCGGCGGGTCACGTCCACGTTGTATTCGTAGGAGGACGGGGTCTTGCCGTCTTCGAGCAGGGAGCCGTCCATCATCACCGACGAGAAGCCGGAGCGGATGGCGCCCTGGCAGACGGCGGCGGACTGGCCATGGTCCTGGTGCATGACCACCGGGATGTGCGGATAGGCTTCGACGGCGGCGTCGATGAGGTGGCGCAGGAAGGCTTCGCCGGCGTATTTGCGGGCCCCGGCGGAGGCCTGCATGATCACCGGGCTGTCGGTTTCCGCAGCGGCTTCCATGATGGCCTGGACTTGTTCGAGGTTGTTGACGTTGAACGCGGGCAGGCCATAGCTGTTTTCGGCAGCGTGGTCGAGAAGCTGGCGCATGGAAACGAGAGGCATGGTTTTTCTCCGATGGCCGGAAGATTGGCCGGGTAAAGACTATAAAGGCAGGATTCTAGCGTGGCGGCATGCCGCCTGCGCGTCTGGCGGGCCCGGAGTTTACACCGGGATCCATGCTCATGTGCTAAGTGCTTGCTGTGGGCCGGGCCTGGGGGTGTCGCCGACGCGCACGATCTTCATCGTGTTGGTGCCGCCGGCGGCGCCGATGGGCTCGCCGATGGTCAGCACGATGAGGTCGCCGTACTGTACGACGCCCTGTTCGAGCAGGATCTGCTCGGCCTCCCACAGCAGCACGTCCCGGTCGGCGTGGACTTGCGACATCAGCAGCGGGTAGACCTCCCGGTAGAGGGTCATCTGGTTGCGCGCCGAGATTTCCGGCGTCAGCGCGTAGATCGGCACGCCGCTGTTCAGGCGGCTCATCCACAGGGCGGTGGAGCCGGTCTGGGTGAGGGAGGCGATGGCTTTTACCTTGAGGTGATACGCGGTCCACATGGCGGCCATGGCGATGGACTGGTCGATGCGCGTGAACACCCGGTCGAGGAAGTCCCGGTCCATCGTCACCTCGGTGGATTTTTCGGCCTCCAGGCAGATGCGCGACATGGATTCGACGACTTCCACCGGGAACTTGCCGGAGGCTGTCTCGGCGGACAGCATCACTGCGTCGGTGCCGTCGAGCACCGCGTTGGCCACGTCGGACACTTCCGCACGGGTCGGCACCGGGCTGTGGATCATCGATTCCATCATCTGCGTGGCGGTGATGGCGAGTTTGTTCTTCTCGCGGGCGAGGCGGATCATGCGTTTCTGCAGCGCCGGCACGGCGGCGTCGCCGACTTCCACGGCCAGGTCGCCGCGGGCCACCATGATGCCGTCGCTGGCGTCGAGGATCTCCTCCAGGCTGGCTACGGCCTCGGTGCGCTCGATCTTGGCGATCAACACCGCGCTGCTGCCGGCGGCGCGCAGCAGCTGGCGGGCCATGTACATGTCGGCGGCGCCCTTGGGGAAGGAGATCGCGACAAAGTCCACGCCGATCAGTGCGGCGGTCTTGATGTCTTCCATGTCCTTGGCAGTCAGCGCCGGGGCGGTGAGGCCGCCACCCTGGCGGTTGATGCCCTTGTTGTTGGACAGCTCGCCACCCACCTTGACCTTGGTATGGATCTCGTGGCCGAGCACGCGCTCCACGCTGAGCTTGAGGCGGCCGTCGTCCAGCAGCAGCACGTCGCCGGGCTTCACGTCGCGGGGCAGGTCCTTATAGTCGAGGCCGACCCGGTGGGCGTTGCCGAGCGCGCATTGGGCGTCGAGGATGAAGGCGGCGTCCTTCTGCAGCGTGATCTTGCCCTCTTCAAACTTGCCGACGCGGATCTTCGGGCCTTGCATGTCGGCCAGGATGCCGACCGGCCGGCCGACCAGCTGGGACACCTCACGGACCTGGCGGGCGCGGGCGATGTGATCGTCCGCCGTGCCGTGGGAGAAGTTCAGGCGCACCACGTCCACGCCCGATTGCACGAGGCGTTCGAGCACGGAGGCGTCGGAGGAGGCGGGGCCGAGGGTGGCAACGATCTTGGTGTGGCGGGACATGGGGTCTCCAGGTGTGGGCGCAACGGACGGCGAGGATTCTAGAAGCAGGTCCGGCAGCAAGTAAATCGTACTGCGCTCAGGGCGTGTCGGCCGATACCGTGGTCCCGTCGCGGCCGCCCAGCTTGCTGCGGTACATGGCGGCGTCGGCGTTGCGGGTCAGGGTTTCCAGGTCCTGGCCGTGGTCGGGGTACAGCGCGATGCCTATGCTCACCGACACGGAGCAGGACCGGCCGTCCAGCTCGAAGGGGGCACTGATCGACCGGCGGATCTTGTCGGCAACTGCGAAGGCTTCGTCCATGCCGTGAATGTCATGCAGCAGGGCCAGAAACTCGTCCCCGCCCTGACGGGCGAGCAGGTCGCTGGCCCGCAGGCAGTGGCGCATGCGGCGTGCCGTTTCCTGCAGCAGCGCGTCGCCAGCGGCGTGGCCGAGGCTGTCATTGACCTCCTTGAAGTGGTCCAGGTCGAGGAACAGCAGCGCGAAGCGCGTCCGGTGGCGGTGGGCGATCAGCAGGCTGTTGTTCATCTGTTCCATGAACATGGTCCGGTTGGCCAGACCGGTCAACGGATCGTGGGTCGCCAGGTAGCGGATACGTTCTTCCGAGGCCTTGCGTTCGGAAATGTCGGTGATGGTCAGGATGCCGCCCTGCAGCGCACCGGTTTCGTCCACGTGCGGTGCAAGGGTGACGATGACGGTGATCAGCCGTCCGTCGGCGTTGCGCAGTTGTTCTTCATGCACGGTGGCCTCGCCGTGCCGCAGGCGTTCGGTCAGGGTCTGGCTGCGGCTTGCGTCCTTGGTGGGCCACAGGCTGTCGACGCGGCGGCCCAGCAGTTCATTTTCCGGAAAACCGAGAAGTTTGATGAGGCGGGGGTTCAGGTAGGTAAAACACAAGTTGGCATCGAGGGCGGCGATACCGTCCTCGGACAGATTGACCAGGGTGCTGTAGCGCGCTTCGCTACGGCGCAGAGATGCGCTGATGCGGACCAGTTCCCCGGCCCGCTGGCGGGTGGCACAGAAGGACGCCGTCAACAGCACGAAAAGGGCGCCGATCAGCACGATCGTCGCCTGCTCGAGCCGTAGCGCCGGGGGCGCGAGATCCTCTCCTGAGGCGCTGTCGAAGAGCAGTGTCCACACGCGGCTGTCCAGTTCCAGCACGCTGCGGCTGCTGACCGGACCGTTTTCGGGGCGTGAGGGATGGTTGTCGAACAGCAGGTTGGCGGGAGTGGTGTCGTGGCCGTCGTAGATGCGCAGGCGCACACGCGAGGTGGCGTCCCCGACGGCGCTGCTGATCAGGTCGTTCATACGGAAGGGGCTGTAGATCCAGCCCATGAAGGCGGCCTCCCTTTGTGCGGGGGTGGCCAGCGCCGCATCCGGCCTGAACACCGGCAGATACAGCAGGACGCCGGCCTGGGTGTCGGTGGCAGTCTCCTGCACCAGCCTCACTTTGCCGGAGAGTGCCGGTATGCCCAGCTGGCGCGAGCGGGCCATCGCCTCGCGGCGCACCGGTTCGGAATACATGTCGAAGCCGAGGGCCCGCTGATTGCGCCAGTCGAAGGGCTCCAGATAAATGATTGCGGTGTATTCGTTACGCCTGCCCGGCGGGTTCAGGTGGTAGTCGGTAAAGCCCTGGGCACGCATCGCCCGCTCGTGGCGTGCCATATCGGCTGCCCGCAGCGGCACTGCCAGGCCGACCCCCTGGATGCCTGGATAGTCTTCCGACAGGCGCAAGGCGTCCACGTACTGCCCCCATTCCTGGCGGGTGACTTCCCGGGAGGCGGCGAAAAGGGCCCGTGCGCCCCTCAGGACCTGCCGGTAGGCCTTGAAGCGCTCGTCGATCTTCAGCGTGATCTCGCCGGTTTCGGCATTGAAAGCCCGCTGCAGGGCTTCCCGGTGGCCGGTTTCGATGCGCTGCCATGCGATGCCGCCAGCAACCGTGCTTAGAATGAGCGCGGTCAGCGTGGGGATGACTATCGTGGGCTGCAGATAGCGCAGCATCCTGTCCTCTTCAAAGACGTGCAGGCATTTGCCATCATGCCGGAAATCCCTGACCCCAACGGCATTTGCCGGGCGGGATCAGGTACTTTCTTCAGAGCTTGCACACGTGTGTTTTTTTTGGGTGAGATAATCGAAACAACTCGTCGAGCATTCACCACTCTGCGGTTGCGGCAGGTGTTGCAAGAGATTGAGTTTGTCATAATCCCGCCTGAATAGTTTATCCAAGGACATCCATGATTCTCGTAACCGGCGGTGCCGGCTTTATCGGCGCCAACTTCGTACTGGACTGGCTTGCAACGCGTGACGAGCCGGTACTCAATCTGGACGCCCTGACCTATGCGGGCAACCGGGAGAACCTGGCCTCCCTGGACGGCGATGCGCGGCACGTGTTCGTGCACGGCGACATCTGCGACCGCGCCCTGATCGACCGCCTGCTCGCCGAACACCAGCCCCGCGCCATCGTCCACTTCGCCGCCGAAAGCCACGTGGACCGCAGCATCCACGGCCCCGGCGAATTCATGCGCACCAACGTCGAGGGCACCTTCACCCTCCTCGAAGCCGCCCGCGCCCACTGGCAGGGCCTCGACGGCGACGCCAAGGCCGCCTTCCGCTTCCACCACGTCAGCACCGACGAGGTCTACGGCTCCCTGGGCCCGAACGACCCGGCTTTCACCGAAACCAAGACCTACGAGCCCAACAGCCCGTACTCCGCCAGCAAGGCCGCCTCCGACCACCTCGTGCGCGCCTGGCACCACACCTACGGCCTGCCGGTCACCACCAGCAACTGCTCCAACAACTACGGCCCGTACCACTTCCCCGAGAAGCTCATCCCGCTGATCATCGCCAACGCCCTGGCCGGCAAGCCGCTGCCGGTCTATGGCGACGGCCAGCAGATCCGCGACTGGCTGTACGTCACCGACCACTGCAGCGCCATCCGCGCCATCCTCGACAAAGGCACCTCCGGCGAGGTCTACAACGTCGGCGGCTGGAACGAGAAACCCAACATCGACATCGTCAAGACCCTCTGCGCGCTGCTCGACGAACTCCAGCCCGATCCCGCCGGCAGCTACAGCCGCCTCATCACCTACGTCGCCGACCGCCCCGGCCACGACCGCCGCTACGCCATCGACGCCCGCAAGATCGAACGCGAACTCGGCTGGCGCCCCGCCGAAACCTTCGAGACCGGCATCCGCAAGACCGTCGCCTGGTACCTCGAACACCAGGACTGGGTCGCCCACGTGCAAAGCGGCGCCTACCGCGAGTGGGTCGAGAAGAACTACGCCGCCCGCTGAAAGGACGCCCCGATGAAGATCCTCCTCTTCGGCAAGAACGGCCAGGTCGGCTGGGAACTGCAGCGCAGCCTCGCGCCCTTGGGTGAAGTCATCGCCCTCGACCACGACGGCGCCCCGGGCCTGTCCGGCAACTTCGCCGACCCGGACAGCCTCGCCGCCACCGTCGACGCCGTCGCCCCCGACCTCATCGTCAACGCCGCCGCCCATACCGCCGTCGACAAGGCCGAAAGCGAACCCGACTTCGCCCGCGCCCTCAACGCGCTGGCCCCCGGCGTCCTCGCCCGCGAAGCGGCCCGGCGTGGCGCGCTGCTCGTCCATTACTCCACCGACTACGTCTTCGACGGCAGCGGCGACGCCCCGCGCACGGAAGACGCGCCCACCGGCCCCTTGTCCGTCTACGGCCGCACCAAGCTCGAAGGCGAAGACCTCATCCGTGCGAGCGGCTGTCGCCACCTCATCTTCCGCACCAGCTGGGTGTATGCCGCCCGCGGTGGCAACTTTGCCAAGACCATGCTCCGGCTGGCCGCCGAGCGCGAGCAGCTCACCGTCATCGACGATCAGCACGGCGCCCCCACCGGCGCCGAACTCCTTGCCGACGTCACCGCCCACGCCGCCCGCGCCACCCTGGCCAATCCCGAGCTCGGCGGCCTCTACCACCTCGTCGCCGGCGGCGAGACCACCTGGCACGCCTACGCCTGCCACGTCATCGAGTTCGCCCGCGCCCGCGGCATCCCGCTCAAGGTCGCGCTGGACGCGATCCGCCCGGTGCCCACCAGCGCCTTCCCGACGCCTGCGGCCCGCCCGGCCAACTCCCGCCTCGACACCCGCAAGCTGCAGGCCGCCTTCGGCCTTCGCCTCCCGGCCTGGGAGCAGGGCGTCGACCGCATGCTCACCGAAATCCTGAATTGACCTTACCGGACGCACCCATGACCACCTCGCAACGCAAAGGCCTCATCCTCGCCGGCGGCTCCGGCACCCGGCTCCACCCCGCCACCCTGGCGGTGTCCAAGCAGCTCATCCCGGTCTACGACAAACCGATGATCTACTACCCCCTCAGCACCCTCATGCTGGCGGGCATCCGCGACATCCTGATCATCTCCACCCCCCAGGACACCCCGCGCTTCACCCAGCTGCTCGGTGACGGCAGCCAGTGGGGCCTCAACTTGCAGTACGCCGTCCAGCCCAGTCCCGACGGCCTCGCCCAGGCCTTCCTGATCGGCGAAGACTTCGTCGGCAACGCCCCCAGCGCCCTCGTGCTCGGCGACAATCTCTTCTACGGCCACGACTTCGCGAGCGACCTGCGCCAAGCCACCCAGAACACCGACGGCGCCACCGTCTTCGCTTACCCGGTCACCGACCCCGAACGCTACGGCGTCGTCGAATTCGACGCCGACGGCCACGCCATCAGCCTCGAAGAGAAGCCCAAGGTCCCCAAGAGCCGCTACGCCGTCACCGGCCTCTACTTCTACGACAACCGGGTGGTCGAGGTCGCCAAGTCCATCCAGCCCAGCCCGCGGGGCGAACTGGAGATCACCGACGTCAATCGCCAGTACCTGGAGTGGGGCGCCCTCGACGTCCAGGTCATGGGCCGCGGCCACGCCTGGCTCGACACCGGCACCCACGAAAGCCTGCTCGACGCCAGCCTGTTCATCCAGACCATCGAGAAGCGCCAGGGCCTCAAGATCGCCTGCCCCGAAGAGATCGCCTGGCGGGCCGGCTGGATCGACGCTGCCCACCTGCAGAAGCTCGCCGCGCCCCTCGCCAAGAACGGCTACGGCCAGTACCTGCTGCGCCTCCTCGAAGAGAAGGTGTTCTGATGAACGTCACCGAAACCCGCATCCCGGGCCTCTTGATCATCGAGCCGAAAGTCTTCGGGGATGCCCGCGGCTTCTTCATGGAGAGCTTCAACGCCCAGGCCTTCCGCGAGGCCACCGGGCTCGAGGTGGACTTCGTGCAGGACAACCATTCCCGCTCCGGCAAGGGCGTGCTGCGCGGCCTGCACTACCAGATCCAGCACCCGCAGGGAAAGCTCGTACGGGTCGTCAAGGGCCGCGTCTTCGACGTGGCGGTGGACCTGCGCCGTGGATCGCCGACCTTCGGGCAGTGGGACGGGGTCGAACTCAGCGAGGACAACCACCGGCAACTGTGGGTCCCGCCGGGCTTTGCGCACGGCTTCGTGGTGCTCAGTGAGACGGCAGACTTCCTGTACAAGACGACGGACTACTACGCGCCGCAGTTCGAGCGCAGCCTGGCCTGGAACGACCCGACGGTGGGTGTGGCGTGGCCGCTGCATGAGCTGGATGGTGCGCCGTTGCTGTCGGCCAAGGATCAGGCCGGGAAGGTGTTGGCCGAGTGCGAGACTTTCGACTGAGCCTGAACGGTCGCGCCGGCGAATTGGGTGATACCCGTCCTCGCCCGACAACTATTTCTTTGTTTGCACCGTGGGGCGCGCGCGATAATGTGCCCCTGTCATCTTTTGTCCGTGGAGCCTCCGTATGTCCCGTTCGCTGATCTACCTCGTCGCCGGCGCGCGCCCCAATTTCATGAAGATCGCGCCGATCGTGCGGGCCCTGCAGGCTCGGGCGGACCGCTTCGAGTTCAAGATCGTCCACACCGGCCAGCACTACGACCGGGAGATGAGCGACGTGTTCTTCGACGAGCTGGGGATTCCCAAGCCCGACTATCACCTGGAGGCCGGCGGCGGCAGTCACGCCACGCAGACCGCCAAGATCATGGTGGCCTTCGAGGAGATCTGCCAGAAGGCGCGCCCCGACTGCGTGCTGGTGGTGGGGGATGTCAATTCCACGCTGGCCTGTTCCATCGACGCCAAGAAGCTCGACATTCCGGTGGCCCACGTGGAGGCCGGCCTGCGCAGTGGTGACATGCGCATGCCGGAAGAGATCAACCGTCTCGTCACCGATAGCATTTCCGACTGGTTCTTCTGCACCGAGCCGGCCGGTGTCGACAACCTGCTGAAGGAAGGCAAGGACCCGGCGGCAGTTTTCCACGTGGGGCACGTGATGGTGGACAACCTGCTGTACCAGCGCGACCAACTCGACGCATCCGACAAGAGCAGCCTCGAAACCCAGGCGCTGAAGGCCCAGTACCCCCGCTATGGCGTGGTGACCTTGCACCGCCCGTCCAACGTGGATGACGAGGCCAACCTGCGCGGTATCGCCGGTGCGCTGACCAAGATCGCCGCCGACCTGCCGCTGATCTTCCCGGTGCATCCGCGCACCCGCGGTAATCTGGAAAAGTTCGGTCTCGACCTGGGGCCCAACGTCGTGCTCACCAAGCCCCAGTCCTACATGGAGTTTCTCAACCTGTGGAAGGATGCGGCGTTGATCATGACCGACAGCGGCGGTCTGCAGGAGGAAACCACCGCGCTGGGCGTGCCCTGCCTGACGTTACGTGAGAACACCGAGCGTCCGGTGACCATCGACGAAGGCAGCAACGTTCTGGTCGGTACCGATCCGGCGCGCATCCTTGAAGAAGCTGCCAAGGTGCTGGCGGGCCAGGGCAAGCACGGGCGGCGCCCGCTGCTGTGGGACGGCAAGGCCGCCGAGCGCACCGTCGCTGAACTCGACCGCCTGCTGGCGTCCTGATCCCCAAGGCGGCAGCTCCGGGCGCGGGGCTGCTGCTTTTTCCTGCGGCTCGTCCTCAGTTCGCGTTCGATGGGCCGTGCAGGTGGATCTCCACGTCGGCGATCCGCCCTTCCTCTTCCGGTGCGCCCAGCGTCAGCGCTAGTTCCAGTTCTCCACGCAGCCGGCAGCGGGCCACGCCCAACAGCCAGGTCGGCGCGGCCGCATCGAAGTGGCGGGTGATGTCCTTCAGTTCGAGGCGCAGGCGGGTCATCCGCAGTCCGAAACCCGGTGCAGCATCCGTCAGGTCGATGACGTTGATGGATTCGAAGGCGGACAGCACGGTTTGCAGGCTGCGAGCCAGCAGGGTGTCGATGCTGTCCCGGTCCTTTGCCCACACCCGCAGTTCCAGGTCGATGCGCCCTTCACTGCGTTCCCGGTAGCCGGCGCTCCGTGCGCCACGCGTGCGGGCCACGACCAGGCCCGGCGCGGCACGGAAGAAGCGTAGCGTGCGGCCGTCCAGCAAGTAGGCGTCGCCGGCGGACAGGATCCGCCCTGGCGGGCTCTGCACGTCAGCCAGCTCGCCGATGGCTTCCGTCGGCAGCGGAAAATCCAGCGGGTGTGCCGCATCGCTCGCCAGGGTGCCCTGCCAGCCCAGACTGGCTGGGTCCCGTATCGGTGCCGTGTCGCTGTCCGGAGCGGTACGTGGCCGGCGTAGCCGGGTGGCGTGAAGGGCAACGCGGCTGTCCCCTTGGGCAGGGGCGGTCGCCGGGCCACCCTGCAGATCCTGGGTGGCGCCGAGGGCTTCCCGCAGGGCAGGCAGCAGGAGGTTTTCCAGGGCTCCCAGCATTGAATCGTCCTCAAACGGTGGCCGGGATAGCGTCCAGTATCCCGACACGCAGTTGCAGCCAGGGCGCTTCGCCCGGTCCGTCGAGGGGCAGCCAGGGGCCATCGACACTTTGGTAACGGCTGTCCGCCACCCGTGGCGGCCGGTCCGGGTCCGCGTACCACAACACTGCGCCTTCATTCATCCGGCACACCAGCCACCACGATTGGCCGGTAAGGGGCTGTGGCTCGGGCAGGCGTGCGGTCAGCCAGATGGGGGCTGAGGCAGCGGGTTCATCGACGATCACTTCGAAGTCCATTGTCAGCAGGGCAGGTTCCTGGGGCACGGTACCGTTTGCCAAGTGAATGAGCAGTCGTCCATGGTTGGTCCGGTCAAGAGGGCGCAGACGCAGGGCGACGCTCGACAATACGCCACTATCCACGGGCGGTAGCACGATGGCGGCGGCATGGCGGCCATCACACAGGCGGGCCAGGTTCGTGCTGCCCTGGCCATCGGGCAACCAGGCCTGCTCTCCGGGGCGCGGTGTATCGGGAGGCGCTCTCGGTTCGTCGGGTGTTGTCGGTGGTGGTAAGGCTTCCGGATGGGCTTCGAAGCCGGATACGACAAAGGCCTGCTGGCCGGCACAACGGATCTGCAGCGGCACGCTGGCAGCGTGGGGGTGGTCGTTGCGGTAGCGGTTCAGGGCCCGGACCAATCCGCCCACTTCGATGGGGGTGAGCGGCAGGGGACCGTCGGCGGTGAAGAAAGGGGCCTCGTCGTCGATGGCCACCGTCAGGCCGCAGGGCTGCTGGCTGAGGTGAATGCTGAACTGTTTGATCGACAGGGCGCCGGGGATGAGGACGCCGGTGGCCGTGTCGCCGATCTTGCCTTCGATGAGCATTTCGGCGTTCAGGCGGCTGGCGCTTTGAGGGGGAAAACTCTGGCGGCTGCCGGTGGGCAGGGTGTCGAGGGGCATCACAGGTAGCCAGTTACCGTGATTGAACAGTCGCGCCCGCAGCCCGCACCTGGGCGGCGGGCCGTCGGCAACAACAGTGAGGCCGACGACCGCGCGCTCCTCACCCCACTCCGCGGTGGCCCAGCGCAAGGAGACGGCGCTGTTGCCGTCCAGCGTCCTGTCGCCAGCGTCGCTCTGCAGTGCCGGCTGGATGGTCTGGACGCTGCCGTCGGCGGCGGCCAGCAGCAGGCGCGCAGAGGCCAAGCGGCGGCCGGCAGGAAGGCCGACGTTGAGCCTGAGTCCGTTGCCGGCCGTGAACTGCCGCGTCGTGGCCGGCCGGCCATCGAGATCGAGGAGCGTTACCGGTTCGTCCATCGGTGGTCTGCGTTCAGTTGGCGACCAGGCGCGGGCCGCTGCCATCGCTGCCTGCGTCGGCGGCACCTTCGGTGGCGAGGACTTCTTCCAGCACCTGAATGGCGCCGCTGATGCGCAGCAGCGTACTGCGCAGTTCGTCCTGTTTTTTTTGCAGGTCGGCGAGTACCTTGGTGCCGGCGTCGTATTCGCCGCGGAGTTCGTGCAGGCGGGCTTCGAGTTGGTTCTTCATGATGGTCGATGGGAACGGGTCAATGGGTCAGCGGAGGAATACGAAGATGTCGATGAGGCCCTGTCCGCCGTCGAAGGCGTCGAGGGCCTTGCCGATGGTCGTGCCGACGATGGCTGTGTCGGCGCGCATGGCGTGGCCGGGCAGGCTGGCGCTGGTCAGCAGGTCGCCGCGGCGGATCGGGCCGTTCTCACCGCTGACCTTGCAGGGCACCCGGCCCGACAGGGCGACCGGGTATTCGCCGGGGCGCGGAATGCGGCGGGCCGGGTCGGCGCCCAGCAGCAGGCCGGGTTGGGACGACACCACGCCGAGGACCAGTGGGTCCTCGCTGCGGCGGCAGCGCAGCATGCCGCTGCCGTCCGGGTCGAGGCTGACCACGTCGCCGGCCTCCAGTTCTTCGACGGTATCGAAGTTCTCGGCGAGGTCGCGGTTGCCTGTCTGCACGTTGTTGCGCGCCCAGATGGTGGCCTCGGCCTCGATGTCGTAGGTGTGGATGCCGCCCTGCCAGCCTGGTGTCTTGGGCACCGGCGAGAAGCCGTGGGTGCCGAGGTTGCCGGCGATGAACACGTTGTCCCAGATCTTCACGACCCGTCCGAGTGGCCCGCCGGTGGACCGGCCAAGGATCATCAGCGCGTTGTAGTCGCCGCCGTCGTTCTCGAGGGCGGCGTAGCCGGCGTGGTTGCCGAAGCCGGTGTGGCGGTGGCCGGTTTCGGTGAAGTAGAGGTCGGAGCCGCCGGCGTGGATGGCTCCGCGCACGTCCAGGCGAGCGGCCGGTGCGCCGGTGCCGATCCCCACACTGGCCTCGGTGATGGTGCACACCTTGCTGCCAAAGGTGGCGATGTTGCGCAGGTTGCCGCCATCGGCCTCGACGCGCAGGAAGCGGAATTCCTGTCCGTCTGCATCCGGGTTCATGTGCAGGTTGACGCCAGCCTTGCTGCTGTCGATGCGTTTCCAGGCACCGTCGTAGTAGGCGTTGGAGCCCAGGTTGGTCCACGCCTCGTTGCGTCCGCCGGCGTCGATGGCGGTGAGGTTGCCCAGTTGCAGGCGGCTGCTCGGCGCCCGCTCGCTGCCCAGCGTCAGGCGCTCGCTGATCGACAGGCTACCCTTGATGGCGCCGCCGCTGCGGCCGAGTGTGTTGCCGAGGCTGGTGAGGATGTCGTTGATCTGGCTGGTCAGGTCGTGGGTGCTCAGCTTGAGGCTGCCGCGCACTTCCAGATTCTGGACCGTGACGCTGGCGGCTGGATCGATGCGGCTACCGTCGATGGCTTTCTCGCGGATCCCTTCCCGCGGGATGGGGGTGCCATTGCCGGTGCCGTGATCGTGGCTGGCCAGGGCCTCGCGGGTCAGCACCTGGGCTTCGTTCCAGTCGTCGGCGCGGATGATGTCGCCGGCGCTGCGCTTCACATAGGGATCGGGGCGTTCGGCCATGGAGCGCTCCGTCAGTTGCGCAGCGGAAGGGCGCTGCGCAGGTCGTCGATCATCGCCTGTTGCTCCTTCACGGCCTGAACCAGCAGTGCCACCACCGCTGAGGTATCGATGCCCTTCCAGCCGTCGGGGCCTTCACTGACGGCCTGTGGCAGGACCGCCTCGACATCCTGGGCGAGTAGCCCGAGGGCTTCCCGCGAGGTATCGCTCCTCCAGTTGAAGCTGACGCCGCGCAGTTGGCTCAGCCGGGGCAGGGCCTGATCGATCTCCTGGATATTGCATTTCAGGCGCAGGTCCGATTGTTGGTACTGGCCTTGCATGGTCCACATTTTCGACGCGGCAAAGCCGCCCCAATAGGCATTGTTGGCCACGTTCTTGAGTCGTAGCCATTCATCGTTGGCCTCATGGTCGCCGATGCCCGACAGCCGCCACTTGTCGCCCAGGCGCAGTATGTCGGTCTTGAACACGCCGTTGATGGTGTCGAAGTGCATGCGGATGCCGCGGCTGCTGTCGCGGATGTACAGGTTGTCGTCCACGTTGATGTAGACCTGCCCCTGCCAGCGGTAGAAGGTGCCGTCGGCAGTCATGTGCTGGCCGATCTCGGTGCTGACGTCGATGCCGTGGGAGTAGATGCTGCCGTTGACGTCCAGCCGGTCCCACACGGAGACGCGGCGCCCGAGGCCGGCACTGCTGTTGCCGATGATCATCAGGGTCTTGTAGATCTGCGTGTCGTTGCTGATCTCGGCGGTGTTTCCGCCACTCGCCCGGCTGGTCCATGCGGATGAGAAGCGCAGTGGATTGTTGGCCGGAAAGAGTTCGACGATCGGCGTGTCGGTGCCGTCTTCCGCTTTGGCCGAATGCACCTTGAGGCGCAAGGCGCCGGCGGTGACGAAGGAGAGGGGGTGCAGGCTCTTGGTACCGACGATCATGCCCGGTTCGGAGCCGAAGAAGCCGGCTACATGGCTCATCAGCCGGCCGTCGATGTCGCCGGCGCGCACCGACAGTTTGGCATGCTCGGCGCCGACGACATCGGCAACCCGGTTCCAGCCTTCGGCGTTTTCGGGGCTGTCCGTGCCGATGCCGAGGTCGCCGGTGGCGGTCAGGCGGGCCCCCGAAAAGCTGGCCAGGGCGGCGCGGATATCGGCGAGCTGGCTGGTGCCGGTTACCTTGAGCGGGCCGCCGATGGTGAGCTCCTTGAGGCTCAGCTTGATGTCCGGGTCGATCTTGCTGGCGTCGATGGCCTTGTCCTGGATGCCGTCGCGGGGGACCTGACGGGCAGCGTCGCCGGTGTGGTCGTGGGCGCGCAGCTCGCTGCGGGCTCGCACCTGCATCTCGTTCCAGTCGGCGGCGAGCATGATGTCGCCGGGATCCTTGCGGAGATAGGGATCGGGTGTATCGGCCATCAGAAGATCACCTCCCAGGTCAGCGTCATTTCGAGGTTGCCCGCCCGGTTGATGAGCGGGAAGGTCACGCGGTTGTAGAGCACCGCTTCTGCACCCGGCAGGCTGATCAGGATGCCGGCCTCCTGCAGGGCCTGCGGGTCGGCGCTGCCGGAGGCCGGCAGCGTGGCGGTGACGCGGGCGGTGATGCGTTGTTGTCCGTCGTGGTCGGCCAGCGCGATGCTCGGGATGCTGGCGGGGGCCGAATCGAGCGGATCGCCGAGGGCCGTGTCGTCGAGGCTCACCGTGCCACCCTGGCCGCCGACGGCGATGCGCAGCTCGGGCCCCTGGGCGGCGCCGGCAAACAGGCGGGCGAGCAGATTGCGGCCGGCATTGGTGATCAGATTGTCCACCCTGTGTTTCTCCACCACGCGGCCGCCGGCATCGCGCAGTTCGATCGAGAGGCGGCCGGCGAGGCCGTGGCATTCCTTCATGGGCATCTTCTTCAACTCCTCGGGGCGATTCACCCCGCATGGCTCCAGTCCAGGCGGGTGGTGTCGAATACCACCTGCATCGAAAAGCGTCCTTCGCCGGGCTCGTGCCTCTCCTGGGAGGTCAGGCCGAGACCGGTCTGCAGTGTTCCGTCCGTCGGGGCGGCGTCTTCCGTCCAGCGCTGGGCGAGGGTGATCGCGGATAGCCCGTCGGCGGGCATGACATCCTCGCGGCGGGGCGGCTCGGGGAAGTCCACCATCGCCCGCACGCCGGCAGCGGTGGCCCGGGTGACGTCGCTGCGCAGCAGTTTGAGGGCGCCGCGGGCGGCGGCGGCGGAGACCCAGCCGCTCTTGGGAACCCGCAGCCTATAGCTGGCCGGCGGGCGCGCCATCCAGTCGAGGCGCAGGGACAGGCGCGGTGCGTTGATAGTGGTCTCCTCGCTGGCCGTGCCGGTGTCGGTCTTGCTGAAGGACTCGAACAGGATGGAGGCGTAGCGGGAGTCGCTGCGGCTGATGGAGCCGTCGAGCAGCGCGAAGCTGGTGCCGCCTGCGTCGTCGTGTCCGGCGAAGCGGGATGTATGGACGGTGGTCGTGGCGTCGGCGAATTCGGCGTCGGGTTGGGCGAAAGTCAGCAGCATCCATTGATTGCTGCCGCATTGCAGGCGTGGCGTGAGGACCCGCTGGTCGAGCACGCCGCAGCGCATCGCGCCGAGGCTCGACTGGGGATCGTCGAAGCGGTTGCCCCACAGGTAGAAGATCGAGTGGCTGACGTCCCGTTCCGTGCCGTCGGGCCCGATCAGCAGTGCCTGCCCTGCTGGGCGGGCGCTGAGCCAGGCGTGGTGACCGGGGGCGTCGAAGCCGTCGAAGGGGGCGGCTTCGGCGGGTGTGACGGCGGGGTAGAGCACCAGGGTTTCGCCGGGTTTGACGGTACCGGCGTAGAGGGTGATTTCGCCGGTGTCGATGCTGCGGATGGCCGGATAGGCGGCGGGCTGTTCGCTGATCTTGAGGCTCAGCACCGGGCGGTCGGGGTGCAGGCTCGGGTTGCTGATGACAAACGGACGGCGCAGGCGCGGCGCGCTTTCGGCATGGTTGGCCGGCAGGCTTGGGTTCTCGGTGAGCCAGGCTTCGACGACGGCTTTGTTGCGGTTGGGGCAGGCTATGTCGCCCTTGCCGCCGCAGGCGCTGCAGCGCTTGCGGGTGCCCGGCAGCATGCCGAAGGCGAGGGTGCTGTCCTGCCGGCGTAGGAGGCGCGGGCAGGGTTCGGCGCCGAGGTCGGCAATGGCCAGGGACAGCAGCGCCCGCGGGGTGGCCAGCCCACCGGTGCGCACGCGGGCGGTGACCAGCAGACGCTGGCGGTAGGTTTCGCCGGGTTCCGGATCGAGTACCGCCAGGAAGGAGGTCATGGTGTCGGTTTCGGCCGCGCTGCTGGCGGTGACGCTCAGGCTGAGCTCGTCGTTGCCGAGCGAGAAGGCGAGGCCGGGGAACAGGGCGCCGAGGGCTTCCGCCGGATCGATGGGCGGGCGGCCGTTGCGTGGGCGGCGCCAGCCTTCGCCGATCAGTTCGGTCAGCGCTTCGTCCCGCGGTGCGCTGTGGTCGAAGCGGATCTCCAGCCGCTCGGGGGACGGCCTGTCGTAGCCGGCGTGGTTGAGGCGCGGGGGCAGGCGGGCAACCTGCAGCAGCTGGCCGAGCTGTTCCACCGCGCTGGTGTCGTCTGCATCCTGCCGCTGGGCACTGGCCAGGCCGACCCAGCGGTCGTACTGCACGCGGGTCAGCGCATCGTCGAGGCGGGCCAGGCTGGCGGCCAGACCGCCGATGACGGCGGCTACAGCGCTCCGCTCGGGCTGCGCCGTATAGATGCGCGGCAGCAGCTGCAGCAGGCGTTCCCGACGTCGCCGCGGGTCAGACATCGCCGTTCTCCGCGTGCAGGGTGACGGTCCGCGGTATGGGCTGCTCACGTACACTCACGTGGGCTAGCCCGCTGGCGTCGTCGAGTTCTTCGGCGAGCCCGTCCCGCTCGTGGATGACGGTGACGCGCAGACGCGCCAGGGCGCTGTCGCCGGTGACCGCGGCGATGGCGTCACGCAGCGTGGCATAGGCGATCTCGGCGGGCGCGTCCTCACCGGCCTGGCGGGCGGCCTTGTCGAAGGCGTCCTTGAGGGCATTGGTCACGCGTGCCTGAAGTCCGTTGGTCGGCGTGCCGACGGCGAGGGTCAGGTTCGCATCCACCCACACATTGAGCAGGGGCGGTTCGATGCTCAGGCGCAGCGGCAGGGCTTCGGGATAGAGGCCGATGCGTTCGCCCGGGCTGGCCAGTACGTCGCCGTTGCCGAGTAGAGAGCGGTAGGCCACCGACTGGAGACCGTTGCCATCCTGCCACACGAAGGGTTCCAGCAACGGGCGCTGACCGGTCCGGCTGCAGCCGACCACCGCGTCGTGACCGAGCAGCAGGGAGCGGACCTTGGCCTCGCGTACTGCCTCGCCGACCTTCAGCTTGCCGAAGTAGTCGATGAGGGTGGCGCCAAGGCGTTTCTCGATGTCCTTCTGTTCCCGTTCGGAAAGCTCGGCATTGAGCGTCAGCGTCGCCGTGACCTGTACGAAAACCGGGATCGCTGGCCCGCAGCGCAGCACGATGCCGGCCGGGCGCACGTCCTCCAGGCGGTTGCGCACTTCTTCGAGCAGGTCGGCGGGAATGTCCTTGTCGCCGAGGATCACTTCCACCTCGCCGAGGCGGCCACCGGGGTTCTCCATGACCTGCACTTCCTGGATGCCCAGGCTGCGGGCGGCCTGTTCCAGTGCCGATACCGTGCCGGTGTTGGAGGACTGCACCAGCCGGCGGGCGCGGGCGCGCAGCTCGTCGTCGGTTTCTTCGCGCTGGCGGAGGACCAGGTCGCCGGGATTGCCGACCGTGTCGATGCCGGCGATCGGCCGTGGCAGCGTGGCGAGGGCGTTGGCCTTGACGGTGTTGCCGCCAGGCTCCAGCGCGCGGACGCCGACCATCAGCTGGCGTTCGCCCTTGCCGAGCACCGCGTTGGCCGTGGTCGCAAAGAGGGGCACGTCGCGACCGGCGACCAGGGTCCCCAGGGGAATATGGATATCTTCCGGGGCCGGCTGGCCGCGGCCGAGCAGGGCTGTGCCTTCCAGGTGGCCGCCACGCTGGCGCTCGATGCCGAGCAGGGCGACGACGTTGTCGAGGGCTGGGCCGCTGGCGCTGTCGAGGTAGGCGTTGCGGTAGACCGTATCGAGTTGCTCGTAGCAGACCGCCAGCTCGCGGGCGAAGGCTTCGGCGAGGGTGCGCATCACGCTGCCCTCGTTGGCATCGGTCAGCGCCACGCGGCCGCCCATGCCCGAGCCGATGTCGGCCAGCAGGGCGTCCACTACCTCGGCGAAGTCCTTCTTGATGAAGACCCGGTCAAGCGGCATCGATGCGTACCTCCACGCCGGCCTCCTGGCCGCCGACGGCGCGGACCCGGGCAACCACGTCGACCCCGTCGCGGCGGGCGTCGTGGGGGGTGACGGTGACCTGCAGCACCTCCTCGACGCGCGGGTCGCGCAGCAGCTCCTGGCGCACGTAGCGGCGCAGCAGTTCGAGGTTGGGGCGGTCGAGGGGCTCGCCGATCAGGTCGCGGATGCGGCTGCCGTAGCGGGGGTGGGCGAGGCCGGCCAGTTCGCCGCGGTCCACCAGCAGGCGCAGGGTCAGGGCCTGGACCAGGTTTTCGAGGCCGTCGATGGTTTCCAGGTCCTGCAGGCCGAGGGCCAGGTCGACGCAGGCTTCCCCGCGGGGGAAGACCAGGCGCAGGTCGGTGCCGAATGGATCGGGGGCGGTCGCCATGGTCGTGGCCTCCTTCACATCAGTCGTCCGGGGCCGGCGCTGGCGCCGGGCGGGCAGGGGATTCCGGGCGACACCAGGACCTGGGACGCGAACAGGGTGAGGGCCAGGTCCACGCTTTGGGCGAGGGCCTGGGCCAGCTTTGGCGCATCTTCGCCGCGCAGGCCGTTCTGGCTGAGCAGGCCGTTGGCGAAGCCTTCCAGCGGGGACTGCAGCGGTACCGGCTGGAGCATGCCCGGTGCGGCGCTGACAAAACCGGCCACGGCGATGCCGGGCATCACCATGCTCTGGGCGCAGAACAGGTTGATCGCCTGGGCGATGGTGCCGGCGATGGTCTTCGCCAGTCCGTCCGCATCCTCGCCGCGCAGGCCCTGCCCCTGGCACTGGGCGCTGGCCAGGCCTTCCAGCTGCGACGCGCCGGGGCCACCGGCCGGCGGCGGCATCAGTTTGCCGGGGCCGGCGGTGGCTCCGCTGCCGGTGATCGGGTCGGCGGCTACGGGGATGCCGGGCATCACCATGGCTTGGGACAGGAACATCGTCAGCGCCTGGCCGGCAGTGTTGGCGATGGCGGTGGCGAGGCCGGGAATGTCCTCCCCCTGCAGGCCGGCGGCCTTGAGGAAGCCGCTGGCCGGGGATTCGATCTGGCTGGATGTCGGGGTGGGCATGTCTGGCTCTCCTCGCTTCAGCCCTTGGCCTTGACGGTGCCGGACGGCACCAGGGCCTTGCCGGTGTAGTAGCACCTGTGGGACTGCTCGGTGATCACGCCGGCGCCGTCCTTGCCCAGGTCCACGTTCCCCGATGCGTCGACGGTGAAGTCGGTGCACTTGATGGTGAGCTTGCCCTTCACTTCGATGACCAGGTCGGCTTCGCCCTTCACCTCGACGTTGCCGTCCTTCTTCACCGTCACAATGGTCTTGCCGGCGGTGACGATGCAGGATTCGTCGGCGTCGATTGCGAAGCTGCTGACGCCGTCGGCGGTGGCGAAGGCGTGCCATTCCTTCTCTTTATGCACCGGCGGATTGATCTTCTCGGAATACAGGCGGCCGACGACGACGGCCCGGTTCGGGTCGCCGCCGACGTAGCTGAGCAGCACCAGGTCGCCGACCTGCGGCGGGCTCACCATGCCGACATGGGGCGTGGCGATGGGGACCTTGCGCAGCTCGAGGCCGCCTTCGCGCAGCTGGACCGTGCATTCGTGGTTGTTGCCGTCGTCGTCCCCCGTGTGGGGGAAGATGCTGGTCACCACCGCCAGCTCGCCGAGGCGCAGGCTGCGCAGCTCGTCGCGGACCACCGCGCGGATGATGTCGATCGGATCGCTCATGGCCGGGTGTGCAGCGTTTGCCGGATCAGGCTGGGGCCTTTAGCGGATCGAAGCCCTTCGGCAGCGCATCGGCCTTGAAGCGCTTGGCCCGCTTCAGGTTCTTCGCGTCGTAGTCCAGGTGCAGCAATCGGTTGAGGGTTGCGTTGTCGAGCTTGCCGCTGACCGGCAGTTCGTTGAGCTGCTGGAAGGTACGCAGGCGGCCGGTGAACTCGGGGCTGAAGAGCTTGCGGTCGGCCACGTTGGGGGTGACGTAGCCGAGAGCCTCGAGGATCGCGTTGGCGTCCTGCACGTCGCTGCCGGCCTTGTCGGTGGGGAAGTCGAGTTCCCACACGGTTTCCACATCGGGGGCTTCGCCGAACTTGCCGATCGACTTGAGCGGCAGCTTGTCGGCGCCGGCTTCCCACAGGCGGCGGGCGCCGAGGCGGTTGATGTCGAGGGACGACACGCTGGCGCCCTTGCCGAAATTCTGCAGCTTGAAGTTCTGGTCGAAGCCGAACTGCAGCAGGCGCAGCGTGCCGGTGTGGGCGAGGACCACGTGGCTCTCGGTGGTGCTGCCGAGCTTGGCTTCGTCGAGGGGAGACTGTTCAATGCCGAGCAGCTTGTAGAGGGACGCGCCGATGACCTTCAGGTCGTCGGGTTCGGGCACCTTGTCGGCGATCTGGACGATCTTGTCGATGATGTTGGCCACGTCGGGAATCGGCGAATCGGGGCTCGGATCCTGGCCCACCGCCAGTTCGAGGGAGTTGATGAACTCCTTGCTGGTGGCGGTCTTGATGAATTCGGCAGAGACCTCGACGAGGGCCTTGGCGGCGTCGCCCTGGATCAGCAGGTCGTTGGCGTCGAGGGTGAAGCGCTGCAGGTAGGCCACCGCCAGCGTGAGCACGTCGAGAGCCTTCATGACGCCCTTGGCGATGGCATCGTCGCGGAACTCGCGCACGCGTACGACGCGTACCCAGCGCGGGGCCTGGTCCTGGCGCTTGCTGTTCTCGAGGGCGACGCGCACCCCGTCGAGCAGGATGGCGACGGCACGGAAGGGATTGTCGGCGCGGCCGTCGGCAGCAGGTGCGGGAACGGGCGTGTTGTCGGGCATGGTGCTTATCCTCCAGAAAGAGCGGCGCCGGGCGTGGCGCTGGCGGGGGTGGTCGGGGGAGCAGGCGTCTTGAGGGCCTTGAGGGCTTCCGAAAGATGGTCGAGGGCGCTGATGAGGCCGCGCCATTCGGCGGGGGCGAGCAGGGAGACGGCGCCTTCGGCGACCTCCATGCCCATGTCGAGCACGCCGGACACCTGGCGGATCGGCCCTGACACCTGCCGAGCGGCGCCGGCGGCATCACCCAGGCCGATGCCGAGGCGGGCCAGCCAGTCGCCGGAGGCGTCGGTGGCCGCGCCGATACCGCTGACGAAGCCCGGGATGCACCCGAGCAGCGCGACCAGCGCGTCGGCATCGAGGGCGGTGCGGCGCAGCGGGACGGCGCCGGTGCGGATTTCGCCGAGCACCCGGCCGAGCGCGTCGACGCCCTGGGCCAGTTGCGGCTGGGCACCAAGATCACGGGCGATGTTGGGAATCTCCCTGGCCGTCTTGGTTTCCAGCAGCGCGGCCAGCGCCTGGACCAGGGCGGCGAGGTCGCGCACGATGTCGGCAGCGCTGCTCATTTCAGCCCTCCCTTGACGATGTGGTCGAGTTCCGGTGGCAGCTTGAGGTCCTTGATATCACCGGCCAGACGGCCCGCCGCGTCGAGCACTTTCTTGAGCTGGTTGAGGAATTCGAGACCGCCGGAGAAGGCCTTCATCAGCGAACTGAACTTGGATGGATCGAGCTGCTTCAGGAAGGCCGCGCCTTCCTGGACATACTTGGACAGCATCGGGCCGAGGGCACCGGCCTTGCCCAGCGCGTCGAAGAAGCCGCTGGCCTTGCTCGGATCGGCGGCGGCGAGGGTGTCGAGCACGCCGTTGAGTTGGCCCGTGTCCAGGCTGTCGAGCTTGTTGGCGACGGCATCGCCGAGGGCGTCCATGTCGAGGCTGTCGAGCAGGGCCGGCTGGGCGGCCAAGGCTGATGAGAGGGAAGCCGGGTCCTGCAGCACACTGGCGGCGGCCAGGCTGTTGTCGCTCCACGCGCCGGCATCGGCGGCGACGCCGTTGTTGACGTCGGCCAGGGCGGCGTCGCTGGCCTGGGGCGCTTCGATGTGCTCGCGCAGGCGCAGGCTGAAGCGGAAGCGGTCGCGGTAGCCGGCTACCTGACGGACCCTGAAGTCTTCGATGACGACTTCGGTGAGGTCGGTGCCAACCACCAGGTCGGCCGCGAAGGATTGGGGCTCGGCCTTGGCATGGGCCTGGCGCAGGGTTTCGAGGGACGACAGGGCTTCTTCACCGAGCAGCAGGCCGTCGATGAGGATGGTGACCGGCTCGCGCCCCAGATCCTGGAACACGCTGCCCTGCTGTTCGGGCACCCGCTGTTCGACGAGGGTGCGCGCTTCCTCGGTGTGCAGGTCCTGCACGCCGGTGAGTTCGATCTTGCCGATGCGCACGCTCATTTTCAGAAGCCCAGCCGGGTGAGCGTGCCGCGCTGGCGATCCAGCAGGTGGCGGACGTGGCGTACGCGCAGCATGCCGCCCTGGCCGAGCAGGTTGGCGGCGGCATGGTCGGCGGGGAGGCCATCGATGGATACGAGGTCGCCGGGCTGAACCTTGGGGGTGGCGAAGACTTCCAGGCTGCCGCCGAGCAAGCGGGCGGCCAGGCTGGTGGCCCAGGCCTTGGCGACCGCTTCGACGGCTTCGCCGGAGCGCAGCGCGCCTTCGCGGAGCCGGAACGGGCGGGCGCCGAGCTTGCCGGCCTGGACTTGCCCGTCACTGTCGACGGCGGCCTTGGCGCTGACGCCGGCCAGGTCGGTGCTGAGCCAGTGGGCCTTGTCGGCCCCCTTGGCGCTAGCGGCGCCCTCGCCCCACACCTCGATGCTGTCGAAGGCTGGGCTGCATTTGTGGATGGCCAGCTGGATCACCGTTTCGCCGAACTTGAACCGGTGATCGGCGGCGCCGTTCTTCGGGGCTGTGCAGTGGATCTTGCCGTCGCCGTCGGCATACAGGTCGGCACCGCACAGCACGGCCAGGCGGCGCAGATGGCCGAGGGCCGTGGGACCGCGGTGCAGCGCCCAGCCCGACAGGTCCGGGCCCGTGCTGATGGTGCCTGCTGATGCGCCGATCTTACCGATCAGGTCCTTGATGATGAAATCGGCGGACACGCTGTCGTAGGTGCCCTCCACTTCGTGGCGGCCAAGATCGGCAATCGCACCGTGGGCGATGAGGGTCTGGCCGGTGGCCCGGGCCACGCTGTCCGCGAGCATGCCGGTGAAGACGGTCTGCACGCCATCGCCGACATCCAGCTTGACGGTGACAGTGTCTCCGGCACTCGGTGGCGCCACGTTGCTGTCCGCCAGCTCGATGGAGCACGCGGCGCCGGGGCCATCCATGTTCAGGTCGACGCATAGCTGCAGCAACTGGCGCTGGGATTCGCTGGCCTTGCTGCTGGCCAGCACGCTGCCGATCTGCACCTGGTAGGCGTTCTGGCGGACCGGTTTCATACGTCCAGCCCCTGGCGGCGGGCCGCATCGCGCAGCAGGGCGACGAGGGCTGTCTCGAGTTCCTGCGCATCGCGGGGGGCGGAGCCGTCACCAGCCAGCGCGACGCTGACGTGAAAGTGGTTGTTGACGCGGGGGCCGGCTGTCATCGAGGGCGCCTGCTTGTCGTCGCTGTCACGCAGGCTGCTGTCGGTGAGTTGCCAGGCCTTGTCGAGAACGGGGGCCATCGCGTCGGCGACGCGTCCGATGGGGGTGCCGCGGGAAAACGATGCCCCGGGCTGTGGAGCCTGCTTTGCGGTGTGCGATGTGCCCGCCGCTTCCGGCGTGTCGTCACCCGGCGCTGTGGGCATCGCGGGCAGATCGGCGAACGGCTTTTTCAGGCGCCAGTGCCTGGGGCGTAGGTCGGAAGGCTCGGATGCTGCCGGTGCGGGTTCTCCGGAAGAGGCTTGGGGGGCTCCGCCGGCGTCCAGTCGCGATGGAAAGTCAGGGGCTGGTTTGGTGGCGGGGCTTGAGCTGACAGGTGTCAGACTGGGTTCCGGGGCTGCCGGTAAGGGCGCATCCGCTGCGAAGTCGGACGCAGGTGGAACGGAACGCAGCAGCGCGGGAGCCCTGATCGATTGTCCTGCGCCATCACCGGTGGAGGATGGCGTGACGACGGACCTCCGTTCTTCCGGTGACGGTAGGTGTGTTCCTTCTCCTTCGCGTTGGACCATCGGGTGTTCCACCACGCCTGCTACCCGAAGAACGGGAGGACGGTGGAAGGCAGAAGCGGGGGCAGGCACAACCGTCGGGTCGGCCGGTGTCGTGTGTTGAGGAGGCCTGTGCTGCGTAACTGATTTGCCGGAGGACTGCGGGAGATGCGCTGCGGGTGGAGATGCACCGTCAC
This sequence comes from Pseudomonadota bacterium, assembly GCA_018241685.1. Classification (GTDB taxonomy): domain Bacteria; phylum Pseudomonadota; class Gammaproteobacteria; order Burkholderiales; family Rhodocyclaceae; genus Zoogloea. Next base: position 95,865 of record JAFEDJ010000046.1, read on the forward strand.
GAGCTGGTTGGAAGTGTGTGTTGTTCGCCGGTTCGTCTGTCCTTGTGGGCGGAAGCGGAGATGCATCCAACACTGCAGGGATGGAGATGGGCCGGTCGATGTTCGGCGAGATCTCCTGCCTTGAGGAGCGAATGCCGTGGGCGGTGTTCTGCGGGGTCGCCCCGCTCGCGGGAGCCGCAGCGGGTGTTCCGGAGGACAGGGGATCGGAGTAATCCCCTTCATCGTCCGTCGCCGCGTCCACTTCCAGCGCGAGATTCCGTCGAGCCTCCTCCAGGCTGCGGGCCAGCGGCTGGAGAATGCGGGCGACGAGGAGCTCGGTACCGGTCGTCACCGGGACATCCTTTCCACGGCCTCGTCGTCACCGTCGTCGTCGATGCGGATCACCGTGGCGTCCGGATGGTCGGCCAGGCTGCGGCGCCGGGGTGTCTGCGCAGTGGGCTGCAGCAGGTCGAGCATGCGCAGCAGACGGTCCACCTCGGCGGCGGGAGTCGCCCAGACCTTGGCGGGAGTCCAGCCCAGCACCTGGCACAGCCGCAGGGTGCGGGCGGCGCACTGGCGGGCGGCTTCGCCACCTCGCAGCAGGGGGTCGGTTTCTTCGTCGATGACGTTGAGGGCCACGGTGGCGTGGAGCAGCAGGGCGGTGGCGCGGGCGTCGAGATCGTCCAGGCCAGAGGGGGCGTCGAGGGTGGCCACCGACGCGTCGACCATGCTTTCCAGGTAGCGCACCGGGTCGAACCAGCTATCGTCGTCGTGCTCCCCGGACAGGCTGGCGTCGAGCGCAGCGAGGCGCTGGTGCTCGGTCCAGGGGCGCAGGCGCACGCGGGCCGGGTTGTCGTAGCTGCCGAGATCGAGCCATTCCCCTTCGGCCGGTGGCTGGGCGAGGGGGGCGTCGCCACCAGCGGCCCACCACAGGGCGATGGGGGCGAGTTCGCGACGGGCCGCTTCATCCGCGTCCACGCCGGTGAGCACCGCATTGCAGAGGGCCCGGCTGTCGAGGCGCAGGCCCGACGCTGAGGGCGCGGTGCACAAGCGCAGGGTGTCCATGTGACGGCGATAGGTCCAGGGAGGAAGGGTGACGGCCAGCGTGTCGGTGGCGATGCCGAGCGGCCGGTGGAAGCCCGCGAAGTCGAGCCTGTAGGCCGTGCCGGCGAGGTTCAGCTCCAGCGGACCCAAGGGCTCATTCCTCGCGGATCCGCGTGGCGCTGAAGGTATAGGCGGTGACGACGGTGCCGCCGGCGCCGAGGCTGAAGGCCTTGTCCTCGATGTAGCAGTCATCGAAGGAAACCGTGCGCTTCGGCGAATCGGCGGCGTCGTCCTTCTTGAGGTTGGCGACGAGTTGGAAGCGGGCCTGCTTGTCCAGGTGGCCGTCGAGCTTGAAGCTGGCCGAGCGGACGGTGATCTCGCCCTGCACGGTGCGCAGGCCGAAACTCACCGCAACGCGTTCGTCGCTGCCCACGGCGCGGATGTCCTCACGTTCGGTGACGACGCGGTAGGCCAGGGACTGCAGGCCTTCGATGGCTTCGCCATCGACCAGCACGCTGGAGCGATTGGCGGAAAAAACGGTCGGCATGGCGGGCTTCTCCGGAGAGGCTGGTGGCTACGGGGAAAACGGCGGCTCGGGCTGCGTTTGGCTCAGACCTGAACCAGAACAGTGGCGTAGATGTAGTCGATGGCCCGGACGGGGCGGACGGCCAGATCCACGCGGACGATGCCTTGGGCGAAGTCCTGCTGGCTCGAATAGACGTTGAGCTTGAAGGCCGGGTCGGTGCCGTCGGTGGAGGGCACGATGGCGCCTTCCTTTTGCATCTGGACGAGGAATTCGACCAGCTTCTGCTTCAGGGCGCCGCGGCCTTCCTCGTTGTTGAGGCGGCCGATGAAGAGCTCGCCGATGGTCTTGACGCCGCGCACCGCGTGGTCGGCAACCCGGCGCACGCTGATCTGGTCGCCGTCGGTGGTGAGACCGCGGATCACGATGATGCCGCGGCCGCGCTGGGCGACGATGGGCACCACATTCTTGCGCAGGAGCTCCTGCTGGGCTTCCACGCCCAGCGCGGGGACGGGCTCGCCGAGGCCGGACAGGCGCTTGAAGGTGGGGGACTGGAAGTAGTCGAGGCTGCCGGTGGTGCCGGCCACCGCTCCGACAACGCCGGCCGGGGCGACCAGCACGAAACGGTCGGAGACCAGTGTGCCAGTGAGCTTGTCGGCGGCGGCGGCAATCTCTGCGGGGCTGGCGCCAGGGACTTCGCCGAAGCCGATGCGGCCCTGGCTGCGGGCGCTCATGCGGTCGCAGTGGCTGATCACGTCGGCATAGATGCGACCGACCCGGGTGGCATCCTTGGTGTCCTGTACCGAGACCAGCACCATGTCCACGTCGGCCTCGTTCTCGAGCTGGGCGAGGGCCTGGCGGTAAGCGTCGGGGTCTGCATCGCCGGCACCGGCCAGCGCGTAGGCGGCGGCGTTGCTGTCCTTGATGTCGGGGCTGTCTTTGGGAGCCTTGAGCTTGTCGCGCTCCTCGCTGATGCGCAGCAGCTGGGACTGGGCGGCGAGCACGTCGCGGGCGTTGCGGATCTGGTCGGCCGGGTCGGCGGACAGGTTGCGGTGCACTTCCTTGTAATCGCTGCCGGCGTAGCGGGCGGTGAGGTCGAACACCGTGCGGGTCTCGTCCTCTCCGCTGTCGAGCTTCTTGCCGGTGGGCACCTGGCGGGACTGGATGCTGACCGAAATGGCATTACCCCACGGCCCCGGGGCGCGGGCGACGAGGGTGAAGGCCGCGGCGTTGCCGACGGCGGCTGGGAGCTTGACGCTCGCCGTGCTGTTGCAGGCAACCGGACAGATGACCAGTTCGAAGACGCCGTTGCCGAGGGCCTGGGCCGCTTCGGGCAGGCTGAAGGCGCTGGCCGCGCCGAAGCCGTCGATGAAACTGCGCCAGCTGGCTGCCCGACCGACGCCGGCGGCTGGGTTCTCGACGATGCCGACCAGCCCGAGGACGCCCGACGGGGCGAGCTGAGGGGCGAGGACTTCCTTGACGACCTTGACTTCGACGCCGGGGATGATCAGTGCCATGGGATGTCTCCTCCCGATCCTGTCTGTTGGAAAGCGGCGCCGATTGTACAGATATTTATGCTTTTGTCATTAATTTTCGGGGCGCCGCGATTCGCGATCTGATTACTCAGATTAGATGCAGTCTTGCCTATGTCAAGGGCGGAGCGATGGCGTGGGTGGACAGGCGGAAAGCGGGCGCCCGGTGACGGGGGGCGGGATCCGGCCGATCAGCGAGCATGCCAGGCGGACCCATTCGGAGGGCGTGCCGCTGGAGAGGGTGATGCCACCCTGCCAGTCTGCCGAGGCGAGGCCCAGGCCGTTTGGCTGCCAGGCCAAGGCCAGGATGGGGCTGCCGTGGTGGAGGAGGGGGGCGTGCAGGGCCTGGCCGGTGGCCGTGTCCCACAGGCGTAGCCGGCCCTGCCGATCGAAGCCGGCCAGGGTCTGGCCGTCCGGAGAAAGGGCCAGGCCAAGCAGCGTGCCCCCTGCGCTGCCGAGCGGTGTGGATGGGCTTGCGTCGGCATTCCAGCGCAGCAGCCCCTGTTGCTGGCTGGCGATGAGGAGTTGTCCATCGCTGGGTAGCCAGGCCGTGCCGTACAGGGCGCCGCTGCCGGCCGCGGCCTGGCTGGCGAGTTGTCGTCCGTCGCGACTGTCCCATACGCTGGCCCGGCCGTCGTAGCCGACGCTGACGAGACGCCGTGAGTCTGAAGAGAAGCTCAGGCTGGCGATTGGGCCGCCGTGTTCCAGCTGCTCTTGCAGTGGCGTGGCGGCGGGCATCTTCCACAGGTGGATGTGCCCATCCCGCCCGCCGGCTGCGAGGAGCTGCCCATCGGGGCTGAAGATCGCCCGCTGCAGCGCTGCTCCGTCCGTCAGCAGGGGGCGCGGCGGCCTGTCGCCATCCGCATCCCATAACAGCAGGCGCCCGTCCTGGCCGGCGCTGGCGAGGTGCCGGTCGTCGGGGCTGAAGGCCAGGCTGCTGACCAGCGCGGTGTGGCCGTCACGGGGGGCGCCGACCGGAGCGCCGCTGTTCCCGTCGCGCCATTGCAGGCGGGCCCGGGCATCGGCGCTGACCAGGCGCCGCCCGTCGGGGCTGAAGGCCAGCGCCCACACGGTGTCCTTCGTGGAGGTCAGCGGTTTGCTCAGCGGGCCGTGGCCGCTCGTGTCGTGGCGGATCAACAGGTCGTCGCTGCCGCCGGTGAGAAAACTGCCGTCGGGCATGAACTGCACGGCCAGCGCATCGCCTGTGTGGCCGGGGCGCTCCAGGGCGGCGCGGCCGGGCTGGGTGAGGTCATGGACACGCACCTGGCGCTGCTCGCCCACCGCCACGATGTGCCGTCCGTCGGGGCTGAAGGACAGTTTGCGCACCCCGGCTTCGTAGCCGCCGAGCGGGTCGCCGAGCTGGATCAGGCGGGGCGCCTGCCACAGCAGCACGTGCCGGTCCGCGCTGGCGGTGGCGAGGGTCTTGCCGTCCGGTGAAAAGGCCACGTCATGCAGCACGGCGGGGTGGCTGGCGCGGGCGAGTGGGGTGCTGCTGCCGTCGAGGCGCCACAGGAACAGGTTGCCGTCGTAGCCCACCGAGGCCAGGGATTCTCCATCGGGGCTGAAGGCCAGGCCGGTGATGGTGTCCGCGTGGGCCAGCAGCGGGCTGCCCAGCGGCGCGCCGGTGAGACCGTCGCGCAGCACGATGCGCCGGTCGGCGCCTGCGCTGGCGAGGCGGTGACCGTCCGGGCTGAAGACAAGGGCATGCACCGGGCCTTCGTGGTCGTCGAGGATCACGCGGGCGCGACGCTCGGAAACCTGCCATAGCACGATGCGGTGATCGGCGTCGGCGCTGGCGAGGGTCTGGCCGTCGGGGCTGAAGTCGAGGGCCAGCACGGCATTGGCGTGGGCCTGCAGGGTGGCGACGACGTTGGCGCCACGCCACAGCCGGATGCTGCCGTCCTTGCCGCCGCTGGCGACGAGCTGCCCGTCGGAGCTGACGGCCAGCGCCTGTACGCCTTTCTGGCCGGCCTGCCACCAGTCGAGAGGCGATTGGGCGAGGGCGGCGAGCAGGCTGTCGCGGGCTTCGAAGGTCGGTTCGCGCTGGTAGCTGGCGGCGGCCAGCTGCAGCGCGCCGGCTAGGTTGCCGGCGGCCAGCTCGCTGGAGGATTCGGCCGCCAGTTGGCGGGACAGCGCGATCTCGCCGGCTTTCTCGGCGCGCTGCCACAGGAAGCCGGTGATGCCGGCGACCAGCGTGGCGGCGACGATGGCGACGACGGTGACGCGCCACACCCGCTGGTTGCGGCGCTGCTCGGCCTCCACACGCCTTTCGGCGGCCGCCCGCGCCTGCTCGGCGGCGGTGGCTTCGTCGCGGGCCCGGCGGCTGGCGTCGAGAAAGGCCAGCGCGGGTTCGAGGGCGCGGCCGTACTGCCGGGCCCAGGCCGGGGTCGGTTGCGCGCGGGCCTGCCAGTCGAGGGCGAACTGCAGTTCCGGGTCGCGCCACAGGCTGGCTTCGCCGGCGGCATGGAGGTCGGCGGCGTCGGCCAGGCGGCGCAGCATGCGCGCCGATTCGGCCTCCCGCGCACCCCAGTCGCGCAGGCGATCCCAGATGCGCATCAGGCTTTCATGGGCCAGGTCCACGATGCTGCCGGCCTGCAGCAGGACATCGGCGGGGGGCATCAGGAAGGCCACGCCGGGTGCCCGGAACGGTGCCAGCGTGGCGTCCAGTTCGGCGGCGTCGGCTCCGGCGATGGCGGCCAGATCGCCGAAGCGGGTCGGCCGGCGGATGCCGCGGCTGTCGGTGCTGGTGTCGGTCAGTGCGCGGAAGGCGCGGGCGCAGGTGGCCTGTTGCGCCGCCGGCAGGCCGGCGTAAATCTCCTCGGCATGCAGGTTGAGGGCCTGAGCGAGGGTGCCGATGGCGTCGTAGTGGCGGCCGTCGATGGGGCTCGCGTCGCCGCTGGCCAGCCAGCGGGCCCAGGTGCGCGCGAGGGCATGCTGGAGCAGGGAGAGCTGGTCCGGGTCGTCGCCCACGTCGTTGACCAGGCGGGTCAGCAGCGTCGGCGCGATGTCGGCGCCGAAGACCCGCGCCGGCCCGACGATGGCGGAGCGGCGTTCGGCGCGGCTCATCCGTGGCACCAGGTACTGGCCGCCGTTGATGGCCTCCGGCAGGCCGGCGAAGCGCGCGCAGTCGCCGAGGAAGTCGGAGCGCATCGTCATGACCACATGGATCGGCACGTCCGCCAGGCGGGCTTCGAGCAGCAGATTGACGAAGGCGGTGGCCTGGTCTTCCTGCGGGTCGGTCAGGTTGCGGTAGCGGAACAGCTCCTCGAACTGGTCCACCACCACCAGCAGTTGCGTGCCGGCGGGCAGCGCGGCTTGCCGGTAGGCGTCGATGAGGCCGCGGCGGCTCATCGCGAGCGTGGCTTCGATGAGCTCGGCGGCGCTGAACGGCCCCGGTGGTGCCGCCTGATGCAGTGCGCCGGGCTGGGCGAGGGCTTCGGCCAGCGCACGCAGGGGCTGGCCGCCGGGCCGGCAGCTGGCCATCCGCCACGCGCTGCCGGCACTCGCCAGCAGGCCCCGGTGCAGGGCCGGGCGCAGGCCGCAATTGACGAGGGAGGATTTGCCGCAGCCGGAACTGCCGATGACGGCCAGAAAGCGCTGGCGGGCGAGGGTGTCCACCATCGCGTCCACCTGGGCTTCGCGGCCGAAGAACAGGTATTCCTCGTCCTCCCGGAAGGGACGGATGCCCGGGTAGGGGCAGGTCGGTACGCCAGCCTGGCTCACGACGTCACCTCCAGGTCGAGAGCGGTCACGAGGGGCGTCAGCGCCTGCGGGGCGATGCCGTTCAGGCCGTCGAGGGTGTCTGTATCGGCGAGGGCCTGCAGCACTTCCTTGTCGTCGCTGAGCGGCGGCGCGAGCAGCGTGAAGCGGGCGCGCAACGGGCGCTGGCGGTCCTGCCCCTGCAGTTTGCGCAGCTCGTTTTCCTGGTGGTACTTCCAGGTCTCGTCGCCGGCCCCGTAGTAGAGGATCAGCGCGTCGCAGTCGAGGGCGCGCTGGCGGTTGGCTTCGCGAACCTCCGCGGCGTCGCCGGCGAACAGCGGTAGAGTGACGTCGAGGCCCAGCCCGCGCAGCTGCTTGATGAGCGGGACGCTATCCTTGCGGTCGCGGGCGTCGCACAGCAGGTGGACCCGCAGTGCACTGGTGGTAGCGTCTTTGGCCGATGTTTCGGGGGCAGCCTCGGGCTGCTTCAGCGCGGCGTGGATGGCGGCCTTGAGGGTTTCCAGGTCGCCGTTCACCAGGTCGGCGCCCAGCTGCAGCGCGGCGTCCTGCTGCAGCGCGTCGATGAAGGACTGCTGGGCTGGCTGCGTGGCGGTGGTGCCGGCTGGGAGCCAGATTACGCGGCGCAGGCCGGCCTGGCGGCTGCGCTCGGCGGCCAGACGGTTCTGCTGCACGACGACGGACTCGCCGCTGTCGCCGTCCGGTACGCGCCCGTAGCCTTCGCCGATGAGGTGGATCGATAGCGCACTGCGCTCCAGCAGTTCCGCGACCGCGGCCCGGTGTTCGTCCTCGTCGTCCGGCAGGCGCCGATTGGGCAGCACGGTGTAGCCGCAACAGGCCAGTTCCGCCTCGATGCACTCGCGGGCGTCGCGGCGGTCGCGGCTGCATTCGGCGAGGAAGATGGCGGGCTTGGTGGCGTTGTCGGTGCCGACGGCGTCGTTGGCGGCGGGCTGCTGCTGGAGTTGTTCGAGCTGGGCGGCCAGATCCCAGGCGAGCTTGTTGGCCTTGCGCAGGAAGGCCTGGCGGGGCTGGTCGCCGTAGGCGGGGTCCAGCTCGCGGGGCGTGCGGTCTTCGTCGAACTCGAAGAACTCGTAGCCGAGCAGCTGGCCGATGGCCTCGGGCAGCGTTCCGCTGCCGTCGATCGGCAGCTTGAGCACCTTGATGACGCGGGCCTTGTTGCCGACCACCAGGCGGTGTTCGCTTTCGGCCTGCTGGCAGAACTTGGTGATCTCACGGGTGCACCACTCTGACTTCAGGTAGCGGGGTGTCAGTACCGACACGAACAGGGCGGTGCGCGACAGCTGGTCGAGGATCTCGTCGGAGAACACGTCGTTGCCGCGCAGCTTGTCATCGCGCCAGATGTCGACCGGTGCCCCCAGGCGCTGGCTGAGGAGGGTCTGCAGGGTGCTGTGGAACAGGCTCACCCAGCCCAGCTGGTCGGCCGTCAGCGGCTGGTTGTCCAGGTGGGCGTAGCTGATGAAGACCTGCCGCTCGAAGCTCATCGGGCGATCGCCGGCGGGAGGGGGATGGACTGGCCAGGGGGTACAAAGCGTTGCAGCCAGCCCGCGTAGGTGACCGGACACCACAGCTGCAGGCCGAGGCTTTCCAGGTGGGCGAACTCGTCGGCGCTGGGCATCGAGCGGTAGCGCCGTTGCCGGCGGTCCTGCGGCTGGCCGGCGGGGCGGCGCCCGGCGGCGCATTCGTCGATGACCGCGCGCAGCGTCGGGATGGCCAGCGGGTAGAGCTCGCGCACCTGGCTGAGCAGGCAGCGCCGAGTTTCGATGGGATGGCGGTGGACGCCCAGCAGAGGGCCGTCATCGATGCCCGGGGTGATCCAGTGGACGCTGCAGGCGAAGGCGTCGGCGCCGTCCAGCACAGCGCGCAGCGGGGCGTGCAGGCCGGCATAGATCGGCAGTTCGCCGGGGTGGACGTTGAGCATGCCGAAGCGCGGGATGGCGATGGTGTCGGCGTCGAAGAGCAGGCTGAAGCGGGCGGAGATGACCAGGTCCGGTTCCAGCGCCGCCATCCGCTCGCGGGCGGCATGGCCGTTCACGTCGCCGACCACCTGGATGGGCAGTTTGTAGCGCTCGGCCAGGCCGGCGAAGGTGGCTTCGGCCGCGTCCGAGCCCGACGGCAGCGCGTCGACCAGCGGGAAGACCAGTTCCTCCGGCAGCGTTCGCTCAAGGAAGCGTAGCGCGACCAGGCCCGGCACTGCGTTTTCCGAATCGCGGGTCTTGTCCGACAGCCAGACTTCCTGCACCTGGTGGCCGGCCAGGGCCGGCAGCAGGCGATTGAGAAAATGCAGGCCGTGAAGATCCCGCTTCGAGCAGACCAGGATGCGCATGTCAGTGTTCTCCGCTGTCGATGCCGACGATCTCGGCGACGTCGAGCAGCTTGAGGGGTGGGTAGCGGCCGAGCTGGAGGGCGACCGGCAGGTTGATCAGGTAGGAGAAGTTGCGCGGCAGCGTCACCGGGATGTCCGCCGGCGCAGTCTTGTCGCGAAGGATGCGTAGCGCCTGGACCGCGGTGAAGCGTCCAACGTCCTCGTACTTGTTGACCACGCCGAACAGTGCGCGGGATTGCTGTACCGGCGCTTCGGCGGCGGCGAAGACGGGCAGGCCGCGGGCCAGTGCGCCATCGGTGAGGGCGTCCCGGCGACTGTTGAGGAAACTGTCGGGGCCTTGGTAGAGAAGGTCCACCTTCGCGCGCGCGAGCTCGTCCACCAGCCCCGGCAGCGCGTTGCCGTCCGGCGTGCCGGACGGGGACACCGGCAGCCGCCGCTCGACCAGCGTGAAGCCGTGGCTGGCGGCGAGGCTGCGGAGCTCGTCGCGGGTGCTGACCGAGTTGGATTCGGTCTCGTTGAGGATGTAGCCGATCCGCTTGAAATCCAGGTAGCTGCGGGCGGCCTTGATCTGGGTCTCCACCGGCAGCAGGTAGAGCGTGCCGCTGACGTTGCGGCGCGGGCGGGTCAGCGCGGGCACGATGCCGGCCGCGACCGGATCGGAGACGATCATGAAGAGCACCGGCCGGTCGGTGATGTGGCGCCGGGGATCGATGTGCCGCCAGTCGCCGACCGCCTCCTGCGTGACGGTCGTGCCCCAGGTTACGACCAGGTCCGGCTTGTCGCGGTGGATCTCGTCCACGAAGGTGGCGACGCGGCGCTTGTCCTGGGCGGCATCGCGCAGCGTGAACTCGGCGGCGATGCCGTGCTGGCGGAAATAGGCCTGGAAGCCGCGGCAGGCTTCCTCGCAGCCGCGGAACAGCAGCATCGTGATGCGGTAGGGGGCGGCCTCCGTCGCCGGCTTCGCGCTGGCCGGCAGCGGGGCGAGCAGGCCGACGGCCGATGCGGCGATGGCGAACAGCAGGCGAAGCGGGACGTTCACGCGGCGTTCCTTTCCTGGGGCCGGAGGAGCACAAATCCGAGGGTGGCGCCGATGACCAGCGCGCCTATCGTTGCCATCACGCCGCCATAGGCCGCCAGCGTCAGCAGGCTGCCGGCCAGCAGCGGACCGATCACTGCGCCGAAGCGTTCGACAGTGCGCAGCAAGACCACCGCTGCGGGACCGCTGCGTCCGAGCATGGCCTGCAACGCGGCAGCGGACAGGCCGGTGCCGATGCCGAGGGCGGCGATGCCGGCGAACAATGCCGGGGCGCCGCCGAGCAGGCCGGCCAGGCCACCGAGTCCGATCACCAGCCCGCCGACGGCGACCAGGCCTCTTTCCCAACCGTAGTGGTCAGCCAGCCAGGATGCCAACGGGTTGCTGGCGGCAACCAGAAGAAAATACATCATCATGGCCCTGCCGGTCGACCCGCTGCCGAAGCCTTCCTGTTGCAGCGCCAGCGGGACCAGATAGAACAGGAAGCCGGCGAGGGCCAGTTTGGCCGGCAGCGCGGCGGTCAGCAGCGGGGCCAGAATCCGGCGCTGGAGCAGCAGTTGGAGTAGCGGTGGGGATGTATTGGGCGTGGCTGGGGCTGGCGGGCTGCGGTCCAGGCGCTGCACGAGCAGGGCCAGCAGGCTCATGCCGACGGCGCCGGCAAAGACCGCGGCGGCGCCGAACTGTTCGGCCAGCAGGCCGCCGATCGGGGCGCCGCAGATTGCCGCCGTCTGCACTGCGCCGACGAACAGCGCGAGCGCGCGGGCCCGCTCGCCGTCCGCCGCGGCGCGCAGGAAATGCTGCTGCATCGCCATCGTGCCGATGGCGTAGCCCGCTGCGCACAGGCAGCGGGCCGCGACGAAGGCCGTATAGCCGCCACCGGCCAGCGCCCAGCCGAAGCCGGCGGCGGACAGCGCGGCGCCGGCGGCGAAGGTGTGGGCAGTGCCGAAGCGCTCGCCCCAACGGCCGGCGAAGGGGGTCAGGAGGGCGAAGCTCGCCATGTAGGCGGAGATCGGCAGGCCGATTGCCGCGGCCCCGTGTTCGCCGGCCGCCTGGGCCAGGCCGGCGATGTGCAGCGGCAGGAAGGCGCGGGTCAGCTCTTCCGACAGGATCAGCAGGAACACCGCCAGCCGCGCCAGGCCGAGACGTCCGCGGCCGGCGGAGGCCGGGTCGATGTGGTCGCCGGCGAGGATCGCGCCGAGGGTTTCGTTGAACAGCACGACGGCGACGAGGAACACGATGGCCAGGTCGACGGCCTGGCTGAGCATCTCCCGATGGACCACGTGGCCGTCGGTGCGGGCTGTCAGCCGGGCCAGCGGCTGGCCGTCCGGGCCGCTGACGGCGGCCTCGACGCTGTGGCCGGGCTCGCCGGGATGTTCGCGCAGGTAGCTGTGGGCAGGGCCTTGCAGGTGCAGGGACAGGATCTCGGGGTGGCGGGTGAGGGCGTCGTCGAAGTAGGTCTCGACGCCGTTCAGGTGTTCGAAGGGGATGCCGAGGGCGAGCGCGGTGGAGATCCGCCCGGCCAGTGTGCCCGCCAGAATGTGCGCCTTGGCATCCAGGGCGGGATGCAGGCGTTCGGAAAAGCTCGGCAGTGTCTGAACGCTGAGGGCCAGGCTGCTGGCGACGGCGAGCAGCAGAGCGGCGGCGAGGATGCGCAGGCGCAGTCTTGCCTTTGTGCTGCCCCAGCGCGCCGCTGCTGCCAGCAGCAGAGGCAGCGCGACGGCGACTCCCGCCAACGTGGTGAGCAGGCGGGGCCAGGCGGCATGGCGGGCGGCCTGCAGGGTGTCCGATAGGGCGCCGGCATCGACGTCGAAGAGCACGCCGCCGACGACTTCTCCGTCGTTGTCGGCCAGGCGCAGCCCGACCCGTAGCTGTCCTTGCTCCGGCAGTTGCGACCACGCTCCCTTGCTCTTGAGGAGGGCATCGAGTTCGCCCCGTTCCGGGGGGCGTGACGGCGCTCCGCTGCTGAATAGGGAAACTCCGTCCGCCGCGACGACATGGATGGCCCGGATGTCCGGATCTTCCGTCTGCAGGCGGGGCAGCAGGCGGCGGATGCCGGCCGACTCGGCGAGGAGCAGGCCGTTGGTGGAACTGCGCTGGAAGGTGGCCTGGACCTGGTCCGCAGCGATGGCGATGCGGGAGACGGTGATGCCGACCAGCAGGTCGTGCTCTTTATGGAGCAGCAGCAGCGCCTGCAAGCTGAGCGCGAGGGCCTGGGCGGTGAACAGCAGCAGGCCGATGCGCAGCCAACTGGCCAGCGGAAAGGGGGAGGCCGGCGTGTCGGCAAGGTGCACCGCCCGGTTGACCGGGCGGGCGTCGGGGGCTGGCTGCATCCACGTCTCTCCGCGGCAGGGAGGGGCGTGGTTTGTTGTCCGTCAGGTCCGCCCCGTCATTCCGGAAGAATAGGCGAGAACGCGGGGCGGTGCACGTCGCATATGACGTACGGCAGTTTGGGTCAGTCGGCCTGCTCGGAGGTGCCACCGACCGGCGTGAACAGGGCGTCCACGAACTCCTTGGCGCGGAAGGTCTGCAGGTCGTCGATCTGCTCGCCGACGCCGATGAAGCGCAGCGGCTTCGGGCTCTGGCGGGCGATGGCGGCGACCACGCCGCCCTTGGCGGTGCCGTCGAGCTTGGTGAGGACCAGGCCGGTGACGCCGATGGCGGCGTCGAAGGCCTTGACCTGCTGCAGAGCGTTCTGCCCGATGTTGGCATCCAGCACCAGCAGCACTTCATGGGGGCCGGAGGGTTCGGCCTTCTGGACGACCCGGCGGACCTTGGCGATTTCTTCCATCAGGTGCAGCTGGGTGGGCAGGCGGCCGGCGGTGTCGGCCAGCACGATGTCGATGTTGCGGGCGCGGGCGGCGTTGATGGCATCGAAGACCACGGCGGCTGGGTCGCCGGATTCCTGGGCGATGACGGCCACCCCGTTGCGTTCGCCCCAGGTCATCAGCTGTTCGCGGGCGGCGGCGCGGAAGGTGTCGCCGGCGGCGAGCAGCACGCTCTTGCCCTGATTCTGGAAATGCTTGGCCAGCTTGCCGATGGAGGTGGTTTTACCGGAGCCGTTCACGCCCGCGATCATGATGATGTAGGGCTTGTGGCCGCTGATCTCGAGGGGCTGTTCGAGGGGCGCGAGGATGGACAGCAGGCCTTCGGCGAGGGCGCCCTGCAGCTGGTCGGCGGTTTCCAGCTTGTCGCGCTTCCAGCGCAGGCGCAGCTCCTTCAGCAGGTGCTGGGTGGCCTCGACGCCGCAGTCGGCCATCAGTAGCGTGGTTTCGAGTTCTTCGAGGAGGTCCTCGTCGATCTTGCGGCGGGAGAACAGGCTGGTCAGGTTGCCGAGGCCGCCGCCGATCTGTTCGCGGGTGCGGGACAGGCCGGCGCGCAGGCGGTCCATCCAGGAGCGCTTCTTTTCGGGCTCGGGCGCCGGGGCGGCCGCAACCGGGGCCGGGGCCGGGGTCGGCACCGGCGCTTGCGGTGCGGGGATGTCCGCCTGTGGCGCAGCGGCTGGCGCTTCGGGGGCCGGGGCCGGGCTGTCGCCGGGCTTGAGGGCTTTCTTGAGGAAACCAAACATGGGGTGCTGAGTCTGAATGTGGGTCGATCGGACCGGTGCATGGGGTGAAAAGGCCCGTCATGTCCGGTTGGCCGGGTCGTCGGAATGCCGCTATGATGCCGCGCCACACGCCGGCCCGCGGCCATCGTTCTTCAATTTTACCAGATGCTTCAACAGCCTATGATGAAACGCAGTTTGCGGATCGCCACGTCCGCTGTCGTCCTTGCCGTGGCGCTGGCCGCCCCGGCCTGGGCCAATCCCTACGAGAGCGTGCTTCCGAATGGAATGAAGTTGATCGTCAAGGAAGACAAGCGGGCGCCGTCGGTGGTGCATATGGTGTGGTACAGGGTGGGGGCGATGGACGAGGTGGATGGCACCTCCGGCGTGGCCCATCTGCTCGAACACATGATGTTCAAGGGCACCAAGAAGGTTGGGCCCGGTGAGTTCAACAAGCTCGTTGCCGCAGTTGGCGGACGGGACAACGCGTTTACCAGCCAGGATTACACGGCCTATTTCCAGCAGGTGCCGAAGGAGGGGCTGGGCCGCATGATGGCGCTGGAGGCCGACCGTATGGCCAATCTGCAGGTGACCGAGGCCGGTTTCAGCAAGGAGATCGAGGTCGTCAAGGAAGAGCGCCGCCTGCGCACCGACGACAAGCCGCGCGCGTTGGTCATCGAGCAGCTGATGGCCACCGCCTTCCAGGCCCATCCCTACCGCCGGCCGATCATCGGCTGGATGAGCGATCTGGACCACATGACCGCCCGCGATGCCCGCGAGTGGTATCAGCGTTGGTACGTGCCCAACAACGCGACCCTGGTGGTGGTGGGCGACGTGGATCACAAGGCGGTCTTCAAGGAGGCTGAGCGCACCTACGGCCAGGTGAAGAGCCGTCCGCTGCCGGTGCGCAAGCCGCTTGTCGAGCCGGAGCAGACCGGGCCGCGGCGGACCGTGGTGAAGGCGCCGGCCGAACTGCCCTATGTGGCGCTGGCCTGGCGCGCGCCGACGCTGCGTGACGTGAAGGGTGACGACGACTACTACGCGCTGCAGGTGCTGGCTGCCGTGCTGGATGGCTACGAAGGGGCCCGCCTGGCGAAGGACATCGTGCGCGGCAGCCGCGTGGCGGTGACCGCTGGCGCCGGTTACGACGGCTCGGCCCGCGGCGAATCCCTGTTCATCCTCGACGGGGCGCCGGCCGCCGGCAAGACGGTTGCCGATGTGGAAGCCGCGCTGCGTGCAGAGATCACCCGCATCCAGAACGAAGGCGTGTCGGACGAGGAACTGCGCCGCGTGAAGGTCCAGGCGGTGGCCGGCCAGGTCTTCAAGCGCGATTCGCTGATGGGCCAGGCGATGGAGATCGGCATGGACGAGATGGTCGGCCTGTCGTGGAAGGACGACGACCTGATGCTGCAGCGCATCCGCGGTGTGACTGCGGAGCAGGTGCAGGCGGTGGCCAGGAAGTACTTCCGTGATGACACCCTGACCGTCGCCCAACTCGATCCGCTGCCGGTCGATCCCCAGGCCCGTGCCAAGGCCACTGCGCCGCATCAACACTGAGCGCCCCCCGTTTTCGAGGTGATTTCCTGATGATTTCCCGTTATCAACGTCTCGGGGCGGCGCTGGCGCTGGCCCTGACGACCCTGTCGGCCCATGCCGGGCTGAACATCCAGACCTGGACTGCTGCCGGCGGCGCCAAGGTGTTCTTCGTCGAAAGCCATGCCTTGCCCATCGTCGATTTGCAGGTGGATTTCCGTGCCGGCGGTGCCGAGGTACCGGCCGGCAAGGCCGGCGTCGCGGGGCTGACCCGCTCTCTGCTCGACGCCGGTGCCGGCGGCCTGGACGAAGAGGCTATCGCCAACCGTGTCGCCGACCTGGGGGTGCAGATCGGCGGCGACGCCGACATGGATCGCGCGTCCCTGTCCCTGCGCACCCTCAGCAACCCGGAGGAGCGCAACGGTGCGGTCGATCTGCTGGCCACGCTGATCCAGCAGCCCACTTTTCCAGCGGCCGTCGTCGAGCGGGAAAAGGCCCGCAGCATCGCCGGCCTGAAGGAGGCCGACACCCAGCCCGACGCGATCCTGTCCCGCCGCTTCGCCGCCGCGGTGTTCCCCGGCCATCCCTACGGCCGTCTACCGAGTGTAGAGACGGTGTCGTCGATCACGCGCGAAGACCTGGTGGATTTCTACAAGCGCAATTACACCGCCGCGCGGGCCGTGGTGAGCATCGTCGGCGACGTGTCGCGGGTCGAGGCGGAGGCTATCGCCACCCGCCTCACGAGCGGCCTGCCGGCTGGCGAGGCACCGACCGTGACGATCAACACCACGCAGCCTCAGGCCCAGACCATCCGCGTGCCGAATCCCTCGGCCCAGGCCCATATCTCCATCGGCCTGCCCGGCATCCGGCGCGGCGACCCGGACTTCTTCCCGCTGGTGGTCGGCAACTATATCCTCGGTGGCGGCGGCTTCGTCTCGCGGCTGACCAACGAAGTGCGCGAGAAGCGCGGCTATGCCTATAGTGTCTACAGTTACTTCATGCCCCAGCGCGATGTGGGCCCCTTCGAGATCGGCCTGCAGACCAAGGGCAGCCAGACCGACGATGCCTTGAAGGTAGTGTCGGCGACCCTTGAGGAGTTCCTCGCCAAGGGGCCGACGGAGGCGGAGCTGAAGGCGGCCAAGGACAACCTGATCAATGGTTTCGCGCTGCGCCTCGACTCGAACCGCAAGATGCTGGAGCAGGTGGCTGTAATTGGTGGTTTCGGCCTGCCGCTGGATTACCTGGATACCTACCGGGAGCGGATCAAGGCGGTGACCGTTGCGCAGATCCGTGAGGCCTTCAAGCGCCATGTGTCGCCGGCCCACCTGGTGACGGTAGTGGTCGGGGGCGATGGCGACAAGACCGCGACGGTGAAAGCGGGGGGAAAGCCTTGAGCCGTGTCCGCATCATTGGGGGGGAATGGCGCTCGCGCCTGATCGACGTCAGCACCGTCAAGGGCCTGCGCCCCACGCCGGACCGGGTGCGTGAAACCCTGTTCAACTGGCTGGGGCAGGAACTCGACGGTCGGCGCTGCCTGGATCTGTTTGCCGGCAGTGGAGCCCTGGGCTTCGAGGCAGCATCCCGCGGGGCGGAAAGTGTGACGATGGTCGAGCAGGACCCGGTGGCTTTCGCAGCCCTGCGCGACAACGCAAAGACCCTAAAGGCAACGTGTGTACAGCTTGTGCGGGGCGATGCGCTAAAATTCGCGCGCTCCGCGCCCCAGCCCTTCGATGTGGTGTTTCTCGATCCTCCGTACCGGATGGGCTGGATTGAGCGGATCGTTCCACTGCTACCCGGCCTGCTGAGCAAGGACGGGCTGGCCTATGTGGAAGCGGAGCACGGGATCGAGAACATCGACGGATTGACGCGAATCAAGCACGGAACGGCCGGGCAGGTGTATTACCACCTCTTTGCCGCCTGCGCCTGACGGCTGCGTGGTTTCAGGAAAGGGCTGCAGGATGAGGGACGGCATCGCGGTATATCCGGGGACTTTCGACCCCTTCACGCGGGGACACGAGGATCTGGTGCGGCGTGCGTCGCGCCTGTTCGAGCGGGTCATCGTCGGCGTAGCCACCAGTGGTGGCAAGGGGCCGATCTTTACCGTCGAGGAGCGGGTCGAGATCGCCAGGGAAGTGCTGGCGGCTTACCCGAACGTGGAGGTGAAGGGTTTCTCGTGTCTGTTGATGGATTTCCTCCATCAGAACGGTGCGCGCGTCATTCTCCGCGGCCTGCGTGCGGTGTCGGATTTCGAGTACGAGTTTCAGATGGCCGGCATGAACCGCAAGCTCTACCCGGACGTGGAAACGGTTTTTTTGACCCCCTCCGACGAGTTCATGTTCGTGTCGGCCACGATGGTGCGCGAGATTGCGCGACTCGGTGGCGATGTGAGCAAGTTTGTGCAGCCTGGCGTGCTCGAACGGCTGCGTTTGAAGATCAACAGTTAGTAACGAAGGAAGTAAAGCAAAATGGCTTTGATGATTACCGACGAGTGCATCAACTGCGACGTCTGCGAGCCGGAATGCCCGAATGGTGCCATTTCCCAAGGTGAAGAGATCTATGTGATCGACCCGAACAAGTGTACCGAGTGTGTCGGCCACTTCGACGAGCCCCAGTGCCAGCAGGTCTGTCCGGTGGACTGCATCCCCTTCAATCCGGAGCACCCGGAGAGCAAGGAAGACCTGATGGAGAAGTTCCACAAGCTGACCGCTGAAAAGTAAGACGCGGCTTCAGCCCTGATGATGCGAAAAGGCCGGACGCTCCGATGGGAGCGCCCGGCCTTTTCGTTTTTTTAGTGCCGGACCGTGGTCCGGCACTGCTATCAGGCTGCCAGCACTGCCGCTGCGGTGCCACTGTCGGCCGGCATGTCGAGGGCGTGTTCGATACGCACGGACAGCGCGTCGAGTTGGCGAAGCTGCTGGACCAGCAGGTCTTCGGCCTGCTGAAGCTCGCCGACCCGGTCTTCCAGCGTGTCGGTAGCCTGGTGGATGCGCTTGACGCTTTCCAGGCGGCGCTTGAGCTGCAGCTGGTATTCGCGGACCTGGGTTTCCAGCGGCGCCATGACGGCCCGCAGCCACTGCTCCGCATCCCGGTTGGCTATTTCGAAGGTGCGCCGCGCCTGCACTGCGACGGTTTCGAAGAACTTCTGCGTGAGGGTGTGCTTTTCGGTGGTGACGATGGTCAGCACCGTGTTGAACTGGCTGTTGAAGGCTTCTTCCAGGCGCTCGATCTCCTTCTCGTAGCGCAGCGTCGAGAAGGCGGACGGGGCGGCCAGCTTGAGGCCGTGCTCGACAGTGAAGCGCTTGTACATCGCGTCGAGCATCTTGGAGATCTCGCCGACTTCGTCGGTGGATTTCCGGAGGTTGCCGCGCAGGTGTTCGAAGAAGCCCTTCATCGCTTCGCGCAGGCCACGGGAGAAGGCAGCGTCGAGCATCGCCTCACGGGTGCGCCGGGTTTCGTCGCGCAGCGCGTCGAGGCCCAGGTGGCCGAAGAGGTTGTTCGACAGGTTGGAGAACACGCTGCGCACCGCGTAGTACTTCTGCAGGCCCTGTTCGAACTCGTCTTTCTCGGAGCGCACCTTGCGCATCATGTATTCGATGACGTTCTGGTTCTTGCCGCGCAGGTCGGTGAGTTCCTGCAACTGCTCGCGCAGGCCGGTGAGGCGGGCATTGAGGAGTTCGCGGCTGCGATTGACGATGTCGTTCACATCGCCATAGGTGTTGTCGCGCACGATGTCGCGCTTGGTCGGCAGCAGCTCGGTGGACAGCGCTTCCTCGAGTTCGACGATGCGGCTGCGGGCGAGCAGGTCTTCATCGTTGTTGACCTTGGCGACGAGGCCCTTTTGCGCGGAAACCGGGTAGACCTGGCTGGGATCGATGTCCAGCGTATCGGCGACGCTGGACACCTGCCCGCTGATCTCCCGTTCGATGTCGGCCTCGCTGCGCAGGCCGTCCCACAGACCGTCGATCTTGTTGAGGGCCACCAGACGGCCACGCTGGCGGCGGCCGGCGTTGACGTGCTCGCGCCACACGGCCAGGTCGCTCTGGGTCACGCCAGTGTCGGCGGCCAGGATGAACAGCACCGCGTGGGCGTTGGGCAGCAGGTTGAGGGTCAGCTCCGGTTCGGCACCGATCGCGTTGAGGCCCGGCGTGTCGAGGATGACCAGTCCCTGTTCGAGCAGCGGATGCGGGAACTGGATGATGGCGTGGCGCCAGCGCGGGATTTCGATCTCGCCAGCGGCGTCGGGGCGCAGGCCGGTATCGCCGTTCTCATCGACCGGGAAACCCAGCTGGTCGGCCTCGGCGCGGCTGACCAGACGGGTTTCACCGACCTGGGCGAGGGCCTGCTGGAGGCTTTCGGCGGAACTGGTGTCGAGTGGGCGGATCTGCCACTCCTCTGGATAGCGCTTGAGCTCGGTGATGCTGGCGTTGGTCTTGCGGCTTTCGATGGGCAGCAGCCGGATTTCCGGCTTGTCACCCGCCTTCCATTGCAGTTCGGTCGGGCACATGGTGGTGCGTCCGGCACTGGACGGCAGGATGCGATTGCCATAGCCGGCGAAGAACACCGCGTTGATCAGTTCGGATTTGCCGCGGGAGAACTCGGCCACGAAGGCGACGATCAGCTTGTCTTCGCGCAGGCGGTCGAGCAGGTATTGCAGGCGCAGATCGGACTGGGCATCCCCGATTTCATTGAGGTGCAACCATTTGCGCAACTCCTCGATCCCGGTCGCGACGTCGCCGCGCCATTGGGTGTAGGCGGAGAAGTGTTCAGCAAGCATATGGGCGTCTTTCACGGGCTTCATTCCTGGCTGGGCGCCGCTTCGTCGGCACAAACGTCGAATATCCCAAGCATAAACGTGAACGCTGCCGGCAGGAACAGCTTTCAATGCTGACAGCGTGGGCAATAAAAGGTGGCGCGCTGTCCCATGATGCGCTTGCGGATCGGTGTGCCGCATTTGCGGCAGGCTTCACCGTCGCGTCCATAGACGAAATACTGCTGCTGGAAGTAGCCCGGCGTGCCGTTGCTGCCGACGAAGTCCCGCAGCGTGCTCCCGCCGGCGGCCAGTGCATCCTGCAGGGTCTCGCGGATACAGGTGGCGAGGCGGGCGCAGCGGCGGGGGCCGAGTTCACCCACTGGCTTGGTCGGGTCGATGCCGGCGCGGAACAGGCTTTCGGAGGCGTAGATGTTGCCGATGCCGACCACGTGGGCTGCATCCATTAGGAACAGCTTGACCGGTGTCCTGCGGCCGCGGCTTGCCGCATGCAACCAGGTGCCGTCGAAGATCTCGCCGAGGGGCTCGATACCCAGGCCGGCGAGCAACGGATGCTCGGCGTCGCCGGCCTGCCACAGGACCAGGCCGAAGCGGCGCGGGTCACGCAGGCGCAGCGCCCGTACCCCGAAGACGATGTCCAGGTGGTCGTGCTTTTCGGGTGGATGGTCCGCTGCCACGACGCGCAGGCTTCCCGACATGCCCAGGTGCACGAGCAGGCTGCCGGTCGCGAAGCGGAACAGCAGGTATTTGGCGCGGCGCTCCACTGCCAGCAGTGTCTGGCCGGCGAGGATGTCCCCGAGGTCGGCGGGGATCGGGTGGCGCAAGCGGCCGTTGCGGATGAGGATCGCGCTGACGGTGGATCCGGCAAGTTCGGGGGCGATGCCCCGGCGGGTGGTCTCGACTTCGGGTAGCTCTGGCATGGGCGTGGGAATTAGGGTTGCCTTGGGGTTTGCCTGGGGTTTGCTTGCTTGGGGGCGGGGAAAGCGCCTAACATCCGGCGAGCCCCGAACCCTATTGTAATAGCGCGATCCAACCGGTGTCCGGGGGCCGTCGGTGCCCTCACCGTCCGCCCGGCGGGGCGGCTGCGGCCTTCTACAACACCTTGTCAGAGCCCTTCGATGACGTCTTTCATTCGCCTCGTGCGCCCGGCCCGCCTGCTGGCCGTTCTGTTGATAGCGGGGGGGCTGGCGACGGTGGCGCAGGCCCAGGAGTCCGCCGTGGAAGACGTGGTGGATGCTGTCGTGACGTATCCCGCGCAGCAACTGACGCCACAGATCCTCTACCAGCTGATGCTGGCGGAAATCGCCGGTGCGCGCGGGCAGTTGGTCGTGTCGGCGCGCTCCTACCTGGATCTGGCCAAGCGCACGCGGGATCCCCGGATCGCCCGGCGCGCCGCGGAGATTGCCGTGATTTCGCGCCAGGCCGATCTGGCCAGCGAGGCCTCGCGCCTGTGGCTGGAGCTCGATCCCGGCTCGCTGCAGGCTCAGCAGCTGGCCAGCGGCGCGCTTGCCAACGAAGAGCGGATCGAGGAATTGAGCGCGCAACTGGCCAAGGCGCTGGCCCAGCAAGGGCCGAACGTCGGTGTGGCGCTGATGGGGCTCAACCGCGGGCTGGCGCGGATTCCCGACAAGGCACTGATCCGCCGCCTCGTGAATGAGCTGACTGAACCCTACCTGGACCGGCCCGAGGCGCATTTCGCGCGCGCCAACGCGGCCTTCGTCGCCGGTGATGTGGCGGGGGCCTCGGAGGCCCTGGATGGCGCGCTGGCGATCCGGCCTGACTGGGAGCAGGCGGTCATCCTGAAGGCCCAGTTCCAGCAGGAAGCCTCGCCGGGCGTCGGTGTGCAGACCCTGCGCAGCTACCTTGGCTCCAATCCCGAATCCCGCGAGGCCCGCATCGTGCTCGCCCGCATGCTGGTCGCCAGCCGGGAGTTCGCTGCTGCGCGAGAACAGTTCGAGACCCTGCTCAAGCTGGCTCCCGACGACCGGGATGTGGTCCATGCGGTGGGCCTGCTGGCCATGCAGCAGGGCGATCGCCAGGCTGCCGAGGTCCATTTCCGTCATCTGCTGAATCTGGGTTTCGGCGATCCGGATACCATTCGCATGTATCTTGGACAGATTGCCGAGGAAGCCAAGCGCTACGACGATGCCCTCAACTGGTATCGGGCGGTGGCGCCGGGTCCGCAGTTCATCGGCGCCCAGGTGCGCCTCGCGCAGGTGTTGGCCAGCCGCGGCAAGCTGGCCGAGGGCCGCCAGCATCTGCAGGCCGCGGCCAGTGCGGCGCCCCAGGACAAGCTCCAGTACGTGCTGGCAGAGGCGCAGTTGCTGCGGGACGCCAACCGGATGGAGGATGCCTTCGAGGTGCTCGACGAAGCCTTGCGCCGTGATCCCGAGAATACCGACCTGTTGTACGAGTCCGCGCTGGCCGCCGAGCGGCTCGGCCGCGTGGAGGCGATGGAGGGGCGCCTGCGCAAGGTCATTGCCCTCAAGCCCGACCAGGCCCATGCCTACAATGCGCTCGGCTATTCCCTCGTCGACCACAATATGCGCCTCGACGAAGCGGAGATGCTGATCCGCAAGGCGCTCAGCCTCCTGCCCGGCGATCCCTTCATCATCGACAGCCTGGGCTGGGCCCTGTATCGCAAGGGCAAGCTCACGGAGGCCCTGGAACAATTGAAGACGGCTTTCGAGCTGCGCGCCGATCCGGAGATCGCGGCTCATCTGGGCGAAGTCCTGTGGATGCTCGGACGGCGGGATGAGGCGGCCAAGACATGGCGTGATGCAGCCAAGGCCAACCCGGACAACACTGTGCTGGTCGACGTGATCAAGAAATTCAAGCCGTGAGACGAGTCCTTGCAGTAAGCCTGCTGCCGATGGTCCTTGGCGCCTGCGCAATGCAGCCAGTGGCGCCGCCAGCAGCCGTGAAAGCTCCGGAAGTGCAGTCTTTGGCTGCGCTGTCCCGTTTCGAGATCGACGGCCGCCTGCAGGTGCGGGACGGTGACAAGACCGCCGCGGTGGGCGTCGAATGGATGCACGCCGAAGGGGGGGACGAATGGTTGTTCTCCGGACCGCTGGGGCAGGGGCTGGCGCGCATCCAGTCTGATTCGGATGGTGCCCGCATGACCCTCGCCGATGGTCGGCGTGTCGAGGCCGCTTCGGCGGCAGAGTTGGCTGAGCGCCTGTTCGAAGTGCAGGCGCCCTTTGCCCAGTTGCCGCGTTGGGTGACTGCCCGCGTGCCGGGGGGCGCGGAAGTCCGTGAGCTCGATGCCGCGGGGCGCCCGCTGCGCGTCATCGACCAGGGGTGGACCGTCGAGTACCTCGAATACACCGGCGATGACCGGGCGGCACTGCCCCGCAAGATCGACATCCACCGTGGCGACACCCGGCTGCGCCTGATCATCGATACCTGGAATCCCTGACGTGACACTTGCCCAATTCGATCCGGCTGCCACCATCCGCGTGGCTGCACCGGCCAAGATCAACCTTTTTCTGCACATCGTCGGGCGCCGCCCGGATGGCTACCATCTGCTGCAGACCGCCTTCCGCATGCTCGACTGGGGCGACGAGATCACCCTGCGCCGCCGCGACGACGGGGCCATCCTGCGTACCACCGATATTCCGGGTGTGCCGGCGGAGTCCGATCTCGTCGTGAAGGCCGCGCGGGCCCTGCAGACGGCCGCGGGCGGCACCTTCGGCGCAGAGATAGGCGTCAGCAAGCAGATCCCGATGGGCGGTGGGCTGGGCGGCGGGAGTTCCGACGCGGCCTCCGTACTGCTCGCCCTGAACCGGATCTGGGGGTGTGGGCTGTCCCGTCAGCGTCTGCAGGAAATCGGCCTTACGCTGGGGGCCGACGTGCCGTTCTTCATTTTCGGGGAGACTGCTTTTGCCGAGGGCGTGGGGGAGGATCTGACCCCCCTGAGCGTGCCGCCGGCCTGGTACGTAATGGTGGCTCCGAGCGTTTTCGTGCCAACTTCAGAAATATTTTCTGATCCCCTGTTGACACGCGATAGTGAAATCCTAATAATGCAGGCCTTCGCAACGCACACAACGCGAAACGACATGCAGGCAACAGCATGCAAAAAGTTTCCGAAAGTGGCTGAAGCGCTAGACTGGTTGTCGCAGTATGGGGCAGCAAGAATGAGCGGTTCAGGAGCTTGCATCTTCGCTCCCTTCGATACGAAGGAAGCTGCGGAGCAGGTTCTAGCCAAAGCGCCGCAGGGTTTGAAGGTCTGGGTAGCCGAAGGGCTCGACAGGCACCCTCTGCAGAGCTGGGTTGTGTAAGTAGCGAAAACGATTTCTTGGGGAGTCGCCAAGTTGGTCAAGGCACCGGATTTTGATTCCGGCATTCGAAGGTTCGAATCCTTCTTCCCCAGCCAAATTATGCGGGCAGGCCAAAAACCTGCCCGTTTTGTTTTAAGCTGTTCTTCATCGCAGTAACGAGAGGTGATCATGGCTTCGGGCAGCCTGATGGTTTTCACCGGCAACGCCAACCCCAAACTGGCCGCAGATGTGGTGCGCCGCTTGGGCAAGTCTCTGGGTTCCGCCACTGTAGGGCGTTTCTCCGACGGCGAAGTCAATGTCGAACTGCTGGAGAACGTGCGCGGCAAGGACATCTTCGTCCTTCAGCCGACCTGCGTTCCCACCAACGATAACATCATGGAGCTGCTGATCATGGTGGACGCGCTGAAGCGCGCCTCCGCCGGTCGGATCACTGCAGCCATTCCTTACTTTGGTTACGCTCGTCAGGATCGCCGTCCGCGCTCCGCACGTGTGCCCATCACCGCCAAGGTGGTGGCCAACATGCTGCAGGCCGCCGGTGTCCAGCGCGTCCTGACCGTCGATCTGCATGCTGACCAGATCCAGGGTTTCTTCGACATTCCGGTGGATAACATCTACGCAACTCCGGTGTTGCTGGATTACCTGGAAAAGCAGAAGTACGACGATCTGATGGTCGTGTCCCCGGACGTCGGCGGCGTGGTTCGCGCCCGTGCCTTCGCCAAGCGCCTCGAGTGCGATCTGGCGATCATCGACAAGCGTCGCCCCAAGGCCAACGTGTCTGAAGTGATGAACATCATCGGTGAGGTTGAAGGCCGCACCTGTGTGATCATGGACGATATCGTCGATACCGCTGGCACGCTCTGCAAGGCTGCTCAGGCGCTGAAGGAAAATGGCGCCAAGCGCGTGCTGGCCTACTGTACTCACGCGGTGCTGTCCGGCCCGGCGATCAGCCGCATCAACGAGTCCGATCTCGACGAACTGATCGTCACCGACACGATCCCGCTGTCCGACGAGGCCAAGGCCTGTAACAAGATCGGCTCGGTGTCCATCGCCGACCTGCTGGCTGATACCATCCTGCGGATCAGCAACGAAGAGTCGGTCAGCTCGCTCTTCACCGAGTAAATCGTCAAGTTTTGAGCCGGCGGATGAAAATCCGCCGGCTTTTTTCAGCCTGTCTGGTCGCGGACAGGCTTTTTACTGGAGTAGTACTGATGACCATTCAATTCAATGCCAAGTCGCGCGTTCAGCAGGGTTCGAGTGCGAGCCGCCGCCTGCGTCGTGCCGGCAGCGTGCCCGCCATCGTTTTCGGTGGTGCCGCCGCTCCCCAGCAGGTCGAAGTCGATCACAACGAGATCTACCACGCCCTGCGCAACGAAGCCTTCCACTCCTCCGTGTTGAGCATGGTCCTGGATGGCGCCGTCCAGTCCGTGATCCTGAAGGACACCCAGTGGCACCCGTACAAGCAGCAAGTGCTGCACCTGGACTTCCAGCGTGTTGATGCTGCTCACAAGATCCACGTCAAGGTGCCCCTGCACTTCGTGAACGCCGAGATCGCTCCGGGCGTCAAGCTCGACGGTGGCATCGTGTCCCACGTCATGACCGAAGTTGAACTCGAGTGCCTGCCGGGCGACCTGCCTGAGTTCATCCAGGTAGACCTGAAGGATCTGGCTTCCGGCCACTCCATCCACGTGTCCAATCTGGTTCTGCCGGCCGGCGTCAAGGCGCTGACCCACGGTGAAGACCCCGTCGTGGCGACCATCCTGGCCGTCCGCGGTGGCGCCGACGAAGCTGCCGAAACTCCGGCTGCCTGATTCTCCCCGGGATTGCGAGGTCGATAAGGCATGAGCCAGCTTGCACCCAAGCTCATCGTCGGCCTCGGCAACCCCGGTGCGGAATACGCTGAAACCCGGCATAACGCCGGGTTTTGGTTTTGTGAGCGTCTGGCCCGTGATCTGGGCGCCAGCTTCAATAAGGAAGCCCGCTTCCACGGCCTCGCCGCCAATGCCCGCAATGAGGGCGTATGGCTGCTGATGCCGCAGACCTTCATGAACCGCTCCGGCCAATCGGTGGCCGCGCTGGCGCGTTTCTATCGCATCGCACCCGCCGAGATCCTCGTGGTGCATGACGAACTCGATATTCCTCCCGGCCAGTTGCGCGTCAAGTTCGGTGGCGGCCTGGGTGGCCACAATGGCCTCAAGGACATCACCGCTCACCTGGGTACCCAGGACTTCTGGCGCCTGCGCATTGGCATCGGCCATCCAGGTGACCGTAACGAAGTCGTCAAT
Source organism: Pseudomonadota bacterium (assembly GCA_018241685.1). Lineage (GTDB taxonomy): Bacteria > Pseudomonadota > Gammaproteobacteria > Burkholderiales > Rhodocyclaceae > Zoogloea. Next base: position 122,441 of record JAFEDJ010000046.1, read on the forward strand.
TTTGTCCTCAGGCCGCCCCGGCGTGAGGAAGCAAGCCTCATCGACGAATCCATCGATCGCGCCTTGGCCGCCTGGCCGCTGATCGCGCGGGCCGATTGGAACGGCGCGACCCAGCGTCTCAATACCCGCCCGGCCGAGCCGAAAACTCCCCGCTGATTTCGCCGTGAGGCTTAAAGCCCGCGGAGCCTTTGCCGTATACCTCCCTTAGACAACAACTGACCGGAAATCGAAAACCGGCACCAATCTGGGGTGGTAAGCATGCGCAAGCTATCGGATACGCCTATCTGGCTACGTCTGACGGGGGCGATCTGGCTGATGCTGGTGATCGCTTGGGGGGGCATGATCGCGTGGGAGACCCGCGTCAATCGGGACATTGCGATTGCTCAGGCGGAAGACTTCGCGCACAGCATCCATGAAATGACCATGGCCGGCCTGACCGGCATGATGATCACCGGTACTGTGGGGCAGCGGGAGGTTTTCCTCGACCAGATCAAGCAGCTGTCGGTGATCCGCGATCTCGAAGTGATCCGCGCCGACGCGGTCAGCAAGCAGTTCGGCCCCGGTAACCGCAAGATGCCGACCCTCGACGAGGATGAAAAGCAGGCCTTGAGCAGCGGGAAGGCCATGGTTCGGGTCGAGCACGGCAACGGCACCGGCGAGTACCTGCGGGTCGTAAAGCCGGCGCTGGCGTCCACCAATTACCTTGGAAAGAACTGTACCGCCTGCCATCAGGTGACGCCCGGCACGCCGCTGGGTCTGGTGAGCATGAAGATTTCCCTCGACCGGGTGAACGAGGCGGTGGATACCTTCCTGTGGAAGAGCATCGTCAGTGCGCTGGTGGTGTCGATACCGCTGATCGTCTTCGTGATGTTCTTCATCCGGCGCTTTGTCGTGACGCCGCTCACCGCGATGAACAACAGCCTGGCCGAGATCGCCAAGGGCGAGGGTGACCTGACCCGTCGCCTGACGGTGGCGGGGCAGGACGAGATCGGCAAGACCGCATCCACCTTCAACGAAATGCTCGGCACGATTGCCCAGTTGGTGCGGCATGTGTCCGAATCGGCTGCGCAGGTGACCAGTTCGGCGCACCAGCTGTCGTCCAGTGCCGGCCGGGTGGCCGACGGTTCCCGCCGCCAGAGCGATCAGTCGGTGAGTGCGGCCGCATCGGTGGAGCACATGGCGGCCAACATCGCCAACGTGGCGGCCAGCGCCGAGCGGGTGCACCAGCGTTCCCAAGAGAGCCTGAAGCAGGCCGGAGAAGGCAGCCGGACCCTCGATTCCCTGGTGGCGGAAGTCAGCTACGCCGAGAGCGCGGTGCGTGAAATGGCGTCGTCGGTGGAGCAGTTCGTCGAGTCCACTACGGCGATTACGACGATGACCCAGGAGGTGCGTGATATTGCGGAGCAGACCAACCTGCTGGCCCTCAACGCGGCTATCGAGGCAGCCCGCGCCGGCGAGCAGGGGCGCGGTTTCGCCGTGGTGGCGGACGAGGTGCGCAAGCTGGCCGAGAAGTCGGCCCGCTCGGCCGGCGAGATCGATGCGGTCACGTCGCGCCTCAGCAAGCAGTCGGTAGCAGTGCGCGAATCCATCCAGCAAGGCCTGGAGCATCTGGCGTCCAGTCGTGAGGCTGTGTCCACGGTGTCCAGCGCGATCACGGCTGGCAACGAGTCGGTGGTGGCGGTCGGACACGGTCTCGACGAGATCGCCGAGGCCACGGAGCAGCAGCGTTCTGCTAGCGCCGCTGTGGCCGAGAGCATCGAGTCGATCGCCGCGATGGCGCGGGACAATAATGAAGCTGTCGAGTCCACGGCCCGCGCCGCCCAGGACATGGAGAACCTCGCCAGCCAGTTGCAACAGACGGTGTCGCGTTTCCGGGTCTAAGCCGGAGGCGTGCGGTGTTGGAAACGGACGGCTGCAGCCGTCCGTTTTGCTTTTGGGCTGCTACGTTCAGTCCACCAGATGGAACGCTACCTGCTTGCCAGGCTGCCCGAGTACAGCCGGCCGTTCCTTGTGCCCGCAAACGGTGGGCCCGGCCGCTTATCCGTGACATTCCGGAAGCCATCCTGTCATGAACCCGACACCCAGCCTGCCCACCCGCGACGACAAGGTCTTTGTGGCCGGCCATCGCGGCATGATCGGCGCCGCCCTCGTGCGTGCCCTCGAAACCCGCGGCTACACCGACATCCTGGTCCGCAACGACATTCAGCTCGACATCCTCGATCAGCGTTCGGTCTTCGAGCTGATCGAGTTCCAGCGCCCTTCGTACGTCTTCTGTGCCGCCGAGCGCCTGCCGTCCTGCGACGGGGAGGAGCCGGGCCGGGTGCTGTTCGAGAACCTGACGATCCAGAACAACCTCATCCACGGCGCCCACGAGGCGGCGGTGCGCTGGCTGGCTTTCATCGCGGCAGATGGCATCTACCCGGCCGGGGCGGTGGAGCCCGTCGCGGAGTCTGCGGCGATGAGCGGACCGCCGGCGACCGGTGCCTACGGCCAGGCGAAGCTGACTGGAGTGCTGCTGTGCGACGCCTATCGCGCCCAGTACGGCCAGCCCTTCGTGAGCATCGTGCCGTCCTGCGTCTATGGTCCGGCGGACAGCTTCGATCTGCATGGTGGCCGGCCGGTCCCTGTGTTGTTGCGTCAGCTGCATCTGGCCAAGCTGGTGCGTGGTTCAGCGCTCGATGCGATTCCTGCTGACGAGAAGCGCCATGGGCGCATTCCGGATGATGTACTCGCACGCCTCGGGCTGGCACGGGGGGAGGGCAAGCGTTTCGTAGCGACCGGCGCGGAGCCGGCCATCGTCCTGCCCTGGGCCGCCGATTCATGCTGGGATCTGGTTTTTGCCGACGATCTGGCGACGGTCTGCGTGGACCTGATGGAGCGGGGCTACGACGGGGCGATGCTCAATGTGGGAAGTGCCGTTCAGGTGACACTGGCTGAACTTGCCGCCCGTCTTGCCGAGCTGCTTGGTTTCGACGGGAAGATCGAGTTCGCACCGGATGGGCCGGCCGGCTCGCCACGACTCGATACCGGAAGGCTGTCGACGCTGGGCTTGGCGGCGGACACGCGTCTCGAGGCCGGGCTGGCAGCGACCTACGCGGATTACACCGCTGAGCGCAAGAAAAAGGCGGCCACCGTGGCCGCCTGATGGTTTGCCGTCGATTCGGCGGTCGGGCCCCTCAGCGGATGCCGGCGCGCTGGATCAGGGCTTGGATCTCGCCGACGATGCCGCGCCGGAAGGCCAGCACGCAGGCGACGAAGATCGCCCCCATGATCACCGTCACCCATGAGCCGACCTTGTCGGCCAGCTCGTTCTGCAGCGTCACAATGGTCGCCGAGCCGACTGCCGGGCCGAGGATGGTGCCGAGGCCGCCGAGCAGGGTCATCAGCACCACCTCGCCGGAGGTGTGCCAATGTACGTCAGACAGGGAGGCGAGCTGGAAGACCAGCGTCTTGGTCGCACCGGCGAGGCCCGCCAGGGAGGCCGAGATCACGAAGGCCAGCAGCTTGAATTTGGCCACGTCGTAGCCGAGGGACACTGCCCGCGGCTCGTTCTCGCGGATGGCCTTGAGGATCTGCCCGAAGGGCGAGTGGATCGTCCGGTAGATGATGAAGAAGCCGAGGCTGAACACCGCGTACACCAAGTAGTACATGGCGATGTTGTCCGACAGGTCGATGACGCCGAACAGGTGGCCGCGGGGCACGCCCTGCAGGCCGTCCTCGCCGCCGGTGGCCGGCACCTGCAGGACCAGGAAGTACACCATCTGGGCGAGGGCCAGCGTGATCATCGCGAAGTAGATGCCGGTGCGGCGGATCGCCAGGATGCCGAACAGCCAGCCGAGCAGACCGGCGCTGGCCGTGCCGGCCAGGATGCCGACCTCGGGCGACACGCCGGAGTCGCGCACCAGCAGGCCGCACACATAGCCCGCGGTGCCGAGAAAGGCCGCATGGCCGAAGGACAGCAGGCCGGCGAAACCCAGCAGCAGGTTGAAGGCGCTGGCGAACAACGCGAAGCAGAACAGCTTCATCAGGAAGGTCGGGTACACCGCGAAGGGTGCGAGCAGGCCGACGACGAACAGGCCGGTGTACAACACCTCGGTCTTGATCAGGGCGCTGGGCTGGGCGGGAGAGTTCACGCTGACTCCTGGTTTTCCGTGGTTCAGGCCTTGCCGAACAGGCCCGCAGGCCGCACCAGCAGGACGACGACCATGATGACGAAGACGACGACGGCAGAGGCTTCCGGGTAAAAGACCTTGGTCAGCCCCTCGATGAGGCCCAGCCCGATACCGGTGACGATGGAGCCGAGGATGGAGCCCATGCCACCGATCACCACCACGGCGAAGACCACGATGATCAGGTTGGAGCCCATCAGCGGATTGACTTGGAACACCGGCGCGGCGAGCACGCCGGCGAAGGCAGCCAGCGCCACGCCGTAGCCGTAGGTGAAGGTGATCAGCAGCGGCACGTTGATGCCCAGCGCCTGGACGATCTGCGGGTTCTCGGTGCCGGCACGCAGGTAGGCGCCGAGGCGGGTCTTCTCGATCATGAACCAGGTGCCGAAGCACACCGTCAGCGACGCGACGACGACCCACGCGCGGTACAGGGGCAGGAACATGAAGCCCAGGTGGATGCCGCCGGAGAGGGCTTCCGGCACCTCGTAGGATTCGCCGGAGATGCCGAATTGGTCGCGGAAAATGCCCTCGATGATCAGCGCCAGCCCGAAGGTGAGCAGCAGGCCGTAGAGGTGGTCGAGCTTGTAGAGCTTGCGCAGCATGGTCCGCTCGAGGAGCACGCCCAGCAGGCCGACCAGCAGCGGCGCGGCGATCAGCGCCACCCAGTAGTTGACCTCGAACTTGGTCAGGGCCAACCAGGCGATGAAGGCGCCCATCATGTACTGCGCGCCGTGGGCGAAGTTGATGATGTTGAGGAGGCCGAAGATGATCGCCAGCCCGAGGCTGAGGATCGCGTAGAAGGAGCCGTTGATCAGCCCGACCAGCAACTGGCTGCCGAGCAGGGCGGTCGGGACGCCGAAGATTTCCATGGGGCACTCCAGTCCTGGTATCGCACCGGGCTACCAGACAAAGTTCGGGGATACAGCGCCCTGTGTGAGGCGAATTCATGCGCTCCACACAGGGGAGGCTTCGCCGCGCTTACTTCTTGACCAGCGCGCAGCGCGACAGGGACAGCGGCTGGAAGGCCTCTGCGGCCGGAATCACCTGGCGTACGGTGTAGTAGTCCCACGGGTACTTCGATTCGGACGGCTTCTTCACCTGCATCAGGTACATGTCGTGGACCATGCGGCCGTCGTCGCGGATCTTGCCGTTCTTGGCGAAGAAGTCGTTGATCGGCGTCTTTTTCATCTGCTCCATGACCTTCTTGGTGTCGTCGCTGCCGGCCGCCTTGACTGCCTTCAGGTAGTGGTAGATCGCCGAGTACTGGCCGGCCTGGACCATCGTCGGCATCTTCTTCTGCAAGCCGAAGAAGCGCTTCGACCAGGCACGGGTCTCATCGTTGAGGTCCCAGTAGAAGCCTTCGGTCAGATACATGCCCTGGGTGGACTTGAGGCCGAGGGCGTGCACATCGGTGATGAACATCAACAGGCCCGCCAGGGTCTGGGTCGGCGTGATGCCGAATTCGGCGGCCTGCTTGATGGTGTTGGTGGTGTCGGCGCCGGCGTTGGCGAGGCCGATGACCTGGGCGCCGGAGGCCTGGGCCTTGAGCAGGAAGGACGAGAAGTCCGAGCCCGGGAAAGGGTGGCGTACCGAGCCAAGCACCTTGCCGCCGTTGGCCGTGACCACCGCCGAGGCGTCCTTCTCCAGGGCCTGGCCGAAGGCGTAGTCGGCGGTGATGAAGAACCAGCTCTTGCCGCCCTGCTTGGTGACCGCCTTGGCGGTGCCGTTGGCCAGCGCGTAGGTGTCGTAGGCGTAGTGCACCGACACGTCGTTGCACTGCTCGTTGGTGATCGCGGTGGAGCCGGGGCCGTTCATGATCGCGATGCGGTCCTTCTCCTTGGCGACCTTCATCACCGCCAGCGCGGTGGAGGTGGTGACCAGTTCGGTGGCGGTATCCACGCCTTCGCGCTCGAACCATTCGCGGGCCTTGTTGGAGGCGATGTCGGCCTTGTTCTGGTGGTCGGCGGTGACCACCTCGATCTTGAAGTTCGGCTTCTCCTTGGCGATGAAGTCCTCGATGGCCATCTTGGTGGCCAGTACTGCGCCGGAGCCGGCCAGGTCGGAATAGGTGCCGGACAGGTCGGTGAGTACGCCGATCTTCACCACGCCGCCGGAGATCTGCGCGTGGGCGCCGGCGGACAGGGTGGCGAGGGCGGCGCCACAAGCCAGGCTCATCGTCTTCTTCATGCTCATGTCTCTCACTCCTTCTGCTTGTTGTATGGGGATGTTCAGACGCCCAGCGTGTGGTGCAGCCAGTCCATGCGGCCGGGCAGTTCTTCCTTGCTGATCGTGGCCAGGATCTCGCCGTGCTCCAGCACGTAGTGGCGGTCAGCCAGTGGCGCGGCGAAGCGGAAGTTCTGCTCCACCAGGATGATCGTGAAACCGCGTGCCTTGAGTTCGTTGATGACCTCGCCGAGCTTCTTGACGATGACCGGCGCCAGGCCTTCGGTGATCTCGTCGAGCAGCAGCAGCTTGGCGCCGGTGCGTAGTACACGGGCCATCGCCAGCATCTGCTGCTCACCGCCGGACAGCTTGGTGCCGGGGCTGTTGCGGCGCTCCAGCAGGTTGGGGAACATCGTGTAGAGCTCGTCCACCGACATGCCGCCGCTGGCCACCTGGGGCGGCAGCAGCAGGTTCTCCTCGGTGGACAGGGAGGCGAAGATCGCGCGTTCTTCAGGTACGTAGCCGATGCCGTAGCGGGCCATGCGGTGGGTCGGCTCGGCAATGATTTCCTTGCCATTCAGCATGATCGAACCGCTGCGCCGACCCACCAGCCCGAGGATGGATTTGAGGGTGGTCGAGCGGCCGGAGCCGTTGCGGCCCAGTAGCGTGACGCACTCCCCACGGCCAACGTGCAGGTCGATACCGTGCAGGATGTGGGATTCGCCGTAGAACGCGTGCAGGTCGCGGATGCGCAGCATTTCGGGCTTGGGGTCGAAGGCGCTGGTCATGGGCGGGCTCCCGGTCAGTGGTGGGCGTCGTGCATGTCGGCCGAGCCCACGTAGGCTTCGAGCACCTGCGGGTTCCTGGAGACCTCCGCATAGGGGCCTTCGGCGAGGATGCTGCCCCGCTGCAGCACGGTGATGCGGTCGCACAGGTCGGCCACCACCGACAGGTTGTGTTCGACCATCAGGATCGTGCGATCGACGGACACCTTGCGGATCAGCTCGACGACGCGGGCGATGTCCTCGTGGCCCATGCCCTGGGTCGGTTCGTCGAGGAGCATCATCGTCGGCTCCAGCGCCAGCGTCGTGGCGATCTCCAGCGCGCGCTTGCGGCCGTAGGGCATTTCTGCGGTGACGGTGTCGGCGAAGCCGGCCAGATCCACCGATTCCAGCAGTTCCATCGCACGGCTGTTGAGCACATCGAGGCTCTTCTTCGAGCGCCAGAAGTGGAATTCGGTGCCGAGCTTCCGTTGCAGGCCGATGCGCACGTTCTCCATCACTGTCAGGTGCGGAAAGGTCGCCGAGATCTGGAACGAGCGCACCAGCCCGCGCCGGGCGGTGGCGGCCGGGGCCTCGCGGGTGATGTCCTGCCCGTCGAAGCTGATCGTGCCGCGGGTTGGCGGCAGGAACTTGGTGAGCAGGTTGAAGACGGTGGTCTTGCCGGCGCCGTTGGGGCCAATCAGCGCGTGGATGTGGCCGCGCTGGATTTTCAGATCCACATTGGAAACCGCCGTGAAGCCCTTGAACTCTTTCGTCAGGCCGGCGGTTTCGAGGATGTACTCGCTCATGGAGCCTCCCGCAGGTGGCGGATCAGCGTTCTGTCGGGAGGGTTTGGCGGACGCGGACGGGAATGGGAATTGGGCGCCGCTGCGTCTCGATGAAGCGGCGGGCGAGCCGCACGGCGAGGACGAGCGTGATGATCGTCGCCAGGATGGGCAAGGGGCTCATGGCGGTGTCTCCGTATCGTTATGGCTGCTAGCCTAGAGCCGGACCTTGTCCACAGCGTTGCTCAAATGTAACGAATGTTGCGATATGCCAGTCGGGCGGCCTCGGCGCGCTGCGCCTTTACCGGCGCGACAGGGGCTCGGTGGCCGGGGCGCGGCGAAGGTGAGGAAATACCCGAACGGCGTGGGCCGATAATGGGGCTTCCCACATCCGCTGCAGCACGGGCCGCCGCAAGCGCTAGAATGCAAGATTGCAACAAACCATTCGTTCGAAGACGGAGTCACCCGAGATGCCCCAGTATCGTTCCCGCACCTCCACCGCCGGTCGCAACATGGCCGGCGCCCGCGCCCTGTGGCGCGCCACCGGCATGAAGGATGGCGATTTCGAAAAGCCGATCATCGCCGTGGTCAACAGCTTCACCCAGTTCGTGCCGGGCCATGTGCACCTCAAGGACCTGGGCCAGCTGGTTGCGCGGGAGATCGAGGCTGCCGGCGGTGTCGCCAAGGAATTCAACACCATCGCCATCGATGACGGCATCGCCATGGGCCACGGCGGCATGCTTTACAGCCTGCCATCCCGCGACCTGATCGCCGACAGCGTGGAGTACATGGTCAACGCCCACACCGCCGACGCGATGGTGTGCATCTCCAACTGTGACAAGATCACCCCGGGCATGCTGATGGCCGCGCTGCGCCTCAACATTCCGGCGATCTTCGTGTCTGGCGGCCCGATGGAGGCCGGCAAGGTCAAGTGGGAAGCCAAGGTGATCTCCCTCGACCTGGTCGATGCGATGGTCAAGGCTGCCGACAGCAGCTGTTCCGACGAGGAAGTGGACGCCGTCGAGCGGTCCGCCTGTCCGACCTGCGGTTCCTGCTCCGGCATGTTTACCGCCAACTCCATGAACTGCCTGACCGAGGCTCTGGGCCTGTCCCTGCCGGGCAACGGCACCGTGGTCGCCACCCATGCCGACCGCGAGCAGCTGTTCCTACGCGCCGGCCGCACCATCGTCGGCATGGCCCGCCGCTACTACGAGCAGGACGACGAGTCCGTGCTGCCGCGCTCCATCGCCAGCTTCAAGGCCTTCGAGAACGCCATCAGCCTCGACGTGGCGATGGGCGGTTCCACCAACACCGTGCTGCATCTGCTGGCCGCCGCCAAGGAAGCCGGTGTGGACTTCACGATGAAGGATATCGACCGCATCTCCCGCCACGTGCCCTGCCTGTGCAAGGTGGCACCGGCGGTGGCTGACGTGCACATCGAGGACGTGCACCGCGCCGGTGGCATCATGGGCATCCTCGGCGAGCTGAGCCGCGCCGGCCTGCTGCACACCGACCTGCCCACCGTCCACGCCAAGACCCTCGGCGAGGCGCTGGCGACCTGGGACGTGATGAAGGCCCACGACGGCGGCGTGTTCAACTTCTACAAGGCCGCGCCGGGCGGCGTGCCGACCCAGGTTGCCTTCAGCCAGGACCGTCGCTGGAACGAGCTGGATCTGGATCGCAGCCACGGCGTGATCCGTGACAAGGCGCACGCCTTCAGCCAGGACGGTGGCCTCGCCGTGCTGTACGGCAACATCGCCGAGAAGGGCTGCATCGTGAAGACCGCCGGCGTTGACGAGTCGATCTGGCAGTTCACCGGCCGTGCCCGCGTGTTCGAGAGCCAGGAAGACGCGGTGGCCGGCATCCTCGGCGACCAGATCGTCGTCGGCGACGTGGTGGTGATCCGCTACGAAGGCCCGAAGGGCGGCCCCGGTATGCAGGAAATGCTCTACCCGACCAGCTACCTGAAGTCGAAGGGCCTCGGCAAGAGCTGCGCGTTGCTGACCGACGGGCGTTTCTCCGGTGGCACCTCCGGCCTGTCCATCGGCCATGCCTCGCCGGAAGCGGCCTGCGGCGGCGCGATCGGCCTGGTGGAAGAGGGCGACACCATCGAGATCGACATCCCCAACCGCCGCATCAACCTGGCGGTCTCCGACGAAGTGCTGGCAGCCCGCCGCGCTGCCCAGGATGCCCGCGGCTGGAAGCCGGCGAACCGCGTCCGCCACGTGAGTGCTGCACTGCAGGCCTACGCAGCGCTCACCACCAGCGCCGATACCGGTGCGGTGCGTGATGTGACGCAGATCCAGCGCTGAGTTTCACTGCGGCGTGATCGAACAAAGCCCGGCTCCGGCCGGGCTTTGTGTTTATTTATCAGCGTGCCAGCTCTTCCAGCGACGCGTGCAGCTTCGGCACGAACAGCGCGTCCTGCTCGCTGATCTGGGCGAGGGCGTAGCGGATCAGCTGGGCGCCGGCGGGGACGGCCTCCGGCATATTGTCCAGCTCGGCGGCGAAGCGGCCGATGCTGCTGGCCACCAGCCGCGTGATGCGCGGGTTCTCGCCAAAGACGCGGGCGGTGCCGACGGCATTGCTGATCAATGCGGCGGTGGCCTCGAAGTGGTCGGGTTTCGGCTTGGCCATGGCATGTCCTCCCGGGAGGGTTTCAGTCCGCGTGCACGTCGTCGGCAGCCCGGTTGGCGCCGTAGTTGCGCAGCCGGTTCTCGGCTGCGACGCCGAGGATCTTCAGTAGCCAGGGGGGGGGCGAGTTCTCCATGGCGTGCTGGAACTTGGCGATCACCTCGTCCGCAGTGCCGCCTTCCGCCAGCTTGATCGGGTAAATGTCGGCGCGGATGATCTTGGCCGCCGCCGGGCCGCCGACCGACACCACGTACACTACGTGGCAGTCGCCGATGAGCTGGGCGCGGAACAGGTTCTTGTCCGGCGCGAAATCGGCCTCGGCCGTGTGGCGCACATCGATCAGGCGGCTCTCGGTGGGCGACACCTGGTAGACCAGGAAGCGCAGACAGGAGCCGAAGTGCCCGTTGAGCGCCAAGCCGAAGTCGGAGGCGATGGCGACGCGCACCGAGCCCGGCATGTCGCCTTCGTTGTAGGGTTCGAGCGGCGGCAGGCCCTCGTCGTCATCGGCGTCGCCCCACAGAATGCGCACCGCCAGCTTCATGGCTTCCAGGCCGATGCCGATGTCTTCGCCGTCCTCTTCGCCGTCGAGGCTGCCGAAGCCGGTCTTCAGGTGGGTGACGGTGATGTTGCGCAGGGTCTCGGTGTCGATGCTGTCGCCGAGGCATTCCTGCAGCACTTCGATCAGGCGGGTCAGGCCGATATTGGGCATGGCTCGCGCGGCAAGGGCCACCCGGAGGGCGGCCTCGCGGGTGATCTTTTCGGGTTTTTCCATGGGGGGACTCCGCTCACTTGTGATGTTTCCCCAAGTAACAGCAGATACAGTGCCAGCTCCCGGGGGGGCGTCCGGTGTGCCGTTCAAGTGCTTGTCGGCAAAGCGGAAGTTGCTGGATGCCAGAGCCCGTTCAGGGGCTGGCGAAGTGTCGTTTCAGCGACAAAGCCCGCGTCCGGCGTGGCGGGATTGCGGCGGCGGGATGTCGCCTTCCCGACAAGCCGGGGGGCGTCAAGGGGGGCGGAATGCCGTGCCGAGGGGGGCTATCCGGGCCTGAGAGGGCGTGGTTCGAAGTTTGCTAAGCCTTGTTCGACACCGCCGGATTGCGGCGGTCTTCGACAATGCGACAGCGGGAGACCCACATGGATGCAAGAGTTAGCGTGAAGGACAGGAACGGCCGGGCGGTCACCGTGGGCGAGCATGTGCGGATCCTGTCCGTTTCGCCGGATCCGGACATGGACGAGGACGAACTGGACATGATCATGTTCATGGTCGGGGCGATCTCCGAGGTGGAGAAGATCGACGAGGAGGGCCGTGCCTGGGTGACCATGTGGTGGAATTGCGTGGAGACGACGGCGGTGAGCAGCGTCGGCCTGTTTTCGCACGAAATGGAATGGGTGCCGCCGGAACTGGGCTGAATTACCTGTGTGACGTGGTGTATCGGACCGTCAAGAATAAATGGGAATATGTCGATAAAGTGATATTCCTCGTTTTTCTGGCGGTTCTGCTGAATCGCCTCACGGATCATGTTCGCCCGACTGCCCATCAAAACCCGTCTTTTTCTGCTTCTTCTCCTGAACGGACTCCTGTTTATTGCCGCCGTTGGCGCGCTGCTTCTGCAGATGGACTGGAATCAGGAGCGAATCACCCGTTTTCTCGACTCCGATCTCGCCCTCGAACGTAACCTCGGAGACGCCTATTCTCAGGGGCTCCAGATCGGTCAGGCGCTACGCAACATCCTTCTCGATCCAGCCAATGAAAAGGGCTATGCGAATTACAACAAGGCCCGGGCGCAATTCGACGAAGCGATGCAAGCTATTGCCAGGGCGGATGGAATGGCGAGTAGCCGGGAGATCGTGGCTGCGGCCGAGGCCTGGCATCCACTGCGGGATGAGGTGCTGGGGCGTGTCAAGCGCGGAGAGCTGGAGGCTGCCAAGGCTTATCTGGTTGGCGATGAAACGCCGCGTTGGCGGGTCTTGCGGGAAGGCTTGCTGAAGGCTCGCGAGGACGCTCGAACGCGCGCCCAGGAAACCCGTCAGATTCTCGATGACGGGTATAAGAGTGCGCGGGCGAAGGCTTTTGTACTGGGAACGGTTTTGCTGCTGTTCAGTCTGGCGGCCACTGCCTGGATCAGTCGAGGGCTTTTGCGGCAACTCGGTGGCGAGCCGGCTGTCGCTGTGACGGTGGTGCGGCGCATTGCCCATGGAGACCTGTCCGAAAGAGTACCGCTCTCGCCGGGGGAGGATGGCTCCAGCCTGCTTGCTGCCATGCAGAACATGCAGGTTGACCTGTCGGCGGAAATTGGAAAGGTGCGGGATACCGCCGGACGCTTGAGCAACACCGTGGATGTGGTGCGGGGAAATTCGGATGCCGTGACCCGCGTGTCCCGCGCCCAGAATGACGCGTCGGTGGCCATGGCCAACGCCATCGGTACCCTGGCGCACAGTATCGGTGATGTGGACCAGGGCGCAGCCGAGGCCGGTCGCCTGGCCAGCGCAAGTACCGAGGGTGCTCAGCGTACGATTGCCCGTATCGCGGATGTTGAAGCGGTGATCGGAGAAATGGCCGGCAGGATGCAGGCCTCTTCGAAGATCATCGAGCAACTGGGAGGGCAGTCCGATGAAATCTCGCAGATTGTCACGGCCATCAAGGAGATTGCTGATCAGACCAACCTGCTGGCCCTGAATGCCGCGATTGAGGCTGCCCGGGCGGGCGAGCAAGGGCGGGGGTTTGCGGTCGTTGCCGACGAGGTGCGCAAGCTGTCGGAGCGGACCGGGGCTGCCACGCAGGAAATCGCATCCATGATTTCCCGTCTTCAGGAGAGCAGCCGTGGTGCTGTCGAGAGCGTCTCGGAGACGGTGGCGATGGCGGGCAGTAGCGTCGATAAGGTGAGCACTGCGAAGGACGCGATTGCCGAGCTCGGGAGGATCGTGGGACAAGTGCATGATCTGGTGGCATCGATCAGCACCGCGATGCATGAGCAGCATCGTGCCTGCGACGCGCTGTCGGAGCAGATCAATGGCATCAGTCGTATGGGCGACGAGAACCACCAGGCCAGTGTCGAGACGCTGCGTGAAGTCGAGGCGCTGGCCCGCGTCGCTGTTGATCTCGAAGAGAGCGTGCGTCGTTTCCGTCTCGGCTAGAGCTTTTTTTCCATGAACAAGGCCTGGCCCATGGCCGGGTCGAGCTGGTAGCCCGCGAAGCCGCTGTTCAGGTAGGCCTGGCGGGCGCCGGCATTGCCTTCGAGCACCTCGAGGGTCAGCTTGCAGCAGTCCCGCTGCCGTGCCACCTGCTCGGCGTGGGCCAGCAAGGCCGTGGCGATGCCGCGGCGGCGGAAGTCCTCATGCACGATGATGTCGTGCACATTCAACAGCGGTTTGCCGGCGAAGGTGGAGAAGCCCTCCACGCAGTTGATCAGCCCGGCGGCCTGCCGCTCCCCCTTCTTGTTCCAGTAGGCGATGAAGCTCAGCACGGTTGGGCGGCGGCGCAGCTCGTCCGGCAGGCGTGCGCGCAATTCGTCGCCCATGGCCTGGCCGCTGCCGGTGGGGCCGCGCATGTAGTGGTCGAGCAAGTCGAGGAAATCGTCGCGCTGGGCTTCGTCGTCGAAGTCGACGGCCTGGATGGAAAGGTCGCTCATCATGGGTATCGGAAAACTCGGGTTTATGTCGTTGGGTTTGTGTCGGACTGGATGTCTGGTTTCCGTTTGACCGGTCAGTCGATTACCAGTCTCCCGGCGCGGTCGGTGCGGCAGCCCGTCGTAAAACAATAAGGCCTTGTCGGATAAGGGTTTTTACGGCCTGCCAAAATTGGGCACGCTTTTTGTTAAATCCCCTCTCGCCATGTGCGACCGTGCCGGCCCGCTTGCGTCGCGATAGATCAGAACATATCCGGGCCCGATGTTCCACCAGGGGGTTGGTATCCATGACTGAAACGTTCTACGAAGTGCTGCGGCGGCAGGGCATCACGCGCCGCAGCTTCATGAAATTCTGCAGCCTGACGGCCACCTCGCTGGGCCTCGGCAGCGCTTTCGTACCCAAGATCGCCCACGCGCTGGAAAACAAGCCGCGCACGCCGGTGATCTGGCTGCACGGTCTGGAGTGCACCTGCTGCTCGGAGTCCTTCATCCGCTCGGCCCATCCGCTGACCAAGGACGTGGTGCTGTCGATGCTGTCTCTCGATTACGACGACACGCTGATGGCGGCTGCCGGCCACCAGGCCGAGGCGATCATCGAAGAGGTCAAGAAGAAGTACAAGGGCAACTACATCGTCGCCGTCGAAGGCAATCCGCCGCTCAACGAGGACGGCATGTTCTGCATCCACGGAGGTCGTCCCTTCGTGGAAGTGCTGAAGGAAACCTGTGCCGACGCCAAGGCCATCATCAGCTGGGGTGCCTGCGCGTCCTACGGCTGTGTGCAGGCCGCCAAGCCGAACCCGACCCGTGCGACGCCGGTGCACAAGGTCATCACCGACAAGCCCATCGTGCGCGTGCCCGGCTGCCCGCCGATCGCCGAAGTGATGACCGGCGTGGTCACCTACATGCTGACCTTCGACAAGATTCCCGAGCTGGACCGCCAGGGCCGCCCGAAGATGTTCTACGGCCAGCGCATCCACGACAAGTGCTACCGCCGTCCGCACTTCGACGCCGGCCAGTTCGTCGAAAACTGGGACGACGACGCGGCGCGCAAGGGCTATTGCCTCTACAAAATGGGCTGCAAGGGCCCGACCACCTACAACGCCTGCTCGTCGATGCGCTGGAACGGCGGCGTCAGCTGGCCGGTGCAGTCCGGCCACGGCTGCATCGGCTGCTCGGAAGACGGCTTCTGGGACAAGGGCAGCTTCTACGACCGCGTCACGGACATCAAGCAGTTCGCCATCGAAGGCAATGCCGACAAGGTTGGCGGCACGGCGGCTGGCGTGGTCGGCGCGGCGGTTGCCGCCCATGCCGCGGTGACGGCGCTGGCACGGGCCCGTAGCGACAAGCAGGGCGACAATCAGAATTCGGGAGATAAACAATGACTGTGCTTGAAACCCAGGGCTTCAAGCTCGATAACTCCGGCAAGCGCGTGGTGGTCGATCCGGTATGCCGGATCGAGGGCCACATGCGCGTCGAGGTGAACATCGACGACAAGAACGTGATCCGCAACGCGGTGTCCACCGGCACCATGTGGCGCGGGCTGGAGGTCATCCTGAAGGGCCGCGATCCCCGCGATGCGTGGGCCTTCACCGAGCGCATCTGCGGCGTGTGTACCGGCACCCATGCGCTGACGTCCGTGCGCGCGGTGGAAGATGCCTTGGCGATCCAGATCCCTGAGAACGCCAACATCATCCGCAACCTGATGCAGCTCAACCTGTACATCCACGACCACCTGGTGCATTTCTACCACCTGCACGCGCTGGACTGGGTGGATGTGGTGTCGGCGCTGAAGGCCGATCCGAAGAAGACCTCCGAGCTTGCCCAGAGCATTTCCAGCTGGCCGCTGTCTTCGCCGGGGTATTTCCGCGACGTGCAGAACCGCCTGAAAAAGTTCGTCGAATCCGGCCAGCTCGGTCCCTTCATGAACGGCTACTGGGGCAATCCGGCCTACAAGCTGCCGCCGGAAGCCAACCTGATGGCGGTCACCCACTACCTGGAAGCACTGGATTTCCAGAAGGACATCGTCAAGGTTCATACCATCTTCGGCGGCAAGAATCCGCACCCGAACTGGCTGGTCGGCGGCGTGCCCTGCGCGATCAATCTCGAAGGCACCGGTGCGGTCGGAGCGATCAACATGGAGCGCCTGAACCTGGTCAGCTCCATCATCGACCGCTGCATCGACTTCATCGACAACGTCTACATCCCGGACCTGAAGGCCATCGCCAGCTTCTACAAGGACTGGACCTATGGCGGCGGTATTTCGTCCCAGGCGCTGCTGTCCTACGGCGACATCCCCGACAAGGCCAACGATTACTCCGCCTCCAGCCTGCTGCTGCCGCGCGGTGCGATCATCGGCGGCGATCTGACCAAGATCCACGAGGTGGACCTGAAGGATCCGGAGCAGATCCAGGAATTCGTCGCCCACAGCTGGTACAAGTACGCCGACGAGTCCAAGGGCCTGCATCCCTTCGACGGCATCACCGAGCCGCACTTCGAGCTCGGCAAGAACACCAAGGGCACCAAGACCCGGATCGAGAGCCTCGACGAAGCCGGCAAGTACTCGTGGATCAAGGCGCCGCGCTGGCGCGGCAACGCGATGGAGGTCGGCCCGCTGGCCCGCTACGTGATCGGCTACGTACAGAAGAACCCGGAGTTCAAGGAGCCTGTCGACAAGCTGCTGTCCGATCTGGGCCTGCCGCTGCAGGCGATCTTCTCGACCCTCGGCCGCACCGCGGCGCGGGGCCTGGAGGCATCGTGGGCGGCCCACAAGTCGCGCTACTTCTTCGACAAGCTGATCGCCAACCTGAAGGCCGGCGACCTCAACACGGCCAACATCGACAAGTGGGAGCCCAGCAAGTGGCCGGCCGAAACCAAGGGCGCTGGCTTCACCGAGGCGCCGCGCGGCGCGCTGGGGCACTGGATCAAGATCAAGGACGGCCGCATCGACAACTACCAGGCCGTGGTGCCGACCACCTGGAACGGCGGTCCGCGCGACGACAAGGGGCAGATCGGCGCCTTCGAGGCTTCGCTGATGAACACCCCGGTGGCCAAGCCCGACGAGCCGCTGGAGATCCTGCGCACGCTGCATTCCTTCGATCCCTGCCTGGCCTGCTCCACCCACGTGATGGCGCCGGATGGGCAGGAAATGGCGTCAGTCAAGGTCCGTTAAGGAGCTGATCATGCTGTCACAACAGGACATGCTGGAGGCCGAAAGGCACGGCCGGCAGGTACGCTCGATCTACGTCTATGAAGCCCCGGTGCGCCTGTGGCACTGGATCAACGCGCTGGCGATGGTGGTGCTGGCGGTCAGCGGTTACTTCATCGGCAAGCCGCTGCCGACGATGCCGGGCGAGGCGTCCGACAACTTCCTGCTCGGTTACATCCGCTTTGCCCATTTCGCCGCGGCTTACATCTTCGCGGTAGGCCTGGCCGGGCGGGTGTATTGGGCTTTCGTCGGCAACCACCACTCGCGCCAGATCTTCAAGCTGCCGATCTTCAACGGCCACTGGTGGAGCGAAGTGTTCTTCGAACTGCGCTGGTATCTGTTCCTCGAGAAGCAACCGAAGAAGTATGTCGGCCATAACCCGATGGCCCAGCTGATGATGTTCTTCTTCTTCACCGTGCTGGCCTTCGGCATGCTGTGCACCGGCTTTGCGCTATACGGCGAAGGGTTGGGTCTGGGTTCCTGGGCCGACCGCCTGTTCGGCTGGGTGATCCCCATGCTTGGCGGCTCGATGCAGACCCACAGCCTGCACCGGCTGGGCATGTGGATCATGATGAGCTTCGTCGTCGTGCATGTGTATGCGGCGATCCGCGAGGACATCATGAGCCGCCAGAGCCTGATCTCGACGATGATCTCGGGCTGGCGGATGTTCAAGGATTGAGTGTTGCGCACCCTCGCGCAATGACCCGCAAGGTCTCCCTCCCCGGGCCGGACCGTCCCTGGCAACAGGGCGTTCCGGCCTTTCTGCGTCTACGCCCGGGGCGGCGTCCGCTGCATCCGGGCTTGTTTCTGGAGAGTCGTTTCCTGGTGCCGTTGGGCATCACCCAGGATGCGCTGGCGAAGGCGCTGGGAATCTCCCGGCGCCGGGTCAATGAGCTGGTGCGCGGCAAGCGTGCCGTGACGCCGGATACGGCGGTGCGGCTGGCGCTGCTGTTCCAACTGGAGCCGGCTTTCTGGCTGGGGCTGCAGCTGCAGTGGGATCTGTATCGGGAATGCCGGGCTGTGACTGGCAGCCAGGGCAGCGTTACGGGAGCTGCGACATCAGGTGGATGAAGCCGGCCGTGCTGAATGTCAAGAGCATGATTATGGTGATTCCGGCTGCAGCCAGCGGCGCATAACTCACATTGGAGAAATGACGCCCACACTCGCGACAGCGGAAATACTCGCTGAATGTGATGCCCGCGATCCGGCGTGGATTGATTCGCGACATGCGGACGTTTGTGCTGTTGCAATGGACGCAGGTCGGGGTTGTCGGTGTCCAGAAGGTGGTCCGGCGAGCCGGGTGGTGGCGATCTTCCTCGAGCTTGGCGGTGAGGCGGGCAGCGGCCTTCTTCTTTTTATGCGACCGATGGCCAGGGCTTTCCGGGTCCGTGTCCGGCGTTGTGCTATCGGGGGCATTCTGCCGGCGTTCAGCGGCATTCGATCTACGGATCCAGCGCAGATAGAGGGCCAGTCCGAAGGACACTATCGTTAGAGCAATGATGAGCCCAAGCTCCAGGTGTGGGCGGAGGGTCCCGTAGAGCTGCTTCAGATCAGACAATGTCCAGGATGGGGAAAGGGCGTCCTGATGCTGAGCGTCAGCCTTCGCCGGGGCGTCCTGCTTTCTGAGCTCCTTCAGCTTTTCGTGGCCGTGCCAGGCTGCGTCGGTAGGTGACATGCCGGCGCGGGTCAGGGTGACCGCATCCTCGAAGCCAAAGCCTGCATCCAGCCAGGCCAGGCGATCACGCGGGGTGAAGCCTTCGCGCTTCCACTGGACGGGGTCGGACTGATCGAGTTCCGCCATCAGCGTGTGGTTGTTCTTGGTCGTCTCACGCCATTCAGCTGCTTCGTCAGGGTCGAAGCCTTTGTCGGACCAGGTGCGTGCCACCACGGGAGCAAAGTCGGCGTTTTTCCATTCGAGCGCCTCGTGGGGCTTGAACGAATAACTCTCCCATTCCCGGGCTTCCGCCGGTTTCATTCCGGTGTCTTCCCAGCGGGTGATCTTGCGAGGCGTGGACGGAATAGCGCTCTCGGCCTCGGAGGTGGTCGCGGGTTTGGGGGGCGTCGCTGACTTGAGCGGGGCGTCCTCGGCAGATCGGACCAATGGCGCCGCGGTCAGGAGAGCGAGGGCAGTGAGGGCGGGCAGGATCTTTCTCATAGGCTCAAGACAATAAACCACTCCGTTCGGGTGTGCAGGGCAAATTCCGTTGCAATGCGAAAAATTCCCGCTCGTGTTGTTTCGGGTTATGTCAATAACATATAAATGTAAATGGACGTGAAATTGAACAGCCCGCCCGTGGATTCGATATATGCCTTTGTGCTTGTCTGGCAGTGCTTTTTGGTGGAAAGAGAGATTTCTGTTCCGCGCCTTTGTGGAAGATTATTTTTCGTTTTTGTTTTGCGATGCCCGATTGCCCGGTCGAGCCGAGGGTTGCGAGCCTTTGGAGCCAGTCATTTATCCGCTCGCCGTCCTGCGGGCAAAGGCGGCACGGATCTTGATTGTGTAACCTATCCCGTTACAAAGGCGTGTTCATGACTTCCGTGCCGCGAATTCTCGTTTTGGGTATCGGCAATCTCCTGTGGGCCGACGAAGGTTTTGGTGTGCGCTGCGTGGAGGCGTTGGCCGAACGCTATGCGCTGCCGGACAACGTCACCGCGATGGATGGCGGTACTCAGGGCTTGTACCTGTTGCCTTACGTGGAGGAGGCGCAGCGCCTGCTGGTCTTCGATGCCGTGGATTACGGCGATCCATCGGGCACCCTGCGCGTCGTGACCGGCAGCGAGGTGCCGCGCTTCATGGGTGCGAAGAAGATGAGCCTGCACCAGACTGGTTTCCAGGAGGTGCTGGCGTCCGCTGAACTGCTCGGTCGCCTGCCCGAAGAATTGGTGCTGATCGGTTGCCAGCCGGTGGAGCTGGAAGACTTTGGCGGAAGCCTGCGCGATGCGGTGAAGGTGCAGATCGAGCCGGCGCTGGCGGTGGCCGGCGAATGGCTGGCCCGCTGGGGCGCGCCGCTGGCCCCGCGCGAAGGCGCCGGGCCGCGCCTCAACGAAGGCAGCCTGGAAATGGCCAATTACGAGTCCGGCCGCCCCAGCGAGCAGGAGGCTTGCCGCTTCGGCGATGCGCGCTTCCTGCAGGAGGGCTGAGCCGTGTGCCTCGGCGTACCGTATCGCGTCATCGAATCCGCCGGCTGGATGGCCCGCTGCGACGGGCCGGGCGGCGAGCAGCAGATCGACCTGTCCTTGGTCGGCGAACAGCCGCCCGGTACCTGGCTGCTGACCTTTCTCGGTGCCGCGCGGGAGGTGATCGACGCCGACCGGGCCGCGGCCATCAACAACGCGCTGGCTGCCCTCGATGCGGCAATGGCCGGCGACCATGCGCGCATCGACGCGCTGTTTGCCGACCTGGTCGACCGCGAGCCGAGCCTGCCCGATCACTTGAAGGATCTTTCATGAGCGTTCAATTCGCGCCGCCCCAGTCATCCCTCGACAAGCTGGAGGGGGTCCTCAAGCGCCTGGCCGAGCGCCACGGTTTCGAGCGCGTCGCCGACGCGGCCGCCTTCGACGCCGGCGCAGGGCTGGCCGTGCTGCTGCTGACCGACGACCCCCAGCGCAGCCCCGAATCCCTTGATGTCATCGTCGTGCTGCCCGAGGCGCTGCAGGCTCTCGGGCTGCCGGCGCGGCGCTTCGCCGCCGATGCGCAGACCAGCCCGCTGCTGGCCAAGCGCTTCGGTGCCAGCCGTTTCCCGACCGTCGTCGTGCTGCGCGACGGCGCCTACCTGGGGGCCTTCAGCGGCATCCTCGATTGGGGGCCTTTCGTCGGCGAGTTGCAGGCCCTGGCCGCCGCCGCCCCCAGCCGTCCCCCGATTTCCGTTGCCGTCCAGGACGCCAGGAGCTGTTCATGAAACCTTTCCCGATTCCCGTCGTGCCCGTCGGCCCCGGTTCGCAGACCGACGAGGCACCCGACTACCTGGCCATGCCGAGCGGCATGAACACCTTCCAGGCGCCGCGCCTGCCGGAGGCCGCCAGTGCCGCCGACATCGCGCGGGCGGCGGAGGTGCTCGAAGGCCTGTTGGCGACGATGCGCGTCCAGTCTATCGACGCCGCCCAGCCGGCGACGGCGCTGCTCGACGACGAGTCGGCCGGCGTCCGCGAGGTGCTGACCCAGTCCCTCGGTTTTGGCGAGGTGTCCGCCTTCACGCTGGCGCCGAGCCGGGTGCGCGTGCAGGAAACCGCCTTTGCCGCGCTGTGGCGCGTGCTGGAGGAAGGCGAGGGCGGTCGGATCGTTGCCGACCGCCTCGTCGCCGCTCCGGTGCCGGCGGAACTGTACGCGGCGATGCGCGCCACCACGCTGCCCGAGCTGAGCCTGCCGCCGCTGCTGCCCAACATGATGAACGGCGAGGCGTTGCTCGCCGAAGTCCAGCAACAGGCCGCCCGCCACCAGTTCGGCAAGCCCGCCCACGTGATCAACCTGACCCTGCTGCCGGTCACCGAGACGGACCTGGACTACCTGTATGGCGCTCTCGGCCACCGTGAGGTGTCGATCCTGTCGCGGGGCTACGGCAACTGCCGGGTCACCAGCACGCGGCTCGCCAACGTGTGGTGGGTGCAGTATTTCAACAGCATGGACAGCCTGATCCTCAACACCATCGAGGTGGTGGACATGCCCGAAGTGGTGCTGGCCGCTGCCGAGGATTATGCGGATTCCATCGAGCGCCTCGGCGAATACATCCAGATGCTGAAGGAGGGCTGAGCATGTTCGAAGGCTCCTTTCTCGGCGACGGCGCCAAGCTGGCCGACACCGACAAGCTGGAATGCGGCATCTGCTGGTCGGTGTACGATCCGGCCGAAGGCGACGAGCACTGGGGTATTCCGCCCGGCACACCGTTCTCGCGGTTGCCGGAGCACTGGCGCTGCCCCACCTGTGACGCCCCGCAGCACAAGTTCATGGTGTTGAAGGATGGCTGATCCGCTGGCCGCCGCCGAACTGGTCGAGCGCGTCGAGGCCTGTTACCGCGGCGTCGCCGCCGGGGCGATGGCCGACGTGCCGCTGTGCAATCCCTTGCTGTCCGTGCGGCTGCTGGGGCTGGCGGAGTGGGAAGGTGTCCGCGTGGGCGCGCTGGTGATGCCGTGGGCGATCAACCTGCTGCTGCTGCCCGGCAGTGCCCCGTGGCAGGCGGCGCCTGCGCTGTCCAAGCAGCACAGGCGCTTCCCGAGCGGGGATTATGAGTTCATCCACGCCGAAGACATCGGCTTCGGACCCTTCCAGATGTGTTCGCTGTTCTCGCCGGCGCTGGAGTTCGATTCGATGGAGGCCGCCTGCGCGACGGCCCAGGCGGCCTTGCTGGCGCTGCTGCGCCCGCCGCTGGAGGCCCCTGTGGAGACGCAGATGTCCGAGCCGGTGTCGCGCCGGCGCTGGCTGTTCGGGCGCGGCAGCGCGTCGGCAGCGTGAGAAGGGAGCGTCGCCGATGATGAATGGACCCCTTGCCGGCGGGCTGCGCATCAGTGCGCGCTGGGCGGATGGCTGTCTGCACGACTGGCGGGTCAATCTGCTGCGGCCGCCGGTCGCCAAGGCCCTGGTCGGGCTGACGCCGGAAGAGGCGCTGAGCCGCGTGCCGCTGTACTACAGCCTGTGCGCCCAGGCCCAGCGGGAAGCGGGGCGCCTGGCCCTGCTGGCTGCCGGGTGGGCCACCGAGGAGCCGGCGGAAAGCTGGCTGCTGTGGGCCGAGTGCCTGCACGAACACCTGTGGCGCCTGCTGCTCGACTGGCCGCGGCGCTTCGGCGTGGCGCCGCAGACTGCCGCCTTTGCGGCCTGGCGCAACGTGCGCGGCCAGGGGCGTTCGGCGCTGGTGGCGGCCACCGCGCGGGTGCTGGACGAGACGCTGGGCGGTGGCGGCGGGGTGCTCGACCAGGGCTTCGATCAACTGGATGCAGACGGCGCGCTGGCTCTTCGTACGGGGCTTCAGGCCCGTTTGGCGGCAGTGCATGCGGCGCAGGAGTCCCTGACGGCGGACGACGTCTATCCCTACGGCAGCACCGGCCGGCCGGCGACCGGGCACGGCGAAGCGTGGATCCATACGGCCCGCGGCGCGCTGCGCCACGAACTGCGGCTGGACGGCGGGCGCATCGTCAGCTGGCACGTGGAGGCGCCGACGGATCGCAATTTCGCCAGCGAAACGGGTATTGTGAAGCTGCTGCCCGCCAGCCTGCCGACGCGGGCCGCGGCGCAGGAGGCAGTGGAGCGGGCGGTGCTGCTGCTCGACCCCTGCGTAGCGTATGAAGTGGAGATCGCGGATGCATGAAATGTCGCTGGCGGAAGGGATCCGCCAGATCGTCGAGGATGCCGGGTGCAGCCAGGGCTTCCACAAGGTCAAGACGGTGGTGCTGGAGATCGGCCAACTGTCGTCGGTGGAGCCGGACAGCCTGCGCTTCTGCTTCGACGTGGTGATGCAGGACAGCATTGCCGCCGGTGCCGCGCTGCAGATCGACAGCGTGCCGGGCAGCGGCTGGTGCATGCAGTGCGCCGAGACGGTGCCCGTCGCGGCACTGTACGATCCGTGCCCGAAATGCGGCAGCTACCAGGTGCAGGCCACCGGCGGCACCGAGATGCGGGTCAAGGAACTGGAAATCGAATGAAGGTGGTCTGAGACATGTGCAATGTGTGCGGTTGCGGAACCGGAGAAACCCGCCTGGAGGGCGAAGCCCTCGATCACGAGCATGAACACGAGCACGTGCACGCCGACGGCAGCGTGCACCGTCATACTCATCACCACGCGGACGAGCATGCGCACGGCCACTCGCCTTACCAGTGGGTGCCCGCCGCTGCCCACGGTCACTCCCATCGCCATGCCGACGGCTCCGTGCATAGCCACGATCACGTCCATGAGGGCGAGCACATCCACGACCACGGCGACGGCAGCGTGCATTACGGCCAGGGTCCGGCCGGCGCTCACGCGCCGGGCATGAGCCAGGCGCAGATGGTCAGGATCGAGCAGAACATCCTCGCCAAGAACGACGGTTACGCCGAGCGCAACCGCAGCTGGCTGGCCGACCGGGGCATCCTGGCGCTGAACCTGGTGTCCAGTCCGGGCTCGGGCAAGACCACGCTGCTCGTGCGCACGATTGAAGAATTGAAGAGCAAGGTGCCGGTCGCCGTCGTCGAGGGCGACCAGCAGACCAGCTTCGACGCCGAGCGCATCCGCGCCACCGGCGCACCGGCGCTGCAGATCAACACCGGCAAGGGCTGCCATCTGGACGCTCACATGGTCGGCCGCGCGCTGGAAAAGCTGAGCCCGCAGGAAGACAGCGTGCTGCTCGTCGAGAACGTCGGCAATCTGGTCTGCCCGGCGGCCTTCGACCTGGGCGAGGCCGCCAAGGTGGTGGTGCTGTCGGTGACCGAAGGGGAGGACAAGCCCCTCAAGTATCCGGACATGTTCGCCGCCGCACGCCTGATGCTGGTGAACAAGATCGACCTGCTGCCCTACCTGAGCTTCGACGTGCAGAAGGCTATCGACTTCGCGCGGCGGGTCAATCCCACGCTCGAGGTGATTCAGGTGTCCGCCACCACCGGTGCCGGCTTTGCCGACTGGCTGGGCTGGATCGATGCCCGCCTCGGCGAGGCCCGTGCCGGCCGCCAGCGCACCGTCGATCAGCTGCGTGCGCGCATTGCCGAGCTGGAAGCCCGGCTCGCCGTCAAGGGGTGACGCGCCGATGCTGATGATCGTCGACCCGACCTGTGTCGCCCGCCGCTTGCGCGTGCGCGGCGTCGTGCAGGGTGTGGGGTTCCGGCCCTTCGTCTACCGCTTCGCCCGGAAGCTCGGCCTGACCGGCTGGGTGCGCAACGACGGCGCCGGCGTGGAGATCGAGATCCAGGGTGGTGAAGCCATCCTCGATGCCTTCACCCAGTGCCTGGCCAGCGAAGCGCCGCCGCTGGCGCGAGTGGACTCCATCGAACCGGAAGTCATCGCGCCGGACCTCGCACGTACCGAGTTCCTGATCCTGCCCAGCGCCGACGGCGCGGTGGCTACCGCCATCGGCCCGGACACGGCGATCTGCCCGTCCTGCCTCGGCGAACTGTGTGACCCTGACGACCGCCGCTGGCGCTATGCCTTCATCAATTGCACCAACTGCGGCCCGCGCTACACGATCACCCGCCGTCTGCCCTACGACCGCGCCAACACGAGTATGGCGGCCTTCCCGCAGTGCCCGCATTGCGAGGCCGAGTACGCCTTTCCGGGCGACCGGCGTTTCCATGCGGAGCCCAACGCCTGCCCGATCTGCGGCCCCCATCTGACCCTGTACGAACCCCACGGCGTGCGCGCACTGGCCCGCGACCCGGTGAGCGAGACGCTGCGCCGCCTGCAACTCGGCGAGATCGTCGCGCTGAAGGGCCTGGGCGGTTTCCACCTGGCCTGCGATGCCGCCGACGGCGACGCGGTAACCCGCTTGCGGGTGCGCAAGCGCCGCCCGCACAAGCCGCTGGCGCTGATGTTCGCCAACCTGGTCAGCGTGAAGCGCTGGGCGCGGGTGTCGGAGGCGGAAGCCGCGGCGCTGGAGAGCCCCGAGCGGCCGATCGTGCTGCTGGAAAAACTGCCGGGCTTCGACCGGATGTTCCCGGGCATTGCGCCGGGCCTCGACGAAGTCGGCGTGATGCTGCCCTACACGCCGCTGCACTACCTGCTCTTCCACGAGGCCGCCGGCCGGCCCGCCGGCACCGCGTGGCTGGTCGACGCGCAGCCGCTGGGTCTCGTGATGACCAGCGCCAACCCCCACGGGGAGCCGCTGGTGAAGGACAACGACGAAGCCTTCGAGCGCCTGGCCGACATCGCCGACGTGCTGCTGATGCACGACCGGGACATCGTCGTGCGCTGCGACGACTCGGTGCTGCGCCTGCGGCCGGATCTGCCCGCCGGACCCCATGAGGCTGCCGGCGCCGGCATCCAGTTCATGCGCCGCGCGCGAGGCTTCACGCCGCTGTCCCTGCCGCTGCCCGACGACGGCCCGGCGGTGCTGGCCTTCGGTGCCCACCTCAAGGCGACCCTGTGCCTGGCCCGCGGGCGCGAGGCCTTCCTGTCCCAGCACATCGGCGGCCTCGACAGTCCGGCCGCCTGCGCGGCGCTGGACGAGGTGGCCGAACACCTGCAGTCCATCCTGTCGGTACGGCCGGCGGCGGTGGCCCACGACGCCCATCCCGATTACTACTCGACGCAGGCCGCGCTGGCGCTGGCCGAACGCCTGGACATCCCGGCGATCGCCGTCCAGCATCATCACGCCCACCTGGCCGCGGTGTGCGCCGAGCATCGTCTTGAAGGGCCGGTGCTCGGTCTGGCCGCCGACGGCGTCGGCCTCGGCACTGACGGCATGCCGTGGGGCGGCGAGCTGCTTTACGTGGATGGCGCCGAGTTCCGTCGCCTCGGCCACCTCAGCCCGCTGCCGCTGCCCGGCGGCGACCGTGCGGCGCGGGAGCCGTGGCGCATGGCCTGCGGCGTGCTGCACGCGCTGGGACGCAGCGATGAGGCGGCCCGGCGTTTCCCGGATCAGGCCGTGGAGCAGGTGCTGGCGATGCTGCACAAGGGCACCCGCTGCCCGCCGACCACCAGCCTCGGCCGCTGGTTCGATGCGGTGGTCGGACTGCTCGGCATCTGCGACACGATGACTTTCGAAGGCCAGGCGGCGATGCTGCTGGAGACGTTGGCACGGGCCTTCGGCGACTGCCTGGCGCTGCCCGGTAGCTACTACATCGACGAGCGCCCGGAGGCGGGCCTGTCGGTGCTCAATCTCTATCCGCTGCTCAATCACCTGGCCGACGAGGACGATGCGGCGCGCGGTGCGGCCCGCTTCCACGCCGGGCTGGCCGACGGTCTGGCCCAGTGGCTCGGCAATGCGGCCCTCGCCACCGGCATCCGCCAGGTCGCGCTGTCCGGCGGCTGCCTGCACAACCGCCTGCTCGCCAGCGGTCTGCGCGCGCGCCTGCAGGCCCGCGGGCTGAAGGTCTTTGAAGCCCAGCACGCGCCTCCCGGCGACGGCGGTGTGGCCCTCGGCCAGGCCTGGGTGGCCCGCGCGCAGCTGGCGCGGGGCGTGTGGTGAAGGCAGGGCAGCCCGGCAACAGGAAGGACTGATTTCATGTGTCTCGCAATCCCGACCCGCGTGGTCGAACTCCTGCCCGACGGCCAGGCCCTGGTGGACCTGGGCGGCGTGCGCAAGACGATTTCCCTTGAACTGGTGGATGACGTGCTGCCCGGCGACTACGTGATCGTCCACGTAGGTTACGCGCTGACCCGCCTCGACCCGGAGGAGGCCGAGCGCACGCTGGCGCTGATGAAGGAAGCCGGCATCGACGTGGCCGGCGAGGCGGCATCCGCATGAAGTACGTGGACGAATTCCGCGACGGGGAGGTCGCCCGCGGCCTCGCCGAGGCCATCGCCCGCGAGGCGCGGCCGGACCGGCGCTATGCCTTCATGGAGTTCTGCGGCGGCCATACCCACGCGATCTCCCGCTACGGCGTGGCCGACCTGTTGCCGCCGCAGGTGCGCATGATCCACGGCCCCGGCTGCCCGGTGTGCGTGCTGCCCATCGGCCGCATCGACCAGGCCATCGGCCTGGCGCTGGAGCATGGCGTCACCGTGTGCACCTACGGCGACACTCTGCGCGTGCCGGCCTCCGGCGGCTTGTCGATGCTGCGTGCGAGAGCGAAGGGCGCCGACATCCGCATGATCTATTCGGCGGCCGATGCCCTGGCGCTGGCGCAGAAGGAGCCCCAGCGGCAGGTGGTGTTCTTCGCCATCGGCTTCGAGACCACCACGCCGCCCACCGCGCTGGTGATCCGCCAGGCCGCCCAGTTGGGCCTGAAGAATTTCAGCGTGTTGTGCTGCCACGTGCTGACGCCGTCGGCGATCACCGCGATCCTCGAGTCGCCGGAGGTGCGTGAGCTGGGCACGGTGCCGCTCGACGGTTTCGTCGGGCCGGCCCACGTCAGCACGGTGATCGGCAGCCGGCCCTATGCGCACTTCGCCGAGGAGTATCGCAAGCCGGTGGTGATCGCCGGCTTCGAGCCCCTCGACGTGATGCAGGCGATCCGCATGCTGGTGCGCCAGGTGAACGAGGGCCGGGCCGAAGTCGAGAACGAGTTCTCCCGCGCCGTCAGCGAAGACGGCAATCTGAAGGCCCAGGCCCTGGTATCGGAGATCTTCGAGCTGCGCCGCGATTTCGAATGGCGCGGGCTGGGAACGGTGCCCTATTCGGCGCTGCGCATCCGCGAGCGCTTTGCCGATTTCGATGCGGAGGCGCGTTTTGGCTTGCGTTACCAAGGCGTGCCGGACCACAAGTCCTGCGAATGCGGGGCCATCCTGCGCGGCGTCAAAACGCCCTTGGACTGCAAGCTGTTCGGTACGGTGTGTACGCCGGAGACGCCGATGGGCTCCTGCATGGTGTCGTCCGAAGGGGCTTGCGCGGCCCATTACACCTACGGCCGCTTCCGCGATATTCCGGTTGTTGCTGCATGATGGAGCGCTTTCGCCAAGTCCTTGTCCCGAAAGGGAACAATTGCTTGAGGCGACCGCTATTGGTCAGTGATTTATTACCTAAAACAGGGTTAAATCTCGTCTCGCTGCGGCCGATAAGCCGCCATACGGCCTGTTCGAAGCCGTGCAAGGAGACAAGAAGATGAACCTGTTCAAAAGTCTGCGGGGAGCGCCGGCCCCGGGTGTGGTGACCCTGCAATGCCGTGCGTCCGAGGTCGCTCAACGCCTCGCGTCCGCAGTCATCGCACCGACCTTCGTCGGCGGCTACGTGTCGCCCCACGTGGATATCGACCAGGTTGCCCGCGCCGTGACCGCCCGTTTCCCGGGCGTGCCGGTGATGTTGTGTTCCACTGCTGGCGAGCTGTGTGGCGAGACCGATAATCTGTACTGCCACACCGGCGAGCACTGGGACCGGGTGGTGCTGCAGTGCTTCGACGCCTCGCTGATCGCCCGCGCCCAGGTGGTGGCCGTGCCGCTGGCCTGCGAGGACCTGCGCCGTGGCAAGTCCGAGGTGCCGGTGAAGGAGCGCCTCGCGCGTATCGCCCGCAACATCGAAGCGGTGCGCCTGGACATGGACATCGACTACCGGGACACGCTGGCCTATGTGCTGTTCGACGGCCTGTCGGCGTCCGAGTCCTTCTTCATGGAGGCGCTCTACGATTCCGGGCGTTTCCCGTGCCTGTTCGTCGGTGGCTCGGCCGGCGGCAAGTTCGACTTCAAGAACACCTGGATCCACGACGGCAATCGCCGCCTGGAGAACCACGCGCTGATCGCCTTCCTGAAGGTGGCCAAGGGCACCCGCTTCGGGGTGCTGAAGAGCCAGAACTTCGTGCCGGATGGTCCGCGCTTCCCGGTCATCGGCGCTTCGCTGGAGCAGCGCTACGTCAGCCAGGTGATCGCCGCCGACGGCCGCATCGTGCCCTTCATCGACGCGCTGTGCAGCCACTTCCGCTGCGACCCGGCCCAACTGGAAGGCAAGCTGGCCGATTATTCCTTCGCGATCCAGGTCGGAAAGGAGATCTTCGTCCGCTCGGTGGTAAACGTGGACGTGCGTGCCGGCCGCGTTAATTTCTACTGCGACATCTCGCCGGGTGAGGAGCTCATGCTGGTCCGCCGGACCGGCCTGGTACAGAGCACGGAGCAGGATTTCCGCAACTTCATGGCCGGCAAGCCCGGCGCGCCGGTGGCCGGCATCCTCAATGACTGCATCCTGCGCCGCCTCTACAACGACAAGGAGCTGTCCCGCGTCGGCAGCGCGCTGCCGTGCAAGCAGATGGCGGGCTTCTCGACCTTTGGCGAGATCCTCGGCCTCAACCTGAACCAGACCCTCACCGCGGTGTTCTTCTTCCGCGTGCCGGAAGGAACGCCCTTCCGCGACGACTACGTGGACAACTTCGTCGCCCACTACGGCGAGTTCAAGGCCTTCTTCCTGCGTCGCCAGAGCGCCAAGCTGACCGGCCTGTCGCGGGTCATCGTCAAGCAGATCGCCGACTACCAGGCCGAAGCCTTCGACAGCCAGCTCGACCCGTCGAACTTCGACGACAACATCGCGCTGGTGGTGCACGGCCTCAACAGCCTTGGGCAGACGTTGCAGTCGTCCCATTCCCTCCGCGACCAGATGGCCCACCAACTGGAGAGCTGTGCCGGCGACCTGTATTCCTCGGTGGGGGCGTTGTCCGAGCATATCGACGAGCAGGAGAGGGTGGTGAACGCCGCGGGCGGCACGGTCAGCGAGCTGACCCACCAGGCTGCCGACAGCGCCGACAGCGCGCGCAAGCTGGCCCAGGCCAGTGGCCGTATCCAGGGCGTCGTGGAAGTGATCCAGCAGATCGCTGACCAGACCAACCTGCTGGCGTTGAACGCGGCGATCGAAGCCGCGCGGGCCGGCGAGGCCGGCCGCGGTTTCGCAGTGGTGGCTGACGAAGTGCGCAAGCTCGCCGAGAAGTCCCGCGCCAGCGCCGGCGAGATCGGCACCGACATCTCCACGCTGGCCAGTGAGATCGGCCGCGTCGCGCAGGAGATCGAGCGCCAGGCCGGCGACGTGTCCAACCTGTCCGGCATGCTGACCGACATCCAGGCCTTCAGCGGCAAGACCTCCGAGACGGCCGGCCACACCAAGGCGGTGGCCGACACCCTCAAACACCTGACCGAGAGCCAACTGACCCGGGCCTGACCCGGCGGGCACGCCTGCGCGTGCCGTGCCGCTCGGCCCCCGAACGACACGACACGCCCATGCTGCCCTGTGAGCTCCCCACGCGCGGGGGCCGGTCATGTTGACCGGCGCCCTGCTCGGCATCGTCGAGGATGCCGCCCACGCGATCCTGACCCTCACCGACGGGGTGGATGACGCGACCCTGTTCTCCCTGCGCCTGACCCGCGACGAGGCGATCCGCCACCTGATCGTCATCGCCGACTCCCTCGGCAACCTGCCTGCCGATGCGGCGGCCGCGCTGTCGTCCCTCGATCGGGACGGCTGGGCGCTGACCGCTCGCAGCCTCCGCAGCATCCAGCGCGCCACGGTGGACGAGGCGCTGGCCTTCGGCGTGCGTTCGCTGGTGCCGGCGCTGATCCTCAACCTGCGCCGCTATCGCCGCAGCCATCCGGACCTGTTCGTGTTCAAACCCTGATATGAAAAAAGCCTACGTCCGTCCCCTCGACCTGCGCCACGGCAGCGTGGACCTCTCCCATGGCGGCGGTGGCCGCGCGATGGTCCAGCTGATCAGCGACATCTTCGCCCGCGCCTTCGACAACGAATGGCTGCGCCGCGGCGACGACGGCGCGGTGCTGCCGGCGCCGGCGCCCGGCGAGCGCCTGGTGGTGGCCACCGACGCCCACGTGGTGTCGCCGCTGTTCTTCCCCGGCGGCGACATTGGCTGTCTGTGCGTGCACGGCACCATCAACGACGTGGCGGTGATGGGCGCCCGTCCGCTGTACCTGGCCGCCAGCTTCGTGCTCGAAGAGGGTTTCCCGCTGGCCGAGCTGCAGCGCGTGGTGCTGAGCATGGCCGCGGCGGCCAGGGAGGCCGGCGTGCCGGTGGTTACCGGCGACACCAAAGTGGTCGAGAAAGGGAAGGGCGACGGCATCTTCATCACCACCACCGGTATCGGCGCGCTGCCGGCCGGCCGCGAGCTGTCCGGCGCCAACGCGCGGCCCGGCGACGCGGTGATCGTCTCCGGCACCCTCGGCGACCACGGCATGGCGATCATGGCCCAGCGCGAGAACCTGGCCTTCGACTCGGCGATCCGCTCCGACACCGCCGCGCTGCACGGCCTTGCCGCCGTAGCGATGGACGCTGCGCTGGACCTGCGCCTCTTGCGCGACCCGACCCGCGGCGGCCTGGCCGCTACCCTCAACGAGATCGCCCAGCAGTCGGGCGTCGGCATCGTCCTCGACGAAGCGGCCATCCCGGTCGATCCGCAGGTGGCTGCCGCCTGTGAGTTCCTGGGCCTCGACCCGCTCAACATCGCCAACGAAGGCAAGCTGATTGCCGTCTGCCCGGCGGCGCAGGTCGACGGGCTGCTCGCTGCGCTGCGTGCCCATCCCCTCGGCGCGCGGGCAGCGAAGGTCGGCGAAGTGATCGCCGACGACCACCGCTTCGTGCAGATGAAAACCGCCTTCGGAGGCCGCCGCATGGTGGACTGGCTGGCCGGCGAACAGCTGCCGCGGATTTGTTAACCCACCAGGAGAGACCGACCATGTACATCGCCATGAACCGTTTCCGCATCGCCCCGGGCCGCGAGGCCGAGTTCATCGACATCTGGAAGCAGCGCGAATCGCACCTGGACGAGGTGCCGGGCTTCAAGGAGTTCCACTTGCTGCAGGGGCCGACGACGCCGGAGTTCACGCTGTTCGCGTCCCACTCGGTGTGGGAATCGGCCGCCGCCTTCGAGGCCTGGACCCGCTCCGAAGCTTTCCGCAAGGCCCACGCCGGCGCCGGCAGCAGCCGCGACATCTACCTGGGGCCGCCGCAGTTCGAGGGCTTCGAGGCCGTGTTGTAAATCAAATCGTGCGCATCCTGCTGCTGACCCATAGTTTCAACAGCCTGACCCAGCGCCTCTTCGAGGCGCTGGCGGTGCGCGGCCACGACCTGTCGGTGGAGTTCGACATCGCCGACTCGGTCACCGAGGAGGCGGTCGCGCTGTTCCAGCCGGATGTGCTGCTGGCGCCCTTCCTCAAGCGCGCCATTTCCGAATCCCTGTGGTCGCGTCAGCTGTGCCTGATCGTCCATCCCGGCATCGTCGGCGACCGTGGCCCGTCGGCGCTGGACTGGGCGATCCAGTCCAATGCGGCGGAGTGGGGCGTCACCGTGCTGCAGGCCGAGGCGGAGATGGACGCCGGCCCGGTGTGGGGCAGTGCGACCTTTCCGATGCGGCCGGCCAAGAAGTCCAGCCTGTACCGCAACGAAGTGACCGAAGCGGCGCTGGCCGCCGTGCTGGAGGCCCTCGACCGCGTGGACGACTGGCGTGCCGGCCGCTGGCAGCCGCGCCGCGTGCAGCCCGGCGACGGCGATGTGCGGGGCGCCCTGCAGCCGCTGATGCGCCAGGCCGACCGTGCCATCGACTGGCAGCGCGACAGCCGCGCGCAGATCCTCGCCCGCCTGCGCGCGGCGGACGGTTTTCCCGGTGTGGCGGACAGCCTGTTCGGCGTGCCCTGCCACCTGTTCGACGCCCATCCGGCGCCCCTTGAGTCCGGCGCCACGCCCGGCGCGTTGCTGGCCCGGCGGGACGGCGCGGTGCTACGCGCCACCGTGGATGGGGCGGTGTGGATCGGCCACGTGAAGCGCGGCGACCGGCCGGATGCGATCAAGCTGCCGGCCACCGTGGCCTTCGCTGCTGAGGCTGCGGGCCTGCCCGAACGGTCTGTCGAGCTGTGGCGCGACGCCACCGAGGAGGGCGCCGAGCTGCGCTACCGCGAAGAGGCGGACGGTGTCGTCGGCGTGCTGTCCTTCGATTTCTACAACGGGGCGATGGCCACCGACCAGTGCCGCCGTCTGATCGCCGCCATCGGCTTCGCCCGCAGCCGGCCGACCCGTGTGCTGGTGCTGGAGGGCGGGGCGGATTTCTGGTCCAACGGCATCCACCTCAACCGCATCGAGGCCGTGCAGCTGGACGGCGGTTCGGCGGCCGATGCGTCGTGGGACAACATCAACGCGATGGACGACGTGTGCCTCGCCATCCTGCAGCTCACCGACCGCCTGACGGTGGCGGCCCTGCGCGGCAATGCCGGCGCCGGCGGCTGCTTCCTGGCGTTGGCCGCCGACCACGTGTGGGCGCGCGACGGGGTGATCCTCAACCCGCACTACAAGAACATGGGCAACCTGTACGGCTCGGAATACTGGACCTACCTGCTGCCGCGGCGGGTGGGGGCGGACGGTGCCCGCGCCATCATGGCCGCGCGCCTGCCCCTCGGTGCGCCACGGGCGGTGGAGGGCGGGCTCATCGATGCTTGCTTCGGCGCCGACCGGCCGGCCTTCGAGGCCGAGGCGCTGGCCCGCGCGACCGCGCTGGCGGATGCGCCGGACTACGCCGAGCGCCTCGCCGCCAAGCAGGCCCGCCGCGCCGCCGACGAGGCGGTGAAGCCGCTGGCTACCTACCGCGATGAAGAACTCGCCCACATGCGCCGCAATTTCTACGGCTTCGACCCCAGCTACCACGGCGCACGCTACCATTTCGTGATGAAGAGCCCCCAGTCCTGGACCCCCCGCCACCTCGCCCGCCACCGGGAGGTCGGCCGATGAATACCCCCTTCAAACCCGCCACCCGCCTGCCGGCGGTGCTGGTGGTGGATGACGAAGTCCGCTCCCAGGAAGCCCTGCGCCGCACCCTCGACGAGGAGTTCGAGGTGTTCACCGCCTCGTCGGCGGAAGAGGCCGGCACCATTCTTGAGCGGGAAGTGATCCATGTGCTGCTGTGCGACCAGCGCATGCCCGGAGAGTCCGGCGTGGCCTTCCTCAAGCGCGTGCGCGAGCAGTGGCCGGACGTGGTGCGCATCATCATCTCCGGCTATACGGACTCGGAAGACATCATCGCCGGTATCAACGATGCAGGCATATACCAGTACCTGCTCAAGCCCTGGCAGCCGGACCACCTGCTGATGGCGATCCGCAACGCTGCCGAGCTGCACCGCCTGCAGGCCGAGAACCAGCGCCTCAGCCTGGAGCTGCGCACCGCCGGGCCGGTGCTCAAGAAGCGCGTCGAGATGAAGTACGAGCGGGTCAAGCGCGAGTTCGGCCTCGACGGGCTGACCCGTGCGCCGGGCAGCCCGCTCAACCCGGTCTGCGAGCTGATCGCCCAGGTCGCGCCCTTCGATCTTTCGGTGCTGATCTCCGGTGAGTCCGGTACCGGCAAGGAGATGATCGCGCGGGCGCTTCACTACCAGAGCAGCCGTGCCGACAAAGCCTTCGTCATCGAGAACTGTGGGGCGCTGCCCGACCAGCTGCTGGAGGCCGAGCTGTTCGGCTACAAGCGCGGCGCCTTCACCGGCGCCTATGAGGACCGCATCGGCCTGTTCCAGCAGGCGGACGGCGGCACCCTGTTCCTCGACGAGATCGGCGAGACCTCGCCGGCCTTCCAGGTCAAGCTGCTGCGCGTGCTGCAGGAGGGCGAGTTCCGCCCGCTCGGTAGCACCCGGCCGGTGACGGTGGACGTGCGGGTGATCGCCGCCACCAACCGGGACCTGGAAACCGAGGTGCGGGAAGGGCGTTTCCGCGAGGATCTGTATTACCGGCTGGCCATCGTGCCGCTGCATGTGCCGCCGCTGCGCGAGCGGCCGATGGACATCCCGCTGCTCGCCGAGCGTCTGCTGGAGGCCAGCCGCAACGCCCTTGGCAAGGACAGCGAGGGCTTCACGCAGGAGGCCCTGAACTGCATGGCTGCCTACCGCTGGCCGGGCAATGTGCGGGAACTGCAGAACGCCATCCTGCGCATGCTGGCCCTGTCTTCCGAGCCGCGCCTGGGCGCCCACCTGCTGGCGCCGCGGGTGCTGCAGGCCGGTGCCGACGGCCGCGACGAGAGCCCCTACGACGGCGATCTGGAGGCGGTCGGCTTCAGCGGCACGCTGCAGGAGCGCGTCGATGCCCTCGAGGCCCGCGTGCTGAAGGAGACCCTGATCCGTCTGCGCTGGAACAAGACCCGCGCCGCCAACGAACTGGGCCTGTCCCGTGTCGGCCTGCGCGCCAAGCTGGCCCGCTTCGGGCTGGACGGTGGCGACAAGGCGGGGGATGGGGAATGAAATGCGGGCGCACGGTGGCTGACCTTGTCTTGCCCCCACGCGTTTTATGGCATCTGTCGTGTGGGAGACTTCGATGAAGCTGCTGTGGCTGCAGTCCGGTGGTTGCGGCGGCTGCACGATGTCGTTGCTGTGCTCCGGTGCGCGGGATCTGCCTGGCCTGCTGGCGTCGGCGGGCATCGAGCTGGCCTGGCATCCGTCCTTGTCGGAAGCCACCGGCGACGAGGTGCGTGCGCTGCTCGCCGATTTCGAGTCCGGCCGCGAGCCCCTCGACCTGTTGTGCGTCGAAGGCTCCCTGCTCACCGGCCCCAACGGCAGCGGCCGCTTCCACATGCTGGCCGGCACCGGCCGGCCGATGATCGCCTGGGTGCGCGCGCTGGCCGCCCGCGCCCGCTACACGCTGGGCATCGGTACCTGCGCGGCCTATGGCGGGATCACCGCCGCCGGCAACAACCCGGCGGGGGCGATCGGCCTGCAGTACGACGGCCAGCATCCGGGCGGGCTGCTGGGCGTCGATTACCGCTCGGCCGCCGGCCTGCCGGTGATCAACGTAGCGGGCTGTCCGACCCACCCGGACTGGGTGGTGGATACGCTGCTGGCGTTGGCCCTCGGCCAATTCGCCGCAAACGACATGGACGCCCTCGGGCGGCCGCGTTTCTACGCGGACCAGCTGGTGCACCACGGCTGCACGCGCAACGAGTTCTACGAGTTCAAGGCCAGCGCCGAGAAACCCGGCGACCTGGGTTGCATGATGGAGCACATGGGCTGCAAGGGCACCCAGGCCCACGCCGATTGCAACATCCGCCCGTGGAACGGTGTCGGCTCATGCACCAACGGCGGCTACCCGTGCATCAGCTGCACCGAGCCCGGCTTCGAAGCGCCGGGCCACGCCTTTGCGCGCACGCCGAAGGTGGCGGGCATCCCGATCGGCCTGCCGTCGGACATGCCCAAAGCCTGGTTCGTCGCGCTGGCGGCCCTGTCCAAGTCGGCCACGCCGGCGCGGGTACGCCATAACGCGGTGGCCGAGACGCCGGTGGTGGCGCCGGCCATCCGCAAGATCGGCTTGAAGTAGGACGTGCCGGCGTCAGCCAGGCGAGCGCCCGTCGCGGTGTTGTGACGTGGCGGGCAGGTTGTCGCCGGACTGGCGGCGCCGGGTGTCCAGTTTGTACAGCAGCAGGTTGGCGGCGCCGATTGCCGCAGGCACCAGCCCCCAGATCGCGCGTTCGGGGCGGCGGCTGCTGACCAGCAGCGCGATGGCGATCGCGATGCCGACGGCGAGCAGCAGCACTCCGCGCCGCAGGTAGTCATCGGAAGTCCGGCTGCGGCGGCGTCCGCCGCCTCCGTCCAGCAGTTCCGGCGGCAGCGGTGGGGGTTCCATGCCCTGCGCGATGGCTGCCATGCGTTCGGCGTGAATCAGTTCGGCGATGCGGATGCGCCGGCGGTAGCGGAGGGCCGTGCCCAGGATGGCGATGCCGATGCCGAGCACGATGGCGGTAAGGGGCAGCGCGGCGCGCAGGATGGCGACCAGTTCGCTGGAGTCGTCGATGGACATGTGTGCATTCCTGTGTGGGTTGATGCCCTTGATACCTGGCCGGGCAGTGGCCGGTTTCGCCGCCGCCGCAGATTTTTTTGTACCCGGTTGAAACCGGCTTGCATGTCGGGAAGTATCAAGCGGCATGGACCTCAACCCACCTCCTTCCCTGAGCCCGCCGGATTCCGACGCTGCCCGCCGCGATGCGGACATCGTCGCGCGGCTGGAGCAGGGCGACGGTGCTGCGGCTTTCGAACGGCTGGTGGCCCGCTACGAAGGGAAGGTCCATCGCCTGTGCATGGCTTTGCTGCGGGACGAGGCGCAGGCGCGGGATGCCGCCCAGGACGTGTTCCTGCGCGTGTGGCGGGCGCTGGGGACTTACGATCGCCGCAGCGCCGCGCCGTCCACCTGGTTGTACGCCATCGCCCGCAACCGCTGCCTGTCCCTGCTGGCACGGCGCGATCCGGACCATGCCTCCCTCAGCGTGCCGGAGGTGTGGGCCGAGGCGGAGGCCCAGGCCGCGCCGCCGGACATCGTTGGTGAAGGGCCGGCGGCCTTGCTCGCACGCCTGGTGGATGCGCTGCCGGTGGCCTACCGCAGCTGCCTGACGCTGTTCTACTACGAGGACCGCTCGGTGGCCGAGGTGGCGCAGATGCTGGGCTTGCCCGACGGCACCGTGAAGACCCATCTGCACCGGGCGCGCAAGCTGCTGCTCGCCGAGTTCCAGCGCCGTGGGCTGGATGAACCGGGGCTGTGGCTGTAGGAAGGAAGACGCATGGACAAGACGAATTCCGATAGCGCCGACGCCCGCGCGCTGCAGGCTCTGGACAGCGCGCTGGGCAGGGTGCTGACGCCGCCGCCGCTGCCCGACGGCTTCCGCCAGCAACTGATGGCCGCCATGCTGCAGGATGCGGCGGCCGACCTGGCCGCCCGGCAGGCCGCGCTGGAGGCCGAGCACGCCCGCCTGCTGGCTGGTCTGAAGGCGGACCACGTAAGGCTGCGCCGCGATACGCTGGCGATCGTGGTCGGCTCGGCGTTTGCGGCTGGCGCTGCGTCCATGCTGCTGGCGCCGTGGCTGGTGGAGGCATGGACGCTGGACACCGTCTGGGTCGGCCCGGTGCTGGCCAGTGTTCTCGGACTGGGGCTGGCCGGCTGGGCCGGTCTGCGCCGCTTCGGCGTGCGGATCGGGAGCTAGTCGGGGCGGCGTTGTATCCTTCGGTCGAGACCACATCCCGTTCCGGCCGCCATGTTCCGTTGTTGCCCGCCTTTGCCGCTCCATTCCGAAACTGTTACGGGCGTTGCCGGAGTGCGCCGGTGAGCCGGGTGACGGTGGGGCCCTTCAACCGCGTCGAGGGCGACCTGGAGGTCAGCCTGGAGATGGAGAACGGGCGGGTCGCCGCGGCCTACGTCAATTCGCCGCTGTTCCGCGGCTTCGAGCAGATCCTGGTCGGCCGCGAGGCGCTGGACGCGCTGGTGATCGTGCCGCGCATCTGCGGCATCTGTTCGGTGTCGCAGTCGGCCGCTGCCGCAGCCGCGCTGGCTGACCTGGCCGGGGTGCAGCCGACGCCCAATGGCCGCCGGATGAGCAACCTGATCCTCGCCGCCGAGAACCTGGCCGATCATTTCACCCATTTCTACCTGTTCTTCATGCCGGATTTCGCCCGCGAGGCCTACCGGGCGCGAGCCTGGTTCCCGGCCGCCGAGGCGCGCTTCAAGGCGGTCAGCGGCACGGCGACGCGTGATGCATTGCCGGCACGGGCGGGCTTCCTGCAGATCATGGGCTTGCTCGCCGGCAAGTGGCCCCACTCGCTGACGCTGCAGCCGGGCGGGGTGGCACGGGCGCCCCAGGCTGCCGAGCGCCTGCGGGTTTTCGCGGCGCTGCGGGAGTTTCGCGGCTGGCTGGAGCGGCAGCTGTTCGGCGACAAGCTGGAGGCCATCGCGGCCCTAGATTCCCAGGTCGCGCTGCATCGCTGGATGGACAGCCGGCCGGCGGAGGCCAGCGATTTCCGGTTGTTCCTGGAGATCGCGGAGGATCTGCAGCTGGCGCGCTACGGTCGGGGTACGGACCGTTTCCTGAGCCATGGCGCCTATCCGAAAGAGGCAGGCGGCTGGCTGTTTCCGCGCGGCGTGCTGGATCTGCCAGCGGGGGCGCTGCAGCCCTTCCTGCCCGGCGATGTGCTGGAGGACGTCAGCCATGCCTGGCTGGAGGATGAGCCGCCGCGCCACCCGTCAGAAGGTGAAACGCGGCCGGTGGAGGACAAGCCGGGTGCCTACACGTGGTGCAAGGCGCCGCGCTGGCAGCAGCAGGTGGTGGAGTGCGGAGCGCTGGCCCGCCAGGTCGTGGCCGGCCATCCGCTGATCCGCGAGCTGGTGGCCCAGGGCGGCGGCAATGTGTTCAGCCGGGTGGTGGCGCGTCTGCTGGAGTTGGCCATCGTGGTGCCGGCGATGGAGAACTGGCTGCGCGAGGTGGACGACGGCCCGTTCTGCGCTCAGGTGGCGCTGCCCGGCGACGGGCGGGGGGTGGGCCTGGTGGAGGCGGCCCGTGGGGCGCTCGGGCACTGGGTTACGCTGCGCGGCGGGCACATCAGCCGTTACCAGATCATCGCGCCGACGACCTGGAACTTCTCGCCGCGGGATGCCACCGATATTCCCGGGGCGCTGGAGCAGGCCCTGGTCGGCCTGCCGGAGGACCAGCCCTTGCTGGTGCAGCACGTGGTGCGCAGTTTCGACCCCTGCATGGTCTGCACGGTCCACTGAGCAAGGGCGGAGGAGCGGCTTAGCGGTTCCCCTGGCGTTCTTCCCGCGGTCCTTCCTGATGCGGCGGGCCACGGTCGTGGCCGGTGCCGCGCTCCTGGCGCGGCGGTTGTGCTTCGCGCTGTGGCTCGGGGCGGGCAGGGGGCGGTGTGAAGGCCCGTGGCGGCTCCTGGCGCGGTGCCGCGTGTTGTTCCTGGCGGGGTGGGGTGTTCGGCATGCCGCCGCCGTTCCATCCGGGATTCGGGGCCGGCATGGCGTTGCGTGGTGGCTGCTGTTGGGGCATGACCTCCTGGCGCGGCGGTCGGTTACGTTCCCTCTCGCCTTCCCGTTCACGCTCGGCCTCGCGGCGTCCTTGTTCGCGCTCCCGATCGCGGTCGAAGCGGGGGGCTGGGTAAGGCTGGCTCCAGCCTCCCGGCGGAGGCATCGCCCGCGGTGGATGCATGATGGGCGCAGCTGGGGGAGGCCGGTCACGCCAGCGGTCGCGCTCGCCGTACCAGGGTTGGCGGCGGTAATGGGCGCCCCAGTAGTCGCTGATGTAGAAGCTGATCAGCGGGATGCCGAGCGTCGGTCCGTACTGCAGGATCGGTACGCTGCTGCCTCCCCACGGGTAGTACAGGCTGCCGGCGAAGACCCAGCCGCGGGCCCCGAAGGATAGCTGCACGTCGCACCACTGGTAGTCCGACAGGCAGCCGAACAGGCGGGCCTCCATGCCCGGCGCCAGCGTCATCAGGATGGGGTAGTCGGGGGCCGGGCCTGCAAACAGCTGGACAGGTTCCGCGATCAACACGGTTTGGGCCTGGGCGGCTGCCGGTAAAAGAACGGCCGCGAAGGCAAGGGGGCGGAGCAGACGGGCGACGGGCATGATGGGCTCCCGGAATGGGCCGGGTGAGGGCAAGGGCAGAGATTCCTGCTTTGTATCTTAGAGCCCCTTCGTAAGCGCTTCGACAGGACTCTGTAAGCGCAGATTACCACCGCAGGCGGAGGACCATGAAAGCCTGTCGGCCCCTCATGCGGCGGTAAAGTTGCCGGGCAAGACGCCGTAGAGCAGGGCATCTTCACGTCTGTATCGAGGTTCGCCATGAAAATCGCCGCATCCAGCATGGAAATGCAAGCCAGCCATCGCAGCCAGGCCACGCTGGCGGTGGACGAGCGCCTGTCGGCGTGGGGTGGGCGTCGGCCGGATGGCGCCGCCGGTCAGAGCCGCATCGCGCGCAGCGTGGTGGTGTCCCAGGCGGCCCGCCAGGCCCTCCGCCAGGAACAGGCCCAGGCTTCGGCCACGGTTGCCAGGTCGGGTGACGACGACGGGACGAAGAACGATCCCAAGCTGGCGTTGCTCAAGACCATCATCGAGCAACTGACCGGCCAGCGAATCCGCCTGATGTCGGTCGATGGGCTGAGCACTGCGCAGCAAACGGCGACGGCAGTCTCATCGGCTGCGGCGCAGGCTTCGGCACCCGAATTCGGCATCGCCTACGACCGCACGGAAACCCGTACCGAGTCGGAGGAAACCCATTTCGAGGCGAGTGGCACGATCCAGACCGCCGATGGCAAGCGCATCGATTTCAACGTTGCACTGTCGATGGCGCGCAGCGAGACGACGACCAGCAGCGTGAGCCTGCGGGCCGGCAATGCGGTGAGCAAGGATCCGCTGGTGATCAACTTCGCCGGGGAGGCCGCGAGCCTGGAGAACCAGCGCTTCAGCTTCGACCTGATGGGCGACGGTCAGCAGGTGGACATGCCGCTGCTCGGGCAGGGCAGCGGCTTCCTGGTGCTCGACGCGGTGGGCAGCGGCAAGGTGACGTCCGGCCGTCAGCTTTTCGGGCCGGCCAGCGGCGACGGTTTTGCCGATCTGGCCAAGTACGACGGCGATGCCAGCGGCTGGATCGACGAGGCCGACGCGGTGTTCGACCGCCTCGGCGTGTGGACGCCCGACGCCAGCGGTGGCGGCAGCGTGCGCTCCCTGCGCGATGCCGGCGTCGGGGCGCTGTATCTGGGCCGCACGGCGACCCCGTTCACGCTGAAGGATGGTGCCGCGTTGGGCGCCGTGCGCAGCACCGGTGTCTACGTGGCCGAGGACGGCCACGTGGGGACGATGCAGCAGGTGGATGTGAACGTCTGAGCGCTGCGCGCTCAGGCGGTTTCCGGGGCGCCGATCTTGGCCCTGAAGGCGGGCGGGATGAGGGCGGCGCGCCTGGCGGCGTAGTCGAAGAACAGGATGCCCATCTTGCCGCGGGCCACTTCGCGGCCGCTGGCCTTGTCGGCAACCGTCCACATCAGGTCGAAGCCGTACTTGTTGAAGTCGGCGGGGGTCATCGAGAACGCCAGGGTCTCGCCGTGGAAGGCTTCGGACTTGTATTGCAGCGCGGCATCGGCGACCACGATGCCGACCCCTTCCACGTCCAGCTCGTCGTAGCCGAAGGAGCGGAAGAAACGCACCCGTGCCTCCGACAGCAGTCCGATGAGGGCGGCGTTGTCCAGGTGCTGGGCCTTGTTGATGTGGGTGATGTAGATCGGGACGTCGGTCGAGAAGAGAAACTGTTCGGGCAGTTCGATCTGGATGCGGGCCATGGGATGTCCTTGGGGGCGATAGGTCTGTCGTTCGATTATCGCAGTGCAGCGAAGCCCATGGGGCGCCGATTGCGGCGTGCCGGGGCGAGAGGCAGAATGCTTCGCCTGACCTTGCCTGGAGCGCCCCGTGGAACGTTTCACCATCTCCCTCGACGAAGACCTGGCCCGTGAGTTCGATGCGCTGATCGCCGCCCGTGGCTATTCGAACCGTTCCGAGGCGGTGCGCGACATCCTGCGCGCCCAGCTGGAAAGCAACCGGCTGGCGCGGGAAGAGGCGGGGCACTGCATCGCCAACCTGTCCTACGTCTATAACCACCATGAGCGCGAGCTGGCGGAGCGCGTCACCCACGACCAGCACGAGCACCACGACCTGTGCGTGGCGACGCTGCATGCCCACCTGGATCACGACAACTGCATGGAAAGCGTGATCCTGCGCGGGCCGACGGCAGAGGTGCGGGCCTTTGCCGATGCGCTGATCGCCAAGCCGGGCATCCGCCACGGCGCACTGAACCTGGTGACGGCGGAGTTTGGTGCGCAGAGCCACACTCACGATCACAGCCATCCCCGTGCCGATGGGCATGCCCATCTCCATGGCCACTACCGGCCGCGGAGCTGAGCGTGGCGGACGGTGAGCGTCGCCTGCCCGATTCTTCCGCCTTGCTGGCCGCGGCGCCGGAAGGCGTGGGGGAGGGCGCCTGGATCGACGTGATCCAGAAGATGGACGAGGTCTATTCCGACCTGCTGCAGTACGAGGTCGCCCTCGAGGAGAAGAACGCCAAGCTGGAGGAGAGCCAGGGCTTCATCCTGTCGGTGCTGACCTCGATCTCCGACATCCTGGTGGTGTGCGACCGGCGCGGGCGCATCGAGGAGGTGAACCGTTCCCTGGAGGCCTTCACCGGGCGGGGTTCGGATACGCTGCGCGGCACGCCCTTCTTCGAGCTGCTGGCTGATCCGGCTGCGGTCGATGTGGCGCGCAGCTGGTTCGCGCTGCGCGGCGACGCACCCATCCATGATTGCGAGCTGGCCCTGCGGGCTGCCGACGGCAGCGCGGTGCCGGTGTCCGTCAACTGCACGCCGCGCTATTCCTCGGTGGGCAAGTCGCTCGGGATGGTGATCACCGGGCGCCCGGTGGGGGAGCTGCGCAAGGCCTATTCGGCGCTGCGCCAGGCCC
Source organism: Pseudomonadota bacterium (assembly GCA_018241685.1). GTDB lineage: Bacteria > Pseudomonadota > Gammaproteobacteria > Burkholderiales > Rhodocyclaceae > Zoogloea. The sequence continues at coordinate 166,545 of JAFEDJ010000046.1, forward strand.
ACGACGACCTCAAGCGGACCCAGCAGCAGCTGCTGCACTCGGAAAAGATGGCCTCCCTCGGCCGCCTGGTGGCGGGTGTCGCCCACGAACTCAACAACCCGATCAGCTTCATTCTCGGCAACACCCATGCGCTCAAGCGCTATGCGGGGCGCCTGGAGGAATACCTGGCGGCGGTGCATGCCTGCGAGCAGCCGGAGGTCCTGGGCGAGCTGCGCCAGCGGCTGCGCATCGACCGTATCCTCGGCGACCTGGATCCGCTGATCGAAGGCACCATCGAGGGGGCTGAGCGGACCCGCGACATCGTCGATGGCCTGAAGCGCTTTTCCGCGCTGGACCGGGAGGAAAGTAGCCGCTTCGACCTGGTGACAGTGATCGGCCGCTCGGTGAGCTGGGTGTGCAAGGCTGGGCCGGAGCGCTTTGCGGTGGATGTCCGCCTGCCAGCCGAATTACCGGTGATTGGTTCGTCGGGGCAGATGCAGCAGGTGGTGATGAACCTGGTGCAGAACGCCGGTGATGCCACCGCCGGCCAGGATGCGGCGCGGCTGCAGATCGACGGGGGGATTGAGGACGGGGCGGTGGTGGTGCGCTTCCACGACAACGGGCCCGGCATCGACGCCCGCCATCTGCCGCATATCTTCGATCCTTTTTTCACCACCAAGCCGGTGGGCAGCGGGACCGGCCTGGGCCTGTCGATCAGCTACGGCATCGTCGAGCGCCATGGTGGTGTGTTGAGCGCTGGCAATCATCCCGATGGCGGTGCGGAGTTCGTGCTGCGCCTGCCGTGGGCGGGGAGTGGGGCGGAGAAGGGGACGTCCTGAGCCGGCTGGAAAGTCGGCTTGCTGTGTGGGCGTGCCGCTGGTTGGTGGCTTGCCGTTACCGGGATGGCGGGGCTCGTGGGGGCGCGGCCAAGGACTGTGGCACGGATGTTGTATGAACTAATATAGTTTCTTCATACGGATCGTCCGCAATCGCCCCATGCCCGCCTTGCCTTCCGATCATCTTGCCCTCGTCCTGCTGGTCTTCGCCCTCGGCCTCAAGCATGGTTTCGATGCCGACCACCTCGCCACCATCGACGGGCTGACGCGCTTCAATTCCCGCGCCAACCCGGGGTGGGCACGTTATTGCGGGACCCTGTTCTCCCTCGGCCATGGCGTCGTGGTGGTGGCTATTGCGCTGACGGTGAGCCTGTTGTCCGGGGCGTGGTCGGCACCGGACTGGCTGGAACTGTCGGGGGCGTGGATCTCCATCTCCTTTCTGATCCTGCTCGGCGTGCTCAATTTGCGTGCGGTTTTTGCCGCCGAAGCACACGAAATGGTGCATCCGGTCGGCCTGAAGGGGCGCTGGCTGGGGCGTCTCGGGCAGATTGCCCATCCGGGCGGGGTTGCTTTGGTAGGGGCGCTCTTCGCATTGTCCTTCGATACGGTGAGCCAGGCGGCGTTGTTCGCGATGGCCGGCGTGCAGGCAGGCGGCTGGCTGCCGGCGGCTGGTTTGGGCCTGGTCTTCATGCTCGGGATGCTGATTGCCGACGGCGTCAATGGCTGGTGGATCGCCCGCCTGATCGCCCGTGCCGATGGCACGGCGCGGGTGGCGTCGCGGGTGATGGCGCTGGCGGTGGCCGGCATGAGCCTGCTGGTGGCGGCCTATGGGCTGGTACGGATGGTGTCGCCTGAACTGGAAGCCTGGGGCGAGGGCAAGGAGTTGGCGCTGGGCGGCCTGGTGGTCGGGGTGGTCTTCGTCAGCTTCGTGCTGGGCTTGCGGCTGGCCCGTGGGCAGGTCGTGGGGTCCCGGCCGGTAGCTTGAAAGGCGTCGTGGCCCCGGGAGTTGTCCACCGATGGGGGACAATTCGGTAGCATCCGTCCCTTCGCCCTTGATCGATCTTAAGGCCGCCAAGCGGCCGGAGCGGCAGATTACCCACTGCCGCCGGATGCCGATCATGCAGGGCCGGCTGCACCGATTGACTACGACGAGTACCTCTTGAAGACCGAATTATCCTCCGCCTTCGTCATCCTTGCCCAGTCTGCCGGGGCGGGCCTTCCGCGCGTTCTCGGGTGCCGTACGCCGTGCTGACGGATCGTGGTGTGGTGGCTGCGCTGGCGGCGTCGCTGGCGCTGCACGCTGCGGCACTGGGACTGGGCGGGCTGGCGCCGGCTGGCGTCACGACGCCTCCGCGGGTGCTTGAGGCGCGTCTGGTGCAGGAGGAGGTGCTTCCGGAAAAGCCGAAGGTCACGCCCCGTCAGGAGTCATTGCCGCGGCAGTTGAGGCCTGAGGTCGCCAAGTCCGAGCCGCCCAGGCCGGAAGTCCGTCATCTGCTGCCCGCACCTGTGCCGGTGGTGCCCGCGCCAGCCAGGCTGGTGAGTGAGGCGCCCGCCGAGCGGTCTGCTGTGCCGGTGATCAGTGGGGCATCTACCACCGCGTCGTCGGTAGCGGCCATTCAGGGTGGCGTGCCGACGGTCAGTACGGTGGTAAGTTCTGCGGCAGCGGGGAACGCGGGGGCTGCGTCGGCGCCGGCGTATTCACCGCCGGGATTTGGCGCAGGCTACCTGCACAATCCAAAGCCCGCGTATCCGATGATGGCTCGACGCCGTGGTCTGGAAGGCATTGTGCGCCTGGATGTGCGGGTGTCTGTGGACGGCATCCCGACGGCGGTCAAGGTGCGCGAGAGTTCCGGGCATGAGAGCCTCGACGAGGCGGCGACGACGGCGGTGTGGCACTGGAAGTTCATGCCGGCCAAGCGTGGCGGTGAGCCGATCGAGGATACCGTGGTGGTGCCGGTGCGCTTCCGCCTCGGTGATGACGCAGGTTGAGTGGAGATTGATATGGCTCTGCATTTGTGGCTGGGTTTCTTTCTGACGACGCTGGTAGTGGCGCTGTCCCCGGGGCCGGGGGCCGTGCTGAGCATGAGCGTCGGGATCCGTCTTGGCTATCGCCACGCGCTGAAGGCGATCCTAGGCTTGCAGACAGCCCTGCTGCTGCAGCTGGCGTTGGTGGGGCTCGGTCTGGGGGCGGTGCTGGCGGCGTCCGAGCTGGCCTTCCTCGTCATCAAGCTGGCTGGCGCGGCTTACCTGGTGTGGCTGGGCGTCCAGCGCTGGCGCGAGCCCCTGGCTATCGGCGAGGCGGGGGCAGATGTGAACCGGGGGTTCTACCGCCAGGGCATCCTGGTGAATCTCGGCAATCCGAAGGCGATCGTCTTCATTGCCGCGCTGGTGCCGCAGTTCATCGATCCGCAGGCGCCGCAGCTGCCCCAGTTCGCGGTGATCGCGCTGACCATGTGCAGCCTGGATACCGCGGTGATGTCGTGTTACGCGTTGCTGGCAAGCCGTTTCCGTGGCGTGCTGGCCAGCCCGCGGCGGGGGCTGTTCGCCAACCGGGTCTTCGGCAGCATCTTTGTCGCTGCCGGCGCCCTGCTGGCGGGCACTTCCCGCCAGTAAGCCGCGCTTCAGTTGCGGGCGGCGAATTCGGCGAACAGGCGATTGAGGCCGATTTCATCGACGCCAAATTCTTCCTTCACCGGTTCCGCCCAGTCAGTCCAGTCTGGTGACGGCCCGTCGCGCAGGCGGCGGCCGACCGCCAGCATCAGCGCGATCCGCCGTGGGTTGTCGGCCAGCCGTGCGGTCAGGTGTGGATCGTGGTGGCAGCGGATCGCCTCGCAGACCACGTCGGGCAGCTTCCAGTTACGCGCGACGAGGAATCCTGCTGCGGCGTGGTCGCAGCCCGTCAAGGCATCCACTGCGCGGGTGGCGGCTTCCAGCACTGGTCCGCTGTGGCGCAGCAGATGGGCGTGTTCGGGCGTGCGGCGCAGCAGCACGGCGACGCCGGAGTCCTGCATCAGGGCGGTAAGGTAGGTGGTGTCTGCCCAGGCCCGGTGTTCCGTGCCACGGCAAAAGAGATAGCTGAAATCCGCAGCGCAGGCGCTTGCCTGCCACAGGGCTTCAATGGCCGTCGCATCCAGACCGGCGCAGTGGCCGCGCATCGTGGTGCTGGCGGCGGTTGCGAGGGTGCGTGTCCGGCCCAGCATGGTGATCGCCTCTAGGGCCGAGCGGGGGGCGTTGCGTGGCCGGAATACGGGAGAGTTGGCCACGCGCATCAGGGCGCCGGTCAGCGCGGGATCCTGGACAACCGCGGCCGCGAGTTCACGGGGCCCCGCGTCTTCGTCTGCTGCTGCAGCCTGCAGGCGCAGAAAACCCGTGCCGGGGTTCGGCAGAACGACGCCGCTGGCGAGAACGGCAGTAACGAGTGCATCCTGATCATTCATGGCGGGTGCGCTTTCTTCCTGTTGGACGTCCCATTTCACTACAACAGGGGGCTTTCCACAAAAAACGCAAATAGTGTTTGACAGCCTTTTTATGGCTGCCTATAATGCGCGTCTCGTTTGGAGGGGTTCCCGAGCGGTCAAAGGGATCAGACTGTAAATCTGACGGCACTGCCTTCGAAGGTTCGAATCCTTCCCCCTCCACCAACGGTTTTGCTGTTAGCTCCGCCCGCGGGTTGCGGTGTTGTGAGTGGTGAATGTGAGTCGTACGTTGTAAAGCGGGTGTAGCTCAATGGTAGAGCAGAAGCCTTCCAAGCTTATGACGAGGGTTCGATTCCCTTCACCCGCTCCAGGTTGAGTGTGAGAGGCCCATGTAGCTCAGTGGCAGAGCACTCCCTTGGTAAGGGAGAGGTCGGCAGTTCAATCCTGCCCATGGGCACCACGGTTTGGTGCGGCAGCTCAGGGTGAGTACCCGGTTTTCTGATTTTTTTGCGGAGTTGATGACATGGCAAAGGAAAAGTTCGAGCGGAAAAAGCCGCACGTGAACGTTGGTACGATTGGTCACGTTGACCATGGCAAGACCACGCTGACGGCTGCGATCACGACCGTTCTGTCGCGCAAGTTCGGCGGTGAGGCGAAGGCCTACGACCAGATCGATGCTGCGCCGGAAGAAAAGGC
>JAFEDJ010000047.1 GCA_018241685.1 Pseudomonadota bacterium
CTCCCTTCGGGCTTGGGTTCGTGGGGCCAGCGCAGGACGTTGCGCGCCCACTGCACGGCATGCGGGTCGCACTTGCGGCCGGCCTTGTGGTGCTCCAGCAGAGTCCTTGCCGCTTGGCGCATGAGTTGGATTTGGTCGGGTGTCATGCCGCCACCCTTTGACCACCGCGGAACTGGTGCGCGGTCTTGGCCGTGCACCCCGCGTTCTCTGCCTGGAATCGGTCGGGGAATCCCGCCTTCACAGCCCAGTCCGGGCGCTGGTTGGCAAAGATTTCCTCCATGGTCTCGACATGCGGTCCGTTGGCTGGCTTGCCTCGCCTCGACCTCGCCTCACAGGCGGCGATAACCCACGCCTTCGGGTCGATTGGCCGGTCGATCGTTGCCTCGGCCAGCACCGACACCAGCACGTCATCGGTGTGCTCCTTGGCGAGCTTCCCGAGCAGCGACCGTGCCGAGTCGCCGAGCAGCGGAACGCCTAGCGCCCAAACCCGCTCCTTGGCCGACATGGGCGAGATTTCCGGTGGTGCCGGCGGCGCGGCAGCGCCGGATGCGACAGCATCCGAACCAACTCCCGAAGGGAGTGGTATAGGTGTGGATGTGGATGCACCCGTTTGCCAATGGGGTTGCGATGCGTCTGCTATGGCTGTGCCATTAGCTGTGCCATCGCTTCGCCATCGATTTGCCGCCCCCTTTGCCCCGGCTTTCGACTTGGCTTCGGTATTCTCCTTGGACCGTTGCAGCTCTTTCGACAGTCGCTTCTGCGTGACCGTCAGGCCGTCATCAGATAGCGTGAACATCTCCATCAGGACGCTCTGGCATGCTTTCCAGCGCGCCGGTGAAAGCCTGGTGATCTGCGGAAGATCGCGCACCATCAGAACACCGTCGCGCTTCCACATGGTCATGAGCAACAGCAGATAGGCGCCGTGCTGCTCGGTCGTCAGGTGCTGCGTGTCGCCGAGGTACTTGTCCACCAACAGCGGCATCCATGTGTCTACCTTCTTGGTCATGCCGGCTCCTCTTGCCGGTACGGCACGAATGCTGTCGGCCGGCGCTGCGAGCTGGTGCAAAACTGCTGCGCCGGCTTGTTGAAGTACAGCCAGAACTTCTTGTGCTGCACTTCACCATTGCGCTGCTTGTGCAGTTCGAGGAGAGCGTCTGGGCTGTCGCTCGTGTCTCCGTCCTCCTTTCGGTCAGACCACACCGAGAACACGTTGTCTGCGCCGTCAGTGATCTTCCCGGACCCGCCGACATCCATCTTCCCGGGCGCCTCTGATTCATCCCTGGACTTGCGCGGGTGGGCCACCAGATGCACATGCGCTTTGTGCGCCCGCGCGAAGGTGGCGAGCTTCTGGATCGCTTCCTTCTGCTTCGAGAAGGCCCCGGGCCCGTCATCAGGCACCTCGGTAGTCATCAGCGAGTCAATGACGAAGTGCCCAATGCCGTATCGCTTCGCGGCATAGGAAAACACCTCCAACAGACGATTGATCGTTGCCGATCCGGTCACGTTGAACAGCCACATGCGATCCCTCACCCACGCCTCGCAGGCGTCGATATAGGCCGGGGTTGGTCTGCTGCTGCCGGTGAGTTGGCGAGCCAGGCGCTTTGCCTGGACTTGCGGCGGCATCTCGCCGGAGAACACGCAGACGCGCTCTCCCTGCGTCATCACGCCGATCTGAACTTGGTTCAGCATCAGGCTCTTGCCGTGGCCGTTGATGCCTGTCCATACAGACAGCTCGCCCGGTCTGAACTCCACGCAGTCTTCGTACCTGTCACCGATCATCAGGCGCGGCGTCGGAGCATCAGACGCGGCCGGATAGAGCATCGCCTTCACTTGCCCGAAGAAGTCGGCAATGCTCACCAGCTCGTCAGGGTCGACCGGGCGGGCCTGTTTCAGCGCGGCATGGAAGTCCTCGCCATCAGCTCCGTCTTGAAGCCACTGATTGGCATCCTTGGCGCCGAACTTGACGAGCTTGCAGCGATCCACCCCGAGACGCTGGATGACTTCCTTGGCGCCCTTCTTCCCGGCTTCGTCATCATCGAAGCAAACGAAGATCTCGGAGAATCGGTCAAGACGCTCCCAATCGCTTTCGATCCACTGGTGGTTTCCAGCGCCAGCATTGACGGACAGCGCCTGAATCCCGGACTGGTGCAGCGTCATCGCGTCGATCTCGCCCTCGGTGATCGCGATGGATCGAGTCTTGGGGTCGATCAGGTGCCAACCGAAAAGGCAGGGTTCGGCGCCAGCCTCCTGACGCATGCCACGCTTGTCGGCGATGTCGCGATACTTCGCGTTCACCAATTCGCCTTCACGCAGGTACGGGAAGACCGCGAACGTCTTGCTGTCGCGGACTTGCTCGCCGATCTTGAATGCCTCGATGGTTCGCTCGGTCAGGCCCCGGCTAGTCAGCCACTCTCGCACGCCGGCCTTTGGCGTGTGGCATTGCGGCTTGGTGGGGCGCCGATAAGACTTCTCCGGTTGCTTTGGCATGTCGTCGCGAATGCCGAGATGGGCTTTCGCTTCTGTCATCGCTTCGGCAATCGAGACGCCACGGACGGCCGCCCACAGGTCGATCAGGTCACCGCCTTCATCCTTGGCAAAGTCTCGCCACAGGCCACGCTTGGAGCCCGTCAGACGCACGGAAAGGCTCTGCCCTTCCTCTCCATCAACCGAGCCGGCTTTCCACTCGCCAGAGACTTTCTTGCCTTTGGGCAGTAGATAGGCGGCGATGCCTGCGGCGTCCTGCGCCATCACTTCGGACAGCTCATGCGCGTTCACTGGCTGATTCCTTGTCGTATGAGAGAACCCACAGCGCACGCGAGACGCTGCGCAGGCGGATGCAGTTGAAGGTGAAGCGGAGATAGGGAAGCACCTTCACAGCATCCCTCCCCAGTTGAAGACGCTCGCGCCACGCGCCGACGACACCCACGACTGGCCGCGCTTTACCTTGCTGATCGTCGAGTGATGCACGCCATAACGGGCGCCTAGAACGTGGTTGTTCTCGCCCGAGGCCCGGATCTCCAGAACTTTCTGCTCATCAAGAACTGAACGACTTCGCCCGTTACGCGTCGCCGCAGCGAGTTGCGAAGGGCTCTGCCGCAGAAGACCGTGCTCAGCCTTCCACGCGAACATCTCAGCGCGGGTGCCGGTCTTGGAGTGATTCGGGTTCACGCAGTCGGCGTGCTTGCAGATGTTCCACACGTACATGCGTGGCTTGACCGGCTTGCCGACGAGAAACTTCGCAGCGCGGTAGCCGGTCATCGTCATGCCGCCGCCGTTCTCATTGGCGATCCAGACCTTCGGGATCCCCTGGTCGAAAGCGCCGATCCAGTGCCAGCAATTGGTGTCTTCGTCGATCCGGCAGCGCACTCGCAGCGCCTCGATGTCGCGGATCCCGCCAAGGTAATTGCCGTGCTCGTGGCTCACGCTTGCTTCCCCCGCAGTTCATCGAACGCCGCGAAGTCGGAGTCGGTGGCGACGGCCACGAGCAGCATGTGGATGCTCGGGTCGAGCTTGAAGCGAACGTCTTTGCGGTCGAGAGCCATGACTCAAGCTGCCAAGGCGTCTTGAAC
>JAFEDJ010000048.1 GCA_018241685.1 Pseudomonadota bacterium
CATGGCATCCTGATCCAGCTGCCGCTGCCCCCGCACATCGAGCCGCGCAGCGTGCTCGAAGCCATTTCTGTGCATAAGGACGTGGACGGCTTCCACCTCTACAACGTCGGCGGACTCGTCGTCGGTAACACCATTTTCCCGCCCTGCACGCCCTACGGCGTGCAGCTCTTGCTCGACGCCACCGGCACCGATGTCACCGGCAAGAACGTGGTGGTGGTGGGCGCCAGCAACATCGTCGGCAAGCCGATGGCCCTGATGCTGCTGCAGCGCGAGGCCACCGTGACGATCTGCCACGCCAAGACCCGCGACCTCGCCCAGCACACCATCCTCGCCGACATCCTCATCGTCGCCGCAGGCAAGCCGGGCCTGATCGTGCCGCAGATGGTCAAGGAAGGCGCCATCGTCATCGACGTGGGCATCAACCGCCTGACGGATGGGCCCAACGCCGGCAAGATCGTCGGCGACGTGGATTTCGACGGCGTGAAAGAAAAGGCCAGCTGGATCACCCCGGTGCCCGGCGGTGTCGGCCCCATGACCGTCACCATGCTCATCGAGAACACCCTGCGCTCCGCCGAACGCGCCCTGCGCATGCGCCAGGCCGACGATTTTCAGGAATGGGAAGCACCAATCCTCAAGAATGGCTGACAATGCCGCCCTCGACGCGCCGGATGCGTTTCCGGCGCTGCACCCAACCACCGCTGCCGGAGCTTGCCCATGTCCACCGATGATTGCCTGATCCGCCTCGAAGGCCTCGCCCTCGAGGCCTCCATCGGCATCTATGCCCACGAACTCGCCGCCCGCCAGCCGCTCGAGATCGACCTGACGCTGGCCATCGACGGCACACTGGCCGCCCGCAGCGACGACATCCGCCACACGGTGGACTACGACCGGGTCGTCGAATGCCTGGAAGAACTCCTCGCCAGCCGCCACTTCAACCTGCTGGAAAACCTCAGCCAGGCCATGCTCGACGCCATCGGCGCACGCTTCCCGGTGCGCCGCGCCGAGATCCGCATCGCCAAGCCACTGGCGGTGCCCAAGGCGCGTCGCGTGTCGGTGAGCCGCAGCTGCGAGTGGAAGCGCGAAACCATCAAGGCCGTCGCCGCCGGCTGAATCCACCGCCGCGGTGGATTATCCCCGCCCGGCGTGATCAAGCCTGTGGATAAGATGTGGGGGCGCCCCTCAAGCCCCTGAAACGGCAGGCCTTTCATTCGCTGCCTAAAAATTAGGCAGCTACACGTGCCATTTCCGACCCACGTCAGCCTCAGCTGGCGTTGAAGGCCAGTTCCTCCTCCGGCAGGTTTTCCGCCTGCCACTTCAAGCCGCTCGCCTCCATGGCGAGGAAACGCTTGGTCACGTGGCGCATCAGGAAACCGATCACGCCACCCAGCAGGCCCTCGTACACCAAGCACAGGTCGACGACGCAGCCGGATGCGGTGGGCGTCACCATGTGCTGCGCAACGGCCCTCATGCCCGGACTGCGGGACTCCCACACGAAATGCACGCCGGGCTCCAGCGCGGTGACCGTCCATATCGCCGCCGGAAAACCCGGCTGGGACAGGCGCACGCTCGATCCGACCGCCAGCGGCAGGGGTGTCAGCGCTTCCACGCTGGACACCGAGCCCGTCCATTCCGGCCAGCGTGCCACGTCGGTCTGAATCTCCCAGACATGCTCTGCCGGGGCCCTGATTTCAGTCGATGTCTGGAAGGTGCGCATGGCTCGTCCCCGAATCGGAGGTGATGACATAGTAATAGCACCCGACACCCCCCTTGTCACCCTTCCCCGTTCCTTGAACTAGAATGATTTGAAAATATCAAAAACACCGAAAATGCCGCACAAATGAGAGGCGGCAATCCGGAGGCCGCTCAGACATGCAGGATTGCGACGAGGCCAAGCGCCCCCTCGGCAGCCAGTTGCACGCGTTGCGCGGTGTGCTCGACGGGCTGGGCGCACTGATCTTCACGAAGGACCGGCACGGGATCTACACCTACGCCAACCAGCGCTTCTGCGAAACGCTGGGCACATCGTTGGAGGCCATCATCGGGCGGAGCTCGGCCGACTTCTTCGATGCGGACACCGCCGGGCGGCTGCAGAGCGACGACCGGCAGGTTCTTGAAACCGGCTGTCGCATCTCCCGCAGGGAGCTGCGACTGAGCAAGGACAATCACGAACAACGCTGCTACCTGGCCGTCAAGGCGCCGGTCTTCGACGCTGACGGCCACATCTCCGGCCTGTCCGGCGTGCTGATCGACATCACCGAGCACGCCCGTACCGAGCAACAGCTAAGGGAAAACCAGCAACTACTCATGATGGTCCTCGACAACGTGGACGGCTTTGTCTTCATGAAAGGACCAGACCGACGCTATCGCTACGTGAACCGGGCCTTTGCCGATCTATTCCTGCGCTCTGCCGAAGCCGTCGTCGGGCAGGACGACAACGCACTGATGCCGGCCGAGGACGCCCGCCGCATCCGCGAGATCGACGACAAGGTCTTCGCCACCGGCGTGCCCATCGCCGTTGAAGAGCAAATCACCGACGGACAGGGCCAGCTGCGCCACTGGTGGGTCAAGAAGCTCCTGCTCCACGGCCATGGCGACGCGCTGCTCGGTTTCGCGACCGACATCACCGAACTCAAGGCGGCCGAAGAAGAACTGAAGCGTTCGGAAGCGCGCTTCCGGGTGCTCTTCGAGGCCAGCCATGAGGCATTGGTGGTCTTCGACGAGGCACACCTGATCGACTGCAACCAGAGCACCCTGGACCTGCTCGGTGTCTCCAGCCGTGAAGCCTTCCGCAGCTTGACCGCCAGCATGCTGGCTCCGCGGTTTCAGCCTTGTGGCGGCGTATCTTCCAAACTGGCCGCCCGCCACATGGAGGCCGCCCGCCGCAACGGCCATCACCAGCTGGAGTGGACCGTGCAGCGCCATGACAACCAGGCCAGGATACCGGTCGAAGTCACCCTCAGCGCGCTGGAACTGGACGGACGGCCGGCCCTGCTGGCGACGATACGCGACCTCACGGAGCGCAAGCGCTACGAGGAGCAGATCCACCAGCTGGCCTATTACGACGTGCTCACCGGCCTGCCCAACCGCCGCCTGTTCTTCGACCGCCTGGCCCAGAGCCTGGCCCGCAGCCAGCGCAGCGGACGCCACGGAGCGATCATCTATCTCGACCTGGACAACTTCAAACCCCTCAACGACCGCCATGGCCACCGGGCTGGCGACCTGTTGTTGCAGGAAGTCGCCAGCCGCCTGTCCGCCTGCCTGCGCGAAGAGGACACGGTGGCACGCCTCGGCGGCGACGAATTCGCGGTGCTGCTGGCACAGATCGACGACGGCCAGCCGGACAGTCAGCGGGACGCCACCTTGCAACATGCCCGCGACGTCGCCGAACGCATCCGCGATGCGCTGGCACAACCCTACGTGCTGGCAATGGACAAAGGCGACGCCCCCACCGAGCAGGTGGAACACCACTGCTCGGCCAGCGTCGGCGTCACCCTCTTCCCGCCCTGTGAAATGGACGGTGAAGCCATGCTCAGGCGCGCCGACGCCGCGATGTACGCCGCCAAGGCCGCCGGCCGCAACCAGATCCGCTTCGCCGAGGACTGAAACCGCCCTTGACGCGCCCGCTACGTCCCTCCGAGGAGCGGAAACAGCTGGCGCAGTCCGGTCGCCATCATCTCGATGGCCATCGCCGACAGGATGAAGCCACTGACCCGCTCCACCACGTTCAGCGTAGCCTGGCGGATCTCACGCCCGGCGCGGCAGGCGATACGGAAACTGAACCAGCACGACAGCCCGACCAAGATGATCGGCAGCACCACGTGGATCAGGTCCAGCCGGCTGTCCCACACGCTGTTGCCCATCACGTAGCTGAAGGCCGCCGGACCGGCCAGCAAGGGCACCGCCAGCGGCACAATGGACGCCTCGCGGTGCTCCGGCGGGCCGCCGTTGGCTGGTGACCCCTTGAAGCTCGTCTCCTTGCCGAGCACCATCGCAATCGCCAAGAGCAGCACGATGATGCCGCCGCCGACCTGCATCGCCCCCAGGGACACGCCGAGAAAGCTCAACAGCGGCAGGCCCAGGAAGGCCGCCACCAGCAGCGCCACCGTCACACTCACGCCGATCGTCCGCGCGAAGCGCAGCCGGGCGGCTGGATCCAAACCCTCGGTGGCTGACAGGAAAATCGGAATCATCGATACCGGCCCCACCAGCGCAAACAGGGTCACGGTCTTCTTGATGGCGAGGGCGGCAATAGCGAGCATGGGACAGACGGAATAGGGCAATAGCCGATTGTTGCCCGCCCACCGCGGGCCGACAACCGGGGTTTCCGCCAACAGCCCGACGGGCACGCGGCGTCACACCCGCCGACAGCATTCTTGAATCTTCATCCACACGGCGCCGGCGGCTATGCTCTGTCATCGAAGCCGACGCACAATTGCCCCGTCTGCACCTCCCAACCACTACCCATGAAACTCCAGATCGTCTCCGACCTGCACCTGGGGCTGGCGCCCTGCGAACTGCCCGACACCGGCGCAGACCTGCTGATCCTCGCCGGCGACATCCAGCGCCCGCAGGCAGCGCTGCAGTGGGCGATGGCGCTGAAGCGCCCGACAATCTACGTGGCCGGCAACCACGAGTACTACGGCTCGAGCATCCCGGCCACCAACCAGCTGCTGCAGGATCTCAGCCGCGACAGCCAGGTGACGGTGCTCGATTGCAGTGAAAAGCGCATCGGCGACCTGCGTATCCTCGGCGCCACGCTGTGGAGCGATTTCCGCGTCGTCGGCGACGGCGCCGCCCGCGAGCGGGCCATGCAGGAAGCCGTCCGCTTCAGCCGCGATTTCAGCCGCATCGCCATCGCCGAGGAACGGCCGGACAGCCTGACCCCACAGCACTGTGCCGCGCTGTTCACACGCCACGCGGACTGGCTGGCCAGCCGCCTCGCCGAACCTTTCGCCGGCCACACGGTGGTAGTCACTCACTTCGCGCCATCACCGCGCAGCATCGCCCCACGCTTCGCCGGCTCGCCGCTCAACGCCTGCTTCGTGTCCGACCTGGAAAACCTGGTCGCCGACAGTGGTGCCGCCCTGTGGATCCACGGCCACACCCACGACAGCTTCGACTACCGCGTCGGCACCACCCGCGTGCTGGCCAACCCGCGCGGCTACGTGCGCGACGGCAGCGCCGAGAACCCGCTGTTTGATCCCGGCCTGACCGTCACGCTGGCGTGACGCTGCCATCGCGGCGCCGATGGCTCACTGCACGCCCAGCCCCAGCTTGCGCCCGTCCACGACCACGCCGTAGAGGTTCACGCCGTCGTCCGCGTGGTAGCGCTTGCGGGTCTCGTCGATATCGCCATTCACCAGGCGCGGGTCCTGCGGGCGTTCGTGGGAATTGATGTAGGCGGCCACGTCCCAGGCCTCCTGGTCGCTCAAGGTCCGGCCGCGACCCAGCGGCATGTTGTGCTGGATGAAGCCGGCGGCGGTGTTGATGCGGTGCATGCCCGCTCCCCAGTTGTAGGAATCCTTGCCCCACAGGGGCGGGAAGACCGAGGTGGCACCAACCTTCTTGCCTGCGCCATCGTCGCCGTGGCACAGCGCACACTGCTTGTCATACACCACCTTGCCGCGGGCGATGTCGTAACCGCCCTTCGGCGGTGGCGGCTCGTCGAAACCGCGGCCCGGTTGCGCCTTGCCGAGATGGACGCCGGTGGACATCCAGTAGGCGTAGGCAGTCAGTGCAGCCATCACCTCGCTGTCCGCCGCCGGCGGCTTGCCGTTCATGCTGAACTGGAAGCAGCCCTGCATGCGCTCAACGAAGGTATTCACCTTGTTGTTCTTCTTGCGGTAGGCCGGATACATCGGGTACGCCGCCCACATCGGCCCCGAGTTGGGCTTGCGGCCCCGGTCGATGTGGCAATTGACGCAGTTCATCTCGTTGCCCACGTACTGGGGCGCGAGGGCCTTGGTGTTCATGAACAGATCCTGGCCACGACGGACCAGCTCACCGAAGGCGTTGTGCGGAATATCAGCCTCGGCCGGCGGCTGGAAATAGGTCTGGCCTACCGGACGGGCAGGCGCCTTGGGAAGCTGCGTCTGGTCGTCCAGGCGGGGATTGCGGGCGGCATCGGCCGCCAGCGCAGAGGTGGTCAACAGGGGCAGGAGCACGACGCTCAGGCAGCGGAGGGTCATCTTCATGGGGGCGGTTCCTTGATCGGTCACGGGGCGGGGCACGGGCAGCGACGACGGCTCAGCGCAGCCGGTGCTGGCTCTCATCGAAGGGCTCCGTGGATTCGCCCAGACCGGCGAAGTAGGCCGCGACGGCCTTGATCTCGGCCTCACGGAGGTCCGCGGCGATATGGCGCATCAGGCCGTTGGGATCGTTGCTGCGGGTGGGCGCGACAGCCGCCACCGCCTTGGTCTTCTTGCCGGCGGGTTGGGCCGGGGTACCGCGCCAGGCGCGCAGCTGGGCCTCGATGTATTCCGCCGACTGGCCGGCCAGCGGTGGGAAGACGTCACCAACACCGACGCCGGACGGGCCGTGGCACAAGGTGCACTCCGGAATGTGGCGGTCCCAGGCGCCGCGCAGGGCCAGCCACGCGCCGCTGCCCTCCTTGGGCCGCTCCACCGGCCCAGGCTTGACGTTGACCTTGGGCTTGGCCGCATAGGCCTTGGCCACCGCGGCCACCTCGGCATCGCCGAGGGCCTGGGCGATGGGTTGCATCAGCGGATTCTCGCGGCGACCAGCCTTGAAGTCGGCCAGCTGCTTGGCGATGTAGGCTTCGGGCAGGCCAGCCAGGCGCGGAAAGCCGCCGGCGGCCATGCCCTTGCCGTCGGCACCATGGCAGCTCATGCAGGGCATGGCCGCCGGATTGGCGCCGCCCTGCTGGATGATGGCCTCGCCATCGGCCGCCCCGGCCTGCAGCGGCAGGGCCAGCAGGGATGCGGACAGGCAGAAGGCAAGGGATCTCGTGGGGGATAAAGACATGGGATGACTCCTGGATTCGGGTGATCTCTCGTTGTCGTGCCGCCCGAAAGGGCGGAAAAAAAGGCCGCCCCGCGCGGGAGCGGCCTGCTTACCCCTGAAGGGGCGGGTTCAGTAGCGGGCGTCGGCCGGCTTCTTGTCCTTCGGCCAGTCCTTCACCTTGTCGGGGAAGTCGGGGCGGGGCTGGTGACTGAAGTACTCGGCCACGTCCACCGCGTCCTGGTCGGACAGGCCGCCCTGGCCGAGGGGGAACTTGCCGTGGAAGCCGATCGGCATGTTGCGTTTGACGAAGGCCGCGGCGGTGTAGGTGCGGGCCATGCCGGCGCCGATGTTGAAGGACGCGTCACCCCACAGCGGCGGATAGACGTAGCGGCCGTCCGCTTGCTTGAGGCCTTCGCCGTCCTGGCCGTGGCAGACCGCGCATTGCTCGGCATAGACCTTCTTGCCGTTTTCCGGATTGGGCTGGATCTTCGGGTCGATCTTGCCGACGCCGCGCCCCGGCACCTTGTCGCCGGGCTTGGTCTCGCGCTTCATCCAGTCGAAGTAAGCGACCATCGCCTTCATGTCAGCGGAGTCCGGCGGCAACGGCTTGCCGTTCATGGAGCGCTTGAAGCAGCCGTTGATGCGATCCTCCAGCGTGATCACCTTCCCTGCCCGCGGCGCATAGCTCGGGAAGAAGGCGGACACGCCGACGAAGGGCGAACCGTCGGCCACCGTACCGGCGTTGAGGTGGCAGCTCGTGCAATTGAGCGCGTTGCCAACGTGCTGCGGCAGCAGGTCACGGGTTTCCAGGTGCAGGCGCATACCGCGCACCAGCTGCTGGGCATTGGCACCGCCCAGCATGTCGGCCAGGCGCGGCGTCTCGAAGGCGCTCATGTCGGTCTTCGGGTCCAGCGCGGCGCGCATCTTGTTCACCTGCGCTGCGCTCACTGGCGCACCGCCGTTACCCCAGCTGTCGCGCACGAAGGTCAGGATCTCGGCCAGCTCGGCATCCTTCAGGCGCGCGAAGCCGGGCATCGCAAAGACCCGCGGGTGAGCCGCCGTCGGCACCGTATGACCGCCGGTCAGCACGATATGCATCAGGCTGGCCGGGTCCTTGGCGGCGATCGCCGGATTGCCGGCCAGCGGCGGGAAGACCTTGGGCACGCCGCTACCATCCTGGCGGTGGCAATCGACGCAGAACTGCACATAGCCCAGGCCGCCGCGGCTGCTGTACAGCTTGTCCGGCGCGGCACCGGCCACCACCTTGCGCGGCGTGGCCGGCGCGGGCAGTTCGCCCTCGCCTGGTGGCAAGGCCTTCAGATAGGTGGCGATGGCCCGCAGGTCCTCGTCCTTCAGGTGCTGCGTGCTGTGCAGGATGACGTCGGCCATGTTGCCGGACGCCGCGGCGAAGCGGTTCTGCCCGGTCTTCAGGAACAGCGCAGTGTCGTCCACCGTCCACAACCCGCGCAGGCTGAGGGCCCGCCAGTGCTCCACGGTCTCCCCGGCGAGGAAGTGGCGTCCCTTCGCGCCCGCGTCGCCCATCGTCTTTTCCTGGAAGGCAATGCCCCGCGGCGTGTGGCACGCGCCGCAATGCCCGAGGCCCTGAACCAGGTAGGCGCCACGGTTCCACACCGCATCCTTCTGCGGATCGGCCTTGAAGGACGTGCTGTCGAGGAAGGCCCAGTTCCACAGGGACAAGCCCCAGCGCATGTTGAAGGGCCAGCTCATGTCTGAGGGCTTGTTGGCCTGCTTGACCGGCACCAGGCCCTGCATCAGGTAGGCGTAGAGGGCCTGCATGTCGTCCACCGTGATCCTGGCGTAGGACGGGTAAGGCATGGCCGGGTAGAGGTTGTGACCGTCCGCCGCGATACCCTTGCGCATGGCCCGGTCGAAATGCTCGAAGCTGTATCTGCCGATGCCAGTGTCCCGGTCCGGCGTGATGTTGGTGGAGTAGAGCTTGCCGAAGGGTGTTTCCAGCGCCCGGCCGCCGGCCATCGGCGCGCCCTTGTCAGCCGTGTGGCAGGCCACGCAATCGCCGGCCTGGGCCAGGTAGCGGCCGCGCTCGATGGTCTGGGCATCCGCGGTGGCAGCCTGGGCAAGCCCGCTGGTCGACACAAAAAAGGCTGCGCCCATCAGGACGAGGCCGCTGGACGACCGGCGGATCTGCCGGCCCATGGCACTGCTCAACATGACGTTCTCCCTACTGCTTGTTTTGGGTACAAGTCTAGGGAGAGGCCCCGGATGCCACTATCCGGACATCGGGTTAACGCAATAACCGAAACCGTCTAGTCGAGACCTTGGGGATCGGCGCGCAGGATCAGCCGGGCGAGGTCGGCGGCGCTGCCGGTGGCGGTCTTTTCCATCACGTGCTGGCGGTGCACATGCACGGTGTTGTCGCTGATGCCGAGCAGGCGCGCCACTTCCTTGTTGGCCAGGCCGAGGGCCAGCAGACGGGCCACTTCACGCTCCCGCGCCGACAGGCGGGCCAGGATGTCCTGGGCCTCGCCCTGGCGACGCTGGCTGGCGTGGCGTTCCAGGCTCACCTGCACGGCCCGCTCCACGGCGTCGAGAAAGAGCTGGTCCTTGAAGGGCTTCTGCAGGAAGTCGAGGGCGCCGTCCTTCATGGCCTGCACCGCCAGCTCCACGTCGCCGTGGCCGGTCATGAAGATCACCGGGAAGGACGAGCCTGCCGCCTGCAGACGGCGCTGCAGTTCCAGGCCGCTGACACGTGGCATGCGGATGTCCAGCACGATGCAGCCGCCACCGGACGGAAAGGCCGGCGCCGCGGCGAGGAAGGCCTCGGCGGACTCATGCCCCACCGCCTGCCAGCCCACCGATTCGAGCAGGAACAACAGCGAGCGGCGGAACGGGGCTTCGTCGTCCACCACGTGGATCACGGGCATGTCGGGGGAGCTTGTCATGAAGGGTCTCGGGAGTCGGCCGCCGGTTCGTCGGCCAGCGGCAGCGTGAAACGGAAAACCAGGCCGGGACCGGATTCGGCGACGGCGACGGTGATGTCGCCACCGTGGGCCTCGACGATGGTCTTGCAGATCGACAGACCCAGGCCCAGACCGTCGGGCTTGGTCGTGAAGAAGGCTTCGAACAGGCGCTCGCGCTCGTCGGACGGCAGGCCGGCGCCATGGTCGCGCACCTCAACGGCACAGCACCCGCCGTCCCGCCCCAGGCTTACCTCGATGGGTGCGTCGCAGCCAGCAGCCTGCTGAGCATCCCAGGCGTTCTTGAAGAGATTGAGCAGCACCTGCTGCACTTGCAGCGGGTCCACCCACACCTTCAACCCGGCCGCTTCGGCATCCTGGCGGAGCGCCACCGCCGGCACGCCGGGCAGCATGCCGGCAAAGAGCCGGCTGGCCTCGCGGACCAGGCTGGCCGGATCGTGGGCTTCCCGCACCCGGTCGCGCTTGCGCGCAAAAGCGCGGATGCCACCGAGGATGCCGGCCGCCCGTTCCGACTCACTGGCAATCTCCTCCGCCGCCTGGCGCAGCGCGGCCGGTGCCAGCGTGCCGCTGTCCTGGCGGCGCAGCAGGCTGCGCGCGTAGTTGCCGATGGCCGCCAGCGGCTGGTTGAGCTCGTGGGCCAGGGTGCCGGACAGCTCGCCGAGGATGGACAGGCGCGACAGGTGGTCCATCTGCTGCTGGCCCTCGCGGAGCTGTGCCTCCAGACGTTGCCGCTCGTCCATCGCGGCGGTCAGCTCCCGCGTGCGCCGCTGCACCAGATGCTCCACATGCAGCGTGTAGGCGCCCCACGCCAGCAACATCAGCACCAGGCCGCTCACCCACGGCCAGTAACGCTCCCACAGGGACGGCCAGGCGGTTTCGCGCAGGAAGGCATAGGGGCCGATCTGCAAGTCCTGCAACAGCTCATGCACCGGATGGTAGTCCGCCGGCACGCTCCAGGACTGGCCGGCCGCGTCCGGCGACAGGGACAGCAGCGCCACCAGCACGTCCCGCGACAGGGCCGGCGGCGTGCCCGGCGCGGCAGCGAAGGCCCAGCCCGGATAGAGCGGCGCCGACACCCGGCAGCGCCGCACCTCGGCCCGCGGCGACAACACCCGCAGCTGCCCGGGCCGCAGGGTGCCGTCCTGCTCCAGGCGCTCCAGCAGGCAGGCGCGCAACACCCCCGCATCGGCATCGCCATTGAGCACCGCCTCCACCACCCGCGACATCGGGAAATCGGTAAACACCGGGCGCGGCTGCCCCTGCTCCGGGTTCAGCCCAAGGCGGCGCAGCTCGGCCCAGGCCACCTGATAGCCGCCGAAGGCATCCTGCGACACCGCCGCCAGGGTTCGCCCTTTCAGGTCGGCCAGCGCCCGGATGTCCCGGCGCTCGTCCAGCACCACCACCGCCGAGCCCACCACATGGGCCGGATCGGTGGATGCATCGGCGATCAGCGTGGCGATCCGGCTGACCCCGCTCTCCGCCTCCAGAAAGACGTAATGGCCCGGATTGGTGACGACGAAATCCAGCTCCCCGGCCTGCAGCGCCGCCGCCATGCCGTCCAGGTCGAAATGGCGCAGCACCAGATCACGCCCGGGCAGCTTGTCCTCCAATTGGTCCATCAGCGCCGACCAGCGCACCTGCGCTTCCTCCGCCCCTTGCCAGGCCAGCACGCCGATCCGCACCTGCCGCAGCGGCTCGGCGCTCCACGCAGACAGCGCGAACAAGGCTGCCAGCAACAGGGCGGCAAAGGAGCGGAACGGGGGCCTCATAGGCGAGAGTGTCCGCCGGATGGAGGGCGCGGTACAAGCCAGGGCCACGGGATACGGCCAGCCGCGGACTGTCCCGCTACGGCAAGGGCGCTCGGATCAGTCCTGCGCCAAGCCCTTGCTGCGATAGTGATCCTCGGCCATTCCGGCAGCAGCCTCCCACAGCGCAGGGGCGCCGCGTTCGATCGGCGGCCGGCAGCGCGACTCGATCTGTTCCAGCGCCACCTCGCACTCCACCCACGTCCCGCCGTCCGTCGCGGCGTTGTGCAGCATCGGCTGAAAGCGGTCGAGCGCTTTGGCGAATTTCGCGTCGTCGCTTTGGGCGGCTTCGAACTCGAACCACAGCTCACGGAATTCACTTGCCTGTACATCGGGCAACAGGCCGAACAGACGCTCGGCGGCGAGCCGCTCGCGCTCGTCCTGCCCGGCATGCGTCGCCGGCACGTGGAAAGGCACGTCACCGGCGTCAATCTCGACGATGTCGTGGATCAGCAGCATCTTCACCACGCGCAACACGTCGATTGCCCCGGCGGCATGCTCGGCAAGCACCAGCGCATACATGGCGAGATGCCACGAATGTTCGGCGCTGTTTTCACGGCGCGATCGATCAATGAGCGGTGACAGGCGGACGACGCTCTTGAGCCGATCGATTTCCCTGAGGAAAGCCAGCTGCCGTTCCAGGTCCGGCGGAGTCACTTTGCTGCGCATCTTTGGGATTGAGAAATGCGCGAGTCTATCAGAGCGGCCTGGACGCCCGGCACACTGCAGTCCCATTCCCCACTGGTCTATAACAAGAAGACCCTCCACCCGAAAGGAGTATGAGCAAGACCGTCCATCAACCTGCCATCCACTTTGAGATGGGAGCATGTCCATGAAGATCAAAACCAGACTCGCGCTGGCGACGCTGTACATTTTGCCCGCCATCGCATTTGCCGAAGGGCACGCGGTCAAGCACGAGCCGACGGCCGTCGCCCATTCATCGGCCGAGGCCACGGAGCACAAGGGCAAGGCCAGCCACGTTGCCCACAAGGATTCGCCCTGCACCCACGAGGAAAGGGCCCGCACGCAGGCCGCAACTGAAAGAGCCCCCGACACCTCGCATGAAACCGCGTCCGTCACCTATCCGCCCGGTTTCGCGACTGGCCCCAGCAGCAATGACAATGTGGAATAACTGAACCTGGGCAGGGCAGCGCCCAACCACAACCCCCGAAGCCGGTCCGGCGGGCCCCGAAACCGTCCCGACCCTCCGCGAGCTCGTCGCGAGGAGCCCGGCGAGTGTCCTGCCCTGTCCGCGCATCCCTCGCGAGTACCTCCGGGACAGTCGCCCCTGTCCCGCCGACACACCCACCCTATCCCGGAGCCTCTCGCGAGGAGCCCGGCGCTGCTCGCGAGGAGCTCCCGGATAGGGGCCGCCTGTCCGGGATACAGGCCCGAGCAGCACGGAGACAGTCCCGCCCTATTCCCGCGGCCCGATCGAGGGCTTCCGATACAGGACGGAGTACCCCGGCGGGGGTCGAGAGGCCCTCCGGGATAGTCGCGAGGCCCTCGGCGGGGGTCGCAGTGGAGTAAATTAGCGCCCCTGTCGCCTTCCGCCCCGCTTCCATGCGCCTCCTCCATACGTCCGACTGGCACCTCGGCCAGCATTTCATCGGCAAGACCCGCCAGGCCGAGCACCAGGCACTGATCGCCTGGCTGCTCAAACAGGTGGAGGAACAAAAAGTGGATGCGCTACTGATCGCCGGCGACATCTTCGACACCGGCACGCCGCCGAGCTACGCGCGGGAGCTGTATTCACAGCTGGTGGTGGGCCTGCACGAGGCCGGCGTAGCGTTGCTGCTGCTCGGCGGCAACCACGACTCGGTGGCGACCCTCGGCGAGAGCCGCGACCTGCTGGCCCGCCTCGGCGCCACGGTGGTGCCGGCCGCCGACGGGGCGGACGAGCAGGTGCGCGTGCTGCCGCAGCGGGACGGCACGCCGGGCTGCGTGGTCTGCGCGATCCCCTTCATCCGCCCGCGCGACGTGATCCACAGCCAGGCCGGCGCCAGCGCGGAAGACAAGCAGGCCTCGCTGCAGACGGCCATCCAGGCCCACTACCACGCGGTTTTCGCCGCCGCCGAGGCGCGCCGTGACGCCTTGGCCGCCGAGCTGGGCCGCAGCCTGCCGCTGATCGCCACCGGCCACCTGACCACCGTCGGCGCCAGCGCCAGCGAATCGGTGCGCGAGATCTACGTCGGCGCGCTGGAGGCCTTTCCGACCAGCGCCTTCCCGCCGGCCGACTACATCGCTCTCGGCCACATCCACCGCCCGCAACGGGTCGGCGGGCTGGAACACATCCGCTACAGCGGCTCGCCGATTCCGCTGTCCTTCGACGAGGCCGGCCAGCACAAGGAGATGCTGCTGGTGGACCTGGGCGCCACCGGCCTGCAGGCGGTCACGCCGCTGCCGGTGCCGCGCTTCCAGGCCCTGGCCAGCCTGACCGGGAACCTCGACGAACTGCAGGGCGCCATCGCCGCCGCCGCGCTCGACGGCAATCCTGAAAACCCGGTCTGGCTGGAAGTGGTGGTGCGCACCGACGACTACCTGGCCGACCTGCCGGCCCGCATCGAAAGCATGACCGACGGCCTGCCGGTGGAAGTGCTGCGCATCCGCCGCGCCCGCGGCAACGCCGCCGCCAACCTGGTCTCCGAGGCCCGCGAAACGCTGGACGAGCTGACCCCGGACGACGTCTTCGCGCGCCGCCTGGCCCTGGAAGAGCTGACCGACGAACTGCGCAGCGCCCTCACCGAGCGCTTTCGCAGCGTGCTCGCCGGCCTCGAGGAGAACGCGGCATGAAGATCCTGCGTCTGCGCCTCAAGAACCTGAACTCCCTCAAGGACGAGTGGAGCATCGACTTCACGCGGCCGCCCTTCTCCGACAACGGCCTGTTCGCGATCACCGGCCCCACCGGCGCCGGCAAGTCCACGCTGCTCGACGCCATCTGCCTAGCCCTCTACCACGAGACGCCGCGCCTGAAGAGCATCTCCGCGTCGGCCAACGACATCATGACCCGCCACACCGCCGACTGCCTGGCGGAAGTGGAATTCGACGTGAAGGGCACGGTGTACCGGGCCTTCTGGAGCCAACGCCGGGCCCGCAACAAGCCCGACGGCGCGCTGCAGGCCCCCAAGGTGGAGCTGGCCGAAGTGGATGCCGCCAGCGGCGAAGGCAAGATCCTCAGCAGCCAGATCAACGACAAGCTGAAGCGCATCGAGGCCATCACCGGGCTCGACTTCGCGCGCTTCACCAAGTCGATGCTGCTCGCCCAGGGCGGCTTCGCGGCCTTCCTCAACGCCAGCGCCAACGAACGCGCCGAGCTGCTCGAAGAGCTGACCGGCAGCGACATCTACGGCCTGATCTCCGAGCGCGTCTACCGCCAGACCCAGGAAGCCCGCCAGCAGCTCGACCACCTGAAGGCCCGGGCCGAAGGCGTCGAGCTGCTGAGCGCGGAAGCCCGCGCCGAGAAGGAGCAGGCCCTCGCCGCCCTCGCCGGCGCCCAGGCCGAGGCCCGCCGCGAGCGGGACGCCACGCTGGCCCTGCGCCAGTGGCGGAGCGGCGTGGACGACGCCGAACGGGACGCCGGCGTCGCCGCCACCCGCCTGCAGGCCGCCGACCAGGCCATTGCCGACGCAGCCCCGCTGCTCGGCCGGCTGGCCGCCGGCGAACCCGCCGAGGCCCTCAAGCCGGTGCATGAACAGTGGCAGCTTGCCGAAGCCGCCGTCCGCCACGGCGAGGCGCAACTGCAACAGCTCGCCACCGAACGCCTCACGCTGGAAGGCGAGCAGGACCGCCAGCACGCCGCCGCCGACCAGCTGGCCCGCCACCTCGCCGCCGTCACGCGCCGGCACTGGCAACAGCTGCAAGACGAGCAGCTGCGCCTCGACACCTTCTGCGCCAGCCACGCACGCCGCGCCCAGCTGGGCGAACAGCTCGGCGCCTGGCGCCAGCAGTTCGAGCAACGCCAGTCGCTGCGGCAGAACCTGATCGACGGCCAGCGCAGCCTCGACGCACTGGCCGTCGAAATCCTCAGCCACGACACCCGGCTCGCCCAACAGAGCCAGGCCCTGGCTAGCGCCGAACAGGCCCGGTCGCAGGCCGAAGCGGAACTCAACGCCGCGCAGGCGGCCCAGCTCCAGCGCCTGAACGGCACCAGCCTGGATGCGCTGCGCCAGCGCTGGCAGCACGCCCAGGGCGCCGTCGCCCTGTGGCAGCAGCTCGACGAACTGGCCGGCCGGCGCCGCGAACAATCCGCCCGCCATGCCGCGCTGACCGGCCAGCTACAGCGTGAGCAAGCCGTCATCGAGGCCCGCGACAAGGCCCTCGTCGCGCTGCGGGAAAAGCACGCCATGCTCAAGGAACAGGTCGGCGACAAGCAGAAGATGCTCGACCAGGAACGGCGCATCCAGAGCCTGGAAGCCCACCGCCAGCACCTGCAGCCGGGCGAGGCCTGCCCCCTGTGCGGCGCCACCGAACACCCGGCCGTCGCCGCCTACCAAGCCCTCGACGTGTCCGCCACCGAGGCGGCGCTGAAAGCCCGCCAGGCCGAGCTGGAGGCACTGATCGAGCAGGGCCAGAAAGCCCGTGGCGAACTGGCGGCCCTACAGGCCCGGCACGACGCTGCGCAGGCCGAGCACGTTCGCGTCGGCAGCGAACTGGACCGCCTGACCATCGAATGGTCCGAGCGCCACGCCGTACTCGGCGATGCGCTGGCCGCCGACGACTGGCAGCAGCCCGAGCGCCTGCTGGCCGCGCGCGGCGCCGCAACCCAGGCCCTGAACCACCTCGCCGAATCCTTGCAGGCCGCCGAGCAGGGCGAGCGCATGCTCCAGCAGGCCACCCAACTCACCCACGCACGCAGCCAGGCCTGGCAGGCCGCTGGCAACCAGCTGGAACTGGCCCGCCAGGCGCTGGCCACCAGCCGGACCCGCCACGCCGACAGCGCCAGGCAGCTCGACGCACGCCGGCAGGAGCTGGCCACCCTCGACGCCCGCCTCGGCGCCAGCCTGGCCGACGCCGGCTTCAGCCTGCCCACCGAGCCCGCCCCGTGGCTGGGCGAGCGCGACGCCGAATGGCAGGAGTGGCAGAGCGTGCAGCAGCGCCGCCAGCAGCTGGCCGCCGAACTCAGCCGCCAGCAGGCCCGCTGCGAAGTTGCCGAGACCGACGCCGCCCAGTGGGAATCCCGCTGGGAGAAGCTGCAGGAGATGCGCGACACGGCCGTCGTCGAGCTACCGCCCCCCGGCGACGATGCCACCGCCGCGCTGGCCCGCTGCGCCGAACGGATCAGCGGCCTGGCCGCCGAACTCGCCGCGCTGCACGGCCGCCGCCAGCAACTGGAACACAGCCTGGCCGACCAGCGCAGCGCGCTGCTCACGGCCACCGAAAACTGGCATGCCGCCCTCGCCGCCAGCCCCTTCGCCAACCGGGACGCCTTCCTCGCCGCGCTGCTGCCGGCCGACGAGCGCCAGCGCCTGCTGCAGCACAAGGACAGCCTGCAGCAGGCCCGCCAGCAGGCCGACACGCTGCTGCGCGCCGCCCGCGACAAGCACGCCGGCCTGCTCGCCGAAGCCCGCACGGCGCTGCCGCTGATCGAACTGGAACGCCTGCTGGCGGAGCAGGAAGGCCGCCTGAAGGACATCGACGAACGCCACGGCGCCGAACGCGCGCTTCTCGACAGCGACGCCCAGCGCCGCAGCAGCCAGCAGGCCCTGTTCGCGCAGATCGACGCCCAGGCCACCGAGACCGAGCTGTGGCTACGCCTCGACGGCCTGATCGGCTCCGCCAAGGGCGACAAGTTCCGCAAGTTCGCCCAGGGCCTGACCCTGGACCACCTGCTGCATCTGGCCAACCGCCACCTGGCCCGCCTGCACGGCCGCTACCTGCTGCGCCGCAGGACCAGCGGCGAGCTGGAGCTGGACATCGTGGACAGCTGGCAGGGCGAAGCCGCCCGCGACACCCGCACCCTGTCCGGCGGCGAGAGCTTCCTGGTCAGCCTGGCGCTGGCCCTGGCGCTGTCGGACCTGGTCAGCCACAAGACCTCCATCGACTCCCTGTTCCTCGACGAAGGCTTCGGCACCCTCGACGGCGAAACCCTCGACATCGCGCTGGACGCCCTCGACACCCTCAACGCCAGCGGCAAGATGATCGGCATCATCAGCCACGTCGAAGGCCTCAAGGAACGCGTCACCGCCCAGATCCGCGTGGACAAGGGCGGTGGCGTGGGGCATTCGCGGCTGGTGGTGTAGGCCGACTGTTTCCGAGGGGCGAATCCACGCGCCCTCCCGTGCATCATATACAGGCAGCAAACAGGAAGACGCTTGCCCTGGATTTCAGTTTTTCCGGTTTATGCCGTAATCAAGGGCCGACGAGACATAACCCTGGCATGTTTTCCCCCAGCGACTTCTTCAAACTGGATTCGACTCCCGGCGTGCTGCTGTACAGCAGTTTCGGCCCGTGGATGGTCGCGCTATCCGTAGCCATTGCGGTGGTTGCCTCCATCAGTGCCCTCTACGCAGCGGGCCTGGCCCGACGCGCCAATAGCCGCAGACAACATCTGATCCTCGTCGGTACCGGTGCCGTCGCACTGGGCGGCGGCATCTGGGCGATGCACTTCATCGGCACGCAGGCTTTCGAGTTCTGCACCCAGGTGAGCTATTCCCACCCACTCACGCTGCTGTCCATGCTGTCCGGCCTGGCGGCGGCACTTGTTGCCCTGCATCTGCTGGCCCACAACCACATCAGCCGGCAGCAACTACTCGCCGGGGGCACACTGGTCGGTACGGGCATCGGCATGATGCATTACATCGGCATGGCGGCAATGACCATGGCCGGCAAGCTGCGCTACGACCCATGGTGGTTCGCGCTGTCCATCGTGACGACCATCGCGCTGGCGGTTTTTGCACTGTGGCTGCGCTTCCGGCTGCGCCGCCTGCGCCATCGCCTGCCCAGCTGGGCCGGCATGCTGATCAGCGGCATCGCGCTGGGTTGTGCGGTAGCCGGCATGCACTACATCGGCATCGCCGCGGCACGCGTCGACGTCCCGGTGGCCGGCGGCAATCCGGTCAATACCGACCCGGGCTTCCTGACGGTCGCCGTCACGCTGGCGACCCTCAGCCTGACCCTGCTGGTGGCGGTGGCCAATGGCCTGCTGCGCTATCAGCAGCTGTACCACAAGGTCGAGTCGAAGGAGGCACGGCTGCAGGCCATTCTGGACACCGCGGTGGACGGCATCGTGACCATCGACCGCCATGGACTGGTACGCAGCTTCAACAATGCCGCCGAACGGCTCTTCGGCTGGCAGGCGGAAGACGTGGTGGGCCGCAACATCAACATGCTGATGCCGGAGCCCCATCGCACCCGCCACGACAGCTATCTCAGCAACTACATGGAAAGCGGCGTGGCCAGGATCATCGGCACTGGCCGGGAAGTCACCGCCATGCGCCGGGACGGCAGCCTGTTCCCGATCCGGCTCGCCATCGGGCGGACCGAGGTGCCGGGCGAAACCCTGTTCGTCGGCTTCATCACCGACATCAGCCAGTACAAGGAACTGGAACAGGCCTTGCGCGACTCCCGCGACCGCGCCGAACTGGCCGCCACCAGCAAGACAGCGTTCCTGGCCAACATGAGCCACGAGATCCGCACGCCGATGAACGCCATCATCGGCTTTACCGAGCAGTTGCTCGACACGCCGCTGGACACCCAGCAGCGCCACCACCTGGACACGGTGCGCCGCTCGGCCCGCTCCCTGCTGGGTCTGCTCAACGACATTCTCGATACGGCCAAGCTCGAACGTGGCGCGATGGAGATCGAGAACATGGATTTCTCGCTGCACGACGTCATATACCAGGTGGGGGCCTCCCTGCGCCTCGGTGCGGAAGCCAAGGGGCTCACGCTGGACATCGATTACGCCCCCTCCCTCGGAGAACACTTCAGGGGCGATCCGCTACGGGTCCAGCAAGTGCTGACCAACCTGCTAGGCAACGCCATCAAGTTCACCGAACGCGGCAGCGTGAAGGTGTCGGCCGAAGGCGAAGCCGGGGCCGTGCGCCTGATCGTCGCGGATACAGGCATCGGCATACCGGCCGATCGGATCGCCCGCATCTTCGAGCCCTTTGCACAGGCCGACGCATCCACCAGCCGTCGCTTCGGCGGCACCGGATTGGGCACCACCATCGCCCGCCAGCTCATCGAGCTGATGCACGGGCGGCTGGACGTGGAGAGCGCAGTCGGGGTGGGCAGCCGCTTCATCGTCGAGCTTCCCCTCCAACGAGGCGGCCCGATTGCCAGCGTGCCGGACTCCGCCCTACCTGCCCTGCCCCCCCTGCGCATCCTCGTTGCCGACGACGTGCCGCAAAACCTCGAACTGCTGACCCTGGCCCTCGGCCGGGCCGGCCACCAATTGGTCACAGCCAGTGACGGTGAGGAAGCACTGACGCTCTTCGTGGCCGGACGCTTCGACGTGGTGCTGATGGATGTCCAGATGCCGCACACCGACGGCCTCGAAGCCACGCGCTGCATTCGTGCCCACGAACGGCAACACGGCCTCAGCCCCACGCCGATTATCGCCCTCACCGCCAGCGTACTCAACCAGGACCGGATTGCCGCGCGGGAGGCCGGAATGGATGGTTTCGCCTCCAAGCCCCTGGACATACCGCGATTGCTGGCCGAAATTGCCCGCACCACCGGACACGCCGTCACCGGACTCCCTCCGGCCCACACGCCGCTGAGCTGCGACGCCATCGACTGGCAGCGCGGGATCGCCCTGTGGGGAAACGCAGATGCGCTGGAGCAGGCGTTGCGCCGTTTTGTCGACATCCACGCCAGCGCACCTGAAGCGCTGTCGAGGCTGGCCATGGACGCGGACCATACCTCGCTCGAACGCGCCGCCCACCGCCTGCGAGGAGCCGCCGCCAATCTGTGCCTGTCCGTCGTCAGCAGCGTCGCGGAACGCATCGAAAGCGAAGCCGGCACCGCGCATTACGAACGCCTCGCTCCCTACTTCCACGCCCTGCGGGATGCCATCGACGCGGTGGTTACGGAACTCTCGCGCCGCGGCCCCGGTCACCCTGAAGCACCGGCACCAAACACCGACCAGACCGACGTCACTGCGCTGGCCAGCCAACTGCACGCTCTGCTCGAACATGGAGAGCTCGACGAGAACATGTTGCGGGAACTTCTCTCCACACTGCACGCCGATGGACGCCGCCCTGCCGCCGAAGCAATCGCGCGTGCCGTCAACGATTTCGAATTCAAGACCGCCCAGCAGGAATTGCTGGCCCTGTATGACTGAACTGCTCACCCCCACGTCGTCCGGATGCGACCACCGTCCCAAGCTGCTCCTGGTGGATGATGAGCCCACCAACCTGCAGGTGTTGCGCCATATCCTGCAACAGGATTACCGCCTGCTCTTCGCCAAGGACGGCCCCCGCGCGCTCGAGCTGGCCAACACCGAACAACCCGCACTGATCCTCCTCGACGTGATGATGCCGGGCCTGACCGGGCTCGATACCTGCCGCCAGCTCAAGCAGAACCCCGGCACCGCGACGATCCCGGTGATCTTCGTCACCGCCCTGAACGACTCGACGAACGAGACGGAGGGCTTCGAAGCCGGCGCCGTGGACTACATCACCAAACCTTTGAGCGCCCCCGTGGTACGTGCCCGCGTGCGCACTCACCTGTCGCTCGTGCGGGTCGAGGAACTCACCACTACCCGCCTGCAGGTCATTCAGCGCCTGGGACGAGCGGCCGAGTTCCGCGACAACGAGACCGGCCTGCACGTCATCCGCATGAGCCATTACGCCCGCCTCCTGGCGCTCGGCACCGGCCTGGGCGAGCAGGCCGCCGACGACATCTTCCTCGCAGCACCGATGCACGATGTGGGCAAGATCGGCATCCCGGATGCCGTCCTGCTCAAGCAGGGTCCGCTGGACGAGGCCGAGTGGAAGATCATGCGCCGCCACTGCGAGATCGGCGCCGAGATCATCGGCGAACATCCGTCCGGCCTGCTGTGCATGGCCCGCAGCATCGCCCTGAGCCACCACGAAAAGTGGGATGGCAGCGGCTATCCGAACGGACTGACCGGCGAGGCCATCCCGCTCGAAGGCCGCATCGTCGCCATCGCCGACGTCTTCGACGCGCTGACCAGCGCCCGCCCCTACAAACACGCCTGGGACGTGGACCAGGCGATCGCCTGCCTGCGCCAGAACGCGGGCACACACTTCGACCCGGTTCTAGTGCAGCGCTTTGTCGAAAACCTGCCGGCCATCCTGGCCATCAAGGCACGCTGGCCGGACGAACCGTGATTCAGCCCAGGCCTTCGACCAAACTCCGCGTCACCTCCGCCGCGCCAACCTCCCTACAGCCGAGCACGTTCTGACCGCACCACAGCGGCGAGAAGTCGCCGCTGCCGCGGCTCTCGGCGGCGGCGCGCAGCGGTGCGATGGCGGCGGTCGCCAGCGGGAACTCCGGCGCCGCGGGGCTGAGCGGGCCGAGCTCGCGCATCACGCGATTGACGATGCCCCGCGCCGGGCGACCGGTGAACAGGTTGGTGAGGGCTGTGTGGCCGGCGGCCGAACTCTTGAGGGCGGCGCGGTGCACTGCGCTGGTAGTGGCTTCGGGACACAGCAGGTAGGCGGTACCGACCTGCACACCAGCCGCACCGAGGGCCAGCGCCGCCGCCACGCCACGGGAATCAACGATGCCGCCGGTGGCGATCACCGGCAGCTTCACCGCATGCACGATGCGCGGCAGTAGCGCGAAGGTGCCCGACTGGGCGCTCAGGTCGTGGTTCAGGAAATGGCCCCGGTGGCCGCCCGCCTCCAGGCCCTGGGCGATGATCGCGTCCGCGCCGTGGGCTTCGAGCCACAGGGCTTCTTCCACCGTGGTGGCGGACGACAGAACCTTGGCGCCCCATTTCCTGACCCGCGCCAGCAGCTCGGCGGACGGCAGGCCGAAGTGGAAGCTGACCACCGGCGGGCGGAAGGCTTCGATGATGTCCGCCGTCTCGGCAGTGAACGGATTGCGGCCGGGGCCGGCCGGAATGCCCGCCGGGTCAATGCCGAACTCCGTGTAATACGGTGCCAGCGCGGTGCGCCACGCGGCCTCCCGCTCGGCATTCGGCTGCGGTGGGCGATGGCAGAAGAAATTGACGTTGTAGGGCTTGTCGGTGGCCACGTGGATGGCCGACAGCTCCTTCTCCAGTGCCTCAGGGCTCAGCATCGCGCAGGGCAGCGAGCCGAGGCCGCCGGCTTCGGAGACCGCAATGGCCAGCGCACTGCCCTGCACGCCGGCCAGCGGGGCCTGGATGACCGGCAGGTCGATGCCGAAAAGCTCGGTGATGCTCATCAGAAAATCTCCTTAAATACCGAAATGCAGGCGGACGCGTGCGTCCAGCAATTGTCTGGCCTGGCCTTCATCGCAGTCGGCCAGGCGCTCGAAGACTTCCCGCGCGATGGGCCGGAAGGCGGCCATCACGGCGGGATCGAAATGACTGCCGCTGTCCCGGTCGAGGATCTCCATGGCGGCCTCGAAGCCGAGCGGAGCCTTGTAGGGGCGTTTGGAACAGAGGGCGTCAAACACGTCGGCAACGGCGAAGATCCGCGCCGCCAGCGGGATCGTCTCGCCGGCCAGGCCGCGCGGATAACCGGCCCCGTTCCATTTCTCGTGGTGGCCGGACACCACCGCCGCGGCGCCTTCCAGCCAACCGATGCCGGTGACGATCTCCTCGCCCTGCCGCACATGGCTGCGCATGGTGTCGAACTCACCTTCGTCGAGCTTGCCGGGCTTGAGCAGGATGGCGTCCGGGATGCCGATCTTGCCGACGTCGTGCAGGAAGCTGCCGGCGATCAGGGCCTGCATCGCCTGGCCGTGCAAGCCCAAGCGTTCGGCGATGCGGGTGGCGATCCAGGCGACCCGGTAGTTGTGGGCGCCGGTATCCGAATCCCGCTTGGCGATGGCGCGGCCGAGGGCGTCCATCATCGAAATGTGCGAATCGAGCACCTCGCGGGCCTTGCGCTGGTTGTCGGCGGACAGGCGCACGACCACCGGGTAGATCACCGCACCGCACAGCAGGGAGGCCAGCCCGGCCAGCAGCGCCGCATGCAGCGCATGGCTGCGGATCTGTTCGCGCTGCCAGTCGGGCACCACGCGCACGCCCTCGAAATATCCGGAAACCCGCGCCCCCCCATCACTCGCCACGTCCTGCAAGGGCACGAAGATACGCAGGATCCAACGCGCATCACCGTCCAGGCGCAGGCTCTCATAGGATGCGTCGCGGTAAGCCGGGCTGCGATGTTCCGGCAGGCGCGCCTCGACCAAAGCCCCTTCCGCAGACATGGCAATGGCCAGCTTGCGACCCTGGGCGTCGTAGAGCTCGGCAATGTCGAACAGCCCGCCAGCGATCGTATGGGCCGCCATGGCGGCCTTGTCGGCGGCCTCCGGGCCGTTCAGCGCAAGGGCGTCGAAATGGCGCAGCAGGCGGCGCGACTCTTCCATCCCCAACGACACGGTAGCCTGCTCGGCCTGCTCCCGCGCCACGAACCAGGTGATCGGGCCGGCCAGCACTGCCAGCAGCACGCTGATAGCAGTGATCCGGATAGCTGTACGCCGGTTGAAAGTGTCCATGCCCGCGACGATGCGCGCCTGCTGTAATGAGGATTCCATTATCACCGCGGGGCGCGGGTCACCGCCAACCCACACGAAAGCGGCCGCCGGGTTGCACCGCTATCAGCCCTCGCCGGCGCAGTCGGTGGCCGGATCCGATCCCGCCCCCCACTCGGCCACGAACACCGCCCGGAACTCCCGCAGCCAGGCCACGCGCTGCTCGCCGAGGCGCCGGGCGGCAGCGGTGTTCATCAAGGCCGGCAAGGTGGCCAGCTTGACCTCGATGTGATCGAGGGAATAGGCCCGGTCGTCGGCCGGCCGCCGCAGCGCGAGGGGATCGTCGGCGTGAGCCAGCGCCGAACCCATGCGCCCGGCGGTGTAGAACATGCGTGCCAGACCGACGGCACCGAGGGCGTCCATGCGGTCGGCGTCCTGCACGATCTGCGCCTCCAAGCTGCGCGGTGGAATATCCGCCGAGAAGCTGTGGGCCTCGATGGCATGGGCCACCGCGTCGAGCCGCTCCGCCGGAAAACCCGCCTCCACCAGCACGGCGCGGGCCTGCCGCGCCGCCAGCCGGGAGGCCTGGGCACGGCGCGGGTCGTCCTTGGGAAGATTGACGAGATCGTGCAGATAACAGGCGGCCAGCACCACCAGCCCGTCGGCCGCGGGGTAATCGGCCAGCAACTGCTGCGCAACGCGCCACACCCGGTGCAGGTGCTGCACGTCATGGGCACCGTCGCCATCGGCAGTGGCCGCGGCGAGGGCGATCAGGCGCGGCTGCCAGTCGGCGAGAAGGCCGGGAAAATCGGACATGGATGCATACCTCGTGTCGAAGGCCGAACAGACCCGCGCATGATCCACGAGTTCTCGGCGGCTTGCCGCGCCGAGGCCGCCACCGGCTCACAATTGCAGCATGTCCTTGGTGCACGCCCCTTCATACACCGAATCCATCGTGATACGGATCTGCACATCCTGGCCGCCCTTATGGACAAGCTGCTGGACCTCGGAACGCAGGTGACGCGGCGCCACGGTATTGTTGATCTGCATCTCCACCGCATTGCCGTCGGCCATCGTGCAACTCATCTTCCAGCCGGCCTGGGCCTCGCTTCGGGTCGCGTCCGAAATGCGGCAGTGCGCGCCCTGCTTCTCCATCTTGTCCTGATCGATGCCAGGCGTCAGATAGGGATCGCGGGCCAGAAAGGCGGGTGTGAGACAGAGCTGCGTATTCATCTCGGATACGGTGCGAACCGGACTGGCCGGGGTTTCGCGCGCGGTGACCACCGTCTTGACCTTCCAGCCCCCCGGCTGGATGGTGGGGCTGGCGAGCGTCGGCACGCCAGTCAGAACCAGGGGCAGGACGATGGCGTAGTACAGGACACGGACTGACATGGAAACCTCCGGCCGGGAAATGGATGAACGGAACGATGGTGCCACGAACGGCCAGTCTCCGGCCCATGCCACAGAGGCCCGTCGGCCGTGACATTTTCCTGCCCGCCAAGGCCACCTGTCCGGCCGGGAAAACGCCCAGCGGCACCCGGCACCATTACGGTGCAAATACCTCTTTATGGGTATCAGATTCTGGATATCAGCCAAAAATGCACATATTTGGTGCGCATGTGTGAATTTCCGTGACGCCAGCAGGGGAAATACATTGCATAACGTAAAGTCCTAAGCACCTGATTCACCAAGGCGGTGCAGGCCGCAACGACTCTTTAGGGCAAAACAGGCGCAGCTCTTGCTAACGATCCTGCTTAGTTTTGTAGCAGGAATCAGTCAATGCTCAAGAGTCAGAACATGTCCCTCAGCGGCGCGGAGAAAGCCTGGCTGCCGTGGTTCGGCCGGACCGGCAAGATCGCCATGGGCTGGGCCACGTCCCGCAACCGGCACCGCTACCCCGCCATCGAACAGACCTTCGAGGCCTTCGCGCAGACCCGCGTGCGCATCCTGAGCACCTGGGCCGAACAGCAGTGGGCCCATCTGGAAGGGCTGGCCCGCGAACTGGCCGGCAGCTGGCCGGATGTGGATGTCCGCCTGCTGCAGCAGCGCCGCCAGCGCGCCGAGGACTTCTCGGAGCTATTCGTCGTCAACCAGCAGGGCATGATCACCGGCTCCACCGCCAAAGGCCGCGCCGGCGCCCGCGTGGCCGCCACCGCGCCGCTGCGCGCCGGGCTGGCCGGGCGCTTCCTGCACGGCCCCTACCGCGATCCGGTCACCCAGAACCTGTCGCCGTCCACGTCCCGCTTCCACGATGCGGTGACGCTGATGTTCTACCAGCCGATCAGCGTGGACGGCAGCATCGTCGGCGCCCTGTGCGGCCGCGTGCCCAACGACGTGATCGGCGACCTGATCCAGCGCGAGGCCGGCCACATCTTCCACGAGTCCGGCGACAACTACCTGTTCATGGTCAAGTCGGTCTTCGATCCGCAGATCGCCCCCGGCACCGCCCTGTCCCGCTCGCGCTTCGAGGACGCCACCTTCACCGGCGGCGACAACCTGAAGGATGGCGTGCGCACCGCCTTCGGCACCGTGCGCGTGCAGGAACACACCGAGCTGGAGCTGGTCTTCAACGACCCGGCCACCGGCCAGCTCCATCCCGGCGTGCGCGAGACAATCCGCAAGGGCGACAACCTCTTCGTCACCTACCCGGGCTATTCCGACTACCGCCACGTGCCGGTCATCGGCAAGGGCGTCACCTTCCGCCTGCCCGGCTCGCCGGACACCTGGGGGATGATGTGCGAGGCCGACCTGGAAGAGGTCTACCGCTACCGCAGCATCCCGTTCCGCCTGCTGCGCCTGTACATGGCGATCACGCTGGGCAGCTGGGGCGTCGCCGGCCTGCTCGCCGAGCTGGCCGGCCTCGGCCAAGCCGCCGTGCTCGGCACCGGGCTGGCCCTGCAGCTGGTCGGCGCGGCGCTGTTCCACCAGCTGGGCTGCCTGCCGGTCAGCCAGCGGCTGCGCGAGGCGACCCGCGTGCTGCGCTCCACCACCGAAGGCGGCGGCAACCTGTCCCAGCGCCTGCCGCGGGCCAGCGAGCGGATCGACGAAGCCACCGTGCTGGCCCAGTGGGCCAACAGTTTTATCGACAACCTGGAGCAGATGATCCGCCAGGTCGCCAAGACCACCAGCGAGATCGGCGATACCAACCGCAACATGCTGCAGAAGAACAGCCACGCGGACCAGGTGTCGACGAGCATGCAGGGCGCCATCGACGACATCCTCAGCGCGATCCGCGTGCAGCTCAGCGAGATCGACGCCGCCACCACCAACACCGCCACCATGCAACAGGTCGTCCACCGCGTCAGCGAAGAGGCGCGCGAGCAATTCGCGCTGGTGGAAGCCCGCAGCCAGGGCATCCGCAGCTCGGTCAACCTGTCGGCCACGACGATCCGTCAGCTCGAACAGCGCACGCTGGAGATCGGCCGCATCGTCACGCTGATCAACGAGATCGCCGACCAGACCAACCTGCTGGCCCTCAACGCGGCCATCGAAGCGGCCCGCGCCGGCGAGACCGGGCGCGGCTTCGCGGTGGTGGCCGACGAGGTGCGCAAGCTGGCCGAACGCACCCGCGGCGCCACCGCCGACATCCGCGAGATGATCGACGGCGTGCAGAGCCAGGCCGAGGAGGCCGTGCGCACGATGGAAAGCGGCATGTCGGAGATGGAAGAAGGCCTGCGCCTGGCTACCGCCGCCAGCACCGACAAGCGGGAGATCGAAGCGGTCGTCGAACGCCTGTTCGTCACCATCAATCAGATCGCCGCGGCGACTCATGCTTACGGCGACCGGGTGGAATCCATCTCCTCCGCCGCCGAGGCAATGCGCCACGCCACGCGGGAATCGGCCCGCAGCGCCGAGCTCACCGGCTTCGCGACCGGCAAGCTGGAGCAGACCATGGGGCAGTTCCAGGTCGCCTGAAGCGCGACCTGGAAACCGGCATCAATCCGCCGCTGCCGCCCCGTCGGCCCGCCCGGGCTCGACCGGCGGCAGCGGTGCGGCCTTGGGATGGGCATCGCCGCCGAGAGGCGGCGTGTGCGCGGCCCGGGTGATCCGCCGTACGGGAATGGACATGGCCACGACCTGCGGGTCCGGGTCGCGGATCAGCACGACATGGAGGCTGAGCGTGCCGAGCTTGCCGGCCTCGATCAGGCCCTGCAGATCCGCTTCGGTGAGCCCATCGTCGAAGGGCACATAGGCAAAAGCGGCATCCCGGTGGCGCAGCATGATGGTGGTGTAGCTCTTCGGGTCGCTCACCACCCCTTTGGCATCGATCGGCCGGAACTTGATCTCGTAGTCGCCCGTCGCGGTATTGCCGTGGGCCGCATTGCCCGCCTTGAGCCGGCTGCCGAAGCGGAAGTTGGGATTCAGCACCAGCAGCGGGGCGTCACGCAGATTGCGCACCTCGAAGTTGAGGGTATTCGGGTAGAGGGGATGCCCCGTACCGACCGTGTAGGTGACGTGCACCGAGAAGCCCGGTACCCGGCGGCGGTACCAGGTCCGGATGAACACGCCGATCGACACCGCCGCAAGGGTGGTGAGCATGTCCCAGATACCATGATCCGCCAGCCACTTGAGGAGCTCAGCCACCTCCGCCGCAGAAAATGGCAGCATGCGCGTCACCCCTCGCTGCGCGCACCATCCGCCAGGCCGTCGCGCAGCGCCGTGTAGCGCTGCTCCAGCTCCCGGCGCAGTTCCTTGCGGGCCTGGGCGGCTTGGTAACGGCGCTTCTCGTCCGGAGTGAAGGCGCGCAGCGGCGGCACGCTGACCGGCTTGCGGTTCTCGTCCACCGCGACCATCGTGAAGAAGCAGCTGTTGGCATGGCGCACGACCTGGGTCCGGATATCCTCGGCGATGACCTTCACGCCGATCTCCATCGACGAGTTGCCGGTGTAATTGACCGACGCCATGAAGGTCACCAGCTCGCCGACGTGAATGGGCTGGCGGAACATCACCTGGTCCACCGACAAAGTCACCACGTAGCAGCCGGAATAGCGCGCCGCGCAAGCATAGGCCACCTGATCGAGCAGCTTGAGGATGGCGCCGCCATGCACGTTGCCGGAAAAGTTGGCCATGTCGGGGGTCATCAGCACCGTCATGGTCAGCTGATGGGCGGGGAAATTCATTGTTGTCTCCGTGGGGTCTGCAAGCATGGGGCTCAGGATAAACGCGGTAAGGCGGGATGTCTCCCCACGCCGGGCGGAATCGGGCATCCTGTCGTGCACGGAACTTACAGACATGTCGAAGTGCCTGCCTGCGCCACATATTCCTCGAAAAACAGCCATACCTCTTCCGCCAGCACCTTGGATGCCTCCATGAATGCCCAGGACAGCAGCCTGCAGCCTCCCCGCACCACCCGCAGCGTGGTGCTCGTCGTCGACGACGAACCGGTGAACCGGCTGGTGCTGGGCCGCGTCCTCGAACCCTTCTACACGGTCGTCAAGGCCGCCAACGGGACGGAAGCCCTGCAGGCGGCAATCCAGGACCCGCCGCCCGACCTGATCCTGCTCGACATCATGATGCCGGACCTGGACGGTTTCGAAGTCCTCCAGCTGCTGCGCCGCGATCCCCGCACGGCCACCACCCCGGTGATCTTCGTCACCGCACTGATCGATGAGGACAGCGAGCAGCGCGGCTTCGAGCTGGGCGCCTGCGACTACATCCACAAGCCGATCCGAGCGATCGTCGTGCGCGCCCGGGTGCGTGCGCAGCTGGAAGCCAAGGCCGCCCGCGACATGCTGGACAAGAACAACCAGCGCCTGCGGCACAAGGTGGAAGGCGGAGCCAAGGCCCTCGAAACCGCCCAGATGCAGTTGCTGCAATCCGAGAAGATGGCCTCCCTCGGCCAGCTGGCAGCCGGCGTCGCCCATGAGATCAACAACCCGATCGGCTTCGTCGGCTCCAACCTGGGCAGCCTGGAGCGTTACCTGCAGGACTTGTTCGCCATCGTGGACGCCTACGAGGCAGCGCTAGCTACCAGCACGCCCGAGGCCGTTGCGGCCGTCGAGGCGCTGCGCCGCCAACTCGACTATGACTTCCTGAAGGAAGACGCACTGCAACTATTGAAGGAATCCGCCGACGGCGTGGACCGCATCCGCAAGATCGTCAGCGACCTCAAGGATTACTCCCACACCAGCAGTGCCGACTGGCACTGGGCCGACCTGCACGCCGGCCTCGAATCGACCCTCAACATCGCCGCCAACGCGCTCAAATACCACTGCACGGTGGTCAAGGACTACGGCGAGCTGCCGCAGGTCTATTGCCTGCCATCCCAGCTCAACCAGGTCTTCATGAACCTGATCATCAACGCTGCCCAGGCCATCGAAGGCCGGGGGACGATCACCCTGGCCACCCGGCACAGCGGCGACAACATGGTGCAGATCAGCGTCAGCGATACCGGCCGGGGCATCCCGCCGGAAGACCTGCAGCGCATCTTCGAGCCCTTCTACACCACCAAGCCGATCGGCAAGGGCACCGGCCTCGGTCTGTCCCTGTCGTGGGGCATCGTCGACCGCCACCACGGCCGCATCGACGTGACCAGCGAACCCGGCAAGGGCAGCACCTTCACCGTCACGCTGCCGATCGAGGCACCGGCAGAAGCCTAGGAGTCAGCCTCTCCCCGACCCCGTTCAAAAAAACGGCCCGCCGTTGCCGGTGGGCCGAATCAGGTGCCAACTTGCCTGAGGAGAAACGGGGACCGGATCAGAAGACCCGGTTGACCGACGCGATCCAGGTGCCGGCGTTCATGTCCTTGGTGGTGCCGTTGCCAGCCACGCTGGGGTAGTTCTTCCAGTAATCGGCACCGGCCGTCGTCGTGTAGGCCAGGCCCAGCGTCCAGCTGCCCGGCATGGCCTTGGTTACGCCGACCTTGTAATCGGAATAGTCCAAGCCCTTCGAATTTGCAATGGTCTGACGACCGGCATGCAGCGTGGCGGTCCACGTCGGCAGGAACTCATAGTTCACGTTGGCTTCGATGTACCACGAGCCGGTGGTGTCCTTGCCGGTCACGCCGGCCGCGGGCTTGTTGGGGAAGGCGCCGGGGCCGGCGTTGTTGTCGGTGAAGCCGAAGTAACCGACATCGGTCATCGCCCGCGAATACTTCAGGTTGAGCCACTGCCAGGTGCCGGAGAGGTAGAACTCGGTGGAATTGTAGGTCTTCTTGGCGTAGCTGCCGGCCGGCGTGATCTTGTCGTAGTTGGCCTGCGGGAAGATGAACTGCAACACCCCCACGTCGTAGCTGAAATCACCCACCGTACCCCGGTAGCCGCCGTACACATCGACCTCGATGTTGGCGTTGGCGTACAGGTTGGCGCTGGTGTTGGACATCCACGTTCCGACGTAGAGGCCGGACGCATGGGCGTAATCCACGCCGCCCTGGATCGCCGGGTTGCCCCAGGTCTGGCGGATGCCGCGGAACACGTATTCCGACACCACACCGATGTTGCTGGTCAGCTCCGGAACGGGCGCCGGCGCGTCCTCGGCACAGGCGGGGGCCGCCAGCGTGGCGACGGCAAGCGCCGGCAGCGCGCCGGTACCGAGTTGTCGGACGGCCTTCCGTAATGCGTTCTTCATCGCGGGTTTCATGCTTTTGCCTCTGTCGGTGTTGGGA
Organism: Pseudomonadota bacterium; assembly: GCA_018241685.1. Lineage (GTDB taxonomy): Bacteria > Pseudomonadota > Gammaproteobacteria > Burkholderiales > Rhodocyclaceae > Zoogloea. The sequence continues at coordinate 31,920 of JAFEDJ010000048.1, forward strand.
TGGCAGCCATTTCACGCCCGCGCGCCTACTCCCTCAATTCCCCCTCGGACCTACTCCCAAAGTCGAATTGTTCGCCCCCCACCCGGCGGCGGACAGTGCAGGCCATTGCAGTCCCATCGCATTTTTTCGACATCGAGGAGTACGCAGATGAACACGACGACAGTGGATGCCGTAAGCAACGGCATCGGCGGTGCGAGCGCGACGCTCCACCGCAAGATCGGCTGGGCGGGGGCCTTCTGGGTGGCCAGCGGCGTCCCGGCCCTGGTGCTGTTTTCCATCGGCTCCATTGCCGCCACGGTGGGCAAGCCCTCCTGGGCGGTGTGGATCATTTCCATCGCCTTCGGTTTCCTGCAGTCCTTCTCCTACGCGGAGATCGCCGGCCTGTTCCCGCACAAGTCCGGCGGCGCGTCGGTGTACGGGGCGGTGGCCTGGGTGCGCTACAGCAAGCTGCTGGCGCCGCTGTCCGTGTGGTGCAACTGGCTGGCCTGGTCGCCGGTGCTGGCCATCGGCTCCGGGCTGGCGGCGGGCTACATCCTGTCGATCCTGTTCGCACCGGATGCGGCCATCAACACCTGGCAGATCACCCTGCTCGACCTGGGCTTCATCAAGGGCGGCCTGTCCCTGCGCATCAACGCCACCTTCGTGCTCGGCGCAGCGGTGCTGCTGGCCGCCTTCGCCATCCAGCACCGCGGCATCCTGCAGGCGGCGCGCATGCAGATGGTGCTCGGCATCGCCGCGCTGGCCCCGCTGATGCTGATCGGCCTGTGGCCGCTGCTCTCCGGTGACGTACCGGCCGCCAACCTGACCCCGCTGTTCCCGCTGGCCAAGGACGCCGGCGGCGCGGTGATCGACGGCGCCTGGGACATGGGCGGCCTGACCCTGATGGCCGGCGGCCTGTTCATGGCAGCCTGGTCCACCTACGGCTTCGAAACGGCGGTGTGCTACACCCGCGAATTCCGCGACCCGCGCACCGACACCTTCAAGGCCATCCTGTACTCCGGCCTGCTGTGCATCTTCGTGTTCACCGTCGTGCCGCTGGCCTTCCAGGGCAACATCGGCCTCGGCCAGCTGGTCACGCCGGAAGTGAAGGACGCCGCCGGCAACGTGGTCACCCCGGCGGTCTACGACGGCATCCTGTCGCCGGACATCTACAGCGGCATGGGCGTCGCCCACGCCATGGCCCACATGCTGGGCGGCGGCGCGCTGGTCGAGCACGTACTGATGGCGATGCTGGTGCTGGCCCTGGTGCTGTCCATCATGACCTCGATGGCCGGCTCCTCGCGCACCCTCTACCAGGCCTCCGCCGACGGCTGGCTGCCCAAGTACCTGTCCCACGTGAATGCCAACGGCGCGCCGATCCCGGCGATGTGGACCGACCTGGGCTTCAACCTGATCCTGCTGCTGATGTCCGACTACGTCTTCGTGCTGGCCATCTCCAACGTCTGCTACATCCTCTTCAACTTCCTCAACCTCAACGCCGCCTGGATCCACCGCCTCGACCGCCCGAGCTGGCCGCGCCCGTTCAAGGCCCCGCTGTGGCTGATCGCCATCGGCACCGTGCTGGCCTTCGCCAACCTGTGGCTGATGGGCATGGGCGCCGACATCTGGGGCGCCGGCACGCTGGCCTCCGGCCTGGTGGTCGCCGCGCTGATCGTGCCGGTCTTCCTGTACCGCCACTACGTCACCGACAAGGGCCAGTTCCCCGCCGCGATGCAGGAAGACATGCACCTGGGCAGCGAGGAAGGCGTCGGCACCCGCGCCGGCATCCTGCCCTACCTGACCCTCGCCGGCGGCGCCGCGGTGGTCGCCATCGCCCACGCCTGTGCGGTGATCTGAGGAGAACGACCATGCTGCATTCCGACATCAAGAGCCGCCCCACCTACACCCAGCTGGAGCCGGACCTGTCCGGCAGCCAGCACCTGCTGATCGTCGAAGGCGACACCGTGCTGCCGGGCCGCCTCGACTCCCTGGCCGGCACCTTCGCGCCGGTGGAAGAGAACCTGCACACCTGGCTGGTCGGCACCCAGGCCGGCGGCCTGGGCCTCGGCAAGGTGTGGCGCCTGCCCGGCGTAGCCGACGTGGTGGACGCCTTCGCCTGCGCCACCCGCGGCTACGGCATCGGCGACCGCCTCTACGTGCAGGGCACCGAGCCCTTCCTGTGGTCGGTGGCCAAGGCCGCGGCGATCATCGGCTTCAGCGCCGAGCAGATCCACCTGCATCACGCCGGCAGCCTGCGCCGCCGGGTGTGGTGCACCCACTGCCACACAGTCACCGAGGACGTCACCACCAGCATCGCCAGCTGTGCCGGCTGCCACCGCCACCTCCTGGTACGCGACCACTTCTCCCGCCGTCTCGGCGCCTTCATGGGCGTGATGGTGGATGCGGAAGCGCCGGGCGAAGTGCCGGCTGTCGAGGAGAGCTTCGCATGATCGGCGAAACCCTCACGCTCAAGGTGGCCGCCGCCTGCGCCATCTCGCCGAGCCTGCGCCACCTGCGCCTGGTGGCGGCGGACGGCAGCAAGCTGCCCCCGGCGGCGGCCGGCGCCCACCTCCAGCTCGTGCTGAACGGCGCCGCGCGCACCCACCGCAACGCCTATTCGCTGATCAGCCGGCCCGGCGCCCGCGACGCCTACGAGATCATCGTGCGGCGCGTGCCCGCCTCCCGCGGCGGCTCGGCCTTCATCCACGAGCAGCTCAAGGTCGGCGACGTGCTGGAGGCCGGCTGGCCCGGCAACCTGTTCGCCCCGGTGCGCACCGCCCGCCGCCACCTGATGATCGCCGGCGGCATCGGCATCACGCCCTTCCTGTCCTACCTGGCCGACTTCGCCTTCGGCGGCGCCGACTACGCGCTGCACCTGTGCTGCCGCGAGGACGAGCAGCACGTCTTCGACCCGTGGCTGGCCGGCAAGAGCAGCGTCAGCGTGCACTGGGACGCCGACGGCCACCGCCTCGACATCCCCGCCCTGCTGGCCGCCCAACCGGTCGGCAGCCACCTTTACGTGTGCGGCCCGGCCGCCATGAACGACGAGGTGCTGGAACTCGCCGCGGCCGCCGGCTGGCCCGCCAGCCACGTGCATTGCGAGCACTTCGGCAGCGCCCTGTCCGGCGGCGAGGCCTTCCGCGCCTTCCTCGCCAAGTCCGGCGTCGAGGTCAGCGTCGGCGAGGACGAGAGCCTGCTCGAAGCCATCGAGCGGATCGGCGTCAAAGCCTCCTGCCTATGCCGCGGCGGCGCCTGTGGCGTGTGCGTGACGCCGCTGCTGGACGGCGAAGCCGACCACCGCGACCACTACCTGTCCGCCGCCGAGCGGGAAGCCGGCCGCCTGATCCTGCCCTGCGTGTCACGGGCACGGAGCGGACGCCTGGTTCTGGACCTGTGACATCCCCCTGAGCGCCCCCGAGGAGATCGACATGAGCATCGCTTTCAAACCCGAAGAAACCTTCCGCGGCGACTACAGCTACCGCAACAGCGACGCGGCCGTGCTGCGCTTCCCCTTCCCCTTCCCGGAAGACCGCTACATGTACAGCGTCAACATCGAGCCGCATGTACGCAGCGGCCCGAGCGACGTCTTCCTGCGCCCCTTCGACGTGGATGAGCACTACATCGCCGAATGCCGCGACAAGGCCATCACGCTGGAACGCGACCCCGGCCGCTGCCAGGTGCTGCCGCACATGATGATGGCCCAATGGGACACACTGGAACTGCTGATGGAGAACCTGTCCGCCGACTACCCGGAGCAGTTCTCGCTGATCAAGGAAGGCGACGACTTCGGCAGCCGGTGGACCTGGATCAACCGCCCGCTGGGCATCGAGCAGAGCTTCATCTTCGGCAACGCCGAGACCCTGCCCTGCGAACCCTTCGAGTACATCACCCGCCAGGCCCAGGGCGACTTCGCGATCTGCGACCAGCGCGACGACAACCTCTTCATGGACGCCGGCATGGTCACCTCCCAGGCCGACTGGTCGCTGGAGTTCGACGTCGGCATGAGCTTCATGGAATGGCACGGCCCAGTGCCGCTGGCCCACCAGACCGGCGTCTTCGAGCGCGCCCTGAAATACCTGCTGATGCTGCGCCTCGGCCAGCCGGTGCGCCGCCTCAACTGGACCATGAGCATCAACCCGCGCCTCGACACCTCGCCGGAGAGCTACCCGGAGTGGGGCCCGGACCGCGCCAGCGTCACTCCCGACAACGCCGGGCAGAAGGTGCACCTGCGCGTCGAGCTGCAGACCCTGTGGCGCCTGCCGCGCAGCAACGCAATCCTGTTCCCGATCCGCTGCTACCTGGCCTCCCTCGAAGACCTGGCCCGCGTGCCCAAGTGGGGCGCCCGCCTGCACCGGGTGCTGTCCTCACTGCCGCCCCAGCTCGTCGAATACAAGGGCCTCACCCGCTACCTGCCGGCCGCCCTCGAATGGCTGGCCCAGCACGACGACGGCCGCGAACTGCCCGTCGGCACCGAACCCGGCATCACCACCCTCGGCCCCCGCTGAGGCGCCTTCATCCCATTCATCGACACCCCGAAACCACAAAAAAGGAAACAGCCATGAACGCCATCACCCAAATGACCCCTACCGGCATCGGTTCCGAATGGAGCCCCCAGTGGCTGCTCACCGCCGAGCAGAAGGCCCTGCAGGCCGACCTGATCGCCCTGTGCGAGACCACGCTGCGCCCCAACGCCATCGAGAGCGACAAGAAGTACATCTACCCGCGCAAGAACTTCGAGGCCCTGGCCGCCATGGGCCTGATGAGCCTGACCATCCCGAAGGAGCTCGGCGGCCGCGGTGAAAGCCACCTGTGCGCTGCAATGGTGGTCGAAACCATCGCCCGCTACGGCTGCCCCTCCACCGCCATGTGCTACACCATGCACCTGGGCGCCTGCGCCGCCGCGCTGCTGCGCCACCACGACAACGAGCGCCTGAAGGACATCCTGCGCCGGGTGGACAAGGACGTGCTGATCGGCACCCTGTCCTACTCCGACCCGGAAACCGGCTCCCACTTCTGGTACCCGATGTCGTCCCGCGCCGAGCGCACCGAGAACGGCTGGAAAGTCTTCAAGAAGGCCTCCTGGACCACCTCCGGCGGCTTTGCCGACTGGTACATCATCCAGACCACCTCGCCGGACTTCGGCGGCGACTACTCCAACCTGTCCTGCTTCCTGGTCACCAAGGACCAGATCCACGCCGACCCGGCCAACTGGGACGGCCTCGGCATGCGCGGCAACCAGTCCGGCCCGATCGCGGTGGACGGCGTCGAGATCGCCCCGGATGCGCTGGTCGGCCCGATCGGCGACGGCGCCAAGTCCAACGACGAAGTGGTCGACCCCTTCTTCCTGGTGTGCTCCTCGGCCTGCTGGAACGGCATCTGCCTGGCCGCGATGGACATCACCAAGAACCACACCACCCGCAAGGTGCACAACGACGTGGGCATGCGCGTGGCCGACTACCCGACCATCCAGGACTACGTCGGCGAGTGCCTGATCGACACCAACGCCAGCCGCAGCTACGTGTACCTGGCCGCCAAGGCGCTGGACGAGCAGACCAACAACTGCGACTGGTCCGCCCACGCCACCATCGACCACCTGCCGCGCACCGCGCTGCTCAACTGGCTGTGGCAGGTCAAGTTCTTCGCCTCCAAGAACGTCACCTTCGTGGTGGACAAGATGCTCCACGCCTGCGGCGGCACCGGCTACAAGCCGGCCCTCGGCATCGAACGCCTGCTGCGCGACGGCAAGGCCGGCTGGGTGATGGGCCCCACCAACGAAGTGCTGCGCCAGTTCGTCGGCAAGGCCGCGCTGCTCGGCTTCGAGGTGCTGGACTACTGGAACCAGTCGGTGAACCAGCGCGTCCTCAACAATGAGCTCAAGAAGATGAGCAAGGAAGAGAAAGCCGCCTTCGCCAGCAAGCTCCTCGCCGAGGCGCAAGCTTAAGTCCAGGGAGCCACGCCGCCATGCAAGCCACCGCCAGCCAGCCCATCGCCGCCCACCGGGCGCCCTTCGACGGGCGTTTGTTCCGCCGCGTCCTCGGCCTCTTCCCCACCGGCGTCACCATCGTCACCACCTGGGACGATGAGGGCCGGCCGGTGGGGGCCACCGTCAGCTCCTTCAACTCCGTGTCCCTCGACCCGCCACTGGTGCTCTTCAGCCTGGCCAAGAACATGGCCTGCTGCGAAGCCTTCGCCGCCGGCGGACCGCTGGCCATCCACGTGCTCGGAGACGAGCAGGAATCCCTGTCCAACCGCTTCGCGCGGGGTGGCGGCGACAAGTGGGTGGATCTGGTCTACGGCGCGGGCGAGCATGGCGCACCGCTGATCGACGGGGCGCTGGCCACCTTCGAATGCCGGCCCTTCGCCCAGTATCCGGGCGGTGACCACACCATCTTCGTCGCCGAGGTCCATCAACTGCGCTGCCGCGACGGCGAGCCGCTGGTCTTCGCCGGCGGCAGCTACCGGCGCCTGGCCGAGCGGGAGGTGTGCGCATGAACGACGTCGTCCCGCCCGCGGACGTGGCGCAGGAAGGCGACCCCTTCCTGCTCGCCGCCGAGGCCGCACCGCGCCTGGCCCAGGCCTTTCCCGAACCGCTGGCGGTGATCCGCGTCGCCGCCGCCAGCGCCCGCGCCTTCGAAGTGAAGGCCGGACAGTACATCCAGGTCATCGACGTGGATGGGCGCCAGTGCTCCGACCTCCTCGCCTTCGACGCCGCAGCGCTGGCCGCCGGCGAGGAATGGGGCCTCGACCCGACGGTGACGCGCACCCTGGCCGGCGCCGCCTATCCCCAGCCCGGCCTGCACGCCAAGTACTTCGACGCCCGCATGCAGCCGCTGCTCGAGACCGTGCAGGACACTGTCGGCCGCCACGACGCCTTTGCGCTGGCGTGCACCGCCAAGTACTACGAGGACGCCGGCTTTCCCGGCCACGCCAACTGCAGCGACAACTTCAACGCCGCGCTGGCCGGCTTCGGCATCCGCCCGCGCGCCGGCTGGCCGGCCATCAACTTCTTCTACAACACCTTCATTCAGCCCTGCGGCAGCCTCGGCTTCGCCGAACCGTGGTCCAAGGCCGGCGACTACGTGCTGCTCAGGGCACTGAAGGACCTGGTGGTGGCAGTGTCGTCCTGCGCCGACGACATCGACCCCGCCAACGCCTGGCAGCCCACCGACATCGAGGCGCGGCTCTACGACGCCGCCCATTCCTTCCCCCGCGCGATGGCCCACCGCATGACACCCGACTCCCCCGTCCGCCTGACCCGGCCGACCGCCTTCGCGCCGGCAACCGAAACCCTCACCCGCGACTTCATCGACTACAAGGGCTACTGGCTGCCGCGCAGCTTCGTCGGCCACGGCACGCTGGCCGAATACTGGGCCTGCCGCGAGAAAGTGGCGGTCATGGACCTGTCGGCGCTGCGCAAGTTCGACGTCACCGGCCCCGACGCCGAAGCCCTGCTGCAGAAGGTACAGACCCGCGACATGCGCAAGCTGGCCGTCGGCCAGGTGGTCTACACTGCCGTCTGCCACGCCCACGGCGGCATGATGGACGACGGCACGGTGTTCCGCCTCGGCCGCGACGTATTCCGCTTCGTCTGCGGCGAAGACACCACCGGCCTGTGGCTGCAGGAACAGGCCTTCGCCGCCGGCTTCAACGTGCATATCCGCGAAGCCACCGACGCCCTGCACAACCTCGCCGTACAAGGCCCGCGCAGCCGCGAGCTGCTCAGGAAGATCCTGTGGACCGGCCCGCTGCAGCCGACGCCGGACGAACTCGGCTGGTTCCGCTTTGCCGCCGCCCGCCTAGGCGGCCCCACCGGCATCCCGCTGGTCGTGTCGCGCACCGGCTACACCGGCGAACTCGGCTACGAGCTGTGGTGCGCCCCCAAGGACGGCCCCGCCGTGTGGAACGCGGTGATGGGAGCCGGCGCCCCGCTGGGCATCGTGCCACTCGGCTTCGACGCCCTCGACATGCTGCGCATCGAAGCCGGCCTCGCCTTCGCCGGCCACGAATTCTGCGACCAGACCGACCCCTTCGAAGCCGGTATCGGCTTCACCGTCGCCCTCTCAAAGCCGGACGACTTCATCGGCAAAGCTGCCCTGGAGGAACGCAAGGCCCACCCGCGCCGCAAACTGGTCGGCCTCGCCATCGCCAGCAACGAAGCCGCCAGCCACGGCGACGGCCTCTACGTCGGCCGTGCCAAGGTCGGTGAAATCACCAGCACCACCCGCTCGCCGATCCTCGACACGCAGATCGCGCTGGCTCGCGTGGATGTCGCCTACTCGGCACTCGACACCGAACTGCAGGTCGGCCAACTGGATGGACACCGCAAACGACTGGACGCGAAAGTGGTAGCGTTTCCGCACTACGACCCGACCAAATCGCGGGTCAGGGCTTGATAAGGCGCGCCGCGCGGCACGCCTCGCGCAGCGCAACCAAGCTCAAAAATCGCAATAGCTTTCCTTGAGATCGCATACGTCCTGCTCCGAGATGCCAAGGTGGGCCATCACAACGGATTTGCCGCGGCTCCAGTTGGTGTCATCGGTGAGGTAGCGCTGGCTGTGTGCGATGTGTTCGGCGAGCGTCGCGAAGGACACCAGGGTGCGCGCTTGCGCGGCGGTGTTGTCGGCATCGTCGTCGAAGATCGACAGATCGTGGTGCAGCAGCGTGGCCTTGCTGATCGCCTCGGGCAGCCCCCAGGTGCGCGTCAGAAAGTAGCCGACCGCGGAGTGGTTGGTCGCGTGGTGTTCTTCTTCGACACTGGTGAAACTCTGGTCGTAGGCCGCATTGGCAACCTCCAGGGTCTCGGTGTAACTGGGAAAGCGCTTCATCAGCACCGCGATGCCGCAATCGTGGAACAGACCGAAGGAATAAGCCATCTCGGTCGGTACGCCCTTGAACTCGCGGCTCAGGTTCGCACACAAGCTTGCAACCCGCGCGGCAGAGTCCCAGAAGCGCTCGAGGTACAGGCTGCTGCCACCGGAGAGCGTGGCACGCAGCATGACCCCGGCCGTCAATGCGGAAAGCGCCCGCATACCCAATACCGACACGGCCTGGGAAATGCTGCCGACGTGGCGTGACAGGCCCAGGGCGGGAGAATTGGCGACCTTCAGCACCGACGCCGCCAGCGCAACGTCGGTGCCCACGATTTGTGCGATGCGCCCCAACGAGCCGTTCGGGGAGGCAATTTCGTGCTGTAGCGAGATCAGGACTGCGGGACAGGGCGGGATGTCGATACCGCGCAGAAGACGGTCGAGCGTGGCGTGGTCAGGTGACTCCATGGCAACGCGGAACCTGGAAGAAAAATGGCGATTTTAACAAATTTACCATTTTTACAAAATAAAACTCGACATCGAAGGATGTCCAGCTGCACGGCCCCTGTCGCCACCATACCCGCCACACCTTGCTGGACTTGCGCCACCTCATCGGCAGCCAGCACCCGGCAACCGCTTTGGCGCGAGGTGGCGCAATGACTCAGCTGGCAGCCAGCGCGGCGCCGATCGCCGTAGCCGACTCCTTGAGGTCGGCGAGATGAGCCTGGACCAGCTTTGCGCGGAGCTGGAACTTGCGCGGCCACAGCAGGCTGATGCATGCGATCACGTCGTCACCGTGAAAAATGGGGACGGCGATGGCGTCGAGCTGGTCGTCACGCAAGCTCTTGTCCAGGTTTGATCCGCCGAACAGTGGATCACGGGCGCCGTAGCCCTGCGCGCGGGTTTCGGCGAGCATCGTGTCCAGCTCCCGTTCCAGCACCTGACGACTGCGGGGATTGGCCGGCGGGTCAGCACGCGCGCGGGCAATCTCGGCCTCGCGTTGTTCGTCACGACAAAAGGCAAGATAAGCGCGGCTGGGAGCCGCCAGAAACATGTCGACCTTATAGCCCAGCTCGTATTCCGCGATGCCGAGCCCGGCGTAGCGGCGTGAGGTTTCGACCAGCTCCAGATAGCCCTCCCGCGGGACCGTCAGGTCGGACGGCCAGATGACCTTCTTCTGCAACTGGACGAGAAACGGCGCGGCGATCTCGGCGAGCTGCAGGGTCCGCTCGTCCAGTTGCCGGCGCGCGGCAATCGAGATCGTGCGGCGATAACATCCATCGCCCATCGCGCGCCAGATGAAGCGGTTCTTCCGGAGGGTTTCGAGGATACGCAGCAGCGTCGCCTTGGGAATGGCCGTTTTCTCGTGCAGTTCGGCAAGGGACTGCCCGCGCAGCTCATCCAGTTCCTGAAGTACAAGCAGCCCGCGTTCCAGCGTGTTGATGGTCTTCATCACCGTCGGCCCGTTTGACAAATCTCGAGATTAAATCAGAAAATTGATCGACCCGGCCTCAGGAAGTCACGCCCATGCACGCCGATCTCCAAGCACTTCTGGTGGCCTGCGTCGTCACGATGATGCTCTGCGTCGGACTGGATTTCCCGCTGGCCTCCTGGCGATCCCTGCTCAGAAACCCCTTGCCGCTGTGGGTCGGGTTGGCAGCCCAGAATCTTGTCGTGCCCCTGGTGGGATTTACGGTCGCCCTGCTGTTTCGCGATCAGAGCGAAATAGCACTGGGCATTGTTTTGATTGTAGCTGCCCCCGGTGGGCCAATCGCGAATGCAATGGTGCATTTTGCCGGTGCGCGCATCGACATATCCGTATCGCTGACGGTGATCAATGCGCTTGTCAGCCTGGTCACCGTTCCCTTGATCGCCAGCGCGGGTTTTGCGCTGCTGGCCGAAGAGAATGCAGCTATCCGCTTGCCTGTTGCGGAGACACTGACCCATATCGCCTTCATCATCGTGATGCCGATTGTCAGCGGCTTCGCCATTCAGCGTATTGCGGGCCGATCTGTTGCGCGGATCAGCCGATTTGCGCGGGCCGGCACTGGCGTCATGATGACGCTCATTCTCGCCATCGTCTGTATTGCAAACGCTCAGGTATTGATCAGCCATTTCAATGAGATGGTCCCGGCGGCTCTGACACTTTGTCTGGCCATGCTGGCCTGCGCTCACCTGTTTTCGCGTTTCAGCCGCCTCGACGCCGACACGCGCTTCGCAATCGCCAACGAGTCCAGCGTGCACAACGTACCGCTGGCCTTGATCATGGCCGAAGAGATCATCCATCGCCCCGAACTGGCCGCAATCATCGCCGTTTACGCGCAATCGATCGGTCTCCTGACGCTCGTCTGGGCGCTCATCCATCGGCGTCGGCTCGCACCCGCGAAATAACCGGCCCCCCCTCGCATGTAACCTGGCTGTAGCAAAAAGCCCCAGCGCGCACAAGTCCAGAACCACGTGCATCGGCACATGGTTTCACCTGGTGACACGAACGCGCTTGTCGATTGTGCAAGCGACGCATCACTGAAAAACTGAATTCCACGAAAAGCCGAGCCGACCGGGCCGGACCTTTCAGTGACACAGGCTGAATAAAAATAGCTTCGTGGTCTCCACGTGGCAGAGGGGTATCTCACCGTAGAAAGGCGATATCCCCGCTGCGGCAGGTGATCGACCCATACAGCCAAAAAACACAATAACGAGGAGACAATTAGTTGAAGATCAAGCTGCCATGCGGGCGCCACGCCCTCAGGCCGGCGGATTTCATTCGCCTGGCCATTCCCTGCGGACTCGCGCTGAACCATGCCTATGCGGCGACGGACTTCGAGCTTGCCGGCGCGACCGGCAGTTTCAAGGCCGACGTGACGCTGGGCACGCAATTCAGGACTTCTTCCCCCAGCGCCGAACTCCTCAATGGCAACAATGCCGCAACCGTCGGCCGCAGCGGAAACCCCAGCGGTGCGACGGGACGCAATAACGACGACGGCAACCTGAATTACAAGCGTGGCGACCAGACCTCCACGGTCGCAAAAGTCCTTCTGGAATCGTCCCTGAAGGGCGACGTGTTCGAAGGGGTCGTCAAGGCCAAAGCCTGGTACGACTACCAGTTGAGCGACGGCGGCGTTCCCTACGGCAATTCGATCAATGGATACACGGCGGGCGAAGCGCTGGGCCAGCACGGCGCGAGTTCGCTGGCGCGGGCGTCGGGAATCAGCCTGCTCGACGCCTATGTGAAGGCCAAGATGCGGCTCGGCGCCGTGGCCTCGGACGTGTCCGTCGGCAATCAGGTATTGAGCGGATGGGGCGAGAGATTCGCCTTCGGTGGCGGCCTCTCCGCCCTCCAGCCGCGGGATTTCGCGGCGGCGGCCAGGCCGGGCGCCTTGCCCGGCGAAATCTTCCGTCCTTTCCCGATGATTGCGCTGAAGGCGGCATCGGCGGATCTGGGCAGCGTGGAAGCCTTTTACCAGTTGGGACGGGCCGAGAATGCGCTGCCCCTGTGCGGCACGTTCGCCAGCCCTGCCGACTTTCAGGCAGATGGCTGCAACAAGGTCTATGTCGGGCCGGGTTCGGATGCATCACGCGATCTCATCGGCCAGTATTTGACCCGCCCCGGCAATCTCCACGCCAGCGACCACGGTCAATACGGCTTGGCTTATCGCTTCACGCTGGAGCCGATCAAGACCCAGTTTTCATTGCATTACGCCAATTACGCTTCGCGCATGGGCCTGATCGGGGTCACCAAGAGCACGAACCCGACCAACCCGCTGATCAATGGCGATCCACTCGGCTCGAACGTCAGCTATTTCCTGGAATATCCGGAGGATATCAGAGTCTTTGGCCTGGGCTTCAACAGCCAGATCGGCAAGACGAAGATCTCGGGTGAATTGACTTATCGCCCCAACCAGCCCGTTTCCCTGAACGGCCCCGACATCCTGAATGCCTTTGCCAGCTACAGCGCCGCAACTCCGCTGCGTTCCGCTGCGCAGAATGCGCCGCTGGGACAGCCTTTCCACGGCTTCGACCGTTTCAAGGTCAGCCAATTGCAGCTGGCTGCCACGCGCGCCTTCGACAATGTGATCGGCGCGCAGGAATTCACGCTTTACGGCGAAGTCGGCATCCGGCATGTGGATGGCCTGCCCGACGTCAATGAAACGCGTTATGGCCGAGCCACGGTATTCGGAATCGGACCTATTGGAGGCGTCTGCCAGGGTGGCTCGACGAAGGGATCGGCGCAATGCAGCACCGACGGCTTTGCGTCGAGCACCATGTGGGGCTACCGCTTGCGCGGGAGCGCGCGTTACGCCGGCGCCATTCTTGGCGCCGATCTGGTGCCGACGCTTTCATTCGGACAGGACGTCAAGGGCTGGTCCGACGAAGGCGTATTCAATCAGGGCCGCAAGATCATGAACCTGTCGGTGCGCGCCATCATGAACAAGAAATACTGGGTGGATGTAACGGCACAGTCGGCATGGGGCGGCACGTATGACCCGATGCGCGATCGCGATTTCGTGAATCTGTCCATCGGTGCAAGTTTCTAACAATCAAAAGGAGACACAGTTCATGAAGCTCACCCACCTTTTGGGGCTGTCATTGCTTTCTGTCGGGCTCGCATCCCCGTCGTTTGCCGCCGACACCCACCGTCCCAATATCCTGCTCATTCTCGCCGACGATCTCGGGCTGACGGACGTCGGCGCCTACGGATCGGAAATCTCGACGCCCAATATCGACCGCCTGGCCAAGGGCGGCGCCCGCATGAGCAGCTTCTACGCCTCGCCGTTCTGTTCGCCGACGCGCGCGATGCTGATGTCCGGCACCGACAATCACCTGGCGGGCTTCGGCGACATGGCTGAACTCCTGCTGCCCGAACAACGGGGCAAGCCGGGTTACGAGGGCTACCTGAACGAGCGGGTCCTTGCCATTCCGCAGGTCCTGCACGACGCCGGCTATCGCACGGTCATGGCCGGCAAGTGGCATCTCGGTACCGCCGAGAATCAAAGCCCGGCAGCCCGCGGTTTCGATCAGTCCTACGCGATGGTGCAAGGCGGCGCCAGCCATTTCGGGGATCAGACGGGTATCGTCGCGCTCGACGCGAACAAGCCGCCCAAGGCGCTTTATCGGGAGAACGGAAAGTCCATCGATATTCCCCGGGACGGTTTCTATTCCTCCGAGGTATTTGCCAACAAGGTCATGGAATACCTCGATAAAACCGACGGCACGAAAAAGCCTTTCTTTGCCTACCTGGCCTTTACCGCTCCGCACTGGCCCCTGCAGGCCCCCGATGCCGATATCCAGAAATACGCCGAGCGCTACAAGGGCGGCTATGACGAGATCCGGCGCGAACGCGTGGAACGCCTGAAGAAGGCGGGCTTGCTGGATCCGAATACGCCGGTCTTCGAGGGCAATTCCCGCTGGCCGAAATGGGATTCCCTGTCGCCGGCCGAAAAGCGTGCGGAAGCCAAACGGATGGCCGTCTATGCTGCGATGGTGGACAACATGGACCGCCAGATCGGCCGTGTGCTTGCCTATCTCGAAAAGAAGGGAGAACTGGACAATACGGTCGTGTTCTTCCTTTCCGATAACGGCGCGGACGGCAATTCCGTCTATGACGTGGGCGAAACGCGGAAATGGCTGCACCGGGACATGGACAACAGCATCGAGAACACCGGACGCCCCGGTTCCTTTGTCGAATATGGACCGGGATGGGCACAGGTCGGCATGACGCCGATGCGCATGTACAAGGCCTTTACCTACGAAGGCGGCATCTCGGTGCCGGCCATCGCCTGGGGCCCCGGCGTCGGGATCAAGGGCAGCGAGCGTGGCGCGCTGACCCATGTGTCGGATATTGCGCCGACCATTTATGAACTGGCCGGCACGCACCATCCGGGAACCGAGTATCGCGGCAAGTCCATCCTGCCGGTGCGTGGCAAATCCCTGTTGAGCTACCTGAAAGGGGAAGCGCCAAGCGTGCATGACGCCAACGAGGCGATTGGCTGGGAGCTGGGCGGGCGCAAGGCGCTGCGCAAGGGGGACTGGAAGATCGTGTATGCCAATCAGCCGTGGGGCAGCGGTCACTGGGAGCTCTACAACATCGTCCAGGATCGCACCGAGAGCCATGATCTTGCCGCCGCGATGCCGGACAAGCTGAACGAACTGCTGGCCGCGTGGAAGCAGTACGTCGCCGAAACGGGCACGCTGGAGATCGAAGGGCTGGCCAACCGGCCGGGCTACAGCAATGCGGGCCGCTACTACGAGGATCTGGCGGTGGAAGCTGCGCAGAAGCCCAAGGCGCCGGCTGCAACGAAGTAGGCTCCCGGCTGGCGTGCCCGTGATCTGCCTGCATCGATGGCTCCGAGTCCTGCTGGTACTGAGCGTCTTTATGGCGCTCGGTGCCGAAGCAGCGCCATCCGCGGGCACGCCCCCTGGCTACGTAAGCGAGCGGGTCTGCGGCGAATGCCATGCCGGCGTGACGCGCGCCTGGCAGACCTCCCACCATGCATCGGCCATGCAGACCGCCACCCGCCGCACGGTGACGGGTGATTTCTCGGCCGGCACGGTGGGCGATGGAGCCGACAGCGTGCGGCTGGCGCAGCAAGGCGATGCCTTTTACGCCTGGGCCAGGGATGCGGACGGCCAGCGCCGCAAGCACCGCATCCTCTATACCCTCGGGGTGAGCCCCCTGCAGCAGTATCTGGTGGCAGCCCCCGGGGGACGCCTGCAGACCCTCACCATCGCATGGGATGTCAGACAACGACGCTGGTTCAGCCTTGCCGAACCCGACGCACAGCCCGGCGACGCGATGCACTGGAGCGGCCGCTACCGCAACTGGAACCTGATGTGCGCCGAGTGCCACACCACCGGCCTGCGCAAGGGCTACGACGGCGCCACCGATCGTTATACGACCCGCTGGGATGCGCTGGGGGTCGGCTGCCAGGCCTGCCACGGCCCTGGGCAAGCCCATGTGAATGCGGCGCACCGGGGCAACAAGGTGCCGATGCCCGTCCTGCAGACGGCGCAGGGGCATGCGGAAGGACAGGTCGATCTGTGCGCCCGCTGCCACACCGTCCGCAGCCGGCTGGTCGAGGCCGATCGGCCCAATCACCCCCTGCTCGACCAGTTCCGGCCCGAAGTGCTGCGCGAGGGCCTGTACTTTCCCGACGGCCAGCAGCAGGGTGAAGTCTTCGAGGCCGGCTCCTTCAAGCAGTCGCGGATGTTTGCCGCCGGCGTTGGATGCACCGACTGCCACGACCCACACAGCGGAAAACTGAAGCGCGAAGGCAATGCCACCTGCACGCTGTGCCACAGCGCTGCCGGCAATCCGCGCTTCCCGACGCTGGCGCTGAAACGCTACGACGACGCCTCCCACCACCAGCATCAACCCGGCACGCCGGGCAGCGACTGCGTGGACTGCCACATGCCCACGCGCACCTACATGGGCGTCCATGCCCGCCGCGATCACGCGATCAGGATTCCGCGCCCAGACCTCAGCGACGAACTGGGTGCCCCCAACGCCTGCGACCAATGCCATGCCGGGCGCGGCAAGCGCTGGGCCGCCAACGCGCTCGCCGGCCGCCCGTTGCCGCCTGCCGATACGCAGTACGACTTCGCAGGCACCTTCCTGCGCGCCCGCCAGGGCGATGTGGCCACGACGGGTGACTTGACCCGCATCGTGACCGACCGGACGCGCCCCACCATCATCCGCGCCACCGC
This sequence comes from Pseudomonadota bacterium, assembly GCA_018241685.1. Taxonomy (GTDB): domain Bacteria; phylum Pseudomonadota; class Gammaproteobacteria; order Burkholderiales; family Rhodocyclaceae; genus Zoogloea. Next base: position 48,410 of record JAFEDJ010000048.1, read on the forward strand.
CGTCGATCTGCTCGGCAGCCTCGGTGCGGACATCCCGGAAGCGGCCCTCCGCGATGCCGATCCGCTGCTCCGCTCGTATGCCGCTGCGGCAGTCGCAGCAGGCCATGGATCGAAGGAGGCGCTGATCGACCTGCTGAACGATCCGGTACGCGCCGTGCGCATGGCCGCGGCGCGCAGCCTTCTCACCCTGGGGCAATCCGTCCCATCCGGGCACGCCCTGGCCTATGCGGTCGCCCTCGACGAATACAAGCAGGCCCAGTCGGTCATGGCCGACTTTCCATCCGCCCGGTTGAATCTGGCCCTATTGGCCCGCGATCAAGGTGCCGTCGACACCGCAATCGACCATCTGCAATCGGCGTTGCGGATGGACAGCCGATTCGAGGCTGCCCGGCTCGAACTGGCGCGACAACAGGCCGCCCTCGGCGACGCCACCCAAGCAGAAACGACCCTGAGGGAAGGCCTTCCCCTCACCCGCAAACCGGCGGAATTGCAGCTCGCCCTGGGCACCTTGCTGTCGAAGGCAGGACGATTTGCCGAGGCCGAGCGGGCGTTTGCCGCCGCTGTACGTGCCAATCCCGCGGCAGCGCGGGCCCGCTACAGTCATGCGCTGGTGCTGCTCCGTCTGTCACGCTGGACCGAAGCAGGCACGGAACTACAGGCATTGCGCGCCGCGTTTCCCGACAACGCCGATGTCGCCTACGCGCTCGTAGTGCTCTGGATACAGAGTGGTCAGACGGCAACGGCCCGCGCAGCCCTGCCGGAATTGATGCACGCCCATCCGGATGATCAGCGCTTGCGGCGCCTGTGGATGCAGCTGGGAGCCCCATGACCTCGCGTAGGGACAAGTAGCCCCCGCTCGCTTTCATGTCGCACCCCGAAATGCTGGGGTGGCACCGGCTGTTTCGCAGTTGCCCCTGGTCGCTCCAACTGCTTGGGAATGTTTGCTACACATGCAGGACGTTGCGGGCGGTGTAGACCGCATTCGCATGAACTCAGGCCGCCTGCTCTCGCATGAATGCCAATTGCGTTATCGACATGCTAAGGTGTGTCTCCACGCAACTTGCATTACAACATCATCGGTCTTGTCTCATGCGTATCGAAGGCACTCTCACGAAATGGAACGATGATCGCGGTTTTGGATTCATCACCCCCGCCAATGGCGGGCCGGAAGTCTTCGTGCATATCTCGGCATTTCCGAAGGACGGACGTCGTCCGACCATCGGAGAACAACTGACATTCGAAATCGATACCGACGGTGCCGGCAAGAAGCGCGCGCGAAACCTGCTCTGCCCTGACCGTCCCGCCACGCGCCCTGTACGTCCCTCCGTTCCCCGCCGCCATAAAGAAGAAAAGCGGAGCCTGCTTGGCCGGATCGCTCCACTTTTCGTCGTCATCGCGCTGGCCAGTTACGGCTACGACAAATACACACACCGCACCGCACCACAGCCGGCGGCCTCTTCTGTGTCTACCGATCAGACAGCCCCGTCGCCTTTCCACTGCGATGGCCGGACCCATTGTTCGCAAATGACGTCCTGCGCCGAAGCGACATACTTCCTGCGCAACTGCCCCAACGTCCAGATGGACGGCAACCACGATGGCGTGCCATGCGAACAACAATGGTGCACTGGCCCTTTTGCCAGATAGCTCGACAGGAAATGATTCATGGGCGCAAAGACCTGGATGCTCGTATTTTCAGACTTGAACGCGCGCGAAGCGCTCGCAGCTAAACCTTCGCTGGATCGTGACGCAAGCCTGAAGCTCGCGAGCACCCTGTTCCCTGGCGAGAGACTTGAACCAATCGGGGATGGCGATCTTTCCTATACCTGCCCTCCCGAAAACGAAGTTCATATCGGCTGCTTCCAGAGCGTCTCTGTCGTTGCGGCGAGAGAGTTCGCCATCGACTACCCATCCAGGCTGCCGCATCACTTCATTGCCGCCGGTGGCCACGGACTTGTCACGCTCCACGCAATGCATAGTGCGGTCGATTGGTTTGCTTATGCGATATGGTCAAATGGAAAGCTCGTGCGCGCTCTCAGCCTGTCGCCGGATGACGGAATTATCGAAGACATCGGCCAGCGCTTACCTTTCGAAGAACCTTATTGGTCTGGTGAGCACCCGGATGCGGATGACGACGACGAGGGGAGCTCTTACCCGTTTCCATTCCATCCCCTGGACCTCGGTGAGGAAGCACTGAAGAACTGTTTCGGCTACCAACTCGAAGGCTTCATGGATCCTTCGCTGCTTGAACCAGAGTCAATTCCACTGCTCCGCTACAAACGCTCCCGCCCCTCCTGGTGGAAATTCTGGTAACGAGGCCAAACCCATCATTTCGCCAAATCGGTCGCCGCGATCCATGAGCAAACCGTTTCATGAGTTTCCCCTCTCCGATTTTTGGGAGGACTCGGATTACGCTCGAGAGCAGTATGTGGACGATCCTTTGACAGACGAGAAGGTGGCGGCTGTCGAAATGAGTCTCGGATATAAATTACCCATGGCCTATATCACTCTTGCCAGACACAAAGGGAAGGAGCCCTCACGATGAGCATCGACCACTTCGCCCATAAGGCGGGCAGTTACGACGGGAACCCCAGCCGGGTGGACAACGTCGCGAACATTGCCGGAGCCATCCGGAATGCCATCACGCTCGACCGGTCCATGCACCTCATGGATTTCGGTTCGGGCACCGGCCTGCTGCTGGAGCGGATCGCGCCGTATGTCGGGAAGATCACCGCGGTGGATGTTTCCAGTTCGATGAACACGCAACTCCAGGCAAAGCAGGCTGGTTTGGGCTGCGCGCTGGAGATCGTGGAGATCGATCTCGAAACGTCCGAGCTCAGCGGTACATTTGACGGCATCATTTCCTCGATGACCATGCACCACATCCGGGACACGGACGCAATGTTCCGGAAGTTCCACTCGCTGCTGAAGGACGGTGGCTTTATCGCCCTGTCCGACCTGGATCGGGAGGACGGCAGCTTTCATACGGAAGACACCGGGGTCCATCATTTCGGTTTTGAGCGCAGTGAATTTGCGAAATCCGCTGCGGCGGCGGGGTTCCGGATGATTCAAACGTCTTCGGCCAGCGTCGTGCATAAGCCCCAGGGCGATTTCCCGGTGTTTCTGCTCACCGCGCTTCGATGAGCCGGCTATCCTGCCGCGCCCCGGCGCGGTCCGCCCGCCCCCCGCCGGGGCGCTCCGCACACGCAACCCACCCCGCCGGACATCCCCCGAAGCCGATCCGACCCTCCGCAAGCTCGTCGCGAGGAGCCCGGCGAGTGTCCTGCCCTGTCCGCGAATCCCTCGCGAGTCCCTCCGGGACAGTCCGCCCTGTCCCGCCGACACACCCACCCTATCCCGGAATCTCTCGTGAGGAGCTCCGGGATAGGGGCCGCCTGTCCGGGATACGGGCCCGAGCAGCACGGAGACAGTCCCGCCCTATCCCCACTGCCCGATCGAGGGCTTCCGATACAGGACGGAGTACCCCGGCGGGGGTCGCGAGGTCCTCCGGGATAGTCGCGAGTACCCCGGAGGGGGTCGCGAGCCCTGGCGCCAGAGCGGCGATCGCCGGGAGGACGCAGCCGGGCTGCCCGGCCACGAGGACAGCGCTTTGCCAGCGCCACACCCGCCGTCGTAATATCCATTTCGACTTTCCACGGCGCCGTTCGGACCGAGTTCCGGCAAGGCACGCCTAGCACTGCGATGCCAGGCGGATAGGGAAGGTTCTTGTGCAATCGTTGGTACCCCTATGCCCTCCCCTATCCATCCCATCGAAACCGCAGTGCCGCCCAATAGCCGGATCCAGAGCTTCCTGGCCGGTGCCAGCTTTTACGATTCGTGGAGCATCACGTCGCACGAGGTCGACCGCTCGGCGCTCGATCACTTCATCGCCGCGGCCCGGCGTACGCCGCGCTGGGTCGATGCCTGCATGGCGGCGCGCAACCGGGTGGTCCGCTTCTTCGGCTTGAAGGATCTCGGTGGGCTATCCGGCCTGGAGGGGGGCCGGCGCGCGGTGGATTACCTGCCGGGGGAGCGCGTCGGAATTTTCACGGTCTTCGAAAACCGCTTCGATGAGGCGCTGATCGGCGACCGCGACAAGCACCTCAATGTCGTGCTCAGCGTGCATCGCCATGCCCTCCCCGGCGGGCGGGAAGTCGTCGTCACCATCACGACGGTGGTGCATGTGAAGAACGCGCTCGGCCGTCTGTACATGCTGGCGGTCAAGCCCATGCACCGCTTCATCGCCCCGGCGGTGCTCGCCACGATTGGCGACGCCGCTCGCACGGCCTGACCGCGCAGGCTGTGCCGCAGAAACGCAATGGCAACGGGCAGCGGCTATTAGCGGAGGGTTTCCAGCTTGGCCAGCAATTCGCCGCAGCGCTTCTCGCCCGGCGAGATCTGGCGGGCGGTGAGGATGGAGCGGCGGGCGTCGTTGTCCATGTCGTGCCGCCAGCCGCCCTTCTGCATCAGCGCGATGACCACATAGGCGTGGTTGAGGAGCAGGCGCGGGTTGCGCGGCATCAGTGACTTGGCTTCGTTGAGGAATTCGAGGGCTTCGCTCAGCTTGCCCTGGCTGGCCAGGCGCACGCCCTGGTTCATGGATTCGGTCGCCTGCTGGCGGGTGGTCTTGACCAGCGCGCGGCCTTCGTCACCCATGCCGCCCTTTTCGAAGACTTCCAGGACGCGGGAAGCCAGTTCCTCGTCCTCGTGGTTGTTGAGCACGACGAATTGCAGGAGCTTGCTGGCCGTTTCCTTGTTGCCCATGAGCATGAAGGTTTCCGCCAGATTCAGCGTGGCGGCGGGCGAAAGGTTTTGCGTGCCACTCTGGATGCGGGCGGCGACGTCACGGGCCGCCGCTTCCGCAAGTTGCGTGTTGCCCGAGACATGATGCACGCGGACTTCGGCCGCCTTGCCCTGGAGCCGGGCTTCGTCGTTGTCGATGTCGATGCTCAGCTGGGACAGCAGCTTGAGGGCTTCGCCCGGCTTGTTCTGGGCGGTGTAGACCCGGGCCAGACCGAGGTAGGGTTCGGGCGTCTTGTAGGTGGTCCTGGCGGCGAGCTTGAGAGCCTTCTGGTAGGCCGACACGGCGATATCGAGGTCATCGCAGTGCAGGGCGCTTTCTCCCAGGGCCGACTGGCGTTGGGATGAGTTGGGCGACACCATCACCGCGTGGTGCAACACCCGCTGCGCATCGCTCCAGGCCCCCTGGCGCTGGTAGGTGTGCGCCAGCACGTCGTAGGCTTCCAGATAATTCGGGTAGTCGCCGACGAGTTGCTCCAGGGTTTCGCGGGCGCGGGAAAAGTGGCCGCGGTGGATATGCAGCTTTGCCATGCCGACCCGCGCCCAGGGCACATCCCGCCGCGCGAGGACGGCGTCGAACAGACTGCCGGCCTTTTCGGGCTGGCCGAGGTTCAAATAGAGGTCGGCCTGGATGCGCAGGATCTCCATGGAACTGGTCGGGTCCTGCTCCAGGCGCGCCTTGCACAGGTCGATGGCCTTTTGGTATTCCTTGGCCCGCATCGCGGCGGCGATACCGGCCAGGGCCGCCTTGCGCCCGAGCAGTTTTGCCAGCCGGCTCTGCAGGGTGGCTTCGCTCACCGGCTTGAGCAGGTAGTCGTCGGGCTGATGCTCGACGGCGCCCATGACCATGTCCGCAGTCTTTTCGGCAGTCACCATGATCCAGATCGTGGAGGCGCTCACCAAGCCATCATGGCGGGCTTCTTCCAGGATCTGCTGGCCGTTCTTGCCCGCGCCAAGGTGATAGTCGCACAGGATCACATCGCACTTGCCGCGGCGCAGAACGTTCAAGGCCTCGATGCCATTGGCCGCCACTTCGATGTGGCGGGCACCACAGCGCCGCAGCAGCTCGCGCAGAATCCCGCGCATGGCCTCGAAATCCTCGACGAGAAGGAAGGAGCGGTCTGCGAAATTGGCCCTGCTCGGATCTACGACTACCATTGCGTTGTTTCTCTAGGGCAGGCTCAGGATAAAGGTGGCGCCGCCCCATACACCGCCGTTTTCCAGACGGGTGCTGCCGCGCAGGGCACGATTGCCATGCATTTGTGCAACCTTGGCGGCGAAATAGAGGCCCAGGCCGGTGCTGCCGGTCATCGAATTGACGCCGTACGCGGCTTCCTCGCTCGATTCCAGCATGAACGCCGGAAAACCTTCGCCGTCATCGTGAACACGGATCTCCAGGCGTGCGTCCACAACCTGGATCGACAGCAGAACGCGGCTGCGGGTGTACTTGACCGCATTGTGCAACGACTGGGTGATGAGGCTGACGATCAGCTCGTAATCGAAATACCAACTACGTTCGGTCCGTTCCGGGATTACCTCGAGGACGATGCCCTTGGCGGTGGCGAAGGGGAGAACGCGGGCGACGACCTCCCTTTCGAAGGAGTCCAGTTCCACCTCCACCGGATCGAAGGGGTACATGTTGTGATTGATCTTGTAGAGGGCCAGCAGCTGGATCAGGTGATGGTTGATGCGCTGCGCCTCGTAGAGGGCCTGGCAGGTCATGGCCCGGGAGGATGCTTCGGCCGGCAAGTCGGCCAGTGCGGACTCGAGATAAGCGGTCATGACGCAAACCGAGTTCTTCATGTCGTGTGCCGACGCAACCAGGAAGGTGCTCATGTCCATGGCGGACAAAAGACTACCGTCAGCGATAGGCATCGCGCGCTGAGGGGGTCGTTCCACCATGCTATCAAAGCTCCATTCGATGATTACGGGTCAGGGGCGAATATTACGCTGCGGCGCAATCCCTCAGGCCTCTGTATATCTGTGCCCGGAGGGAAAGCCTCACGTTCGAGGCGAGCTTAATCGGCCCCGCGGGCCCTGTGGGGTGTTTTTTCGCCCTCCGAGCGAACCTGAACGACTGGAAACCCTACCACGGCGGGGCTTGCGGTGGAGCAACGCAAGTTGGCCTGGGCTTTTATGACTAATAGGTCAGATAACGACTCCACGCAATGAAATCCTGAGGGGTTGGCAATCGGACATCTTCCGCTTGGCATTCATGCCAGAATGCCTGCGCAAGCCCCCATACCAACTAACTACAGAGACAAACCATCCATGAAACGCTACGAAGTCTTCCCCAACCACCCGGTTTCGCCGCTGCAGATCGCCGAGTTCGAGCCCGCCCCGCTGGGCGACACGGAGGTGGCGGTGGCCATCAAGGCCGTGTCGCTGAACTTCCGCGACATCCTGGTCACCCGCAACACCTATTTCGCCAACATCGTCGATGGCCTGGTGCCGTGCTCCGACGGGGCCGGCGAGGTGGTGGCGGTCGGCAAGGACGTGAAGGGGCTGGCGGTCGGCGACCGGGTCGCGACGCTGTTCTTCCCGCACTGGTACAGCGGCAAGGCCGACGCGCGGGCGCTGTCCGATGCGCGCGGCGCGGAATCCACCGGGGCCTTCACCGAGCGTTTCATCACCGACGCGAGCGGCCTGGTCAAGCTGCCCGACAGCCTGAGCTATGCCGAGGCGGCTACCCTGCCCTGCGCGGCGGTAACGGCCTGGAATTCCCTCTTCGAGGCGGGCGACCTGAAGCCGGGCCAGACGGTGCTGCTGCTGGGCACGGGCGGAGTGTCGATCTTCGCGCTGCAGTTCGCCAAGGCGGCCGGTGCGAAGGTGATCATCACCTCCAGCGACGACGCCAAGCTGGAGCGCGCCAAGGCCCTCGGCGCCGACCACGGCATCAACTACAGGACCCACCCGGAATGGCACGAGGAAGTGCTGCGTCTGACCGACGGCGCAGGCGTGGACGTGGTGCTGGAAGTGGGCGGCCCGGGCACGCTGGAGCGCTCGCTGATGAGCGTCGGCGTCGGTGGCCGGATCGCCTACATCGGCGTGCTGACCGGCCTCGCCGGCGCCGCCAGCCCGGTGATGCTGATCCCGAAGGCGTCGAGCATCCAGGGCATCTTCGTGGGCAGCCGGGCGATGTTCGCCGACATGCTGGACGCCATCGCCACCCACGGCATCAAGCCGGTGATCGACCGGGAGTTCCCGTTCGAGGAAGCCCCCGCCGCCCTCAAGCACATGGAGAACGGCGGGCACTTCGGCAAGATCGTGATCCGCGTCGGCGACTGAGGACCGATCTCAGTTCGATGCTTCGATGAAACCGGGATGGGCTGGCAGGCTGTATGCCTCGCCACCCACTTCCGGCACCGGCGCCCCCGCCCGCAGCGCGAGCGAGATCACGCCAGCCCACACCGGGATCGCCATGTCCTCCTCGGAATCCTCGACGCCCCAGTTGCGGATCTTGGCGGCGGCTTCGGCCAGCGGCAGGCACAGCAGGCGGGTGCCGGCCAGTTCGGCGCGGGATGGCAGGCGCACCTGCGCGGCCCGCCCCGGGCTGACGTGCTCGACGAAAGCGCGGAAGGCAGCCTCCTTGGCCTCCACCTCATCCACCGCCTGGAAGCGGCCGTAGATCGCCACCGAGCGGTAGTTCATCGAGTGGTGGAAGGCCGAACGGGCCAGCACCAGCCCGTCCAGGTGGGTGATGCAGACCGCGCATTCGCCGTCGAGCAGGGTGTTCACCAGGCGCGAGTTGTTGGCGCCGTGGACGTACAGGAAATCCCCGTCCCGCCAGCAGGCGGTGGGCAGGCAATGCACGCTGCCGCCCTGGTTGAAGGCGATGTGGCAGACCAGGGCCTGATCGACGATGGCGTGCACGGTGGCGAGGTCGTAATGGGCGCGCTGGGCCTTGCGGTGGATTTCGGTACGCGGGCTGGGGGCAACGTGGGACATGCTGGGCTCCTTGAAATGTGCGGTCAGCATAGCCGCGACGTGGCACCATTCATGGAACCAAGCCTACCTCCCGTTATGGAGCCACGATGTCCCTCGACTTGGAGCTGATCCTCGGCCCACTGCGTGATGCGGCGGACGTCGGCGAACCGCGCCAGTCGCGGCTGTATCGCCTGCTCAAGGCGTCGATCCTCGACGGTCGCCTGGCACCGGGCACGCGCCTGCCGGCCAGCCGCCAGCTCGCCACGGACTACCGTATGGCCCGCAACGGCGTGCTGTTCGCCTACCAGCAACTGCTCGCCGAAGGCTTCCTGGAAGCGGACCGCCAGGGCACGCGGGTGGCGGCGCTGCCGCTGGCGGCGGGCCCGGCGCCGGCAATCCGGGTCGGGCCGGAGATCCTGTCGCGGCGCGGGCGGCAACTCCCGCCCATCGACCGGAGCGACGCGTCGCTGCCCTTCGCGCCCGGCATCGCCGATCTCAACGCCTTTCCGTGGCAGCGCTGGGCGCGCCTGCTGCAACAGGCCTGGGGCGAGGTCAGCGCCCGTCAGCTGGCCTACACCGAACCGGGCGGCGAGCCGGCCCTGCGCCGCGCGGTGGCGGCCTTCCTGTCGGCACGGCGCGGTGTCGCGTGCGCGCCGGAGCAGGTCTTCATCGTGGCGGGAGGGCAGGTGGCGCTGGATGCCTGCGCCCACCTGCTGGCCGACGAGGGCGACACGGTGTGGATGGAGGAGCCGGGCTATCCCCACGCCCGCAACGCGATGCTGGCTGCCGGCCTGCGCGTACGCGGCGTGCCGGTGGACCAGGACGGCATGGCGCCGGACGAGGCCCTGTGGCAGGCCGCCCCGCCGCGCCTCCTGTTCCTGACGCCGTCCCACCAGTATCCGCTGGGCAGCGTGCTGAGCCTGGAGCGGCGGCTGGCCTTCCTGAACCGGCTGGCGCCCGGCGGCTGGCTGATCGAGGACGACTACGACAGCGACTTCAACCACGCCCAGCCCGGCGCCCGACCGCTACCGGCCATCCAGGGCCTGCGGCCGGATGCGCCGGTGATCTACGTGGGCACCTTCAGCAAGCTGCTCTACCCCGGCCTGCGCATCGGCTACATGGTGGTGCCGCGCTGGGCAGTGGCGGCCCTCGGCGAGGCCATCGGCACGCTGTACCGCAGCGGACGGTCCGTGGAGCAGCGGGCCCTCGCCCGCTTCCTCGACAGCGGCGAGCTGACGCGCCACCTGCGCCGCATGGCGCCGGTGTATCGCGCCCGCCAGCGGGCCCTGCGCAATGCACTGAGTGCGGAGTTCGGCATGCCGGAACACATCCTCGGCGGCCAGGCCGGGCTGCACCTGGTGCTGCGCCTGCCGGACGGACCGGACGACGTGGCGGTGGCGCGGGCCGCGCGGGCACTGGGCGTGATCACCCGCCCCTTGAGCAGCTATTACGCCGACGGCGCGGCGGCCGGCAACGGGCTGGTCCTCGGCTACGGCGTGGCCGACGTGCAGCGCATCCCGGAACTGGTCGCACGCCTGCGCGCGGCGAGCCTCGCGTAGCCGCCGGGCTCAAGCCCGCTGCCGGATGATGCTGGAGACGTTCCAGCCGCCCAGAAAGCGCTCGAACTCATCGATGGGCAAGGGCGCACTGAAGAGGTAGCCCTGGTAAGCCGGGCACCCCTGGCGGACCAGAAACTGGTGCTGCTCCGACGTCTCCACCCCTTCGGCGATGACATTGAGGCCCAGGTTGCGGGCCAGCGCGACGATGCTGCGGGCAATCACCGCGTCGTTGGGATTGACCTGCAGGTCATGGACGAAGGCCTTGTCGATCTTCAGCTGGTCCAGCGGTAGGCGCCGGAGGTAGGCCAGCGAGGAATAACCGGTGCCGAAATCATCGAGGGAGAAACGGATGCCACGGCTGCGCAGGGCCGCCATCTTGGCGATGACCTCTTCCAGGTCGTCGAGCATCAGGCTCTCGGTCAGCTCCAGCTTGAGCCGGCGCGGATCGGCCGCGGTGCGGGCCAGCACATCCTCGACCTGGGCCACGAAATCCGGCTGGTGGAACTGCCGGACACTGACATTCACGGCGATCTCAATATGCTCCCGACCCGGCACTGCAGCCCAGCACGCCAGCTGACGGCAAGCCGTTTCCAAGACCCACTGGCCGAGGGGCAGGATCAGGCCGGTCTCTTCGGCCAGCGGGATGAAGGTACCGGGGGCCACCAAGCCGAGGCTGGGATGCCGCCAGCGGACCAGTGCCTCAGCGCCGATAACGCTGCCCCGGTCATCCACCTGTGGCTGGTAATACAGCAGGAACTGCTGCTCCTGCAGCCCGATGCGCAGGTCTTTCTCGAGGGCTGCGCGAGAACTGACGGCCTCCTGCATCTCCGGGTCGAAGAAACGGATGGTGTCGCGGCCGGCGGCCTTGGCGCCGTACAGCGCCAGATCGGCGCGCTTCATCAGATCCTCGCAGCTGCAGTCGGCGTCGACAATCAGCGTGATGCCGATGCTCGGCGTGCAGCGGTAATCATGGCCGGCCAGGTCGTAGGGCTCGTCGAGATTCTGCTGGATCTTGTCGGCGACGATACGCGCCTGGGTGGCGGCATCCTGGCGGCCCGGGCGGAGATCGTCGAGCAGCACCACGAATTCGTCGCCACCCAGGCGGGCCACCGTGTCGCTTTCCCGCACGCAGGCGCTCAGGCGCTGGGCCACATGCTGGAGCAGCAGGTCGCCCATATCGTGGCCGAAGGAATCGTTGAGCGTCTTGAAGTTGTCCAGGTCGATGAACAACAGGGCCCCCTGCCGCTGGCTGCGGCCCAGCGTAGCCAGCACGTGCTTGAGGCGGTCAAGCAGCAGGCGGCGGTTGGGCAGGCGGGTCAGCGGATCGTAGAAGGCGAGGTTCTTGATCTCGTATTCCGCCTCCTTGCGCAGAGTGATGTCGGTGAGCGCCGACACGTAATGGCTGATTCGGCCAGCCGTGTCGCGGACAACGGTGATGGTCAGCCATTCCGGGAAGATCTCTCCGCTCTTGCGCCGGTTCCAGATCTCGCCCTGCCAGGTCCCGGTCGTCTCAAGGCTGGCGTACATGCCGGCGTAGAACTCGTTGTCGTGGCGGCCGGAACGGAGCAGGCGCGGCGTTTGCCCGATGGCTTCGTCCTCGCCATAGCCGGTGATCTCGGTGAAGGCGCGGTTGACCTTCAGGATGACGCGGTCGGCGTCAGCGATGAACATGCCTTCCTGGGACTCGAAGGCGATGGCGGCGATGCGCAGGTCGATCTCGGCACGCTTTCGCTCGGTGATGTCGGTCAGCGTCCCCACGTAATGGGTGGTCCGGCCGTCGTCGCCGTACACCGCGGTGATGGTCAGGAAATGCGGATGGATCGAGCCATCCCGGTGCTTGTTGAGGATCTCTCCCGACCAGGCCCCGGTACTCGCCAGACTCGTCCGGAGGGCTGCATAGAAGTCGGCGTCGTGCATCCCCGACTTCATGAAATTCATGTATTGACCTATGACCTCTTCGGCCCGGAAGCCGGTGATGGCGGTGAAGGCTTTGTTGACCTGCAGGACCTCGACATCCTCGTTGGTGACGACCATGCCTTCCTGGGACTCGAAGGCGATGGCGGCGATACGCAGTCGTGCCCGCTCCGCCTCGCGCTCCCGGGCCAGGCGCTCGAAGCGCATGAAATAGAGGCCCGCCAGGGTCAGGGCAACCAGCAGCACCGCACCAACGATGGTCGCGGTACGCAGTGCCTCCTGATGCCAGACCGCCAGGACCCGTTCCTTGTCGAAACGGACGCTGAGCACGAAAGGATAGGCCCGCGAGGCCCGATAGGCGGTGAGCATGGCCCGGCCGTCGGCGCCCTGCTCCTCGAACTGGCCGACCTCCGTAGCGGCAAGGCGGATCGGCAGATCGTCGCCGGGGCGCAGGCTGCCGGGCAGCGCGTTCTCGTCGGTACTCAGCAGCAGGCGACCGTCGTAGCCGCGCAATTCGACCACGCCCTGCTCCGGGCTGATGTGGGCGCCGTAGAAATTCAGGAAGTAGTCCGTGTTCACCGAGGCCACGACGGTCATCCAGTGGGCGTCGTCCAGGCGGACATCGCGGGCGACCGGGATGAAGCTGACCACTGGCGCGCTCGCCCCCACCGGGCTCGCATCGTAAAAATCGCGGCCGCTGACGACAGGGCCGGCGCGCAGCACATCGAGCGGGCGGGCGGCCTCCGGCCGGAAATCGGCGCGCGGCAGGCGGATACCCAGGTTTCGCGGATCGGTACTGCGCGCGATCCGCTCCTCTGTATCCAGCACCGCGACGGAGCGCAGGTAGGGCGCATGGCGCAGCGCTTGGGACAGGCTGGCCGGGGCCACCCCTTCAATGGCCAGGGACATGAGGCTGCGCTCGATGACGTTCAGGCTCTGGGTCAGGTGGTTCTCGAAGGCGCGGGCCGTCATCGCGGCCGCCTCCAGCTGGTGGTCGATGCGCTCAGCGCGCAGGCGCCACAGGCCATAGGCCGTGGCGCTGCAGGCGCTGAGGACCACCACCAGCACGACGAGGCAAAAGATGGAGCGCCGGCTGAAGCTGGCCTGAGCTGACATGGAGAGCGGAAAACTAATTGCCTGTCTGGGCGCGAATGGCAATGGGCTCGAGGCGGTGCCGCTTGATTGCGGCCATCAATTGGCCGTTCTGCTTGACCCGCTCGAGGAACTGTTCCACCCACGCATACCAGCGCTCATCCCCCTTCTGCATCGCGTACGCGTAGGGCGTCAGGTGGTAGGTGGACGACGGCGCCACCAGGCGCGCCCAGTCGGTGGTTTCGAGCATCCGGCGGCTGAACGGAAAGTCCGTCATGAACACGTCGGCGCGCCCCGATTCGACCTCTTGCTCGCGGCCCTGGGTCGTGTCGGTGACCAGCAGGGTGGCGTGGCGGAGCTTGTCACGCATGACCGGCTCGTGCAGCGTGCCCTTGGCGACGGCCACGACGACACCCGGCTTGTCGATGTCGTCCCAGGTCTTGATGCGTCGGTTGCTCTTGGTGGTGATGGCGTAGATGTCGCTGACCAGGTGCGGCTGCGTGAAGCGCAGTTTGTCGGCCCGCGCCGGTGTCACCCCGATGGCGAACATGGCGATGTCGCAGCGGTCCTGCGTGATGTCGTCGATCAGCCGGGCGAAGGAGCTGTCGATGAAATTCACCCGCACGCCCAGTTCCTGGGCGAGCGTCTTGGCCATGTCCACATCGATGCCGTCGAGGGCCTGAGTTTTCGGGTTGCGGTAGGAGATGCCGTAATAGTCGGGCCAGATGCAGACCCGGACTTCGCCGGTCGCCCTGATCCGCTCGAGATGCCCGCTTTGCGCCAGCGCGGGCTGGCCGAGCAGCAGAACGCATCCGCCAGCAAGAATAAGTCTGTTCATCTCGATTCCCATGGAGGAATATACGGGCCGAAGCGGACCGGCACACCTGATGTCGCGCTATTGTAAGAAAAAGGGCCGGCACAAGTCGCGGCGGAGGGCATCAGGATCGACCCCGATCCGTGACGGATGTGTCACACAAGGACTTTCAGGGCTCGAAACGGTAGCCGACGCCGATCTCGGTCAGGATGTGGCGCGGGCAGGCCGGGCTGGCCTCGATCTTCTGGCGCAGGTGGCCGACATAGACCCGCAGATACTGGTGGTTGTCGGCGGCCTTGGCGCCCCAGATGTGGGTCAGCAGGTGGTGGTGGGTCATCACCCGACCCGGATTGGCAGCCAGGAAGACCAGCAGGCGGTATTCGATCTGCGTCAGGTGCAGGGCCTCGCCGGCCCGTTCGACGACCCGCGTCACGCAGTTGATCTCGTAATCACCGAAGCGGATCTTCGGCTCAGGCGCGGCCGGCATGGCCTGGCCGCGGCGCAGCAGCACGCGCACGCGGGCCAGCAGCTCGGCAATACCGAAGGGCTTGGTGAGGTAGTCGTCGGCGCCGGCGTCGAGGGCTTCGACCTTGCTCTTCTCCTGGGTGCGCGCCGACAGCACCAGGATCGGGGTCGGCGACCAGGCCCGGTAGTCGCGGATGAAGTCGATACCGTCCCGGTCCGGCAGACCGAGGTCGAGGATCACCACGTCGGGCCGCCGCGCGGCCGCCTCCACCGCCGCCTGGCTGGCACTGGCCGCCTCGCAGACGGCGAAGCCCTCGCATTCCAGCGCAGTGGCCACCGCCTCGCGCATCTGGCGCTCGTCCTCCACCAGCAGGATGGTCTTGTCGTCGCTCATCGCCGTCACCCCAGGGCCAACACGTCCGGCGGGTTGCCGATCGGCAGCGTGAAGTAGAAGCAGGCCCCGCCACCGAGGCGGTTGGACGCGCCGATCTCGCCCTCGTGGGCGTCGACGATGCTGCGCGAGATGGCCAGCCCGAGGCCGACGCCCGCCACGTCGGATTCCTGCCTGCCGCGCTGGAACAGGTTGAACAGGCGGCCGGCGTCGCCGTCCGGCAGGCCGGGGCCGGAATCGCTGACGCTGATCTCCAGCCTGTCGCCGAGCTGACGCACGGCCAGCTCGATCGGCGCGTCGGCCGGCGCGTACTTGATGGCGTTCTCCAGCAAATTCCACAGCACGCGCTCGATCAGCACCGCGTCGATGCACACCGGCGGCAGGTTGCGCGGCAGGTCGACGCTGATCTCCCGGTCGCGCCACTGGCCGCGGATCTGTGTCAGCACCACACCGACCACTTCATCCACCGGCTGCCAGGCGCGGTTCAGCTCGACGCGGCCGGAGCTCAGCTTGGCCATGTCGAGAAGGTTCATCATCTGCTGGCAGATCGTCATGGCCTGGTTGCGGATCGCTTCGAGCAGGCGCTTCTGGCGCTCCGGCGAGGCTTTGCCGAGGGCCGCCGTGTCGGCCATGCTGACCAGCGCCGCCAGCGGCGTGCGCAAGTCGTGGGACAAAGCGCCGAGGATGGAGCTGCGCAACACCTCGGAGGCGTGCCGGACCTCGGTCTCCCGCGCCATTTCGGCGAAACGCGAGCGCTCCAGCGCCACTGCGACGAGGGACGCGACGGTCTCGATGTATTCGACGAAATCCGGGTGGGACACCACCGCCGGCATCGCCTCGAAGGCCAGCACGCCCTGGGTGCCGCTGGCCGCGGCGAGCGGCAGCAGGGCGTGCAGCGCACCGTCCGGCAAGGGCTCCCAGTTCAGCCGCGCCTGCTCGACGCAGGCCTCGAGGCGGGTGGCGAGCACCGGGAAAGGCGGCGCAGCGAACTCCGCCGGCGGGATCAGGTGGGCATTCCGCGCGCCGACGGCGCTGGCCAGGAAGGCGAAGGTTGCATCAGCCACATCGGTGGCCGTCAGCGCGCCGGACAGCTCCCGCGAGAACTCGTAGAGCGTCTTGCTGAGCAGCGACTTGCGCTCGGCGATCTCGGCATGGCGGCGCAGGCGGAGCGTGGAATGACCGACGGTCAGCGCGACCGCCAGCATCAGCGTGGCAGGCAGAAAGTAAGGTGTGTCGGTCATCGGGCCACTACGGAGCGCAGGCAGCATGAGCACCAGCAGCAGGGCCGCCCACGCCATGGCCAACCCACCCCCCAAGAAAACAGCCCGCAGCCGGGTGGGCTGCGGGCTGGACGGAAGGGCGGCGGCCGGGATCCTCATGGCGCTCGGAGGAAGCCCGGCATGGCTGACTCAGTCCGCAACCTGCAGCGGCAGCCCCTTGCGGTTGCGGCCGTAGATGCGGGGGCGGAAGTGGCTGTCGATGATCGGCGTCAGCGCGTTCATCAGCATCACCGCGAAGGCCACGCCTTCCGGATAGCCGGCCCAGGTGCGGATCACGTAGGTCAGCAGGCCGCAGCCGAAGCCGAACACCAGCCGGCCCACCGGCGAATTGGGGGACGTGACGTAGTCGGTGGCGATGAAGAAGGCGCCGAGCATCACGCCGCCGGACATCAGGTGGGTCTGGGCGTCGAGGAAGTGAGCCGGGTCGTAGGCGTTCAGCGCGGCGGCCGGCAGCGCGACGCCTGCCAGCATGGCGACCGGAATGTGCCAGCTGATGACACGCTTGATGATCAGCATCAGACCACCGGCGATGATCAGCCAGGCTGCGGTCTCGCCCATGCTGCCGGCGCGCTCGCCGATCATCGACAGGACCGGCGCGTGGGCCGCCGACTGCAGCAGATCGACGCCGCGGGACATCTCGGTCTTCGAGAAGCCCAGCGTGGTGGCGCTGGTCATCGCGTCGAAGGCCGCCGGAATGCCCTTGAAGAGGATCACCAGGCCGTCCAGCGGGCCCGGCGAGCCGTCGGCGAAGAGCGGCGCGACGCCAACCCAGGAGGTCATCTGCACCGGGAAGGAGATCAGCAGCGCGACGCGGGCCACCATCGCCGGGTTGAAGAGGTTCTGGCCGAGGCCGCCGAAGACGTGCTTGCCAAGGACGATGCCGAACAGGCCACCGAAGGCGCCGATCCACCATGGCGCCCACGGCGGCAGGGACACCGCCAGCAGCCAGCCGGTGAGGATCGCCGAGCCATCGGTGAGCGCCTTGCTGGCCTGGCGGTCCATGGCGCGCAGGAAGAAGGCCTCGCCGAGCATCGCCGAGGCGATGGTGATCAGCCACAGGTAGATCGACGGCCAGCCGTACAGCCAGAAGCCGTACAGCGTGGACGGGGCCAGCGCGACCATCACGGTCGCCATGATGCGGCCGGGATTGTTGGAGGTGGTGGTGTACGGTGCGGCGACCGGACTGCCGAGATTGTCGTTCATACCGTTTCTCCTTGAGCCTGCCCGCTATCCTTGGCCGGTGCCTTGGCAGCGGCCGCCTTGGCTGCCGCGGCGGCGTCCTTTTCGGCCTTGCGGCGTGCGGCGGCTTCGGCCTTTTCCTGTTTCTCCCGTTCGATGCGTGCGGTGCGGGCTTCGGCCAGGCGCTTGGTGGCATCGGTGCGCAGCTTGACGCGCTCGGCGGCCATCAGCTCGCCCTTGGCGTAGCTGAAGTACTGCACCAGCGGGATGTGCGACGGGCACACGTAGGCGCAGCAGCCGCAGGAGATGCAGTCACCGAGGGCATAGCCTTCCGCCCCTTCGAAGTCCTCGACACGGATGTGCGCGGCCATCTCCATCGGCAACAGGCCCATCGGACAAGCGTCGGCGCAGGTGCCGCAGCGGATGCACGGCCCTGCGTCCGGCGTGGCCGCTTCGGCGGCGTTGAAGGCCAGGATGCCGGAGGCGCCCTTGACCAGCGGGATGCGGTCGTGGGCCAGCGGCGTGCCCATCATCGGTCCGCCGAGGATCAGGCGGGCCGGCTCGCCCTTCAGGCCGACGAAGGCCAGCAGGTCGGTGACCAGCGTGCCGAGCGGCGCATAGATGTTGCCCGGCGTGGCGATCGCCCCACCGTTGAGGGTGACGATGCGCTCCACCAGCGGCTGGCCGAGGCGCACGGCCTTATGCACGGCGGCGCAGGTGGACACGTTGTGGACCAGCACGCCGACTTCCGCTGCGCGGGCATTGGACGGCACTTCCTTTCCGGTGAGGGTCTGGATCAGCTGCTTGTCGGAGCCCATCGGATAGCGCGTCGGCACCGGGCAGATCTTGACCTCTGAGAAGGACGCAGCGGCCTTGCGCATCGCGGCGATGGCTTCCGGCTTGTTGTCCTCGATGCCGACCAGCGCCTCTTTGGCACCGATGGCATGCATGACGAGGCGGACGCCATCGACGACCTGGTCGGCGAAGTCGCGCATGATGCGGTCGTCGCTGGACAGGTAGGGCTCGCACTCGCCGCCATTGACGATCAGCGTTTCCACCTTGAGGCGCTTGCCGAGGGCGAACTTGACCGCCGACGGGAAGGTCGCGCCGCCGAGGCCAACGACGCCAGCGGCGGCCGCCTTGCGGGCGATGTCTTCCGGCGCCAGCGCGAAGGGATCGGCGACCAGTTCGGTGTCGATCCAACGGTCCTGGCCGTCGGACTCGATGGTGATGGCGCGGAAGGGCAGGCCCGAGGCGTGCGGCGCGGTCACGTCACCAATGGAGAACACCGTGCCCGACACCGGCGCATGGATCGGCGCCGAGATGTTGCCCTGGGCGTCGGCCAGCAGCTGGCCTTTGAGGACCTTCTGGCCGACCACCACGATCGGGCGCGCGGCGCCGCCGACGTGCTGGCTGAGAGGCATGTAGACGCGCTCGGGCGTCGGCAGGATGCGCAGCGGGGCATCGGCGGCCGGACGCTTGTGGTCGTCCGGATGTACGCCCCAGCTAGGCTCTTTGAAGAAGCGGTCGAGGAATCCCATGATGGCGTACTCAGCTGGCAGAAGAAGCGGGTTGCGGCCAGACCCAGTGCTGCAGGGTCACCGGAATGGGCATCAGGCTCAGCGCTTCGGTGGGGCACACGTTTACGCAGGACGAGCAGCCGGTACAGGCTTCGCGGATCACGTTATGGACCTGCTTGGCGGCGCCGATGATGGCGTCGGTCGGGCAGACCTTCAGGCATCGGCTGCAGCCGATGCAGATTTCCTCGGTCACATCCGCGATCTGCGGGCCCGAATCCACCACTGCGGAGAGGTCCACCTTGATGCCCAGCTTGGCCGCCAAGGCTTCGGCGGTGGCCTTTCCGCCCGGCGGGCAGAGCGTCACCTGCGCTTCGCCCTTGGCCAGCGCGGCCGCCGCCTGGGCACAGCCCACGTAGCCGCACTGGCCGCACTGGGAGCCCGGCAGCATGGCCTGGATCTCGGCTTCGAGCGGGTTCTCTTCGACCGCCAGGTAGCGCGACGCTGTACCGAGCATGCTACCCAGGGCGAGACCCATCAAGGAAAGGCTTCCGACTGATACCAACATGATGATCGTCCTCGTTTCTGGTTTCTGATTAGCTCGCGGCGATGCCCGAGAACCCCATGAAGGCCATGGCCAGCATTCCGGCCACGATGAACGCGATCGGCGGGCCGGCGAACAGGCGCGGCACCTGCACCAACGCCAGGCGCTCCCGCAGGCCGGCGAAGATCACCATCACCAGGCTGTAGCCGAGGGACGACGCGAAGGCGAACAGGGTCGCGTGGATGAAGCTCATGCGCCCTTCGACCAGCAGCAGGGCGACGCCCAGCACCGCACAGTTGGTGGTGATCAGGGGCAGGTAGATGCCGAGCATCTGGAACAGCTCGGGCGAGACCTTCTTGATCGTCATCTCGGTGAATTGCACCGCCGAGGCGATCACCAGGATGAAGGTCACGGTGCGCAGGAAGCCCAGTCCGTAGGCATCGAGCAGGTAGGTCTGCACGGCCCAGTCGGCCATCGACGAGACGGTGATCACGAAGGTCGTCGCGAAGCCCATCCCCGCCGCAGTGTCGATGCGCGTGGTCACCCCCATGAAGGAGCACAGCCCGAGGAAGCGGGCGAGGATCACGTTATTGACCAGCGCAGCGCTGATCATGATCATGGCAAATTCTTTCATGGTCTTGTCCCAAGCCTATTTGCAGGTTTCGTCGGGGCGCGCCCGACGCAGAAAATGGGGAGTCGCTTCGCCACGCACGGCCAGGCGGTGGGCACCGATACGCGCCACCAGCAGCCCGAAGGCCAGGCCGGCGGCCACGCCGAGCATCGACAGAAGATCGCTCTCGTAGGCCGACTGCGCCAGGCCGCCGCCGCACAGGGCGGCCAGCAGCGGGAAGCCGTAGGCCAGCACCGCAGCCTTCAGCAGCGTGCTGTTGTGGACGCCGACCACGATCCGCTCACCCTCACGCAGCTCGCCGGGGCCCGGCGGGTTGTCGAGGCGGAAGCGACGGGACTGGAGGCGGCTGGCGACCGAGCCGATGCCGGCCGCGCCGTGGCTACCGCAACTGGCGCTGGAGGCGCAGCTGCCGCAGCTGGTGGTCTGCTCCGGCTCCAGCCAGGCCCAGCCCGGCTCGACGCGGACGACGCGGGCGATGCCTTCCACCATCGGGGTGCTGGAGTCCTGGCTCATGCTGGCGATCTCGCGGGTGGCGTTCATGATCGGGATGGCTGTCAGGTGACGACTCAGACCGCGTGAGCGCCGGCCATCTGGATTTCCTTGCCGGCACGCAGGTCGAGCACGCGCTTGGCCACCACCAGCAGGCCGGTGACGATGAAGCCGCCCGGCGGCAGGATCATCATCAGCACGCCCATGTCGGCAGGCAGCAGGCGCATCTCGATGACCTTGAAGGAGTTGCCGAGCAGCAGCGAGGCGTCGGCGAACAGCGTGCCGGAGCCGATGATTTCCCGTACCGCACCGATCACGGTCAGCGCGATGGTGAAGCCGAGCCCCATGAACAGGCCATCGAGCAGGGCCGGGAACGGGGGCTGCTTGGCGGCGAAGGCTTCCAGCCGGGCCAGCGGCAGACAGTTGGAGACGATCAGCGGGATGAACAGGCCGAGCACCTTGTAGAGCTCATGCATCCAGGCGTTCATCGCCAGATCGACGAGGGTCACCATGGCAGCGACGATCAGGATGTAGACCGGGATCCGCACTTCGGTGGTGATCTGGTTGCGGAACACCGCCACCAGGTAGCTTGAGGCGCCCATCACGACTGCGGTGGCGAGCCCCATGCCGAAGCCGTTGGTGGCACTGGTCGTCATGGCCATCGTCGGGCACATGCCGAGCAGCATGCTGAAGACCCCGTTGTTGTCCCACAGACCATCCTTGACGATGGTGGAATACTGGTTCGAGTTTTCGGCGTTCGACATTTCAATTGCTCCCGGTCAGCTTGTCCTTGTTCGCGGCATAGAACTCCTGCCCGCGCCGTATGGCGGCCACCACGCCGCGCGGCGTGATCGTCGCGCCGGCGAACTGGTCGAAATCCCCACCATCCTTCTTGACCTTCCAGCGCTCGACAGGTGGATTGCCCAGCGACAGGCCGGTGAAGCGCTCGATCCACGGGCCCTTCTTCGCCTCGATCTTGTCGCCCAGGCCCGGGGTTTCCTTATGGGCCAGCACGCGCACGCCAAGCAGCTTGCCGCCGGCGTCGATGCCCATCATCAGGCGGATCTCGCCGGCGTAGCCGGTGCCGAAGATCTCGTAGGCCACGCCGGTCACCTGCTTGTCCTTGCGGGCGCGATAGACGGTGATTTCCTTGCCCTCTTCGTTCTTGACGGTGAGAGTGTCGAGGACCGGGTTGTTGTCGTGGATGTTGTCGGGCAGGACCTGGCTGAGGGAGTTCTGCTTGTCCTCGAGGGCGCGGGCGGCGATGTCGTCGAGGGTGACATCGTTGGTCAGCGCCATCACCAGACCGAAGCCGAGACAGAAGGCGAACAGGATCACCCCGTGGATGTAGGGCTTTGGCTTGACGGCGACCGGAGCAATCGGCGAATCGTGCGTGGCGTTCATGATCTGTCGAAATAAGGGGGTTTGCCCTGATTTAGCAGGTCTTGTGCCAAGGACTCGCGGATGCGCCGGAAGGCCCGGAATTGCAGTGTTTTACAGTCTTTTCGGGGGTCCGGCGGGCGGACGGGACGGTACGTTTTGTGGAGGAGACGCTACATGCCCCGGTTTGTCGCACGTATAAAGACAACAAACGACAAAGCCTTGTTTTACGGTCCTTTTTAGGCGGGCCACATATAAAGGATGCGTAAACAGCCCCGTCAGACGGCGACCTGGGCACTCCGCGCGGCCTCGATCAGTAGCGCCTGGGCGTCGGCACAGGCGGCCTGACCGGACGCCTCGCCGACCACGATGTCGAGCCCGATGGCATGGCCGTCGATGCGTAGCGGATGGCCGAGCAGTTCGACAAGGGCGGCCGTCAGGCGAGCGCGCCCCGGCGGTGACGCCGGCTCGTCGGGCAGCGCGCCTGCCCAGGCCAGTGCCGCCGGGCGGAAGTCGGCGATCAGCACCGCGAAGCCGCTGCCGTGGCGGGTCACACAGTTGCAGTCGCTGTGCAGCACGCGCAGGCGCTTGCCGCTTTCCACCAGCACCCGTTCGGCCATCGCCGCACCATGCTCGGCGGCGATCCGCTCCAGGGACGGAATGGCCAGGTGTACGACCATGAAGGGATAGCCGGCGATGGCCGAGTGGACAAACACGTGCTGCAAGCGGTCGAGGAACAAGCTGAAGCCGAGCAGGCCGGTGGCGTTGTCGAAGAACAGGCGGCGGCGGGCTTCCTCCTGGGCTTCGCGGCTGCTGCTGACGTCGGTGATGAAGCCTTCCAGGCCGAGGAATTCGCCACGGCTGGAATGGATGCCGCGCCCCTGCTCCCACACCCAGCGGGTCTGGCCGTCCCGGTCGACGATGCGGTAGCTGAGCTCGTAGCGCTCGCGCCGGGCCAGGCGCATCTGCACGTAGTTCCAGACGAAATCCCGATCCTCCGGATGGATCAGGTCGGCGAAGCTGGCGGAGCGGTTGTCCACCAGTTCCAGCGGCGTGTAGCCGGTCAGCTCGAAACAGCCCTCGCTGACGAATTCCATCGTCCATTCCTTGTCGTTCTGGCCCCGGTAGATCATCCCCGGCAGGTTGTCGAGCATGGTGTGCAGGCTGCGCCGCTGGGCGCGCAGGGCTTCTTCGCCGCGCCGCCGCTGGTCGATGTCGAGGAGCATGCCGGCGATGCCGGCCTCGCCGCCCAGCGGCAGTTCCACCGGCCAGGCCCGCAGCTCCACCCAGCGCGGGCCCGACGTGCGGGCGGCGAGCAGGCGGACTTCCAGCGTCAGCCCGTCCCGTTCGCCGGCCTGCAGCTGGCGCAGGCCCTTGGTCAGCGCGGCCCGGTCTTCCACCGGGAAGAGCTGCAGGAAGGGCGTGCCGAGGCCGTCCGCCGCCGGTCGGCCAGTCGTCCGCTCCCAGCGGGAATTGAGATAGGCCACATGCAACTGGGCATCCAGCGTGAACAGGATCTCCGCGGCACCATGGGCGAAACGGTTGCCCCACTGGTGGTCCGCCGCGCTGCCGTCGTCTTCCGGCAGGGAGAAATGCAGCAGCGCCATCGGCGAGCGGTCGGCCCGGAACAGGCTCACCTGCGCCGGCCAGGACACGCCGTCGGCACGCAGCAGCGTGATCACGCCATCGCAGGCCGGGGTGTCGGCAGCCAGCAGTTCGGCCAGCCGTCCCTGATGCTTGGGATGCACGATGTTGTCGAGGGGCATGCCGATCAGCTCGTCGCCGCGCTCCTCCAGGCCGAGCGCCTTGAGCAGGGCCCGATTGACGTGGGCGATGCGCCCGTTCTCGGCAAGTACGGCCGGCTGGCCGCTGTGCTGGGCGAACTGGCTAAGGGTTGGATCGGCCAGCGCCGGGCCGTCAGGCCGGGCGGCGGCGAGGCGGCGGCCGCCGAAGCGCAGCGCCGTCCACGCCAGCCCGGGAATCAGCGGCACGAGGGCCAGCAGCGGCGTCTGGCGCCCAGCATCGCCGCAGACAATGACGGCCAGCACCGAAACCAGCAGGGTCGCAAATAGATAAAGGGTCATGGCGGGAATCCGTGAGCGTGAACACCGCGCCTGCACGGCACGGCGTCCGCATCAAGCAGGATTCACTCCATCCTGCCTGGCGCAGCGCCGATCCGGGACGGAAACAGCCGTTTCCCAAAAGGCGCAAAAGTTGCTTCAAAGGAACGGCATATCGACGGACCTTCTCAATCGCCAACGACGCTCACGTGCTGAAACGCTACCCGCTCCTGTCCCGCCTGAGCCTCATGCTGAGCTGCCTGGCCAGCCTGTGCGCGGCCTTGTTCCTCAGCGCCGGGGCCGCCGGGCGCCTGGAGGCAGCGGCCCGTGCAGCTCCCGGCAGCCTGGCGGCCAGCCGGCTTGCGGGCATCGAACTGATGGAGATCGTGCTGGCGCTGGCCTTCGTGATCGGCTGTGCGATCACGCTGCGCATCGCCTACCGGGCCCTGGCCCAACGCACCGACTGTGCGCTGGCCCGCCTGGCCGCGCACACGGTCGGTGCGGACGGGCCGGTCGGCGGGACCGACGAGATCGACCGGCTGATACGTGCGCTGGACGGCGTGTCAGCCCAGCTGGCCTGCCGCGTCGCCGACAGCGAACGCCTGTCCCGCCACGCTCATGAGCAGGAACGCTTCGCCACCCGCTCGCTGGAATTCATCTACCGCGCCTGTACCTGTCTGGCCGAAAACAACGCCAGCACCCAGTGGTTGACCGCCTTGCTGGAAGACATGGCCGACTGCCTGCGCGCCCGCAGCTGTTCGCTGGGCCTGCTGACACCCCTCGCCGAAAGCCTGGGGGTGCCGACCCGCCTGGGCGCACCGCGGCTGGCCAGCCTGCTCGACGAGTTCGACGCGGAAACCCTGGCCCGCAAGGGCGGACTGCGCCGCCAGGCGACCTACGCAGATGGCGAGCGGGTCGAGCTGGCGGTGCCGGTGCGCGACGCCGACGGCATCTACGGCATCCTAGTGGTGGAGGCGCGCAGCGACGTGCTTTTCGAAAGCCGCTACAGCCGCTTGGTGGACGCGGTAGCCAGCCTGTTCGCACTGTCCCTCGGCAGCCTGCAGCGCACCCAGCGCCGCCGCCGGCTGGCCCTGATGGACGAGCGCAACGCGATCGCCGGCGAGCTGCACGACTCCCTGGCCCAGGCGCTGTCCTACATGAAACTGCAGATCGCCCGCCTGCAACTGGAGATCGGGCGCAGCTGCGGCGCCTGCGCGCCCGGCGGCAAGGTGCTGGAGATCTCCGGCGACATCAAGACCGGCCTCGACAGCGCCTACCGCCACCTGCGCGAGCTGCTGTCGGCCTTCCGCACCAGCATGCCACCCGGCGGCCTGCAGCAGGCCATCCGCGAAGTGGTCGAGGAGCTATCTGCCCGCGCCGGCACCGAGATCGGCCTCGACTACCGGCTCGGTGACACACCGCTGTCGGTCAACGAGGAGTTCCACCTGCTACAGATCGTCCGCGAGGCGCTGACCAACGTGATCCGTCATGCCCGCGCCGGGCACGCGCTGATCCGCCTGGACTGCGAAGCCGGCGTGGTGGTCGTGCAGGTGGACGACGACGGCCGCGGGATGGCAGCCGGCAGCGGCGGCGAAGGCCATCACGGCGTCTCGATCATGCAAGACCGGGCCCGCCAGCTGGCCGGCACCCTGGACCTGCAACCCGGCCCCGGCGGGCGCGGCACCCGCGTGGAACTGCGCTTCCGCCCGCGGGCCGGGCCGCCGCCTTCTTCTCCCCCATTCGCATCCGACAGGGACACTGCCCATGCACAGCCCCACTGACGACACACCACCGATCCGCCTGGTGGTGGTGGACGACCACGCCCTCTTCCGCAAGGGCATCGGCCAGCTGCTCTCGATGTACGGCGACCTCCACGTGGTCGCCGAAGCCGCTTGCGGCGCCGACGGCATCGAAGCCGTACTGACCCACCGGCCCGACGTGGCCCTGGTGGACCTGCACATGAAGGGCCTCGACGGCATCTCTGTAGTCCGCGCACTGAAAACCGCCGGCTCAGCTACACGGCTGGTGATGCTCACCGTGTCCGACTCCAGCTTCGACGTGATGGAAGCCCTCAAGGCCGGCGCCAGCGGCTATCTGCTGAAGGACATGGAGCCTGACGAGTTCTGCCTGAAGCTACGCCAGGTGGCCGCCGGCGGTACCGTGCTGTCGGCCGAGGTCGGCGGCATTCTCGCCAAGCCCCAGCCACCGAGCCGCGAGAGCATCGACGCCGGCTGGGCCTCCCTCACCGCGCGGGAGCAGGAAACCCTCGAACTGGTCTCCAAGGGCGCGTCGAACAAGATCGTCGCCCGCTCGCTGGGCATCGCCGAGAGCACCGTGAAGGTTCACGTGAAACACGTGCTGCAGAAACTCAACCTGCGCAACCGCTTCGAGGCTGCCGTGTGGCTGCGCGAACTGCGCCAGGAGGAAGGCCGGCCGTCCTGAAAACGAAACCGGGCTCCGATTCATGTCCGGCAATTTGCGTCTGCAGACCACCCTGCACAGGGCGGGCCACGCCCTCCGCCTTGAAGTAGTACCAGAGTAGTATTTTCCGGCGCCGGGCCGGCTGGCCTAATGAACTCAAGCTTCATCCCTTTTTCGACTAGGAGTTGCAGATGAGTTCATGGAGACTCTCGGTCCTCGCTGACCGCCACCGCGCCCTCGGTTCCAGCCTCGAAGACTGGAACGGCATGGGTACCGCCTGGACCTACCGGACCGATCTAGCCGACGAGCACGCGGCGATCCGCACCCGTGCCGGCCTGATGGACGTGTCGGGCCTCAAGAAGATGCACATCATCGGCCCCCACGCCGAGGCGCTGATCAACTTCGCCACCACCCGCAATGTCAGCAAGCTCTACCCGGGCAAGTCGGTCTATGCCTGCATGCTCAACGAAGCCGGCAAGTTCATCGACGACTGCGTGATCTACCGCAATGGTCCCAACGCCTTCATGGTGGTGCATGGTTCCGGCGCTGGCCACGAGATCCTGACCCGCGCCGCGGTCGGCCGCAATGTGGTCGTGCTGTTCGACGACGACCTCCATGACCTGTCCCTGCAAGGACCGGTGGCCGTCGATTTCCTCGCCAAGCACGTGCCAGGCATCCGCGAGCTGCCCTACTTCCACCACATGCAGACGACCCTCTTCGGCCGCCCGGTGATGCTATCCCGCACCGGCTACACCGGCGAGCGTGGCTACGAGATCTTCTGCAAAGCCGCCGACGCCCCGCTGATCTGGGACACCATCGTCGCCGAAGGCAAGGAAATGGGCATCATGCCCTGCTCCTTCACCGCCCTGGACTGGCTACGGGTGGAGAGCTACCTGCTGTTCTACCCGTACGACAACTCCGACATGTACCCGATGGAGGGCGAGCCGATCGGCGACAGCCTGTGGGAACTGGGCCTGGATTTCACCGTCTCGCCGGGCAAGAAGGAATTCCGCGGTGCCGCCGAGCACTACCGTCTGCAGGGTAAGGAGCGCTTCAAAATCTTTGGTGTAGAGCTGGCCAGCAAACAGGCCGCCCAGGCCGGCGATGCCCTCTACGACGGCGACACCAAGGTGGGCTTCGTCACCTGTGGCATGTATTCGCGGCTGGTGGAGCGTTCGATGGCCATCGCCCGCCTCGACCCGGCCTACGCCGTCGCCGGCCGCAAGCTGCAACTACGTGGCGCCAGCCTCGAATGCGGCGCGACAACCCACACGCTACCCTTCGACGACCCGGACAAGACCAAGCGCACGGCCAAGGGCTGAGCCCTGGCTTCCGTGGGGGCGAGCTCACTCGCTCCCCACCGCTGGATCAAGTCCACAGGCGAATGAACTCGCCCCCCGAGGGCTGCCTCATGCAGCCCCAATGGCCCGCCAGAGGCCGAGCAAAAGGAAACAGCCCATGAGCACCCCCACCCGACGTTACACCCTGTCCCTGTCCTGCCCTGACAAGGTCGGCATCGTCGCCGCCGTCAGCGCCTTCCTCGCCAAGAACCACGGCTGGATCACCGAAGCGAACCACCACGCCGATCCCGAAGCCCAGCGCTTCTTCATGCGCCAGGAAATCCTCGCCGACTCCCTGCCCTTCGGCATCGACACCCTGCGCGACAAGTTCGCCCCCATCGCCGCCGAGTTCGGCATGGACTGGCGCATCTCCGACAGCGCCCGCAAAAAACGCGTCGTCATCCTCGTCTCCAAGCAAGAACACTGCCTCTACGACCTCTTCGCCCGCTGGCAGTCCGGCGACCTGGACATCGACATCCCCTGCGTCATCTCCAACCACGAGACCTTCCGCGGCTTCGTCGAGTGGCACGGCATCCCCTTCCACCATGTGCCCGTCACTCCCGACAACAAACCCGCTGCCTACGCCAAGGTCGAAGAGCTGTTCCGCGAGTCCAACGGCGACGTAATGGTCCTCGCCCGCTACATGCAGATCCTGTCGCCCGAGCTGTGCATCAACTACCCCGGCCAGATCATCAACATCCACCACAGCTTCCTGCCCAGCTTCGTCGGCGCCAAGCCCTACCACCAGGCCCACGCCAAGGGCGTCAAGCTCATCGGCGCCACCTGCCACTACGTCACCAGCGAGCTCGACCAGGGACCCATCATCGAGCAGGACGTCATCCGCGTGGATCACTCCGACGCGCCCGACGACCTCGTCCGCTACGGCAAGGACATCGAGAAGGCCGTCCTCGCCCGCGGACTGCGCTACCACCTCGAGGACCGCGTCCTCGTCCATGGCAACAAGACGGTGGTGTTCCGATGACCGCCCAGATCATCGACGGCAAGGCCCTCTCGAAGCAGCTGCGCGAGGGCTTCCGCGAGCGTGTCGATCACCTCGCCGACCAGGGCGTGCAGCCCGGCCTGGCCGTCATCCTCGTCGGCGAC
>JAFEDJ010000049.1 GCA_018241685.1 Pseudomonadota bacterium
CATGCGACGACGCAAGTCAAGAAGAACGAGCCGGTGCAGTTCGACCGCGCCCCGATTCCGCCGTGCAACGACATGGAGGCAAAGGACTGCATGAGCACGAACAACAGGCATTTGGTGCATACCGTGCCAGAACCTTCAACGCTGTGGCTGGCTGCGGTTGGAGCGGTTGCAGCGTCTTATCGAAAAATCATGAACGTCGTCGCCGCAGCGTGGGTTTCCTACGGGAAGTGGCGCGGTATGGATATAGGGGATGAGTGATGAACAAGCACACGCCGGGGCCGTGGTATATCGGCAGCGGAACATATGAATGGCGAAACATTTATTCGGCTGAAGCCGTTACGGACGACGAGGGATTTACCTACAACCCTGTGGTCGCAACAGCGGAAGACGATGGTGTTGTTTGCTGGGATGCAAACGCTCGCCTGATCGCCGCCGCGCCTGATCTGCTTGAGGCGTGCGAGATATTCGCCGAGTGGCTTTGCCGAGAAGAAAACGGCTTTACCACGGTAGGCAACAACAGAGACACGCCAGAAGGTGAGAGAGCATGGCGAGACTGGTACGACGAGAACCTTCGCCTGTGTGCGCTTGCTCAAAAGAAGGCTCGCGCAGCAATAGCCAAGGCAACCGGAGATCAATCATGAACAACTGGATCGAATCGAAGTTGCTTCCCATTGTGCTTGCCTTCGCTGCGGGCGTGCTCGTGATGAGCGTCGCGCACGATGAACGTGAGTTTAAGCAGCGCATGAAACTTACAGAGGCACGTCAAGCCGCGATGGAATGCCGCAGCCTGGACGTGATTGCGTACTACCGGAGCATGCAGCCATGACCGACCAGACAAGAATTGCCAGCGGTTACGAGTTCGCGGTTCAGCAGGCAATGGGATGGTCCTATGACCGCGAAGAAGCTCGCTTCTGGATGGGCGTGATTGTCGGCCTTGGCTTGTGGGCAAACGCAGTGACGGATGATCGACTGACCGCCGACATGAACCGCGTTCGTGCGGAGATCGCACGACAGGCACAGCCGGAGCTTGTCAATCATGGATGACGACTGCTGGATGCAGTGGTGGGCACAACAAGGTCAGGAACAAGAGTTTTTGGAGGTAATGAGAAATGAAGGTCTATCAAGCGATCAACAGGGTTCAGCAAGCCTTGTCGAAGGTCGGCATCACGAAGGCAAACCGCAACCAGCAGCAGGGCTACAACTTCCGAGGTATCGACGACGTCTACAACGTCATCTCCCCGCTGCTTGCGGAGCATGGATTGTGCATCCTTCCCCGCGTGCTGTCCCGTCACTGCGACGAGCGGGTTAATGCGAAAGGGACGACGCTTTTCTATGTGACCGTAGAAGCCGAGTTCGATTTCGTCAGCGCGGAGGACGGCAGCACGCACACCGTCAAGACGTTCGGTGAAGCGATGGATTCGGGCGACAAAGCCACGAACAAGGCGATGAGCGCGGCTTACAAGTACGCTGCATTCCAGGCTTTTGCGATCCCGACCGAGGGCGATAACGACGCTGACGCACATACTCATCAAGTTGCGCCGCAGCAAGAACAAAAGCCGTTCGACTTGAACGCGGCGCTCGACTGGATTAGCAAAGGCAACACGCTGGAGCAGAGCAAAGAGCGCGCACGCAAGGCATATGAACGCGCACCCGAGAAAGCACGAGAGCTTATCACCGCGTTCGTGAAGCAAATCGAACAAGACGCGATGGCTTCATCTTAAGGAAAGACGATGGCACTGAATGTATGGACGTTTGTTGGAAACCTTGGACAAGACGCCGAAACCCGAGTCACCCCTAAAGGAGATTCGGTTGTTTCCTTCTCGGTCGGGGTTCAATCCGGTTTTGGCGACAAGGCCACGACCACCTGGGCGCGGTGCTCGATGTTCGGGAAGCGCGGCGAGGCAGTTTCGCCATACCTTCTCAAGGGCCAGCAAGTCGCAGTATCCGGCGAGCTTTCGACGCGCGAATGGAACGACAAGAACGGACAGACGCGGACCAGCGTTGAGGTTCGCGTCTCGGAGATTCAGCTTGTCGGCAAGCGCGACGGGCAGCAGCAAGCCGCACCTCGCCAGCAAGCACCGCGTCAGCAATCAGGCGGATCGCCTGCTGACATGGAGGAAGATATTCCCTTCGCCAACATCGGACGCGGCATGGCTGCGCATGTGATCTGAGGGGTGGATCATGAACCTGACGCTTTACGAATTGACCGCAGAGTTCCGCCAAACAGCGGAAATCCTTGCGGACATGGACCTTGACCCGCAAACGGTCACGGACACCCTCGAAGCCGCATCCTTCCCGGTCGAGCAGAAATGCGCGCAGGTAGCGGCATTCATCCGCAACATGGAAGCGACCGCCGAGCAGATCAAGCAGGCCGAAAAGCAGATGGCCGAACGGCGCAAAGCGATGGAGAACCGCGCCGAGCACATCCGGGACTACCTGTTGCACAACATGCAGGCATGCGGGATGACGAAGATTGAGCACCCTCTGTTCAAGATCGCCATCAAGCAAAATCCTGAGAGCGTGGTGGTCGAGGACGAGCGACAGATTCCCGTCGATTACATGCGCGAGATTCCCGCCCGCAAAGAGCCGGACAAGGCGCTGATGAAGCAGGCCATGAAAGACGGCTACTCGATCCCCGGCGCAAAGTTGGTGAGAACGCAGCGCGTCGAAATCAAGTAATGATCAATGGGGCGAATGCGCAGTGGTGATGCGCGGATACGGTCGGCGCGATCTGTAGGCAACGAATCCGCCAAAGGCGGGCCACGATCACAAAGCATTTCGCGCAAGCTGGAGATCACCACCAGCCGCCCCACC
>JAFEDJ010000004.1 GCA_018241685.1 Pseudomonadota bacterium
GATGGGAACCGCGAGTCTCCGCATCCCGTGCGAACCCCAGACACCTCTGATGGTGGTTCTGGATCGTGGAGAACTTGATGCAGGCTTCCCAAGCCCAGAACGAAGTCCGTCTCCCTCGCGCCGTGATCGAGCGTTCGCGCCTCCTGGAGGAGCGAATCAAGGCCCGCGAACCGGGGACCGATCCCGCGCCTGACGCGCCGCCGGCTGTGCCGAGCGCCGAAGCCGCGACCACCGCTGAAACCGATCCGCCGCAACCCCCGGCGCCGCCCGCAGACCCTCGGGAAACCGATCCGGCCTACTGGAAGCAGCGCTTCAAGGTGACCGAAGGCGTCTTGCGCCGCGAGCGCGAAGAACGCATCGCCAGCGAGCGGGCACTCAATCAGCGGATCACCGAGTTGCAGGCCCAGAACCGGGAGCTGCAAGCCAACGCCCCGCCGGCGGAGATCGACCTGAGTCAGTACCTGACCAAGGAGCAACTCGAAACCCTCGGCGAAGATGAAGCCAAGGCAGTCGCGTCCGTCGCCCACCGGGCGGCGCAAGCGGCGGTCCAGAAGATCGTGGACGCGCAGATCAAGCCGCTCCACGAGCAGAAGGCCACCGATGCAGAAGCTGCCGTCCGGGAAGCGCGCCAGCGTTTCCTGGACAAACTCATTGAACTCGTGCCGGACTTCGAGGAAGTCGATGTGACGGACGGGTGGAAGGCGTGGCTCGCAGACGACGACCCGGCGACCGGAGTGCAGCGCCAGCAGCTGCTGAATGTGCACGTCGAGAAGCAGAACGCGGCGATGGTCGCGAAGATGTTCGGCGCGTACAAGGCAACGCTGGCCCCGCCGCCGGCCCCGCCCGTCGCCCCCAACGGCAATGGCGCCATCCCGGATGGAGACATCCCTCCGGCCAATCCGAAGGCGCTCACGCGCCCGACGCCGGCCGAAACCAGGGACTTCTACAAGCGGGCCGCACTCGGCAAGGTGAAGGATCAGGAACGGAAAGAGTTCGAGGCGAGGTTGAGCCTTCGCGCTGGCTGATAGCCGGCAACCCCACTTTCCTGGAGACCACCATGAAGCACTCGCTTCTGCTGACCGCGCTGGCCGCGATCGCCACGTTCCTGAAGGGCGCCGCCCTGAAGGCGTTCGACGCCCTGACGGGCCACATGTACCGCATGGGTGCCATCGCCTACGCCGGCGTGCCGCGCGCTTCGGGCGTGCCGGACTACGGCCCCGCGGGCACGATCAACTTCGACCCCGAGCTCTACTCGGGCAAGCTGGTCGAGAAGTTCTACAAGACCACCGTCTTCGGCGAGATCGCCTCGACGGACTACGAAGGCGAGATCGCGGGCTTCGGCGCGCAGGTCAAGATCCGCACGATTCCCGACATCACGGTGTCGGACTACGTGATCGGTGCGGGCCTGAGCGCGCAGTACCCGACGAACAACAGCGTCACGCTGGTCATCGACCAGGCGAAGTCGTTCGCGGTGGCCCTGTCGACGGTCGACTCGCGGCAATCGGACCTGGACCTGGCGGACGTGTTCGCCAACGACGGCTCGATCCAGCTGCGCATCGCCGCCGACGCGGACATGCTGACGACCATCCCGGCCGACGTGTCTGCCGACAACCAGGGCCCGACCGCGGGTGCCGACAGCAACAACATCAACCTCGGCGACTCGACCACTCCGGTGGCCGTGTCGAAGACCACCGTGGTCGACTTCATCGTCGACTGCGGCACGGTGCTGGACGAGCAGAACGTGCCCGACGAGGGCCGCTGGTTCGTGGCGCCGCCGTGGTTCATGGCGCTGATCAAGCAGTCGGACCTGCGCATCGCTTCGCTCGCCGGCGACGGCGTGTCGATCGCGCGCAACGGCAAGGTGGGCGAGATCGACCGGTTCACCATGTACCAGTCGCGCAACCTGCTGACGCAGTCGAGCCCGGGCCCGGCCAGCTACTGCATGTTCGGCCACAGCGCGGGCCTGACCTTCGCCAGCCAGATCGTCGAGTGCCAGATGATCGACAACCCGAACGACTTCGGGTACATCATCCGGGGCCTGATGGTCTTCGGCTACGAGGTGATCGGCCCGAACTACGTCGGCACCGCGGTGGTGAAGCGCGGCTGATCGGAGTAGGATGGGGCCTTCTGCAAGGCCCCGTCCGCCCCACGCAAGGAGCACACATGAAGACCAGCAACCCCTACGGCGCGAACTACCAGGTCAAGGTTCCCCCGGAGACCATCAACTCCGAGATGAGCCAGGCCGGCGGCAAGGCCAAGGCGCGCTACCCGAGCGGCACGCCGTCGAACCAACCCGGCGGCGGCGGCAGCACCAGCGGCAGCTTCAAGCGCGCCTACACCCCGGGCACCAGCCCCGCCGGTTCCTGACCCCAGGACCGGACCCGAGAACCGGCGCCTTCGGGCGCCGGTCTTCCAACTGAACCGCGAGACTCCGCATGCCGATCTCCGAAGTGATGGAACAGAAGATGGTGGAGGCCAACCGTGCGCGCAACGCGCAGGACAAGCGCCACCCCATGCTCATCAACATCAACGACGGGCGCCTGATCCCGAACGTGCCCAAGCTGCGCACGCACAAGGACTACCGCGTCTACATGGGCGACCCGAAAGCACCGCTGGAAGACCGCCTGCGCGTCCTGCAGACCCAGGGCATGCTGCACGGCGCCGCGGTGGTCGACACCGGCAACCCGAGCCAATACCTGCAGATGGGCAACGCCGAGCCGCTGGCCGGCGGCGAAGCCTTCGACATCAGCAAGGCCACGCGCGAGCAGCTGAAGGCGTTCGCGGTGGAGAACTACGGGGTGAGCCTCGACGAGAAGGGCGACACCCACCTCATGACGCTGCGGGCCCAGGTGCGTGACCTGGCCAAGGCGAAGGGCGACTTGGCGTGACGGTCAGCGTCGGCGACCTGCTCGACAGCGTGAGCACCACGCTGCTGGATCAGGCTCGCCGCACGTGGGAACTGCCTGAACTGGTCCTGTACCTTCGCGAAGCGCTGACCGCTACCGCCAACGTCAAGCCCGACATGTACACCCGGCAGGAGTTCATGACCCCTGTCGTGGGCATCTCGCAGGTCATCCCGGAAGATGGGGTGGCGCTTCTGGACATCATCCAGAACGAGAGCGGACAGGTGGTCACGCAGGTCGACGCCGGCCTGCTGGACGAAGCCAACCGCTTCTGGCCGGCGGCCACGCGCGAGACCGAGGTGGAGCACTTCGCCGCCGACCCGCGCGACCCGCGGCGCTTCAACGTGACGCCGCCGAACGATGGCAACGGCAGCATCCAGATCCTCTACGGCGCCGTACCCGACGTGACGGGCTCAAGCGGCGAGACGTTGCCGATCGCGGCCAGCTACCTGGCGCCGCTGACCTTCTACGTGCTGGGCAAGTGCTACGCCAAGAACAGCAAGAAGCAGGATCTGGGCAAGGCCACCTCGTACATGAACCAGTGGGGCTCGCTCATCGGGCTGAAGACCAAGGCACAAGTGGCCGTGGCGCCGAAGGTGGCCGTCTCCGAGGGTGAAACGTGAACTTCGTCGACACCCGCGACCAGCTGGTGAACATCGCGCAGATCGTGCGCCGGTGCCCGACGATCACGCTCATGCGCGCCTTCACCAAGGCGTACCGCGACTGGGCCGGGCAGACCCAGTACATCCGCCAGCCGATCGCCGGCGCGACCACCCCGAACGTGCGCGAGTACGCGCTCGGCAGTGACCCCTACCAGGACATCGTGGCGGTCTTCGCCATCCAGGCCAGCATCCTGAATGGCGGCGTGATGCAGTATTGGCCGCTGGTGCCCAGCGACCCGAGCTACTTCAACCCCAACACCAACGTGCAGCAGCCGCGCCGGTACGCCTACGTGCCGCAAGCGCAGTTCGCGCTCGACCCGATCCCGGATGTGGTCTACGACCTGCTGGTGACCGTGATCACGCAGCCCAAGGAAGGTGCCATCAGCATTCCCGACACCGGCCTGATCAAGTACCGGTCGGGCATCGAGTCCGGTGCCCTGGCGTACCTGCACAGCATCCCCGGCCAGCCGTGGTCGAATCCCGCGATCGCGGAAGCCCGCCGGCGCGAGTTCCAGTCCAGCGTCAACAACGCGAAGGCCGAGGTGCAGCGCGGGTTCAACACCGGGTCCGTGCGCGTGCAGCCTCGGGCCTTTGTGAGGTGAGCCATGCCGACCTTCGGTATCACGCCCGTCACCGGCTTCCCGCCCGCCACTGACGAAGGTTTCCCGCGGTTCATCCAGTTCCAGCAGGAAGGGGTGGACATCGGCGACACCACGGTGGAAGTGGTGAACTTCAC
>JAFEDJ010000050.1 GCA_018241685.1 Pseudomonadota bacterium
GGCTCGTGGATGAGCCTGGGCCAGATCCACCACGAGATGGCCTACGTGCTCGACGTGAAGGGCGCCCACGGCCGCATGCACCACATGTCGTTCTGGATCGACAACCGCGAGGACGTGCTGCGCGCTGCCGACATCCTCGCCGAGAACAACATCTTCATCGAAGCCGGGCCGTCGAAACACAACAACTCGCAGGCCTTCTACCTGTACTCCTACGAACCGGGCGGCAACCGCATCGAGATCTACTCCGGCAGCTTCATCGTCACCGCGCCGGACTTCGAGACGGTGACCTGGAACGAGGAAGAGCGCGGCACCGGCGTGTATTGGGGCGGCGCGCTGCCGCCGAGCTTCCTGAACTACTGCACGCCGAATGTGGATGTGCCCGTGCCGGAGGAGAACGCGAACGTGCCGGTGTTCGATCCGGTCTGACCAGGCCTCGCCCGCCCCGCCGCCAGGCACCCTGCCCGCAAGGCAAGGGGGCCTGGGTGTTTCATGCCGTGCGGGTGCGCCGGGCGCCGACGTCAAATTCAGCCGCGCCCGCCGGTGTCCTCTCCCAGCCTCTTTGCCGCCTGCTGCAGCGGCTCCAGGAATTTGCTTCGCATCTGCGCGGGGCTGGTGCGCACACTATTGGCGAGCACGTTGATACCGCTGACGACGTTGCCCGCCTGATCATGGATCGGAACGGCAATCGAACTGAGTCCCACCTCCATCTGCTGGTTCGCGATGGCGTAGCCGTCGCGGCGGATGCCCTCGAGCGCCGCCTTCAAGGCCGCCGCAGTGACGATGGTGTTGGGGGTGAACGGCAGGAAATTCACGCGGGCGAGATACGCTTCCAGCTCCGCGTCGGAAAGGTTGGCGAGCAGGATCTGGCCAATCGATGTCGCATAGGCGGGCAGGCGGCTACCAACATTGAGTGACGGCGACATGATGCGCGACGAGGTCGCCCGCGCGAGATAGACGATCTCGCATCCATCCAGGACCGCCATGGAACAGGCCTCACCCACCGCCTCGCTCAACTCGTCGAGCACGGCCTGTGCCTGGCCACCGAGCGGCGAGCCAGACAGGTAGGCGTTACCCAGCGACACCACCTTCGGACCGAGCGAGAAACGCGTGCCGTCCTGACAGCGCACGAAACCGAGCGCTGTCAGCGTATGCAGGTAGCGCCGCACCGCCGCACGGGTAATGCCGGTGCGATAGCTGACTTGCGAAATCGTCAGTTGTCTTCCCTGATTGGTGAAGGCCTGGATCACGGACAGGCCGCGGGCGAGCGCCGTCACGAAGTCGCGATCGTCCTTGTAGTGTGCGAGGCTGTCGACAGCCTCGCCGGAACCACCTTCACCACTGCTCCCCTCAGGCTCGGACGTTCCCGACCTGCCCCGAAGCTGACTGGTCTTCATGGCTGCCCCCTTGTCGGCTGCACACCGAGGCGGCGTGCGCACGGCGCACGTTAGGACCATTCCACCCATCCCGCAAGCCGAGCCCGGCCGAAAGCCCGCGTCGATGACAGCCGCCGCCTCCCCGGTCCGCAGCGATGTGCCGGCGACAACTCGCAAATCAGGCTTGACGCGCCCTCCGCCCCGAATCCAGAAGCGACGACAAGCCCTGCGAAGCTGTGACGCGAGGGACGATTCTGTGCGCCAGTCGCACAAGTCGGCCTCCTGCGGCCCCGGCAGGCAGGCGAGCGATGACTAAAATGGCCTCACGTTTGATCTGAAACAAAAAATCATTTCCCCAGCAGAGGCCAAGCCTCCTGCACAACGAAGGAGACAAGAATGCACACGCACGACGAGACCATGCCCACCTCCGCCGCCGGCTTCAAGCTCGGCAAGATCCTTTCCTGCCTGTTCGGCGCCCTGTCGCTGTCCCTGCTCGCCACCGCGGCCCACGCAGATATCCGCTCGCACAACTTCAAGGTTGCGATCGCGGTGAGCGCCGGCACGGCGCATTACGACGGTGGCGTGAAATTCTGCGAGCTGCTCGAAAAGAAAAGCGGCGGCAAGATGAAGGCCAAGATGTTCGGCGGCAGCTCGCTCGGCAAGGACACCGCGGTGGTGTCGTCGATGCAGGGCGGCGTCATCGACATGGGCATCATGAACGCCAACCTGCTGAGCGGCCTGGTCAAGGACTTCGGCGTGCTCGATTTCCCCTTCGTCTTCTCCAACGAGAAGGTCGCCTACAAGGTGCTCGACGGCGCCTGGGGCACCAAGCTGAGCAACAAGCTGCTCGACAAGGGCATCGTCGGACTTGGCTTCTGGGAGATGGGCTACCTGAACTATCACACCGGCACGCGCCCGATCAACAAGCTCGAGGACATTGCCGGCCTGAAGATCCGCGTGACCGAGACGCCGCTGCAGATCGACTTCCAGAAGGCGCTCGGCGCCAACCCGGTGCCCATTCCCTATGTGGAGCTCTACACCGCGCTCGAACAACACACGGTGGATGGTGGCAACCAGACCTTCATCAACGTCCAGGCGGCCAAGCTGTATGAAGTGCAGAAGTACATGACGGTGACCAACCACATGTACAACCCGCAAATGTTGCTGATGAGCAAGAAGGTGCACGACAGGCTCAACGACGACGAGAAGAAGGTGCTGGCCGAGGCGGCAGCCGAGGCGCGTGATTACCAGCGCAAGCTGTCGCAGGAATACAGCGCGAAGGCGCGCGATTTCCTGAAGGACAAGATCGCCATCAACGTCCTGCCGCCTGAGGAAGTGGCCAAGATGAAGGAAAAGACCCGGCCGTTGATCGACAAGTACGCCAAGGAATACGGCGAACAGACCGCCCGCGAAATGCTTGCCGAGATCGACAAGGCAAGCGCCGCCCAGTAACCGTCCGGGCCCGACGGTCAAACAGCTCCAAGGAGAGAGAACTCGATGGAATCCACATCCAACCCCGGCTTCATCGGCAAGGCGGTGAACGCCTACTTCGGCGCCCTCAAGGTGGCAATGGGCATCTGCCTGATCGTGATGGTCATACTGGTCTTCGGCAACGTCGTCCTGCGCTACGCATTCAACAGCGGCATCACGATTTCGGAAGAGCTGTCGCGCTGGTTCTTCGTCTGGATGGTGTTCCTCGGCGCGCTGCTGGGCCTGCGCGCTCACGGCCACCTCGGTTTCGACATGCTGCTTGTGCGCCTGTCGCCAATCGGGCGCCGCATCTGCCTGGTGGTGTCGCGCCTGCTCATGCTGGGCGTGGTGATCCTGCTGCTGCAGGGCGGCTGGGAACAGATGCTGATCAACCTGGACGTCGAGGCACCTGCCTCCGGCCTGAAGATGGGCATCTATTTCCACAGCGTGATGGTGCTCTTCGGCGCGACGGCGATCCCGATGCTAGCCGCCGAGATCTTCCTCGCCGTCACCGGGCGCACGCACGACGACGACCTGGTCAAGATGTCCGGCTCGACCGACAACGTGCATGAAGATCATTCGGACAACGCGGCCAAGCGCTGATCCCATCTGAAAGGAATACGACCGTGACACTTGCACTCTTCCTGGTGGTCCTGCTCGGGACCATGAGCATCGGCGTGCCGATCGCCTTCGCACTGCTGCTCTGCGGCGTCGCGCTGATGTTCCAGCTCGACATGTTCGATTCGCAGATCGTCGCGCAGAACCTGCTCAACGGTGCCGACAGCTTCCCGCTGATGGCAGTGCCCTTCTTCATGCTGGCCGGCGAGATCATGAACACCGGCGGTCTGTCCAAGCGCATCGTCAATGTGGCGATGGCGATGGTCGGGCACGTGAAGGGCGGTCTGGGCTACGTGGCGATCCTCGCCTCGGTGATCCTCGCTTCGCTGTCGGGCTCGGCGGTGGCCGATGCCGCTGCGCTGTCGGCCCTGCTGGTGCCGATGATGACCGCGGCGGGCCACGACAAGGCACGTTCCTGCGGCCTGGTGGCGGCCGGCGGCATCATCGCCCCGATCATCCCGCCCAGCATCGGCTTCATCATCTTCGGCGTCGCCAGCGGCCTGTCCATCTCCAAGCTCTTCATGGCCGGCATCGTCCCTGGTGCCCTGATGGGTCTGGCCCTGGTGATCACCTGGTGGTGGTGCGTGCGCAGCGAAGATGTCACGCCACCCCCGCGCAAGTCGACGCGCGAGATCCTGCGCACGCTGCTCGACGGTAGCTGGGCGCTGGCGCTCCCTGGCATCATCATCTTCGGCCTGAAGTTCGGCATCTTCACACCGACCGAGGCAGCCGTGGTCGCCGCGGTGTATTCCTTCATCGTCGCCGTGTTCGTCTATCGCGAACTGCCGTTGCGCAACATCTTCAAGGTCGTGACCTCGGCGGCGCAGACGACCGCGACGGTGATGTTCCTGGTGGCGGCCGCGCTGGTGTCGGCGTGGATGATCACCGTGGCCGACCTGCCGGGCCAGCTCACCGACCTGCTCGCGCCGTTCCTCGACAGCCCGATGCTGCTGATGACCATCATCGTGCTGATCGTGCTCGCCGTCGGCTGCGCGATGGACATGACGCCGATCATCCTGATCCTGACCCCGGTGTTGCTGCCGGTGGTGAAGGAGGCCGGCATCGACCCCATCTACTTCGGCGTCGTCTTCATGATGACCCTGGTGCTCGGCCTCATCACCCCGCCGGTGGGCACGGTGCTGAACGTGGTGGGCGGTGTCGGCAGGATCAACATGGGCGACCTGGTGAAGGGGCTCGCACCTTTCCTTCTCGCCCAGATCCTGCTGCTCGTGCTGTTCATCCTCTTCCCCGCCCTGATCACGGTACCAGCGAAGTTCCTGAGCTGATCGCAGCCGCGACGCCTCGCCACGGCGAGTCGCGGCACACCTGATGCGTGCGAGCTCACGCTCTCCATTTCAATCACTGACGAACGAGGAAGATGACCATGTTCAAGAACATCCTGGTCCTTACCGACGGCTCCGAGATCTCCAAGATGACCATCGAGCAGGCGGTGGCGCTGGCCAAGTCGGTCGGCGCGAAGATCACCGGCCTGACGGTGATCCAGCCCGCCCACGAACCCCAGGGCACCGGCACGATGATGCTCGGCGGCCATGTGGTCGAAGATGCCGCCCACGAGTTCCTGCAGGACGTGGTGCGCGCCGCGGCGGATGCCGGCATCACCGCGGAGTGCTTCACGATGACGTCGGACTCGGTGCACAGCGCCGCCGTCTCCGCTGCCGAAAGCCGTGGCTGCGACCTGATCTGCATGGCCACTCACGGACGCTCGCAACTGGGCAAGATCTTCTTCGGCAGCGAGCTGACGGGGATCCTGCACGAGTGCAAGATTCCCGTGCTGGTCTTCCGCTGACCCCTTCCCCGCGGTTGCCGACAGGCAGCCGTTCGCATTCCGCCCGGGCCTGCCCGCTACGGGCGGAAAGCACGCAAGGCGGTTCGTACGCACCGCCTCGCCAACTCCAACCGCGTACAACAAAAACCACTCCGAGGAGATGAAAAGATGAGACGTCTTGTACTGAAGTCGGTCGTTGCCGCTCTGGCCGTGCTTGCCGTGGGTACCGCCAGCGCCCAGGTCAAGGAGCGCACCCTGAAGCTCGGCATCCAGAACCCGAAGGGCCATCCGGCAGAACTCGGCGCGCAGAAACTGGCCGAGATCGTCGCCGCCAAGTCGGGCGGCAAGATGAAGGTTCGGGTCTTCTCCGGCGGCCAGCTCGGCGGCGACGCTCAGACCGTGTCGGCACTGCAGGGCGGCACCGTCGAAATGACCATCCTCAATTCGGGCATCCTGGGTGCTCAAGTGAAGGACTTCGAGGTCTATGACTTCCCCTTCATGTTCGCGAACTCCTCGGAGGCCGATACGGTGCTCGACGGCCCGTTCGGCAAGGGCCTGCATGCCAAGCTCGAAGCCAAGGGCATCGTCGGGCTCGGCTACTGGGAGCTCGGTTTCCGCAACCTGACGAACGCTCGCAAGTCGATCCAGAAGGTGGAGGACATCGCCGGTCTCAAGCTGCGCGTGATCCCCAACCCGATCAACCTCGACTGGGTGAAGGCGCTCGGCGCCAACCCGGTGCCGCTGGCCTTCCCCGAGGTTTACACCGCGCTCGAGACGAAGGCGATCGACGGCCAGGAGAATCCGGTCACCGTCATCCACGCCAACAAGTTCAACGAAGTGCAGAAGTACCTGACGCTGACCCGCCACCAGTACAACCCGCAGTCGATCATCGTTAGCAAGAAGGTGTGGGACACCTTCAGCGCAGATGAAAAGAAGATCGTCAGCGACGCCGCTGCCGAGGCGATCAAGTACGAACGCCAGCTCACGCGCGAGCAGGAAGCGCAGGCCCTGGATGCCTTGAAGAAGGCCGGCATGGAAGTGACCGAACTGCCGCCGGCGGAAGTTGCCAAGCTGCGCGAAAAGATGGCCCCGGTCATCGACAAGTACGCCGCTGCGATGCCGGACACCGTGGCTGCCCTGAAGGCGGAACTGGCCAAGCTGCGCAAGTAATCGCGCATCGGCAGTGCCATCGCGGCCTCGAGCGCGGCCGCGATGGCACGTTCGGCCCCATCCCCGCCAGCCAGCCATGGTCAGCGGGGATTTTTTTCGGCCCGATGAC
>JAFEDJ010000051.1 GCA_018241685.1 Pseudomonadota bacterium
ATCGCATAGCCGAGTGTTGTTTTACCTTGCGGGACGGCGGCCATGTCATAGACAACTGGCGGGCCAATGTCATCATCAATCGTCTGCAAGACGCGCTCCGGCACCCATGCAGGCTGTGTGCCCCAATCTGGCCGAAATGGCCACACGGGGAAGCCGCGATACAAATCACCGGCGATAGTCGCCGCGTCTTCCAGCGGCTCGCGAAGCTGGAATTGCAGATTGATTGCGTCACTTGCGCTGGCGGTAAATCTGCCAACCTGTGGAAACTCGGATAAGCGCCCGGCGCGCACTGGGACAACCGCCACCCACGCCGGTAATGCGGCTGCAAGGCCAACTGCAAGCGTGATGGATGCAGGGCCAATGCCCCCCGTTGCGATGGCCGCCACGGCCCCCGTGTTTGCAACCGCATCCCAAAGCAGCACATGGCCAGCATCGGCAAACCGCGCGCCGGATGTGGCCACCGGGATCGCCGTTGCACCGGCAGCAACCGGTGCATCCACCTGCACGGCGTCAACCCACACGGGCACCCACCACACCCCTGCGGCGTTGTCACGCAGCAGGGCTTCCATGCGCCGGCGCGATGCGCCAGTTTCAAGCGCATCAAAAGCTACAGTGATGCGCGGCGATTGCCGTAAGCGGCGATGCTGCGTGTTGCCGGATGGCGTGCGGATGACATCCGTCAACCAGTCCAATTGCTCGCTGTAGTCACCACCGGGGGTGTATGCCCATGCAACGGGGTTATCCGCCATTGAGCGCCCCCCTGTTGTTGTTCACGTGGTTGATGACCACCCTCTCCCACGCGGGGGACGCAGCGGCCGCGTTGGCAGCCGCGTCATCGCTCCACACATTGATGACCTTGATGCTCTGCGGCGCACCGCCTGCGCCATGCGCCTGCACGCCCAGTTTTCCATTGGGGCCGCGCTCCAGCGGCATGATGGCTTCCGGGCCGGCCTCGCCCATCACGCCCAGTTGCCCGCCCTTGCCGAATGCGAACAGCGTGGGGCTGGCCACCACCTGGTTGGTGAAGGCGCCGCCGGCTGCGAACGCGGCGATGGCCGGGAACACCGCCCCGCGCGCGAAGGCGCGCAGGCCACTGCTGTCGAAGGCGTTGCCCTTGGCGTTGAACGCGCCCGCCGCCATCGCGCCTTCGTAGGCAGCCTGCCCACCCCCACCGCCGAACATGGAGAAAATGCCACGCACCGCGCGCAACGCCAGTTCCTGCGCGATCATCTTGGCCACGCCGGCCACGAAGCTCCGCACCATGTCCAGGAATGCGTCCTTGAAGGACTTGGCGCCTTCGATCAGATCATCGAAAAATCCGCCGAGCGAACTGACCGCCTGATCTTCGATCTGCTGGCGGAACTTTTGTTGCGAGGCGGTAACGTTGGCGATGGCAGCGTTGTATTCATCGAGGGCCTGCACCGCCTGCGCGTGCAAAGGGCTTCCTTCTGACATGTCACCAAGAATTTTCAACTGGAGGTCGCGCTGTTCGCGCAGCTGCTCCAGCGTCTTCTGGCGGATGTCCTGCAACTGCCTCTCACCCTCCCCCTGACCCAGCGTGCCTGCCTGGATCTGCGCACTGATGCTCTGCTCGCGCGAGGACAGCCCGGTAGTGATTTCCCCAACGCGCGCGCGCACGGCATCCAGCTTGGCCTTGTCCACCAGCTGGTCCACCAGGTTCTGCACCATGGCCTTGCCGGTTTCGTCGCTGTCCGCCTCCAGCTGCCGGAACAAATCGTGGAACTGCGCATAGATGCGGATGCGGGCGGCGCGGCCGGCGTCGCCGTCCAGGTCCGCCAGCTGGGCTTTCACGTCGCCCAGCTTGTCGATCATGGCGTCCTTCGCCTGCTGCTCGTCCAGCGCGTTCTTCTTCGCCACATCCGCGCGGTCGCGCTGCAGGATGGTGATCTCTTCCTCCAGCTTGCGCCGCCGCTCCAAGACCGCGGACTTGTCCTTTTCCCCTTTGCCGTTGGCTTCCACCGCAGCCAGTTCGTTGCGCGCCTGCTGGATTTGCAGGTCAATGGCTTGCTGCTGCAATTGCGTCAGGTTGGCGAAGTACTCGCGCGTGCCGATCTCGCTGGCCTTGTAGAGCCGC
This sequence comes from Pseudomonadota bacterium, assembly GCA_018241685.1. GTDB lineage: Bacteria > Pseudomonadota > Gammaproteobacteria > Burkholderiales > Rhodocyclaceae > Zoogloea. The sequence continues at coordinate 2,096 of JAFEDJ010000051.1, forward strand.
TCCACTTCGGCGATGGCGCGGCTCACGGCGTCGCGTTGCAGGGCGTTGGAGGCGGCGATGGCCTTGCCGGCATCCCCCGTGGGCGTTGTGGTTGGCTTATCGGCTTTGGGCTGCATGGATGCTTCGCGCAGGCCTTGCTCAAGCTCATGCAGCTTGTCCGTCAGCTCTTTTTCTTGCCTCGTCAGGCGATCTACTTTAGCCCGCTGATCGTTTAGGTTATTTGTGGATGCCAATGCGGCAGCATCACCCCGATCACCACCGCGAGCCGTGACGCTGGTATTTTCAACCTCAAAGCGAGCCTTCGCCAGTTGCAGCTGCGCCTTGGCGGCCTCCAGCGCATCGCGGGCTTCCTGCCGGCGCGCGGCGGCCATCTGGTAGCCGGAGACGATGTTCTTCTGCGCCTGCCCGTCGATTTCCTCCAGCACCTTACGGTGTTGCTCCTCGGCCTCCTTGGCTTGGTTTGTCCGCTTCCAAAGAAGATACAAACCCGCAGCAATAGCCGCCAGTGCAATCCCCCATGGGCCAGCCATTGCGGTTGCAACAGTACCCCATGCAAGTGTTGCTGTGCGCAGTGCGATAAATGCATTGCGCAGGGTAGTGACGGCGGTAATCATCGCCGGGATGGCCGCTAGTGCAAGCCGTGTACCCACTAGGACAGCGAGTGCGTCAAGGTTTTGCAGCAGCAGGCGAATTGCATCTAGCAGTGGGTCAAGGTACTTCGGCAGGTTTTTTGCAATGTCTTGCAGCGCAAGCGAAAACGCTTTGCTGGCACCGGTTGCTTGGTCTGTTTTGCCGATGTAATCGACGAAGCTGTTTTTTATCTGAGTGAAAGCATCTTGGATGGTGACCGGCACCCGGCTAAATTCTTCGCTTACCCGCTGCGCTGAATTTTCAAGCGCGGCAAGTACTTTCGTGGTCGAAAGCTCGCCCGCTTCGCCCATCTTTCTAATTTGCCCGACTTGTTTGCCAAGCCCTCTAGCAATGGCCTCCGCAAGCACCGGCGTGCCGGCGATGACGCTATTCAAATCCTGCCCGCGCAAAACACCGGCAGCAAGCCCCTGTGCAAACTGGGTCAGCGCCGCATTTGCTGTGTTGGTATCAGCGTAGGATAGTTTTACTGCTTTGTTGACTGTCTCAGTGATTGCCAGCAGGCGCTCGCGGGAAATTTGCTGCGTGCGGGTTGCACGCTCCATGCGTGCGTATAAGTCCGTCGTAGCCTCGAAACTTGTGCGTGTGCGCTGCGCGAGTGACAGGATTGCCTCGTAATCTCCTTTCGCCTCACGCAGCCGGCCACGGATCCGCGTGGCCTCATCTGCAATTCCTGCCAGCATTTTTGCGCCTGAAATTGACGCATATGCCGCTGCAAAACCGAGTACCTCTTGCTTCATCCGCCGCAGTGCGCCAGTAAACGCATTGCCACTTGTCCCGCTGAAAGCCTGCGCACTCTGCTGCTTAACCTTGGCCAGCTCCCCGCGCAGCAACCCTAGCCCTTGCTTGATGTCGGCCAGGTCCGCACTGATGCGAACGCGTAGATTCGGGTCATTCGCCATCGGTCAGCCCCTTGATCATCTTCTCGAAGCCCTTGCCGTCGAACTGCGCACTGCGCGCGGCCATGCAGGCGTTCACCTGCAGGCGCCGCTGCCGGCGTACCTCGGCTTCGCTCAACACCTGGAACTGGCGGTAGGGCATGGCCATGACGTCGCTCAGGCCGTAGCCGGCGCAGACAAGGGTGTGGATGGCGTCGGCCCAGCGCCATTTGCCGCCGCCGCGTTGCGCAGGCCGGCCAGGTACGGCGCGACCTGCTGGGCGAAAAAATCGACGTTCACCCGCACGATGGCGGCGATGACGCCGATCAGGCCCGCGATGTCGCGGCTGCCCTGCACGTCCCGCAGCGGCAGGCCGGTGGCGATGGCCACGGCTTCGGTCATGGGCTCGCCGTAGTCGGACAGCAGCTCCACCAGCAGCGGCACGTCCGCGGCACCCACGTCGCCGTCCTGCAGCAGCGGCGCCATGCGGTCCAGCGACGGCAGCACCTGCTTCAGCACGCGGCCGATCTGGATGGCCTGCATGACTGCGAGCGGTTGCACAGTGATGGCCTGGCCGTTGAAGGTCAGGGCTTCCGCTTGCGGGATGAACGCAGCGGCGGTGGCGTCTTCGGCGGGTGCGGCGGTGTTGGTCATGGCGTCCTTTCAGTGCTGCGGGAAGGCCCGGCGCACGTGGCGCCGGGCGGGAGGCGGGGTCAGGCCTCGTTTTCCCAAGTGAAGTACTGGCTGATACCCGCGCCGGTCTTGGTGCTATCTGGCAGCAATGCGCCGCCGATTTCGCCAGACCCAAAATCCTCACCGATCAGCGCCATCTCCTTGATCACGCCGCCGCTGACCTTGTAGGCGTGCACGCGCACGCGCTTGCCGCTCTGCGCCTCGTTCAGACCCACGAACAGCAGCTCGTACTGCTTATTGCTGGCGATCAGCGCCTCCACCTTTTCCTGCGCGTCATAGGTGTAGGTGACATCGATGTTGGCCGCGCCGGCCACGGGCGCGGCGATGGTGCTGCCGCTGGGAATGAACAGCATGCCGTCGCGCAGCTCGTAGTCGGTGCCCGCGGTGTACGCGGTACCGCCGCCGGCCGGCTCCACCGTGGTGATGGTCTTGGCGATCTTGGCCAGCTTGGTGTAGCCGCCCTTGTACGCCACGGCCGGTTCGTCGGTGGCCGTGCCGGCGGTGATTGGCGTGGCGGCGCTGCGCAGGCCGATGGCGAACTGCGAGCTGCCGAAGTCGTGGAAGGTGAAGCTGATGTCCACGCCGGTGAGGCGGCGCACTTCGTTGCGCTTGTTGCCGCCCGGCTGGGTGGAATCCAGCAGGGACTTCACATCTTCCTGCGGGCTGAAGGTCAGGGCGCTGCAGTTGCCCATGGACACCAGCGGCGCGGCGCTGCCGAATTCGCGGATGAGGATGGAACCGCTGCC
>JAFEDJ010000052.1 GCA_018241685.1 Pseudomonadota bacterium
AGACATTTACCATAATGTCTTCACAAAACTTGTCGTCTGCCTCGCAGCCGAACAGCCCCCCAACGACGCAAAACGCCCGAGGGCGCACAACGTCCCCAATCCCGTCAACCGCACGCTCACCGACGCAACCCCAGAATGCGGGTAAGGTAGCTGCACCCACCGCATCATCTGCCACGTCATCCAAAGCGTCGCGCAAGCCCCAGAACGTGGGTATCGCGACATCCCCCAACAACTCAACCTCAAACGCGACGATCACGCCCCTGAACGCGGGCGCCGCCGCCACATCCACGACGTCCACGACCGCCGCCGTACCCGTCGAACGCAAGCTCACGCGGTTCACGGCGAAATTCGGCACCTCATGGGACGTATACGCACGAGGGCAGGAGCGACTTGACATCACCAAGATCCTCCAGGCCAGCAACATCAACCCCCCCACGTGGACGTGCATGACGCGCAGCCAGGCCGACAAGTCGCTGGCGCGCATCACGCTCACACGTGAGCACCTGCGGTACGAGGACGACTACGAGGCCGTCCACGAGAAGAGCCTCATCATGATGGATGAGCGCGCGCTCATGCCAGACATGGACGCGCACGGAATCATCGAGCTGCGACCGTCAGGCAAGAAGGGTGCCGACGGCAAGTTCGTCGTCGCTGAGCGGTGGGACACGCCGACGTTCTTGAAGGACATGGTGGCCCTGTTCGAGGACCTCAAGCCCGCTGGCATCGAGATCGCGGAGGCGTACTCACAACCGCTGCTGCTGCTCCGCTTCGATGGCATCGCGGTCAACGATGCCGTGCGCCGCGCGGGCATGAACGACCTGCACGTGGACTACAGGACTCCACCGTCGACCGTGACGGGGTTCCTCGAAGTGACCGCGAAGCCGAACAATGCCATGAAGGTGCATTCGGTGCGCATGAAGGCAATGCAGCAGCTGCCGGAGCGCCTCGGTGAAGTCCGGTACGGCCTCGAGACAAGCGGCCCCGGATACTTCCGCGTCGTTGTCGCGTTCGCGCGGAACACCACGCAGGAGCACGCGTTCGTCGAGGAGGTCGGCGGCTGCACCATCTGCTTCACCCTCGGTGGCGAAGTGTACAAGAAGAAGGAAGAAGGCAACGCCGTCGAGGTTCTCGTGAAAGAGACGCTCCAGGGCATCCAAGGAAAGCTTGAGGAGCCGACCGGAGTAGCGAAGCGACAGCGCGCGGCAGACGTCCGCGACTCCGACGCTGTGCGACGTGCAACGGAACGTGGGACCGTCGACACCAACATGGACGGCACCACCGCAGCTGGCGCTGCCGCTGCGTCGCGCGACGCAGTTGCGGTGACGGACGACGACGACGACGACGAGCTCGCAAAGCAGCGGGAAGAGAAGAAGGCCGAGGCCTCCCGACTCGTCGACAAGGCGAAGAAGGCGATCCGCAGTCTGCTCTCGGTAGTCAAGAGATGCGGAACGAATGATGAGACGATGCAGAGCTGCGTCAAGATCCTCATCAACATGATGCCGAAGGACGAAGAGCGAGTCGACGTCTTCGTGAAGGCCATCGGCGAGGTGAAGAGCCCTGGTCAGCTCGTGCGAAAGCTGAACGACCATGGGTTCGCGGTGCCGCCGGAATTGACCTTGAACTGGTCAAGTCTGTTGAGCACGCCGCAGGAGGCGCTGCCGGTGAAGGCACTCAACATTCAGCGGCAGCCACCTCGTCAATCACGCCCCAGTCAACCCACCGATGCACCCCGCAACCAATCCAAATCCTCTGAACCCGCGAAGCGCACAGGCTCCGTCGCTCGACAGCGTGCGGGGTCGCGCAAGCGGTGATGGGGAGAAGGGCGACGTATTCCACGCGGGGTGGAGAAAGGGGAACAACGAACGGGAATGATGACATCTGCTGGGCGCTCTTCCTTGCGCAAGCCAGGGGTGCCGACCGTACTGAACAGGAACTACTCGCAGCGATGCGGAACACAATTCACATCGCGCAGGACGATTGGCTGGAGGCCATCAAGCAACTGCCAGCCGGCAATGCGAAGTGGAAGCGGAAGACGCTGCTCTCACTCGCGACGAATGCAACAGCGACCGCGATCGTACGCACGCATGCGACACGCGGGAAGCTGCGAATTGTGAAAAGCGTAGTCGACGCATGGGTCGCAAGCACAGTCGACAGTGCAGGCGTCGCGTGCAGAGAGTGCGGAGCAGGCGTGCGTGTGGGCCTCGTGTGCAGCGCATGCACCGGCAACTGGCACTACGGTTGCCTGTGGCGGTCAGTGGCAGGCAGGGCGCATGCCGCTGGCATACCACCATCGGCAGTGTTTGCCGCGAACGGAACGTACACCTTCACGTGCACGTTGTGCAGGCAGGGCGCCTCCGCGAAGGCATCTGCTCGCGGATCTCTGTTGCAGCGATTCCGCGCGTACATCGAAAACATGACAGACGCCGACGCGCTGACGCTTGTCAAGCGCGCACTTGATGCACCAGGCGTGACGCGTCGCCGGCTGCCCGGCCGCGGCACACGTGATGGTGGGACATCTGCAGGCAGACTCCTCGCAGCAGCAGCGGTGGCGGAGCTTGCTCGACTCGCGACATCTGGCAGTCGCAGCGCAGAGCTGCTGCTGCTGTACGCGCCTCGCCTCTTCATGCGCAAGGGGTCATCCATCGACTCACAGATTACCGCGCTCATCGACAAAGCATCGTTCACGCACCGTGACGATCCGCCACGCCACGACTGCATGAGATCGTGGGCAGCATCACTCGAAGCAGCGTTGGAAGACGGCAACCTGAAGAAGCTGACGGCCGTCGTCGAGAGAGGACCGCGAGTCGCCGACGTGGCGTACCAGCGAGACGACGTGAACGACTACTTCCCCGACGTCACGCAGCTGGCGGACGAGGAGGCGCAGTGGAAGGCGCTACGTGCAGGGATTGCATCGCAGCGCAGAGGCTTCACATCGACGGATCTGCGCAAGTGGGCAGCCACACACCGTACGTCCAGTGGCGGGAGCACTGGATGGACGGGCGCACTCATATCGCAGATGTTCGCAGCAGATGCGAGCGTCGGCGCGCAGCTGTCAGCATTATGGTCTCGCGCGCCCGTTGATTGGAACATGGCGGAGACAGCCGACGACGCACTCCGCCTGACAGACGGATGGCCGATCCCGAAGGGCGACGGCCAGATTCGCTTTCTCGCAGCACCACAGTTCGTACGTCGCGTCTCGTCAGCGGTGCTGATGTCGCGCGCACGGCCGCTAGCTGAGCGGTACTGCCGCGAGCATGGCCAGTATGGGCTATCGGGAGATCAGTACATGCTGACGTATTCGCTGCTTCCGCTGCTCACACTCACATGTGGTGGGACAGTCGTCGTAGCCGATCGCAGCAAATCCTTCCAGACATTCCGCCGTGACGCTGTGTTTCGTGCGGTACAAGACGTCATCACGCATCGTCTGCCAAGCGAAGACGATGCCGCAGCCGCGCTTGTCGACGCATGCATCGAGATGTATGCCGACAACGACACACTCACACGCACGTCCGTGCGCTTTCGCGAGCTCGGTGAGGAGTTCTTCGTCGAGGGTCTCGCCCAAGGATGCTCACTGTCGCCGACACTGGAGGCGATCACGCTAGCGTGGCTGCAATCGCAATCGACTGCTCGCGTGAACGGTACAGTGCGTCGAGCTGCGCATGATGATCTCGTTCTGATCGCGCAGGCAGGAGTGCCCCCGCTAACGCTCAAACTTCCTGACTGCAACATTGTCGGAGGCGCGTACAACGCGTCGAAGTCAGCCGCATTCGGAAGTGGCGCAGCACAACTCGTTGCTGCGGCGCAAGCATCATCATGTAACGCAAGAGTAGGGACCGTTTGGGGGAGGCCGCTCGGGTCGCTCCCTGAATGGTTCGACACGGTGTGGATGCCGAGGTTCAGAAAGCGCTGTGCGCACATTCGCACACTCGCA
>JAFEDJ010000053.1 GCA_018241685.1 Pseudomonadota bacterium
ATGTCCGGGCGGGAACCTTCGACGTGGATCTTGCGGGAATTGGGCAGTGGCGCAACGGCCGCTTCGTCCACATGGGCGGACGCGGCGAGGAATTTGTCGGTGGCGTTCATGGAGGCTCCTTTGGGAATTGGAATTCGATCTATGCTCTTTATATAAATGGCGTACCATCTCCAGTACGGCTTTCAGCAAATTCCACGCCACACCGCGCCAACCCTGGCAAAACGCCCATCCCGCCAATAAGCGCCCAATCCTCCTCCAATCCGCTCCCAATCGGCGTTGAGACGACGGAGACAAAAGAGACGCCTGTCTCCATTCCCCGCTGCCAATTGAGACACCTGTCTCGACTTTCATTTCCCATTTCGCCCTATTTCCCAGTCGGGATTGGAAAAAGACGACCTGGCAAACTAATTGCAATTCCCTCCTCACCACCGGCCCATTAAGCCGGCGGAATCCGGATGCTTCCGGCCCAATAGCCGGAAAGACAATAACGAGGAGACATATTCATGATTCAGCACTCATCCGTATCCAAGGGCCGTCTGCAGAACCCGCGCCTCATGCGCCACGCCGTTGCCATCGCGGTGGCGGGCCTGGCCCTGCCGGCCCTGGCCGAAACCAACGTGGCGATCTACGGCATCATCGACGCCGGCCTGCTGTACCAGAGCAAGACCGGCACCGACGGCAAGAGCAAGAGCTCGATGGAAACCAGCGGCCTGCGCCAGACCATCATCGGTTTCAAGGGGGACCGTGACCTGGGCCAGGGCCTGGAAGGCTTCTTCAACCTGGAAGCCCACTTCGACACCAACAACGGCCAGTTCCACGGCACCGGCGACGCCCAGGGCAACGGCACTCCGTTCTTCCGTCGCCAGGCCAACCTGGGCCTGCGCGGCGACTGGGGCAGCGTGACCTTCGGCCGCCAGTACGGCCCCGCGCTGCTGGCCCACATCGGCACCGAACCGCGCGCCTTCAAGGAGCAGTTCTCCAACCTCTACGCCTGGGCCTACAACCAGTACGCCGCCACCAACGGCGCACCGGGCACCGACCGCAACACCAACAACGACGTCGGCATTTTCTTCAGCAATGCCATCCAGTACCGCAACACCCTCGGCCCCTACAGCTTCGGCGTGCTGTACTCCCCCGGCGGCCAGGCCGGCAGCCTGGACAAGAACAGCGTGTGGGCGGTGGGCGGCACCTACACCGGCCCGGTGGTGCTGTCGGCGTCCTACCAGGTCATCAAGGACCAATCCACCGCCAACGACAACGTGCGCCACGGCGGCCTCGGCTTCGCGGTGCCCTTCGGCGACTTCACCTTCAAGGCCAACTACCTCAACGCACGCAATTCCCTCAGCACCGGCGCCAACGTCTCCAACGTCAATGCGATCGGCGTCGGCACCGACTGGAAGTGGCATCCCAAGAACACCGCGACCCTTGCCTACTACGACAACAAGGACCGCATGAACAAGGACGACCACACCCGCAACATCGTCATCAGCAACGACTACTCGCTGCGCAACGACACCATCCTGTACGCTCAGATGGCCTACGTGGATGCAGGCTCCGCGGCCACCATCAAGACCAGCATCGTCGCCGCCGGCATTCCGAGCGTGGGCAACAAATCCACGCTGCTCAACGTCGGCCTGAACTTCACGTTCTGACCCCCGCCCCGACACACCAGAAGATCACAAGGACAACACCATGAAGATCGCCCAAATCCGCCTGGCCGCCTGTCTCGGTGCCGCCGGCCTGATCGCCGGCAGCGCGCTGGCCGCCGACACCCGCCCCGGCTACGCCGACCCGGACAACTGGCCGCAGTACCACCGCAGCTACAACGCCTGGCGTTTCAGCCCCCTCACCCAGATCAACAAGACCAACGTGAAGAAGCTCAAGGTGGCGTGGATCCACCAGCCGGGCAACATCACCCACGGCCTGCAGGCGACCCCCATCGTCATCGACGGCATCCTGTACTACGTGTCGGCCAACAACAACGTGTGGGCGGTGGACGCCACCAACGGCAAGACCCTGTGGCACTACGAGCCCAAGCTGGCCGCCATCTCCAAGCAGGTCTTCTACGCCGCCGCCAGCCGCGGCGTGACGGTCGGCCGCGGCAAGGTCTTCCTCGGCACCCTGGACGGGCGCTTCATCGCCATCGACCAGAAGACCGGCAAGGAGCTGTGGTCCACCCAGCTCACCGACCAGAAGACCCAGTACGGCGCCCTCTTCTCGGCCCCGCCGCAGCTCGCCGGCGACGTGCTGTTCGGCGGCACCACCGGCGGCGACCAACCCATCGCCGGCAAGATCTACGCGGTGAACGCCGACACCGGCAAGCCGGTGTGGAACTTCGACATCATCAAGAACGACCCGGCCAGCTGGCCTGGCGACAGCGGCAAGGTCGGCGGCGGCTCGGCGTGGATGCCCGGCACCTACGACGAGAGCACCGACACCATCTACATCGGCACCTCCAACGCCGCGCCCGACTACTACACCGCCGGCCGCGAAGGCGACAACAAGTACACCTCCACGCTGCTCGCCCTCGACCCCAAGACCGGCAAGCTCAAGTGGCACCGCCAGGAAATCCCCCACGACACCTGGGACTTCGACGCCGCCTACGAGGCCCTGCTGGTCAAGAAGGACGGCAAGGACGTGATCGTCCACCTCAACAAGAGCGGCTTCGTCTTCGTGATGGACAAGCAGGACGGCAAGCTGGAGAACGTCTGGCAGTTCGCCGAGAACATGAACTGGGCCAAGGGCATCGACCCGAAGACCGGCGCCCTCATCGAGCCGCGCCGCCCGCAGCCCGGCAAGCGCGAGCTGCTGTGCCCCAACCTGCTCGGTGCGCGCAGCTGGAACCACGGCGCCTACAACCCGGGTACCGGCCTGTGGTACTCCCACGCGATGGAAGTGTGTAACGAAGTGGTCTCCGGCAAGGACGACCCGTCCAACCTGAACGCCATCTCGGCCCTGTCCCTCGGCATCGACGAAATCAAGCTGGTGCCGCCGCCCAACGGCAAGAAGCCCGACGGCCGCCTCGACGCCCGCGACCCGCTGACCGGCAAGATCAAGTGGAGCATCCACTACGAGCTGCCGCCCCTGTCCAGCGTGCTGACCACCGCCGGCGGGCTGGTGTTCACCGGCGACATGGAAGGCCGCCTGTATGCCTACGACGCCGACAACGGCAAGGAACTGTGGCGCTTCAACGCCGGCTCCGGCGCCCGCGGCGGCCCGGTCAGCTACGCCGTCAAGGGCAAGCAGTACATCGTGATCCCGACCGGCCTCGGCTCCCACGCCCCGGGCTTCCTGTCCGGCGCCTTCCCGCAGATCAAGGACCTGCCCGGCGGCGCTGCGCTGATCGGCTTCACCCTCGAGTAAGCCCGCCTTACGAGCTCCGCGGCACGACGGGTCCGGACGCGGCCCGCCGTGCTGTTCCTAGGGTGTGGTGCAGACCTCCAGGTGCCACACCCCTTTTTTTATTCCCCTGTTATCCCGTTGGGGCGAATTCATTCGCCCACGGAGGTGGATCGACGCACAGAGGGCGGATGAATTCGCCCCAACAAGACCCCAGTTCCAATCGGAGACAAGACCATGAACGCCCTCCCCATCCGCCTGCGGACATTCGCACCCGCCCTGCTCCTCGCCCTGCTCGCCCCGGCCCACGCGGTCGCCCCACCGCCCGACGAAGGCAAGGCCCTGGTGGCCGCCGGCCACAACCGTTTCGACAAGCTGTGCGTGAGCTGCCACGGCGCAGGCGGTGCCGGCGTGGCTCCCGGCGGCGCCAACGCCAGCTACGGCCCCAAGCTGGCGTCCCGCAGCGACCTGCCCGAAGAACGCATCCGCGACCGCATCATCCACGGCAAGCACGGCGACAAGGCCATGCCGCCGTGGGGCACCGTGCTCGAAGCGAAGGAGATCGACCAGCTCGTCGCCTACGTGCAGCGCATCGCCAGCACGCCGGCCGGGCACGGCACCGGCCCGCTGGCTCCCTTCGACCTCAACGACCAGGCCCGCATCGACGCCGGCAAGCGCCGCTTCGCCAAGACCTGTGCCGGCTATTGCCACGGCTTCGAAGGCGTCGGCGGCCGCGCCCCCGACTTCAAGGGCCGCACCGACCTGCCCGCCGAAGTGGCCTACGAGACCATCTCCAAGGGCCGCCAGGGCGCCGACGTGATGCCCCCGTGGGGCGGCGCCTTCAGCGAAGAACAGATCTGGGAACTGGTCGCCTACCTGCAGTACCTGGGCAAGCAGAAACCGTAAAGGAGGAGGCCATCGCGGGGACGCACAGGGATCGTCCGTTTCTCGGGAGGCGAGGCCTGGACCGGCTCACGCCGCCAGAGCCCCGCCAAAACAGGACACCCGATTCCGGCCACCCCGCTTGGCCTCATACATCGCGCTATCCGCCTGCTGCTGGATGTCCTTCAGCGTCTGCACATTGCCCTGCCTGCCCGCCACGCCGATACTCGCCGAGATCTTCACGCGGACATCCGCCTCAATCGGAATCTCCAGCGCCGCTATCGCCCGCCGGATCTTCTCGGCAATCTGGACTGCGGAGTCGACAGGGGTGTCGGGCAGAAACACGCTGAACTCTTCTCCACCGATCCGCCCAAGCGAATCGCTCTTGCGGAGCTTGTCGGCAACACACCGGGCAGCTGTCTGCAGCACCAGATCGCCAGCCGCATGACCGTAGGTATCGTTGACCGTCTTGAAGTGATCGAGATCGATGAACAACACCGAATACGGTGCGCCGGAGCGCTGGGCCAGCAGGATCATCTTGTCGCAGACCTGGTAATACGCGCGCCCATTCAGCACGCCGGTCAATTGATCGTGCATGGCAAGTTCGTAAAGCTGCTTGTTCGACTCCCGCATCCGCAGAAAATAGGATATCGAGCGGCTAGAGTAAAAATGAAAGAACAAGCCGAGATAAATCACACTGCACAACAAGGTCGCCACCGCATTCGGCGAATACGGAGCCGGCAGATAGGGATTGCCGATGACCAAACCGATCGCCGTCGCCAGAGTAATGACGAGACCGACCCTTTGCCCGAGCAGCAGATAAACCCCCGGTATATTGGTCAGGAACCAGACGACGCGAAACTCATCCTCGGACACGTAATACAGGGCGGATACATATTCGAGCATGCAGAACAGCTCATAGGCCCAGCCAACCCTCAAGAACCAATGCTTGCGCCCGCGCAGAGCCAGCCAGAAGGCGACTGACCCCACCGTGAAGATGCTCATCGAGCGAACATGCAGCGGGTTGATCTTATTGACTTGCGAGTGGGATCCGGCCACCAGAAGAGCAGTCAGCACAGCCCCCACCAAGATCACGATGCACAGGAAACGATACTGAAACTCGAGGTGCTCCTCGCTCGCCTCGAAGTCGACGTTTCCGAATAGAATTTGATTGAAACGACTCATCGCGCCTCCATTTTTCAAGCGCGACGCCGTGCCACTTCCATATAACCAAGGCCCATATAGCCCAGGCTACCTCTTGCGAAGTCCCGCTTGTGGTTTTCTTTATTCTGAAAACTATACACCGGACCCAATAAAGGCCGACACTGACACTCAAGAACATTTGAGCCAAATTTCACGGGCAATCCCAGCCAGCGGAGAAGCAAGAATCAATTCGAAATTAAAAAAATGAAACAAAAGAACAGGCGACGGTCGAGCGCATTCGCTCCCTCGACTCAAGCGCAGGAACACCGCCGCGTCCCAGAAAGTCATTCGTACTACCCGCACGGCACGACCGATGCAGATAGGAACTTCGTAGAGACGGGCCGACAGATACAATCCCGCAACAACAAGCGCCGGATCACCTTTCCGCTAACCAAACGGGCCTGACCTCAGAACGATGATCTCCCTTGCCCCGCATTCGCCGCGTCTCGGCCTTCTCCTCCACCAACTCGGCATCTCGGCCGGCGAGATCATCCGGCGTGGGCTGCCGGTGTTCGCCGAGGCACAGGACCTGATCGTGGTGGAAACCCGCGCTACCCGTGGCTTTCTACTCCAGCCGCAGGCAGCGCAGGCGTGGTGGGAGATGCAGGCGGCCGCGGCCGCAGACGGGGTCGTGCTGGAGCTAGTATCGGCCTTCCGCAGCATCGAGCGCCAGGCGGAGCTGATCCGCCGCAAGCTGGACAATGGCCTCGCGCTGGCCGACATCCTGAGCGTGCTGGCTATTCCGGGCACGTCGGAACACCACACCGGCTGCGCCATCGACGTGACGACGCCGGGCTGTCCGCCGGCGGACGCGTCTTTCGAAGACACCGCCGCCTTCGTGTGGCTGAACGCCCATGCGGCAGGTCATGGCTATACCCTGTCTTTCCCGCGCAACAATCCCGAGGGCTATCTCTATGAGCCCTGGCACTGGTGCTTCGAGCGGGATCGGCTGCTGGCCGAAGCAGACTGAACGGTCTTTCCTTCAAGCCCTCGTCCGCTCGTATTTCGCATGTAGTTCGTCCCGGCTCTCCACATGTGCCGGGTCATGGACGATGCAGTCCACCGGACAGCTCTGGATGCACTGTGCCTCATCGAAGTGGCCAACGCATTCGGTGCATCTGGCGGGGTCGACCACATAGATGTCGTCTCCCTGGGAAATAGCTTCGTTAGGGCACTCGGGAACGCACACGTCGCAGCTGATGCATTCCTCGGTAATCATCAAGGCCATGGTTTTCTCCTGATTCAAAGAGATTGGGAATCGAAACGGAAGCCGGCGGGCTTCGGCCGCTGGCGTTCCCGGAAGGCGGTCATGAAGGCATCGCGGGAGCGCGGCAGGAAGAAGGGGTTGCGCTGGCGCTCCTCGCCGATCGTCGACACCGTGCGCCCATGCACGTCGTGGCCGGGAAAGACCAGCACCTCGTCGGGCAGCGTGAACAGCCGGTGCACGACCGAGTCGTAGATGCGCCCCGGATCGCAGACCTCCCCTTCCGCCAGGCCGCAGCCGCCCAGCTCCAGCGCGTCGCCGCAGAACAGGCGGTCCTGCCACAGGTAGCTCACGCTGAACGGCGTATGGCCGGGCGTGGCGATCACGCGGATCGCCTCGGCGCCGACGAGAAGCGTGTCGCCATCGCCGGCGGCCCGGTAGCGTTCGCCGCCGCCCGGCGGCGCGCCGGCCACCAACGGCACCGCCGGATAGAGATGGGCCAGGCGTTCCAGCATGTCGCCATGGACATGGGTCAGCAGGATCATCCGCAGCTCGAAGCGGCGCTCGGCCAGCAGGGATTGAAGCAACAGCGCCTGGCAGGGATCGGGATTGGGATCGACGGCGACCGCCGCCGCCGCTTCCGCCGGGGCGAACAGGTAGCTCATCGCGGAAGTCTGCGGGTCGAAGAACTGCCGGAAGTACATTGCTGCGCTCCTCAATGCCCCGCCATCCGCAGCACGGCCATCACGAGCGCGGACAGGCAGGCTTGGCTGGATGCGGCGAGCCGCAGCGGCCGCCACGCGGGCAGCGCGCCGAAGCCGCTCGCGAATCCGGCGACCATCGCCCACAGCAGCCACAGGGCAGCGAGCGGGTCGGCAACGCCCCAGCGGTCCAGCGCGATGTGTGGAAAGGCCGTCAACAGCACGGCCAGCAGGACGCCGGTCAGCAGGGACAGCCGCCGCAGCCCGGGGTCTGTGTCATCGGGCATTCCCGCGTCGGGATGAATCTTGCGCATGGCCATCCTCCACCGACCTCAGGCCGCCGCCGCATCGTCCGCGCCAATCAGCAGACGGGTGTCGCTGAGGTACTTGTAGGGCGGGATCTCCAGGTTGGTCGGTGCAGGCTTGTTCTTGAAGACCCGCCCCGCCAGATCGAAGGTCGAGCCATGGCAGGGGCACAGGAAGCCGCCGGGCCAGTCGGCGCCGAGGGCCGGGTTACCGGCCTGGAAGGCGCTGGACGGCGAGCAGCCGAGATGGGTACAGATGCCGACCGCCACGAAGATCTCCGGATTGCGCGAGCGATGGGCGTTGCGGGCGTAGTCGGGCTGCTGGGAAGCCACGCCGGATTGGGGGTCGGCCAGCTGGGGCTCGGCCCGGGCCAGCGCGGCCAGCATGTCGGGGGTACGCCGCAGGATCCACACCGGCTTACCGCGCCATTCGACAACCATCAGCTCGCCCGGCGCGAGCTTGTCGATGTCCACCTCGACCGGCGCCCCGGCGGCCATCGCCCGCTCGGACGGGGTCAGCGTCGCCACGAAGGGCGCGGCGGCGGCCACGGCCAGCGCCCCGCCGGCTCCGGCGGTGGCGATGAGCAGGGTCCGGCGGGACGGATCGCGGGGAGATTCGGGTCCGCCGAAGGCGGGCGGCAGGGTCGTGGTGGGCATGGAATCCTCTCGGTTGGGCTGGCGGTGGTGGTCACGCTGTATCAGCTCCGGCTAATCAACATCCATGCCATCCCAATGCACAACGACACCCCCTTTCACATCAATTACTTACGCACCCACAGCGCCGAGCATGCTGCCATCGGGCCTGCCACGCGCACTGCCACGACCTTGCCTGGCAGTTCTTTCGGCCACCAGGACGGAATGAGCTCCGAAACAGGCCTCCCGGAGTGATTTGACCGTGGCGGTCTGCCATGACAGCATCCGGCAGTCCATCTGGCAGAAAGCCTTTCCCCATGAGCATCGGCCCCCATCCCCTCCCCGAACTCGTCTCCTTCCTCGACACGTTGCCGGAGCCGCACATCCTGTGCGACCGCAACTACCGCATCCTGGCGGCCAACGGCGCCTACCGTGCCAAATGCGAGCGGCCGGACGACTTGATCGGGCGCCACTGCTACGAGGTGTCCCACCACTACCCGGTGCCCTGCGACCAGGCCGGCGAATCCTGCCCGCTGGCGCGCAGCCTGCAGTCCGGCCAGCGGGAGCGCGTGGTGCATCTGCATCACACCGCCGGCGGCGAGCGCTACGAGAACATCGAACTGTCGCCGGTGCGCGACCGGGGCGGCGAGATCGCCTTCTTCATCGAGAAGCTGGAGCCGCTGCCGGTGGCCCGCGGCGTCGCCGCCGACCAGGGGCTGATCGGCCGGGCGCCGGCCTTCCTGGCGATGCTGGAGCTGGTGGCCCGCGTCGCCCCATCCGAAGCGAGCGTGCTGCTGCAGGGGGAGTCCGGCACGGGCAAGGAACTGGCCGCTCAGGCCATCCACGAGGCGAGCCGGCGCGCCGATCGGCCCTTCGTGGCGGTGGATTGCTCCGGCCTCACCGAAACCCTGTTCGAGAGCGAACTGTTCGGCCACGAGCGCGGCGCCTTCACCGGCGCAACCACGCGCAAGAGCGGCCTCGTCGAAGTGGCCAGCGGCGGGACGCTGTTCCTCGATGAGTTGGGCGATATTCCGCTGGCGATGCAGGTCAAGCTGCTGCGCTTGCTGGAGACCGGCACCTACCGGCGGGTCGGCGGCACCGAGCTGATCCGCGCCGACATCCGCCTGGTCTCCGCCACCCACCGGCCGCTCAAGGCCCTGGTGGAAAGGGGCCAGTTCCGCCAGGACCTGTTCTACCGCGTGAATGCCTTTCCGATCAGCCTGCCGCCGCTGCGCCGCCGCCGCGAAGACATCCCGCTGCTGGCCGAAGCCCTGCTCAAACGGGTGGCGCCGGAGCGCCCACTGGGCATCGCCGCGGACGCGCTGGACTGCTTGCTGACCTACGACTACCCGGGCAATGTGCGGGAGCTGCGCAACATCCTGGAGCGCGCCAGCCTGCTGTGTGACGGTGATCTGCTGCAACTGCGGCATCTGCCGGAGGAGCTGCAATTCGGCGAATCCGGCGGCACTGCGGCCACGGACGCCGGCAACGTATTGAGCCCCGACGCCCTGACCGCCGGGCGCCCTGCAGCACCGAGCGACGCCCAGCTGCGCGCCGCGCTGCAGGGCCACCGGGGCTCGCGCAAGAGCCTGGCGGCGCAGCTGGGCATGAGCGAGCGCACGCTATACCGCCGCATCAAGGAACTGGGCTGACGGGTATCCGGGCAGGCAAGCGCCAGCGAACACCGGCAGCCCCCATCCACCGACCTTCCGGACGTGAAAAGGGGAAGCCGGATCGCTCCTGCTTCCCCTCGCCTGCCGCTGCGCCAGCCCCACGCACAGTGGGGCCGACAGCTTCCGGTCCTTACTGCGGTATCAGGAACACCGACTTCTCCCGTACCGCCACGGTTTCATCGTCCAGCGCCTTCACCTCGATATACACGGTGTTGGAGCCGGGCTTGCCCGACTCGGGCGGCGCCGCCACTTCGA